>NZ_JBXAJX010000002.1:942129-1376948 GCF_058797695.1 Variovorax sp. GW823-FHT02B07
TGAAGTGCACCCCCCGAAGCAAGGAGTCGGGCGGAGTCTTCGCTGACGTGTTGATTGAAGGCTGCAAGCTGCGTGGCGACTTCAGCATGGTGCCCGCAGACTTCCAATCCCTCACCATCCGCGACACTCTCATCGAAGGCACTTTCAACATGACAAGCGCGACGGTCAACGGCGACATCCTGATGGAGCGAGTGACTGCCGGCGTGATCCTTGGCTACGTCAAGAAAGCCAAAAGTCTTACTGTGCGAGACAGCAAGATCACAGGCAACGGTATGGATGTGTTCGAGGCCTTTGCAGGTGGGATCAGGACCATCGCGATTGAGGGAACGATCTTCGGCGTAGGCTCGATACGAGGAGGTAACGGCACCGACGGGGTCACGATCGCAGGCGGATTTTCTCTTAAGGATCCGACCCGCACCTCGAACATCAGTCAATCTATTTTGATTCGCGATAGCAAGATTCCCCAACTGCAATCTCAGCATCTCAATACTAAAACTCTTGTACTCAGGAAGGTGGAGATTGGGGACGCTGATTTCACGAACACTCGCGCGGAGGTGTTGGAACTGGACGATGTGAGTTTCACAAAGTCCGTGAATATGAGCGGAGCTCAGATCAAGGAGTTCAAGCAAAGCGGGATGACCGACCTAAAGAGGTTAGGCCGCAGCTTGAAGCTGGAAGGCTCCAACATCAAGCTGCCACGTTGAGGCGCGAGAAGGCTGCGAATGTCCGATCAGCGCGGTGAGAACGAATGCAAGAAGAACGGTGTCCGATCTGGGGTGTGTCGGCGGGGCACGCTCGCACTGATCGCAGTCGCACTGATTGTTGTCGGCCCAGTGCTCTGCGGGCTCTGGATCGGGTACCGCCTCTACTACGGGCTCGGTGCCATCGGCGGGGTGCGCGGTGTGCAAATTCCCGACACGTACGATGGGCTGCTGTGGGCCGGCATGGCTGCCATCGCGTATGGCATCTGCCTCGGCGTCGTTGCGGCTCTCAACGTCAAGGTCAGGTGGGCGGCTGTCGCATTCGTTGCGGCCATCGCCTTGTTTCAGGCCTGGGGGATTGGCAACAAGCGGGCATCAGAGCAGTTCGCTGCAGAAAGACTCATGCAAGATGCAGTGGAAATCGCACCGTGGGAGGCTGCCTTTGAGCTGCAGACGTCGAAGATCCGCAAAGCAATCGATGCTGACGACCTCGGCGCACTGTCTGATGCCGGGCAAGCTTGCTTGTCCCTGTACAGCACCATACCGTCACACCTTCAGGGGCGGTTCCATTCAACCCAGTGCCGAGTGGAGGAAGGTCCTGGCGACCTGGCTTACACCGGCTTGCTCGGCGAAGCGTTCACTGCCAACGCATGGCGCGTGATGAACCACTACCTGACCCAGATCGAAGCGCAGGCGTCTGCGAGCGAGCGCCCATCCTGGGGGGGCGATTCACCTGACCTGGAGCAGCCCCACTGCGTGGTGCGGCTCGCGCAACGGGACGATCTCACGCCATGGCTGATGCCGCCGATCGACCTGCGCCGAGTCGATCAGTTGCGAGCCGTCGGCGCCGAGGAGGAGGTTCAGAAGCCCCTGCGGACGGAAATGCTTGACGTGCTCGCCAAGCATCGGGCCCCTCCCTTTCGGGTTGGAGAGGAGGCGCTGCAACATCTTTTTGTCTATGCCCTGAGCCAGCGCCGGATGGATATTGCCCAGGCCATCCTGGAGCGGGCGAAAGGACGGTTCGGGTGGTGCGTGGGAGGAATGCGCGCCATAGATCTCGTCGCTGCGGTCGCGCCAAAAACAAGAGGGGATCCGATTTGGGCAAGGGGTGAGAGAGCGGTGTTCAGTGCCATTGCTGGCTGGCCCAAAGAAAAATGGCAGGAGACAGCAAGTGATTACCTGCGTGCTGTGAAAACCATAGATCAAAACGATGCCACACCAGACAAGCCAAATCTTGCCGAATGCCAGAAGGTCGCGGGGCGCATCGCAAGCATGAGACCTGCGAAGGAACGAAAGGCCCTCATCACGACCTGTGCGATCTGAGGCGTTGTGACGAGCATGGCAGATACCAGCAGGCCACCACCCGATGGCGGCGGTCTTCAACCAGTTTTCTTGTAAGGGAGTAGAGCCAAATGGCCGAAGGTATCCAAAGCAGAGGGGCGCTTCTCGACCGCCAGCACGACCGGCTGTTGCGCCTGTCGTTCCCCCAGGGCGGCGAACCTGCGGGTGCGCGGCTGGTCATCAACCGGCTGGAAGCCAGTGAAGGCGTGTCGCGCGACTTCGAATACACGGCTGAGCTGCTCTCGAGCAATGCCGACCTGGCGCTCAAAGACCTGCAGGGCAAGATGCTGTGCATCGATCTCGTGCGTGCGGATGGCAGCCTGCGCCACTTCACCGGCATCGTCTTTGCCTTCCGTCTCGTCAAGACCGACGGCAACCTGGCCTTCTATGAAGCCCGACTCGGCCCCTGGTTGAGATACCTGCGCCTGCGTTCGAACAACCGCCTGTTTCACCGCCAGAACCTGCAAGAGCAGACCCAGGCCATCTTCAACGACTACGACACCCTGCCGCAATGGAAGTGGCAAGTCCGCAGCGAAGACCTCCCCATCACCATGGCCGCCCAAGGCGGAGGTGCCCAAGGCGAGAGCGACCACAACTACCTGCACCGGCGCTGGGAAGCCGCCGGCTACAGCTACTGGTACGAACATACGGCCCAAGGCCACACCCTCGTTCTCGCCGACGACACCACACTGGCCGAAGCCGTGGACGGGCCGACGCCCGACATCCGCTTCCAGCGCGAAGGTGGCGCACAGGAAGAAGATGCCATCCACCAGTGGAGTGCTGCACGCACCCTCGTGTCCGGGCACACGGCCGTCAGCGCCTTCGACTTCAAGAACCCGCGAGCCCAGCACGCCGATACCCCCAGCGGCAACCAGCAAGGCGACGTCCCTCAGCTGGAAGTGCACGAATACGGCGGCCACCGGCACTTCAAGACCAGCCGCGAAGGCGATGCGCTTGCCAAGCGGCGCGTCGAAGAGATCGAAGCAGTTGCGAAGCACTTCGATGCGCGCGGCAACAACCGGCAAGTACTGCCCGGGCGCTACTTTCGCCTCACCGATCACTTCGGGCGCACCCAGGGTGCAGGCCCCGAGAGCGAATTCCTGATCCTGGAGATCGAGCACAGCGCGAGCAACAACTACCTGCAAGGCGCAGGCGAGCTTGCCCAATACAGCAACCGCTTCAGCTGCAGCCGCCGCTTCGTTCCCTGGCGCCCCGGTCGCGGCTTTCACAGCGTGGAGCAGCGCGTCATGGCGCCACAGACGGCGACCGTGGTGGGGCCGTCCGCCGAAGGCAGCATCCACACCGACGAGTACGGCCGTATCCGGGTGCAATTTCACTGGGACCGCGAAGGCCAGAGCGACGAACGCAGCTCCGCCTGGGTGCGTGTGATGAGCCCGTGGGCCGGCGGCGAGACCGGGGCGGTCTCCACGCCCCGCGTCGGCTCGGAAGTCATCGTGCAATGCCTGGACGGCAACCCCGACCACCCGATCGTCATGGGTGTGGTCTACAACGCGCAGCGCATGCCGCCGTGGAAGCTGCCCGAGCAAAAGGCCCTCATGGGTCTCAGAAGCCGTGAACTCGCAGGCGCCAGCGGCAACGAGGCCGGCGGCAAGAGCAACCACCTGCTGCTGGACGACACCGAAGGCAAGATCCAGGCACAGCTCAAGAGCGACCACGACAGCAGTTCCCTGAGCCTGGGGCACATCACGCGCGTCGAAGACAACGCCGGACGCAAGGATGCCCGGGGCCAGGGCTTCGAGCTGCGCACGGACGGTCACGGTGCGATCCGGGCCCAGGACGGGCTCCTGATCAGCACCGAGGCGCGTGCCAACGCGCAGGCTCACATCACCGACATGGGCGAGACGGTGCAGCGCCTGACCCAGGGACGGGAGCTGCACGAGGGCTTGAGCGAAGCGGCGCAACAGGCCAAGGCACACGAGGCCGGGGACCAGGACGAGGTGACCCAAAGCCTGAAGGCGCAGAACGATGCGATCAAGGGCTCGGGCAGCGGCAACAAGGCCGAGGGCGAGTTCCCCGAACTCAACGAGCCGCATGTGGTGCTGGCCAGCCCTGTGGGGATCGAGGCCACCACGGGTGGTTCGATGCACCTGGTGAGTACCGAGCACCACGCGATCACCAGTGGGGCGCACACCAGCATTGCGGCGGGCAAGAGCTTGCTGGTCAGTGCCAAGGACGCGGTGCGCATCGCAGCCTTCGAGAAAGGCATTCGCCTGGTGGCGGCAGCGGCGGACATCGACATCACTGCCCTCAAGAGTTGCATCAATGTCATCGCCAAGCTCGACATCAAGATGGAGGCCAATCGCATCACTATCACTGCCAAGGAAGAGGTCCTAGTCAATGGCGGCACCAGCTACACGCGCTGGAACGCGAGCGGCATCGAGAGCGGCACCAATGGCATCTGGCGCGAGCATGCGGCCGTGCATAGCCTGGTCGGCCCCAACAGCAAAGGGTCGCCCAAGCTGCCGGAGCCGACCCAGCTGCCGAAAGGGCAACTGGATCTGCACAACCACTACATCAAGAGCGATGGCACGCCGCGACAGGCCGTGAAACAGGGCGAGTACACCGTGGTGGATTCGGAAGGCGGCACCCACAACGGCAACCTCGATGCCAAAGGTTTCGCAACGGTGTCGGGCTTGCCGATCGGTGGCGCCAAGATCACTTTTGGTCCGGACCCGCGCGATCCCTGGGACGAGGGCAGTTACTTCGGGCCACCGCACGAATGGCCACCCAAGCCGCTGGACGAGAAATCGACGACGAGCCCTGCAGGCGATGCAGGGGCCTTGCCTGCAGCGAACCTGCTGTCGGCCAAGGGCGTTCTGGGCGGGGCCAAGGGCGCGTTGGGGCAGATCGGCCAGGTGGCCGGAACGGCGCAACAAGCCGTTGCGGCCGTCCAGGCCGTGCAGCAAGGCGGCGCGCAGGCATTGCTGGGACAAGTGGGGCAGTTGGCCTCTGGCGCAGCGACCCAGGCTATTGGCAAGGCCGTTGGCGGCGCGCTCGGCCCGATGGGTGCGCCTGCAGCAGGCGTGGCCGGCAGTGTGGTGGCCGGTGGCATGAATGGCGGGCTGGCGGGTGCAGCTGCCGCGGCGCAGAGCAGCGTGAGTGGTGCGGTGGCGTCGGTCGTTCCCAAGCTGCCTGGCGCATTGCCCAGCCTGCCGTCCTTGGGCGGCGCGAACCCTGCGACAGCCATGGCCGGCAGAACGCCCGGCTTCGCAGGTTGACGGCGACACAGGCCCGCCGGCTGCGAGGGCCTGAAGAGAACAAATCAGATCGAGGAAGTACAAAAAATGGCAACGCAGGGACCGCAGGAAACCAAGCCGCGCGAAAAGCAGACCGCAGTCGCGCCGCTCAACGCCATCGCTCCGCAGGACATCGGTGCCGGCGCGGCGCGTTTCGACAAGTGGTTGCGCGATATCAGCAACGACTACGTCACGCTGGAACGCTTGAGCACCGTGGCCGGCAGCTTGCCTGTCATCGGCAACATCATGGCGTTGATCGACGTGATCATGGACATCGTCCTGATCAGCGGACGATTCATCAAGAAAGAGGCTGTTGATTTTCTTGCGTGGGTCAACCTGGGCATTAACCTGATCGGCATCATTCCCGCACCGCCGAGCATGGCGGCTGCCCGCATGAGCCTGCGCCCGGCACTGCATCTCGTCAAACAGCAACTCAAGCACAGCGCCTCCAACATCGGCGACGCGTTGATCTCCGTGCTGGTGATGCACCTCAACGACAAGATCGCCGGCGAGATCGAGAAGTTTGTCGACGGCGCGATGAGCAAGCTCTCGGGCATCCTGAACAATTGCGCGGACAAGGCCGATGGCGTCGTCGACGACCTCATCAGCGTGCTGCGTCGCTGCACCGGTGGCGAAGACCTGTTCAAGATCGCGGGCCCCAAGCCGGAGAGGAGCACCTATAACCCCAAGAGGGAGAGCATGTGGAACCGCATGCTCGCCGCCGCGGACCGGTATGCCAAACAGGCGGCCAACTATGCCGTCAAGCTGGCGGCCGCACGCCTGCCGGACAAGGCCAAAGCGGTGGTCAACATCGTCATCAGCAGCTTGACCGACTTCAAGGGGGCGCTGCGAGCCAAGTTGATGGCTCTGGCCAGCGCCGAGACCGAGCGCTCGATCATGTGGCTGCTCAAGCGCCTGTTTGCCGCCGTCAAGAAATTCAAGGCCAAGCGTGCCGCTGTCGTGCCGCCCACCAAGGGCGCCCAGGCGCAGGCCACCAAGCCGGGTCACGAACTCGGCGCCGTGAACACCCAGGCTGGCGCCACGGGAAGTGGCAACTGCTGCAAGCAGGGCGCAGCCAAGGCCAAGACCCGCAAGTCCATCAGCTTCGCCACAGGAAGCGAGAGCTTCACCCACACGGATTTCGTGTTGTCGGCCACGCTGCCCATCGAATGGAATCGCACCTACAGCAGCGACCTCGAAGCCTATGGCCAGGGCAGTTTCGGCGCGCGCTGGTTGATCCCGTACACGACCCGCATCGACGTCGTCGAGTCCAGAGGGCGACGCGCACTGGTCTACCGTGCCGCCGACGGTCGCAGCCACGACATCCCCTGGCTGGCCGTGGGCCAAAGCCATCGCAACACCATCGAGGAATTCAGTGCCACGCGTTTGAGCGACACGCTGCTGGTGCTCGACTTCGGCAAGCCGTTGCCCGCCGGCGAACCGGCCGACTGGCGCGAGAGTTACGAACTCGTCGACACGGTCGGCAGCAAGGCCGCCACCCAAGGCAAGCAGCACTTCCGCCTGGTGGCTCAACATGCCAAGAACGGTGCCGCGATCGGCCTGCGCTACGACCATGCATTGCCTTCCGGCGAGCAGGTGCTGAGCGATGTCGTCAGCAAGCAGGGTGATGTCACGCTTGCACACGTCGGCATCCGGCCGCATGCGATCTCGGGGCGCATCGAATCCGTCTGGGAGCTGAAAGACGGGCAGGTCGTTCGTCAACTCGCCGCGTACACGCACGACGAAGCGGGCGATCTGGTCGCGGCGCAGGACGAGAACGGCGCCGCCTGGGCCTACCAGTACAGCCAGCACCTCATCACCCGCTACACCGACCGCACGGGCCGCGGCATGAACCTGGCCTACGACGGCACGGGGGCGCAGGCCAAGGCGATTCGTGAATGGGCGGACGACGGCAGCTTCGACACCCGTCTGGAGTGGGATGAGAACATCCGCCTGACCTATGTGACCGATGCGCTGGGCCAGGAAACGTGGATCTACTACGACATCCTTGGCTACACCTACCGCGTCATCCACCCGGACGAGAGCGAGGAATGGTTCTTCCGCGACGACGCCAAGAACATCACCCGCCATGTGCACGCGGACGGCGCGACCGACGACTACGTCTACGACGACGCCGGCAACCTGCAAACCCACACGCAGGCCGATGGCAGCCAGGTCCACTTCGAGTACGACAAGCTGAGCCGCCTGACCGGCGTGCGCGATGCCGAAGGCGGCGCCTGGCGGCGCGACTACAACCCGCAGGGTCACCTCACCGAGGAAACCGACCCGCTCGGCCACAAGACCCAATACGCCTACGACAAGGCCGGACGGCCGGTGCAGATCACTGACGCCAAGGGCGGTGTCAAGAAGCTCGCCTACACCCCGACCGGCGAACTCGCCAGCTACACCGACTGCTCGGGCAAGACGACCACCTGGACCTACGACCCTCAAGGCCGCCTCGCCCAAAGCACCGACGCCGCCGGCCAGGTCACCAGGTACCGCTACACCACGCTCGACGAGCAAACGCTGACGGCAGCCCAGACGGGTGCCAATCACCCGGGTCAGCTCGAAGAAGTGACCCACCCCGATCAGACCAGCGAGCGCCTGGCCCACGACGCCGAAGGCCGCCTGCTGATGCACACCGACGCCTTGGCGCGCAGCACCCGTTACCGCTACGCCGATGCGGGACTCATCGCTGGGCGCACTGATGCTGCAGGCCACACGCTGAGCTACCAATGGGACAAACTGGGGCGCCTCACTCAGCTCGACAACGAGAACCGCAGCCACTACCGCTTCAAGTACGACCCCGTCGGTCGCCTGCTCGAAGAAACCGGCTTCGACGGCAAGGTGACCCAGTACCGCTACGAAGCAACCAGCGGCGTGCTCACCGAAGTGGCAGAAGCAGGGCAGGTCACCCGACTCGCCTTCGACCCCTTGGGTCGACTTGTCGAACGCGAGGCCGCAGCCCAAGCCGAAACCTTCGCCTACGACGGCAACGGCCGCCTCGTCGAAGCCCGGAACCAGGATGCCAAGCTCCAGTGGTTCTACGACCCCGCCGGCAACCTCACCCGTGAGCACCACGCCGATCTCGCCAGGGGGCACACCGCCATCTGGCAGCACCGCTACAACGAACTCAACCAGAGAGTCGGCAGCACCCGCCCCGACGGCCACACCCAGGAGTGGCTCACCTACGGCAGCGGCCATGTGCACGGCCTGCTGCTCGACGGCCAGGACATCCTGAGCCTGGAGCGCGACGACCTCCACCGTGAAGTCGGCCGCCAGCAGCACAACGGCCTGGCCCAGACGCAAGCCTACGACCCCGCCGGACGGTTGCTCGAGCAGCAGATCACGCACACGAAGCCGACTCCCGGCACGACAAGCACCGCCGCGGTCGGCATCCGCCGCAGCTACCGTTACGACAAAGCCGGCCAGCTCACCGGCATCGGCGACAGCCGGCGCGGGCGCCTGGACTACCGCTACGACCCGGTCGGGAGATTGCTCGAAGCCCAGGGTCAACTGGGCAAGGAAGTGTTCGCCTTTGACCCTGCAGGCAATATCGCCGACCCGGTGCAGAAGGACCTCGGCACGTCAGCGCTCGCGCGCGAACAGCGCGTGGCCCCCGGCAAGTTGTTGGACAACCTGCTCAAGGAGTACGCTGGCACGAGCTACAAATACGACGAGCACGGCAACCTCATCGAGCGCACGAAGAACGGGCAGAAGACCCTCTTCAGCTGGGACGGCTTCAACCGCATGGTCAGCGCAAAGAGCGAGGAGGGCACCACGACCTTCCGCTACGACCCGATGGGCCGGCGTATTGCCAAGACAAGCGGATCGAGAGAGACCCTCTTCGGTTGGGACGGCGACAACCTCGCCTACGAAAGCGCAACGCCGCTGGACCCCAGGGCCCGAGAGCAGGCGCACACCGTGCACTACGTCCACGAGAAGGACAGCTTCGTGCCGCTGGTGCAGGTGCGAAGGCAGCTCCCCCTTCAACTGAGCCCCACCACCGACGTGAAGGCGCTGATGCAGGCCAACGGCGGGGCCTACGACATCGAGCAGGACCCGTTGTGGAACGGACAGGGACTGCAGCAAGCCAGCGCCGAGCCGTTCAGGCCTGATGAGATCGCTTTCTACCAGTGCGACCACCTGGGCACGCCACAGGAATTGACCGACTCGGAAGGCCTGGTCTGCTGGAGCGCGAACTACAAGGCTTGGGGCGAGGCGAAGCAGGCGATCAGCAAGGCGGCCGGGGTCGCGGGGATCACGAATCCGATCCGATTCCAAGGGCAGTACGCGGACGAAGAGACCGGACTGCACTACAACCGGCACCGCTACTACGATCCACAAAGTGGGCGATTTGCAAGTAAAGACCCAATTCGCCTGATGGGGGGCATGAATCCCTATCAGCTTGCTCCCAATTCCACGCAATGGATTGATCCGCTCGGATTGAAGAAGTGCGCGATAGTAATTGGGGAAAATCAAAGAAGAGTGAATGCGTATGCGCGCCTCAGTCAACCATTGGCGGCAAGTCAAGGGTATTCGATCTACACGATCAATAATTACCCGGGATTTTCATGGGCGAAAGAGGCGACATTCGCAGGAGGGCCTAAGAACGAAGCTCAATGGGCCTTGTCGCTCGAGGAGAACAGAAAATTCATTGAAATGGCAAAGCGCAATGGATGCAAGATAGTTGACATTGGCAGAGACCCGCAGGCTGTGGCCGATGGAAAACCGATTTCTCGTTATTATCAGTTGGAGCGAGAAATGTCAGAGTCTTATGCTAATAAGATGAAGGTTTCTTCTTCTTATGTCGAAGGGGTGCTGAAAGGTTTTAAATGATGAAAATACTTGTCCATCTTCATGCAAGCGATATCCCGGGCAGTGTGGAGTTCTATAAAAAATTCGGATTTATCCTTGTAGATGACGACGTTGACGGGTCTGGAATCCGAATCGCAAGAATGACTCACAGTGCCGCACCGTCTCTGGTACTTAATTTTCGCGACAATAACCCTCTGTTGCTTGCCTACAAAGAGGTCGATAGCACGGATCTTCCTGTGGTGGCGTTCGGCTTGATTTCTTCTTGGGATGAGGATTTTTTTGATTGGCAAAATTTGATTTTCAAGAGCTTCAATGATCTTGTTATCAAACATGTTTCTCAGCCATACGGGGAGTGGATTTATTTGAAGGATCCTGCTGGAAACAATATCTTGTTCTCGAATTCCGATTTTTATTGAAATCCCAAGCGCACTGATGTATTGGCATCAGTTGTGGGAAAGAAATTTAAACTACTCATGGCGAGAAATTTCCAGGGACGCCTCGAAAGCAAGCTGTGGCTTCAGAGCAAGGGAAGATGTGAAAGATGATGAAGCGATTCACTATTCATCTTCCGATGCTCCGAAAAAAAGGAACGCTCGAACAAATGGAGGCCTTCTACGAAGGAATTCTGAGATATGAACGAGATTCGGAGTTGAATTTTTTTCGAGTGCCGAGTCATTTGAGTTTGGCGATTTGCTTCAAGTACTCAAATTTGGCTGAAGGGAGCAATGGAAAAGAAAAAAATTCGCTCTACGAGTTTTTTATTGAGAAAAATTTTCCCAGTGTTTGTCGGGATTTGAAGGAGAAAGGGGTCGAGTTTGACATGCTTGCACGTACTCCTGGATTTTATTTTGCCAGGATTTTGGATCCTTCTGGAAATTCAATCGAGATAATCTCAGAGAGCTTCGAAGATGATTCGGATTTTGACATCTCGAGCTGGAGTATTTATCAAGATATTGGCTGAAATTTCACGCTCGTAGCGAATTTCCATGCAAGCCAGGACGCCTTTAATGACGAGATTTCATGCGCTTACGATCGAGGAGGCTAAAAGGGTAGTTGAGCAGTTGAAGGATGATGGCCTTCTTCTTGAGGAGGCGATTTCTATTGCGGAGGCGGATGTGCTGCGTTGCCGATTCTTGGGGAGGCGCATCAATATAAAGGTTGACCTTTTCTATGGTGCAAAGATCGATCCGATCGATTCATTTTCCAGCAGGGAAATCGAAGAAATTTCAAATCTCATCTTGATGAGGCTGTGATTTGAATTTTTAATTTCTGTGCTGCCATCCATGAGCCAAAAATCATGCCCTCCCAACTGATCATCCAAAACCACAATCTCTGGCGCAAAGGCGCCGGTGGTGCCCCCGCAGGTCTTGCCGGCATGGCCGACAGCTATGCCTACGCTGGCTTGGACCTGAACCTCGCCCAGTTCGCCACCACTGTCTTCACCGGCACCAGCTTTGCTGCATGCACGTTCAAGCAGGCCGGTTGGACTGGATGCCAGTTCACAGGCTGCACCTTCACCGCGTGCGACTTCGAGGGCATTTCCATCTCCGGGTGCGCGTTCTCCAACTGCACTTTCTCCCAGTCGCGGTTCCAGCAAAGTCGGCTCAGCGCTTGTCAGTTCAACAACTGTCAGTGGAACGGCTTGAATTTCGATGGAGGTCACTGGTCTGATGTCGCCGTGCTTGGATGCACGGGCACCACGGTTCAGGCCGATGGCCTGCGCGGAGAGCATGTGGACTTCACCGGTAGCTACTTCGAGCACTTGGAGATGCGCAACGCGCAAATCAATTGAGGTCGACAAGCGGCGCGATCTTTCGGAGCATCCATGCCACGAGGCACCCCCAACCCCAATCCGATGTATGGCATCTACGGCTACGACGACTATTGGAGTGTCGATATTCGCCGCAACAAGGTCCGCATGGTCAAGGCGTTCTACTTCAACACCCACGGCGGTCGCGAGGGCGCATTGGCGCATGCCCAAGCCCATCGGGACCAATTCGTGCGCGAACACTTGCCGGTCTTGAAGCGCGAGATCGCTCAGCGGGTGCGGCGTGACAACAAGAGTGGTGTGGCGGGGGTGTATTTTCGGGAGGAGCCGGGCGGGAAGAATCCTATGTGGATCGCGATGACCAGAGTCAGCCCGGAGAAATCGGTCAGCAAGGCTTTTTCGGTTGGCCGATACGGACCCCGGGCGCGGGAGCTGGCGATTGCCGAACGACAAAAGCAACTCGAGCAGATGACGGGGTATGCCTCGCGTCATCCGGCGGATGGATCGACATCACCTTCGATCGCAAGGCCCCCGTCGAGCCCGACCGCGGCCAGCTCCAATCGCTCATAGCCCGCCCAAAAAAGGGCAGAAGGAACGTGGCGGGAAGGCCCGGATTTCCTCGGCTCCTGTCACACCCCGTTTCACTTCTCCCGCGCTTCGTGTGCACCAGTTCACAGAGGGAAAGCCGCCAGTTGACCGGTGTAAACTGCCCGGTTTTCTCCCTCTCTCGCGGTATGGTGCAAGTGTCACGGCGCACAGGCTTCACCGGCTCGGCGCTCACTCGCTTGCTCGCTCAATTGAGCGACATCGACGTTCCCGAATCCAGGCAAGCCCTCGCGGATCGTTTGAGTCAGTGGTTCAGTTGGACCGACGCCATCTCCTTGTCTGCAGCTTTGGATTCCGATCTGGGCGTCGCCGTGTCCGGCGCCCGGGCGTCCGAGGGCGCCGAGGAGGCGCAGGAGTGCGCGCGCCTGAAGGCCGCGCTGGCCAAGGGCAATGCAGACGGCGGTGTGGCCTCCGTGCTGCCCGGCGCGAACGACGACTTTCCGCCGTACCGCCGCCGCTACTTCGCGCGGCAGCAGGCCATGGAAACGGCCATCGAACCGCTGCGCGCGCGCCTGCGGGCCCGGCTCGCCACCCGCTCGCCCGAGCTGGCCCGGCTGGCCGCCGTGGACGCCATCCTGGAACAGGTGGTGGGCGCCCGCGAACGCAGCCTGCTGGCGACCGTGCCCACGCTGCTGGAGAAACACTTCAAGCGTCTGCGTGAGGCCCATCAGGCCGCGCAGGACGCCAACCCCGACAACCCCCAGCCGCCAGCGACCGCCGCCGCCGGCTGGCTGGACGTGTTCGGCCGCGACATGCAAAGCGTGCTGCGGGCCGAGCTGGACATTCGCATGCAACCGGTCGAAGGCCTGCTCGAGGCCCTTCGCGACCGCTAGCGTGCCGCCCTACAAGAGACAACAAGCTTCCATGAACAGATTTTTCCATTACGCCGTCTTCCTCGTGGGCCTGGCCGTCGTGTGCTGGGTCGGCGCCAGCTATGTCGGCCACAACCCGCTGGCCCTGGTGATCACGGCGCTGATCGGCGCGTTCTACCTGATGGGCGCGCTGGAGCTGCACCGCTTCCACCAGGCCACCGGCACGCTCTCGCATGCGGTAAACGACCTGTCGGCGCCGCCGACGAGCCTCGGCGACTGGCTCGCCGGCCTGCATCCCTCGCTGCGCAACGCGGTGCGCCTGCGCATCGAAGGCGAGCGCGTCGGCCTGCCGGGCCCGGCGCTCACGCCGTACCTCGCGGGTCTGCTGGTGCTGCTGGGCATGCTGGGCACGTTCCTGGGCATGGTGGTCACGCTCAACGGCACGGGGCTGGCGCTCGAAAGCGCGACCGACGTGCAGGCCATCCGCAACTCGCTGTCGGCGCCCGTGCGCGGCCTGGGCCTGGCCTTCGGCACCTCGGTGGCGGGCGTGGCCGCATCGGCCATGCTGGGCCTGGCCTCGGCGCTGTGCCGGCGCGAACGCCTGCTGGCGGGGCAGTCGCTCGACACGCTCATCGCCACGTCGCTGCGCGGCCACTCGCTGGCGCACCGCCGCGAAGAGTCGTTCAAGCTGATGCAGCAACAGGCGCACGCGATGCCCGCGCTGGTCGACCAGCTGCAGGCCATGGTGGCCGCGATGGACCGCCAGAGCCAGTCGATCAACGAACGCCTCGTCGCCAGCCAGGACACCTTCCACCAGAAGACCGAAGCCGCCTACACGGGGCTCGCCGCCTCGGTCGACCGCTCGCTCAAGGACAGCCTGGCCGACAGCGCCCGCATCGCCGGCGAAACCATCCAGCCCGTGGCGAAGGTGATGCCCGAGCTGGTCGGCCAGCTGCAAACCATGATGGCCGCGATGGAGCGCCAGACCCAGGCGCAGAACGACCGCCTCGTGGCCAGCCAGGACAGCTTCCACCAGAAGGCCGAAGCCGCCTACACGGGGCTCGCCGCTTCGGTCGACCGCTCGCTGAAGGACAGCCTGGCCGACAGCGCCCGCATCGCCGGTGAAACCATCCAGCCGGTGGCGAAGGTCATGCCCGAGCTGGTCGGCCAGCTGCAGACCATGATGGCCGCGCTGGAGCGCCAGGGCCAGGCACAGAACGAGCGCCTCGTCGCCAGCCAGGACAGCTTCCACCAGAAGGCCGAGGCCGCGTACAGCGGCCTGGCCGCCTCGGTCGATCGCTCGCTGAAAGACAGCCTCACCGACACCGCCCGCATCGCCGGCGCGACGATCCAACCCGTGGTCGAGGCGGCCATGCTCGGCATCGCGCGCGAAGCGGCCTCGCTGCAAGGCGGCATGGCGCAGGCCGTCGAACGGCAGCTCGAGGGCCTCACGGGCCGCTTCGAGGCCTCGACCGCCGGCGTGGCCGACACCTGGAAGGCCGCGCTGGCCGAACACGAGCGCGCGAGCGGGGCGCTGTCGAGCGACCTGCGCGGCACGCTCGAACGCTTTGCCGAGACCTTCGAGCAGCGCTCGGCCGCGCTGGTTGAGGGCGTGTCGGCCCGCCTCGAAAGCACCGTGGGCAGCGTGTCCGACACCTGGGGCAGCGCGCTCGCGCAGCACCAGCGCGTGAGCGAAAAACTCTCGGGCGATTCGCATCAGGCACTCGCCGCTGCTGCCGCCACCTTCGAACAGCATTCGGTGTCGCTGCTGCGCACCGTGGGCGAGGCCCACACCAGCCTGCAGACCGAACTGGCCGCGCGCGATGCGCAGCGCCTGTCGGCCTGGAGCCAGTCGCTCGAAGCCATGGCCGCGTCGCTGCAGAAGGAATGGCAGCAGGCCGGCGCGCACACGCTGAGCCAGCAACAGCAGCTGAGCGACACGCTGGCGCAGGCCGCGCGCGACGTGTCGGCGCAGGCCGAGGCGCATGCGAAGCAGACCGTCGCCGAAGTCGCGCAGCTGCTGCAGGCCGCGTCGGACGCGCCCCGCGCTGCCGCCTCGCTGCTCGACACCGTGCGCGAGGCGCACGCCAACCTGCAGACCGAGCTCGCCACGCGCGACGCGCAGCGCCTCGCGGCCTGGAGCGGGTCGCTCGAGACCATGGCCGCCTCGCTGCAGAAGGAATGGCAGCAGGCCGGCGCGCACAGCCTGAGCCAGCAGCAGCAGATGAGCGAGACGCTGGCGCAGACCGTGCGCGACATGTCGGCGCAGGCCGAGGCCAACGCGAAGCAGACCGTGGCCGAAGTCGCGCAGCTGCTGCAGGTGGCGGCCGAAGCACCGAAGGCCGCGGCCGACGTGATCGCCGAGCTGCGCCAGAAGCTGTCCGACGGCATGGCGCGCGACAACGACATGCTCGAAGAGCGCAGCCGCATCCTCGGCACGCTCGAGACCTTGCTGGGCGCGGTGAACCATGCCTCGACCGAGCAGCGCAGCGCCATCGACGCGCTCGTCACGGCCTCGGCCGACATGATGGAGCGCGTGGGCAGCCGCTTCACCGAGAAGGTCGAGAGCGAGACCGAGAAGATGGCCGGCATCGCCGCGCAGATCACCGGCGGCGCGGTCGAGGTGGCGAGCCTGGGCGAGGCCTTCGGCTTTGCCGTGCAGCGCTTCGGCGAATCGAACGACAAGCTGGTGGCGCACCTGCAGCGCATCGAAGGTGCGCTGGGCAAGTCGCTGGCGCGCAGCGACGAGCAGCTGGCCTACTACGTGGCGCAGGCGCGCGAGGTGATCGACCTGAGCATCATGTCGCAAAAGCAGATCGTCGAAGACCTGCAGCAGTTCGCCAGCCGCCAGACCGCAGGCAGCGAGGCCTGAGATGGTGCGCGACGAGATCGACCTCGACGCCGGCCTGGAGCCGACCGTCCCCGTGTGGGCGGTGTTCGGCGACCTGATGGCGGGCATGCTGGGCGCGTTCGTGCTGATCCTGGTGTGCGTGCTCGGCATGCAGCTGGACCTGGCGAGCCGCCTTGAAACCGAGGTGCAGCAGCGCCGCGCCGAATCGCAGCGTCGCGAGGCGCTCGAGCAGGCGCTGGCCGGTCCGCTCGCCGCGGGCCGCGTGACGCTCAACAACGGCCGCATCGGCATCAGCGGCAGCGTGCTGTTCGCTTTCAACTCCGCCGACCTGCAACCCGGCGGCCGGCAACTGCTGAAAAGCCTGGCTGGCCCGCTGGGCGCCTACCTGAAGGCGCGCGACGAGATCCTGATGGTGAGCGGCTTCACCGACGACCGGCAGATGCGCGACGGCGCGCGCCTGTTCGCCGACAACTGGGAGCTGTCGGCCCAGCGCGCGCTCACCGTGACGCGCGCGCTGATCGAAGAGGGCGTGCCCTCGTCGTCGGTGTTCGCTGCCGCCTTCGGTGCCGAGCAGGCCGTGGCCTCGAACAGCGACGCCGAAGGCCGCGCGAAGAACCGCCGCGTGGAGATGGCGCCGACGCCCCGGCCCAAGAACGCACCCGACGCTGCGAAGCCCCGTGAGTAACGACGCCGCACCGGACGATCAGGTCGACGCGGTGGCCGCGCTCGACGCCTGGCGCGCACGCGGCGACGACCGCTTCGACCCGGTGCGCTTCCGCTTCATCGAGGCGATGGCGCTGCGCGCGGCGGCGCACGAGGGCGAGGCACGGCGCCTGCTCGATGCGCGGCTGGCCAGCCTCATGGCGACCTACCGCGCCGATCTGGAGAAGGTCGAACCCGAGGCCGAAGCGCCGGCCGATGCGCCGCTGCACACCGCACTCGCCGAGCTGATGAACCACATCGCCCAGCTCGCGCCGCTGCCGCCCCTGCCCGACGCGGAGGCGACCGACGGTGACACCGTGCCCAGCCTCTCGACCGCGCCCGAGCTCAAGACGCTGAGCTATTTCCGCGGCACCTGGTCCAAGCTCGCCGCCGACCAGCGCGTGACGCAGTCGCTCGCCAAGGTGCCGAAGAACGCCGGCCCGCTCAACACGCACCACCTGGTGCAGCGCGCGCTCACGCTGATGCGCGACCTGTCGCCGCAGTACCTGCAGCGCTTCATGGCGCACGTCGATGCGCTGCTGTGGATCGAGCAGGTGAACGCCGCCGCCGAGGCCGCGCGCGTGGCGCGCACCGAGAGCCCGCGCAAGAGTTCGCGCAGCCGCGCGAGCTAGAAGCTCAGCCCGCCGCGTCGTGGCACACGACGCACAGCTTGTTGCCGTCCGGGTCGCGGAAGTACGCGCCGTAGTAGTCGGGGTGGTAGTGCGTGCGCAGCCCCGGCGGGCCTTCGCAGCTGCCGCCGTGCGCGAGCGCGATGCGGTGCACCGCATCGACCATCGCCCGCGTGCCGGCGGTGAACGCCGCCATCTGGCCGTTGCCCGCGTCGTGCGGCCGGCCGTCGTGGGGTTGGCAGATCACGAAGAAGGGCCGTGCGCGCCCCGCGCTGTGCCAGCCCGCCCAGGGCTTTGCCGGCTCGCAGAAGCGGCGCTCCAGGCCGAGGCCGTCCATCACCGCGTCGTAGAAGGCCAGCGCGCGGTCGAAATCGGAGACGCTGAAGAAGACATGAGAGAACATTTCGACTCCTTGTGAAGCGGATGAACTTCCAGCGGATTGTCGTCAGCGTGGCCAGAGCCACCATGCCAGCCCGGCCGCAACCAGTACCCAGATGCCGATGACCAGCGCCATGCCGGCCTTGCTCGTCGGCTTGCTGCCCGTGCGCGCCATCCATTCCTCGGCCCGCACGCGGCTGCGCACGATGACCTCGGGCGGCAGCAGGCGCACCGCGAGCCAGATCAGCGCGGGCAGCAGCAGCACGTCGTCGAGGTAGCCGAGCACGGGAATGAAGTCGGGAATCAGGTCGATGGGGCTCAGCGCATAGGCCACGGTGAACCAGCACAGCGCCTTCGGCAGCCATGGCGTGGCGGGGTCGCGGCAGGCGAACCAGAGGGTGACGGCGTCGCGCTTGATGCGGCGCGCCCAGTCGCGCAGGCTCATCGTGATCACGCGCCTCAAGCCGCGCTGCGCGGCCCGAACATGATGATGCCCATGCCGACGAAGCACACGGCCACGCCGACCCAGTCGCTGGCCGAGGGCGTCACCTTGTCCACGGCCCAGAGCCACAGGATGGCCACGCCGATGTAGACCCCGCCGTAGGCCGCATACACGCGGCCCGCGGCGGTCGGGTGCAGCGAGAGCAGCCACGCGAAGAGCGCCAGGCTCAGCGCCGCGGGCAGCAGCAGCCAGGCCGACTGGCCTTGCTTGAGCCACAGGTAGGGCAGGTAGCAGCCGACGATTTCCGCGAGCGCGGTCGCGATGAAGAGGCCGAGGGTCTTGAGCAGGTCCATGGCCGCCATTGTGGCGGCCGACCGTTGATGTCAGGGCTGTCGTCCGGGCCCGGTGCCCGGCCGCGACGAAGGCTCCCACACATCGGGCGTGGTGGCGACCAGCGACTTGAAGTCTTTCCATGGCCGCGCACCCGGCACCGTGCGCCCGCCGACGATCACCACCTTGGCGTAGGCCACCATGCGCTCGCGCAGGTAGCGCCGCTCGGACTCGGGCCAGGTCTCGATGGCGTGCGGGCCGCGCGACAGCACGATCTCCTTCACGCCGCGGATGCGGTTGTAGGCGGCCACGGTGCCTTCGAGCGATTCGGCGCGGTCCCACAGGCCCTTGCCGAAGAAGGCGGCGGGCCAGCGGTCCATGCCCGCGAGCGTGGCGGAGTTCGGATAGAACAGGATGTGGTGCTCCGCCGCCATGCCGCCCAAAAACAAGTTGCGGTCGGCCAGGTCGGGCGCGTCGGGCAGGTAGCCCGCGCCGCTGGCGAACGACGACAGCAGGATGGCCCCGCGGATGTTGCGCCAGCCGCGCGCCGGCGTGCAGTTGGGCACGGGCATGTCGAAGCTGCAGGCGGCCACGTAGTTGCGCGTCATGGCCCAGGCGGTCGACATCGAGCCGCGCGAGTAGCCGCCCAGCACCAGCGGAATCTCGCTGGCCTTCTGGCCCGCCAGCAACCGGCCGCGTGCGGCATTGCCTTCGAGCAATTGGCCCGCCGGCGTGAGCAGCCGCAGGCCCTGGCCGTGCTCGAGTTGGGCGAGCACGCGGAACACGTCCTCGCCTTGCTCCAGCGTGTTGGTGTCGCTCACGCCGCCCGACAGGCCTTCGCCGCGCCGGTCGTAGGCCAGCACGTCGAAGCCGGCCTGGTTCAGCGCGTGCAGGTTCTCGCGCCACCAGCGCTGGCCCATGGCCTCGGTGGTGCCGTTGGGGAAGGACACCGGCATGGCCTTGCCGCTGGCGCCCTCGATGCGGTAGGCCACCTCGTCCGGATGCTGGAGGGCCGTGAGCTGCCCGCCGCCGCCCGCCGCCATGACGGCGAGGGCACGCACCTTGCGGCCGCGCCCGTCGTCCACGCCCGCGCCTTCGAGGTACCAGCCGCGCAGTTTGATCGGGTCGGCGAGCTTCAGGTCGAGCCGCTCGAAGGTGTCGCGCGGCACGGTGAACTCGACGATGTGGGTGCGCGCGTCGGCCTCGGCAATGCCTTCGCGGTAGGGCGCCTTCGCGAAGAAGGCGGGGCGGCGGATCTGTTTCAGGTCGACGTTCGGGCTGTCGGCATCGATGCGCCCGGCCGGATCGACCGCGCCCGTCACGCGCGTGGCGCGCGCCTTGTTGGGCGGCAGCCAGCGCTGCATCTGCGCGTTCACGCGCTCGAAGCAGGCCGGCTCGGCCTTGCAGGTGCGCCAGCGCGCCTTGAGCTGGTCGTCGGTGAACGCGCCCACGTGGTAGTCGCCGCCCGCGTAATTGGTGGGCACGGGGTAGGCGCTCATGAGCACGGGCACGCACACGCGCGGGCCGCCGGCGTTCACCGCGGTGCCGGCCTGCGGCAGCAGGTAGCCGCCCACCCGCGCGTTGCGGTCGGCGCCGACCCAGGCCGTGCAGTCGGTGGGCGGCGGCTTGCTGGCGGCGGCCTGGCGCTGTTCGGCCGTGGTGCCGGTGGTGCAGGCGGACAGGCCCAGCAGGGCACCGAGCAGGGCGAGCGGAAGGGTGGCGCGGGAAGAACGCATGGGGCGGGAAACGCTCGCGGAATGAAGAACCATGTGATTGGAACGCAGCCGAGGCGCAAAAAGGGACCGCACAGGACCAAGCGTGAACAAATGGATGCCGATACTGTTGCAGAAGGCATGCCAGCGCGGCGGGTGTGAACGCCGCGTTCTGGCGCAGGAGGGTTCCTACTGCCTGTGACCGGACACGGCCTCCCGAAGCATGGGCTGGCGCGCCATCACCTCGTCGCGCGGGCCGTGGTCGCGCACATGGCCGGCCTCCATGAAGATCACGGTGTCGAAGCGCTCGAGCAGGCTCAGCCGGTGTACCGAGGCGATCACGCAGGCCTGCGGAAACGCCGCCGCGATGCGCCCCAGCACGCGCGCCTCGGTGGCGGCGTCGAGCGCGCTGGTCGGCTCGTCGAGCAGCAGCAGCGAACTGCCTTCGGCCGCGAGCACGCCGCGCGCCAGGCACAGCCGCTGGCGCTGGCCGCCCGAAAGGTTGAAGCCGCGTTCCGAGATCGCGCTGTCGAGGTCGCCGTGCGTGGCCTTCAGCACCTCGTCGAAGGTGCTGGTGTGCAGCGCGGCGCGCAGGCGCTCGTCGTCGCAGGGACGCCCGAAGGCCAGGTTCTCGCGCACGCTGGCCTCGAACAGCTCGGTCTCCTGCGGGATCAGCGTGGCGAGCTGGCGCAGCCGGGCCCAGTCGGTCCGCTCGCCGTCGAGCGAGAGCGTGCCGCCGTGCGGTGCATACAGGCCGGCCAGCACGCGCAGCAGCGTGCTCTTGCCGCCGCCGCTGGGGCCCACCAGCGCCACGCGCTGGCCCCGGCGCAGCGAGAGCGCCACGTCGTGCAGGCCGCTGCGCGCGGGCGCGGCCGGGTCTTCCGCGACGGCGCCGCGCGGGGCATAGCGCCATTGCAGCTGCGCGACCTGCAGCTGCGTCCAAGGCGCCTGCATGTCGATGCGTTCGTGCGCCGGCACCTCCTCGGGCGGGGCCTCGAGCGTGGCACTCGTCGGCGCGTGCCAGATCGGTTCGGCGCTGCTGTAGTCGGTGTGCATGCGCGCAAAGAAACTGAAGTTGGCCGCCACCGAGGTGACCACGCCCGCCGCCTGCTGCGCGTACTGGTAGATCATGAACACCGCGCCCAGCATCACGGCCTGGCCCGGCGCGCGCGCCTGCCACACATAGATCACCACCAGGCCCCAGGTCAGCGCCAGCCCCATCAGGTCGACCGCGAACCACTTGCCCTCGTTGAGCACCACGGTGCGCTTCAGCGGCAGCGACACGGCCGCCATGCGCCGACGCAGCAACAGGCGCGACGCGCCCTGCAGCCGCAGGCCGATCACCGTGGAGGCGTTGCCCAGGAAGTCGAGCAGCGCGGCCACGTAGCGCCGGTCGGCGTCGTTCTCGGCGCGCGCGAGCTTCATCAGGGCGCGGTCGATGCGCACGATCACCACGCCGATCAGCACATAGCCCGCGAGCGCCGTCACGCCGCTGGTGCGCGACAGCAGCGCCAGCGCCACCAGCGGCCCGACGAAGTTCACGGCGTTGGTGAGCCAGATGAACTGGTTCTGCGCGAAGTCGGCGAGCGCGCGGCTGGCCTGGTGCACGCGGTGCTGCAGCTCGCCCGAGTGGTGGCTGTCGTGCCAGGCGAGCGGCGCGGCGGCGATGCGCGCATAGAGCTGGTCGGCCAGCGTCTCGCGCACCTTCAGGCCCACGTTGCGCTCCAGGATGCGGCCCGGCCCGTGCAGCGCCCAGGCGCCGACGTACACCCCCGCGAGCGTGGCGATCCAGCGGCCCGCCGCAGGCAGGTCGCCGCGTTGCAGCGCGTTGATGGCCTGGCCCGCGAGGTAGGGCAGCGTGAGGCGGATCAGCTGGGAGCTCGCGAGCAGCGCAGTGGCGGCCAGCAGCTGCGCACGCGCACCGGCGGCGAAGTGCCACAGCGCGGCGTAGAGCGCGCGGATCGCGCGGCCGGGGGATTCGGTGGAGGAGGTGGTCGAACCCGTCATGCGCGCATCAACCCGCCTTGCGGAAGGTGAGGTTGATGCGCTGCGCGCCGAGCCGTGCCTGCAGCGGATGCGGTGCGTCCTTGAGCGGCAGCACGCCATGAAAGCGCAGCCGGTCCACGCCGCCCCACACCACCACGTCGCCGTGCACCAGCGGAATGCGGGTGGTCTTGTCGGCGCGCGCGAGCCCGCCGAACTGGAACACCGCCGGCATGCCCAGCGACACCGATACGATCGGCGCGCCGTGGTCGCGCTCGTCGCGGTCCTGGTGCAGCGAGAGGCGGCTGCCCGGCTGGTAGCGGTTGACCAGGCAGGCGTCGGGCGCAAAGCCGTCGAAGCCCGCCAGCGCCGCCGCGTCGCGCGCGAGCAGTGCAAAGGCCTCGGGCATCGCGGGCCAGGGCACGCCGCTGTCGGGGTCGACCGCGCTGTAGCGGTAGCCGCGCCGGTCGCTGGTCCAGCCGAGCGCGCCGCAGTTGGTGAGCGCGACCGACATGGTGAAGCCGCCCGGCGTGACCAGGTGGCGGAACGGCGCGCGCGCCGCCACATCGTCGATGGCGTCGAGCAGCGCCTCGGCGCGCGGCAGCGCAAAGCCCGGCAGCACGAAGGCGGCCGGGCCGATCGGCTCGCGCGCGGCGCGCGGCGGGGCGTCGAAGAGGTCGAACGTCATGGGGGCATTGTCGCCAGCGGCAGGGGCGCTTCGGACTGCGGGTGGCGCCTGCGATGCATTCAAGCTGTCACAAAGCGTCACTAGCATTCCGAGCACCAAAGCAGTACGCGGCACCGGCCCGGCGCCTGCGATTCCTCCTTCGTCACAGGACCCGGCATGTCTCGCGTTGCTCGGTCACGGTGGGTGTGTGTCTTGACCCTGATCCTCGGAATTCTGTCCCTCGCGGCCGTGTCGCATGCCGGCGAACCTGTGCCTTCGCCCGATGCGGCGGGGCGCATCGCTTTCGACCTGCCGGCCCAGCCGCTGGCCACCGCCGTGCAGGTCTACGCGCAGGCGACGGGGCAGTCCGTGTTCTTCGACGGGCAGCTCACCGCCGGCCTCGAATCCGCCGCGTTGCACGGCCTGTTCACTCCGCGCGAGGCGCTGCAGCACCTGCTCGCCGGCACGCGGCTGGCTGCGCGCCACACCGATGCGCGCACCTTCACGCTGGTCGAGGCCGAGGCAGCGCCGCCCGTGGTTGCGACGGCGCCGGCCACGCCCGCCGTTCCCGCCATGTCCCCGCGCGACGCGCGCGTGGTGCAACAGGCGCTGGAGCGCACGCTGTGCCGCTGGCCGCATGCGCGCCCCGGCACCTACCGCGCGCTCGTGCAGCTGTGGGTCGGGCCCGGCGGCCATGTGCGGCGCACGCGGCTGCTCAGTTCCACCGGCCTGGCGCAGCGCGATGCCGCGCTCGAAGCCGCGATGAACACGCTGGTGCTCGAGCGCCCGCCCGAAGGCGAGGCCGACCAGCCGCTCACGGTGCTGCTGCTGCCGCGCACCGGCGACCGCCCCGACGTCTGCGACGCAGCGGTTTCTCCCTGAGCACGCCGTGGAACAGGACACCCCCGGCTTTCTGCGCAGCCTGCTGACCAGCCGCTACATCGACTTCCGCAACCGCCTGCGCCGCCGCCTGGGCTCGGAAGAGCAGGCCGACGACGTGCTGCACGAGACCTGGCTGCGCGTGCAGCGCATGAGCGACCCCGGCCCGGTGCAAAGCCCCATGGCCTACCTGCTGCGCATCGCGTCGAACGTGGCGGAAGACCGGCGCATCTCCCATGGGCGGCTGCTCGACTTCGTGGAGGTCGAGGAGCTGCTGCACTTTTCGGACGACAGCCACGACCCGGCCCGCGTCTCGGAGGCGCGCAGCGAGGTGCAGGCGCTGGAGCGCGCGCTCGAGGAGCTGCCGCGCCGCCGCCGCGACATCTTCATCGCTTCGCGCGTGGACGAGACGCCGCATGCCGACCTGGCGCGGCGCTACGGCGTGTCGGTGCGCATCGTCGAGCGCGAAGTGAAGGCCGCGCTGGTGCATTGCGCGGGTCGTTTGGGACGCGATGTGATCCAGAGGTTCGGTCCCGGCGCCGGAAAACAGTCTGAGAAGACATGATGGCCGCCCCCACCCCGACCGACCGCGAACGCGCCGCGCTGGAAACGCAGGCGCACGACTGGCTCGTGCGCCTGACCTCCGGCCGCGCCACCACCGGCGACGCGCAGGATTTCCGCCGCTGGTGCGCCCGCAGCCCGCAGCACGCGCAGGCCATGGCCGAAGCGACGCGGCTGTGGGATCTGACCCGGCCCGCCGCCGAAGCGGTGGCACAGCGCATGCCTGCCATGGACACGCCGCCGCGCACGGCCATCGCCGTGTCGCGCCCGCCGATGTTCGGCCGCCGCCAGTTCCTCGGCGCCGCGCTCGCGGCCGGTGCCGCCGCCTTCGTGGTGGTGCGCCCGCCGGCCGGCCTGTGGCCCGCGCTGTCCGACATGACGGCCGACTACCGCACCGGCACCGGCGAGCAGCGCCGCGTGGTGCTGGCCGACGCGGCGGCGGTGGTCGAGATGAACACGCAGACCAGCCTCAACCTCGCGCGCGGCGCCGAGGGCGAGCCGCCCGTGCTCGACATGCTCGGCGGCGAGGCGCAGGTGCAGCTTGACGCGGCGCGCCGCGCGCCCTTCACCATGACGGTGGGCGGCGCGCGCCTCGTGGCCGCGTCGGCCAGCCGCTTCAATGTGCGCGCCACCGGCGGCGAGGTGTGCGTGACCTGCTTCGCGGGCTCGGTCGAGCTGCGCGACGGTGAGCGCGTGCTGGTGGCCGGGCAGGCGCAGCAGATCCGCTACGGCGGCCGGCGCGAGGCCGAGGTGGCGCGCGCGCCCGACCTCGCGGCAGTGGCCGCCTGGCGCGAGCGCGTGCTGGTGTTCGACGACACGCCGCTGGCGGCCGTGGTCGACGAGATCAACCGCTACCGGCCGGGGCGCCTCATCGTCACGCGCGCCGAACTCGGCCGCCGCAAGGTGCAGGCACGGCTGCGGCTGGACGAGCTGCCGCATGTCGAGACGCTGATCGCCGTGAGCTACGGCGCGAAGCTCACGTCGCTGCCCGCCGGCATCGTGCTGCTGGGCTAGCCGCGCTGTGTGACGCGGCTGTGAAAAAAACAGTGCCGCGTCCGCGTTCGCAAATTCTCCTGAACTTTTGCAGCGCGCGTGTCGGTCGCATCCGGTGAGCCCGGTCTCTTCTCCAGAACGGTTTTTCTCTGGGGTATGACATGAGCAACAAGACATTCCGCCGCGCGCCGGTCGCGCACGCCGCCGCCCTCGCGCTGGCCATGGCGGGCCTGGCGGGCAATGCACAGGCGCAGCGCGCCTTCAGCGCCGCATGGATGGCGCAGAAGAACGTGGCGCAGGGCACCGCTGTGGTCACGGGCTACCTGCCCAACGGCACGCCGGCCTCGATGCTGACGAACCCGCTGGCGCAGCAGCAGAAGGCCAACGAGCAGCTGCGCCAGTCGCTCGGCAACCTGGGCCTCGCGGCGCAGGCGATTGCCGCGCAGCAGGCCGCGCAGGCCGCCGCACGCGCCGCGGCGCAGAACGACCCCTCGGTGCCCGACGGCCTGGCCGACGGCGGCCTGAAGGTCGACACGAATTCGCTCAGCGCCGGCTGGCTCAACGCCCGCGCGCTGAACCGCGATTCGCAGAAGCAGGTCGACGGCCGCACCGTCGTCACTGTGGAGCAGACCGGCGACAAGGCCATCCTGAACTGGGAGACCTTCAACGTCGGGCGCAACACCACGGTCGATTTCAAGCAGCAGGCCGACTGGGCCGTGCTCAACCGCGTGAACGACCCGAAGGCGCGGCCGTCGCAGATCCAGGGGCAGATCAAGGCCGACGGCACGGTGCTCATCGCCAACCGCAACGGCATCGTGTTCAGCGGCAGCAGCCAGACCGACACGCGCAACCTCGTGGCGGCGGCCGCCCACATCGGCGACGACCAGTTCAAGGCGCGCGGCATCTACTCGAACGACACCGCACCGAGCTTCACCACGCGCAAGGAAGACCAGGGCAAGGTCGAGGTGCAGGCCGGCGCACGGCTGACCACCAAGGAGCCCGGCTCCGTCACGCAGGGCGGCGGCTACGTGCTGCTGCTGGGCAAGGAGGTGGCCAATGCCGGCGAGATCGCCGCGCGCAAGGGCCAGGCGCAGCTCGCGGCGGGCGACAGCTTCGTGATCCGCAAGGGCATGGGCACCGAGGCCAACGCCTTCTCGACCACGCGCGGCAACGAGATCGCGCCGCAGTTCGCAGCCGACAGCACGGCGGGCACGGTGCGCAACACCGGCCTCATCGTGGCGCGCGAAGGCGACATCACGCTGGCGGGTCGCGACGTGCGGCAGGACGGCGTGGCGCTGGCCACCTCCACCGTCGCCGTGCGCGGCACGGTGCACCTGCTGAACTCGGCCGCCGACACGCGCGGCAACGTGGCCGTCGGCAAGGGCGCGGTCACGGCCGTGCTGATCGAGGACGACGGCAAGGCCAGCGCACTCGACAGCCAGCGCGACGCGCTCATCAAGGAATCGGCCGCGCAGGACGCCGCGCGCGCGCTCGTGCCGCCCGCGCTCTTCGACAACCTCTCGCGGCTGTCGGACCGGCGCGACCAGTCGCGCATCGAGATCGTCTCGGGCGGCGACATCCGTTTCGAGGGCGAGTCGCTCACGCTGGCCACCGGCGGGCAGATCGCGGCCAGCGCCACGCGCCGCAGCTTCGTGGCCGACAAGGCGCGCCTCGATGTGTCGGGCGCGGTGGGCGTGAACGTGACGATGGAATCGAACAACGTCAAGGTCAACGTGCAGGGCAACGAGATGCGCGACGCCCCGCGCAACCGCGAGAGCGGCAAGCTCTTCAACAACGACGTGTGGATCGACCGGCGCAAGCTCGTGCGCGTGGCGCCCGGCGTGGGCGGCTACGAGGGCGAGCGCTGGTACGCGGCGGGCGGCCTGCTGGAGGTCGGCGGCTACCTGGGCAACCAGGGTCACGGCATCGGCGAATGGGCTGCGCAGGGCGGCACGGTGGTGTTGGGCGGCAGCGAGGTGCTCACGCAGGCGGGCTCGACGGTCAACCTGTCGGGTGGTTCGCTCAACGTGCAGACTGGCAAGATCTACCAGACTTGGCTCAAGGGCAGCGACGGGCGGCTGTACAACCTGAACAGCGCGCCGTCGGACCTGCTGTACGACGGCGTCTACAAGGGCTTCGAGGCCGAGCACGTGCGCTGGGGCAAGGCGAACACCGACTATTTCTACAACCCGCTGATCGGGCCGCAGCGCAAGCTGGAGAACGGCTACACCGTCGGGCGCGACGCCGGCCGGCTGGTGGTGAGCGCGCCCACGGCGGTGCTCGAAGGCGACATCGTGGCCGAGGTGTTCAACGGCGCGCAACAGACGCGCGCACGCGACGCCGCGCTGGACGACGGCTACCGCCAGTCGCAGAGCGCGGTGGCGCGCGGCGGCGTGCTGGCGGTGGGGCGCTACGGCGCGCTCGGTCGCATCGACCTGTTCGACACCGACGTGCGCTTCGGCGACGTGGCACCGGTCACGCAGCAGATGGCCGCGGCCGACGCACTGGCCGACGAGCGCATCGGCACGCTGTGGCTCGACGCGGCGCACCTGAATGCGCAGCGCCTGTCGGTGCTGGACATCGGCACGCGCGGCAGCATCAACGTCGAGAAGGCGCTCACGCTGGCCGACGGCGGACGCATGGCCCTGCTCGGCGCGTTCATCGACATCGGCGCCGACGTCACGGTGCGCGGCGGCGCGCTGGAGGCCGACAATGTCTTCATGTCGCCGGTGGCGGGGGCCCAGCCGCGCGTGCTGGTGAAGGACGCCGATTCGTCGCTCACCGTGCGCGACGGCGTCACGCTCGACCTGCGCGGACGCCGGGTCGACATCGGCACGGCGCCTGAAGACTCGGCCACGCTCGCGGTCATCGACGGCGGCACGGTGCGCCTCGAATCGACGCACGGCGTGACGGTCGGGCAGGGCAGCCTGATCGACGTGTCGTCGGGTGCCGCGCTGCTGGCCAAGGGCAAGCAGAAGGGCGGCAAGGGCGGCAACGTGACGCTGGTGGCCGACTCGGCCGCGTCGCCCACCGATGCGAAGGGGCGCCTGTCGCTCGGCGGCGAGATCCGCGGCCATGGCGTGACCGGCGGCGGCACGCTGAAGATCGAAACGGGCCACGCGCTGCTCATCGGTCCCGACCCGGCGCTGTCGGACGCGACGCAGCTCGTGCTCGACGCGTCGCGCCTGCAGTCGGGCTTTTCCACCTACGACTTCAACGGCCACGCGGGCCTCACGGTCGCGCCGGGCGCGCAGCTCGACGTGCTCATGCCGGTCTACCGCATCGCGCCCGGGGCCGGTGCCAACCATGAAGGCGGCATCGCATTGCCACTGTGGACGCCGCCGCTGCTGCAACAGGACACGGTGAACCGCCAGACCGTGCAGCGCCAGGGCGCCGACCTCGTGCTGCGTTCGCAGCGCCGCATTACCGAAGGCGGCAACGTCGCCATCGGCGCGGGGGCGGTGGTGACGGTCGATCCGGGCCGCTCGATCCAGCTGCTCGGCGGCGGCCTGAGCAGCTTCGTGGTCGATGGCCGGCTCAACGCCTGGGGCGGGCGCATCGCCATCGACATCGAGGCGCCGGCGTTCAACTCGCCGCTGAGCACCTCGCTGCAGCCGCACAACCGCTCGGTGTGGATCGGCGAGGGCGCGGTGCTCGACGTGGCGGCGCGCGCGCAGACCGGCACCGACGACGACGGCCGCCGCTACGGCAGCGTGCGCAACGGCGGCACCATCTCCATCGGCGGTGCGCTCGACTGGGAGGCCAAGGGCGCGGCCAACGCGCCCGACGTGGCGGTGGTGATCCGCCCCGGCGCGCTGCTCGATGCCTCGGGCAGCCACGCGCGCATCGACGTGCCGGCCGTGGGCGGCCTGTGGCGCGAACTCGACGTGGCCAGCGACGGCGGCAGCATCGTGCTCAAGTCGGCGCACAGCCTGTACCTGGACGGCACGCTGCGCGCCCACGCGGGCGGCGCGAATGCGGCGGGCGGCACGCTCGCGGTGGCGCTCGAAGCGCCGGTGTTCTCGAAGATCTACACCGTCGACGACGCCGTGCGGCAGGCGCGCGAGCTGGTGATCTCGCAGGCGCAGCAGCCCAGCGGATTGCCGGCCACCCTCAAGCCGGGCCATGCCGATGCGGCACTGGCTTACGGCAAGGGGCGCCTGAGCGCGGACCAGGTGCGGGACGGGGGCTTTGGCAACCTGTCGCTGCTGGTCAACGGCCTGCTGAGCTTCGACGGCCATGTCGACCTCACGACCGCGCAGAGCCTGCGCGTGTACGCCGGCAGCTTCGCGCTGGCCGACAGCGCGGCGACCGATTCGAACGTGCGGCTTGCCTCGTCCTACCTGCGGCTGGCCGGCGTGACCGGTGCGCCCAAGCAGGACAACGAGGTGATCTACACCACCACCTGGCGCCACGGCGCATCGACCCGCGCGAGCGAGGCCACCTTCACGGCCGAGGCCGACCTGATCGACATCCGCGACCGCGTGGGCTTCGGCGCGCACGGCGAGATCGCCATGAAGACCGGCCCCGCGCAGGTGGTGGACCGCCGCGGCTTCGACGCCGTGCACATGACCAGCCGCGGCGACCTGCGCCTGCTGGGCGGCACGCCCACGCTCGGCCTGCTCGGCGCGACCACGACCGAGCTGGCGACGCTGGGCGACCTCACGCTCACCGCCGCGCAGATCTATCCCGCCACCGGCGCCAACGCGCAGATCCGCGCGGGCTACGACGAGGGCCGCGTGCTCGACATCCGCCGCCAGGTCGAGGGCGACGTGGCGATGCCGCAGTCGGCATTCGGCACGCTCGCGCTCGGCGGCGGCACGGTGCGCCAGGGCGGCATCGTGCGCGCGCCGCTGGGCAACCTGATCGTGGGACAGGACGGGCGCAGCACCTTCGAGGCGCGCGCCAGCGTGGTCGACCTGCTGCCGGGCAGCATCACCTCGGTCAGCGGCGCCGGCCTGCTCATGCCCTACGGCGGCACGACCGACGGCATCGGCTACAGCGTGGCCGGCACGCCCATCGACAAGCGCGCCATCGGCAGCAGCGGCATCCTGCTCACGGGCGACAGCGTGGTCGGGCACCAGGGCGCGCTGCTCGACCTGTCGGGCGGCGGCGAGCTCACGGGCGCGGGCTTCGTGAGCGGTCGCGGCGGTTCGGTGGACGTGCTGCGCACGCCGCTGGCCAATGCCAATCCGGCCAACACCTTCAGCAAGGCGGGCAACGGCGTGTACGCCATGGTGCCGGGCTTCCAGGGCGGCTACGCGCCGGTGTCGCCCGACGCCGGCGCGGGCGAGCCGGCCATCGGCCGGCAGGTCACGCTCGATCACGACGTGGGCGGGCTCAAGGCCGGCACCTACACGCTGCTGCCTTCGACCTACGCGCTGCTGCCCGGTGCCTTCCGCGTGGAAGTGGGGGCGCAAGGCGCGCTGCCCGCGACGCCGCTGCCGGCCGGCTACGGCTCGTACGTGGCGAGCGGCTACCTCGGCGTGGCGAACACGGCGGTGAAGTCGTCGCTGGCCAGCCAGCTGGTCGTCACGCCGGCGGCGCTGGTGAAGCAGCACGCCAGCTACAACGAGATGGGCTACGACGCCTTCGTGGTGGCCGACGCGGCACGCCGTGGCGGCGTGCGCGGCGAGATCGCGGCCGACGCCCGCAACCTGCTGCTGGACTACTTCTATTCCAAGCCGAAGGACGGCGTGTCGATGCTGCAGTTCGACGGCACGGCGCTGTTCAATCCGGCGGCCGGCAGCGCGGGCTTCGGCGGCACGCTGTCGGCGAAGGGCATCGCCATCGAGGTGACGGCGCCGGGCGCGCAGCGCACGGCCGGGTTCACGGGCGCGTCGCTGCAGGCCGACCAGCTCAACGCCTTCGGTGCACCACGGATGATCCTGGGCGGCCAGATCGATCTGCCGTATGCCGACAACTACGCAACCTTCAAGTCGAACACCGGCCATGTCGTCGTGCGCAGCGGCGCGACCTTGCGCGGCGCCGAAATCTTCCTCGTGGCCGGCGGCTACGGCGACGGCATCCAGGTGGAGCAGGGCGCGTCGCTGAACACGCTGGGTGCCGGTGCGCCGGCCTACGATTCCACCGACGGCGTGGTGTTCTCGGCGGGCTTGGGCGGGGTGCTGGGCCTGTCGAACGGCTGGATCAACCTGCTGCCGCCCGTCGCCGGGGGGATACCCGCCACGGTCCAGATCGGCGCGTGCCCCAGCGGCGCCTGCACCGGCCACACCACGCTGTACGGCGAGGGCACGCTGGCCGTGGCCACCAACCGCTCGTTCACGATGGCCGACAACGTGCGCTATGGCGCGAAGAACCTGCTGCTGGCGGTGTCCTCGGTCAACCTGGGCAGCGACGCGGCGCTGCAGCAGGCGGCGGCCAACGGCCAGCTGCCGTCGGGCCTGTCGATGAACCAGGTCATCCTGGCGAACCTGCTGGCCGGCAACAAGGGCGAAGGCGTGCCCGCGGTCGAGACGCTGGTGCTGAACGCGCGCGAGTCGGTGAACATCTACGGCGCGGTGTCGCTGGACACGCTCGACCCCGCCACCGGCGTGTCGTCCATCGAGCGGCTGGTGCTGGGCACGCCCGCCATCTACGGCTACGGCGGCGCGGGCGACACCGCGAAGATCACGACCGGCGAATTCATCTGGACCGGCCTCACGCCGCGCCCGCCCGGCAACGACGAGATCTTTCCCGGCGGGAACGCACCGGGCGGCGCCATCGGCAGCCTGCTGGGCCACGGCACGCTCGACGTGTCGGCCGCGCGCATCGTGCTGGGCCACGCGCCCCACACGCAACCCGACGCGGGCTACTCGGCGGACCGACTCGCACTGGGCTTCGGCACGGTCAACCTGAACGCGAGCGAGCGCATCACCGCCAACGGCAAGGGCACGCTGGGCGTGTACCACCAGCAGGGTGAGTACGTGACGGGCAAGGGCTACGACCACACGGGCGGCCAGCTGAACCTGCGTACCCCGCTGCTCACCGGCGAGGCCGGCTCGAACCACCGCATCACGGCGGGCGGCGACATCGCGGTGAGCGCACCGGCAGGCGCGCAGCCCGCCGGTGACGCGGCGCTGGGCGCGCAGCTGGCGCTCACCGGCCGCAACATCACCATCGACGGCACGGTGGGCCTGCCCTCGGGCAAGCTGCAGCTCACGGCCAGCGGCGACGTGACGCTGGGCGCCAATTCGCGCATCGACCTCGCGGGCCGCGCCGTGACGTTCTTCGAGCAGACGCGCTACAGCCGCGGCGGCGACCTGGAGGTGACGAGCTCGGCCGGCAACATCGTGCAGGCGGCGGGTTCGGTGATCGACCTGTCGGCCACGCACAACCGCGGCGGCACGCTGCAGGCGACGGCGCTGGGCGCAGGCGCGGGCCGCATCGACCTGGGCGGACGCATCCTCGGCACCGCGAGCGGCACGTACGACGCGGGCGGCACCATCGTGCCCTACGACGCGGCCGAGATCAGCGTGCGCGGCCAGACCGTGGCCGACTTCGCGGGCCTGAACACGCGCCTGAACGAAGGCGGCGTGACGGGCGCGCGGCGCTTCCAGATCAAGCAGGGCGACCTCGCCATCGGCGACGAAGTGAAGGCGCGCGTGGTCGAGGTTACGCTCGACGGCGGCAGCCTCACGGTGAACGGCCGCATCGACGCGAGCGGCTTCCAGGTGGGCGCGATCCGCCTCGCGGCCAAGGGCGACCTCACCGTGAACGGCATGCTCGACGCGCACGCCACCGGCCTGCGCGTGGACAGCTACGGCAAGATCATCGACAGCCCGAACCGCGCCATCGTCGACCTCACGAGCACGCACGGCACGCTGACGCTGGGCGGCGGCGCGGCCATCGACCTGCGTGCCGGCACGGCCGTGGGCGCGGCGCAGGGCAACGACGGCGCATCGCGCGGCACGCTCGCGCTGAACGCGCCGCGGCGCGGCGACAACGACGTGGCGGTGAACGTCGGCGGCACGCCCGCCATCCAGGGCGCGAAGACCATCGCGGTCAACGCCTTCCGCACCTACAGCGACGCACCGCTGGCGAGCGCGCCCGACGTCACCGGCCACGTGCCGCAGCTCATCACGCAGAAGTACCTCGACGAGATCGACGGCCACAGCAGCGCCTTCATCGACAAGGCGCTGGCCAACACCTCGCTCTCGGCCCGCCTCGCAGGCCTGGGCAGCTACCACCTGCGCCCCGGCGTGGAAATCGTCAGCAGCACCGGCGAGGGCGACCTCAGCGTGGTCGGCGACATCGACCTCTCGGGCTACCGCTACGGCCCCGGTGCCGACCGCAACGATCCGGCGCGCCGCGGCTTCGGCGAGCCTGGCGTGCTGGTGATCCGCGCGGGCGGCAACCTCAACGTGTACGGCAGCATCAACGACGGCTTCGCGCCGCCGCCGGCCACGCCCGACGACAAGGGCTGGTACCTCACCGAGCAGCGCACGAAGTTCGGCACGCCGTTCACGCCCGACGGCGGCGACATCGTCGTGCCGATCGACGGCGTGGTGCTCGACAAGGGCACCGTGTTCCCGAAGGACGCGCTGCTGAACTACGACGTGCCCGCCGAAGCCATGGTGCTGCCGGTTGGCACGGTGCTGCCCGTGACCGTGACGCTGGGCGCGGCCTACACGCTGCCCGCCGGCACGGTGCTGCGCGCCAACGTCTACAACGCCGACGGCAGCGTCCGGCTGAAGGCCGGCACGGTGCTGGGCGAGGCCGTGGTGCTGGACAGCGGCATGAAGCTGGGCGCGGGCACCGCGCTGCGCGCCGAGGCCAGCGTGCAGGCGATGGTGTGGCCCAAGGGCGTGCGCCTGCCGGTCGCGATGAAGGCCGACGGCACCATCGCGCTGGCGCGCGGCGCGGTGATTCCGTCGCTGACCGATGTGCAGCTGCCGAACGACGCGGCCGTCAACCTGCGGCCCGAAGTCGACGGCGTGCAGGGCCGCAACTGGGCCGTGGCGCCGATGCTGGGGCAGGGCGCGACGAGCTGGAGCCTGCAGCTCACGGCCGGCGCCGACCTGGACTCGGCCGACCGCCGCGCGGTCGACCCGGCCAAGCACGGCGCGCTCATCCTGGCCGACAGCCACGCGATGTACAACGTCAAGCTCACGCCGGGCGGCAGCGGCTTCCTGTGGGGTCCGAACGGGCCCATGTGGGGCCACGACGAGGGAACGCCGATGGACCCGCTGGATTTCGAGGCGGGCTACTGCGACTGGGGCGGTGAGGGCACCTGCGTGGTCGACCCGGCGCGCCTTTCCTACTTCTGGGGCCCCAACGGCGACGACTGGGACCCGAGCTTCGTCGAGGGCACGCCGGTGCTGCCCGAATACGTCACGATCTGCGAGTGGGGGCCGGGCATCTGCACGACGGTCATCAACCCCGTCAAGGACGTCACCAAATACACGCCGCTGTCGCCGATGTTCAGCGTGCTGCGCACCGGCACGGGCGACCTGGGCCTGGCGGCGGCGGGCAACTTCGTCATGGAGTCGCCGTTCGGCGTCTACACGGCCGGCACGCGCTCGGCGCCGCTGCTCGACGCCAACGGCCTCGACCCCTTCAACCTCGCACGCGGCAAGGCCGTCGGCGGCTCGGTGATCGGCCCGCAGACGGCGGACTACAGCGCCGCGCTCGCGGCCTACCAGGCCTGGTACCCCGAGCAGGGCGGCAACCTCGACATCACGGTGGGCGGCAACGTCGTCGGCGACGTCTGGGGTCATTTCGGGGGCGAGCGCGGACAGGCGCCGAGCGCCGCGGTGGGCAGCTGGCTGTGGCGCCAGGGCTCGGGCACGGCCCTGGCCGGCAGCGACCGCATCGCGACGTCGTGGTGGATCAACTTCGGCACCTACGCACTGCCGGCCGGTGCGCAGGTCAGCACCGACAGCAGCCCCGAGCCCTTCCTGGTGGGCTTCACCGGCATGGGCACGCTGGGCGGCGGCAATCTCACGCTGCGCGCGGGCGGCGACGCGGGCCTCACCACGCGGCTGGGCAACGGCCAGGTCTGGCAGCGCAGCGAGGCCATCGTGGCGGCGGTCGGCAGCACGGGCCGCGTCGATGCGAACGGGCAACTGACGCTCACCGGCGGCGGCGACCTGCAGCTGCGCATCGGCGGCGTGGTCAATCCGAACCTGGCCGCGGCGCAGTACGGCAGCTCTGGCACCAATACGCAGTACCAGGACCTCAACGGCGCCCTGGTCAACCTGCGCGGCGCGGCCACCGTGTCGGCCTCCGCCATCGGCGGCGTCGAGGTGCGCTACCGCAAGTACGCGTTCTCGCTGCCGGGCCAGGAGGGCGATGTGAAGGACACGCGCCCCATCGACCCCTTCACCCCGACCATCGGCGTCGGCAATGCCGGCATCGTGCTCGTGCCGGGCGATTCGGCGATGTACCTGGACACGCCGGGCGACCTGGTGCTCACCAGCGTGGCCGACGCGGGCCGCGCGCGGGTGCCGAACAGCTCGGCATTCAAGTTCGGCGGCACCGAGTACGGCATCGGCCAGGGCTGGTTCACGCTGTGGACCGACCGCACCGCGATCAACCTGTTCAGCGCGGGCGGCAACCTCACGCCCGGCACCGACCTGGCGAACCGGGAGGCCGCCGGCCGGTACCTGGGCAGCATCAACATGAGCGACAACGTCACGGTCTACCCGTCGATCCTGCGCGCGACGGCGGCCTCGGGCAGCCTGTACTTCGGCTTCTCGGCCACGCCCGCCACGCAGGCGCCCGGCCGCGCGCTGGTGCTCGCGCCGTCGCCATCAGGGGCGCTCGAGTTCCTGGCGGGCAACTCGCTGTTCGGCGGCGGCTATCCGGTGGGGATGTCGGGCGCGGTCACGCCGCTGCCCACGCCCTGGGCGCCCGCCTTCGTGGGCTACAACTCGCGCCAGCGGCCGGTGGTCTACAACACCAGCCCGGAGGGCTCGATGGTCGGGTCGCCCGGCGTGCCGAACTACGGGGTGGTCGACAACCACCCTCTGTTCGCCTTCGGACCAGACACGCTGGGCCCCCGCGCGCTGCACCCGGCCGATGCGCCGCCCTCGCTGTTCTATGCCGTGCGCGGCGACATCCTGGGCCTGGCCAGCGGCACGGCGCGCAAGGTGCTGGCCAGCGGCGAACCCGCGCCCGAGACCTGGTACCGCTCGGCCGCGCCGGCGCGCATCCGCGCCGGGCGCGACATCGTCGGCACCGAGGCGCTGATCGTGAACAACGACCCGCGCGACGTGTCGCTGGTGCAGGCCGGGCGCGACATCCTGTACGCGAACCTGCAGGTGGCGGGCCCCGGCACGCTGGAGGTGTCGGCCGGCCGCCACATCACGCAGGACGACCGCGCCAGCGTGGTGAGCCGCGGTGCGCTGGCCGAGGGCGACACGCGCCCCGGCGCGAGCATCGCGATGATGGCCGGCATGGGCCCGATGGGCGTGGGCGGGCCGGACTTCTCGGCCATCGCCGACCGCTACCTCGACCCCGCGAAGCGCGCCGAGTCGGGCCCCGGCCAGTCGCTGGCGAGCCAGCCGGGCCGCGTGGTGAAGACCTATGACGCCGAACTGGCCGCATGGCTCAAGGAACGCTACGGCTTCGTCGCCACCAGCGCCGACGCGAAGGACCCGGGCAGTGCGCTCGCGTACTTCAAGGCGCTGGCGCCCGAACAGCAGCGCGTGTTCCTGCGCGGCGTGTACTTCGCCGAGCTGCGTGCCGGGGGCCGCGAGTACAACGACGTGGACGGCCCGCGTTACGGCAGCTACCTGCGCGGGCGCGGCATGATCGCCACGCTGTTCCCCGACCTCGACGCGGCGGGCCAGGAGATCGTGCGCACCGGCGACATCATCCTGTACGGCCCCTCGGGCGTGCACACCGATTTCGGCGGCGACATCCAGATGCTCGCGCCGGGCGGGCAGATCGTGGTGGGCGTGCAGGGCGCGGTGCCGCCGGGCAGCGCGGGCGTCATCACGCAGGGCATGGGCCACATCCAGCTGTTCAGCGAAGGCAGCCTGCTGCTGGGCCTGTCGCGCGTGATGACCACCTTCGGCGGCGACGTGCTGGCCTGGTCGGAGCAGGGCGACATCAACGCCGGCCGGGGCTCCAAGACCACGCTGGTCTACACGCCGCCCAAGCGCGTGTACGACAACATCGGCAACGTGAAGCTGTCGTCGCAGGTGCCCAGCTCGGGCGCCGGCCTGGCCACCTTGGCGCCCATCGCCGAAGTGCCGGCGGGCGACATGGACCTGATCGCGCCGCTGGGCACCATCGACGCGGGCGAGGCGGGCATCCGCGTGTCGGGCAGCGTGAACCTCGCGGCCCTGCAGGTGGTGAACGCGGCCAACATCCAGGTCAAGGGCGAGTCGGCCGGCCTGCCGGTGGTGGCCTCGGTGAACGTGGGCGCGCTCACCAACGCCAGCGCGGCGGCCTCGCAGGCCGTGGGCGCGGCGCAGGAGGCGATGCAGCGCGAACGCGCGGCGGCGCGCCAGGCGCTGCCGTCGGTGTTCTCGGTGCGCGTGCTGGGCTTCGGCAACGAGGCCGCCGAAGGCGCCGCCGCGCCGTCCGACGCGGGCCGCGCCGCGGCGCGCCCTGTGGGCTACGACGCGCACAGCCCGGTGCAGGTGCTGGGGCGCGGGCCGCTGGGCGATGCGCAGAAGACCAAGCTCACGGCGCAGGAGCGGCGTTTGCTGGGGCAGTGAGAGGGAAGGGCGGCAGATGAAATTTTTGTGACAAACGACATTCCGGGGCGCGCAGTTCCGTCTTTGTCTCAGAGCTTTCGTGACTGCCCGATGCCCCCTCTGCTGTTGTCTTCTGCCGGCCCCCGCCCGTGGGCGTCGTTCCTGCTGGCCACGGCGTTCGCCGCCCTGGCCGGTGCGGCGCATGGCACGCCGCCCGAGGCCAACGCCAGCGGCGTGTTCCTCAACACCGCCGGCGACGTGCTGACCGCGCGCCATGCGGTGGCGGACTGCCGTTCGCTGTTCGCCCTCAAGGACGCGCAGGTGGCGCAGGCCCGGGTGATCGCCGAGAGCGGCGAGCTCGACGTCGCGGTGCTGCGCACCACCCTCACGCCGTACCTGCACGCCACGCTCGCGGCGGACGCGCGCACGCCGGCCCCGGGCAGCGTGGGTGTGTTCACCGAGGCCTACGCGGTGCTGCAGCGCATGCCCGATCGCGCGGCGTTGCTCAGCAACGCCATGACCGTGCCCGGCGTGGAAGGCCTGCAGCTGCTGTCGGGCGTGCAACCCGGCGCCAGCGGCAGCGCGGTGCTGGGCGCCGACGGCCTGCTGCTCGGCGTGGTGGTCGAGCGTGTCGCCGCCGCGCCGCATGCGTCGGGCATGGTGCTCAGCCGCGCGGCCTCGGCCGCGGGCGTGGCGGGCGGCGTGACGCGGGTGCGCGCGGTGCCGGCGGCGCGCCTGCGCGACTTCCTGGACGCCCACGGCATCGCCTACACGCACAGCCGCGAACCGCAGCTCGGCCCCCAGCAGTCGCCCGCCGCACGGGCCTCGACCCTGTCGGTCGGCGTGCTGTGCGGCTGAGCGTCCTTCTTCGACTTTTTCATTGGAACTCCCATGACCTTTTCTTTCGGCAAAACCCTCGGCTGGCGCCGCCTGCGCCTGGCGCTCGGCGGGCTCGGCCTCGGGCTGTCCGCCGCCGCCGCGCCCCTGGCCGCATCGGCGCAGGCCCAGCCGCAGGTGCCGCAGCACTGGATCAGCTACGCCAACCTCGCGAGCAACCAGCTGCAGTCGTCGCTCAGCGACCCGGCCAGCGAGACCGTGGTGCGGCTGCACACGTGGATGCAGGAACGCATGCTGAAAGAGGGCCAGCCCGTGCCGCCCGCGCCGGTGGTGGTGCGCGTGTGGGTCGCGGCCAGCGGCAAGGTCGAGCGTGTGGCCTTCGAGTCGCTGGGCGATGCGCAGGCCGACACCGACCTGCGCGCGCTGCTCACCGCGCAGCCGCTGGCCGAGCCGCCGCCGCGCGACATGCGCCAGCCGATGGTGCTGCAACTCACGCTGAGCTTTGTCGCGCGCACCTGACCGATCGCGGCGCCTTTGCGTGGCGCTGCTGGGCCTTGCGGCTGCAGTGCCGCTGCACGCCGCCATGCCCTGGCCCGTGCCGGGGCTCGCGGCGCTGGTGAAGGCCTTCGGGCCGGCCGTGGTCCACATCGGCGTGGAGCGGCCGTCGGCGCCGGCGCGCCGCTTCAGCGACCGCTGGCTGCTGCGCGCACCGCCGGCCGAGGCCGACGAGAGCAGCCTGGGCAGCGGCTTCCTCGTGAGCGCCGACGGGCTCATATTGACCAACGCGCACGTGGTCGCGCACGGCACGCAGATCCGCGTGAAGCTGCCCGACCGGCGCGAGTTCCGGGCGCGGCTCATCGGCCTCGACGCACTGGCCGACGTGGCCTTGCTGAAGATCGACGCGACCGGCTTGCCCACGGTGCGCATCGGCGATCCGGCGGACGTGGAGCCCGGCGACGGCGTGGCGGCCATCGGCTCGCCCTACGGCTTCGGCAACTCGGTGACGGCCGGCATCGTCAGCGCCAAGGGGCGGCTGCTGCCGGGCGCGGAGTCGATGCAGTTCCTGCAGACCGACGTGCCGATCAACCCCGGCAACTCGGGCGGGCCGCTGTTCAACCTGCGCGGCGAGGTGATCGGCATCAACTCGCGCATCTACAGCCGCAGTGGCGGCTACCAGGGGCTGTCGTTCGCCATTCCCATCGACGCCGCCATGCGCATCAAGGACCAGCTGCTGGCCACCGGCACCGTCACGCGCGGGCGCATCGGCGTGTCCGTGCAGGAAGTGGGGCAGGCGCTGGCCGACACCTTCCGCCTGCCGCGCCCGGCCGGCGCGCTGGTGACCGACGTGGAGCCGCGCGGCGCGGCGGCGCGCGGCGGGCTGAAGACCGGCGACGTGATCCTGTCGGTGCAGGGCCGCGAGGTGGTGCAGGCGGCCGACGCGCTGGGCTTCATCGCCGAGCAGGTGCCGGGGCAGCGCGCACGCCTCATGGTGTGGCGCGACCGCGCCGAGCACGTGGTCGAGGTGAAGGTGGAGGGCTACGACACGCCGCGCCTGCAGGGCGACGCGGCGGCAGCGGCCTCGGTGCCTTCGCGCCTGGGCTTCGCGGTGCGCCCGCTGGCGCCGGCCGAGCGGCAGTTCCTGCGCGTGGAGGGCGGGTTGCTGGTGCAGCGCGTGAACGTGGCGGCGTCGCGCGCGGGCGTGCAGCCGGGCGACGTCATCCTGGCGCTCAACGGCCAGCCGATCGACAGCGCCGAAGCCCTGGCCCAGGCGCTGGAAGGGGCCGACGGCACGGCGGCGTTGCTGGTGCAGCGCGCGGGGGCGCGGATCTTCGTGCCGATCTGCGCGCAGGCCGGGTCGCCGAAGTGCTGAGAAGGCCTCGCGCTGACCGGCCAAGTCATCCGAACGTCATGCAGCGAACCTAGCATCCGCTTCGACATGCCCCCCGGGCCGTGGCTTTCGCCGGGCGTATCGAACTCATGCGGCATGCACCTCCTTCCTTTCCTCTCGTCTCCCTGGTCGGCATCGCGCTGGTCGCCTGCATGACCGGGCCGTGGATGAGCGCCCGCGCGCAGTCCGACGCGGCGCCGCCTCGGCCGCAGGCCGCGCGCATCGCCTTCGACATCGCAGTCCAACCGCTGGCCGCGGCGCTGGAGCAGTACGGCCGCGCGACCGGGCTGCCCGTGTTCTTCGATGCCGAACGCGTGGCCGGACGCCAAGCCGCGCCCGTGCACGGCCTGTTCGATGCGCAGGCCGCCCTCGATGCGCTGCTCGCGGGCACGGGCCTGGTCGCCGACGACGCCGGCGTGGGGGGCACGACCGCCTTCGTGCTCCGGCTCGCGCCGGCTGTGCCGGTGCCGGCACGGCCGTTGGACGCGGTGCAGGCCGCGCCCGCCACCGTTCACCGCGGCTACGACGGGCTGGTCCAGACCCGCGTCTGGGAAGCCCTGTGCGCCCACCCGCGCGCGGCACCGGGCGGCTACCGCGCGGCGATGCGTTTCGTGATCGACGGCACCGGCCGCATCGCCCATGCCTTCCTGCTGCACACCAGCGGCGAGCGCGCGCGCGACGAGGCCATCCTCGACACGCTGCGGCAGCTGCGCATCGATCGCGCGCCGCCGCCGGACATGGCGCAGCCGCTCACGATGCTGATCCTGCCGCGCTCGCAGACGCCCGGGCTCGAGTGCCCGGTGCGCCACTGACGCCACCGCCATGCCCGAGAACGCGCTGCCCGCGTTGCGCGACTTCCTGGTCGCGCGCTACGACGAGCTCAAGCAGCGGCTTGCGCGGCGGCTGGGCAACGCCGAGCGCGCCGGCGATGCGCTGCAGGACACCTGGCTGCGCCTGGAAAGCCGCGACGACATCGACGGCGTGCACGACCCCGCCGCCTACCTGCTGCGCGTGGCCGTCAACCTGGCCTACGACCAGGTCGCGAAGCAGGGGCGCCTGGCCACGTCCGACGAGATCGAGGCGCTGCTCGACGAAACGCCCGACCCCGCGCCGGGGCCCGCGCAGATCGCGCAGGACCGCGCGGAACTGGCCACGCTGCGCGCGCTCATCGAGCGGCTGCCGCCACGGCGCCGGCAGGTGCTGGTGATGGTGCGCTGGCAGCACCTGCCGCAGCGCGAGGTGGCGGCGCGGCTCGGCATCTCGCTGCGCACGGTGGAGAAGGAACTCAAGGAGGCGCATGACCACATCGCCGCCCGCATGGGCCGCGCGGACCGCATGCCGCAAGGGAGGGAGCCGCATGAAAAATAAAGTGCGGTTCATCGCGTCGAGAGCCGTCTCATGGGTATGCGACATCTTTCAACGCGCACGGGTTGACGCCCCGATGACCCCGCCCGATGCACACGCCCAGGCCTTGCGCGAAGCGCAGGCCTGGCTGCGCCGGCTGTCGTCCGGCGCGGCCACGCAGCACGACGTCGAGGGCTTTCGCCGCTGGCGCGATGGCAACCCCCAGCACCAGCCCGCGCTGGCGCAGGCCCGGCGCCTGTGGCAAGCGCTCGACCCGGCCATCGGCGGCATGCCGGCCGAGGTCCAGCGAGCTCCCGTGCTGTCGGCGCGGCCGGTGGCCGCACGCCGCGCGTTCCTCGGCGCGGCGGTGGGCGCGGCTGGCGCCGCGGGCGTGGCGGTGGTCTCTCCGCCGCTGGGCCTGTGGCCTTCGTTCGGCGAATGGAACGCCGACTACCGCACGGCCACCGGCGAGCAGCGCGCGGTGCAGGTGGCCGAGGGCGTCGACCTGGTGCTCAACACGCAGACCAGCGTGCAGCGCCGCAGCGTCGAGGGCCGCGTCGTCGGCATCGACCTGATCGCGGGCGAGGCGGCGGTCGACCTGGTGGCCGGGCCGCAGCCCTTCGGCATCGTGGCGGGCGCGGCCCGCAGTGAGGCGCAGGCCGGCCGCTTCGAGGTGCGCTACCTCGCGGGCCGGGGCTGCGTGACCTGCCTTGAAGGGCGCGTGCGCGTCACGCACGCGAAGGGCACGCGCGATCTGCAGGCCGGCGAGCAGGTGCTGTACGACGCGGCTTCGCTCGGGCCGGTGGCGGCTGTGGCCACCCGCGAAGCCTCGGCCTGGCGCAGCGGCGTGCTGGTGTTCCGGCAGACGCCGCTGGCGCACGTGATCGAGGAGATCAACCGCTACCGGCCTGGCCGCGTGGTGTTGCTGGCGCAGCGCCTGGCCGGGCGCGAAGTCAGCGGGCGTTTCGCCATCGCCTCGCTCGACACGGTGCTGGTGCAGATCCAGCGCTCGTACGACCTCGAGGCGCGCGCGCTGCCGGGCGGCGTGCTGCTGCTTAGCTGATGAATGTGACAGCCTGATTGGCCCTCGCGTGCGCTCAGGATTGGTCCAGAAACTTAGCGGTTTTGTTTGCGTCTGTCGGTCTGTCCAGTAAGGGGCACGGATTCCGTGCTGGTGCATTTCATTCTTTACTGGGCGTCAGATGAACACACACGAGGGACACCGCAGCCGCCGCCAGGGCGCTGCCGTGCAGGCGAGGAGCTTCCGGATTTCGCCGCTGGCACAGGCCATGGCGTTGGCACTGGCCGCCGGTGCGGCTGCCGCGCCGGCCCATGCGCAGCGCGCCTTCAGCCCGACCTGGTTCAACGCCAAGGGCGCGGCGCAGGCCACCGCCACGGCCACCGGTCTGATGCCCAACGGGCTGCCGGCGGCGCAGCTCACGAGTCCACTCGCGCAGCAGCAGCGCGCCAGCGAGCAGTTGCAGCAGTCGATCGGCAACCTGAACCTGGCGGCACGCGGCATCGCGGCGCAGCAGGCGGCACAGGCGGCCGCGCGGCGCGCCGCGCAGAACGACCCCTCGGTGCCCGACGGCCTGACCGAAGGCGGCCTGAAGGTCGACACGAATTCGCTGACTGCCGGCTGGTCGAACGCGCGCGCACTGACCGGTGATTCGCAGCGGCAGGTCGACGGCCGCACGGTCGTCACCGTCGAGCAGACGGCCGACAAGGCCATCCTGAACTGGGAGACCTTCAACGTCGGCAAGAACACCACGGTGGCTTTCGCGCAGCAGAAAGACTGGGCGGTGCTCAACAGGGTGAACGACCCGCAGGCGCGGCCGAGCCAGATCCAGGGCCGCATCAAGGCCGACGGCACGGTGATGGTGCTCAACCGCAACGGCATCGTGTTCAGCGGCAGCAGCCAGGTCGACACGCGCAACCTCGTGGCCGCGGCGGCGCAGATCGACGACGCGCAGTTCCAGGCCCACGGCGTGTACGCCAACGGCAGCGCGCCCAACTTCAAAAACGCGCAAGGCCGCGTCGAGGTGCAGGCCGGTGCCAGGCTTTCCACGCCCGCACCCGCTTCGGCCACGCAGGGCGGCGGCTATGTGCTGCTGCTGGGCGCCGAGGTGCACAACGCCGGCGAGATCGCCACGCCCGGCGGGCAGACGCTGCTCGCGGCGGGTGATAGCTTCGCCATCCGCAAGGGCGTGGGCACCGACGGCAACCTGGGTTCGACCACGCGCGGCAACGAAGTCGCGGTGACGCTGGACACGAACAGCCCGGCGGGCACGGTGCGCAACACCGGGCTGATCCAGGCGACCACCGGCGACGTCACGCTGGCCGGGCGCGAAGTGGTGCAGGGCGGCGTCGTCCTTTCCAGCACCTCGGTCAACACACGCGGCACGGTGCACCTGAACGCGACCGGCGCCACGGGCCAGGTCCGGTTCGGCGAAGGCAGCACCACGGCCATCGTGCTCGACACCAGCGGCGCGACCGCGCTCGACAGCCAGCGCGCCGGGCTCATGGCGCCGGCGGTCCAGCTGGGCACCGGCAGCATCGTGCTGGCGGGCAACGACCGCCGCGACCTGTCGCGCGTCGAAGTCGCCAGCGGCGGCACGGTCGAGTTCAAGGCCGGCTCGCTCACGCTGGCCACCGGCGGCCAGGTGGTGGTCGACGCGAAGCAGCGCAGCCTCGTGCGCGAGGGTGCGCGCATCGACGTGTCGGGCGCGGTGGGCGTGAAGCTCGCGATGGAGTCCAACAACATCAAGATCAACGTGCAGGGCAACGAGCAGCGCGATGCGCCGCTCAACCGCGACAGCAAGAACCTCAACAACAACGACCTGTGGATCGACCGGCGCTCGCTGGTCTTCGTGCCCGGCGGCACCGGCGGCTACCAGGGCGAACGCTGGTACACCGGCGGCGGCCTGCTCGAGGTGGGCGGCTACCTCGGCACGCAGGCGCACGGCGTGGGCGAGTGGATGGCGCAGGGCGGCGTGGTGGGCTTCAGCGGCGGCGAACTCGTCACGCAGCGCGGCGCGAGCATCAACATCTCGGGCGGCACGCTCGACGTGCTCACGGGCAGGCTCAACCAGAGCTGGCTCAAGGGCGCGGACGGGCGGCTGTACGAAGTGTCGAAGGCGCCGGGCGACCTGCGCTACACGGGCGTCTACAAGGGTTTCGAAGACGAGCACGCGCGCTGGGGCAAGAAGACGACGGGCTTCTTCTACAACCCGCTGATCGGCCCGCAGACGCGGCTGGAAAGCGGCTACACCGTGGGCCGCGATGCCGGGCTGCTCATCGTCGGCACGCAGGCCGCGGTGCTCGAAGGCGCGATCGTCGGCGAGACCTTCCAGGGCGAGCGCCAGACGCAGGCGCGGCAGGCCGGGCTCGATGGCTACCAGCAGTCGACCGGCGCGGCGGCGCAGCGCGGGCAGCTCGTCGTGGGCCGCTACGACGCCTACTACGACAAGACGGCCGGTGCGATCCACCGGCGACTCGACAGCGCCGGCATTAAAAACGTGGTGCTGGGCGATACGGCCGACGGCATTGCCGCGGGGCTCGACCTCGCGACGGTGTTGCCGGCCGAACGCCGCGACACGCTGGTGCTCGATGCGGCGCAGCTCAGCGGCTTTCGCCTGGGCGCGGTGCGCATCGCGGCCACCGACAGCATCGCGGTCGACAAGGCACTGCAGGTCGGCGACGGCGGCCACCTCACGCTGTACAGCCCGAACGTGAAGGTCAACGCCGACCTCGTCGCGCGCGGCGGCGGCATCCAGCTGGGCAACGTGCTCGAACAGGTCAGCCTCAACTACCTGAAGGACACGAGCACGCTCACCGCGCCCGACGGCGGCACGACCTCGGTGGTGCTCGCGGGCGGCGCAACGCTCGACACCCGCGGCCTGTGGACCCATCTGCTGACGAACCCGGCCGACGCGGGCGGCGTGGCGTATCGCAACGGCGGCAGCGTGTCTGTGCGCAGCACCGGCGATGTGGTGCTGGGCACCGGCAGCGTCATTGACGTGTCGTCCGGCGCGGCGCTGTTGTCGAAGGCCAAACAGCAAGGCGGCAAGGGCGGCAGCGTCACGCTCGAGGCGGACGGCTTCAACACGGGCAGCGGCCATGTCGCGCTCGACGGCGCGGTGCTGCGCGGCCACGGCGTGGACGGTGGCGGCACGCTGACCGTGCAGACGATGCGCGTCGCCATCGGCGACACCTCGGGCACGGCGCAGGCCGACACGCTGATGCTCGACGCCGGCTTTTTCGACAAGGGCTTCAGCCGCTATGCGCTCATCGGCAACCATGGCCTCACGGTGGCCGACGGTGCGCGGATCGACGTGACGATGCCGGTGTATCGCTTCGGCGCCCACGCGCAGGACATCGCCACCGGCAGCCGTCCGGCCGACGCGCTCGAGGTGTGGACGCCGCCGCTCTACCAGGAAGACGCCACCCAAGCGGTGCTCACGCAGCGCAAGGGCGCGAGCCTGTCGCTGCAGGCCGGCACGACGACCACGCTCGCCAAGGAGCTGCCGACGGTGCAGGCCGTGGTGGGCAAGGGCGCGGCCATCCACGTCGACCCGGGCCAGGCCATCGAGGCGCGCAGCGCCGGCCAGCTCACGGTGGACGGCACGCTGCGCGCGAACGGCGGGCGCATCGTGCTGAAGACGGTGGACATCACCGACCTCGAATCGGACATTGCCAATGCAAAGGCCCATGCCCGCTCGATCTGGATCGGCGGGCAGGCGGTGCTCGATGCGTCGGCACATGCGGCCACCGCCACCGACACCACCGGCAAGCGCTACGGCCTGGTGCGCGACGGCGGCAGCATCGTGGTCGGCGGCGAGATCGATCCGGTCGCTGGCAAGGCCACCGCGTCGCAGAACTTCGTCGTCGTGCGCCCGGGCGCGTTGCTCGACGCCTCGGGCACGCATGCGGTGCTCGACGTGCCCGGCATGGGCGCCACCGATGTCGCCAGCAATGGCGGCAGCATCTCGCTCGCGTCGTACAACGGGCTGCAGCTGGACGGCACCCTGCGCGCCGTCGCGGGCGGCGCGCGCGCGGCCGGTGGCACGCTGGCCGTGGTGCTCGGCACGCCGGGCCTGCGCCTGCACCTGGACCCGCTGCAGCAGGCGGAAGACCGCGTGCGCCGGCACCGCGTGCTGGTGCTGGGTGTGGAACAAGGCGCACCGCTCGCGCCCGACACCCTGCAGGCCGGCGTCGACGACGGCGCGCTCGCCTACGGCCAGGCCCGGCTGGGCACCGACACGGTCCGGCGCGGCGGCTTCGACAGCCTCTCGCTGTTTGCCGGCTCCACGCTCGCCTTCGAAGACGGCGTCGACCTGCGCATGCGGCAGGGCCTGCAGATCTACGCCGGCGGCCTCGCGCTCGGCACGAACGCGCCCGACGACGCGCACGTGGCGCTCGCGGCTGCGCACGTGCGGCTGGCCGGCGCGATGCCTTCGTTCACGCGTGAAGTGCTGAGGGCGCCCATCGCCGAAGGCGGTGTGGTACGCGTGCCGTCCGGCGCCCGCCTCGATGTGGCTGGCGACCTGATCGACATCCGTGATGGCATGGGCTTCGGCGTCAACGGCAAGGTCCCCGTGCTCGACAGCGCGAGCGAGTCGCCCACGGTCGACCTGGCCGCCTTCGGCCATGTCACGCTGGCCAGCAGCGGCGACCTGCGCTTTCTGCAAGGCCAGCAAGACGTCGGCGTTTCCACGAGCCTCGTCGTGCCCGGCAGTCTGACCCTGCGCGCCGCGCAGATCTACCCGGCCACGGGCGTGGTGGCGCTGGTGTCCGCGGGCCTGGCGCCGGACGGCACCTACCGGCCCGACACGGCGCTGCGCATCGAGGGCACCGGCGCGAGCCCGCAGGTGCCGTACTCGGCCTTCGGCGACCTGTCGCTGCGCGCCGGCGTCATCGAGCAAGGCGGCGTGGTGCGGGTGCCGCTCGGGCAGCTGACGCTCGGCGATGCGCTCACCACGCAGGTCAGGCTGATGCCCGGCAGCCTCACGTCGGTGAGCGGCGAGGGGCTGGACATGCCCTATGGCGGCACGGTCGACGGCATCAACTACCTGTACGACGGCAAGCAGGTCAAGCTCACCGGCGTGGGCGCGGGCGACACCTACAAGCGCAACCAGACGATCGGCCTCACGTTCATGGGGGCCAGCGTGCAAGGCCAGGAAGGCGCCACGCTCGACCTGTCGGGCGGCGGCAACCTCAGGGGCGCGGGCTTCGTGAGCGGACGCGGCGGCTCGACCGACGCGCGCTTCAGCCCGCTGATGCAGGTCGGCGCCCGCGGCGGCTTCACGCTGCCGGGGCTCGCGACGAACCCCGTGTATGCCATCGTGCCCGGCGTGCAGCCGGCGGTGGCACCCACCGGCGCGGAGAAGGGCGCGGTCGATCCGCTCGTGGGTCAGCACATCACCATCGGCGCCGGCGTGCCGGGCCTGCCCGCGGGCACCTACACGCTGATGCCCTCGACCTATGCGCTGCAGCAAGGCGCCTTCCGCGTGGAGCTGAACGGCGCGGCCGGCCTGGGCGCGCCCACCGGCACGCTGGCGATGCGCAACGGCTCGTGGCTCACGGCCGCGCAGCTGGGCGTGGGCCGCACCGGCATCGGCGACACGCTGTTCCGTCAGGCGATCGTGACTTCGGGCGAGGTGCTGCGCAGCTACTCGCAATACAACGAGATGGGCTACGGCGACTTCGTGCGCGCCGACGCGCTGCGCGTGGGCGTGCCGCGCGCCATGCTGCCGGCGGACGCGCGCAACCTGCACCTGAAGCTCGCGCCCGGTGCGGGCGCCGAGGCCTTGCGCTTCGACGGCACGGCGCGCTTCCAGGTGGGCGAGGGCGGGCGGGGCGGTTCCGTGGTGGCCACGAGCAGCGAGGAGCAGCTCGGTCTCGAGATCGTCGCGGCCGGCGCGCCGGCGACGGCGGGCTTCCAGGGCGTCACGCTCGATGCGGGCGCGCTCAGCGGCATGGGCGCGTCGCGTCTGGTCATCGGCGGGTTGCAGGGCGCCGACTATGGGCAGAGCGGCAACGTCATCCAGACCGGCGACGGCGGGCAGAGCGTGGTGCTTCGCCAGGGGGCGGTGCTGTCCGCACCCGAGGTGTTCCTGGCCGCGGTGGGCGCGACTGAGGGCACGCCGCTCGGCGTGGTGGTCGAGCAGGGCGCGCGCATCCACACCCTGGGCCGTGGCAAGGCCGCCTACGATGCCGGCGACGGCTTCGTCTACGCCGCGACCGGCCAGATGCTGATGGTCTCCAACGGCCGGGTGAGCACGCTGCCGGTGCCGCAGACCCAGGCCACGTCGGACAACCGCAGCCTGCAGATCGGCGTGTGTGCCAGCGCGTCGTGCAGCGGGCAGACCGAGCTGTATTCCGAAGGCACCATCGCCATGGTGACACCCGACCGCTTCGAGATGAACGAGGCGGTGCGCTACGGCACGCGCCACCTCACGCTGGCGGTGCGCGGCATCAACGTGGGCGACAGCGCCGCGCTGGCCGCCGCCGCGCAGAACCACACGCTGCCGCCGGGACTGGCCATGAGCCAGGCCCTGCTCGACCGCCTGCTGCGCGGCGACCGGCAGTACGGCGCGCCCGCGCTCGAAACGCTGGAGTTGAGCGCCAGCGGCGGCGTCAACTTCTTCGGCACCGCGGCGCTGGACACCATCGACCCCGCCACCGGCAAGGCGACGATGGCGCAGCTGGTGCTGGCCACGCCCGCCATCTACGGTCAGGGCGGCGCGGGCGACGTGGCCACCATCCGCACCGGCCGCCTGGTGTGGCAGGGCGCGACCATCGCGCCTTCCGCCGTGGTGCGCGGCGGCGCGGGCACGGGCAGCGGCACGCTGAACATCGAGGCCGAGCACATCGAGTTCGGCTACGGCCCCCACAGCCAGCCGAGCGGCCTGGAAGACGCGGGTCGCCTGGTGCTGGGCTTTGCCGACGTGAACCTCAATGCGAGCGAGCGCGTGAGCGCCAACCACAAGGGCAGCCTCTCGGTCTACCAGTCGCAGGGCGCGTACGAAGCAGGCAAGGGCTACGCGTACAGCGGCGGCAACCTGAGCATCGTCTCGCCGCTGCTGACGGGCGAGGCGGGCTCGGTGAACCGCATCACGGCGGGCGGCACGCTGCGCGTGGCCGCACCCGCGGGCGCGCCGGCGGCGGCCACCGGCGATGCCGCGCTGGGCGGCGAGCTGAGCCTGCGCGGGCGTGAGTTGACGCTGGACACCGCCGTGGCGCTGCCCAGCGGCAAGCTCACGCTGAGCGCCGAACGCGACCTCACGCTGAGCGACCGCGCGCTGCTCGACCTGTCGGGCCGCCAGGTGGTGTTCAACGACGTGAGCAGGTACAGCGCCGGCGGCGACGTGGTGCTCGAAAGCCTGCACGGCAACCTGCGGCAGGCGGCGGGGTCGGTGATCGACATTTCGGCGCAGAACAACCGTGCGGGCACGCTGAAGGCGATGGCGCTCGACGATGCGGCCGGGGCCGTCGATCTGCAGGGCCGCATCCTCGGCACGAGCAGCGGCCACTACGACGCGGGCGGCACGCGGGTGCCGTTCGCGGCGGGCAGCGTGGACGTGCGCGCGCGGCAGCTCGGCGACGCCGAGTTCGCGGCGCTCAACCAGCGGCTCAACGACGGCGGCGTGTTCGGCGCGCGCAGCTTCCAGCTGCGCCAGGGCGATCTCGTCATCGGCGACGGCCTGAAGGCCGGCGAGGTGAACGTGTCGCTCGACAACGGCAGCCTCACCGTGAACGGCACCATCGACGCCAGCGGCGAGCGCGTGGGCCGCATCAGCCTGGCCGCAAAGCACAACCTCACGCTGGCCGGCAGCGCGGTGCTCGATGCGCACGGCCGCACGCTGCGCGTGGACAGCCACGGCCAGATCATCGATTCGCCGAACCGCGCAATGGTCGAACTCACGTCGAACGACGGGCAGCTCACGCTGGCCTCGGGTTCGCGCATCGACCTGCGCCACGGCACCGACGCCCAGGTGGGCGGCGAACCGGGTCAGAACGACGGCCGGGCGCGCGGCACGCTGGAGCTCAACGCGGGCCGCACCGGTGAGACCGTCGGCGACATCCGTATCGACGCCAGCGGCAGCATCGCCATCGAGGGCGCGCGCTCCATCGCCGTGAACGGCATGTGGCGCTACGACGATGCACGCTTCGGCACCGACGCCGCGGCCACCGGCCGGCCCTACCAGGTCGTCGACCAGGCGTACCTCGACGCCAAGCACCTGCAGAGCACCGTCTTCATCGACAACGCGCTGGCCAACGGCGCGCTGATGAACGGCAAGCTCGCAGGCCTGAACAACGCGCGCTATGCCGATGCCTTCCACCTGCGCCCCGGCGTGCAGATCGTCAGCAAGACGCCCGACGGCGACATGGTGGTGCAGGGCGACATCGACCTGTCGGGCTACCGCTATGCGAGCGCCAACCCGCACACACCAAAGACCGGCGTGTACGGCTCGGGCGAGGTGGGCGCGCTGGCCCTGCGCGCGGGCGGCAACCTCGACATCTTCGGCAGCATCAACGACGGCTTTGCGCCGCCGCCCGCCACGCCGGACGACGGCGGCTGGCTGCTGCTGCCGGGCGTCAACCTGCTGCGCGGCGACACCGTGCTGCCGCGCGGCGGCGTGGTGCTGGCCGACGGCACGACCTTCGAGGGAGGCGCCGGCACGCTCAACTACGACCTGCCGATCAAGTCGACGGCCTTCGGGGCCGGGCAGGTGATGCCGGTGGCCAGCGTGCTGGCCAAGGCGCTCGAACTGAAGGTGGGCACGGTGCTGAGCGCTGACGTGCGCGACGCCTCGGGCGCGCTGCTGTTCGCGGCGGGCAGCATCGTCAGCGGCGCCAAGGTGACGCTGCCGGTGGGCACGCGCCTGGGAGCCGGCATGCGCCTGCCGTCGGCAGCCACGCTGTCGGGCGTGGTGTGGCCCAAGGGCGTGCCGCTGCCCGGCGACGGCAAGAAGTTCGTGCTCAACGGCGCCCTCACGCTGCCGCTGGGCGCGCTGCTCCCGGCCGCGACCAACATCAAGCTGCCCGCCGGCGTGACTTCGGTGAACCTGCGCCCGGACGGCGCCGGCAGGCTGTGGGCCGCGGCGGCGATGCTGCCCGAAGGTTCGCAGTCGTGGTCGGTGCGGCTGGTGGCCGGCGCGGACCTGGGCGCGGCCGACAACCGCATCGTGCAGGTGCATCCGGCGGCGGGCCGGGGCGACCTGCGGCTGGCGGACAGCCACTACGGCATGTTCGGCAAGCTGAAGCCCGGCGGCGAGTTGTGGAGCGTGGAAGGGTCCATCAACTTCGTGGGCGACGAGAGCATGGCTGGCAAGCCCATCGATTTCGCGGACATCCAGTACCCGGAGCTTTGCGTGGACCTTCCCAGCTATTGCGTCATCGCCGCCCCGGAGTACAGCTACCTGCCGGGCAGCACGCGCTTCAGCGTGGTGCGCACCGGCGCGGCCGATCTCGACCTGCTGGCTGCTGGCAACCTGCGCATGGATTCGCTGTTCGGCGTGTACACCGCCGGCGCCTCGTCGCAGGCCACGCGGGCCGGCGACCCCTACAACCTGCCGCGCGCGGTGGGCGCCAAGGGCACGGTGCTCAACGACGCGAGCGGTGGCTACGAGAAGTTCGTCGATGGCGGCACGCAGAACCTGGCACGCGCCTGGTACCCCGCCTCCGGCGGCAACCTGACGCTGAAGGCCGGCGGCGACCTGACCGGCGACATGATGCTGGTCGCCGGGGGCAGCGGTGCGGGGCGGCCGAATCCCGCGGACAAGGGCTTCAGCAGCGGCGCCATCGGCAACTGGCTGTGGCGCCAGGGCACGGGCGACAGCTTCGGCGGCGCGCAGGACCAGCCCACGGCGTGGTGGATCAACTTCGGCTCGTATGTCGGCACGACCGGGGCGGCCGACAAGTTGCTCGGCTTCACCGGCTTCGGCACGCTGGGCGGCGGCGACCTGCGCGTGGACGTGGGCGGCAACGCGGGCCTGCAGGGACGGCGCGGCGCCAAGACAGATTCGTACGCCGACAGCCGGCGCAGCCAGGGCCTGGTGCTGGCGGTGGGCGGCACCGGCCGTGTGCTGGCCGACGGCAGCCTGAGCCTGACGGGCGGCGGCGACGTGCTCGTGCGCGTGGGCGGTGCCTTCAATCCGCTCCACAGGCCCTACGTCGAGGGTGCCGGTGGCGACACCGACGCCGGGCTCAACGGGGCGATCGTCAACCTCCGGGGCGACGTGCAGCTGCAGGCCGGCACCCTCGGCAGCCTGCCCCTGGTCTACGGCCTCACCGAACGGACGCAGTCGCCGCGCGAGACCCGCGCCTATGACCCCTACACCGCGACCCGCGGCATGGCGCAAGGCGGCATCGTGCTGGCGCCGGGCGATGCGAACTACACGCTCGCCACGCGTGGCGACCTGGTGGTCAAGGGCGTGATCGACCCCACGCGCGTGGACCTCGCCAATGCCACGCCGTTCAGCGCCAACGGCTTGGCGGGACAAGGCCAGAGCTGGTTCACCCTGTGGACGCCGCACACCGCCATTCGCCTCTTCGGGGCGGGCGGCGACCTGGTGCCGGTGACGGGCGGCGCGGGCATTCCCGTGACCGACTCGGCGTTCGTCTACCCCTCGATCCTGAGTGCGGTGGCCGCCAGCGGCAGCCTGTTCTATGGCGACGCGGCGACCTTCGACAACACCGGCACGGGCACGCCGCTGGTACTGGCACCCTCGGCCCACGGCACGCTGGAGTTCCTGGCCAGTGACTCGATCTATGCGGGAGGCAACACCGTGAGCCAGTCGGGCGCGGCGGCCTCTGCGCTGGCGACGCCGCGGCGTCCGGCGTTCCAGGGCACCACCAGCGACGGCACGGTGCTAGGCAACCTGTCGGGTGGCAACAACCTGGCCGGCGACGGCGTGCGTCCGCTGTTCGCCTTCGGCCCCAACACGGTGTCGGGTGAAGCGGTGGGCACGCAGCCGGCGCGGTTCTACGCCGTGCACGGCGACCTGGTCGGCGTGAGCAGCGGGCGCATCCTGCGCTTCGCGCCGGACGACGCGACGCGTGCCGGCCAGACCTGGTACGAGGGCGCGCAGCCGGTGTGGATGATGGCCGGGCGAGACATCGTGGCGAGCGGCACGCCCATCGGGCAGGCCGAGGATTCGGGCGGCATTGCGCAGACCTACTTCGCGAGCAGCGGCAACCTGTTCGCGCACCAGAAGCCGGGCGACATCTCGGTGGTCTCGGCGGGCCGCGACATCCTGTTCAGCACCTTCAACGTGGCCGGCCCCGGCACGCTGGAGATCACGGCCGGGCGCGACATTCGCATGGAGAACAGGGCCTCGGTCAGCAGCCTCGGCGCTGTGGTGCCGGGCGACAGCCGGCCTGGTGCGGGCATCGCGATGTTGGCCGGCGTGGGCGCCCACGGGCCCGACTACGCGGGCTTCGCGCAGCGCTACCTCGATCCGGCCCACCTGATGCAGAGCGGCCAGCCGCTGGCCGACCAGGCCGGCAAGGTGGTGAAGAACTACAACCGCCAGCTCACGCTGGGCGACTGGCTGCGCGCCGAGCATGGCTACAGCGGCGACGACAACGGCGCGGCGGCCTGGATGGCGCAGCGGCAAGCCCGCCTCGACGCGGACACCGGCACGCCGCGCCGCGTGCTCGCCAACGACTACCGGCAGGCGAGCCAGCTGTACCTGGTGAACTGGCTCGAAGCCTCGCAGGGCTACAGCGGCAAGGGCGGCGCACAGGAGGCGCTGGCCTTCTTCAACGCACTGCCGCCGGAACAGCAGCGCAGCTACCTGCGCGGCGTGTACTTCGCGGAACTGAAGGAGGGCGGGCGCGAATACAACGACGAGGCCGGCGTGCGCTACGGCAGCTACCTGCGCGGGCGCAACGCGATCGCGTCGCTGTTCCCGGGCACGAGCTACAGGGGCGACATCACGATGTTCGGCGCGGCCGGCATCAACACGCTGTTCGGCGGCGACATCGCGCTGCTCACGCCGGGCGGACGCCAGGTGTTCGGCATCGAGGGCGCAGCGCCCCAGGCCGTGGGCACGCTGATTCCGGGCGTCATCACGCAGGGTGCGGGCGACATTTCTCTGTACGCGCTGGGCAGCATCCTGCTGGGCCAGAGCCGGATCATGACCACCTTCGGCGGCAGCGTGCTGGGCTGGTCGGCCGAAGGCGACATCAACGCCGGTCGCGGCTCGAAGACGACGGTGGTCTACACGCCGCCCAAGCGCGTATACGACCGTTGGGGCAACGTGGTGCTGTCGTCGGACGTGCCGAGCACGGGCGCGGGCATTGCCACGCTGAACCCGATTCCGGAGGTGCCGGCCGGCGACATCGACCTGATCGCGCCGCTGGGCACCATCGACGCGGGCGAGGCGGGCATCCGCGTGTCGGGCAACGTGAACCTGGCGGCGCTGCAGATCGTGAATGCCGACAACATGGCGGTGCAGGGCAAGAGCACGGGGCTGCCGGTGGTGGCGTCGGTGAATGTCGGAGCCCTGACCAACGCCAGCGCCGCGGCCTCGCAGGCCACGGCGGCGGCGCAGGACGTGATGCAGCGCGAACGCGCGGCGGCGCGCCAGAGCCTGCCGTCGGTGTTCTCGGTGCGCGTGCTGGGCTTCGGCAACGAGCCCGCGTCCGGCGCGCCCGAGGCCCCGGAGGTGCGGCGCAGGCCGGCGGAGCAGGCGAGCTACGACCCGTCGGGCTTCGTCCAGATGGTGGGGCACGGTGCGCTCACCGACGCGCAACTGACGCGCCTGAACGAGCCCGAACGACGCGGCCTGCCGCGCGGCCGCTAGGCGGCGACGCACCATGTCGCACGCCTGCCTGCTGCCCCGCGGCGATGCCGCGGGGACCGCCCCTGCGCCGCCGGACGTCCAGCAACTCCTGGTGGCGCACTACGCGCAGCTGCACCGGCGGCTGTCGCTGCACCTGGGGTGTGCCGACGCCGCCACCGAAAGCCTGCACGATGCCTGGCTGCGTCTGGGCGAGGCCGCCTTCGCGGACACCTTGCAGAACCCCGTGGCCTACATCTTCCGCGTGGCCTGCAATGCGGCGATGGACCGCCTGCGCGCCGAGCGCCCCTGGCAATACGCGGGCGAGGCGGACGACACCCTCGCCCAGCTGGCCGATCACGCACCGGGGCCCGAGCTGATCGCCGAGGCGCGCTCCGACCTGAAGGCGGTCGAACGCGCGATGCAGGGGCTGCCGCACCGCCATCAGGACATCTTCGTGGCCTTGCGCGTGCACGAGCTGACGCGGCACGAGGTGGCGGTGCGGCACGGGCTGTCGCTGCGGCGGGTGGATTCCACGCTGCGCCAGGCGCTGCAGCGCCTGCCGACCGGTCGCCGCTCGGACATGCATGCCTGAGCCGTTGCTTTTGTATGCAATGTTTGCAAATGAAAACTAAAGGCCTATGATGAATTCATCATGGACTCCGCCCGACTCGACCTTCACGTGCCAGGTGGCTGGACGGGATGGTTCGAACTCACGCGCACCCCGAAGGGCACCTACGCCGGCATCGCGGCGCTGAGCCTGGACGGCATTCCGCGCTGCGCGCTGGTCATCACCCAGCAGCTGTCGTGGGACTCAGCCGTGGCGCGCGCGAACGTGCGCGCGGAGCACTTCGTGCGGCAGTGGTCCGAGCGCGCGCACTGACGAAGGCATTGGCTGCGCGCTCGCGCCGCGCGTGGTAGAAACCGCCACCCGTGGGCGCGGTCGTGCACCGCGCCGCGCGGCAGCGGCGTTTTTTCTCCTTCGCTCCCGTGCCCTTGCCCTCCCTCTTTTCTGTCGTTCATGCGCAACCTGTCCCCCCGGGCTGACGTGCCGCGCGCCCGGTGGTTCGCCTGGCTGCTGTGCAGCCTGGCGATGCTCGTGCTCGCCGGTTGCGCCGGCCTGCCGACCGAGGTGGTGCGCAAGCCCTCGACTGCCATCACCGACGGCGCGGACACCGCGCTGGGCCGCCTCGTGCGGGCCGCCGCGCCGCCGGGCGAGCCGCTCAGCGGCTTTCGCCTGCTGCCGATGCCGCAGTTTTCGCTGCACGCGCGCATCGAGCTGGCGCGCCGCGCGCAGCGCTCCATCGACGTGCAGTACTACCTCGTGCAGAACGACGAGACCGGCCGCTACCTGCTGCGCACGCTGCGCGACGCGGCCGACCGCGGCGTGCGCGTGCGCCTGCTGGTGGACGACCTGTACACGGCGGGCGCCGACCCGCTGTTCACCAGCTTTGCCTCGCACCCGAACGTCGAGGTGCGCCTGTTCAATCCGTTCCCGGCCGGGCGTTCGCGCTTCGGCACGCGCTGGGCCTGGTCGATCCTGGACTTCGACCGCGTGCACCGCCGCATGCACAACAAGCTGTTCGTGGTCGACAACACGATGGCGGTCATGGGCGGGCGCAACATCGCCAACGAGTACTTCCTGCGCGACGGCGGCTCCAACTTCATCGACATCGACACGCTGGTGGCCGGCGCCGTGGTGCCCCGGCTGTCCTCGCTGTTCGACATGTACTGGAACAGCCTGTACGTGTACCCCATCGAGTCGCTGGTGTCGCGCGGCAACGAGTCGGCGCAGGCGCTGCGCGAGCGCTTCGACCGGCTCACCACGGGGCCCGAAACGCTGCATCCCGAAGAGCCCGAATCGACCGACCTGCTGGGCCACAACCCGCTGGCCAAGGACCTCAACGCCGGCAAGCTCGCGCTGAGCTGGGCGCGCGCCGAGGCGTATGCCGATGCGCCCGCCAAGGCGCTGGCGCCCACCGACGAAGGGCGCGGGCTGCCGGCCGACCAGGCCGCCGACAGCGTGCTCTACAACGTGCAGCGCTACCTGCGCGGCGCACAGCACGGGGTGCTGCTGACCACGCCGTACCTGATCCCAGGGCGCGGCGGCATGGAGACGATGCAGATCGTGCGCGGCAACGGCGTGGGCTACACCATCGTCACCAATTCGCTGGCGGCCACCGACGAGTCGCTGGTGCACATCGGCTACCGCCGCTACCGCGCGCAGATGCTGCGCCTGGGTGTGGAGTTGTACGAGCTGAGCCCCAAGCGCGTGGAGCAGACGAAGCGCTTCGGCATCTACGGCTCGGCCAGCGGGCGGCTGCACGGCAAGTCGGCCGTGATCGACGGGCAGGTGGTGTTCGTCGGGTCGATGAACTTCGACCCGCGCTCGGCGCTGCACAACACGGAGATCGGCCTGTTCATCTTCAGCCCGCAGATCGCGCAGCAGCTGACCAGCCTGATTGGTTTCATGCGCCTGGACGGCGCCTACCAGCTGCAGCTGGGGCCGCGCGGCGGCATCGAGTGGGTGAACCCGGCGTCGGGCGACGGGGCGGACACCATCCTGCACACCGAGCCCGAAACCCATTTCTGGGCCCGCTGGCGGCTGGAGCTGCTGGCGCCCCTGGTGCCCGAAAGCCTGCTGTAACGGCTTTTACGTTTACTGCTGCAAACGGCCGTTGAGGTACGGCTCGGGATCGACGGCGGTGCCGTTCTTGCGGATCTCGAAATGCAGCTTCACGCGGTCGGATTCGCTGTTGCCCATTTCGGCGATCTTCTGGCCCTGGCGCACCACGGCGCCTTCCTTCACGAGGATGGTCTTCGCATGGGCGTAGGCCGTGAGGAAGGTTTCGTTGTGTTTCACGATGACCATGTTGCCGTAGGAGCGCAGTTCGCCGCCCACGTACACCACGCGGCCGTCGGCCGAGGCCACGATGGGGTCGCCCAGGTTGCCCGCGATGTCCAGGCCCTTGTTGCGCACGCCGTCGAAGCGGCCCACGGTGGTGCCGGCGGCGGGGCGGATGAAGAGCGCCTGGCGCGGTGGCGGCGGCGTGGCGCCTGGAACAGGCTGCTGCGGCGGCGTGGGGCCGGGCGTGGTGCAGGCGGCAATGCCCCCGGCCACGAGGAGCGTGGCGGCGGTTCGGAAAACAAAAGTCTGAAGGTGCATGACGCTGTTGGAACGGATTCGTTGCGGAGGGTTCCGTCGAAGGCCGACATCTCGGTGTCGGCCGCTCGGACGATGCTAGCAAACTCGCATCGCCGAGCCCTTCAGCAGCCCCTTCACTTGAGCGGAATCGGCGTGCCGCGATCGACCGGCACGGCCGTCACGCTGTTCTTGGGCGAGCCGTCGATCAGCAGGTCGGAGTAGGTCAGGTAGACCAGCGTGTTGCGCTTGGGATCGACCATGCGCACCACGCGCAGGCGCTTGAAGAGCACCGACAGTCGTTCGCTGTAGACCTCTTCGCGCTTGGGCAGCGGCTGCGTGATGCTCACCGGGCCGACCTGGCGGCAGGCGATGGAGGCCTCGGCCTTGTCCTCGGCCACGCCGAAGGCGCCGGCGATGCCGCCGGTTCGCGCGCGCGAGACATAGCAGGTGACGCCGCTGACCTTCGGGTCGTCGTAGGCCTCGACCACGATCTTGTGGTCCGGGCCGATGAGCTTGAAGGCGGTGTCGACCTCGCCGACCGTGTCCGCCTTGGCCGCCGAAGCTGCGAGTGCGAAGCCGAGGCTGGCGCCACAGAGGAGGGTGGCGCGCAGGGTCTTGAGCATGGGGAAATTTTTCAAACGATGCTGAGTTCGTGGACGCGGTCGAAGCTGCCGCGCTTGCGGTCTTCGAAGTAGTGTTCGAGCGCCTGGCGCACGGTGCGAAAGGCGATCTCGTCCCAGGGAATCTCGTCCTCGGTGAACAGGCGCGCCTCGATCGTCTCGTGGCCCGGGTCGAAGCGGTCGTCGAGCAGGCGGGCGCGGTAGAACATGTGGACCTGGCCCACGCGCACCACGCTGATCACGGCGAACAGGCCCTCGATCTCGAAGTTCGCGCCGGCCTCCTCGTCGGTCTCGCGGGCCGCGCCCTCGGCGGTGGTCTCCTCGAGCTCCATGAAGCCCGCGGGCAGCGTCCACTTGCCCCAGCGCGGCTCGATGTTGCGCTTGCACAGCAGCACCTTGTCGCCCAGCACGGGGATGGTGCCCACCACGTTCAGCGGGTTCTCGTAGTGGATCGTGTGGCAGGCCGGGCAGACCGCGCGCTGCTTGGTGTCGCCGTCGTCCGGCACGCGGTAGACCACCGCCGTGCCGCAGTTCTTGCAATGCTTGATGGGTACGCGAAGGAGCATGAAGCGGGACCGCGCGGGCGTCAGACGATCTTGACGGTCAGCGCGGGCAGGCCTGCGACCTGGCCCACCAGCGTGTCGCCGGCCACCACGGCCGCGACGCCTTCGGGCGTGCCCGTGAAGATCAGGTCGCCGGGCTGCAGCTCCCAGGCCGCCGACAGGTGCTCGATGGTCTCGGCCACGTTCCAGATCAGCTTGCTCACGGTGCTGCGCTGGCGGTCTTCGCCGTTCACCTGCAGCGAGATTTCGGCCTGCTCGGCGTTGCCGGCCTGCGCCACGGGCACGATCGGGCCGATGGGCGCGCTCTGCTCGAAGCTCTTGCCGATGTCCCAGGGGCGGCCCTGCTTCTTCATGTCGTTCTGCAGGTCGCGGCGCGTCATGTCCAGGCCCACGGCGTAGCCGTAGATGTGCTTGTGCGCGTCGGCGGCTTTGATGTTCTTGCCGCCGGTGCCGATGGCCACCACGAGCTCGATCTCGTGGTGCAGGTTCTTCGTGAGCGTGGGGTAGGCCATGGTGCCGGTCTGGCCCGCATCGACCGTCACCAGTGCATCGGCCGGCTTCATGAAGAAGAAGGGCGGCTCGCGGCCGGTGAAACCCATTTCCTTGGCGTGATCTTCGTAGTTGCGGCCCACGCAATAGATGCGGTGCACCGGGAAGCGTGCGGGCTGACCGGCCACCGGCACCGAAACGGTGGCCGGCGGGGCGAAAACAAACTCGGAAGCCATGGGAAGGTGTCCTTTTTCAGCGAAGCGGGAGGGGAGACCGGCAGTGTGCCAGAGGCGGCGCGCGCTTGCCGGCACGCCGGACTCGGGATTTTGCGGCGGCCCACAATAGGCGCTTCTGCGCGTTTCCCCGACCTCTTTTCTCCCTCGCTCCATCATGCCCATCCGACTCGGCAAAGCCGGCAAGGCCACCGCCTTCAACGAACTCGGCCGCGAACGCGACGAGGCCGGCGACCAGGACGGCGCCCTGGCCGCCTACGCGCAGGCCAGCGCCATCCATCCGTACTGGTCGGCGCCCTGGTACAACGCCGGGCTCATCCACAAGTACCGCGGCGACTGGGCCGCGTCGTTGCAGGCCAACGCCCGCGCCGTGCAGTGCGAGCCGGGCAACGAAGGCGCGCTGTGGAACCTGGGCATCGCGGCCACCGCGCTGGGCGACTGGCCCACGGCGCGGCGCGCGTGGCGCCAGTACGGCATCGGCATCCCGGACGGTGAAGGGCCGGTCGACTATTTCGTCGGCCTCACGCCCATCCGCGTGCACGGCGACGAGGCCAGCGAGGTGGTCTGGGCCGACCGCATCGACCCGGCGCGCGCCATCCTGCGCAACGTGCCCACGCCCGCCAGCGGCCACCGCTACGGCGACCTGGTGCTGCACGACGGCGCCGCCAACGGCTACCGCCGCCGCGGCGAGCGCGAGGTGCCGGTGTTCGACGCGCTCGCGCTGATCGCGCCGTCGGACCACGCGACCTACGAAGTCTTCGTCGAAGAGGTGCAGGCCGAGGCGATCGATGCGCTGGTGCGCCGCTTCGAGGAAGCGGGTCTCAGCGCCGAGAACTGGACCAGCAGCATGCAGGTGCTGTGCAAGGCCTGCTCCGAAGGCCGCCCCGACGACCAGCACAACCATGCGCCCGGCGAGCCACCCGCGGCCGAAGGGCCGTGGCACCTGGGCATCGCCGCGCGCGAAGAAGCCGCGGCGCGCGGCCTGCTCGATGCGTGGCAGCAAGAACACCCCGAAGCCCGGCTGCGCGATTTCCGCTGCGCATTGCCGGCCACACCACGCTCCTGAGAGGGCGCTATCCTCGAGAAATCATGAAGCTGCATAACTATTTCCGCTCCTCCGCCTCGTTCCGCGTGCGCATCGCCCTGAACCTCAAGGGCCTGGACTACGACTACGTGCCCGTGCACATCGCACGCGGCGAACACCGCACCGGCCCGTACTCGGCGATCTCGGCCGACATGCTCGTGCCGCTGCTCGAGGACGAGGGCGAGCGCTTCTCGCAGTCGATGGCCATCATCGAGTACCTGGACGAAACGCACCCCGAGCCGGCGCTGCTGCCCAGCGACCCGGTGGGCCGCGCGCATGTGCGTGCGCTGGCGCAGTCGATCGCCTGCGAGATCCATCCGCTGAACAACCTGCGCGTGCTCAAGTACCTCGTGAAGGAACTGAAGGTCGACGACGAAGCCAAGAACACCTGGTACCGCCACTGGGTGCGCGACGGCCTGCTGTCGTTCGAGCGCCAGCTCGCGCAGCACCCGGGCGGCACCTACTGCTGGGGCGACACGCCCACCATCGCCGACTGCTGCCTCGTGCCGCAGATCTTCAACGGCCGCCGCTTCGACTGCGACTTCAGCGGCCTGCCGCGCACCATGGCCGCCTTCGACGCCTGCATGAAGCTCGACGCCTTCCAGCGCGCGCAGCCCTCGCAGTCGCCCGACGCGGAACCCTGAGCCGGCGCGTCGCGATGAATCCGCAATGGCTGGTGCCCGAGTGGCCCGCGCCGCCGAACGTGCGCGCGCTGTGCACCACGCGCGACGGCGGCGTGTCGACCGGGCGCTATGACAGCCTGAACCTCGGCGACCACGTGGCCGACGACGCCGCGCACGTCGCCGAGAACCGGCGGCGGCTGCAGCAGGCGATCGGCACGCGGCCGGTGTTCCTGCAGCAGGTGCATGGCACGGGGCTCGTGTCGCTCGACGATGCCGTGCCCGACGGCACCGTCGCCGATGCCTGCACGGCCACGACCACCGCGCGCGCCTGCACGGTCATGGTGGCCGACTGCCTGCCCGTGCTCTTCACCGACGCACGCGGCCACCGCGTGGCCGCCGCGCATGCGGGCTGGCGCGGGCTGGCCGGCGGCGTGCTCGAGCAGACCGTGCGCGGCTTCGCGCAACACGACGGTGGCGCGCCGCGCCTCATGGCCTGGCTCGGCCCCTGCATCGGCCCGAAGGCCTTCGAGGTCGGGGCCGAGGTCAAGGCCGCCTTCGAGGCGCAGTCGCCTGAGGCGGCGTCGTGCTTCACGCCCGCAGCAGGCGAAGGCAAGTGGCTGGCCGATTTGCCTGCCCTCGCGCGGCAGCGGCTGCGTGCGGTGGGTGTCGAGTCGCTCCATGGCAACGACAGCGGCGATGCATGGTGCACCGTCGCGCAGCCGTCACGGTTCTTTTCGCACCGGCGCGACGGCGTCAGCGGGCGTTTCGCCGCGCTGGTCTGGAAGGTCTGAGGCCGCGGCTTCCGCGGCGGCGCGGCGCGCGGCCTCCTGGGCCTGCGCCTCGCGTTCCTTGATCGCCCGCCGGCGCGCCGGCGTGGCCATCAGGTAGATCACCAGAGCCACCGGCGCGAGGCCGTAAAGAAGAAATGTGAAGATGGCGCCCAGCACCGTGCCCGTGGTGTTGGTGGCCTCGGCCACCGCCATCATCACGGCCACATAGAGCCAGCCGATCACGATCAAATGGATGAACACAGGCGCAGACGTTTTGTTTCAAGGGATTAGTGAAAGCGCGGCGTTGTGAGTGCCTTGCGAATGCAGCATACTCAAAACACGCAAGCCATCCGTTCGTATCGACCCAGGCCACGGCCAGGAGACATGATGAAGCAACAAGACACGGGGGCCGATGCGTTCGCGCCCTTTCAAAAAGCCCTCACGCAGGGCTGGACCCAGGCCATGGAGGCTTTCCAGAAAGCTGGGGGCCCAGGTGGTTCCGCCGCTTTCGACGTCGGCGGCACGCCGCTATGGCAATTGCCACAAATGGCGCAATTCCCGGGCGCAGCCGCCATGCCCGAGCTGCCCAAGTTCTCCATCGATCCCGAGCAGCTGCAGTCCATCCAGCAGCAGTACCTGAGCGACGCCACCGACCTCTGGCGCCGCGGCTTCGGTGCCCGGCCCGAGGGCGACAAGCGCTTTGCCGCCGAGGCCTGGGGCAGCAACCCCATGGCGGCCTTCTCGGCCGCCGTGTACCTGCTCAACGGCCGCACCATGATGCGCATGGCCGAGGCCATCGACGCCGACGACAAGACCAAGGCGCGCCTGCGCTTCGCGGTCGAGCAGTGGATGGCCGCGGCCTCGCCCAGCAACTCGCTCGCCTTCAACGCCGAGGCGCAGAAGAAAGCCATCGACACGCAAGGCGAGAGCATCGCCAAGGGCATCCAGAACCTGCTGCACGACATGAAGCAGGGCCATGTCAGCATGACCGACGAGAGCGCCTTCGAAGTGGGGCGCAACGTGGCCACCACCGAAGGTGCCGTGGTGTTCGAGAACGCGTATTTCCAGCTGCTCGAATACAAGCCGCTCACCGCCAAGGTGTACGAGCGGCCGTTCCTGCTGGTGCCGCCGTGCATCAACAAGTTCTACATCCTCGACCTGCAGCCCGACAACTCGCTCATCCGCTATGCGAACGAGCAGGGCCACCGCGTGTTCGTGGTGAGCTGGCGCAACCCCGACGAGTCGCTGGCCCAGGCCACCTGGGACGACTACATCGAGAACGCCGCCATCAAGGCGATTCACACGGTGCAGGAGATCAGCGGCAGCAAGCAGATCAACACGCTGGGCTTCTGCGTGGGCGGCACCATCCTGAGCACCGCGCTGGCCGTGCTCGCGGCGCGCGGCGAGAAGCCGGCCGCGTCGGTCACGCTGCTGACCACCTTCCTCGATTTCAGCGACACCGGCATCCTGGACATCTTCGTGGACGAGCCCATGGTGCAGTACCGCGAGATGCAACTGGGCAAGGGCGGCCTGCTGCCCGGCGGCGACCTGGCCTCGACCTTCAGCTTCCTGCGCCCGAACGACCTGGTGTGGAACTACGTGGTCGGCAACTACCTCAAGGGCGAGACGCCGCCGGCCTTCGACCTGCTGTACTGGAACAGCGACGCCACCAACCTGCCGGGCCCGTTCTACGCCTGGTACCTGCGCAACACGTACCACGAGAACAAGCTGGCCAAGCCCGGCGCGCTCACGGTGTGCGGCGAGAAGGTCGACCTGGGCAAGATCGACATCCCGGCCTACATCTACGGCTCGCGCGAAGACCACATCGTGCCGATCGGCGGCGCCTACACCTCCACGCAGTTGCTCACGGGCAAGAAGCGCTTCGTGATGGGCGCTTCGGGCCACATCGCCGGCGTGATCAACCCGCCGGCCAAGAACAAGCGCAGCCATTGGCTGCGCGAGGACGGCAAGTTTCCCAAGACCCAGCCCGAATGGCTGGCCGGCGCGCAGGAGCAGCCGGGCAGCTGGTGGACCGACTGGGCACAATGGCTCAAGGGCCACGCGGGCAAGCAGATCCCCGCGCCCAAGGGCTACGGCAACGGCAAGGCCTACAAGGCCATCGAACCGGCGCCGGGACGCTACGTGAAGGCCAAGGCCTGAACGGGCGCCAGCTCCCGCAAGATCGCAACCGATTTCAAATCACCTCAACGGAGAGAACCTCATGGAAGACATCGTCATCGTTTCGGCTGCGCGTACGGCGGTCGGCAAATTCGGCGGCTCGCTCGCCGGCATTCCCGCCACCGAGCTGGGCGCCCTCGTGATCAAGGAAGTGATCGCGCGCGCCAACCTCACGGCCGACCAGGTGGGCGAGGCCATCATGGGCCAGGTGCTCGCGGCCGGTGCCGGCCAGAACCCCGCGCGCCAGGCCTGGCTCAAGGGCGGCGGCACCAAGGAAACGCCGGCGCTCACCATCAACGCCGTGTGCGGCTCGGGCCTGAAGGCCGTGATGCTGGCGGCGCAGGCCGTGGCCACGGGCGACAGCGAAATCGTGATCGCCGGCGGCCAGGAAAACATGAGCATGGCGCCGCACGTGCTGCCCAACTCGCGCAACGGCCAGCGCATGGGCGACTGGAAGCTGGTCGACACCATGATCGTCGACGGCCTGTGGGACGTGTACAACCAGTACCACATGGGCATCACGGCCGAGAACGTGGCCAAGAAGTACAACATCGACCGCGCCTCGCAGGACGAACTGGCCCTGGCCAGCCAGACCAAGGCTGCTGCCGCGCAGGACGCCGGCAAGTTCAAGGACGAAATCGTCGGCGTGAGCATTCCGCAGAAGAAGGGCGACCCCATCGTCTTCAACCAGGACGAGTTCATCAACCGCAAGACCAACGCCGAAGTGCTGGCCGGCCTGCGTCCCGCCTTCGACAAGGCCGGCGGCGTGACCGCGGGCAATGCCTCGGGCCTGAACGACGGCGCTGCCGCCGTGATGGTCATGACGGCCAAGAAGGCCGCCGCCCTGGGCCTGAAGCCGCTGGGCCGCATCGCCAGCTACGCCACCGCCGGCCTGGACCCGACCATCATGGGCATGGGCCCCGTGCCGGCATCGCAGAAGGCGCTGCAGCGCGCCGGCTGGAAGGCCGCCGACCTCGACCTGCTCGAGATCAACGAAGCCTTCGCCGCGCAAGCTTGTGCCGTGAACCGCGAAATGGGCTGGGACGTGAACAAGGTGAACGTGAACGGCGGCGCCATCGCCATCGGCCACCCCATCGGCGCGTCGGGCTGCCGCATCCTGGTGACGCTGCTGCACGAAATGCAGCGCCAGAACGCCAAGAAGGGCATTGCTTCGCTGTGCATCGGCGGCGGCATGGGCGTGGCGCTGACGATCGAGCGCTGAGCCTGAGCACCGGGTGAACCGGTACGGGGAGGGGAGGCAGGGGCTCGCAAGGGCCGCTGCCTCCCCTCCCTTTTTTGCGCCCGCTGTTTGCGGGTCTTGCCTGCGGATTACTTCGACCGGTCCGAATCCACGAGGTCCCAGGCCAGGCCTGCGAGCCAGCCGATGCCCACCAGCCACGCGCCGGCGTGCACCGTGTCGATGTCGGCCGGGGCCAGCCAGTGGACCCCCAGGGCGATCAGCAGCCCGGCGATGGCACCGAGGCAGGACCAGGGGGAGCTGAGCGCTTCGAGCATGTCAGGGCGACTGTAGCGGCCCTCTTTCGCGCCTCGCATCGACCCGATTCGGCATGCTGAGAACCTTTGGATTCATTTGAGCGGCGGTCCACCAACTGGCTGACGCTCTTGTTCACCGCTCAAAAATTGAGCAATGTGTGGAATCCCTTTGTAAAACAACAACTTGCATTCGTTTTACAAAGCTCCACCCCAGTTACCCCCAAAGTTGCCCACAGAAAGTGGGGATTGAAGCGGACTTCTTCACAACCGGCGGCAAGTCGTTGGTTTCAAAGGGCGGCCTAGCACAGGCAACCCCCTGTTTTTTCGCTTGACTTTCCTGTTTTAGAGCCATTTTGGGACCCATCGGTCGCCAGACTTGTGCACTGCAAAAATTTTAAGCAGACTAACTATTCCCTTTATAAAACAACGACTTGCAATCGCTTTACAACGCTGCCCCTGACTTACCCCCAAAGTTGTGCACAGAAAATGGGGAAGACATCGGGTTTCTCACAAGCCGCCTGCAAGTGCCTGTTTTTGGCCGGAAAACCGGCCGTCAGCCGGTTTCGGCCTGCGCCTCGGCGTAGTGCTTGCACAAGGTCTCGACCAGCGCCTGGGCGTACACGGGCAGGGCGGCGCGGTCGCGCACGAGCAGGTAGCGCTCGCGCACGCACCACGGGTCGCTGAGCTCGACCAGCGCGAGCCCCATGCTCTCCTGGTTGCGCCGCGCGGCCGACTCCGGCACCACGCCGATGCCCACGCCGCTGCCGATCATCCGGCACATGGCGTCGAAGCTGCCGAGCTGGATGCGCAGCTTCTGGCGCTTGCCCAGGTGGTCGGTGATCTGCCCCAGGAAGGCCTGCAGCGTGCTGCCCTGCTGCATGCCGATGGCGTCTTCGTCGAGCGTCTCGGCAAACGAGATGCGGCGGCGCCGCGCAAAGCGGTGCTGGCGCGCCGTGACGAGCACCAGCCGGTCGGTGCTGAAGTGGATGGTGTCCAGGCCCAGCGTGTCCATCTGGCCCGCGACGATGCCGATGTCGGCGCGCCCGTCGCGCACGCCGCGCGGGATCTGAGCATTCGGTTTTTCCTGAAGGTCGACGTTGATGCGCGGGTTGGCGGCCAGGAAGCCGGGCAGGATCTCGGGCAGGAAGTCGGTCACCGCCGTGGTGTTGGCGAACACGCGCAGGTGGCCGCGCAGGCCGCCGCCGTACTCGAGCAGGTCGGCGCGCAGCTGGTCGGCCTGGTGCAGCACCAGCCGGGCGTGGTGCAGGAAGGCCTCGCCCGGCGGCAGCAGGCGCACGCCGCGGGCCTCGCGCTGCAGCAGCTGCAGGCCGGCCTGGGTCTCGAGCGCCTTGATGCGCGCGCTGGCCGCGGCCAGTGACAGGTGCTGGCGCTCGGCCGCCCGCGTGAGGTTGCCGAGTTCGGCCGTGGCCACGAACAGGCGCAGGTCGGTGAGGTCGAAGAGCATGGGGCGATGGTAGTCAAGCCTTCGGAATTTCAGAAGCCTGGCTTCCGAAATCGCAGATTGCGCCGGCGGGGCGGGCAGAAGACCATGCGGCGATGGAGACACAACACAAGCCAACCACCAGCGGATTAAAAGTCCGTTGCTCTGTCCCGATGAGATTCCGCGCCCGCGCGCTGCTCGCTTTCGGACTCACTGCCACCGCCTTGCTGACCACCAGCCCGGCCACCGCCCAGACCTACCCCTCGCGCCCCATCACGCTCGTCGTGCCCCAGGCCGCGGGCGGCACCAACGACATCGTCGGCCGCCTCGTGGGCCAGAAGCTCGGCGAGGTGTTGAACAACGCCAGCGTGGTGGTCGACAACCGCCCCGGCGCGGGCGGCAACATCGGCACGCAGCTGGTCGCCAAGGGCCCGAAGGACGGCTACACGCTGCTCATGACGATCAGCAGCAGCCAGGCCATCAACCCCGCGCTCTACAAGAACCCGGGCTTCGACCCCGAGAAAGACTTCAAGCCCGTCGGCCTGATCGGCGCCGTGCCCAACGTGCTGCTGGTGAACCCGTCGTTCCCCGCGAAGAACTTCGCCGAATTTTTGAAGCTGGCGCGCGAGAAGGGCGCCAACTACCAGTACGCCTCGGCCGGCAACGGCACGCTCAACCACCTGCTGGGCGAGATGCTCAACAGCATGGGAGGCATCTCGCTGCAGCACGTGCCGTACAAGGGCGTGGCGCCTGCGATCAACGACGTGCTGGGCGGGCAGTTGCCGATCGTGTTCGCGAGCCTGCCTTCGGCGCTGGCGCACATCAAGGCCGGCAAGCTGCGCGCGCTGGCCGTGAGCGGCGAAAAGCGCTCGCCCGTGCTGCCCGACGTGCCCGCCATCGCCGAGCAGGTGCCGGGCTACAACGGCACGCTGTGGATCGGCCTGTTCGCGCCCGCGGGCGTGCCGGCCGACGTGCTCGCCACCCTGCAGGACGCCACGCGCAAGGCGCTCGCGGCCAAGGACCTGCGCGACAAGCTCGACCAGCAGGGCGTGGAGATCGCCGCGCCCACCTCGCCCGAGCAGTTCTCGGCGCTGCTGCATGCCGACCTCGCCAAGTGGGCGCGCATCGTCAAGGCCTCGGGCGCCGCGGTCGACTGATCCATCGACTCATTTCTCTTCTTGCCATACACGACATGACTTCTCCCCTGATCGACGCCGAAGCCCTCGCGCACCTGCAGGCCTGGCAGGGCCGCAGCGAAACGCTGCGCGACGACCTCACCGCCGCGCCCGTGCGCGGCCTGTCCGCCACGCTCGACCGCGACGACCCGCTGCCCGAGGCGGGCACGCGCCTGCCTGCGCTGTGGCACTGGCTCTACTTCCTGCCGCACCACCGCCAGTCGGAGATCGGCGAAGACGGCCATGCCAAGCGCGGCGGCTTCCTGCCGCCCGTGCCGCTGCCGCGCCGCATGTGGGCCGGCGGCCGGTTGACGTGGGAGCCGGGCAATCCGCTGCAGGTGGGCGATGCGGTCGAGCGCACGTCGACCATCGCCTCGGTCACGCACAAGGCCGGCCGCACGGGCGAGCTGGTGTTCGTGCTGGTTCGCCACGAGGTGCGCAACGCGCGTGGGCTCGCGCTGACCGAAGAGCACGACATCGTCTACCGCGCCGCTGCCGCGCCCGGCGAGGCCGCACCATCGCCCACGCCCGCACCGAAGGACGCCGCCTTCAGCCGCGACCTCGTGCCCGACGACGTGCTGCTGTTCCGCTACTCGGCGCTGACCTTCAACGGCCACCGCATCCACTACGACCGCCGCTACGTGACGCAGGTCGAGGGCTACCCGGGCCTCATCGTGCACGGGCCGCTGATCGCGACGCTGCTGGTCGACCTGCTGCGCCGCAATGCGCCGGCCGATGCGCAGCTCGCGCGCTTCGAGTTCCGCGCCGTGCGCCCGACCTTCGACATCGCGCCGTTCCGCGTGCACGGCAAGCCCGCCGAAGGCAGCACCGACGGCAAGACCTTCAGCCTGTGGGGCGAAGACGCCGACGGCTGGCTCACGATGCAGGCCACGGCCGTGCTCGCCTGACGCAAGGAAAGAAAGAAGAAGCCCATGACCAGACCCCTGGACGGCATCACCGTCATCTCGCTCGAGCACGCCATCGCGGCGCCGTTCTGCACCCGCCAGCTCGCCGACCTCGGCGCGCGCGTCATCAAGGTCGAGCGCCCCGGCGGCGGCGACTTTGCGCGCGCCTACGACGAGCGCGTGAACGGCGAGGCCTCGCACTTCGTGTGGGTCAACCGCTCGAAGGAAAGCCTCACGCTCGACCTGAAGCAGCCCGCCGCGCTCGCCGTGCTGCAGGAGCTGGTGGCCGGCGCCGACGTGCTGGTGCAGAACCTCGCGCCCGGCGCCGCCGCGCGCATGGGCCTGGGCGCGCAGGTGCTGCAGGAGAAGCACCCCGCGCTCATCGTCTGCGACATCTCGGGCTACGGCGAAGACGGCCCGTACCGCGACAAGAAGGCCTACGACCTGCTCATTCAGAGCGAGGCCGGTTTCCTTTCGGTGACGGGCACGCCCGACGACCCGTGCAAGTCGGGCAACTCCATCGCCGACATCGCGGCGGGCATGTACGCCTACACCGGCATCCTCGCGGCGCTGATGCAGCGCGGCAAGACGGGCAAGGGCTCGCACATCGACGTGTCGATGCTCGAATCGCTCGCCGAGTGGATGGGCTACCCGATGTACTACGCCTACGACGGCGCACCGCCGCCGCCGCGCAGCGCCGCCTCGCACGCCACCATCTATCCCTACGGCCCGTTCCCCGCCGGCGACGGCGGCACCGTGATGCTCGGCCTGCAGAACGAGCGCGAGTGGCGCGCCTTCTGCGACAAGGTGCTGCTGCGCCCCGAGCTCGCGAGCGACCCGCGCTTCGACAGCAATGCCCGGCGCAACGAACACCGCGAGGCGCTGCGCACGCTCATCGTCGACACCTTCGGAGCGCTCAGTGCGGCGCAGGTGCTCGAACGGCTCGACACCGCGCAGATCGCCAACGCGCGCATGAACGACATGGCCGGGCTGTGGGCGCACCCGCAGCTGCAGGCGCGCGAGCGCTGGCGCCAGGTGGGTTCGCCGGCCGGCGACATTCCGGCGCTGCTGCCGGCCGGTCGCCAGAGTGCGTTCGACTACCGCATGGACCCGGTGCCCGCGGTCGGCCAGCACACCGACGCGATCTTGCGCAGCCTGGGCCGCGGCGACGACGCGATTGCAGCGCTGCGCGCGGCCGGCGCGGTATGAGCGGACCCGCCAATCAAGCGCTCGCTCTTGCGCGCGCCTTTCTCTTCGTGCCCGCCGACCGGCCCGAGCGCCACGCGCGCGCATTGGCGACGGGTGCGGGCGGCGTGATCATCGACCTCGAAGATGCCGTGGCGCCCGCGCGCAAGGCCGAGTCGCGCGACGCGCTTGGCGCCTCGCTGGCGGCGCTGCCCGCCGAAGGGCGAGGGCGACTTCTGGTGCGCGTGAACGCCAGCGGCACGCCGTGGCATGACGACGACTGCGCGCGCGCGGCCGGCTGGATCGCCGATGGCCTGATCGCCGGCGTCGTGCTGCCCAAGGCCGAGCACGCCGACGAACTGCATCGGCTCGCCGCGACGGTCGGACCGAAGGCCGTGCTGGTGCCGCTCATCGAATCGGCCGCGGGGCTCGCCGCGCTCGATGCCATCGCGGGTGCGCCGCAGGTGCTGCGGCTGGCCTTCGGCCACCTCGATTTCCAGGCCGACCTCGGCATGGCCTGCGATGCCGACGAGGCCGAGCTGGTGCCCGTGCGCCTCGCGCTCGTGCTGGCCTCGCGCCGCGCCGGGCTGGCCACGCCCATCGACGGCGTCTCGCCCGACTGGCGCGACGCGCAGCGGCTCGCCGCCGACACCGCGCGCGCCCGGCGCGGCGGCTTCGGCGCCAAGCTGTGTATCCATCCCGAGCAGGTTGCGCCCGTGCAGGCCGCGCTCGGGCCCACGGCCGACGAGGTGGCCTGGGCGCACCGCGTCACCGAGGCCGTGCGCGCGGCCGGCGGCGGCGTCGTGAGCCTCGACGGCCGCATGGTCGACGGGCCCGTGGTGCGGCTGGCCGAGCGCTGGATCGCGCTGGCCACATCTCACGGCCCGGGCGATTCATCCGTGACGCACTGATCCACAGACAAACCAAAAGGAGACAAAGAAGTGAACGCAACGAAGACCTGGAAACTGAAAGCCCTCATCGCCGCATCGGCGGGCGCCTGCCTGCTCGCCGCCGCATCGCCTGCCGCCGCGCAGGCTGCGTGGCCCGACAAGCCCATCGTGATGGTCGTGCCGTACTCGGCCGGCGGCCCCACCGACGTGGTGGCGCGCATGCTCGCGGTGCCCATGGGCAAGTCGCTGGGGCAGACCGTGGTGGTCGAGAACACCGTGGGCGCGGGCGGCACCATCGCGCCGACCCGCGTGGCCAAGGCGGCGCCCAACGGCTACACCATCCTCATCCACCACATGGGCATGGCCACCGCACCCGCGCTGTACAAGAAGCTCAACTACGACCCGCTGAAAGACTTCGAGTACGTCGGCCAGGTCATGGACGTGCCGATGACCCTGCTGTCGCGCAAGGACTTCCCGGCCAACAACTTCAAGGAGCTGCTGGCCTACGTGAAGGCCAACAAGGACAAGGTCTCGCTTGCCAACGCCGGCATCGGTGCCGTCTCGCAGCTGTGCGGCATGCTCTTCGCGCACCAGATCGGCGTGCAGCTGACGACCGTGCCCTACAAGGGCGCAGGCCCGGCACTCAACGACCTCATGGGCGGGCAGGTCGACCTGCTGTGCGACCAGACCACGCAGACCGCGCCCGTCATCAAGGACGGCCAGCGCGTGAAGGTGTTCGGCGTGACCACGCCCAAGCGCCTGTCGAGCATGCCCGACATCCCCACGCTCGACGAGCAGGGCCTCAAGGGCTTCGACGTGAAGGTGTGGCACGGCGTGTATGCGCCCAAGGGCACGCCGCCGGCCGTGATCGAGAAGCTCAACGTGGCCCTGCGCGCCGCGCTGCAGGACGACAACGTGAAGAAGCGCTTCGCCGAGCTGAGCACCGAGGCCGTGCCGATGGACAAGGTCACGCCCGAAGCGCTGCGCAGCCACCTGGCGGCGGAGATCGAGAAGTGGGGGAAGGTGATCCGGGCTGCGGGGGTGCAGGCGGATTGAGCGCGACAGCTTGAGAGGTTCGGGGTCGGGGGCCGCAATGCCCCGGGCTCACAGCTTCTTCTTCATGTAGGCGAGGTAGTTGCCGCGCGCGTAGTTGTCGATGCGGGCGAACTCTTCGTAGCCCTGCTTCAGGTAGAAGCCCCGCGCCTGCCACTCGAAGGTCTCGAGCGCGGCATTCCCGGCGCCCAGCGCCTTGCCGCGCGCTTCCGCCTCCGCGAGCAGGCGGCGGCCCAGGCCGGTGCCCCGGGCTTCCTCCTCGACGAACAGCACGTCGATGCGCAGCCATTCGAGGAACACGAAGCCACGCAGCCCGCCCACCAGGCGGCCCTGCGCATCCTTCGCGTTCAGCCATACGGGTTGCGTATCGGGGTACTCGCCGACGAAGCCGTAGTTGAACTCGCGCAACCTGCGGCCCAGGACGCCGGAGCGGACCTCCTCTTCGGAGGCGGTCGAAATCACTGTCTCGGTCATGCGTCGCCGTTCGCCAGCAAGGTCTCCTCGAACAACTTCAGCAACAGCCGCGCGAACACATCCATGTTCCATGGCCGGTCGGTCGCGCCGGTTTCGATCGTGCGGCTGACCACGAGGCCGTCCGCGCCGGTCACGGCGATGCAGACATGCCCCGGCGCATCGCCGTACGGACTGCCCGACGGCCCCGCCGCGCCGCTCTCGCAGATGCCCCACTTCGAACGATGGGCATCACGGATGCGGTCCGAGATGAAGCGCGCGTAGGGTTCGGTCTCGCCGCGCATGTCGCCCATGTCCTCGGGCGTGAGGCCGAGCAGGGCCTTGCCGGCACGCCGCGAGTAGATGACCGCGCCGCCCAGGAAGTAAGCCGAGGCGCCCGGCAGGGCGAGCAGGGCGGCCGAGACCAGGCCGCCGGCCGACGATTCGGCCACCGCCACTGTCTGGCGCCGCTCGCGCAGCGTCGCCCCCACGCGGGCGGCGAGCACGGAAAGCGGTTCGAGGTCGGTGAGGTCGGGCGTGGACATGGAGGTCGAAAGAAGTAAGAAAGAAGAAATGACCGACCGTTCGATCGATCAAGGGAACGCGTGAACGAATGAGCGAACGGTCATGCGAGGCCCGCGCGCGAGCCTGGCCGCCGCACATACGACGGCGCGCGCTCATGGCTCGAGGTGTGGCCGTACACCGTGTCGGCCGGGTAGTACTCGGCCTGCAGCTGCACCTTGGCCGCGGCTTCCTCGCCCGCCACATGGGCGATGAAGGCCAGCATCAGGTCGGTGCCCGCCGAGACGCCGGCCGAGGTCCAGACATGGCCGTCCTGCACGAAGCGCTGCTCCACCACCTTCACGTCGCCGAGTGCGCGCAGGCGGTCGAGCGATCCCCAGTGCGTGGTCGCGGTGCGGCCCGAGAGCAGGCCGGCCGCATGCAGCACGAAGGCGCCGGTGCACACCGACAGCAGCGCCTTGCAGCCGGGCGCCTGCGCGGCCAGGAACTGCACCATGGCGGGGTTGTCGACCTCGCGCCGCGTGCCCATGCCGCCGGGCACGAGCACGAAATCGAGCGGCGGGCAGTCGGCGAACGAGACATGCGGGTTGATCGACAGCCCCTTGGCGCAGACGACCGGGCCGTGCGTTTGCGCCACCACGAGGCAGTTCGCGGGGCCGCCGGCCAGCTTGCTCCACATGGTGAGCATTTCCCAGGGACCGACGAAATCGAGCTCCTCGACCTCGGGGAAGACGACGATTGCGAAATTCATGCGTGCGAACTCCTGGTGGGGTGGCCGGCAGGGGCCGTGTCACGGGCGCGAAGCCGCAAGCATATAGAGTGCCGCCGAGGTGATGTCCGTGACAGCTGGTTGCAAGCTTGGCTCAGTGTTCTCCCTCAGAGTTGTGTGGCCTGAAAATGGCTAGAGTGAAGGCGGCCGTTCAGGCTTTTTGCTAGCTTCAATCAAGGAAATCTCATGAGCAAGAAAGTTGCATATGTCACCGGAGGCATGGGTGGCATCGGAACAGCCATCTGCCAGCGTCTGTACAAGGACGGGTTCACCGTGGTCGCAGGTTGCGGCCCCACGCGGGACTACGCCAAGTGGCTGGCCGAACAGAAAGCCGAAGGCTTCGAGTTCCACGCGTCGGTCGGCAATGTCGGCGACTGGCAATCCACCGTCGAAGCCTTCTCCGCCGCCAAGGCGGCCCACGGGGCGATTGACGTGCTCGTCAACAACGCCGGCATCACGCGGGACCGCATGTTCCTCAAGATGACCCCCGAGGACTGGAGCGCGGTGATCGAAACCAACCTCAACAGCATGTTCAACGTCACCAAGCAGGTGGTGGGCGACATGGTCGAAAAGGGCTGGGGCCGCATCATCAACATCAGCTCGGTCAACGGCGCCAAGGGCCAGGCCGGCCAGACCAACTACTCGGCGGCCAAGGCCGGCATGCACGGCTTCACGATGGCGCTGGCGCAGGAGCTGGCCAACAAGGGCGTCACCGTGAACACGGTGAGCCCGGGCTACATCGGCACCGACATGGTCAAGGCCATCCGCCAGGAAGTGCTCGACAAGATCGTGGCCACGATCCCGGTCAAGCGCCTGGGCGAGCCGAGCGAAATCGCTTCCATCATCGCGTGGCTCGCCACCGACGAAGGCGGCTACAGCACCGGGGCCGACTTCTCGGTCAACGGCGGCCTCCACATGCACTGAGCATGCGCGCCACGCCCTGAAAACAAAAACCCGCTTCGGCGGGTTTTTTCATTTGGGCCGGAACCACTCCCACAGGACACACGACTTCAACCATCGAAAGCAACCCGGCACGAACCCTTTTTTCAGCGTTTTTCCTTCATCTTTTCAGGAGGCAGTCATGGCACATACAACAAGCACAGTACCCAGGAAGCTCCCCCTTTACCGTTCCCTGTACGTGCAGGTGATCACTGCGGTGATCGTCGGCGTGCTCCTGGGGTACTTCTACCCCTCGCTCGGCGAGTCGATGAAGCCCTTGGGCGACGGCTTCATCAAGCTCATCAAGATGATCATCGCGCCGATCATCTTCTGCACGGTGGTGGTCGGCATCGCCGGCATGGAAGACATGAAGAAGGTCGGCAAGACCGGCGGGCTGGCGCTCCTGTACTTCGAGATCGTGAGCAGCATCGCGCTGGTGGTCGGCCTCGTGCTGGTGAACCTGCTCAAGCCGGGCGCGGGCATGAACATCGACGCGTCCACGCTCGACACCAAGGCCATCGCGGCCTACACCGGCCCCGGCAAGATGACCGGCACGGTCGACTTTCTGCTCAACGTGATTCCCAGCACGATCGTTGATGCCTTCGCCAAGGGCGAGATCCTGCAGGTGCTGCTGATCGCGGTGTTGTTCGGCTTTGCGCTGCACCGTTTCGGCGGGCGCGGCACGCTGGTGTTCGACGTGATCGAGAAGGGCTCGCACGTGCTGTTCGTGATCGTCAACTACATCATGAAGCTCGCGCCCATCGGCGCCTTCGGCGCCATGGCCTTCACCATCGGCAAGTACGGGCTGGGCAGCCTGCTGTCGCTGGGCAAGCTCATGGGCACCTTCTACCTGACCTGCCTGCTGTTCATCTTCGTGGTGCTGGGGCTCATTGCGCGCTTTCACGGCTTCAGCATCTGGAAGTTCATCAAGTACATCAAGGAAGAGCTGCTGATCGTGCTGGGCACCTCGTCCAGCGAATCGGTGCTGCCGCGCATGATGGAGAAGATGGAGAACCTGGGCGCCCACAAGACCTGCGTGGGCCTGGTGATTCCCACGGGCTACTCGTTCAACCTGGACGGCACCTCGATCTACCTGACGATGGCGGCGGTGTTCATCGCGCAGGCCACCAACACGCCGATGACGCTCACGCAGGAGATCACGCTGCTGGCCGTGCTGCTGCTCACCTCGAAGGGGGCGGCCGGCGTCACGGGCAGCGGCTTCATCGTGCTGGCGGCCACGCTGTCGGCGGTGGGGCATGTGCCGGTGGCGGGGCTGGCGCTCATTTTGGGCATCGACCGCTTCATGTCCGAGGCGCGCGCGCTCACCAACCTGATCGGCAACGGCGTGGCCACCATCGTGGTCGCCAAGTGGACCAACGAACTGGACACCGAGCGGCTGCAGGCCGGGCTCAACAACGAGAGCTGGGTCGAGTCGCAGGAGCCCGAGGAGCTGGTGAACGCGCGCGAATCGAAGATGGCGCAGTAGCGGGAGCAGGGCGCCGGCCCGCGCGTTTCGGTGCGGTGTGGCGCGTTTCGGTGCGCTTCAGTGCACGTCAGTGCACCAGGGCCACCGCGAGCAGCGGCTGCGCTCTGGCGTCGAGCTCGCGTTCGTACAGCGGGGCGGCCTTGGCGTAGGCGCCCTGGGCGCGATGGGCCGCGGCCAGGTTCTGCCGGCTGTACAGCACGGCGTGTGCGTCGGGGCGCCGCTGCTTCTCGTGGATCGCCAGGGCGCGTTCGTACAGCGCAATGGCCTGGTCGAAGGCCTCGCGGCGGTAGTGCAGGCCGGCCAGCGCGCTCAGCGTGAACGCCACCCGCGGGCTGTCCGGCCCGGCGGTCTTTTCCTGGATGGCGAGCGCGGCCGTGTACGACTGCGCGGCCCGGGTCAGCTGCCCCTGTCGCTGGTGGACATGGGCCAGCAGCACGAGGCTGAGGGCCGTGTCGGCGGACTCGGCCCCGCCCGTGCGTTGCGCCGTCTGCAGCACCTGCTGCGCCAGCTCAAGCGTGCCGACGTCGTAGCAGTTGGCGTTGATGCGTTGAACGAGTTCCTGGCGCAGCGCGCGCCATTCGGGGTTGCCGTCCTGCGCATGCAGCGCGCCCAACTGCGAGGCCGCCAGGATGACGCCGGCGGCAAGCCATGCCTTCGCGAATTTCATGGGGCCGAATCTAGTGCCCCGGCCCGGAAACCGAATACCTCGTTCATGGGAGTCCGCGCCCGCGGGGGGCGGCCCCCCAGAGGCGCGGACGGTGCAAGCGCCCGCAGGCGCCCCGCCTCAGACGAGATCGAAGCGGTCCAGGTTCATCACCTTGGTCCAGGCGGCCACGAAGTCGTCGATGAACTTCTGCTGGCTGTCGGAAGCGCCATAGACCTCGGCGATGGCGCGCAATCGTGCATTGCGATCCGAATCGCCGATGTGGCGAAGGTGCAAGGTGTTGCGTTTGCTCTAGCCACAATCTTTTGGAACTCCACGCAAAAGAAGTCCCGCTTTTGGTTGCCGACGGCATACTGCCGTTGCACAAGTTGTTCGCGGCATGCGACTTTCCGACCGGGCATCAATCGAAAACCGGGACGATTGTGTCAGTGCCGATGTCCATCATCCTGACCCATGAATGCTCCCGCAAAACTTACTCTCATTGGTTCCGTGATCACCGTCATTGGAGGGATCGTAGTTGCCCTCATTAACTCAGGAACCGCCACCACGAGTACTCCGCCGGCGGCGACCAACGGTAGTTTTGCCGTCTCGGGAACCAACAACGATGTGTACGGAAATATCTCGATCCAAAACGCGACGGTGAACGTGAACACGGAAGGGCAGGGCGTTCAAAGCACGGCATCTCCGCTAATAGGCAAGTGGCACGGCATATCCCGCTACGCTGTGCCAGAAGGAGAACTCACATCCAGCGGCTATTCTCAATTCCTGCAGACTGGGCACTACAACTTCACTGGCGAGCTCACATTGAGAAACGCCGAGAAAATCGGGCCGAATGCAGCGATCGTGTCGAGGATCCTCGCCACAGGCACTTGGCGAGCCACGAGCGGGAAATATTCCATCACTTTGGTCGACATGAAGACGGTCAAAACAGTGAAGCACCAATCGGGGAAAGCCGATGTCGATCTGGACCAAATCGCCGCCGCTGTTCCAGGTGCATCACGCTTTCGTCTTGAAGATGTGACACCGCAGGGGGCGACACAGGAATTCACGGTGCAGGAGTTGACAGCAACAAGTCTTCGAGCAACAGGGAAGGATCTGAGCGGATATGGCGTTGACTATGTCGCAACTCGGATGCAGTAACTCATGCTTTTCTTGCAGAGCCGTTCGACTGATTCGGTCCTAGGAAAAAGACGGCCTCGGCGTGCTGTACCGAGGGAGTTTTCCCCCCAATTCGTGGGCGTCCGCGCCCGACGGCACAGGGCTTAGGGCGCGGACGGCGCAGGCGCCCGGAGGCGCCCCGCCTCAGGCGAGATCGAAGCGGTCCAGGTTCATCACCTTGGTCCAGGCGGCCACGAAGTCGTCGATGAACTTCTGCTGGCTGTCGGAAGCGCCGTAGACCTCGGCGATGGCGCGCAGCTGCGCGTTGGAGCCGAACACCAGGTCGACGCGCGTGCCGGTCCACTTCAGCGCGCCGGTCTTGCGGTCGCGGCCTTCGTACTCTTCCTTGGCGTCCGACACCGCCTTCCACTCCGTGCCCATGTCGAGCAGGTTGACGAAGTAGTCGTTGCTCAGCGTGCCGGGCGTCTTCGTGAAGACGCCGTGGCGCGTCTGGCCGACGTTGGTGTCGAGCACGCGCAGGCCGCCGACCAGCACCGTCATCTCGGGCGCTGTGAGCGTGAGCAGCTGCGCCTTGTCGATCAGCAGCGCTTCGCCGGGCACGCTGTAGCGGCCCTTCAGGTAGTTGCGGAAGCCGTCGGCCGCGGGCTCCAGCGGCTCGAACGAGGGCACGTCGGTCTGTTCCTGCGAGGCGTCGGCACGGCCCGGCGAGAAGGGCACCTTCACTTCACGCCCGCCATTGCGCGCGGCCTGTTCCACGCCCGCACCGCCGGCCAGCACGATCAGGTCGGCCAGCGAGATCTTCTTGCCGCCGGTCTGTGCCGCGTTGAACTCGCTCTGGATGCCTTCGAGCACCTTCAGCACCTGGGCCAGCTGCGCGGGCTGGTTGACGGCCCAGTCCTTCTGGGGCGCCAGCCGCACGCGGGCGCCATTGGCACCGCCGCGCATGTCGGAGCCGCGGAAGGTGGAGGCCGAGGCCCACGCCGTCGACACCAGCTGCGCAGGCGTGAGGCCCGAGGCCAGCACCTTCTTCGTCAGCGCCGCGACGTCGTTGGCGTCGACCAGCGGGTGGTCGACGGCCGGGATCGGGTCTTGCCAGATGAGTTCTTCGGCCGGCACCTCGGGCCCGAGGTAGCGGGCGCGCGGGCCCATGTCGCGGTGCGTGAGCTTGAACCAGGCGCGCGCGAAGGCGTCGGCGAGCTGGTCGGGGTTGGCCAGGAAGCGGCGCGAGATCTTTTCGTAGGCCGGGTCCAGGCGCAGCGACAGGTCGGTCGTGAGCATGGTCGGCGCGTGGCGCTTGGAGGCGTCGTGCGCGTCGGGGATGGTGCCGGCACCGGCGCCGCCCTTGGCCACCCACTGGTGCGCGCCGGCGGGGCTCTTGGTCAGCTCCCATTCGTAGCCGAACAGGTTCTCGAAGAAGTTGTTGCTCCACTTCGTGGGCGTGGTGGTCCACGTCACTTCGAGGCCGCTGGTGATGGTGTCGCCGCCCTTGCCGGTGCCGAAGCTGTTCTTCCAGCCGAAGCCCTGGTCTTCGAGGCCGGCGGCTTCGGGTTCCTTGCCGACGTTCGAGGCCGGCCCCGCGCCGTGCGTCTTGCCGAAGGTGTGGCCGCCGGCGATGAGCGCCACGGTTTCCTCGTCGTTCATGGCCATGCGGGCGAAGGTGTCGCGGATGTCGTGGGCCGCGGCGATCGGGTCGGGGTTGCCGTCCGGGCCTTCGGGGTTCACGTAGATCAGGCCCATCTGCACGGCGCCCAGCGGGTTCTCGAGGTTGCGGCTGTGCGGCACCTTGCTGTCGTCGTCCTTCACGAGCACACCGCGGTCTTTCTCGACGCCGGGCGAGCCCTGTGCGTAGCGCACGTCGCCGCCCAGCCAGGTCTTCTCGCGGCCCCAGTACACGTCCTGGTCGGGCTCCCACACGTCGGGGCGGCCACCGCCGAAGCCGAAGGTCTTGAAGCCCATGGTCTCGAGCGCGACGTTGCCGGTGAGGATCAACAGGTCGGCCCAGGAAATCTTCTGGCCGTACTTCTGCTTGATCGGCCACAGCAGGCGGCGCGCCTTGTCCAGGCTCACGTTGTCGGGCCAGCTGTTGAGCGGCGCGAAGCGCTGCTGCCCGCGGCCCGCGCCGCCACGGCCGTCGCCGATGCGGTAGGTGCCGGCGCTGTGCCAGGCCATGCGGATGAAGAGCGGGCCGTAGTGGCCGAAGTCGGCGGGCCACCAGTCTTGCGAGTCGGTCATCAGCGCGGCGAGGTCTTTCTTCACCGCGGCGAGGTCCAGGCTCTGGAAGGCCTTGGCGTAGTCGAAACCGGCGCCCAGGGGATCGGATTTGGAGGAGTGCTGGTGCAGCAGGTCCAGGCGCAGCTGCTCGGGCCACCAGTCGCGGTTCGTGGTGCCGGCGCCGGTGGCCTGGCTGAACGGGCACTTCGCTTCGGTTTTCTCGTTGCTCATGGGGAGGCTCCTGTTGTTGGGGGGACGGGGGGACCGCTCAAATTCTGGATGAGAAAGGTGTCGATGCGAATAGAAGTGCTTTATGCCTACGATAGTTCGCGTCGCTTCCGTAGGGGTGTAGACGCAGGCCCGTAGAAGCCTGCGGGCTTCAAAGGTTGGGGGCCGTTCCTGCAAAATGGACCGATGCCCCACAGCGTCTCCCTCATCAATACGATTGCCGCCGGCCTGGGGTTGGCGCTGGTGTTCGGCTTTCTCGCGGCGCGGCTGCGATTGCCGGCGCTGGTGGGGTACCTCCTGGCGGGCGTGATCATCGGCCCGTTCACGCCGGGCTTCGTGGCCGATGCCGGCATTGCCGCGCAGCTGGCCGAGATCGGCGTGATGCTGCTGATGTTCGGCGTGGGCCTGCATTTTTCACTGGCCGACCTGCTCGCGGTGCGCAAGATTGCGCTGCCCGGCGCCATCGCGCAGATCGTCGTCGCCACGCTGCTCGGCGGCGGCCTGGCGGTGTGGTGGGGCTGGAGCTGGGGCGCGGCGCTGGTGTTCGGGCTGGCGCTGTCGGTGGCGAGCACGGTGGTGCTGCTGCGTGCGCTCGAGAGCCTGGGCATCCTTGATTCCTTCACCGGCCGCATCGCCATCGGCTGGCTGGTGGTCGAAGACCTCGCGATGGTGCTGGTGCTCGTGCTGTTGCCGCCGCTGGCGGGCGCGCTGGGCGGCACCAACGCCGACACCAACGGCGCGCCGGTCTGGCAGACGCTGGGCCTCACGCTGCTGCAGGTCGGCGGCTTCGTGCTGCTGATGCTGGTGGTGGGGCGGCGCGTGTTCCCGTGGATTCTCTGGCAGGTCACGCGCACCGGCTCGCGCGAGCTGTTCACGCTGTGCGTGGTGGCGGCGGCCGTGAGCATCGCCTTTGCCTCGGCGGCGCTGTTCGGCGTGTCGTTCGCGCTGGGCGCCTTCTTCGCCGGCATGGTGATGCGCGAGTCGCAGTTCAGCCACCGCGCGGCGCAGGAGTCGCTGCCGCTGCGCGATGCCTTTGCCGTGCTGTTCTTCGTGTCGGTCGGCATGCTCTTCGACCCCTCGGTGCTGGTGGAGCGACCGCTGCAGGTGCTGGCCGTGGTGCTGGTGATCGTGCTGGGCAAGTCGCTCGCGGCCTGCGCGCTGGTGCTGGTGTTCCGCTACCCGCTGGCCACCGCGCTCACCGTGAGCGCGAGCCTGGCGCAGATCGGCGAGTTCTCGTTCATCCTGGCCGGGCTGGGCGTGTCGCTCGGCCTGCTGCCGGTGGAAGGGCAGAGCCTGGTGCTGGCGGGTGCGCTGATCTCCATCGCCACCAACCCGCTGTGGTTCAGCCTCATCGCGCCGCTGCAGAAATGGCTGCACGCGCATTCGAAGTTCGCACGCGAACTCGACGCGCGCAGCGACCCGCTGGCCGAGTTGCCCATGACCACCGAGGCCAAGTACCTGTCGCGGCAGGTGGTGCTGGTCGGCTACGGCCGGGTGGGCCGGCGCATCGCCGCCGAGCTCGAGACGAACGACATCCCCTACGTGGTGGCCGAGCAGAACCGCGAGCTGGTCGAGAAGCTGCGCGAGGCCGGCATCCCCGCCGTGTGGGGCGACGCGGCCGACCCGGCGGTGCTGATCCAGGCGCACGTGGCGCGCGCCCGCGTGCTCGTGGTGGCCACGCCCGACGCCATGAACGTGCGCCAGATGATCGAAACCGCGCGCACGCTGAACCCCACCATCCAGACCGTGGTGCGCAGCCACAACGAGCAGGAAGCCCGCCTGCTGGCCGCCGAAACCGACGCGAAGGTGTTCCTGGGCGAACAGGAACTCGCCCAGGCCATGGCCCGCGATGTGGTGCAGCGCGCCGCCGCGATGGCGGTGCCGGCCTGAGAACTCAAAGGTCCTCGATCACCAGCGTGCGGTAGCGCTCGGCGATCGAGTAGGGCACGGTACGCACCAGTTCCATCACGCGCTCGGCGATGGCGCCGTCCTTGGTGCGGATCAGCAGGCCCGTGTGGCCTTCGTGGGCCAGCTGGATGAAGGCGCGCACCGTGTCGCCGTCGGTGCCGGCGGAGGGCAGGGGACTGTGCGAGGCATGCACGGTCGGCGCGATTTCCGCCAGGACGGTTTCGGCCGGTATCAGGTAGACCTCGTCGCCGCTCACGATGCCTTTCGCGATCAGCCCGTGGCCGATGCGGCTGGCGTCTTCGACGCTCGGAAACATCACCAGGGAGTAACCGGTCGGGTAGAACGCGCCACCGAAGGCGGCGCGCATGTTGGGTTCAAGCGTGAAATGTTTCATGCTGACTCCTTGTTCTGATGCAACTCCCCACCCCTAACATTAGGCCGCGCGGCGTCCGGGCACTGTAGGAGAAGCCCTAGTACTGACAACCGCGCCGGCCCCTTGCCCGTTCAAAGGCGGGTTCATTCCCTGTTTCATTTTTGACCGTCATGCCTTCGCCGAGAGACATCGCACTCACCGTCCACGAACTGGAAGAAGGGGAGTTCTACTGGGTGCTGATGGAGGCCGTGGACGGCTCGCCCGGCGACTCCACCCATGTGTACGTGCCGCTCGAAGCCGCCCACGAGCCCTACGGCACGTATTCGAATGCACTGGTGGCCGGCGTGGCGGTGCTGCGGCGGCTCTTCGGGCCCGACGGCAAGCCCGTCTGACGGGGCCCGCAAGGGAGCTGCCGGAGGGCGCTCCCTATAATCCCGGCGGTTGGAAACATTGGTTCACACCGGTGTCGTCCAACACCCCACGGTTCGAAGGTGCCCTGCACGACCAGTCACAGGATTGGCGGCGGGGTTAAACGGGAAGCAGGTGCGAGGCGTCGTTTTTTCGAACGACCCTTCCATTCCTGCGCTGCCCCCGCAACGGTCAGCGGACATCGACACCCTCAGGTCTCGGCGATTCTTCGCCCGGGCAGCCACTGCGCTTCGGCGTGGGAAGGCGAGGGCTTCGGCGCCGAGGTGCATGCATTGCACCCCGACGCACTCCGCGAGCCCGGATACCGGCCTTCGCAACCGCCTTCGGATGCTGCGGGAGTGCGTGTCCGGGCCTGCCGCTTTTCCCTCGCGCGAAACGGCACCGCCCCTCGTCTCTTCTCCCTCGGCGTCCGCGATCGGTCAAGAGCCTGCGGGGACGCGGGCTGGAGGAGAAGTCGGATGAATCGCATTGCATCGCCGCCGCGCGATCGCTCGGGCCCGCCCCTGCAACGGGTGCGCCTTTCGGGTCTTTCAGGTCTTTCGCTGGGGCTCGGCCTCGCTTGCGGGCCAGTTCTCGCCCAGTCGGGCGACACGGCCGGCCGTCCCAGCCTCACGCCCGTGCAGGTCGAAGCCAGCCGCCACACGCCGCTGGCCTTGGACGAGCCCACGCAGACCGGCAGCCGCCTGGGCCTCACGCCGCTCGAAACACCGGCCAGCATCGAGGTGCTGACCGGCGACGCCATCCGCGCGCGCGGCGACGTGTCGGTGGTCGAGGCCGCGAGCCGTGCCACCGGCATCACGGGTTCGCCCGCGCCGGGCAACGGCGGCTCGTCGCTGTCGGCGCGCGGCTTCAACGGCCACGGCTCGGTGATGCAGCTGTACGACGGCACGCGCCTGTACGTGGGCGCAGGCACCGTCACCTTCCCGTTCGACACCTGGTCGACCGACCGCATCGAGGTGCTGCGCGGCGCCGCCTCGGTGATGTTCGGCGAAGGCGCCATCGGCGGCGCGATCAACGTGGTGCCCAAGAAGCCCACGCGCGGCCCGATTCGCAACGAAGCACTCGTGACCGTCGGCTCCGACGCCACGCGCCAGGTCGCCTTCGGCAGCGGCGGGGCGATCAACGACATGCTCTCGTACCGCTTCGACATCAGCCACCGCAGGACCGACGGCTTCATGCGGCGCGGCGAGGCCGAGAGCCTGGCGGTGGGCGGCGCGGTGCGGCTCGACGTGTCGCCGCGGCTGCAGTTCACGCTCTCGCACGACGAGGGCCGCCAGACGCCGCAGCGCTACTTTGGCGTGCCGCTCGTCAACGGCCGCGTGAGCAGCCTGAACCGCGAACAGAACTACAACCTCGACGACGCCGAGGTCAAGTACCGCGACCGCTGGACCCGCCTCGATGCGCAGTGGACGCCCAACGACGCCGTCACCGTGCGCAACCAGCTCTATCGCCTGGACAGCAAGCGCCACTGGCGCGACAGCGAAACCTACACCTACAGCGCCACCACGAACCGCGTGACGCGCGGCGACTACCTGGAAATCGGCCACGACCAGGAGCAGATCGGCAACCGCACCGACGCCACCTTCAAGCACGCGCTGTTCGGCCTGAAGAACCAGGTGCTGGTGGGCTTCGACGCCAACCGCATCGACTTCCTGAATTCGAGCGACACGCCCTACGGCGGGCGCTCGGTGGTCGACGCCTTCGTCTTCAACCCCGGCTACTACGTCTCGCCCACGCCCTACCTGCCGCGCTACAAGACCAGGACCAGCACTTACGCCTTCTTCGCCGAAGACAAGCTGGCCTTCAACGAACACTGGTCGGTGGTCGGCAGCCTGCGCTGGGACCACGCGAAGATCGTGCGCACCGACCCGCAGGGCCGTGCCCCGCGCCTGGACAAGACCTTCGAGTACGCCACGGGCCGCTTGGGCGTGGTCTACGCGCCCGACGCCGCGCAGTCGTTCTATGCGCAGGTGGCGCGCGCGGCCGATCCGCTCACCGGGCTCATCAGCACCTCGGCCACGCAGGTGCCGTTCGAGCTCAGCGTCGGCAAGCAGGTCGAGGTGGGCTACAAGCGCCAGCTGGCCGAGGGCCGCGGCGCGTGGAGCGTGGCGGCCTACCGCATCGAGAAGACCAAGCTGCTGTCGCGCGACGCGAACGACCCGACCGTCGTGCAGCAGATCGGCAAGCAGTCGTCCGAAGGCATCGAGGCCACGCTCGACCTGGCGCTGACCTCCACGCTGCGCCTCGAAGCCAACGCCGCGCGGCTGCGTGCGCGCTACGACGACTTCAACGAGGCGGTCGGCAAGTCGCTGGTCTCGCGCGCGGGCAACACGCCCGCCGGCGTGCCCGAGGTGGCTGCCAACCTGTGGCTGCACTGGCGCTTCCTGCCGCAGTGGGAGGCCGAACTCGGCGTGCGCCACGTCGGCGCGCGGCAGGTCGATGCGGCCAACACGCGCCGCATCGGCTCCTACACCGTGGCCGACGCGGGCGTGAGCTGGCAGGCGAACCCGTCGCTCAAGCTCGCGCTGCGCGCCTTCAACCTCGCCGACCGCAAGTACCCGGTCTCGTTCTCGAACGGCGGCAACCAGTGGCTGCTGGGCCGGCCGCGCTCGTTCGAGCTGTCGGCGTTCGTGACCTTCTGAACAAGAATGGCCGCATGAGCACCGCATGGCAACACACATGGCCTCCGCTGCGGCGGGCGCTGTACTGGACGCACCGATGGCTGGGCATCGGCGGCTGCCTGCTGTTCGTCATGTGGTTCGTCTCGGGCGTGGTCATGATGTACGTGGGGTACCCGAACCTCACGGACGAAGAGCGGCTCGCGGGGCTCGCCCCGGTACGCCTCGAACAGGCGGTGGTCGCGCCGGCTGTCGCGCTCGATGCGCTGCCGCTCGCGGTGCGCACGCAGCCGCCCCGGCGCATGGCGCTGGAGATGCAGGCCGGCACCGACGCGCAGCCCGTGTGGCGCATCGTCGATGCGCGCGGCGGGCGGCATGCCGTGTCCGCGCGCGACGGCCATGTGCTCGGCCCGGTCGATGCCGCGCGGGCCGAGGCCATCGCCCGCGACTTCTCCGCACAGCCCGGCGCACGATGGGCCGAGACGCTGGAGCGCGACCAGTGGACGGTGCCGCAGGGCCTGAACCCGCTGCGCCCGCTGCACCGCATCGAAGTCGGCGACGCGGCGGGCACCGAGCTGTATGTGTCCTCGCGCACCGGCGAGGTGGTGCGCGACACCACGCGCACCGAGCGCTTCTGGAACTGGCTGGGCGCCGTGCCGCACTGGATCTACTTCACGCCGCTGCGCGCCGATCCGCCGCTGTGGCACGACGTGGTCGTGTGGCTGTCGGCCGCCTGCATCGTCTCGGCCGTGACGGGCATCGTCATCGGCATCCTGCGCCTTCGGCTGCGGTGGCGCTTTCGCAGCGGCGCGGTCACGCCGTACACCGGCTGGATGGCCTGGCACCACATCGCCGGGCTGATCGGCGGCTTCTTCGTGCTGACCTGGATCGTGAGCGGCTGGCTCTCGATGAACCCCAACGGCTGGTTTCAGCGCGCGCCGGCCGATGCGGCCGCGATGGCGCGCTACACGGGCACCGGCGCATCGCCGTTCCCCTGGCCGCCGGCCGTGGTGCCGGCAGGCGAGGGCGCCGGCGCACCGCGCGAAGTCTTGCTGATGGGGTTCGACGGCAAGCCGCTGCTGCAGCTGCGCGATGCGCAGGCCCGCGTGCAGGTGGTCGATGCCGCCACCGGCGCACCAGCCGTCATCGCCCGCGACGACATCGTGCGAGCCGCCGCCCGACTGCACCCCGGCGCCGCGATCACACAGGCCGCCTTGCAAACGCAGGAAGACTTCTACTGGTACGGCCACCATCGCACGCGCGTGCTGCCGGTGTGGCGGCTCGAGTTCGACGACGCCGCGCGCAGCTGGCTCTACATCGACCCGACGAGCGGCCAGGTGGCCGGCAGCAACGACCGCAACGCGCGGTTGCGCCGCTGGCTCTTCAACGCCGCGCACAGCCTCGACTTTCCCTGGCTCATCCAGTACCGGCCGGCCTGGGACCTGGTGATGTGGTTCCTGTCGGTCATCGGTGTCGTCGCTTCGGCGAGCGGCGTGGTGATCGGCTGGCGACGGCTGCGGCGCAAGCCACAGCCATCGCCTGTTCAACGGGGGCTGCAAGGCTCCCGGGTTTCATGACGGGGACTTGCGCAAGCCAGTCCATCCCCCAACAATCAACTTTCGCACTTCGGTGCATTTCAGGAGGTGCGCGATGCACATCGAACCCGGACTCGTCGACGGATCCAAGATCTTCCTCAGCTATGCCACGGGGGCGGCTGCACTGGCTTACACAGGCAAGGTCGCCTTCGACACCTTGCGCAAGGACGGCCCCATCGGCCTGCTGCTGCGCTCGGTCTTCACCGTGATGCTGGTGTTCTGCTTCTTCGAGGTGTTCCCGCACCATCCCGTGGGCGTGTCCGAGGTGCACCTGATCCTGGGCACCACGCTGATGCTCCTCTTCGGGCTCGCGCCCGCGGCCATCGGCCTGGCCGGCGGCCTGCTCATCCAGAGCCTGTTCTTCGCACCGCCTGACCTGCCGCAGTACGGCATGAACGTCACGACCTTGCTCGTGCCGCTGTTCGCGACCGCCGCGCTGGCCCGCCGCATCATTCCCGCGAACATGGCCTACGTGGACATCAGCTACCAGCAGGCCTTCAAGCTGTCGGTGGCCTACCAGGGCGGCATCGTGGTGTGGGTCGGCTTCTGGGCGCTCTACGGTCGCGGCACGGGCCTCGAGAACCTGGGCCAGATCGCCAGCTTCGGCGCGGCCTACATGACGGTCGTGCTGGTCGAGCCGCTGGTCGACCTGGGCGTGCTGGCCGCGGCCAAGGCCTGGCGCCGCCTGCAGGGCACGGCCCTGGTCGAGCGCCGCCTGTACAGCGCCGTCTGATTCGCGCCGGCAGCCCCTCGTTGAAGAGGGCGTGCCGTTCGCCGGCGCGTGCGCCACGCACGCGCCGCGCGCCCGATTCCCCGCGCGCTTTGCGCGCCTGAAAGCATCCATTCCATGACACAAAGCAACGCCAAGATCCCCGTCACCATCGTCACGGGCTTCCTCGGCAGCGGCAAGACCACGCTGCTGCGCCACATCCTCGGCAATGCCGAGGGCCGCCGCATCGCGGTGGTGGTCAACGAGTTCGGCGAACTCGGCATCGACGGCGACATCCTGCGCGGTTGCGGCATCGGCTGCGACGACGAAGGCAACGAGCGCGAAGGCGCGCTCTACGAGCTGGCCAACGGCTGCGTCTGCTGCACCGTGCAGGAAGAGTTCCTGCCCGTGATGCTGCAGCTGGCCGAGCGCCGCGACCAGATTGACGCCGTGCTCATCGAGACCTCGGGCCTGGCGCTGCCCAAGCCGCTGGTGCAGGCCTTCCAGTGGCCCGACATCGCGAACATCTTCACCGTCGATTCGGTGGTCACCGTGGTCGACGGCCCCGCCGCCGCGTCGGGCCAGTTCGCCGCGAACCCCGCGCAGGTCGACGTGCAGCGCCGCGCCGACCCCAACCTCGACCATGAATCGCCGCTGCACGAACTGTTCGAAGACCAGCTCTCGGCCGCCGACCTCGTGGTGCTCAACAAGACCGACCTCATGGACGCCGCCGCGCGCGCGCAGGTCGAGGCGCTGGTGCGCGAAGAGCTGCCGCCCGAGGTGAAGATCGTCGGCGCCACCGAAGGCAAGCTGCCGCTCGCGCTGCTGCTGGGCCAGGGCCGCGCCGCCGAGAGCACCATCCACCTGCGCGAGAGCCACCACGACCACGAGGAAGACCACGACCACGACGAGTTCGACTCGCTCGTGATCGAGCTGCCGCCCGTGGACCGCGACGGTCTCATCGCCGTGCTGACCGCACTGGTCGAGCAGCACACCATCTACCGCGTGAAGGGCTTCGTCGCCGTGCCGCACAAGCCGATGCGCCTGCTGGTGCAGGGCGTGGGCCGCCGCTTCGACCACCACTTCGACCGCCGCTGGCGCGACGGCGAGGCGCAGCGCACGCGGCTCGTGTTCATCGGTGAAGACCTGGACGAAGGCGCGCTGCGCAAGGCACTGGAAGGCGTGGCGGCCGTTCCCGCCTGACCGCATGCACCTGCTGAGCACTCAGCCCGGCCGCTTCGTCGAGGACGACCCGAGCGTCGTCACCCGGCTCGACCAGACGCCGGGCGACATCGTGGTGCTCAGCTCGGCCGACACCACGCTCGCGCTGCTCGCCGCCGCGCGCACGGCGCTGGCGGCCACCGACCCCGGCTACCCCTCGCTGCGGCTGGCCAACCTCATGCACCTGCGCCAGCCTGCGTCGCTCGACCTGTACGTCGACGAGGTGCTGCGGCATGCGCGCGTGGTGGTGGTCGATCACCTGGGGGCCGAATCGGCCTGGGCTTACGGCCTGCAGCAGCTCGAAAAGCTCGCGAAGCGCCAGGGCCAGCAACTCGCGATGTTCTCGGGCGACCTGCAGGAAGACGAAGACCTGCTCGCGCGCGGCACCGCGGCGCGCGGCGTGAGCCGGCAGCTGTGGCAGTACCTGCGCTCGGGCGGTGCGGGCAACGCGGCGCAGTTCCTGCGCGCGGTGGCCTTCCATGGCCTGGGCCACGGCGAGGCACCGTTGCCGCCGCGCAGCCTGCCGCAGGTGGCGCTGCATGTGCCGGGCGGCATGGACGCGACGCACACGGTCGCGGGCATCGACGACCTGCGCGCCGGCTGGCATGCGGATGCGCCCGTGGTCGCGCTGGTGTTCTATCGCTCGCACCTGCTGTCAGGCAACACCGAAGCCTTCGACGCGCTGGCCGCCGCGCTGCATGCGCAAGGACTGAACCCGCTGCCCGTGGCGCTCGATTCGCTCAAGGACCCGCTGTGCCTCTCCGCGTTGCGCGCGTTGTGTGTAGAACACGACGTGCAGCTCGTGCTCAACACCACCGCCTTCGCCGCGCTGGGGCAGGGCGCTTCGGACGAAAGCGGTGAGCCTCTGGCACTCGCGGGCGACGCCCCCGTGCTGCAGGTGATCGTGAGCGGCGGCAACCGCGAAGATTGGCTGGCTGACAGCCAAGGCCTGCGCCCACGTGACATCGCGATGCAGATCGCGCTGCCCGAGATGGACGGGCGCATCGTCACGCGCGCCGTGAGCTTCAAGGGCCTGTCGCACCGCTGCGAACTCACGCAGACCGAGGTGGTCGGCTACCGCCCCGAGCCCGACCGCATCGCCTTCGTGGCCGAACTGGCGCGCCGCTGGTGCAGCCTGCGCAGACTGCGCGCGGATGAAAAACGCGTCGCGCTGATCCTGGCGAACTACCCCGGCAGCGAAGGCCGCATCGGCAGCGGCGTGGGGCTGGACACGCCGGCCTCGGTGATGGCCATCCTGCGCACGATGCGCGCCGAGGGCTACACGCTCGACACGCTGCCCGCGGACGGCGACGCGCTGATGCGCACGCTGCAGGAGGGCATCGCCAACGATTCCGCCCAATGGGCCGCGCGACCCGCGTGGCAGAGCTACGCGCTCGCCGACTATCGCGCGCGCCTGGCGGCGCTGCCCGAGGGCATGGCCGCCGCCATCGACGCGCAATGGGGCCCGCCCGAGCACGACCCGATGCTGCGCCAGGGCCGCTTCATGATCGCCGGGCTGCGGCTGGGCCGCGTGTTCGTCGGCATCCAGCCGGCACGCGCGCTCGGCCCGCTGGGCCTGGCCGACTACGCGAGCTACCACGACGCCGAACTGGTGCCGCCGCACAGCTACCTCGCGTTCTATTTCTGGCTGCGCGATGTGTTCGCCATCGACGCGGTCGTCCACGTCGGCAAGCACGGCAACCTCGAATGGCTGCCGGGCAAGAGCCTGGCGCTCGCGGCCACCTGCTGGCCCGACGCCATCCTCGGGCCGCTGCCCAACGTGTACCCCTTCATCGTCAACGACCCCGGCGAGGGCGCGCAGGCCAAGCGCCGCACGCAGGCCGTGATCGTCGACCACCTGATGCCGCCGCTCACGCGCGCCGAGAACCACGGCCCGCTGCAGGACCTGGAGCGGCAGGTCGACGAGTACTACGACGCGCTGCTGGTCGACGCACGCCGCGCCAAGGTGCTGCGCGCGCAGATCCTCGCGACCGTGCGCGCCCAGCACCTGGTCGAAGAGTTGGGCATGCCGGGCGCGGAAGACGATGCCGTGCTGGCGCGTGTCGATGCGTACCTGTGCGAACTGAAAGAAACCCAGATCCGTGACGGCCTGCATGTGTTCGGCGAGTCGCCGCGCGATCGGCTGCGGCGCGACACGCTGCTCGCGCTCGCGCGCTTTCCGGCCGGCGACGGCGCGGGCGAGAACGCCGGGCTGCTCGGCGCGCTCGCGGCCGACCTGCTGCCCGGCGACGCCTTCGACCCGCTCGACATCGACGCGGCGAAGCCCTGGCAGGGCGCGCGGCCCGCATTGCTGGCGGCCGTGAGCGACGAGGCCTGGCGCCACCAGGGCGACACGCGCGAGCGGCTGGAGCTGCTGGCGCAGCAGCTGCTCGAAGCGGACACCTGTCCGCCCGGACTGCCGCATACCGCTGCCGTGATGGGCCGCATCGCGCACCGTCTCGCGCCCGCGCTCGATGCATGTGGCGGGGAAGAATTGCGTCAGCTGTCGCGCGCACTGCAAGGCCGCTTCGTGCCGCCGGGCCCGAGCGGCTCGCCTTCGCGCGGCCGACCCGATGTGCTGCCGACCGGGCGCAACTTCTACGCGGTCGACACGCGCGCCATCCCCACGCCCACGGCCTGGATGCTCGGGCTCAAGTCCGCCGCGCAGCTGGTCGAACGCCATCTGCAGGAGCATGGCGACTACCCGGTCGCGCTCGGCCTGTCGGTCTGGGGCACGGCCACCATGCGCACCGGCGGCGACGACCTGGCGCAGGCCTTCGCGCTCATCGGCGTGCGGCCCAAGTGGGCGCCGGGCAGCCAGCGCGTGGTCGATTTCGAAGTGCTGCCAACGGTCGGCATCGGCCGTCCGCGCATCGATGTCACGCTGCGCATCTCGGGCTTCTTCCGCGACGCCTTTCCCAATGCCGTGCAGATGTTCGACGCCGCCGTGCAGGCCGTGGCCGCGCAGGAAGATGAAGACGCCGAGCGCAACCCGATCCGCGCGCGCATCCTGCGCGAGGCCGCGGCGCTCGAAGCGCAGGGTGTGGCGCCCGATGAGGCACGCACGCAGGCCGGCTGGCGCGTGTTCGGTTCCGCGCCCGGCAGCTACGGCTCGGGCCTGCAGCCGCTGTTCGACCATGGCGACTGGCAGAGCGACGACGACCTGTCGAAGGCCTATGTCGGCGGCAGCGCCCATGCCTACGGCCAGGGCAGCGACGGCGTGCCGGCGGGCGATGCGCTGGTGCGCCGCCTGCGCGCCATGAACGTCGTGCTGCAGAACCAGGACAGCCGCGAGCACGACCTGCTCGACTCCAACGACTACTACCAGTTCCAGGGCGGCATGGCCGCCGCCGTGCGCCATCTGAGCGGGCAGCAGCCCGCGATGTACCACGGCGACCACGGCAACCCGCAGGCGCCGCGCGTGCGCACGCTGAAGGAAGAAATCAGCCGCGTGATCCGCGCGCGCGTGGTCAACCCCAAGTGGATCGACGGCGTGAAGCGCCACGGCTACAAGGGTGCGTTCGAGATGGCCGCCACGGTCGACTATCTGTTCGGCTTCGACGCCACCGCGCGCGTGGTGGGCGACCACCAGTACGCGATGGTGGCCGACGCCTACGTGCTCGACGAGGCCACGCGCGACTTCGTGAACGCGCACAATCCGCGCGCGCTGCAGGACATGCTCAACCGCCTGCTCGAAGCCATGCAGCGCGGCCTCTGGCAGTCGCCCGGCGACTACAAGGACCAATTGGAAAACCTGCTGCTCGACCACGAGCAGCAGATGGAAGGAAGCCCCCGATGACCACAGCCGCCCCGATGCCGGTGCCGTTCCCCTTTGCCGCGATCGCCGGCCAGCCGCAGCTGCGCCAGGCGCTGCTGCTGGCCGCGGTCGATCCCGCGCTGGGCGGCGTGCTCATCGAAGGCCCGCGCGGCACCGCCAAGACCACGGCCGCGCGCGCACTCGCCGAGCTGCTGCCCGGCGCGCCCTTCGTCACGCTGCCGCTGGGCGCGAGCCTCGAAAGCCTCGTGGGCACGCTCGACCTCGGGCAGGCACTGGCCGGCCACGAACTCAAGTTTGCGCCGGGCCTGCTGGCGCGCGCGCACGGCGGCGTGCTGTACGTCGACGAGATCAACCTGCTGCCCGACGCGCTCATCGACTCGCTGCTCGACGCGGCGGCCAGCGGCGTCAACGTGGTGGAGCGCGACGGCATCTCGCACCGGCATGCCGCGCGCTTCGTGCTTGTGGGCACCATGAACCCGGAAGAGGGCACGCTGCGCCCGCAGCTGCTCGACCGCTTCGGCCTGTGCGTGCGGCTGCGCAACCTGCAGGACGCGGCCGAGCGCCAGGCGATCGTGCGTGCGCGGCTGGCCTTCGATGCCGATCCGCAAGGCTTTCGCGCGGCGCATGCGAAGGAGGAGGCTGAACTCGCGGCGGCGCTGGTGCGTGCGCGCGCGCGCGTGGCGGACGCGGCGGCCTTGCCGTATGGCGATGCGGTGCACGAAGCCGTCGGCGCGTTGTGCATCGCGGCCGGCGTGGACGGCCTGCGCGCCGACCTCGTGATGCTGCGCTCGGCGCGTGCGCTTGCGGCGTGGGAAGGCGCGGCATCGATCACCGACGACCATGTGCAGCGCGTGGCCGCAGCGGTGCTGCTGCACCGGCGGCATCCGGCGGCCGAAGCGGCGGCGGCGCCTCCCATGGTGTCGCCCGCACCTCATCGCCATCCGGGCGATGCACCTGCACGCGATGCCGGTGACGGCGACTGGGGCGCGATGCCGCCCGAGCCTGTCGGCATCGAGCGCGTGAAGCCGCTGCGCCCGCTGATCTCCACCCAGCAGGCCGCCCCAAAAAAAGCCTGAGCCTCCGGGACGCCGCACCCGCTGGCGCACGCCAGGGTGACCGGAGGCAGGGCACGCAACGGGACGCCTGGCACGGCGCCGCCGCGCGCGGCACCGCATTCGATTGGCCGCGCACGCTCGTCGCCCGCGGCGCGGACCGCCTGCAGGCCGCGCACCTGCGCCACCGCCCGCAAGAGGCGCGCAGTGGTGCGTTGCATTGCTTCCTGCTCGACTGTTCGGCTTCGATGCGCCACGACGGCCAACTCGCGCGCGCCAAGGGCCAGCTGCTCGCGCTGATGCAGGAGGCCTACCAGCGGCGCGACCATGTGGCGCTGCTGTGCTTTGCCGGCGACGTGGTCGAGCTGCGCCTGCCGCCGCGCCGCGCCAGCGCCTGGAACGACGACTGGGTTGCGCCCATCGCGGCCGGTGGCGGCACGCCATTGGCGCTGGGCGTGCTGCGCGCGCAGCAGCTGCTGGCAAAGCACGAGAGCCGCCAGCGCTGGCTCTGGCTGCTGACGGACGGCCGCAGCAACGAAAGCCCTGCGCGCCCCGCCGCGGCGGACGTCGCCTGCGTGATGGACTTCGAGCGCGCCCGCACGCCGCTGCACCGGGCCCGGCAGCTGGCGGCGCAGTGGGACGCACGCTACCTCAGCGCCTGAATCACAGGATCGCGGGGCGCGCCCCGGCGCTCGTGGATCGACTTGGGACGAGAAGGGGCATCCGCCGCGTGGCGCACCGCTGCAGGTGGCGCCTTCGATACTGCGGCGCTCCCAACGAAACCCAGGAAACCCCATGTCCGTCACTCCCCGCCGCGTGGTGCGCGAAGGCGCGTTCAAGCACATCATTGCCGACGGTGTGCAGGTCGGCGACACGATCTATCTCTCGGGCCAGGTGAGCGTGGACGGCGAGGGCCGCACCCTCGGCGCCGGCGACATCGCGGCGCAGGTGCGTCAGGCCTACGTCAACGTGCGCAGCGTGCTCGCATCCTTCGGCGCCTCGATGGCCGACGTGGTGGACGAAACCCTGTTCGTGACCGACATCGACGGCTTCCTCGGCCAGGCCGACGCGCTCTTCGCCCTGCGCGCCGAGATGTTCGGCGGCGAGCCGCAGATCTCGCAGACGCTGGTGCAGGTGGCGCGGCTCGGCAGCCCGGACTGGCTGATCGAGATCAAGTGCATCGCCAGAACAGCTGCAGCCTGAAGGGCTGAAGGCCTGTTCAGCCAGGCAGTTCGGGTACCGTACGGCATGCGTCCGAAACCCCGTCTCCTGGCCCTTGCGTTGACCCTGGCAATGCCTGCCGCCTTTGCCCAAACCGAGCCGTCCGCGCAGCCGTTGAGTGCCGGCGACTGCAAGGCGCAGGAAGCCGTGCTGGAGCGCGACATGGCCCTGGCCCGTTCCCGTGGCCAGATGCTGCGTCGGCGCGAGCTGGCCGACACCCTGAGCGTGCTGCAGCAGCGCTGCCAGGCGCTGGCGCCGATGAGCCGCGAAGCGCGCATCGAGAAACTGGAACGCGAGATCCGCGCGCTGCGCACCGAGCTCGAACGCGCGGAGGCGCAACTGCGCAGCGTGAAGAGCGAGTCGCCCTGAGCTACGTCACCAGGGCAGCTCGCTGAGCGGCCTGCGCGGGTCTGAAACAGCCGGCGCCACATCGGCGGGGGTGGCCGGACCGTCTTTCTCCGCCACGGCCTCCACCGGCGCCAGCATCGTCCCGCGGCAGTTCGGCGAGCCGCAATGGCAGGGGTACTTCGACGGCGGCGAGCCGTCGTCGGCCGTGAGCGAATAGTCGATGAAGAGCTCGTCGCCGGCCTCCACCGCTTCCATCGTCTGGAAACGCAGCACCATCTCGCCCGCCTCGTCGTACTCCTCGACCGCCTCGCAGTTCGGCTCGCACGAATGGTTCAGGTGGCGCGTGGCGTTGCCGCCCTTGGCACCGTCAATGGTCTCGCCGGTCGTCAGCGTGAACAGGTAGGTGAGCTGGTCGTCCCAGAGCTTGGAGGCGACTTCCTGCTTGGTGTAGCGGCGGCCTTCGTACAGGCCCAGGAAGGCTTCGGCCGGCAGGTCGCGCGTGGCGAAGGCGCCCAGGCCATGCACGCCGCTGGGGCCCACGCGGATGAAGGGGGTGGACGAGGTTCGCTTGGGGGACTTCATGAACGGACGGGGCGGGAGGAATCGGAAGAAGAGGTGGGCTGGAGCTGGAGTGTCGCGGTCATCTCGATCTGGCGTATGACAACGGTGGCGCCGCGTGCGGTGAGGGCGCGGTGCAGCGCGCTGCCCTCGGGCTCGTCGACCAGCCGCCAGCGCGCGCCGGGGCGTGCCTGCGCGAGCGCGTCGAGCAAGGCGTGGGCCGAGGCTTCGTCGGGCGCGGCGGCGTCCAGCAGCATGTGCAGCGGCAAGGCCGGCGGCAGCAGGATGGCGTAGCCGCCCGTTGCCGCGCCGAGGGCTGCGGCGCCGTCGTGCGCGAGCGCACCTTGCACGGTCGGCCACTCGCGGCGCCAGGTGGGGCGCGAGACGGCCGCGCAGGCCGCATGCAGGGCGGCGAGCGCGTCGGTATCGGGCGCTGTCGAAGCTGTATCGGCACCAGGCTCGAAGCTGCCTTCGAGCACCTCGAGCGTGCGGGTTTCGACGAAGCCCGCCTGCCGGTAGAGCTGCCGCGCCGGGTTCTGTTCGATGACTTCGAGCTGCACCTGCGCGATGCCGGCCGCCGACAGGTCGCGCAGCTGCGCGTCGATGAGCTGCTTCGCCAGTCCCCGACGGCGCTGCGCGCTCGCGATGCCGAAGCCCGCGAGGTAGGCGCGCGGCCCGCGCCGGCCGACGAGCGAGAGGCCACAGGCCTCGCCGTCGGCGATGATCACGCGGGAGAGGCCAAGGTCGGCTTGGGCGCGCCGCACGTGCCGCTCGAACATCGCGCGGTCGAACGCGATCGGCACGAAGTAGTCTTCGTACGAGCGGTTCCACAGGGCGGTGAGTTCGTCGGTGCCGAAGTTCGCGGCGGGAACGATGTCGAGATGCATGGCGTGCTGCAGGTCAGTTGCGCGGCGCATCCAGCGACGCGAGGCAGTTCACGATGGCGTCGGCCGCCTCGTCGAGCCGGGGGCCGGGCCGCATCATCAGGTCGAAGCGCGCCGAGGCAAAGCTGCAGACGCGCCCGCGCTGGATGGCCGACATGGCCGACCAGCCGGGGCGCCCCGCCATGGCCGAGATTTCGCCGAGGGCCGAGACCATCAGCACGTCGGGGTTGGCGCGCACCACGAACTCGGGGTTCATCCTGGGGAAGGGGCCGAGCGAGCCGGGCACCGCGTTGGCCAGGCCCAGGCGCGCCAGGGTCTCGCCGATGAAGGAGCTTTCGCTCGCCGCCGCCACGCCGCCGTGCACCTCGAAGTACACGCGCCGCCCCTGCCAGTTCAGCGGCACGCGGGCGCGCGCCGCGTTCAGCCGGGCGTCGAGGCTGCGCCAGAAGGCCTCGCCCGCGCCCGGCTTGCCGGTGGCGCGGGCCACGGTTTCCATCACGCGGCGCATGTCGGCATGGGTCTTGGCGTCGAGCGCCAGCACCTTGATGCCCAGGCGTTCCAGCGCCTCAGCGGCGCGGCTGCGCGGGCGCAGCAGCACGAGGTCGGGCTTGAGCGCCACGATGCGCTCGATGTTCGCGTCGTCCATGCCGCCCACCTGCGGCAGGCCCTTCACCGCCGCCGGCCAGTTGGCGTGGCGGTCGATGCCCACGAGCCGGTCGCAGGCGTCGAGCGCACAGACCGTCTCGGTGAGCGAGGGCATCAGCGACACGATGCGTTTGGCGGGCGCCTGCAGTTCGAGCACCCGGCCTCGGTCGTCTTCCAGCCGGATGGCGCCGGCGTGCGCGGCCGGGCCGAGGCCCAGCGCCACGAAGGCCGCGGCCCGGGCGATGTGGCGCGCGGCGGTGGAAGAAAAAGGTGGGCGCTGGGGCAGGGCGTTGGAAGTCATCGGGGCGGGCGGAGTCAGCCCGCTATTGTCGCGGCGCTTGCATCCGCAGCTGGCGCGCCGCTTCTTCCGCCCGTGCGTCGTCCACTTCGCGCAGCACGTTGCTGAGATCGACCGGGCCGGTCTCGCGCACGAAGGTGCCCGTGAGCTCGGTCTCGGGGCGCAGCAGGCCGCGCTCGTAGAGCTGCCAGATCTCGTCGCCGTAGTGCGTCTGCAGCAGCGCGGGCGCGTACTGCCCGAAGAAGTTGCGCAGGTTCTCCACGTCGCGCAGCAGCATGCGCTTGGCGTGGTTGTTGCCGGCCGCGTCCACGGCCTGCGGCAGGTCGATGATCACCGGGCCGTCCTCGGCCAGCAGCACGTTGAACTCCGACAGGTCGCCGTGCACGATGCCCGCGCAGAGCATGCGCATCACTTCCTTGAGCAGGCTCGCGTGGTGGCGCAGCGCGTCGTCGGGCGAGAAGGCCACGTCGTTCAGGCGCGGGGCGGCGTCGCCGTTCGCGTCGGTCACCAGGTCCATGAGCAGCACGCCTTCGAGGAAGTTGTGCGGCGTGGGCACGCGCACGCCGGCCGCGGCCAGGCGGTAGAGCGCATCGACCTCGGCGCTTTGCCAGATGGCCTCGGTCACCTTGCGGCCGAAGCGCGTGCCCTTGGCCATGGCGCGCGCTTCGCGGGTGTTCTTCACGCGCCGGTTCTCGGTGTAGTCGACGGCCTGGCGAAAACTGCGCTTATCGGCTTCCTTGTAGATCTTGGCGCAGCGCGTGTCCTCGCCACAGCGCACGACATAGACCATGGCTTCCTTGCCGCTCATGAGCTGGCGCACGACGCTGTCGATCAGCCCTTCGTCGACGAGGGATTGCAGTCTTTGGGGTGTCTTCATGCGTGCGCCTCCGGCACAGCCAGGGGGCGGGTCGAGAGGAAGGCCCTCAGGCTTTCCGTGCCGATCTGGTAGGCGCCATCATGCCTGTGCGGGGCAAAGCCCAGCTGGTGGTTGATGGCGAGCATGGGCGCATTGACCTCGGCGTTGTGCGTGACGGCGATCACCACCTCGGGATGCCGTTCGCGCACGAGCTGCAACATGATCGCCTTCACGCCCTTGGCCAGTCCCTTGCCGCGCCAATGGCGGGCAACCCCGGTGAGGCGCTGGAACATGCGGTCGGGGTACAGCTGGTTCCAGCTGGCGTCGCACACGGCGGCCACCTCGTCGTTGGCATCGCGCAGCAGCACGAGAAAGTGCTCGCCGCCGCGCCGGTCAATTTCGGCGTACCAGGCGTGGAAGCCTTCCAGCTCGAAGCGCAGGGGCGCGCGTTCCAGCGCGCTGGTGGGTGCGTCTTCGAGCAGCGCGGACAGCGGCGCCATCAGCGTGGCCAGCCGATCGAAGGGCACGCGGCCTGCGTGGATCTCCAGGCGCAGCCCGTGCGTGGGCGCGAGGGCGTCGGCGCGCCAGCGTGCGAGCGCCGCCCAGTCGAGGCTGTCGAAGGCCATGCGGTTCTCGATGCTGCGGTGCTTTTCGGTCGCACCGATGGCCGCGAGGAACGCCCGGCCTTCCGGCAAGTGGGCCTTGAAGGTCGCGGTGGTGGGGGCGCGAGTCTCCATCAGCGCCAGAAGCCGGTGCAGCAAGGTGCTGGCCACGCCCTGGCGTTGGTGCGATCGCAGCACGCCGCCCCACACGTCGATGAAAGGCGCGAAGGTCGCATAGTCGGGCGAGCCTTCGCGGCGCACGCCCATGTTGAGGCTGCCGACGATGCGCCCCTGTGCGTCCCGCGCGAAGGCGCGGTGCACCACATGCAGCGGCGTGTGCTGGCACACGTTCTGCTGGGTGTGGGCATCTTCGGGCTGCGGCTCGCCCGGAAAGTCTTCGTCGTGGCGCTGGCGCCAGTAGGCCAGCGCCTGCGCCCATTCTTCAGCGGACGCCCGCTGCGGATCGAAAGAAGAAGTCGTGAACTGCCGCGCATCGGCGGCACGGGTTTCAAGCATGGTGAGCCTTGATTCGAAAAGGGAACGGACCGCGCACGGCACTCGTGTGCCGGCGTGGCGTTGTCTGAATCGGACGGCGTGTCGCGGCAGGACACCGCGAGGGTCGAACGGGCTGGCTGGTGGTGCCTTCAGCGGCACCGGGTGCGCGAAAAGCGCTTCAGCAGCAGTTCGGATGCGACCCGACGAACCGTACGTGGGAGGGAGAGTGAATAGCAGTGTCTTCCATCGCGCACCTCCAGTCCGGTTTGTTGATCGAGGCGTCGAATGTAGCGAGGTTCGCGCGGTCTGTGAAGTGCAAGGCGCCTGCGGCAGAATCCAAAAACCAACAGGGAGATGCCATGAATCCGAAGAAGATCTTCGACGCGGCGGGCGAAGCCGATGTCGACACGGTGCGCGCCTGCATCGCGGCCGGGGCCGACCTGGCCGCCGTGAACAAGCAGGGCTTCACCGCGTTGCAATGTGCCGCGGCGGGTACGAACGAAGCCGAGCTCGAACCGATCCTCGCCGTGCTGCAACTGCTGCTCGAGGCCGGCAGCCCGCTCGAATACACCGGCACCGGCGGCCGCACCGCGTTGTACCTCACGGCCGAGTTCTCGCCGACCACGGAGCCGGTGCAACTGCTCATCGACGCGGGCGCCAACCCCGACGTGCGCGACAGCCACGGCAACCACATCACGGAGAACGCGATGGAGGAAGAGGTCGCGCAGCTGCTGTCGCGCATCACCGGCCACGCGCTGCCCGAGCCGCCACCGCCCGAGCCCGACCCGGTGAAGATGAGTGCCGCGCAGTGGCGCGCCGCCGAGGCACGCATCGCCGACGTGTTCGCCGCGCTGACGCAGGCGGGCCTGGTCGCGCTGCAGGACGCGGGCGACACGCAGTCCGACGGCTTCTCCGATTGCTCCGAAGCGTTCCGCGAACGCGGCGGCAAGAAGGCCGGCGTGCACGGCTTCTGCTTCTACACGCGGCAGGACCAGAACCGCGCCAAGCGCACCAGCCAGCTCTCGCTCGCGTTCTGGGGTGCGCCCGAAGGCGGCGATGCCGACATGCAGCGCGTCGGCGAACTGGTGGTCGGCCAGTTTCGCGGCGCGGGCTTCGAGGTGCGCTGGAACGGCGCGTCGTCGATGCGGCCCGAAGTCGATCTGCGCGCCTGAGCTTCAGCCCAGCGCTGCGCGCAGCCGGGTCGCGAGCTGTCGCGCCTGGGTGGGCGAGGCGACGTTGGTGAAGCCCATCAACAGCCCCTGGCTTTCAACGGACGTGGTGCCCCGGGCCGACAGCGGCTGGCAGTTCAGGCCGGCCGATTGCGCGCGGCGCGCGAGCAGCATGTCGCTGTCGCGGTGCCCTTCGAAGCGCGCGATCAGGTGCATGCCGCCGGCCTGCAGGTCGATGCGCACGCCGTCGCCGAAGGCCTTGTGCAAGGCCTCGACCAGCAGGGCGCGGCGGCGCGCGTAGAGCAGGCGCATCTTCTTCAGGTGGCGCGAGAAGTGGCCGTCGCGCATGAAGTCGGCCACCGTCGCCTGCGTGATCTGCGGGCAGCCGTTGGACGCGATGCGCGCCGCGTCCTCGAAGCGTTCGCGCAGCGATTCGGGCACCACCAGGTAGCCCAGCGCGAGGCCCGGGTAGAGCACCTTCGAGAAGCTGCCCGCGTACAGCACGCGGTCGTGTCCGTCGAGGCTCTTGAGCGCGGGCAGCGGTGCGCCGGCATAGCGGTACTCGCCGTCGTAGTCGTCCTCGACGATCCAGGCCTTCGCACGCGAGGCCCAGTCGAGCAGCTGCAGCCGGCGCGCCAGCGACATCGACACCCCCAGCGGCGCCTGGTGCGAGGGCGTGACGACCGCCATGCGAGCCTTCGGCGAGCGGCGCACGCCGCGCGCGACCACCAGGCCTTCGTCGTCCACCGGCACGGGCACCACGCGGTGGCCGGCGCTGTGCAGCACGTCGCGCGTGGGCGCATACCCGGGGTCTTCGATCCACACGCGGTCGTCCTTGGCGAGCAGCGTGCGCGCCACCAGCGCCAGCGACGCGCGGTAGCCGCCGGTGACGAACACCTGCGCCGGCTGGCAGGTCACGCCGCGCGACACCCGCAGGTAGGCCGCGATGGCCTCGCGCAGCGGCGCATGGCCTGCGGGGTCACCGTAGAAAAGGTCGGCCGCGCCCATGGCGCGCGCACGGCGGGCCATCAGCCGTGCCCAGAGCTTGCGCGGAAAGGCATCGAGTGCCGGGATGCCGAGCTGCAGCGGCGGTGGGGCGGCGGGGCCCGCCAGTGCAGGCGCATCCGCGACGGGGCGCGAACCGGCGCGCACCGGCCGCTGCATCGGCAGCGACGGCGACACCACCGTGCCCGCCTGTCCCTGCGCGCAGAAATAGCCTTCGCCCGCGAGCTGGCTGTAGGCCGCTTCCACAGTGCCGCGCGCCACGCCCAGCTCGCTGGCCAGGCTGCGCGCCGACGCCACGCGGTCGCCGGGGCGAAGCACGCCGTGTTCGATCGCCGTGCGAAAGCGCTCGTAGACCTGGCGATGCAGCGGGGTCGCGGTCGAGCGGTCGATGCCGGGGAGGGCGTTGTCTTTTGGATCGATCATGGCCCAGTCATTTTGACGATTCTTGGTTCTTTCATCTGGTGCATCCCGATCCTAAGCTCGTGGCTTCGAACAGCCAGCAGGAAAGAAGGACACGCAATGGGCGAGAAGGTATTCGTGGCGGGCGCGACCGGGGCCGTGGGCTCGGCGCTGATCCCGCTGCTGATCGAGGCCGGCCACACGGTGCATGGCGGCACTCGCCGGGCCGATCGTGCGGCGGCGCTGGAGGCACGCGGCGCCACGCCGGTCGTCGTCGATGTGTTCGACGCGCAGGCCTTGCGCGACGCGCTGGTGCGCATCGCGCCCACGGTCGTCATCCATCAGCTCACCGATCTGCCCCGGGACCTGGACCCGGCGCTCATGGCCGAGGCGGTGGTACGCAATGCGCGCGTGCGCATCGAGGGCACGCGGAACCTCGTGGCGGCGACGCTGGCGGCCGGTGCGAAGCAGCTGATTGCGCAAAGCATCGCCTGGGCCTATGCGCCGGGGCCGACGCCGCACACCGAGGACGACCCGCTCGACCGCGGGGCCGAAGGCGGTCGCCGCATCAGCATCGACGGCGTGGCGGCGCTGGAGCGCAGCGTGCTGGGTGCCGTCGGCCTCACGGGCACGGTGCTGCGCTATGGGCAGCTGCATGGGCCGGGCACTTCGAATGCGGCACCGAAGGGCGCGAGCCCGGTGCATGTCGAGGCCGCGGCCTGGGCGGCGCTGCTCGCGATGCGGCATGCCCGCGGCGGCATCTTCAACATCGCGGAGGACAGCCCCGAGGTCAGCAGCGAGAAGGCAAAGCGCGAACTGGCGTGGCATGCGGCGCTGCGGTCGTCGCAGGAGGTCGTGTCATGAAGGCCGCACGCTGGCATCGCACGCCGTCGATCGGCGCGGGTCTTGCAGGGCTGTCGCTGGTGCTCGCTGCCGGCTGGGCGCTGATGCCGCGCACCGGCCAGCAGGAGGCCGTGCAGTGGTTCGCCGACGTGTGCAGTTCGGTGGCGCGGCCGATGTTCGCGTCTGCGCCCGTGCCCGCAGGCTCGGAGGCGACGGCGCGGCCGGCCACGCAGGTCAAGGTGCTGTCGTGCGAGGCACTGCCGCATGTGCCCGGCAAGTCGGTGACGACGGTGCTGGTCGACTTTCCACCGCTGGCCTATTCGCCCGCGCACCGCCACCCGGGCTCGGTGACCGCGATCATTGTCGAAGGCACCATCCGCTCGCAGCTGGGCGGCGGCCCGGTGGGCACCTTCAAGAGCGGCGAGACCTTCTTCGAGCCGCCGAACACGCTGCACATGTTCGCGGAGAACCCCGACCCGGTGAAGCCCGCGAAGCTCATGGCGGTGTTCGTCACCGACAGCAATTGCGGCCCGCTGCTGCTGCCGCCCTGAGCGGCCCCGGGTCGCGCAAGGGCTCCGGCGCCTGCCGCGCCGGGCGCGATTAGAGTCCGGCGATGACCCTGACCTATGCATACCTCGCTGTCGCGATCGTCGTCGAAGTGCTCGCGACCAGCTTCCTCAAGGCCTCGGACAGCTTCACCCAGCTCTGGCCCAGCGTGGCCACGGTGGTGGGCTACGCGGTGTCGTTCTACTTTCTCTCGCTCGCGCTGCGCGTGCTGCCCACCGGCATCGCCTACGCGATCTGGTCGGGCGTGGGCATCGTGCTGATCTCGGTGGTGAGCTGGCTCTGGTTCGGCCAGACGCTCGATGCGCCGGCCATCGTCGGGCTCGGGCTCATCATCGCGGGCGTGGTGGTGGTCAACGTGTTCTCGAAGTCGGTGGGGCACTGAGGCATGGGCACGATCGAACAGCTGCTGCCCCGCTTGCCCGCCGGCACGACGTGGACACCGGCCAGCGAGGGCGAGTCGGGCGATGCGGTGTTCCGCCGCAGCGACGGCGCGGCCTTCGCGAAGGTGTCGCTCGGTGCGGGCGCCGCGCAGCTCGACGAGGAGCGCCGCCGCACCGCATGGCTCGCGCCATACAACGTCGGCTCCGCGCGCGTGCTCGACTGGCGCGCGACGCCCGAGGGCGCCTGCCTGGTCACAGCCGCGGTGCCGGGCGTGCCGGCCAGCGACCTGCCGGCGGCCGAGCTGCTGCGCGCCTGGCCGTCGATGGCGCGGCGCCTGCGCGCGCTGCACGAGATCCCGGCGGGCGAGTGCCCCTTCGCGCGCCCGCTGTCATCCATGTTCGACCGCGCCGCCGATGTCGTCGCACGCGGCGCGGTGAACCCGGAGTTCCTCGACCCCGACCAGCAGGACGTGCCGCCGCCGCACCTGTTGGCGCGGTTGCACGCCGATCTGCCGCGCCGGGTGGCGCAGGAGGCGCAAGACCTCGTCGTGTGCCACGGCGATGCCTGCCTGCCGAACTTCCTTGTCGATCCGCAGACGCTGCAATGCACCGGCCTCATCGACGTGGGGCGGCTTGGCACGGCGGACCGGTATGTCGACCTGTCGCTGCTGCTGGGCAATGCGCGCGAGAGCTGGCGCGATGCGGCCGACGCGCGCGCCGCGCATGCCTTGCTGTTCGCGCAGTTGGGCATCGACGCGCCCGACGACGGCCGGCTCGAGTTCTATCTTCGGCTCGACCCGCTGACCTGGGGGTGATGGCGGTGCCGGCGCGCCGCATTGTTTCCTTTTCGGGAACGCCGTGGTTCTTTTTGTTGCGGGTTTTTACCTAGATCCCGCCGCACAATTCACCTCACGGACCGGCCCCGAGCTGATCCGGATGAACAGGCCCCGAGCGAGTTGGCCGCCCTTCAAGAAGAGGGACGGTGACCCACCCAAGACCGGTTCAAACCATCCAAGCAAACACTTGTACTACTGAACTGAATTGAAGAAGGAAACCGCCATGAACGCCTCGAAGATCCTCTCCGCCGTTGCTGTTGCCCTGATGGCCGTCGCCGGTGCCGCCCACGCTGAAACCTACGAAGGCGTGCATCGCCTGACCTCGGCCGCCAGCCGCGCCGATGTCGCCGCACAAGCCGTCGTGGCCGCGCACAGCGCCGACCCCTATGCCACCGGCGCCGAGGCAGGCCCCGCCCAGGTGTTCGTGTCGACCGTGAGCCGCGACGCCGTGCGCGCCCAGGCCGTGGTGGCCGCTCGCAGCGAGAACCCCTACAGCGAAGCCGTGACCTCTCGCGTGGCTCCGGTGCTGGCCAGCGGCCTGGACCGCGCCAGCGTGCGCGCCGAGGCCCGTGCCGCCGCACGTGGCGAGGCACTGCCGCTGTAATCGATCGGTCTGACAGGCAGGCACGCGCACTCGGCCCCACGGGGCGGGTGTCGGCGGGCCAGGGAAAGAAAAACCGGCCTTGCGAAAGCAAGGGCCGGTTTTTTCACGGACGGGGCGGGGCGGTCGTCAGAAGCAGCGTTCTTCGATCGTGCCCACGCGGTCCGGATAGAAGGCCACGTAGTCCTTGATCGGCGCGACCGATTCATAGGGTGACTCGTAGGTCCACACGGCATTCACTGAGCGTTCGCCGCCGGCTGGAATGCTGTAGTAGGCGCACTCGCCCTTGTACGGGCAGTAGGTCGCATGCGTGGTGCGCTCCAGCAGCGACATGCGCACGTCCTTGCGCGGAAGGTAATGCACCGTGCCGAAATGCGACTCTCGCAAGGTCAGCGCCTCGCGCGAGCTGGCAATGACATGGCCTCCCACCGACACCACCACGCGCAACGGATTCGGCGTGATGGTGATCGCATGGTCGGGGCCCGGAATCTTGACGGTGCGTTCTGGCGTAGCGAACATGGACAAGCTCCTTCGGACGAATCGGCGGATGCGCATCTTGCTGCGTTGTCGCGACGATTTGAAGTCTCCCGCGAATCCACCTGTTCCCGGCGTGGTTAAAGGCGGCCGGGCTCGAAAACCAAAGTTTCAGATTCGCTGTTTTTGCGGTGCACACCGAAGCCCGCGCGGCCCGGCGCGATGTGTTCGCGCAGCGTGAGCGCCGGAATTTCGTAGTCGCCGCCGTTCTGCGGGCGGAACGCAATCGGGTCGGTGGTCCACAGCGTGTCGAGCCGCTCGCCCAGCTCGCCGGTGATGCGTGCATAGGCTGCGGCATCGACCTTGCCCGTGCGGTGCACCACGAAGGGTGGCAGCACGTCGAAGCCGGGGTAGTAGAGGATGCCGTGATGAATGGGAAACAGCAGGTCGTCCATCGGCCCGTTGATGCCGCGCGGGGCGTAGTGCGAGGCCCAGCCGCCGGTCGTCACCACCAGCATCGCGCGCTTGCCGGCCAGTGTGCCTTCGCCGAAGCGGTCGCCCCAGTGTGTATCGGAATGTTCGCCCACGCCGTAGGCAAAGCCGTAGGCGTAGATGCGCTCGATCCAGCCCTTGAGGATGGCGGGCATCGAGTACCACCACAGCGGGAACTGCAGGATCACCGCGTCGGCCCACAGCAGCTTCTCCTGCTCGGCGGCGATGTCGGCGGTCTGCGTGCCGCCCTCGAAGGCGCGCAGCGAGTCGAGCACGGGGTCGAAGGGCGCAGTGGTGTCGCGCGCGGGAAAGTCGTCGGCGTCGAGCGCGGGCTTCCAGCGCATCGCGTACAGGTCCGACACGCGCACGGAATGGCCCGCGCTCGTCAGGCGTTCGACCATGAAGCGATGGAGCGAGCCGTTCAGCGAGGAGGCGGCTTCGGGATGGGCAAGGACCAGCAGGATGTTCACGGTGTCAAAGGGTTCGAGTGAAGATGCCCTCAGGTTAGGTATTGCCAAGCTATATTGGAAATGAATAGTTTGAATGCCAGGTATCGCCATGAACAATTTCAGCCGCCTCGACCTCAACCTGCTGGTCACGCTCGACACCTTGCTGGCCGAGCGCAACGTGACCCGTGCGGCCGAGCGCCTCAACCTCTCGCAGCCCTCGGTGAGCGTGCAGCTGGCCAAGCTGCGCGAGCTCTTCGACGACCCGCTGCTCGTGCCCGCGCAGCGCGGCATGCGGCCCACCGCGCGCGCCGACGAACTGCGCGAGCCGCTGCGCGAAGCGCTCGCATCGCTGGGCCGCGCGGTGGCGCCCAGCCAGCCCTTCGACCCGGCCAAGGCGACCACCACCTGGCGCGTGGCCGCGGCCGACTACGCCGAGTCGGCCATCCTGCTGCCTGCGCTGGCCGGTCTGCGCGCGGCCGCGCCCCACACGCGGCTGGCCGTGGTCGAGGCCGTGCCGACGCGCATGGCGCGCCAGCTCGAGCAGGCGGAGATCGACCTGTTCTTCCACACCAGCGTGGGCGCGCCGCCGGGCCTGCACCGGCGCGTGCTGTTCCACGAGCGCTACGTGCTGGCCGGGCGGGCAGGGCACCCGCGCCTGAAGCGCCGCCCCACGCTGGCGCAGTTCTGCGCGCTGGAGCATGTGGTGGTGTCGCTCAGCGGCGGCGGCTTTGCCGGCCCCACCGACGAGGCACTGGCGGCGCAGGGCCTCACGCGGCGCGTGGCGCTGTCGGTGCCGCACTTTCTTTTCATGATGTCCGTGCTCGCCAGCACCGACATGGTCGCCATGCTGCCCGAGCGCCTGGCGCGGGGCGCGCCGGGGCTGCGCGTGGTGGAGGCGCCGCTGGAGGTGCCGGGCTACGAGATGGCGATGCTGTGGCACGAGCGGCGGCATCGCGACCCGGGGCATCGGTGGCTGCGCGAGCAGATCGCCCACAGCTTGTAGCGTCTGCTGACGCGCCGGCCGCCCCCTTCGCCGGCATCGGCTTTTCGCCATGACGACGCAGAGCTTGCCGCTGCGGGCGTACAGTCGAAGCGTGGGCCTGTCGGGGCTCTCTCTGCACGAATGGAGGTCGAAGATGGCCCAGCACGCAATTACCGCGGTTCACTTCAAGGACGGAAAGGTGGACCTCGTCGCCATTCACCCGGTCGTGGAGAAGGAGTTCGGTTCGACGGAATTTGCCCTTGGCACGGCACAGCGCGTCAGCGTCGGCGAATGCGTCAAGCTCCTTGCGGCCGGCGAGGAGGTGTGCCTGGCCCGGCGCACTGAAAACCACGGCTGGGAAGTCATTTGCGACGCCCGGCTCTTGCCGGGCGGGACCGCTTTCGCCGGCGTCGACATCCTGGACCGTCCCACCGATGCCTTGCTGCAGCTTCCTGCGTGGGACTAGGTCACCGGGGGGCCGCGCTGAATGCACCTTTGAAGGGCCGCCAACAAGTCGCCGACGATCGGTTCAGCCGGAGACGCTCTTTGTGTGACGGAAGAAGTTCTCGGGGTCGTACCTGCGCTTGAGTGCCGCGAGTTTGTCCAGGTTGGCCCGGCCGTACGCGGCTTCGATGCGGTCCTGACCCTCTTCCTCCGTCAGGAAGTTGATGTAGGCCCCGCCTGTCGAGCAGGCGCGCGTCGCTTCGAAGCAGTCCCGCGCCCACTGGATGTGGATGTCGTCGTCGCCCGGCTTCTCCCAGGAGCCCGCGATGTTCAGCACATAGGCCGCGTCCCGGTTGCCCGCCGGCGAATGCCCGGCAGGCAGCTCGCCCAGCGCACCCTGTATCTGGAACAGGAGGATGGCCGAATGGGGCGATTGAATCCGGCCCGCATGCGTCACGGCGAGGTCGATGGTCCGCTGATCGATGCCTGGCAGGTAGTGCGACTTCCAGTAGTAGCGCCGTCCCTTGGGCTGCGTGGCGTCGAGCAGGCTCTGCATCTGCGTGTAGGGCCGGCGCGTCACGATGTCGGCCACCGGCCGGCCAAGCGCGCGCAGCGGTGCGATCAATGCCTCTCCCTCTTCGACCTTGCCGGTGTAGCAGACGAAGATGGCCACGATCGGCTTGCCGTGCACCTCCTTCGGGAGCCAGGGGGCCGGCGGCGCGATCCGCAGAACCGCCACGCTGGTCAGTTCGCGCGGGGCCTCTGCGCTGAACGCACGGTAGGCGTCGAGAACCTGCCGGGCGTCGTCGCCGCTCCATGCGATCGCACCGCCCAGGATTTCGGGGCCGACGGGAAAGAGTCGGTACTCGAAGGAGGTGACGATGCCGAAGTTGCCGCTGCCACCACGCAGCGCCCAGAACAGGTCCTCGTTCTCGTCCGCAGACGCACGCAGGACCTCGCCGCCGGCCGTCACGACCTCCATCGAGACCACGTTGTCGCAGGTCCAGCCGTGGCGGCGCGTGAGGTAGCCGAATCCGCCGCCGACGGTGAGGCCTGCAATCCCGGTCGCAGACACAAAACCGAGCACGGCGGCGAGCCCGTGCAGCTGTGTCTCGCGGTCGACGTCGCCCAGCGTGCAGCCCGCTTGCGCGCGCGCCGTGCGACGCGCTGGATCGACCCAGACACCTCGGAGCAGCGACATGTCGATCATGAGGCCGCCCTCGCAGACCGCAAGCCCGGCGATGTTGTGGCCGCCGCCGCGCACGGAACTCAGAAGCCCGTGCTGGCGTGCGAACCGGACGGCCTGCACGACATCGACCGTGCCGGTGCAGCGCGCCACCAGGCCCGGGCGGCGATCGATCATCGCGTTCCAGACCTTGCGCGACTCCTCGTAGGCCGGGTCCTCCGCGGTCAGCACCTGGCCTTTGAACGTGGCCTTGAACGACTGCAGGATCTCCGGCGAAAGGTCCACGGTCCCGCCGTCCATGCGTGTGAGTTGGATCGTCATGAGTCGTCTCCGAAAAGAGTGAGGAAGTCGGGGGCAGCTTGCGCGTGACCAGGCGGGCGAACAAGTCCAGAATCTGAAGCGTTGCCGCTCTGGAGACGAGGCGATGGAAAACACCTACGGTCAGTTCTGCACCGTCGCCAGGGGGGCCGAGGTGTTGTGCGAGCGATGGACGCCGCTGGTCGTGCGCGAGTTGCTGTGCGGCAGCAAGCGCTTCAACGACCTGCATCGCGGCGTGCCGCGAATGTCCACCAGCCTGCTGGCGCAGCGGCTTCATCGCCTCGAGGAATTCGGTGTCGTGCGCCGCAACACCGTCGGCAAGGTGTGGGAATACAGCCTTACCGAGGCCGGCGAGGAACTTCGACCCATCGTCATGGCACTGGGCCATTGGGGTGCGCAGTGGATCGGCAGCCGCCTGCGCGACGATGAACTGGATGCGGGCCTGCTCATGTGGGACATGCGCCGGTTCGCGTGCATTCAGGAGTTCCCGCCTCGGCCCGTGATCATCCACTTCCAGCTGCGCGACGCACGGACGCGCGAGCGCACGTGGTGGCTCGTGGTGGAGGACGGCGTGGCCGATCTGTGCCGCGACGACCCGGGGCGCGAGCTGACGCTCGTGGTGGATGCCTCCGTGCGCGCCTTGACCGAAGTGTGGACGGGCGATCGCACGCCTGCGCAGGCGCTTCAGTCGCGCGAGATCCGTGTCGATGGGGCGAGGTGCGACGCGCAAGACCTGTGGCGGTGGCTGGGCACCAGCGTGTTCGCCTCGACGCGTCGCGCCGCGGGACGGAAGTTGCCGGACGGCCAATCTCTGGCGCCGTAGCTGCTCACGGCGAGCCAGCTACGCCGGCGCAAGGTCCTCGTGGATGCAAAGGAAGTTGCCTTCCGTGTCCTTGAACCACGCCGCCTTTTCCGAACCGAGCACGCAGACATGGTCGACCGTCTTCAGGTCGGGAAAGTCGTAGTCCTCGAACACCACGCCGGCGCGCTTGAGCTTGTCGATGCTGGCGGCGATGTCCGGCACCTGGAAGCTGATCGCCGTGTGGTCGGCCTTGGTGCCCTCGGGTTTAGGGAACAGCGCCAGCGTGCTGCCGCCCACCGTGTAGACGAACTTGCCGTCGGGCCGCAAGCCACCCGCCTTCAGGCCCAGGCAGCCTTCGTAGAAAGCACGCGCGCGGTCCATGTCCTTCACCGGAAGCATGGTCGTGACAGACGAATCGGACAGCATGGTGGGTCCTTTCGCACAGTTCGGCGCAGCGGGTGCCGCTTGGCGGCATGGCCTTGGCTGGCCGGGTGGTGGTCAGCTTACGCCTGAGGCGGGCGCGATGCCAGTGCGGTGGGTAACCTGTTTGGTGATGCGAGGCGCTGTCGTGCACTCGCCTCAGGTGTTCAGGAAGCAGCGCGTCGTCGCCATCATCCGCACGTTCTTCGTCGAGTTGACGGAGGGCGTGTGCAAGAGGCGCAGGTCCATCAGGAAGACGTCACCGGCGCGTCCTGACATCTCGACGAGGTCGATGCCCAGCGGGTGAAGGCTTTGCGCCAGGTCGCCGGTCGTCTTCAGAAGCTGCCTCAGCTCGGAGGCCGCAACGCGCCCCGGTGTGCCGACGCGATGCGATCCGGCCAACGCCAGCGTCGCGCCGCCGCCGGGTGCCACGTCGTCGATCAGGAAGAAGGCCTGGATTCCCGGCAGCGGATCTTGCGGTCGGACCGAGACGTCGACATGCCAGTTCAGGCTGGTGAAAGTCGAGGCGCCTTGAAGGGGCGGGGATAGCAGCAGCTGCGTGTCCTGGATGGCGGTCGGGGCACGTCCACCGAGTCGGGTGACGCAGTCGATCAGCGCCGGCGTCACCAGCGCTTCATGCACGCCGGGCACCTTGACGAGCGCCGACAGCTTGCCGATCTGCTGGAAGACGGGGAGTTTTTGCAGCGCGCCCGACAGGCTCTTCCCACCGGACATGGTTTTCAGGCGCTTGATCTCATCGAGCAGTTTCTGCCGCAGGCCCGCGATCTGCTTGTGCGGATGGAAGTCTTCCAACCGCACATAGCCCTTGTCGGTGAAGAAGTCGGTGTGAGAGGGAGTCATGGCTTGAAGCGGCCGCGCAGTCCGCCAATGAACGTCGCGCGACGTGGAAGCAAGAATACAAGAGCGGCTGCACCGGGCGAGCATGGCTAACATCGGCCGACAACAGATCAAGGAGGACACAGGATGACGGTGGTTGTGGAGACTTTGCGGATGTCGACACTGCAGCGACTCGGGGCGTCTGCGCCCCTGGTGAAGTTGGCGATGGGCGAGTGCCTCCATGAAGTGTTCCGCACGGTCTGCCTGGGGCCACCGTTCCTGGCGTACCACGGCGCCCGCGCACCCGAGGGGCCACCATGGGTTCCGCTGTGGGATCGCAGCAGCCGGGTCACGGGTGTGCGCGCGCATCCGGGCGGCCTGGAGTTCGTCGAGTTCAGCGTGGAAGACCCTCGCGCGTTCGAGCGCATCGCGTTGACCGAGCAAGGCTTCTGGGTGACCCGGTTCGACGTGCTGTATGAAAACGATGTGCCCGAGAGCGTCCTGCACGAGGCCGCACGGCGGGTCGGGTTCCGGTATCTGGATCAGCACCTGGCTGCGAGGGAAGAGGCCGAGGAGCGACTGAGCACCTTCAGCGATCACCGGCTGTGGCTGCAAGGCCTCGTGGCGGACATCGATCGACAGGCCAGCGAGGCCTGACCGCAGTGTTCACACGAAATCCAACCTTTCATTGGTGCATCGCCTTCGCATCAGCTCTCATGCTTCACATGCCCGCGCATCCAGCCGAAGCCGAACCCGCGCGTGACACGATATCCGCGCAAGCGCAGATCCCGTTCTTCGATGCCGTGGAGCGCGGTCGCCTGCGCGAGGTCGAGGAATTTCTTGCGCAGGGCTTTGGTGCCAACGATGTGCAGGGCTACGGTTTCAATGTGGGCGACTCGCCGCTGATGAAGGCCGCGCAGCAAGGCAACGCGCAGATGGTGAAGTTCCTGCTGCGTCGCCATGCCGATGTGAACTACCGCAACGCCAACGACGGCGAGACGGCGCTGCTGCGCGCAGCCAAGTTCGCGGGCTCCGGCGGCATCAGCGACACGCACGCCATCGACTTCCGCCAGACCCTGGCGCTGCTGCTGAAGGCGGGCGCGAACCCCGACACGCCCGATCGCAACGGCGGCCTTCCGTTGTTCTTCGCGCCCACGACCTGGGTCATTCAGGCGCTGCTGGCCGCCGGTGCCGACCCCAACGCCGCGAGCTCGCACCCGCCGTTGATCGAGCACGCGCACGACCCGGCGCGCGTGCGGCTGCTGCTGGCCGCCGGCGCGCGGCCGGATGTGCGCGATGCGCAGGGCGCGTCGGCCCTGGCGGTGGCAGCGGAGAAGGGCAGCCTGGAAAGCGTCCGGCAGCTCCTGGTGGCCATGTCGCCGGATGCGGTGCGGGGCGCCGATGCCGATGGGCACAACGCGCTCGATGCGGCGGCCAGGGGTGGCGATGCGGGGATCGTTCGCCTGCTGCTGGCGCAGGGCCTGCCGGCGACCGAGCGCGCCGTGCGCGCAGCGGCGACGCAGGGGCATCTGCAGGTGGCTCGCCTGCTGCACCGGGCCATGGACCCGCCGCAGTGGCCGGCCCTCGAAGCGGGTGCACCGGCCGAGGCACGGGTCTATCTGCTGATCCTGCAGCAGAGACCGCAGGAGGCCCTGGCCGCCTACCGCGCCTTCGAGACGGTCGCTTGCGGACGCATGACGCCGTTGGCGTCGGCGGTCGATGCCGGCAATGTGGAGGCTGTGCGCGCCTTGCTGGCCCTGGGCGTCGACGTGAACCACCAGACCCCCGCGCCGCTGCGCAGCGAACTGGTGCCGCAGCCACAGACCTCGTCGGGGCTGCCTCGCCTTGTCCATGTGCTGCCGCCTCCTTGCAACGACGCTTCGCTCGCACCGCACGCAGGTTCACCGACGTTGCCGCAGGCCACGCTGCCTGTCGGCCGGTTGCCGTTCGCACCCGCGCCCGGCACTGAAAGCGCCTTGCCGCCAGCGGGGTTCTGGACGGACAACGCTCTGATGCGCGCGGTGGCGCACGACCACCTCGAGATCGCGCGGCTGCTGGTGGCGGCAGGTGCCGATCCGGCGCTGCGAAGCCACTACCCGCCGCACGCCTCGGCCCAGGCATGGCTGCAGGCGCACCCGCCATCGCATGGCGCATCGCTGGCTGCATGGAAGAAATTGCTGAAGCTGAGTCGGCCCTGAGATGCAAACCCTGTCGCTCGATATCCGAGGTTGGCTTTGGTAGATTCCGCCACTCCGATCTCCACTGACAGGAGCGCTTCATGAGTACACAAAAAGAACTGCATCGCGGCCGCCTGATCGACCACATCGGACTGGTCGTTCGCGATCTGGCGGCCAGCAAGGCCTTCTACAGTGCCGTCTTCGAGGCGCTGAAGATCCCGATGGGCGGCTCCGACGCGCGCAACTTCTGGGCCGACGAGCTGTTCGTCTCCGCGCCTGGCAGCGAGGAAGTGCAGGGCGAACTGACCGGGCGCCACCACATCGCATTCCAGGCGCAGGACCGGGCCATGGTGGACGCCTTCTACCAGGCCGCATTGGCGCACGGAGGCCGGGACAACGGCCCGCCAGGTGAACGCGCCTACCACCCCGGGTACTACGCGGCGTTCGTGCTGGACCCGGACGGCAACAACATCGAGGCCGTGTTTCATGGCGAGGCCGATCGCAGTGCGGCTTCGGTGCGGATCAGGTTCTGATCGCTCCCGGTACGTCGTCCCGAAGCAATCGCTAGTAGAGGTAAACCGCCCCGCGATTGACAGCGCTGTTGTCCGCCTGATCGCCACCGATGCCGGTTGCGGCGCTGCTTTCTCCTCGCGCCCCCACCGCGATCGTCCGGCCGTCTGCCGTGATGTCGATGGCCTCGCCGAACAGATCGCCGCTTCCCGTGTTGGAGGCCTTCAGATACTTCGCATGGGCGAACTGCGCGCCGGCCAGGCGATACACGTGGACCGCGCCGGACCCCGGGGCCGCGCCTTGCGTCGTGTCGGCATCGACTCCCGTTCCACTGCTCGAATCACCGCGCGCGGCGATCGCCAGGGCGGTGCCGTCCTGCGTGAGCGCCAGGCCGAACCCGCCGAACATGGCGTCCGGCGTGAGCTGGGGCGCCGGGATCGTCTGGGCGAGGGCGTAGGTGCCCGCGTTGCGCCGGAACACATGGGCGACGCCAGCGCGAGACACGCCCGCAACCGACGCATTGCGCGTGCCGATGATCACCGTGTTGCCATCGCCCGAGATGGCGGTGCTGGCGCCGAACAGATCGTGGAGGGTGGGCACCGGTGCCTTGAGGTAGGCCCGCTTGGTCCATGTGCCCGTGCCGGTGTCGTAGCCATAGACGAATGCCGCGCCGGCATTGGACACGCTGGTGTCGGTTTCATCGGTGAGCGAGCCGCTGGGCTCGTACTGCGCGCCCACCACGATCGTGCTGCCATCGGCCGAGATCTTTGCTTGCACGCCGAACAGCGAACCCGGCTGCGCATGCTCGGGTTCGATGGTGGCTTCCCGGGCCCAGGTGCCGCCCGTCTTGCGGTACACGTGAAAGCTTCCACCCCTGGCGCTGAAGTACTCCGAGACCACGACCACCGTGCCGTCCTGCGAGATGCCGAGGAACGCGCCGAAGTTGCCTATGAAACGCGGCGCTGGCGGGTTCCACTCGTCGGCCTGCGTCCAGCCCGAGGGGGTTCTCGAGAACACCTTCACCAGGCCCTGGTCGCCAAACGCCCCATCGTGGCCAGGCATGCCCACGAGCAAGGTGCCGTCGTCCGAGACGACCGGGTTGGGAACGCTCCCCACCTGGAAGCCCAGCGTTTGCACCCACTGCCACTGGCCCGCGCTGCGCGTGAACAGCTCCAGGGTGGCCCCATCGCCCACGGCCATGGCACTGCCGTCCGGGGACAGGGCAAGGCCTCGGCCGAAGGCGTGGGCGCCGGTGGACGTCGACTTGAAATAGCCGATCGCCCGGTTGCCATCCGGCGTGACCGGCAGCGACCAGGGGCTGCAGCCATTGGCATTGCAGGCCTGCAGCGCATGGCGCCATGCGGCCGGTGGCTGGGTCAGCGCCAGTTCCTGCCGCGCGTAGGTGGTGCTGCCGAGGTTGTCCGCCACCACCGTGAAGCTGCCTGTCGCGCCCGGGTCTTCACCCAGCCGGTAGTAGGTGGCGTTGGCGACGGCCGGCCAGCTGAACAGGAACGACTTGGGCGCATAGCCCACGCTGGGCGCGGCGGGAATCGGCGGCGGCTGCAACGACGGGTCGGCGGCGCACTGGGCCACCACCGAGGTGACGGCCGCGTTGACCGTGCCGCTGGCGCCGGTGAGCTTGCACAGCAGCCCGGCCGGTTGCGTGTGCACGGTCACGTCGTACGTCGCGCCTTCGGGCACGACCTGCGCGAACACGAAGTGGCCATCGGCCGTGAGGCTCAACGGGTCCGCACCGTTGTTGCGCAGCACCAGTGTTCCGCCCGCCAGGCCCGAGAGCGTGCCGCCCACCGTGTGCGTGATGGCCGCGCAGATCACGCGCACGTCCGTGACGGCGGCCGAGGCCGTGCCCCGGCCCGCGCTCACCGCGCAGGTCTGCCCCTGCGGTTGCCGGGCGATGCTCACTGCGTAGGGATTGCCGGCCGTCACCGGCTCGGTGAAGCGGAAGGCGCCGTCGGCCTCGAGGGTGAGATCGTCCTTGCCGTTGTTGCGCAGCACCAGCGTGCCGTTCAATCCCGAGACGCTGCCGCCGATGGGGTAGCTCGCGGCCGGCGCATCGGGCTGCACAGGCACCACAGGCACCCAGCCGATGCCGCCACCCCCGCCGTTGCCTCCGCCCCCGCATGCCGCCAGCACCAGCGCGGCCATCCATGCCGCATGCCTCGCAGCAAGGCGCTGCAGACCCCTCGATTGAATCACTCGCTCACCTCGTCTCGTTTGGTGACGAGATGCTATGCAGCGAGGCGGGCGCTGGAAATCCCAAGAAACTGGTAGGCCCGAAGAGGCTCGCGGCTCACAGCCTGGGCGTGTACTTCACCGTGAACAGCACATTCCGCGGATCGCCGTAGTTGTTGTTCCCATCGGCCTCGCTGTAGGCCGGGATGTAGTAGCGCTTGTCGAAGACGTTGTTGATGTTGACGGCCAGCGCCACCTCCGGCGTCAGCTGGTAGGCCAGGCGTGCGCTCCACACGGCGAAGCCGGGCACCTTGTACGTGCGGTCGTAGCCCAGCGTGTGGCTCTGGATGCTGAAGCCGCCGCCCACGCTGAGCCGGCTCCAGTCGCCGGGCAGCTGGTAGTTGGTCCACACGCGCAGCATGTGTTTGGGCGTCCACTGGCTGAAGATCTTGCCCTTGTTGTCCGGGTCTTCGAGGAATCGGGTGGTGTTGTAGGTGTAGCCCGCCGTGAGCTGCAGCCGCGGCGCGACCTCGCCGCTGAGCTCGGCCTCGAAGCCCTGGCTGCGCACCTTGCCCGACGACTTGGAGCAGTACCAGCCGTCGCAGGCAAAACCGCCGTCGCGGTCGGTCACGGCGCGGTTGGTGTGGTTGTAGCGGAACACGGCCAGCGAGGTGTTCAGGCGGCCGTCCATCAGTTCGCCCTTCAGGCCCACCTCGTAATTGCTGCCGATGATGGGCTTGAGCCCGTCGCCCGAGACGGTGCGCTCGGTTTGCGGCTCGAACACGTCGGTGTAGCTCGCGTAGGCCGACCATTGCTTGTTGAGCGCGAACACGAGGCCGACGTACGGCGTCACTTCGCCCGACGTGCTGACGGTGCTCGTGAAGCCCGCGGACTGGCTCGAGTAGAGGTAGTCGTACCAGCTCAGGCGCGCGCCGACGATGGCCGTGAGCGGCTCGGCCAACTGGGCCCGCCAGCTGCCGTAGATGCCCTTTTGCCGCACGTCGTAGTGCGTGTGGCTCTTCCCGCCGCCCGCCGCCATGATGGTGTCGTAGTTCTGCGCCGGGCGGTTGTGGTCGATGGCGAAGATGTTGCCGCCGCCGCTGAACCGGCGTGCATACCGGTCGGTTGACTCGAACTTCGAGTAGTTGGCGCCGATGGTCAGGTCGTGCTGCATCGACAGTGCGTCGAAGCGTCCGCGCAGGTAGACGTCGAAGCCGAGCTTGCGGGAATCGAAGCGGGTGTCCCAGTCGGCGAAGTTCAGCCCGCTGCCGTCGGCTTGCACGTCGCCGTGCATGCGCTGGTGCTGCGCGCTGTTCTTCTCGTTCATGCCGAGCGCGGAGAACTTCAGCTTCCAGTTGTCGTTGAAACGGTGCTCGGCGTCGACATACACCGTGGTCTGCTCGATGTCGCTGTGGTTCCACAGGGCGCCCGTGAACACGGAGCGCGGCAGGCCGATGTCGGTGCCGTCCGGGTAGCGCGGAAAACCGCGCAGCATCGGGCGCCCCTTGCCGTGCGAATGGCTCACGCCGAAGCCGACGGTGGTGTCGGGCGAAATGTCGTAGTCGATGGCGCCGTAGAGCGAGCGCGTCTTGCGCCACACGTAGTCGGTGAACGAGTGGCTGCGGTCTTCGTCGACCACCACGCGGCCGCGCAGCGTGCCTTCGGCATTGAGCGGACCGCCGGTGTCGAGCTGCGCGCCGTAGTGGTCCCACGAGCCCGCCTTGCCGGTGAGCGTGAGCGTCTTCTCGGGCTGGCCGCGCTTGCGCACGAGGTTGATCGCGCCGCCCGGGCTGCCGGTGCCCTGCAACAGGCCCGAGGCGCCGCGCAGCACTTCCACGCGGTCGAAGAACACCGTGTCTTCGGTGGCCCAGTTGCCCAGCGAATACATGTTGCGCGGCACGGGCACGCCGTCGTATTGCCAGGCGTCGATCTGGAAGCCGCGCGACGTGAGGACCATGCCCGGTCCCACGCCCTTGACGCCCACCACGCCCGTGACGTTGTTGACCGCGTCGCGCAGGTCGACGAGGCCCTGGTCGTCCATGCGCTGGCGCGTGATCACGCTGACCGATTGCGGAATGTCCTTGAGCGCCTGCTCGCCCTTGCCGAGCGTCAGCGCGCGCGCCGTGTACGAGCGCGTGCCTTCGGTGGTGGCGCTGCGTTCGGCCTCGGCCGTGACGGTGACCGGTGCCAGGGTGGTGCTGCCGTCGGCGCCGGTGTCTGCAGGGCCGCCGATGCTCGAGCGGCGCAGCGCATACGAGCCGCCCGCGCCGCCCGCCGCCTCGAGGCCCGAGCCGGCCAGCAGCCGCGCGAAGCCTTCGCCCACGGCGTGCTGGCCCTGCAGGCCGGGCGAGCGCTTGCCCTGCGCGAGGGCCGGCGGGATCGTGATGCTCACGCCGGCGGTGGCAGCGAAGCTCGACAGGGCCTCGTCGAGTGGGCCGGGCGCGATGTTGTAGGCCTTGCGTGTTTCGGCCTGCGTGGCCGGTGCGTTGGGCACACCCGGCGTCTGCGCGGCGACCGTCCCGGCAGCAGCGCATGCCATGGCGAACAACGCGCCATGCACGGCGAGCGACAACGCACGCAACGAGACGGCGTCGGAATCAAGGGGGGGCGGTCGGCGACGGGCCATGGATTTCTCTCTCTCCTGCAAGGGTGTGAAGTTGCTGTTCCTCAAGGCTTCACACGCGAGGAAAGAAAAGGGGACAGGCCGCGACAGAAAAAATCGCAACGGCCTGAATCGCCGCCGGCACCCGATGCCTCAACCGCCCGGTGCCACCACCGTCACCCAGTAGCGCGTGCGAAAGAGCACGTCCACCGGCAAGGCCTGCGGCAGGCTGTCGAGCACCGGGCCGGTGTCGCGCAGCTGGAACACGCCCGACACGCGCAGGTCGGCCACGGCCGGATCGCAGCGCAGCACGCCGGGCCGGTAGCGGCCCAGCTCGGCGAGGAAGTCGTGCAGCCGCATGTTCCTGGCGCGCAGGACACCGCGCGACCAATCCTCGGCATCGGGCGCTGCTGCCGTGACCTCGCCGACGGCCGTCGAAGAAAACATGGCCTGCTCGCCGGCACGCACCACCGTCGCCGTCAGGCTGCGCGCGTGGTCGGGGCGAACCTCGACCGCGCCGTCGAGCACCGTCAGATGGCTGCGATCGCCTTCGTGCTGCCGGACCACGAAGCGCGTGCCCAGCGCACGCAGGCGCCCCTGCGCGGTCTCGACGATGAAGGGGCGGTAGGAGGCGTCGGAGGAGGGCACGGCATCGGGTGCCGTCTCGATGAGTATTTCGCCCGCATGCAGCCGCACCACGCGCTGCGTCGCGCCGTAGGCCACGTCGATGGCCGTTGCGGTGTTGAGCTGCAGGCGCGTGCCGTCGGCCAGTCGGAGTTCGCGGCGTTCGCCCGTGGCGGTGCGGTGGTCGGCCAGCCATTCGCGCGCCGGTGAGGCGCGCCAGGCCAGCCAGCCTGCAGGTGCCGCGGTCAGCAGCACGGCGAGTGCCTTGGCAGCTGTGCGGCGGTCGCTTCGCACCGCTCGGCCCAGCACCGGCATCGACAGCGCGCCCGGCAGCCTGCCGAACTTGCCGCTGACTTGCTCGGCGCGCTGCCAGGCCGCTTCGTGCGCGGGGTCGGCCGCTCGCCAGCGCGCCCATTGCGTGCGATCGGCCGCCGTGGCTTCGCCCGACTGCAGCAGGACGAACCATTGCGCCGCCTGCAGGGCAACGGCCTTGTCGACCCCGACCGCCATCGTGCGTTGCACCGTCACGCGACCAGCAGGATGCAGCGGGCCATGGCCTCGGCCATGTAGCGCTTGATCGTGCGCTCGCTCACGCCCAGCTTCGTTGCGATCTCCGCGTAGCCCAGCCCTTCGAGCTGCGCCATCAGGAAGGCCTGGCGCACCAGCGGTGCCAGGCCGTCGAGCATCGCGTCGATCTCTTGCAGGGTTTCGAGAATGATCGCCTGCTGCTCGGGCGAGGGCGCCAGAGGTTCGGGCAACGCGCTCAAGGCCTCGAGGTAGGCCTGCTCCAGCGAACGCCGGCGGTACAGATTGGCCAGCAGCCGCTTGGCAACGACCGTCAGGTAGGCGCGCGGCTCCCGCAATTGCCAGTCGCACTGCTTCTCGGGCGTGTGGTCTGGCGCGGTGAGGATGCGCAGGAAGGTGTCTTGTGCGAGGTCTGCCGCATCGAAGGCATTGCCGAGCTTCCTGCGCAACCAGCCCTGCAGCCACCCGTGGTGCTCGCTATAGAGGGTGTGGATGTGCGGGTGCAGAGCGGGATCGGCGGCCATGGCGGACGTAGTGCGGTGGCCAGGCCATCCAAATAAGAATTATTCTCATTGTATGACGACTGTGCACCAATGGCTACGTTCGGGGCTGCTGCACCAACTGAAGTTCGTTGCCGGCGGGGTCGCGCAGCGTGGCGAGGATGCCGCCCCATGACTGCGGCTCGGGGAGGCCGCTGAAGGTCACGCCGCGTGACGAGAGTTCGGTGTACTTCGACTGGATGTTGTCCACGTCGAAAGACAGGCCTGTGAAGCGGCCCACCAAGGCCAGGTCTTCTGGCGGGGCATCTGCTTCGACACTTTCGACCACCAGGCTCATGGGTCCTGCGTCGAACACGCAAAAGCCCTGGTCGCGGCCGTCGGCCTTCAGGGGCAGGCCGAGGATGTCTTCATAGAAGCGGGAGGCGAGGGCTAGGTCCTGGACGAAGATGCGGGCGGTGTGAAGCTGCATGGGCTCTCCTGGCTGGGGGTTAGGCGCGTACTACCGAAAGGCGATTGACCGAGACGCTTATTTGCCCTCGGTTGGGCATTGAGGTCAGGCCCAACCCGACGCATTGCGCAAGCGTATGCCACTGGCATGCAGCGTGCTGTTCCAGACGCCACGCAAGGGCAGCAACGAGTCGACAACCCGCAACTCGGTGTGGCTGTCGTTCAAGGCCAGGGGAAGATTCGCGATTCTTTCGCAGCCCAGCGGACGCACCACGTTTCGACTGACGAACATGCCTGCGTCGTCAATGCACTCGAACGAGTGGACGGGAAACTCGTAGCGGAAGATCGAGCCAGATCGATGGCGGTCCACCCAGGCTCGCTCTATGAAAGCAACGGCCTGTACGCCGCACGGAAGATCGCCCATCCACGCCATTCGATCATCGTGGCTCGATGCCGAGTGCGCCCAGACAACGATGCGCGGGCACTCTCGCGGAAAGAGATACAGCCGCTGGTGATCGGCATCGATGGCCCACACGAGTGGGCCGTTGAGCCATTCCTGACCGGGTTTGCGAAGTGCCGGCTGGCGTACAGAGCGTGGCGTGAACTGGTCGATCTGACCGTCTTCGCTGAAGTGAAAGAGGCGCATGTCGGGGCGTCAAAGGTCGACTCGAGTCGTCGCGGCGAAAAGGCCGCCCGCTCGCATGACCGTGAGCCGAAGGTATGCATTCTTGGCGCTGATGGCGCGAGCTATTTTTTCGCAAGAAACGCCGCAACCAAGGCATTCGCATGCCCATGACCCATCTGGTGCTGGGTCTTGAGCTGGCTCACGAGCTCCATGTGCTTCAGCGGACCAGCAGCCTGAAGAATGTCCATCCAATGCGCGATCGGCTGGCCATAGGTCTTCTCGATGGAGGGGAAGTACGAGGCGGGTCCTTTTACCTTGGCGGTCTCGGTCATGGGCGGTTCTTTCGCGGGTGGAGTGTGAGATTCGTGCAAGCGTGGGAGGGCATTCTTACAGCTGCCAGCTCCTGTTGCTGGCATTGGGCTGGATCAGGTCCCACATGTTTCCGCACAGGTCCTTGAAGACAGCCACGACCCCGTGCGGCTGTTCCTCCGGCGGGCGAACGAACTCGACGCCTGCGGCCTTGTACTTTTCGTAGTCGCGCCAGAAGTCGTCCGTGTACAGGAACAGGAACACACGGCCGCCGGCCTGGTCGCCGATGGCGCGTTGCTGTTCTGGCGCCGATGCTTGCGCCAGGAGAAGGCAGGCCCCTTCTCCGCCCTGCGGCTTGACCACGACCCAGCGCTTTCCTTGTGCGGGCACGGGCGTGTCTTCGACGAGTTCGAAGCCCAGCGTGCCGACGAAGAATTCGAGCGCCTTGTCGTAGTCGGGGACCACCAAGGAGACGAGGCCGAGTGATTGGTGCATGGGGTCTGGTCGGAAAAATCGGGGATGGTAAGGCGATCAAGTCGACCTGCGACAGGGAAGATGGTCTGCGCTTGCCCGATCGCACGCCGAGCTGTCGAGCACCTGTGGCCGGATGCGGCGCGTGTCGCGGCGTGGTTTTATCGCTGACATTCAATCAGCGTTGCAAAGGAATCCCGCCATATCAAAGAAGCTTCCCGATAAGTGCACCTAAGAGTGCGCCTGCCGCGCTTGAAAGAGCGACCCACCAGCGTTTGTCCTTCTGATGCTCAAGAGCCCTCGAGTGCATGCTTACTGCGGTGTCCACGAGAGCCTTAATATCGGATGACGACAAGGGGTTGCGCGACATGCGAGCGCTCCTCTCCGCCGGGAGCGATCGGTATTCCTCGGCCGTAAGAACTCGCTCGTTATCTACGTCGTAGCGCCTAGGAAACTGTCGGCGCCAAACCAGTGAAGCCCTCTCCTTGGCTCCGTCTAGGCGAAAGAACTCCGGGTGCTCGGCAAACACGGTCTTCCACTTCTCAGCCTGAGTCTTGTCTGCAGTCAGGCGGTCCGCCCAATCTTCAAATGAGAGCTTGTAGAACTTATAGACGGCCATTGCTTGCAGAGCTGCAATGACGTCGCCTAGTCGATTGGCATCCCGAAGGTATGGCGAATCTGTCAAGGCATCCCGCCGCCAGAAAAATCGCATTGTTAGCTCCAGTTGTTCATTTCGTGAGCCGCGAATTTTCGATCCGTAGCAACTCCAAGTGTGCGATGCGGTCGATCGCTTTCTTATCGGATCATCGCCTGTCTTGCCGCACCTGAAGGTGCGTAGATCTCTATCTTGCGGCGCAAGAATTCTCTGAGATTGGAGGTCGTCTCCCGTCGTTAGAAAGCGTCGAAGCGACAGGGCCCGCGACGCGCACTTCACGGTGCCGCTGCGCAACCTTCGGGCTTGAAAATCCGTGTGGTCGAACCCGGAAACTTTTCAAGTTTTGCCGTTGGCCGCGACGGGCGTGGGACCAACTCTCCGCCGCAGTTCGGGCATGTGCCTGCGAGGCGTTGGTTCGCGCAATCACTGCAGAACGTGCACTCGAAAGAACAGATGCGAGCATCGGCCGAATCCGGTGGCAAGTCTCGGTTGCAGCATTCACACCCGGGGCGCATTTGGAGCATGGCGAAACCTCAGAGAGTTGAGTCGGTCGAGCTTAAACGAAGGTGTGTCGACCAATGCGTGGCGATCACGGGGGGCTGATGCGTGTTGCCGCACGAAGAGACCGTGTGCGGGTATCGCGAAAGTCAGGCTATGGGGCCGGCTGATCCGAGTACCAGGCTCATCGGCTGCACCATCAAGGGCGAGTGTTCCCGCAGCGGCTCCAACGCACCATCGGGTCGGAAACCGCACGCCGTGTACAGGCGCATCGCGGGCGTGTCTGCGACAGTGACCCCCAGGCCGACGCGCTTCATCCCTGCACGCGCTGCCCAGGAAACCGCTTCTTCAAGCAAGGCGCGACCGGCCCCGATGCCTCGTGAGGCGGGGTCGACCCACATCTGAAACAGATGAGCGACAACCGGTTCATCGCCGGACACCTTGCACCAGATCAGGCCGCAGGCGTCGGTGCGGTTGAACGCGAAAAGCACACGGTCTTTCCCCGACGAAGTCGCCGCAGCAATGCGAGCGGACCACATCGCATCGGTTCTCGTGGCCTCCGCCTCGTACGTGCTTCCGAAGGCGTCCGGGGAATCGAGCAACGCCCGCAGGCGCAGGTCTCGATAGGTCTTCCATTCATCGGGTTTCGCTGGTTGCACCGAGATCTCTGCGGTCGGGTTCATGGACGATCGTTCATTCCTAAATTCATTGGCGGATGTCGCGACGCATGCGCTTCAAGCGGCTGCTCATGATCCACGCCACCACCGGCCCGATCACCATCCCAGCCAGGCAACTCCACACAACGACATGGCTCTTGAGTTCGAGCAGCCAGGTGAGCATCGGGTACTGCGCGGCCACGGCGTCCGGGAAGCTCCACCAATAGGAAGCGCCGCGGCTGGCGCCCGTGCGATGTTTGGTGCCGTCGAGCCAGTAGGCGGTCAACGGTGCAAGGCCCAGATAGGCAAACATCGCCGCCCAGGGCCCGAGCACGATGGCGCCCAGGAAGGCGTCGATGAAACGGGAGCGCATCGATTTACCGCTCACGCACGCGCCGCCAGATCAGGTCCGCCGCCTCGTTCGCATTCACCAGCGCCGAGTCGATGACCAGGCGGCTCGTGCCCCAGGCCTCGTAGTCATGCCGAAGCACAGCCTCCCAGCTCGGCAACGCGAAGCCCGCAATGTCGGCTTCCCGGCTCTCCACGCGCCTGCGATGCTCAACGACGTCAGAGCACACGACCTCGATCTCCACCAGATGCGATGACGTCTCTGACGCCACGGCCCGCCAAGCCTCGCGCGTGACCAACAGCGGATTGACGCAATCAGCAACCACGGACATGCCGAGCGCAAGGTTGGACCGAGCCAGCGCGTACGCGACGACATAGCCCGCCGGGCCCACATCGTCAGCGCGTCCGCTCGCAGTCTTCAACGCATGCTCGATGGCGTCGATGCGCAGGTACACCGAAGGGACGCGCGCCACGAGTTCGCGCGCGATGGTGGTCTTGCCTGTGCCGGGCAGTCCGCTCAGGACGATCAGGGCTCGATGTTCCGAAGTCGATCTCATGGAAGGGGAAGGGGATGGCGTCTGCGAAGGGCCGTTCGTCGGCGATCGTACCCACCATTCGTTCATGCGGGCCCGTCGACCCGTCAGATCAGCGGCACCGTCGCTTCCTTCAGCACCCGCAGCACGAAGTGCGACTTGCTGTGGCGAATGCCGGGAATCTTGTAGAGCTTCTCGCGCAGCAGCCGCTCGTAGTCGCGCGTGTCGCGCACGGCGATGCGGATGTAGTAGTCGTAATCGCCCGAGACGAGGTAGGCCTCCTGGATCTCGGGAATGGTGGCGAGGGTGCGGCCGAAGTCGTACAGGGTTTCGTCGGTGTGGCTCTCGAGGGTGACCTGCACGATGACCGAATCGTGGTAGCCCAGCTTGGCCGGGTCGACGTCGACGGTGTAGCGCTTGATGACGCCCGAGGCCTCGAGCTTCTTGATGCGCGTCCAGCAACTGGTGGGCGACAGGCCGACCTCGTTGCCGATCTCCTGCAGGGTCTTGCGCGAGTCGAGCAGCAGCACCCGCAGGATCGCCAGATCGGTCTTGTCGAAAGATCCTTCGCTGTCTGACGATGTTTGGCGATTGGTTTTCATGTTTCGAGCTTAAACAGCCAAAAGAAAGAAGCAAATTCTGCCTCAAGAGCGGAAGAATTGACGGCATGCGACTGCTCGACCTTCCCCCCACATCCTCGCCCTCCCTCTCGCCGGCCATGCCCGAGACCCCACCCCGCGTGCGCAACGGCGCCGAAGCGCTGCTCGACACGCTGGTCGAGTGCGGCGTCGACACGATCTTCGGCTACCCCGGCGGCGCGGCGCTGCCGCTGTACGACGCGCTGCACGGTGAACCCCGGCTGCGCCATGTGCTGGTGCGCCACGAACAGGCGGCGGTGCATGCGGCCGAGGGCTATGCGCGCAGCACGGGCCGCGTGGGCGTGGTGCTGGTCACCTCGGGGCCGGGCGTGGGCAACACGATCACGGGGCTGCTCGACGCGATGAGCGACTCGGTGCCGGTGCTGTGCATCAGCGGGCAGGTGTCGACGGCGGTGATCGGCACGCAGGCTTTCCAGGAAAGCGACGCGCTGGGCATGTCGCGCCCGGTGACCAAGTGGAACCGGCAGGTTCGCGCGGCCGACGACGTGCCCGCGCTGGTGCGCCGCGCACTCGACATCGCCACCACCGGCCGCCCCGGCCCGGTGCTGCTCGACGTGCCGAAGGACATCCAGCTCATGCGCCTCACGCATGGCGCCGCGCCGGCCCCGTTGCGTGCGCTGCGCACGGGCCGCGCGCCGCTACCGCCGCGGGCGATGCTGCAGCGCGCCGCCGACCTGATCTCGACCGCACGCCGGCCGGTGCTCTACGGCGGCGGCGGGCTCATCAACTCGGGGCCGGCGGCCTGCGAGGCGTTCACGCAGCTCGTGCACCGGCTGCACGCGCCGTGCACGCTCACGCTGATGGGGCTGGGCGCGTTCCCCGCGTCCGACCCGAAGTTCGTCGGCATGCTGGGCATGCACGGCATGCTCGAAGCCAACCTCGCGATGCACGAGGCCGACCTGGTGGTGTGCGTGGGCGCGCGTTTCGACGACCGCGTGACGGGCAAGCTCGACGAGTTCTGCCCGCATGCTCGCAAGATCCACATCGACATCGACCCCGGCAGCATCAACAAGGTGGTGCACGTCGACGTGCCGATGGTGGGCGACTGCGGCGCCATCGTCGAAGCGCTGCTGGGGCTGCTGCCCGAAGCGTTTGCGCCCGAGCGGCTGGCGCCGTGGTGGGCGCGCATCGAGCGCTGGCGCGCCGAAGACTGCCTGGCCTTCACGCCGTCGACCGAAGAAATCTTGCCGCAGCACCTCATGTCGTCGCTGCAACGGGCCATCGCGGGCCGCGATGCGATCGTCTCGACCGACGTGGGCCAGCACCAGATGTGGGCCGCGCAGTACCTGCGCTTCGACAGCCCGCGCCACTGGCTCACCTCGGGCGGCGCCGGCACCATGGGCTACGGGCTGCCCGCGGCCATCGGCGCGCAGATTGGCCACCCCGACGCGCTCACGGTGTGCGTGAGCGGCGACGCCTCGGTGCTGATGAACATCCAGGAGCTGTCGACTGCCATGCAGCACGGCACTGCGGTGAAGCTGGTGCTGAGCAACAACGGCTACATGGGCATGGTGCGCCAGTGGCAGGAGCTGAACCACGGCAACCGCCTGAGCCACAGCTGGAACGAGGCGCTGCCGGATTTCGTGGCGCTGGCGAAGGCCTTCGGCTGGGGGGCGCGGCGCGTGTCCGATCCGGCGGAGCTGGAAGAGGCGTTGGCCGAATGCCTGGAGAGCAAGGGGCCGTTCTTTCTCGACGTGCAGGTGGCGGCGCAGGAGAACTGCTTCCCGATGATGCCGTCGGGGTGCGGGCATCACCGGGTGATGCTGGCGAAGGACCGGTGGTACGAAGAAGAACGCTGAGCGCCGGTCCTCGCACTCGCTCACATCATGAGTGCCCGTCCACCCGCATCTGGAACAGGAAGTAAGGCGGAATGCACGCCCCGCGTCCTTCGGGCTGGCCTTCGGCTTGCGCGCAGATGTAGTCCTCGCGGCAAGGCTGTTGCGCCGAGCAGCTGCGCAGGTTGCCGGGCCGCGTGTGCTTGCTCAGGCAATCCCCGAAGGGTTGCTTGGCTGCCAGGCACTGGTTGAAGTCGCTGAGGATGGCGATGCCACCGCAGGTGCCGTTCGGGTCTTTCGGATCGCAGCGACCCGAGCACATGCCGCCGGGGAAACCGACCGAGGTTTTCTCGCAGACCGAATCTGCGCCTTCGCAGGTCGTGGCGGCGGTGCGCGGCAACTTCTGCGCGCGGTCGCGCCATGGGTCGGCCGAGGCGGTGATGCGCGTGGGCTCGCAGCTGGCGCCGACGGTAGCCTTGTCGCGCAAGGCGTTCGCATCGTCCGGCGAGGCCAGCGGGCGGAACGGGTCGGGTACGGGCGTCGTCATCGCCGCCTTCACATAGCGTTCGCGCCGCGCCAACTCATCCTGCAAGTGCGGCGAGTGCGGCAGCGCGAGCGCGTTGCCGGTCGTGAAGGTGCGCGAGGCGCCGCGTCGGTCCACGCCCAGCAGGTGAAAGCCCGCGACTGCGCGGCTCTGGTGGCAACCCGCGCAGCTCAGGTCGTCGAGCCGGCGCAGCACGGCCTGCGGTGACTGCAGCGTGCGGCTGCCGGGCACGGGTTGCCAGTCGCCGGGCGCGAACAGCTGTTCGAAGGGGCGGTTCGCCAGGCGCTCGAGGCCGCGCGGCGCGACGGAGACCGACTCGGTCGCCAGGAAGCGATCGGGGATGCGCACGGTGGCGCTGTCGAGCGCGCGCAACGTGTCGGGCTGTTGCAGCCACTGCAGCAGCGCCTTGCGCAGCGGGGCATCGGCCTTGAGCTTCGCGACGTCGGGCGTGTTCTCGAGCGGGCCCGCGTCGAAGCGCTGCGTGCCCGCGTTCCAGCGGAAGGCGCGCAGCAGGTATTCGGCATGGCCGCCGAGGTCGGGCCGCACGGCCGAGGGCCAGCGCACGCTCTGCAGGTTGGTCGTCACCTGCGCGATGCGGGCCTGCGCGAGCCGCGGCGGCGCGAGCGGGCCGTCGGCGGACACGAGCCAGCGGCCGAGGGCTTCGTCTTTCATCGAGGCTTGCGGTGGTTGCCAGCGGCGCGCGGCGCTGGCGCAGCTGCCGTCGGCATCGGGCGCATCGCCGCGCAGCTCGACGGCGACGGTCATTGGTAGGCGCGATTGCATCGCGGCTGAGCGGTACGCCAGCCGGTACACGAGCCGCGTCTCGCCGCAGGCGCCGGGCTGGAACGGGCGACGGTCCATGCGGTTGGCCACGCCGACCAGCTCGAAGAAGGCGTCGGGGCTGGCGAGCCAGCGTGCATCGAAGATCCGGTGCGGGTAGCGCGCAATGCCGACGCCGGCCTGCGGGTCGCGGCGTTGCAGGGCGGCGAGGCTGGTCTTCAGCGGGTCGGCGATCGATTGCCAGGCGGGTGAGCGTGCGAGCGCCTGGTTGGTGGCGATGCCGCTGGCCGCAGAGGGCACGTCGAACCAGCGGCCGAAACCGGCGCCGGCTTTCTCGGCGGCCTGCAGCGCGACGGGCGAGGTGACGAGCAGCGCCGGGTCGGCCGCGTGGGCGAGGGAGGACGCGAGCGCGAGGCCGGCGGTCAAAAGGTGAAGTAGACGTGGCACGCGGACGATTGTGCCGCCGTGATTCAGCCCGCCACCGTCGACGCCATCTGCTGCCGCATGAGCCCCGCCACGGCCATGCCCTGCGGATCGCCCAGCCGCTCGAGTGCGGCGATCACGCCCTTGCGGTCGTCTTCCGATCGGTCCTGGTTGAGCTTGAACTTGCCTTCGAGCACGCGCACCGGAATCTCGACCGCCGCGATCATGTCCAGGCGCGGCGCCACGAAGTCGAAGGGCATGGCGTCGAAGTCCCAGTTGCCGCCCAGCGGCGTGTCGTACAGCGCGACGGTGCGGCGCAGCACGGCATGGATGGCCATGCGTTCCTCGATCACGCGGGGCGTGCCGCGCGCGTGGATCGCGGTGTAGTTCCACGTCGGGAAGGTGCTCTGCTTCACGTACCAGCTGGGCGTGACGAAGGCATGCGGGCCCTGGAAGATGGCGAGCACTTCGGCGCCCGCGCGCAGCTCGTCGAACTGCGGGTTCTTCTTCGACAGGTGCGTGGTGAGCAGGCCGGGGCTATCGTCCTGCGCGTCGAGCAGGAAGGGCAGGTGCGTGGCGCTGGCGCCGGAGGGCCCCACGGTGATGAGCGTGCCGAAGCTCCAGGCGCGGATGCCGGCGTGCAGCGTCGCGAGGTCGTCTTTGATGTACGGCTTGGGCGTGTACATGGCGAGGGCTTCAGCGCGCGGCCAGCGCGTGCATCCAGCGGGCGGCGTCGTCGAAGGCGCGGCCCGCCACGTCGGCGATCGACACCGCTTCGAGAAAACCGTGGATCGTGCCGGGGTAGAGCACGTCGGTCACGGCCACGCCGGCTTCGCGCAGGCGCGCGGCCATGAGCACGCTGTCGTCGTGCAGCGGGTCGCACTCGGTGATTGCGAGGCACGCGGGCGGCAGGCCTTCGAGCCGCGCCGTGAGGCTGGCCAGGCGCGGATCGCGAAAGTCTTCGGGCCGGCGCAGGTACAGGCCATAGAACCACACCATCATGTGAAGCGACAGGCCGTACTCGCCTGCGCCGTAGCGCACCACCGACTCGCGGTACAGCTCGGTGCTGTAGGCGCCGTAGTTCAGCAGCATGCCCAGCGGCAGGGCCTCGCCCGCGTCGCGCAGCACGAGGCAGGCGCCCACCGACAGGTTCGCGCCCGCCGAGTCGCCGCCGATGAAGAGCTGCGCGGGGTCGATGTCGAGCGTGCCCGCGTTCGCCGCGAGCCAGCGCATCACGTCGACGCACTCGTCGTGCGGCTGCGGAAACTGCGCCTCGGGCGCCCGCGTGTAGTCGATGCCGATGACGGCGATGCCCGCGCGGCCCGCGTACTCGCGCATCACGCGGTCGTGGGTGTCGAGGCTGAACAGCACGAAGCCGCCGCCGTGGATGTAGACCAGCGCGCCCTGCAGCCTGCGGTGCTGCGGGTAGTGCACGCGGATGCGCACGTTGCCGTGGCGCGTGGGCACCTGCTGTTCGACCGTGCGCACCATCGCCGGGCCGCCTTCGGTCCACGGGGCGCGCACCTTCTCGGCGTTGGCGCGGCCTTCGGCGATCGGGATGGTGTGGCGCTTCGGATAGCGGCCGCCCTCGGCCGCCATGAGGCGCATGAACTCGACGATCTGCGGATCGAGCGGGGGCGGGGCGGTGGGGTTCAGCCAGGTGGCGGGCAGGGGGGTGGCAGTCACGCAAACACTTTCTCGGGAGAGCGAAGGACGGGTTCGGCCAGCGACGCGAGCGGCCGAGGCGTGGCCGCCAGCAGCGCCTGCGTGTAGGCATGGCTCGGCTGGTCGAACACGGCGTCGCGCGGGCCTTGCTCGACGATGCGGCCGCGCTCCATCACGACGACGCGGTCGGCGATCTGCTCGACGGCCGCGAGGTCGTGGCTGATGAACAGGCACGCAAAGCCGTGGTGCGCCTGCAGGCTTTGAAAGAGCCGCAGCACCTGCGCCTGGATGGTCATGTCGAGCGCGGACACTGGCTCGTCGGCCACCACGAAGGCGGGCCGGCGCACCAGCGCACGCGCGATCGCCACGCGCTGGCGCTGGCCGCCTGAGAGCTCGTGCGGGTAGCGCGCGCCCAGGCCGTCCAGGCCGACTTCGTCGAGCGTCTCGTGCACGCGCTTTCCGCGCGCGGCGGCATCGAGCGCGGGCAGGTGGCGCAGCGGCTCGGCCACGATCTCCTGCACGCGCATGCGCGGGTCGAGCGACGAGAACGGGTCTTGAAACACGAGCTGGCAGGCGAGCCGGAAGCGGTGCAGCGCGGCGCGGTCGGCGCTGCGCACGTCGTCGCCGCGAAACAGGATCTGCCCCGCGTGCGACGGCGCGAGCCGCAGGATGGCGCGGCCCAGCGTGGTCTTGCCCGAGCCGCTGCCGCCCACCAGCGCGACCATTTCGCCGGGGTGGATGTCCAGGTCGAGCCGGTCGATGACCTGCACCGGCGCATGGCGCTTGAAGAAGCCCGCGCGCGCGCCGGGGTAGCTCACGCACAGGCCGCGCACCTGCACCAGCGGCTGCTGCGCCGTGGCCGGGGCCGGCTTCGCGGCCTGGCGGCGCGGCAGGGCATCGACCAGCTTGCGGGTGTAGGGCTGCTTCGGGTCGACGAGGATGGCGGGCACGTCGCCCGTCTCCACGAGCTTGCCTTTCTCCAGCACGATGGCGCGCTGCGCATAGCGCCCGACGAGCCCGAGGTTGTGCGTGATGAGCAGCACGGCCGTGCCCTGGTCCTTTGCGAGGCCAACCATCAGGTCGAGCACTTCGCGCTGGCTCAGCGTGTCGAGCGCGGTGGTCGGCTCGTCGGCGATCAGCAGGCGCGGCTGGAGCAGCATCACGCTGGCCAGCATGATGCGCTGGCGCATGCCGCCCGAGAACTCGTGCGGGTAGGCGTGCAGGCAGCGCTCGGGGTCGGCGATCTGCACGCGGCGCAGCATGTCGAGGCAGCGCGCGCGAATCTCCGAGGCCGACAGCTTCGTGTGCATGCGCAGGCCCTCGGCCATCTGCTCGCCGATGCGGTGCACCGGGTTGAGCGAGACCATCGGTTCCTGGAACACCATGCCGATGCCGGGTCCACGGATGGGGCGCATGGCTTTCACGTCCCGCGTGCTCAGGTCTTCGCCGTCGAACACGATCTGCCCGCCGCTTTGCGCGATGCCGGGCGGCAGCAGCTGCAGGATGGCGCGCGCGGCCATGGTCTTGCCGCTGCCCGATTCGCCGACCACGGCAAGGAACTCGCCGGGGCGCACGTCGAACGAGAGGTCGTGCACCAGCGTCTGGGCGCCGCCATGCAGGTCGATCTTCAGGTGCCGCACGGAAAGCACGGGCGCTGCGGAAGAGGAGGAATGGGTCATGACTTCTCCGTGCGCGGGTCGAGCCGGTCGCGCAGCGATTCGCCCAGGAGGTTGATGCCCAGCAGCGTGAGCGCGATGCACAGGCCCGGCACCAGGCACAGCCACACGGCCGAGGCCATGTAGGGGCGTGCGCTGGAGAGCATGTTGCCCCAGGTGGGCGCGGGCGGCGGCACGCCCAGGCCGAGGAAGCTCAGGGCGCTTTCCGACAGCAGCACCCAGCCGAACATGCTGGTGGCCAGCACGGCGACGGGCGCCACGCAGTTGGGCAGGATGTGGCGCCACATGGTGTAGATCTCGCCGTTGCCGATCATGCGCGAGGCCTCGACGTACTCGCGCTCGCGCAGCGACAGCACGGTGCCGCGCACCACGCGCACCACCGAGGGCGCATACGCCATGCTCAGCGCGAGCACGATGCCCCACTGGTTGGCGCCCACGATCACCATCACGCCCAGCGCCAGCAGCAGGCCCGGAAAGGCCAGCAGCGTGTCGTTGAAGGCCATGAGCACGCGGTCGGTCCAGCCGCGCACGAAGCCGGCGAGCACGCCCACCACGAGGCCGACGGCGGTGGCCAGCGCCACCGTGAGCAGCGCGATGAGGCAGCTGGTGGAGGCCGCGCGCATGGCGCGGCTGGCCACGTCGCGCCCGAACTCGTCGGTGCCCAGCCAGTGCGCGGCCGAGGGCGGCTGCAGCTTGCCGCGCAGGTCGATGCCCAGCGGGTTGTAGGGCGTCCACAGTGCGGCCACCAGCGCCAGGACCAGCAGCACGCCGATGAGCACGCCGCCCACGAGGGTATGGGTCTTGAGCTTTTTCACTGCACCGACACCCGGGGATCGAAGAGGGGATAGCACATGTCCACGATCAGGTTGATGACCACGTAGATGCAGGCCGTGAACAGCAGGCAGCCCTGCAGCACCGGGTAGTCGCGCGCGAAGATCGAATCGATCATCAGGCGGCCCAGGCCGGGCAGGGTGAACACCGTTTCGAGCACCGCGATGCCGCTCAGCAGATGGCCCAGGATGAGGCCGATCATGGTGAGCGTGGGGTTGAAGGCGTTGGGCAGCACGTGGCGGCGCAGCACCTGCGACTCGGGCACGCCCTTGGCGCGCGCGTGCGTCACGTACTCGAGCCTCAGCACCTCGATGGTGCTGGCGCGCGACATGCGCGTGAGCACGCCGGTCTCGACCAGCACCAGCGTGACGATCGGCAAGATGACGTACATCAGGCCCTGAGAGAAGTCTTCCGACATGGGCACGTAGCCCACCACCGGCAGCCAGTGCAGGTACTGGCCGAAGAACATCAACAGCAGCAGGCCGAGCCAGAAGCTCGGCACCGACAGCATCAGCGTGGCCGCGCCGATGATGGCGAGGTCGGTCGGCCGGTCCTTGCGCCAGGCGGCGACGAGGCCGGCGGGCACGGCGATCAGCGAGGCCAGCGCCACGGCGGTGAGCACGATCACGGCGCTCACGTGAAAGCGCTCCCAGATCAGCGGCAGCACGGCCAGGCCGTTGGTGGTCGACACGCCCAGGTCGCCGGTGAGTGCGTGGCGCAGCCACACGACGTATTGGGTGACCAGGGGCTGGTCCAGCCCCATCTGCTGGCGTGCGAGTTCGAGCTGCGCGGGGTCGGCGCCTTCGCCGAGCATGAGCTGCACCGGGTCGCCCGGAATCAGCCGCATGAGCGTGAAGACGGCAATCGACACCAGCAGCAGCGTCGGGACCGTCATGGCGATCCGGCGCAAGAGGTAGGCAAGCATGGCGGCGGCGCCCCGTCAGCCGCGTGCGTCGAGCCGGACGTTCCAGAACCGCGGCTTGGCCGGCGCCCAGCCCTTGAAGCCGGCCACGCTCTTGCGCATGGCGGTGGCGTCGCTGGCGTTGAAGAGCACGACCATCGGCACGTCCTGCAGCATCTGTTTGTGCAACTCGTCGAACAGCACCTGGCGGCGCGCCTTGTCGCGCGAGACCATGCTCTCGGTGAGCCGGGTCTGCGCGGCGGCGTTGTCCCACACCTTGCGCGGCTGCGTGGCCTTGTCGCCGGACACCATCTCGTAGTTGAGCGAAGGGTCGATGCGCGCCGAGTAGATGAAGGCCATGCTCTGGTACTGGCCCTTGGTGTAGCGGTCGAGCTGCGTGGCCCAGTCGAGCACTTCGAGTTCGATGTTGATGCCGGCCTCGGAGGCCATGGCCTGCACCAGCACGGCGGCCGAGTACAGCGCCTCGTAGCGCTTGTTGGCGACGAGCTTGATCGGCTGGCCGCGGTAGCCGGCCTCGGCCAGCAGCTTCTTGGCACCGGCGATGTCGCGCTTGTAGCCGCCGGCCTGCACGGCGCTGTAGAACGGGCTGGACGATGGCACGACCGAGTTGTTGACGGCCGACAGGCCCTCGGTGACCGACTTGGCGATCTCGGGCGTGTCCAGCGCCAGTGCCAGCGCGCGGCGGATGCGCACGTCTTTCAGCAGCGGGTCGGTGGTCTGCAGGAGCAGCGCGACCATGGTCATCACCGGCGTGGTGTCGACGCGCACGTCGCTGCGACCGCGCATCTCGACCACGTCGGCGGGGCTGGGGCTGATGAAGGCGTCGATGCCGCCGCTGTACAGCGCCGCCTTGGCCGCGGCCGAGTCGGGAATGACGACGAAGCGCAGGTTCTCGATCTCCGCCTTCTTGCCGCCCGTGAGTCCGTCGCGTGCTTCGGGGCGCGAGGTGTAGCCGTCGAAGCGCGTGAGCTCGATGTACTGGCCGCGCTTCCACTCCTTGATCTTGTAGGGGCCGGTGCCCACGGGCTCCTTCCACTGGCCGTCGGCGCCGAGCGAGCTGCGGTGCAGGATGGCGGCGCCGCCGCAGTCGGGGCGCGCCATCATGGTGAGAAACAGCGCGCTCGGGCGCTCGATCTTGAACACCACGGTCTTCGGCGTGGGCGCTTCCACCGCGAGCACCTTGGTCATGCCCTTGCCGTCGAACTCGGGCAGGCAGCGCCAGCCGCTGGTGGGCTTGAGGTAGCGCTGCCAGCTCCACACCACGTCGTCGGCCGTGAGCACCGCGCCGTTCTGGAACTTCACGCCGTCGCGCAGGGTGAAGGTGTAGGTCAGGCCGTCGGCCGAGGTGTCGACCTTGCTCGCGAGCATCGGGCCGACCGAGGTGTCTTCGCGCAGCGCGACCAGGCCCTCGACCACGTGGATGAGCACGTTGTCGGTGTTGTCGTCGCGGTTGCCGCCGGGGTCGGTGGAGCGGATGTCGGAGTTGATCTGGATCCGCATCGTCTGGCCGGCCGGGGCCTGGGCGAAGGCCGCGCTGGCGGCCAGGCCGAGGCCGAGGACCAGCGCGGCGGCGGTGCGCGCAGCGGGAGGGAGGGACGGGGGCGTGGGCAGGTTCATGGCAACACTCCTGGCGATGGCTGGGCGGGGCGGGCGGATCAGAGGGAATACTCGGTGAAGCGGTGCGCCTTGAAGGGCGCTGGCGCGATGCGCATCTTTCGTGCCGCCGGGTCCATGACGATGGTCGCCACGGTGGCCGACGAGGCACCGCCGGGGCCGGCGCTCGGGCTGCGGCACACGGCGCGCGGCGCGCCGAAGCGGTCCTGCAATGCGTCGAGCACGTCCTGCTCGGTGAGCAGGCCCGCTGCGCGCCGGTTGTGCAGCGCCTCGGTCACGCGGCGGTCGCGGTAGAGCGAATCGGGCGTGGTCTCCAGGCTGCGGTCGACCACGCGCGCCAGCGCCGCCGGGGTCTTGAAGTGGTTGGCGTGCACCAGGATGCCGCCTTCGGGTTGCTGCCAGAACACCTGCTCGGGGCAGGTCTCCAGGCTCACGGCCTCGCCCTCGGCGTGCGTGATGATCATGTTGTTGGAGATCGAGCGCGCGCTGCGGCACACCACGCCCAGCGCGTTGGCGTACAGCGTCGACTGCAGAATGCCGCGACGGATCAGCGCCAGCGGCACGCCTTGCTGCTTGCCGTCGTTGTCGGCCTTGATGAAGTTGCCGGTGACGGCGATGCCCGCGCTGTTGAGCCCCGCGCGTGCCAGCGTGCCGGCCTCGGCGAAGGTGAGCATGGCCGGGCCTTCGTCGGGCTGGATGCGCAGCACCACGCCGAGCTCGAGGCTTTCGACGCGCCAGTCCCAGTTCTGCGCATGGATGAGCTTGCCGTCGCGCGCGGCCGAGGGCATGACGACCACGCCGGTGCAGCCGTCGGGCGGCTCGGTGGCTTCGAGCTGCTGGAAAGCGTAGAGCATTTCGCTGCGCGCGTTGAGCGCCACGATGTCCTCGGCCGGCACGCCCGCGCCTTCGCCCACGCCCTCGATCTCGCGCAGCATGCCGGCGTCGAAGGCCTCGACCATCGGCATGAAGCGGCGCGCCAGCGCGCGCGTGCGCTCCCAGCTCAGGCCCACGCGCTCGAAGGCGGCGCGGTAGGTGCGCAGGCTCAGGTCGATGCGGTCGCCGGCGGCGCGGCCGTACTGGCGCCCGCGCTGCTGCGCGTCGCCTTCGATGTCGTACAGGGGGAACGATTCGATGTCCATGGTGTGTCTTGTCTCCGGGGCTTGTCTTGTGTGTCTGTGCGTGCGGCCTGAGGTGCTCAGGCTGCCGTGTCGGTGGCTTGTGCGGTCTGCGCGATGGCGGCGCGCAGGCTGTCGATGATCTGGTCGATGTGCTGGCGCTCCAGCGTGAACGGCGGCGACAGCGCAATGGTGTCGCCCACCGAGCGCACCAGCACGCCGCTTTCGTCCAGGCAATGTTGCGCCACCGCCTGCGCATGCGTGCCGGGGCCCGAGGCCCAGCCTTGCAGCTCGATGCCGGCCAGGAGGCCGACATTGCGCACGTCGATCACGCCCGGCAGGCCGCGCAGGCTGTGCAGGCCGTCTTCGAAATAGGGCGACAGCTCGGCGGCGCGGGCGATGAGGCCGTCTTCGGTGTAGGCGTCGAGCGTGGCCATGGCGGCGGCGCAGGCCAGCGGATGGCCCGAGTAGGTGTAGCCGTGCGACAGCTCGACCGCGCTCACGCTGCCGTGCATGAAGGCGTCGTGCACCGCGCCGCGCATGAGCACGGCGCCCATCGGCACGGCGCCGTTGGTCAGGCCCTTGGCGGTGGTGATGAGGTCGGGCGTCACGCCGAACAGGTCGGATGCGAAGTTGCTGCCCACGCGGCCGAAGCCGGTGATGACCTCGTCGAAGATCAGCAGGATGCCGTGCTTGTCGCAGATCTCGCGCAGGCGCTTGAGGTAGCCGCGCGGCGGCGGCAGCACGCCGGTGGAGCCGGCCACGGGCTCGACGATCACGGCGGCGATGGTCGAGGCGTCGTGCAATGAAACCAGCGCTTCGAGCGCGTCGGCCTTGTCGATGCCGTGCGGCGGCTCGCCGCGCGAGAAGGCGTTGCGCGCCAGGTCGAGCGTGTGCGGCAGGTGGTCCACGCCGTTGAGCAGCGGCCCGAAGGTGCTGCGCTGGCGCCCGATGCCGCCCACCGAGATGCCGCCGAAGCCCACGCCGTGGTACGAGCGCTCGCGCCCGATGAGCCGATAGCGGCCCGCGTCGCCGCGCGCCCGGTGGTAGGCCACGGCGATCTTCAGCGCGGTGTCGACCGACTCGGAGCCCGAGTTGGTGAAGAACACGTGGTCCATGCCGGCCGGCGCCATCTGCGTGAGGCGCTGCGCCAGCGTGAAGGCGGCGGGGTGGCCGATCTGGAAGTTGGAGGCGTAGTCGAGCACGTCGATCTGCGCCTTCATCGCCGCGCTGACCCGCGGGTTGCGGTGCCCGGCGTTCACGCACCACAGGCCGGCAATGGCGTCGAGCACGCGGCGGCCATCGGCCAGGTCGTAGTACAGGCCCTCGCTGCCGACGATGAGGCGCGGCGCCTGCTTGAACTTGCGGTTGGGCGTGAAGGGCATCCAGAACGCGTCGAGCGAACCGGGTGGCGTTGTCAGGGTATCGGCGGAAGCCACGGTGTTTTTCTCCTTGGGAAACGACCCGTCGTCCGGGTCGGCGTGGGGCCGATCTTGAAATCCAAATTGTATTTTTGGCGTGAGATGTACATGGTTTTTTAGGGCCAAAAATACAAAGAACCCGCGATGATCGGCACCCAGCCCGTGTTTCCGGAGACCCATGGATGGCCCCGCAGCAGCAGATGCAGACGCAGATGGACAACAAGTCGGTCCCGCCGCTCACCCAGCGCGTGAGCCGCTACATCCTCGACCAGGCCCTGGCCGGCGGCTACGAGAACGGCCGCCACATGACCGAGACCGACCTCGCGGGCCGGCTCGGCATTTCGCGCACGCCGGTGCGCGCCGCGCTGCGCCTCCTGCACGAGCGTGCGTTGCTGGCGCATGTGCCCAACCGCGGCTACACGCTGGTGGCCGACCGCGAGGCGCTCGACCGCGCCCGCCGCGAGATGCCGGAGGACGAGGAGAAGACGCTCTATTACCGCGTGCTGCGCGACCGCCTCGCGGGCAAGCTGCCGACGCGCGTCAACGAACTCGAACTGGCCCAGACCTACGGCGTGCCGCGCCCGCTGCTGCGCAACGTGATGACCACGCTGCTGCAGGACGGCGTGCTGCGCGGTCGCCACTATCAGCGCTGGGAGTTCACCGAAACCCTCGACTCGGTCGAGAGCGAGCGCGAGAGCTACCGCTTTCGGCTGGTGGTCGAATGCGCGGCGCTGCGCGAGCCGGGCTTCAAGGTTGAGCACGAGCGGCTGCTCGCCTGCCGCGAACAGCAGCAGACCTTGCTGACGCACGCCTCGCGCCATTCATGGATGGAGTTCTTCGAGGCCAACGCGCAGTTCCACGAGCTGCTGGCCAGCGCCTCGGGCAACCGCTTCATCCTCGATGCGGTGAAGCAGCAGAACCGGCTGCGCCGCATCTCCGATCTCTCGGACTACCCGCTCGTGAACATCGACCTGCTGCGCAAGTCGTGCCGCGAGCACCTGCAGATCCTCGACGCGGTCGAGGAGAACAAGCTCGAAGTCGCCGCGAAGCACATGCACGCCCACCTGAGCCGTGCCAGCGACATCCTGGAACGCCGCGTGATGGGCGACCTGGATGCGCTTGGCGATTGAGCCACCCCACACCCATGACCACCCAAGAAACGACGGCTCCCGATGCCGCGCTGGCCGACGGCTGGCGCGATGGTTTTCCCACGGCCGGCACCGCCGTACAGCGCCCGCGCGAACGCCCGATCTTCCAGGCGCCCGAGAACCGCTGGGCCTTCTCGCACCTGCGCGAGCTGCAGCCGACGCGCAACGTGTCGCGCGGCACTGGGCCGGTGTCGGTGCTGCCGCGCGCCGAGCGGCCGGAGCTCGACACGCTGGCCTTCACCTTGCCCGCCGACGGCTCGCGCACCGACTGGCGCAGTGCGCTCACAACGATCTGTGCCGACGGCGCGGTGGTGCTGCACCGCGGCCGCATCGTGTACGAGCGCTACTTCGGCGCGCTCGACGAACACGGGCAGCACATGGCGATGTCGGTCTCCAAGTCGGTCGTCGGCACGGTCGGCGCGATGCTCGCGGCCGAGGGCGCGCTCGATGAGCATGCGCAGGTGCGGCACTACATCCCCGAGCTGGCGGCCAGCGCCTTCGGCCACGCCACCGTGCGCCAGGTGATGGACATGACGACGGGCATCGACTACTCGGAGGACTACACCGACCCCGACGCCGGCGTGTGGAAGCACGCACGCGCCGGCCAGCTGTTGCCGCGTCCTGCGGGCTACGCGGGCGCCGAGGGCTACCGCCAGTTCTTGCAGACCGTGCAGGGGCAGGGCACGCACGGCGAGGCCTTTGCCTATCGCACCGTCAACACCGACGTGCTGGGCTGGCTCATCAGCCGCGTGGCGGGCCAGCCGCTGGCGCGGGTGCTGGGCGAGCGCATCTGGTCGCGCCTGGGCGCCGAGCAGGACGCGGCCTTTGCCGTGGACGGGCAGGGCGCCGAGTTCGCGGGCGGTGGCCTGTGCACCGGCCTGCGCGACCTCGCGCGGCTGGGCGAAATGATGCGGCTGGGCGGCGCGTTCAACGGCATGCAGATCGTGCCCGAGGCCGTGGTGGCCGACATCCGCCACGGCGCCGATCCGGCGCGCTTTGCGCTCGCGGGCTACACGCGGCTGGCCGGCTGGAGCTACAGAAACATGTGGTGGGTGGCGCATGACGCGCGCCGCACCTTCACCGCGCAAGGCATCCACGGCCAGGCGCTGCACATCGACCCCGAGGCCGAGATGGTGGTGGCGCGTTTTGCCTCGCACCCGCTGGCTGCCAACGTGCACCTGCCGACCTCGATGCACGCCTTTCGCGCGCTGGCCGAGCACCTGATGCGCGGCTGATTTCTGTCTCTTCTCTTTCTATTTTTTCTTCATGCTCACCCAAGTCACGACCAACGCGAGCCTGCAGGCCCGCAAGAACGCCGCCTGCGCGCAGGGCATCGGCACGCTCACGCCGCACTTCACCGCCCGCGCCGACAACGCCGAGCTGTGGGACGTGGAAGGCCGGCGCTTTGTCGACTTTGCCAGCGGCATCGCCACGCTCGCCACCGGCCACCGCCACCCGCGCATCGTGGCGGCCGTGCGTGCGCAGCTCGACGACTTTCACCACACCTGCTTCCACGTCACGCCCTACGAGGAATACGTGGCGCTGTGCGAGCAGCTGAACCGCCTCGTGCCCGGCCCGAGTGCCAAGAAGAGCGCGCTCTTCACGACCGGCGCCGAGGCCGTCGAGAACGCGATGAAGGTGGCGCGCGCCGCCACCGGCCGCAGCGGCGTGGTGGCGTTCTCGGGCGCCTTCCACGGCCGCACCTTCATGGGCATGGCGCTCACCGGCAAGGTCGCGCCGTACAAGGCGGGCTTCGGCCCGATGCCGGGCGATGTGTGGCACGTGCCGTTTCCGGCCGCGCCGCTGGGCGTGACGGTGGACGACAGCATCGCGGCGCTCGACCGGCTGTTCAAGACCGACGTCGACCCGCAGCGCGTGGCGGCGATCGTCATCGAACTGGTGCAGGGCGAGGGCGGTTTCTACGTGGCGCCGCCCGCACTCATGGAACACCTGCGCGCGGAGTGCGACCGCCACGGCATCCTGCTGGTCGTCGACGAAATCCAGACCGGCTTTGGGCGCACGGGCAAGCTGTTCGCGCTGGAGCACTACGGCATCGAGGCCGACCTGGTCACGACCGCCAAGAGCCTGGCCGGCGGCTTTCCGCTGTCGGCGCTCACGGGACGCTCCGAACTCATGGACGCCACGCGCGTCGGCAGCCTCGGCGGCACCTACGCGGGCAACCCGCTGGCAGTGGCCGCGGCGCTGGAGACGATGCGCGTGATCGAGGACGAAGGGCTGGTCGCCCGCGCCCGCCTGCTCGGAGAGCGGCTGACGGCCAGCCTCGCGGCCCTGCGCACCGAGGTGCCGCGCATCTGCGACGTGCGCGGCCTGGGCGCGATGGTGGCGGTGGAGTTTCGCGATCCGCACAGCGGCGAGCCCGACGCCGAATTCACGAAGCGGGTGCATGCGGCCGGGCTCGAACGCGGCCTGCTGCTGCTGACCTGCGGGGTACACGGCAACGTGGTGCGCTTCCTGTTCCCGCTCACCATTCCGGAGGCGGTGTTCGAGGAAGGGCTGGGGCTGCTGGCCGAATCGATTCGCGCGGCCAACGTCTGAACGACTAACGGCGCGGCGCAATGCCGAGCGTGCGGCAGAAGTCGTAGAAATCTTCGAGCTGCAGCGACTTGTCGAACACCGCATCGACGCCTGCCGACAGCGCGCCTTCACGCACCTCGGAGGTCGCGTGGTTCATGAACACCACGGTGCGCTGCGCGGGCGACTTGCGTTCCCTCAGGTGGTTGGCCACGGTCAGGCCGTTGCCTTGCGCGAGGAACACGTCGATCACGGCGGCGTCCCAGGCGTCGGGGTTCGCGTCGAGCCAGTCGATGGCTTCGTCGCTGCTGCTGGCGGTGGCGACGACTTCGCATCCGGAGAATTCCCTCAGTCCATCGGTCAGGGTGGTGGCGATCAGGGGGTTGTCTTCTATGAGGTAGATGCGGGTCATCGGTGCGTAGCCTGGAAATGAAATGCGTCGGCTCGTCTGCGCTTGTGGCGCGGGTCTGCCGGGCCGGTCCATTGTCACGAGGCGAGGGCGGGGCGGAGTCGGACAACGCCGCCACATGGCGTCCCCCGCGCACGCGAAAGCGTTGTTTGTGCATTGCATCACTGACGTACAAGACGCGGGCGCGGGGCGTGCCTATCTTGCGGGGCTTCTTTGACTCCGTCACGACAGGTTGTTTGATGTCGCCTTCTTCTTCATCTTCTTTCGCGCCACCCTTCACTGCTTCGGGCCGCAGCGCGCTCGTGCAGGCGCCGCCGTGGCACTACGCCGGGTGGCTGGTCAATGTGGGCTTCTCGTTCGATGCCGCACGCGGCGCCGCGCTGGTGCCGCCGGAGGTCGGCGTGGCCACGGGTAACGGCTGCGTGCATTTCGCCGATTGGCAATCGTGCGGCGACGACGGGCGCGAAATGCTCGACCCCGTGTACGCGCAGTACCGCGAGACCATCGTGGTGCTCGAGATCGAACCGGCGCGCAGCGACACGTCGCGCCGCTGCTTCTACTGCCCGCTCATCTACGTCGACCAGGACATCTCGATGCTGCGCGGCTGGCTGCAGGGCTGGCCCAAGAAGATCGGCCAGACCTGGCTCACGCGCAGCCTGCCGCTGATCCATCCGGCCGCCGCGCCGATGGCGGCCGGCAGCCGGCTCGGCGCGAGCCTCAGCGTGAAGGAGCGGCGGCTGGCGGATGCCACGGTCACGCTGTCGGGCGAGGCGAGCGGGCCGCTCGGCTTCCTGGCCGCGCCCACCATCGGCGCCGTCGGCTGGCCCGACCTGACGCAGGCGGGCAGCGTGGCGGTGCCGCGCTACCTGCGCGCCGACATCATCGACCGCGTCGAAACGGGCTGGGTGCGGGGCGAGGCCACGCTGCGCTTTCACGAGCATCCGGCGGAGGAACTGGCGCTGCTCGGCCCCGTGCAGGCGACGCAGGCCAGCGCGGGCTGGATGGGCCTCACGGTGCGCGGCGCGATCGCGGTGTGAGGCGGGCGCTGCCTTCGGCGGGTGGCTGCGCTACCCTCGGCGGGCCATGACGCTTCCCGCCCCGACGACCTCGCATGTGATCGGCCTGCCGCTGGCCGACGGTACGCCGGTCGAGGTGATGTTCGCGGGCGATCCCAAGGCGCACTTCGCGCTGCACTGGCATGCGGAGTGGAGCGTGGGCGCGATCGTCGAAGGCCGCTGCGAGTTCGTCTGCGCCGGCGCGCCCCGCTCGGCGCAGGCGGGCGAGCTGGTGCTGATGCCGCCGTTCGCGCTGCACACGGCCGGCGTGAGCGCGCAGGGCTTTCGCATGGTGATGCTGTACGTGCCGCACGCCTGGGTGGCGGCGCGAATGGGGTGGCCGGCGGGTCGGCGCGGGTCGATGCGGCAGGAGGTCTGGCGCGACGAGGCGAGCGTCGATGCGCTCGCGCAGGCGGCATCGGCGAAGGACGGTGCGCGCATTGGCGCGCTGCTTGATGGCATCTTCCGCACGCAGACGACCGAGCCGCTCGTGGCGGTCGCGCGGGCGGCGGGCGATGCGCGCGTCGAGGCCGTGTGCGACCTGCTCGCGACCGAGGACGCCTGCCGCATCGAACCCACGTCACTCGCCGAACGGCTCGGCGTGTCGCGCGAGCACTTCCATCGCCTGTTCCGCGCGGCGGTCGGCATGGCGCCGGCGCAGTACGCGCGGCTGGCGCGCATCGCCCGCGCCAAGGTGCTGCTGCGCGAAGGCCATGCGCCCGCCGAGGTGGCCGCGCAATGCGGCTTTGCCGACCAGGCGCATTTCTCGCGCTGGTTCCGCCGCTGCTTCGGCGTGACGCCGGGGAACTACCGGGCGGGCGGCTCGCCAAAAACCGTCGCGTGAGAAACTACGCCCCCGAGCGAGCGCCCCGCGTATGAACGACAAGTCCTTGAATCTGAAAGAAAAAATCATCTCCGTCGCGCCCATGATGGACTGGACCGACAGGCATTGCCGCGTCTTCCATCGCCTCATGACACGCCACGCGCTGCTCTACACGGAGATGGTGACCACCGGCGCGCTGATCCACGGCGACGTGCCGCGCCACCTGCGCTTTCACGAAGAAGAACACCCCGTCGCGCTGCAGCTCGGCGGCAGCGAGCCGCACGACCTCGCCCATTGCGCGAAGCTCGGGCAGGAGTGGGGCTACGACGAGATCAACCTGAACTGCGGTTGCCCGAGCGAGCGCGTGCAGCGCGGCGCGTTCGGGGCCTGCCTCATGAACGAGCCGCAGCTGGTGGCCGATTGCGTGAAGGCGATGGTCGACGTGGTCGATGTGCCGGTCACGGTGAAGCACCGCATCGGCATCGACAAGATCGAGAGCTACGAGTTCGTGCGCGACTTCGTCGGCGCGGTGAGCGAGGCCGGTTGCGGCACCTTCATCGTGCATGCGCGCAACGCCTGGCTGCAGGGCCTGAGCCCGAAGCAGAACCGCGAGATTCCGCCGCTGCGCTATGCGCTGGTGCACCGCCTGAAGCACGACTTTCCGGCGCTGCAGTTCTCGATCAACGGCGGCATCGCCACCAACGCGCAGGTGCACGAGCACCTGCGGCTGCTCGACGGCGCCATGATCGGCCGCGAGGCGTACCACAACCCCTGGTGGCTGGCCGAATGGGACGCAGAGTTCTACGGCGACGCCCCGCAGACGCTCACGCGCGAGGACATCGAGGCGCGGATGTGCGACTACATGGTCCGCGAGGCGGCCGAACACGGCACCAACTGGTGGTCGATCGCGCGCCACATGCTGGGCCTGCGCAACGGCCTGCCCGGCGCGCGCCGCTGGCGCCAGGTCTGGAGCGACCACCGCCTGAAGACCCGCCCGCCGCACGAAGTGATGGCGCTGGCGCACGAACCTGCCGCCCAGGCCGCCTGAATTCCGGCCTCGCCGCCCCGACTTTGTAGACAGTCAACACAATTGAGCGAAGTTGACGCTCGATGGAACACAGTTTCATGACAATGCAACAACAAGTGTGAGCGAAGCACCTGTTTTTGCTCAAGAATAAGGCGGTCAGGGAAACAAGAAAAAGGTTCTGTCTTATGAGTGAAGCTGCAGGCAGCAAGGAAGAAGTCAGTGCGCTTGCCAGGGGGTTGTCGCTGCTGAAGGTCATCGGGATGGCGGCAGCGCCCGTCGGAAACCGGGAATTGGCCGACACCACCGGCATTCCGAAGGCCACGGTGTCGCGCCTCACGGCGACGTTGGTGGGGGCGGGGTATCTGCGGCAGTCGCAAGACAGCGAGCGTTTCAGCCTGGGGCCGGTGTTGCTCGACATGAGCAGCCGCTACCTGCGCAATTTCGATCTGAGGGCGCTGGCGCGTCCCCATCTGAGCAACCTGGCCGAACTGTCGGGCGCCAGCATCCACATGGCGGTGCGCGACGACCTGGACATGCTGGTCATCGATTCGCTGCGCCCGCGCTCGGCGCTCATCAGCTCCCGCATCGACGTTGGCTCGCGCATGTCCATCGCCACCTCCGCCTCCGGCCGCGCCTACATCGGCGCCTTGCCCGGGCCCGAGCAGTCGGCATTGCTGGAGCAGATCCGGCTCGAAACCGGCGAGAACTGGCACGCCATCGAGCCGCGCCTCATCGCCAGCCTCGAAGAGCACGCCCGCCTGGGCTACTGCACCTCCTTCGGCGAATGGAACCCCCAGATCCACGCCCTGGGCTTCGCACTCGAAGGCCCGCGCGGCGAACGCTACGGCGTGAGCTGCGGCGGCCCCGCCTACCTGCTGCCGAGGGAGGCCATGCTGAGCCGTGTCGCCCCGCGCATGCTGGAAATCGCCCAGCGCATCGCGACAGAGGCCGGCACCCTCACGCTAGGCTGAAGGGGGAGCGAGGCCGCGCCCAAAGGGCGCAGGCCCCTTCGTGAGACGCCGCGGAACCGGCTCTGCCGGGCCGCAGGCGTCGCCCCCGGAAGGGGGTTGACGAAGCGACACGAAGTGCGCGCAGCCTGGGGGAGAGCCCTATACAGCGGCTTCCAGGCCGTTGAGGAAGTGCTCGCGCATGCGCGCCATGGCCGTGGCCGCGTCGCGCGCCTCGATGGCCGCCATCACCGCGCGGTGCTCCGCCAGCGATTCGGCAATGCGCCCCGCCTTCAGCAGCGAGTTGTGACGATTGAGCTTCATCACCTTGCGCAGGTCGGCCACCATCTGGTCGCGCCACTTGTTGTTGGCAATGGCCAGCAGGCTCATGTGAAAGCGCTCGTTCACCGCAAAGAAGTGCTCGCGGTCTTCCTTGCCGGGGGCGGCGGCCGCTTCCAGCTCGGCGTGCAGCGCCTTCAGCTCGGCGCGCTGGGCATCGGTGGCGCGCTCGGCCACCACGCCGGCGGCGTCGCTTTCCAGCAGCGAGAGCAGGTGGTACACATCGGCCAGATCCTGCTCCGACACCTCGGTGACGTAGGCGCCGCGGCGCACCTTCATCGTCACCAGGCCTTCGGCGGCCAGCACCTTCAGCGCCTCGCGCAGGGGCGTGCGGCTGATGCCGTATTCCTCGGCCAGCTTGAGCTCGTCGATCCAGCTGCCCGGCTCCAGCTCGCGGCGGAAGATCCGCTGGCGCAGGAGCTCGGCCACCTCTTCATAGAGGGCGCGGGGGGTCAGGGTGACGGCGGACATGGGCTGAACTGTACTTCAAAATCGCGTTTGAATTAATAATTACAGATGGGTTAGACTTGTGAACGGCTTGCAAATCCGTGCAAGCGACCTTGCGAATCCCGTCAGACCACCGCCTGGAGCGGCGCCTTCCATGAGCAGCAGCACACCCGAACCCACCTACAAGCCGGCCGACCTCGACGCCTGGGCCAAGTCCGCCGCCAAGTCGGCGCCCGGCGGCGACGTGAATGCGCTGAACTGGATCACGCCCGACGGCATCAGCGTGAAGCCGCTGTACACCGCGGCCGACCTGCAAGGCCTGAAGTACACCGACACGCTGCCCGGCTTCGAGCCCTACCTGCGCGGCCCGCAGGCAACTATGTACGCGGTGCGCCCCTGGACCATCCGCCAGTACGCCGGCTTCTCCACCGCCGAAGAATCGAACGCGTTCTACCGCAAGGCCCTGGCCGCCGGCGGGCAGGGCGTGAGCGTGGCCTTCGACCTGGCCACCCACCGCGGCTACGACAGCGACCATCCGCGCGTGACCGGCGACGTTGGCAAGGCCGGCGTGGCGATCGATTCGGTCGAGGACATGAAGATCCTGTTCGACCAGATCCCGCTCGACAAGGTGAGCGTGTCCATGACGATGAACGGCGCCGTGCTGCCGGTGCTGGCGGGCTACGTGGTCGCGGCCGAAGAGCAGGGCGTGGCGCAAGACCAGCTGAGCGGAACCATCCAGAACGACATCCTCAAGGAGTTCATGGTCCGCAACACGTACATCTTTCCGCCGGCGCCGAGCATGCGGATCATTGGCGACATCATCGAGTACACGGCGCAGAAGATGCCGAAGTTCAACTCGATCTCGATCAGCGGCTATCACATGCAGGAAGCCGGCGCCAACCAGGCGCTGGAGCTCGCCTTCACGCTGGCCGACGGCAAGGAGTACGTGAAGACCGCGCTGGCCAAGGGCCTCGACGTGGACGGCTTTGCCGGGCGCCTGAGCTTCTTCTGGGCCATCGGCATGAACTTCTACCTCGAAGTGGCCAAGATGCGCGCGGCGCGCCTGCTGTGGTGCCGCATCATGAAGGAGTTCAACCCCAAGAACCCCAAGAGCCTGATGCTGCGCACGCACTGCCAAACGTCTGGCTGGTCGCTCACCGAGCAGGACCCGTACAACAACGTGGTGCGCACCACCATCGAGGCGATGGCCGCGGTGTTCGGCGGCACGCAGAGCCTGCACACCAACGCGCTCGACGAAGCCATTGCGCTGCCCACCGAGTTCAGCGCCCGCATCGCGCGCAACACGCAGCTCATCATCCAGGAAGAGACGCACATCACGAACGTGATCGACCCCTGGGCCGGCAGCTACATGATGGAGAAGCTCACGCAGGACATGGCCGACGCCGCCTGGACCATCATCGAAGAGGTCGAGGCCATGGGCGGCATGACCAAGGCCGTGGACAGCGGCTGGGCCAAGCTCAAGATCGAGGCCGCCGCCGCCGAGAAGCAGGCGCGCATCGACTCGGGCAAGGACGTGATCGTCGGCGTCAACAAGTACAAGCTCAAGAGCGAAGACGCGATCGACAGCCTGTCGATCGACAACGTCAAGGTGCGCGAGCAGCAGGTGGCGCGCCTGCAGAGCATCCGCGCTTCGCGCGACAACGCCAAGGTGCAGGCCGCGCTTGACGCGCTCACCGATGCCGCCGAGAACAACACCGGCAACCTGCTGGCGCTGAGCATCGACGCGGTGCGCGCCCGCGCCACCGTCGGCGAGATTTCCGACGCCCTCGAAAAATCATTCGGCCGCCATCGCGCCGACACGCAAAAGGTGACCGGTGTGTACGCTGCCGCCTATGACTCGGCCGAAGGCTGGGAAGCGCTCAAGACAGAGATCAACGACTTTGCAGAAGCGCAGGGCCGCCGCCCGCGCGTGATGATTTCCAAGCTGGGGCAGGACGGGCATGACCGTGGCGCGAAGGTGGTCGCCACCGCGTTCGCCGATCTCGGCTTCGACGTCGACATGGGCCCGCTGTTCCAGACGCCCGAAGAATGCGCGCGGCAAGCGATTGAAAACGACGTGCACGCCGTGGGCGTGAGCACGCTCGCCGCCGGCCATAAGACTCTTGTGCCGGCCATCATCGAAGAACTGCGCAAGCAGGGCGCGGACGACATCATCGTCTTCGTCGGCGGCGTGATTCCGCGCCAGGACTACGACTTCCTGTACGAAGCCGGCGTCAAGGGCATCTACGGCCCGGGCACGCCCATCCCGGCCAGCGCCAAGGACGTGCTGGAGCAGATCCGCGCGGCCGTCGCAGTCTGAGACGAAGCGACGTGGGCGATCTCTTGTCGCGGCTGTCGCTGCAGCCCGTGGATTCCAGCGATTTCGAAGACATGCTGGCCGTGCGCATCGATGCGATGCGTCCGAGCCTGGAGCGCGTCGGCCGTTTCGACCTCACGCGCTCGCGCGAGCGCCTGTCGGCTGGTTTCGTGGTGCCGTACATGCACCACATCGTGCTTGACGGTGAGCAGCGCCTGGGCTTCATCACGCTCAAGCCTGAGGACGCGGATGCGCTGCGCCTCGATCACCTGTACCTGCGCACCGGCTTCCAGGGGCGCGGCATCGGCGAATGGGCGCTGCGCTGGGCCAAGGCGCAGGCGCGCGAACAGAAGCTGGACATCAAGCTCACCGCGCTCGTGCAGAGCGACGCCAACCGCTTCTACCAGCGGCACGGCTTCGTGCTCGAAGGCGAGGAGGGCGTCGACCTGCACTACCGCTGGCGCGTGGCGTCGGAGGCCGCGTGCTGAACACCGTCGGCGCGCTCGAACGCGCGCTCGCCGATGCGCCGGGCATGGCGCAGCGCCGTGCCATCGCCAAGGCGATCACGCTGCTCGAATCGACGCGCACCGACCACCGCGCGCAGGCCGACGAACTGCTCACGGCCTTGCTGCCGCGCACCGGCGCATCGTTTCGCCTCGGCATCTCGGGCGTGCCCGGCGTGGGCAAGTCGACCTTCATCGAGACGCTGGGCCTGCTGCTGATCGGCAAGGGCCACCGCGTGGCGGTGCTCACCATCGACCCGTCGTCCACCGTGTCGGGCGGCTCCATCCTGGGCGACAAGACGCGCATGGAGCGCCTGTCGGTGCACGAGCGCGCCTACATCCGGCCCAGCCCCTCGAGCGGCACGCTCGGCGGCGTGGCCGAGAAGACGCGCGAAGCCATGCTGGTCTGCGAGGCCGCGGGTTACGACATCGTCATCGTCGAGACCGTGGGCGTGGGCCAGAGCGAAACGGCCGTGGCGGGCATGACCGACATGTTCGTGCTGCTGCAGCTGCCCAACGCGGGCGACGACCTGCAGGCGATCAAGAAGGGCGTGATGGAACTGGCCGACCTGGTCGCCATCAACAAGGCCGACATCGACCGCGACGCCGCCACGCGCGCGCAGGCCCAGATCACCTCGGCGCTGCGCCTGTTCGGCCACCAGGGCAACCCCGACCACGCGCACGCCGTGCACGACGCCCACAGCGGCGTGGAGCGCCGCTTCTGGCTGCCCAAGGTGCTGCAGCTCAGCGCGCTCGCGGGCACCGGCGTCGACGCCTTCTGGGACGCCGTGCTCGAATTCAAGGCGCTGCAGACCGCCAACGGCAAGCTCGCCAAGCGCCGCGAAAAGCAGGCCACCGCGTGGATGTGGGAACGCATCGACGCCGGGCTCAAGCAGGCGTTCCGCCAGCATGCGCAGGTGCGCGAACTGCTGCCGCAGCTCACGCAGCAGGTGGCCCAAGGCAGCCTGCCGGCCTCGACGGCGGCGCGCCAGTTGCTCGCCGCGGCAGCCATCACCGCCCGGGTGTGACACCCCGGCCCCCACAAGACTCTCCCAGCAATCCAGAACCACAGCTTCGGAAGCACACCATGCAAGAACTGATCGAACAACTCGAAAAGAAGCGCGCCCAGGCGCGACTCGGCGGCGGGCAGAAGCGCATCGACGCGCAGCACGCCAAGGGCAAGCTCACGGCGCGCGAGCGCATCGAGCTGCTGCTCGACGACGGCACGTTTGAAGAGTGGGACATGTTCGTCGAGCACCGCTCGGTCGACTTCGGCATGGCCGAGCAGAAGATCCCCGGCGACGGCGTGGTCACGGGCTACGGCATGATCAACGGCCGCCTCGTGTTCGTGTTCAGCCAGGACTTCACGGTCTTCGGCGGCGCGCTCAGCGAAGCCCATGCCGAGAAGATCTGCAAGGTGATGGACCAGGCCATGAAGGTCGGCGCACCGGTCATCGGCCTGAACGATTCGGGCGGCGCCCGCATCCAGGAAGGCGTGGCCTCGTTGGGCGGCTATGCCGACGTGTTCCAGCGCAACGTGATGGCTTCGGGCGTGGTGCCGCAGATCAGCATGATCATGGGCCCGTGCGCCGGCGGCGCCGTGTACTCGCCCGCCATGACCGATTTCATCTTCATGGTGAAGGACAGCAGCTACATGTTCGTCACCGGCCCCGAGGTGGTGAAGACCGTGACGCACGAGAGCGTGACGGCCGAAGAACTGGGCGGTGCCATCACCCACACCACGCGCAGCGGCGTGGCCGACATGGCGTTCGAGAACGACGTCGAGGCGCTGATGATGCTGCGCCGCCTGTACAACTACCTGCCGCTGAACAACCGCGAGAAGCCGCCGGTGCGTCTGGGCAATGACGGCCAGGGCGACCCGGCCGACCGGCCCGACTACTCGCTGGACACGCTGGTGCCCGACAACCCGAACAAGCCCTACGACATCAAGGAACTGATCCTGAAGGTGGTGGACGACGGCGACTTCTTCGAGCTGCAACCCGACTACGCGAAGAACATCGTGATCGGCTTCGCGCGCATGGAAGGCCAGACGGTCGGCATCGTGGCCAACCAGCCGCTGGTGCTGGCGGGCTGCCTGGACATCAAGAGCAGCATCAAGGCGGCGCGCTTCGTGCGCTTTTGCGATGCGTTCAACATCCCCGTCATCACCTTCGTCGACGTGCCCGGCTTCATGCCCGGCACCGGTCAGGAGTACGGCGGCATCATCAAGCACGGCGCCAAGCTGCTGTACGCGTACGCGGAGTGCACGGTGCCCAAGATCACCGTCATCACGCGCAAGGCCTACGGCGGCGCGTACGACGTGATGGCCTCCAAGCACCTGCGCGGCGACGTCAACCTGGCCTGGCCGCGCGCCGAGATCGCGGTGATGGGAGCCAAGGGCGCGGTGGAGATCATCTTCCGCGAAGACAAGAACGACCCCGAGAAGCTCGCCGCCCGCGAGGCCGAATACAAGGCCCGCTTCGCCAACCCGTACGTGGCCGGCGCGCGCGGCTACATCGACGACGTGATCCTGCCGCACGAGACGCGCAAGCGCATCTGCCGCTCGCTCGTGATGCTGCGCGAAAAGAAGCTCGAGAACCCGTGGCGCAAGCACGGAAACATTCCGCTCTGAGCCGCACGGAGAAAGAAGAACATGTTCAAGAAGATCCTGATCGCCAACCGCGGTGAAATCGCCTGCCGCGTGATTCAAACGGCCAAGAAGATGGGCATCCTGACCGTCGCCGTCTACTCCGACGCCGACAAGGAAGCCCGCCACGTCGAGCTGGCCGACGAGGCCGTGCACATCGGCGCCGCGCCCAGCCGTGAGAGCTACCTGCAAGCCGACCGCATCATCGCGGCCTGCAAGAAGACGGGCGCCGAAGCCGTGCACCCGGGCTACGGCTTCCTGTCGGAGAACGAAGCCTTTGCGCGCAAGGTCGAGGAAGAGGGCATTGCCTTCATCGGCCCGAAGCACTATTCGATCGCGGCCATGGGCGACAAGATCGCCTCGAAGAAGCTCGCGAACGAAGCCCAGGTCAACACCATCCCGGGCTGGAACGACGCCATCGAGACGGCCGAGCGCGCCGTCGAGATTGCCAAGGACATCGGCTACCCGGTGATGATCAAGGCCTCGGCCGGCGGCGGCGGCAAGGGCCTGCGCGTGGCCTTCAACGACAAGGAGGCCTTCGAGGGCTTCACCTCGTGCCGCAACGAGGCGCGCAATTCCTTCGGCGACGACCGCGTGTTCATCGAGAAGTTCGTCGAGGAGCCGCGCCACATCGAGATCCAGGTGCTGGGCGATTCGCACGGCAACGTCATCTACCTGAACGAGCGCGAGTGCTCCATTCAGCGCCGCCACCAGAAGGTGATCGAGGAGGCGCCGTCGCCCTTCATCACCGACGCCACGCGCAAGGCGATGGGCGAGCAGGCCGTGGCACTGGCCAAGGCCGTGAAGTACCAGAGCGCGGGCACGGTGGAGTTCGTGGTCGGCAAGGACCAGAGCTTCTACTTCCTGGAGATGAACACGCGCCTGCAGGTGGAGCATCCGGTGACGGAATGCATCACCGGCCTGGATCTGGTCGAGCTGATGATCCGCGTGGCGGCCGGCGAGAAGCTGCCGCTGGCGCAGGCCGACGTGAAGCGCGACGGCTGGGCCATCGAGTGCCGCATCAACGCCGAAGACCCGTTCCGCAACTTCCTGCCCTCGACGGGCCGTCTGGTGAAGTTCCAGCCCCCGGCCGAGAGCATGTTCGCGAGCGACACGGGCCATCTGCACGGCGTGCGCGTGGACACCGGCGTGTACGACGGCGGCGAGATCCCGATGTACTACGACTCGATGATCGCCAAGCTCATCGTGCACGGCAAGGACCGCAACGAGGCCATCGCCCTCATGCGCGAGGCGCTCAACGGCTTCGTGATCCGCGGCATCAGCAGCAACATCCCGTTCCAGGCCGCGCTGCTGGCGCATCCGAAGTTCGTGGCGGGAGATTTCAACACCGGCTTCATCGCCGAGCATTACGGCAAGGGCTTCCATGCGGAAGACGTGCCGCACGCCGATCCGGCGTTCCTGGTGGCGCTGGCCGCCTTCGTCAATCGCCGCTACCGCGCGCGCGCCTCGGGCATCAGCGGGCAGCTCGCGGGCCACGGCGTGAAGGTGGGCGAGCAGTTCGTGGTGGTCGAGCTGGGCCCCGAGGGCAAGCACGTGCACCACGCGGTGTCGGTGAGCGACTTCCAGGACAAGACCGGCGCCAGCGCCGTCACGGTGGGCGACAAGCGCTACCAGATCGAGAGCGACTTCGCGCTGGGCGCGGTGCGCGTGCAGGGCACGGCCAACGGCAAGCCGTTCACGGCGCAGGTGGAGCGCGGCGCGGGCAAGAACCCGCTGGCACTGCGCGTGTCGCACGACGGCACGCAGATCGAGACCATGGTGCTGTCGCCGCTGGGTGCGCGCCTGCTCGAGCTGATGCCCTACAAGGCGCCGCCCGACCTCAGCAAGTTCCTGATGTCGCCGATGCCGGGCCTGCTGGTCGAGGTGTCGGTGCAGCCGGGGCAACAGGTCCAGGCCGGCGAGAAGCTGGCCGTGATCGAGGCCATGAAGATGGAAAACGTGCTGTTCGCCACGCAGGACGGCGTGGTGGGCAAGATCTCGGCGGCCAAGGGCGAATCGCTCGCCGTCGACCAAATCATTCTGGAGTTCAACTGATGGGTGCCAACGACCTGCAACAGGCAGCAATCACGCTGCACCGCCCGGCCAAGGCCGTGGCAACGCCCCAGGGCCCCTGGTCCGTGGAGGCCATCCAGGCGCTGCTCGACAAGCCTTTCATGGAACTGCTGTTCGAGGCGCAGACCGTGCACCGCCGGCATTTCCCCGAGGGCGACATCGAGCTGGCCACGCTGCTGTCGGTGAAGACCGGCGGCTGCCCCGAGAACTGCGGCTACTGCCCGCAGTCGGCCGAGTTCGACACCGGCGTGAAGGCGCAAAAGCTCATGGAGGTCGACGAGGTGGTGCGCGCCGCGCAGGCCGCCAAGGACGCCGGCGCCACGCGCTTTTGCATGGGCGCCGCCTGGCGCGCGCCCAAGGACCGCGACGTCGAGAAGGTGGCGGTGCTGGTCGAGGCCGTGAAGGGCCTGGGGCTGCAGACCTGCGCCACGCTGGGCATGCTGGAGCCGCACCACGCGCAGCAGCTCAAGGCCGCGGGCCTGGATTACTACAACCACAACCTGGACACCGCGCCCGAGTACTACACCGACGTGGTCGACACGCGCACCTACCAGGACCGCCTGGACACGCTGGCGGCCGTGCGCGGCGCTGGCATCAGCGTGTGCTGCGGCGGCATCGTGGGCATGGGCGAGCAGCCGGTGCACCGCGCCGGGCTGATCGCGCAGCTCGCCAACATGGACCCGTACCCCGAGTCGGTGCCGATCAACAGCCTGGTGCGCGTGCCCGGCACGCCACTGGCCGACTCGGAGCCGGTCGATCCCTTCGACTTCGTGCGCATGATCGCCGTGGCGCGCATCACGATGCCGACCGCACGCGTGCGCCTGTCGGCCGGCCGCCAGCAGATGGGCGAGGCGGTGCAGGCCCTGTGCTTCATGGCCGGCGCCAACTCGATCTTCTACGGCGACAAGCTGCTGGTCACCGGCAACCCCGACGCCGATGCCGACGTGCAGCTGCTGCGCAAGCTCGGCCTGCGCTCGCACCGCACGCAGGAGCAGGCGGAAGAAGGCGGCTGCGCATGACCACGCCGCGTCCCTTCAAGGTGCTGGGCATCCAGCAGATCGCCATCGGCGGTCCCGACAAGCTGCGGCTGCAGAAGCTGTGGGTCGACATGCTGGGGCTCGAGGTGACGGGCACCTTCCGCAGCGAGCGCGAGAACGTCGACGAAGACATCTGTTCGATGGGCAGCGGCCCGTTCAAGGTCGAGGTCGACCTGATGCAGCCGCTGGACCCCGAGAAGAAACCGGCGGTGCACACCACGCCGCTGAACCACGTCGGCCTGTGGATCGACGACCTGCCCAAGGCCGTCGAATGGCTCACGGCGCAGGGCGTGCGCTTTGCGCCGGGCGGCATCCGCAAGGGCGCGGCCGGTTTCGACATCTGCTTCTTGCACCCCAAGTCCAACGACGAGTTCCCGATCTCGGGCGAGGGCGTGCTGGTCGAGATGGTGCAGGCGCCGCCCGAGGTGGTGACGGCCTTCAACGCGCTCGCCGCTACGCGCTGAGCGCCTTGCGCACCGGCGGCTTCACGTCGGCGCGCTGCGGCGGCAGCATCGGCTGGTGCTCGCGCGCCGGGTTCAGGATGATCGAGGTCGCGGTCTCGGTCAGGATGCAGAACTTGGCGAGCACCGCATCGAGGTGCGGCACGTCGATCACGGCGATCTCGAGGATCCAGCTGTCCTCGCCGGTCACGTTGTAGGCATTGACGCATTCGGGCGTCTCCTGCACCAGTTTCACCACGAGGTCGTAGTCGGCGCGCCCGACGCGGATGATTCCGCGGATGCCGTAGCCCAGCCGCGTGAGGTTCACGGTGGCGCGGTAGCCGGTGATGACGCCGGCGGCTTCCAGCTTTTTCACGCGCTCGGTCACGGCCGGCTGGCTCAGGTGCACGCGGCGGCCCAGCTCGGCCATGCTCAGGCGGGCGTCGGCCTGCAGTTCGGCCAGGATGCGGGTGTCGTGGGCGTCCAGCGTGGGGGTCAAGGTGAAGTCCATGGAAGTCCTTTAATTCGACGGTACGGTGCGAGCAGAACCATGAAATTCGCATGGCTGCCGGCCCATGGCTTTCATACCATGACGGGCATTCCATACCAAGAAGAGACACCCTCGATATGTCGACACTCGCCACGCCCGCGCAGGCCGCGCCTGCCGCTTCCTCCTCGCGTCCCCGGCTGACGCCGCTGCTGTGGCTGTGCCTGGCCGCCACCTGGGTGGTCTGGGGCTCGACCTACCTGGCCATCAAGTACGCGCTGATCAGCTTTCCGCCGTTCCTGCAGATGGGCTCGCGCTTCCTGGTCGCGGGCGTGCTGCTGGCGGCGTGGATGCGCTGGCGCGGCACGCCCTGGCCGACGCGCCTGCAGTGGCGCAATGCGCTGGTCGTCGGCGCGCTGATGCTCGGCGGCGGCATGGGCGGCACGGCCCTGGCCGAGGTGTCGATCGGCTCGGGGCTGGTGGTGGCGTTCATCGCCGTCATTCCGTTGCTGATTGCGCTCTTGAACCTGATCTGGGGCGTGAAGCCGGCGCGGCTCGAAGCGGTCGGCATCGCGCTGGGGCTGGTCGGCGTGCTGATGCTCACGCAGGGCAGCGGCTTCAAGGCCTCGCCCGAGGGGCTGGTCGCGATCTGCGTGGCCTGCATCTGTTGGTCGCTCGGCAGCGTGCTGAGCCAGCGCAAGCTGCTGCTGGCGCCCGGCGCCATGGGCTTCGCGAGCGAGATGCTGTGCGGCGGCGTGGTGCTGATGGTGCTGGCCGCGGTGTCGGGCGAAACGATGAGCTGGCCGCCGCAGCCGGTGGCGCTGGGGGCGTGGGTCTACCTCGTGGTGTTCGGCTCGCTGATCGCGTTCAACGCCTACATGGTGCTGCTCGCGCAGGCGCCGGCCGGGGTGGCGGCGAGCTACACCTTCGTCAATCCGGTGATCGCGATGCTGCTGGGCGTGTGGATCGCCCACGAGACTGTCACGCGCTTCGAGTGGTACGCCGTGGGCGTGGTGCTGGCGGGCGTGCTGCTGTTGCTCTTCAAGCGCCCGCAGAAGGGCTGATCGAACTCAAGCCGGGCGGCGCCAGAAGGCGAGGGTGGCCGCCAGCAGCCACATGCCGACCGCGCAACTGCGGTTGAGCACCTTGAGGCCGCGGCGTGAGAGCCAGCGCACGGCCTGCGTGCCGGCGCCGGCATAGGCCAGCATCACGCAGGTGTCGAGCGCCACGAAGATCGCGCCCAGCACCAGGTACTGCATGCCCTGGGGCTTGGCGGTGTCGATGAACTGGGGCAGGAAGGCGGCGAAGAACAGCACCGTCTTCGGGTTCGACAGCGCCACCATCAGGCTGCGCACGAGGGCGATGCGCCCGTGCGGACGGACCTCGACGGCCGACTTGGCCAGCGCTGTGCCCAGGTCGGTCGCTTCGCTGCGCCACAGCTTGATGCCGAGCCACACCAGGTAGGCCACGCCCGCGACGCGGATCGCGTTGAAGAGCCATTCCGAAGCCGCGAGCAGCGAGCCCAGCCCGAGCGCCACGACTGCGATCAGCGAGACGCTGCCCAGCGACGCGCCCGCGATGCCCCAGCTGGCGCGGCGCATGCCGCCGTCGATGCCGTTGGACAGCGCCAGCAGCATGGTCGGGCCGGGAATCACCGCCAGGGCGAGCGAGGCGACGGCATAGATCAGCAGGGTGTCGAGGGTCATGGCTTGGTGGCGGCTTGGCGTTGTTCGGCGGCGGCCCGGGCGCGCGCCAGGGCGGCTTCGACGATGGAGCGCTTGCGCGTGTCGGCGGCCTGCGGTTCGGCGGCGGCAGGCGCGGGGTCGGCCTCACGCTTCGCGGTCTCGCGATGTCGGGCGTGCAGCTTGTAGCGCTGCAGGGCGGCCTCGGCCTGTGCCTGCGACCACGCCTGCCAGCCGCTGCGGCCGGGTGTTTCGACTTCGAGGGAGATGCAATCGACCGGGCACACCGGAATGCACAGCTCGCAGCCCGTGCAGTGCGCCTCGATCACCGTGTGCATGCGCTTGTGGATGCCGATGATCGCGTCGGTCGGGCAGGCATCGAGGCACAGCGTGCAGCCGATGCACCAGGCCTCGTCGATGAGCGCCATGGCGCGCGGGCCTTCGGTGCCGAACTGCGGATCGAGCGGCAGCGCGGCGCGGCCGGTGAGCAGCGCAATGCGCTCGATGCCCTCGGCACCGCCGGGCGGGCACTGGTTGATGCCCGCCTCGCCGTCGGCGATGGCCTGCGCGTAGCCTGCGCAATCCGGGTAGCCGCACCGTGTGCACTGCGTTTGAGGCAGTGCGTCGTTGATGCGTGCGGCCAGCCCGTTCACGGTGGGTGATGCGCGCGGCTCAGCGCGCGGCGCTGGCGCGCGGCTTCTTTGCCGCTGCGGCCGGCTTCTTGGCGGCCGGCGCAGCCTTCACGGCGACCGCCTTCTTGGCGGCGACCGGCGTCTTGCGGGCTGCAGCGGTAGCCACGACCTTCAGCTTCTGGCCGGGCTTGATGCGGTCTTCGGCCGGCAGCTCTTCGCGCGCACCGGCGCGGCGCTGGGGCTCGTCGCTGGCGGCGATGAAGTTGCGCACCTTCGGGTAGACCAGATCGCGCCAGCGGCGGCCGCTGAAGATGCCGTAGTGGCCCGCGCCCTTGACCTCGTAGTGCTCGCGCTTGGCGTCGGCGATGCCGGTGCACAGGCTGTGCGCGGCCTGGGTCTGGCCCGAGCCGGAGATGTCGTCGAGTTCGCCTTCGACGGTGAGCAGGGCGGTGGCGTGGATGTCCTGCGGACGCACGCGCTCCACCTGGCCGGCGGGGCTCTTCACGTCCCAGGTGCCGTTGACCAGGTCGAAGTCCTGGAACACCGTGCGGATGGTCTCCAGGTAGTAATCCGCGTCCATGTCGAGCACGGCGTTGTACTCGTCGTAGAACTTGCGATGGGCTTCGGCGCTGGCGTCGTCACCCTTGATCAGGTCCTTGAAGTAGTCGTAGTGGCTGCTGGCGTGGCGGTCGGGGTTCATGGCCACGAAGCCCGTGTGCTGCAGGAAGCCCGGGTAGACCTTGCGGCCCGCGCCCGGGAAGCCTTGCGGCACGCGGTAGATCACGTTGTTCTCGAACCACTCGAAGCTCTTGTTGGTCGCGAGGTTGTTCACGGCCGTGGGCGATTTGCGCGCGTCGATCGGACCGCCCATCATGGTCATCGTCAGGGGCAGCGGCTCGCCGCGGCTGGCCATGAGCGACACGGCCGCCAGCACCGGCACGGTGGGCTGGCACACGCTCACGACGTGGCAGTTGCCGTACTCGGCCTGCAGGCGGCGGATGAACTCCTGCACGTAGTTGATGTAGTCGTCCAGGTGGAACTCGCCGTCGGACAGCGGCACCAGGCGCGCGTTCTTCCAGTCGGTGATGTAGACCTTGTGGTCCTGCAGCATGGTGCGCACGGTGTCGCGCAGCAGAGTGGCGTAATGGCCCGACAGCGGCGCCACGATCAGCACCACGGGCTGGCTCTTGAGCGTCTTGAGGATGTGCGGTTCGTCGGTGAAGCGCTTGAAGCGGCGCAGTTCGCAGAAGGGCTTGTCGAGCTCGACGGCCTCCTGGATCACGACCTCTTCGCCGTCGACCTTGACGGACTTGATGTTGAACTCGGGCTTCTCGTAGTCCTTGCCCAGCCGGTACAGCAGGTCATAGCCGGCGGCCATGCGCTGTGCCATCGGCAGTTGGCTCCAGACGGCGCCGGGGCCGTAGAGCTTGGAGGCGGCCTGGGCGAAGTCCGAGAAGGGCTCCATCAGGGAACGCTGGGCTTCGTAGAGTTGATAGAGCATCGCGGGTCTTTGAGTGGATGTTGCAGTGCAATATATCAGTGCATTTGCCGCGGCGCAGGGGGCCGAACCCTAGCCCGCAGCGGGCCGGATTCGGCTTCTGTGGCCGAATGTGAACGAATCGTCAAAAAGTCGATTCAGTCACACCCGGTTGTCACCTAGATGACCTTCGCAATCGACGCGCAGACGTAGTCGATGTTCTTGCTGTTGAGCGCGGCGACGCACATGCGGCCGGTGTCGGTGCCGTACACGCCGAACTCGTTGCGCAGGCGCACCATCTGGTCCTTGGTCAGGCCCGAGTAGCTGAACATGCCGATCTGGGTGGTGATGAAGCTCATGTCTTCCTTCACGCCGGCGGCCTTCAGGCCGTCGACCAGCTTCTGGCGCATGGCCTTGATGCGCACGCGCATCTCGCCCAGTTCCTTTTCCCACAGGGCGCGCAGCTCGGGGGTGCCCAGCACCGCGGCCACCACGGCGCCGCCGTGGATCGGCGGGTTGCTGTAGTTGGTGCGGATGGCGATCTTGAGTTGCGACAGCACGCGGCCCGCTTCTTCCTTGTTCTCGCACAGCACCGACAGGGCGCCGACGCGCTCGCCGTACAGGCTGAAGCTCTTGGAGAACGAGGTCGACACGAAGAAGGTCAGGCCGGCGTCGACGAACTTGGCAACCGCCGCGCCGTCTTCCTTCAGGCCATAGCCGAAGCCCTGGTAGGCCATGTCGAGGAAGGGCACGAGGCCCTTGGCCTTGACGGCGGCGACCACCTGGTCCCACTGCGCGGGGGTGATGTCGTAGCCGGTCGGGTTGTGGCAGCAGGCGTGCAACACGACGATGGTGCCGGCCGGTGCCGCGTTCAGGGCGGCCAGCATGCCGTCGAAGTTGATGCCGCGCTGGGCGGCGTCGTAGTAGGGGTAGCTCTCGACCGTGAAACCGGCGTTGGTGAACAGCGCGCGGTGGTTTTCCCAGCTCGGGTCGCTGATCAGCACGGTGGCGTTGGGGTTGAGCTTCTTGAGGAAGTCGGCGCCGACCTTCAGGCCGCCGGTGCCGCCGATGGCCTGGATGGTGGCCACGCGGCCGGAGGTGACGGGCTCGCTCTCGGGGCCGAAGACGAGGCCCTTGACGGCGTTGTCGTAGGCCACGATGCCGTCGATCGGCAGGTAGCCGCGGGCCGAGGGGGCCTTCATCATGTTCTGCTCTGCGGCCTGCACGCACTGGAGCAGGGGCAGCTTGCCGTTGTCGTCGTAATACACGCCGACGCCGAGATTGACCTTGAGGGGGTTGGTGTCGGCTGCAAATTGCTCGTTGAGGCCGAGGATCGGGTCGCGCGGCGCCATTTCGACCGCGGTGAACATAGACATGGAAAGGTCCTTTGGGATGAAAGCTTCGCTGGCAACCGGAGGAGGCTTTATCCTTTCCGGTTGCCTTGAATTTTACCGGCGCCACGCCACCTGTCGGGAACAGCCATGCCAGAGAACACCGAAGCCATAGCAGACCTGAAGAAACTCGACCCCATCGGGCCGGCGAAGCAGGGCGAATTCATCCGCTACCCGGATTCGCCGTTCGAGCTGTTCCAGCCCTATCCGCCGGCGGGCGACCAGCCCGCGGCCATCGACGGCCTGGTGGCCGGGGTGCTCGACGGCGAGGTGTTCCAGACCCTGCTGGGCGTGACCGGTTCGGGCAAGACCTTCACCATGGCCAACGTGATCGCCCGGCTGGGGCGCCCGGCCATCGTGTTCGCGCCCAACAAGACACTGGCGGCGCAGCTGTACAGCGAATTCCGCGAGTTCTTCCCGAAGAACGCCGTCGAGTACTTCGTGAGCTACTACGACTACTACCAGCCCGAGGCCTACGTGCCGCAGCGCGATCTGTTCATCGAGAAGGACTCCTCGATCAACGAGCACATCGAGCAGATGCGGCTGTCGGCCACCAAGAGCGTGCTGGAGCGGCGCGACACGGTGATCGTGGCCACGGTGAGCGCCATCTACGGCATCGGCACGCCCGAGGACTACATGGAGATGCGGCTGATCGCCCGCGTGGGCGACAAGGTCGGCCAGCGCGACCTGATCTCGCGGCTCATCCGCATGCAGTACACGCGCAACGAGCAGGACTTTGCCCGCGGCACGTTCCGGGTGCGTGGTGACACCATCGACGTGTTTCCGGCCGAGCACAGCGAGCTGGCGATCCGCTTTGAGCTGTTCGACGACGAGATCGAATCTTTGCAGCTGTTCGACCCGCTCACCGGGCGCATCCGCCAGAAGGTGCCGCGCTTCACGGTGTACCCGTCGAGCCACTACGTGACGCCGCGCGACAAGGTGCTGGCGGCGGTCGAAACCATCAAGATCGAGCTGGCCGGCCGGCTCAAGGAGCTGACCGGCTCGGGCAAGCTGGTCGAGGCGCAGCGGCTGGAGCAGCGCACGCGCTTCGACCTGGAAATGCTGGCCGAGATCGGCCACTGCAAGGGCATCGAGAACTACACGCGGCACCTTTCGGGCGCGGAGCCCGGCGACCCGCCGGCCACGCTCACCGACTACATGCCGAAGGACTCGCTGATGTTCCTCGACGAGAGCCATCAGATGATGGGTCAGCTCAGTGCCATGTACAACGGCGACCGGGCGCGCAAGGTCACGCTGGTCGAGTACGGCTTTCGCTTGCCCAGCGCGCTGGACAACCGGCCGCTCAAGCTCGAGGAGTTCGAAAAGCGGGTGCGCCAGTGCATCTTCGTGTCGGCCACGCCGGCGCAGTACGAAAAGGACCACGCCGGCAACGTCGTCGAGCAGCTGGTGCGGCCGACCGGGCTGATCGACCCCGAGGTCGAGGTGCGTCCCGCCACGCACCAGGTCGACGACGTGCTGGGCGAGATCCGCATCCGCGTCGACAAGAACGAGCGCGTGCTGATCACCACGCTGACCAAGCGCATGGCCGAGCAGCTCACCGACTACCTGGGCGACAACGGCGTGAAGGTGCGCTACCTGCACAGCGACGTCGACACGGTGGAGCGGGTCGAGATCCTGCGCGACCTGCGCCTGGGCACCTTCGACGTGCTGGTGGGCATCAACCTGCTGCGCGAGGGGCTGGACATTCCCGAGGTGTCGCTGGTGGCGATCCTCGATGCCGACAAGGAAGGCTTCCTGCGCGCGGAGCGCTCGCTGATCCAGACCATCGGCCGCGCGGCGCGCAACCTGAACGGCAAGGCCATTCTTTATGCCGACCGGATGACCGAGTCGATGAAGAAGGCCATGGGCGAGACCGAGCGCCGCCGCAACCGGCAGATCGCCCACAACGAGGCGAACGGCATCACGCCGCGCAGCATCGTGAAGCAGGTGCGCGACCTGATCGACGGCGTCTACAGCGAAAAGACCGGCAAGGAAATGGCCAAGCTCGACCTGGAACGCGCCAAGGTCGAGGACATGAGCGAGAAGGACATCGCCCGGGAGATCAAGCGGCTCGAGAAGCAGATGCTGGAGCACGCCCGCAACCTCGAGTTCGAAAAGGCGGCCCGGGTGCGCGACCAGCTGGCGCTGCTGCGCGAGCAGGCGTTCGGGGCGTCGGGCGGCGACAACATCGCCGGTCTGACGTCCTGATTTCGGCTAGGTCATAAGTTCGCTTTCTTCAAGCGAGCCGCGCTGGGGTTTACCCGAGCAGATCTCAGGGGCTTCTGCTATACTTGACCGAAATACTCAACAACAAAGAACTTCGCGATGAAGGACCGACTCCTACCGGCTGGTTCACCAGCGTCGGGGTCGGGCAGGGCGGAGACGAAGTCACCGCGGCCCAAGGCCGTGGTGTCATTTCAACGGTAAGCACTTGAAGGAGCTTGCGATGCGTCTCACTACCAAAGGCCGTTTTGCGGTCACAGCAATGATCGATCTGGCGTTGCGTCAGAACACCGGTCCGGTCACGCTGGCTGCGATCAGCCAGCGGCAGCAGATTTCGTTGTCGTACCTCGAACAGCTGTTCGGCAAACTGCGCCGCCACGAGCTGGTCGAGTCGACCCGCGGCCCCGGCGGCGGCTACAGCCTCGGACGCAAGGCGGCGGACATCACGGTCGCCGACATCATCGTGTCCGTCGACGAGCCGATCGATGCCACGCAGTGCGGCGGCAAGGAAAACTGCCTCGGTGAGCAGGGTCGCTGCATGACGCACGAACTGTGGGCCTCGCTGAACCAGCGCATGGTCGAGTTCCTCGACTCCGTCACGCTGCAGAAGCTGGTCGACGACCAGATCGCCAAGGGCGTGCAGATCGAGAACAAGCCGGTCGTCAAGCGCGCCATCTCGGCCCAGCCGGTGGTCAAGCCCATCCGCGTGAATGCGCCGAATTCGGTCTTCGCCCTCGGCAACGTCTTCGCGAAGTCCTGACCCCCGATGAGTCCGGCGATGCCTGCGGGCATCGCCCTGAGTTTGCCCTGATCCCAGAACACAACCCCCCACGCCAGCCCGAGCCAGCCATGGACGTCACTCCTCATTTCCCGATCTATCTCGATTACGGCGCCACCACGCCGGTTGACCCGCGTGTGGTCGACGCCATGATTCCCTGGTTGCGCGAACATTTCGGCAACCCGGCATCGCGCAGCCACGCCTGGGGCTGGGAAGCCGAAGAAGCGGTCGAAAAGGCGCGCGGCCAGGTGGCCGACCTGATCAACGCCGACCCGCGTGAGATCGTCTGGTCGTCGGGCGCCACCGAGTCGATCAACCTGGCGCTCAAGGGCGCGGCCCACTTCTACAAGGGCAAGGGCAAGCACCTGATCACCCTGAAGACCGAGCACAAGGCCGTGCTCGACACCATGCGCGAACTCGAGCGCCAGGGCTTCGAAGTGACCTACCTCGACGTCGAGGAAAACGGCCTTGTCGATCTCGAGAAGTTCAAGGCGGCCATCCGTCCCGACACCATCCTGGCCAGCGTGCTCTTCGTGAACAACGAAATCGGCGTGATCCAGGACGTGGTCGCGCTGGGCAACGCCTGCCGCGAAAAGGGCGTGATCTTCCACGTCGACTCGGCCCAGGCCACCGGCAAGATCGACATCGACATCACGAAGCTGCCCATCGACCTGATGAGCCTGGCTTCGCACAAGACCTACGGCCCCAAGGGCATCGGCGCGCTGTACGTGCGCCGCAAGCCGCGCATCCGCCTCGAAGCGCAGATGCACGGCGGTGGCCATGAGCGCGGCATGCGCTCGGGCACGCTGCCCACGCACCAGATCGTCGGCATGGGCGAGGCCTACCGCATCGCCAAGCTCGAGATGAAGGACGACATCGCCCATGCGGCGCGTCTGCAGAAGCGCCTGCTCGACGGCCTGAAGGATGTCGAACAGGTCTTCATCAACGGCGACCTCGAGCGCCGTGTGCCGCACAACCTGAACATGAGCTTCAACTACGTCGAAGGCGAGTCGCTGATCATGGGCATCAAGGGCCTGGCGGTGTCGTCGGGTTCGGCCTGCACCTCGGCCAGCCTGGAGCCCAGTTATGTGCTGCGCGCCCTGGGCCGCAGCGACGAGCTGGCCCACAGCAGCCTGCGCATGACCATCGGCCGTTTCACGACCGAAGAAGAAATCGACTACGCCATCTCGACCATCAAGCACAACGTCGCCAAGCTGCGCGAGCTGAGCCCCCTGTGGGAGATGTTCCAGGACGGCGTCGACATCAGCACGATCCAGTGGTCGGCACACTGACCCAGGCCAGCCCAAGGCTCCACGATTGAACAAAGTTTGAGAGGTACACCATGGCATATTCTTCCAAGGTCATCGACCACTACGAAAATCCCCGCAACGTCGGCTCCTTCGAAAAGGGCGACGACTCGGTAGGCACCGGCATGGTCGGCGCACCGGCTTGCGGCGACGTGATGAAGCTGCAGATCAAGGTCAACCCCGAAACCGGCGTGATCGAAGACGCGCGCTTCAAGACCTACGGCTGCGGCTCGGCCATCGCCTCGTCGTCGCTCGTGACCGAATGGGTCAAGGGCAAGACGCTCGACGAAGCGGCAGCCCTCAAGAACGCGCAGATCGCCGAAGAACTGGCGCTGCCGCCGGTCAAGATCCACTGCTCGATCCTCGCGGAAGACGCCATCAAGGCGGCCGTGAGCGACTACAAGGCCAAGCACGGCGCCAAGACCCCCGAGTCGACCGCCGAAGCTGCTGTTCACTGAGATGGCCGTCACGCTGACCGAAGCCGCTGCGCGCCACGTCACCCGCTACCTCGGCAAACGGGGCAAGGGCGTGGGCGTGCGGCTGGGCGTGAAGACCACCGGCTGCTCGGGCCTGGCCTACAAGCTCGAGTACGTCGACGAGTTCACGCCTGAAGATGTGGTGTTCGAAGACCACGGCGTGAAGGTGCTGGTCGACCCGAAGAGCCTGGCCTACATCGACGGCACGCAGCTCGACTTCGTGCGCGAAGGCCTGAACGAGGGCTTCAAGTTCATCAACCCGAACGAACGTGATCGCTGCGGCTGCGGCGAAAGTTTTCGCATCTGATGCGTCGTCGCTGACCGCGACCACAGCCGCCACCATGTCATGTGCTGGCGGCTTTTTATTGCCATGAACCTCAACGACACCGACTTCCAACTGTTCGCCGTCCCGGCGACCTTCGCGCAGGACCGCGCCGTGCTCGACGCGCGCTGGAAGGAACTGCAGCGCGAGGCGCACCCGGACCGCTTCGCCGCGCAGGGCGCCGCGGCGCAGCGCGTGGCCATGCAGTGGTCGGTGCGCATCAACGAGGCCTACCAGCGGTTGAAAGACCCGATCCGTCGCGCGAGCTATCTCTGCGAGCTGCACGGCGCGCCGCTGAATGCCGAGAACAACACGGCGATGCCGGGCGCTTTTCTCATGCAGCAGATGGAGTGGCGCGAGGCGCTCGACGACGCCCGCGACATCGCCGCCGTCGAGCTGCTGCAGGCCGACGTCGAAACCACGCGCGCCCGCGCACTCTCGTCGCTCGACTGGCTGATCGACGAGAAGGGCGACTACCCCGGTGCCGTTCAGCAGGTGAGAGCCCTCATGTTCATTGAGCGCTTCGGCGAGGACGTCGAGAAAAAATTCGATCAGTTGGGACAATAAGCCCTTATGGCTCTTCTTCAGATTTCCGAACCCGGCCAGGCGCCCGATCCGCACCAGCGCCGCATCGCCGTGGGCATCGACCTTGGCACCACGCATTCGCTGGTGGCCTCGGTGCGCAACGGCGTGGCCGAATGCCTGCCCGACGACCAGGGCCGCGTGCTGCTGCCCTCGGCCGTGCGCTACCTCGACGGCGACCGCCGCCAGATCGGCTTCGACGCCGTGGCCGCGCGCGCGCAGGACCCCGCCAACACCATCACCTCGGTCAAGCGGCTCATGGGCCGCGGCCTGGCCGACATCGCGAACCGCGATGCCATGTCGTACCGCATCGGCGGTGACGACGGCGGCATGGTCAAGGTGCAGACCTCGGCAGGCGAGAAGTCGCCCGTCGAGATCAGCGCCGAGATCCTGGCCACGCTGCGCTACCGCGCCGAAGATACCTTCGACGACGAGCTCTACGGCGCCGTCATCACCGTGCCGGCCTACTTCGACGAGGGCCAGCGCCAGGCGACCAAGGACGCCGCGCAGCTCGCGGGCCTGAACGTGCTGCGCCTCATCAGCGAGCCGACCGCCGCCGCCATCGCCTACGGCCTGGACAACGCGAGCGAAGGCGTCTACGCGGTCTACGACCTGGGCGGCGGCACCTTCGACATCTCGATCCTGCGGCTCACGCAGGGCGTGTTCGAAGTGATCGCCACGGGCGGCGACTCGGCCCTGGGCGGCGACGACTACGACCATGCCATCGCCGACTTCGTGCTCGCGCAGACCGGCCGCCAGGCCGGCAGCGACAACGACCGCGCCGCGCTGCTCGTGGCCGCGCGCGCCGCGAAAGAAGCACTTACCGATGCCGACTCGACCCTCTTCAGCGCCGCGCTGGCGGGCGGCAAGGCCGAGTTCACGCTGACCCGCGCGCAGTTCTTTGCCGCCACGCAGGCGCTCACCGACCGCACCCTCGCGGCCGTACGCAAGGCGTTGCGCGACGCCAAGCTCAAGCCTGAAGAGCTGCAGGGCATCGTGCTCGTCGGCGGCTCCACGCGCATGCCGCAGATCCGCAGTGCGGTGGCCGCCTATTTCGGGCGCGAGCCGCTGATCAACCTGAACCCCGACGAGGTCGTGGCGCTCGGCGCCGCCATCCAGGCCAACCAGCTGGCCGGCAACAACGGCGCGGGCGAGCTGCTGCTGCTCGACGTGATCCCGCTGTCGCTCGGCATCGAGACCATGGGCGGCCTGGTCGAGCGCATCGTGCCGCGCAACCAGACCATCCCGACCGCGATGGCGCAGGACTTCACCACCTACCAGGACGGCCAGACCGCGTTGGCGCTGCACGTGGTGCAGGGCGAGCGCGACCTCGTGTCCGACTGCCGCAGCCTCGCGCGCTTCACGCTGCGCGGCATCCCGCCGATGGCGGCCGGCGCGGCGCGCATCCGCGTGACCTTCACCGTCGACGCCGACGGCCTGCTGAGCGTGAGCGCCAAGGAGCAGGGCAGCGGCGTCGAGGCCAGCGTGGCGGTCAAGCCGTCGTACGGCTTGTCGGACGACCAGATCGCGACCATGCTGCAGGAAAGCTTCTCCACCGCCCAGCAGGACATGCAGGCCCGTGCACTGGTGGAATCGCGCGTCGATGCCGACCGCATGCTGCTGGCCACGCAGAGCGCGCTCGATGCCGACGGCGACCTGCTGAGCGCCGAAGAGCGCGCCGCCATCGACGCCTCGATGGCGCGGCTGCGCGATGTTGCCAAGAGCAGCAACGAGGCCGCCGTCATCGAAGCCGCCACGAAGGCGCTGGCCAACGACACCGAAGCCTTCGCCGCCCAGCGCATGAACGCGGGCATTGCACGCGCGCTCGCGGGCCGCAAGGTCGAATCCCTGTAGACAGAACCATTTCATGCCCACGATCAAGATCTACCCGCATCCCGAGTACTGCCCGCAAGGCGCCGAGATCACCGCGCCCGCCGGCACCTCGATCTGCGAGGCGCTGCTCGACAACGACATCAACATCGAGCACGCCTGCGAGATGAGCTGCGCCTGCACCACCTGCCACGTGATCGTGCGCGCGGGCTTCGACTCGCTGAACGAGGCGGAAGAGGGCGAAGAAGATTTGCTCGACCGTGCCTGGGGCCTGGAGCCGCAATCGCGCTTGAGTTGCCAGTCGATCCTGGCGCAGGAGAATGTGACGATCGAGATTCCGAAGTACTCGATCAACCACGCCAAGGAAAACCACTGATGTCGCGCCAGATCGTTCTCGATACGGAAACCACGGGGCTCTCTGCCGAAAATGGCGACCGCATCATCGAGCTAGGCTGCGTGGAGCTGTTCGCGCGCAAGCTCACCGGCAACGACCTGCACATCTACTTCAACCCGGAGCGCGAGAGCCACGAGGACGCGCTCAAGGTCCACGGCCTGACCACCGACTTCCTGCGCGACAAGCCGAAGTTCGCCACGCTGGGCAAGGACATCATCGAGTACCTGCGCGACGCCGAGCTCATCATCCACAACGCGGCCTTCGACGTCGGCTTTCTCAACAAGGAATTCGAGCGCGCCGGCCTGCCGCCGCTCAAGACCTTCGTGAGCGAAGTGACCGACACGCTGGCCATGGCCAAGCTGGTCTATCCCGGCAAGCGCAATTCGCTCGACGCGCTGTGCGACCGCTTCGGTGTCGACCGCTCGAACCGCACCTTCCACGGCGCCAAGCTCGACGCGCAGCTGCTCGCCGACGTCTACATCAACCTCACGCGCGGGCAGGACGCACTGCTGATCGACGTGGCCTCGAACGAGCCCGCGCAGGGCACGACAGTCGTGGCCATCGACCTGAGCCAGTTCGAGCTGCCGGTGATCGCGGCGGCCGAGCATGAGCTCAGCGCGCACGAGGCCGTGTTGTCGCAACTCGACAAATCCAGCGGCGGAAAAACTTTATTTCGCCAAAACGGCTGAAAAGCTATGGCATAATCTGAGGCTTCGCACAACGCGATACGTGTTCAAGACACTGAACTCAAAAGCAGTGTCTCAGGGCGGTTAGCTCAGGGGTAGAGCACAGCATTCACACTGCTGGGGTCGGAGGTTCGAAGCCTCCACCGCCCACCATTTCAGACCTACGACAGACGGCACCATCAGGTGCCGTTTTCGTTTCAGGCGGCACCTTCGGGTGCCGTTTTTGTTGGTCCCGCGCAAATCCTGGTGCGATTCAGGATGGGTCTTCTGCACTCAGAACGACCGGCCTTCGCGGTTGCGCCGCAGATCGGCCTCCACCATCATCGCGCACAGCTCCTCCAGCGTCGTGCGGGGCTCCCAGCCAAGCGTCCTCCTGGCATGCGACGCATCGCCGATGAGCAACTCCACCTCCGCGGGGCGATAGAACTTCGGATCGATCCTCACGAGGACTTTGCCGCTCTCGCGGTCGATGGCGACCTCTTCCTGCGCCGTCCCTTCGAACCGGAGCTCATAGCCCGCGGCCCTGAACGCCATGTCGACGAAATCCCGCACGGTTTCCGTGCGGTTGGTGGCGAGCACGTAGTTGTCCGGCTTGTCGGCCTGCAGCATGCGCCACATGCCATCGACGTATTCCTTCGCATAGCCCCAGTCGCGCTTGGCGTCCATGTTGCCCAGCGTGAGCACATCGAGCTTGCCGAGCCTGATCTTGGCCGCCGCGTCGGTGACCTTGCGCGTCACGAATTCGCGGCCGCGCAACGGGCTCTCGTGATTGAACAGGATGCCGCAGCAAGCGAAGAGCCCGTAGCTCTCGCGGTAGTTCATCGTCATCCAGTGGGCGAAGAGCTTGGAGACGCCGTACGGGCTGCGGGGATAGAAGGGCGTGTCTTCCTTCTGCGGAATGGCCTGCACATTGCCGAACATCTCCGACGTCGAGGCCTGGTAGTACCTGATGCCGCGGTCCGTCAGGCGGATCGCGTCGAGCAGGTGGAGGGTGCCCAGCCCGTTGATGTTCGTGGTGGCTTCGGGCTGGTTGAAGCTCGCGCCCACGTAGCTCTGTGCTGCCAGGTTGTAGACCTCGTCGGGCTGCGCATCGCGAATGAGCGTGATCGAACTGCCCAGGTCCGTCAGGTCGTACTCCACGAGATGAAGCTCCGGATGGTCCTGGATGCCGAGCGACTCGATGCGCCAGAAGTTCACCGAACTGGTTCGGCGGAAGGTTCCGTAGACGGTGTAGCCCTTGCCCAGCAGCAGCTCGGCCAGGTACGCCCCGTCCTGTCCGGTAATGCCAGTGACGACAGCACGTTTTTTCATGGCTTCAATGAGGTGAGAGGAAGGGAAGGGACGGGTCAGGCCGGCGCATCGACGCCGCGTTCGGCCGCGGGCTGCACGGCCGCTTGCAGCGCGAGCGCCTCGCGCTTCTCGGCCGCAGGGCAGCGGCCGTAGGTGTCATCGAAGCGCACGATGTCGTCTTCGCCGAGGTAGCTGCCGGTCTGCACCTCGATCACTTCCAGCATTGTCTTGCCGGGGTTCTCCAGCCGATGGATGGTGCCCGAGGGCAGGTAGATCGACTCGTTCTCCCGCACCAGCAGCACTTCGCCGCCGCGCGTGGCCTTGGCCGTGCCCTTGACGACGATCCAGTGCTCGGCGCGGTGGTGGTGCATCTGCAGCGACAGCTTGCCGCCGGGCTTGACGGTCAGGTGCTTCACCTGGAAGCGCTCGCCGGTGTCGATGCTGTCGTAAGCGCCCCAGGGCCGCACCACGCGGCGATGCTCGGTGGCTTCGACCGTGCCCTCGCGCGCCAGCATGCGCACCACTTCGGCCACCTGTTCGGCGCAGTCCGCGCCCGCGACCAGCACCGCGTCCGGCGTGTCCACGATGATCAGGTCTTCGGTGCCGAGCGCCACCACCGGCCGGTGCGGCGCATGCACGAAGGTGTTGCGCGAGTTCAGCACGCTGCCCGCGCCGCTCACGCGGTTGCCCGCCTCGTCGGCCGGGTGCAGCTGGGCCACCGCGTTCCAGCTGCCCACGTCGCTCCAGGCGCCCTCGAAGCGCACCACCGCGACGTCGGCGTGCTTTTCGAGCACCGCGTAGTCGATGCTGTCGCTGCGGCAGCCTTCGAAGGCCTCACGGTCCAGCCGCACGAAGCTGCCGTCGACCGACACCGCGGCGGTCGCGCGTTCGCAGGTGGCGAGGATGTCGGGCGCATGCGTGCGCAGGGCCGCGACCAGCGTGCGTGCCTGGACCAGGAAGATGCCCGCGTTCCAGCAGTAGTTGCCTTGCAGGATCAGCGCCGCGGCCACCGCCGCCGTCGGCTTCTCGACGAAGCGCGCCACCGCGTGGCTGGGGCCATGGCCCGTGGCCCCGGCCGCCTCGATGTACCCGTAGGCCGTGCTCGGAAAGCTGGGCGCGATGCCGAAGGTGACGATCTTGCCTGCCAGGGCTGCTTCGACGCCGCTGCGCATCGTGGCCTCGAACAGCGCCACGTCGGGAATGTGGTGGTCCGCGGGCGCAAAGAGCAGCAGGTCGTCGGGTTCGGCCAGCAGGGCCGCCGCGGCCATCGCGGCGGCCGTGTTGCGGGGCACGGGCTCGAGGATCTGGCGGCCCTGCGCGTGCGCGTTCTCGATCGCCTCGCGCACCAGGAAGCGATGCTCTTCCGACGCGACGCAGGTGATCGTCCGGTTCAGGGTCGCGAGCCGTTCGAGCGTGAGGTGCAGCAGGCTCTTGTTGCCCACGAGCGGCGCGAACTGCTTGGGAAAGGCCTTGCGCGACAGCGGCCACAACCGCGTGCCGCTGCCGCCGCACAGGACCACGGGATGAATGGTGGGGGTGTTCATGGTGACCAGCCTTTGTGTGTGCAGTGGGTGATGAACCGGATCGCTTCGAGGGCGTGCCGCTCAGATCAGGCCCGTGTGAACGGCGAGGTTCACCGCCTGGGCGCGCGAATGCACATGCAGCTTCTTGTAGATGCTCTTGATGTGCACGTTGACCGTCTGGCCGGTGATGCCGAGCTTGGCGCCGATCTCCGCGGAGACGTAGCCCGACGCCACGTGGCGAAGGACCTGGCTCTCGCGCGGTGTCAGCGTCGTGTCGCGCGACGGCGATGCGTCGTCGGCGGGCTGCGGCTCGCGGGGCTGGTGGTTCAGGCGGTGCAGCAGGCGCCGCGCGAGCCGCGGCGTGATGACGGCGCCGCCGTTCACCACGTGCAGCACTGCATCGGCAAAGCTCTGCAGCCAGGCGTTCTTCAGCAGATAGCCCGTGGCGCCCAGCTCGAAGGCGCGCAGCACGTGGGCATCGTCCTCGAGCGCGGAGATCACGATGATCTCGCCGTTGCCATGGTGACGGCGCGCCTCGGCGATCAGCTCGAAGCCCATGCCGTCGCTGAGCCGCAGGTCGACCATCAGCACGTCGAACGCATGCGTGGCCAAGAGCTTGCGCCCCTCGCGGATGCTGTCGGCCTGGCCTTCGAGCTGGATGCGCAGGTCCGACAGCAACTCCTGGGCGATCACCCGGCGCATGTACTCGTCGTCGTCGATGAGCAGCACGCGCACCGGCGATTTTTCCTGGCCCGTCATGAAGTCCGGCCACAGCCTCGCGGCGGGCGCGCACACGGGGGCGGACGGGCCCGGGCGGCGCGGCGCCATCACGGCGGGGGTGGGGTCGCCAGAGGGTGTGAGCGTGTTTTCAGCCATGTTCTTGCCCCGGTTGAAGTGAGTGAGGGACGGCGGTCGATGCGGCGCCGTCGGCGGCGCGGACCGGGAAGCCCGGCATCGGTTCGTCGAAGCCGCGCGGGTTCGCCAGCTGCCAGCGCCAGCTGTCGGCGCACATCTGGTCCAGGCTGCGCTGCGCGCGCCAGCCGAGCCGGTCCTGGGCGTGCTGCACGTCCGCCCAGTAGGCCGGGGCGTCGCCGGAACGGCGCGGACCGATGTGCACCGCGATGCGGTGCCCGCATGCGCGTTCGAAGGCCGCGATCACGTCGAGCACCGACGCGCCGTGCCCCGTGCCCAGGTTCACCGTGAGCAGGCCCCGATGGAGCGTCGCGTACCGCAGGGCCGCCACATGGCCTTCGGCCACGTCCATCACGTGCACGTAGTCGCGCACACCCGTGCCGTCGTGCGTCTCGTAGTCGTTGCCGTGCACGACGACGTGCCCGCGCTCGCCCACCGCGACCTGCGAGACATACGGCACCAGGTTGTCGGGCGGCCCCTGCGGGTGTTCGCCGAGCAGGCCGCTCTCGTGCGCGCCGATGGGGTTGAAGAAACGCAGGCACGCGATGCCCCAGCGCGGATCGGAGCGGGCGAGGTCCGCGAGCATGCGCTCCACCATCACCTTGGAGCGCCCGTAGGGGTTGACGGCCGCGTACGACGCGCTTTCCCGTATCGGCGAGCGCGGGATGTCGCCGTAGACCGTGGCCGAGGACGAGAAGATCAGCGTGCGCACGCCGGCGCGCTCCATGGCCCGCGCCAGCGCGAGGCTGCCCGCCACGTTGACGTCGTAGTAGCCGAGCGGGTCGCTCACCGAGCGGCTGACCGCCTTCAGCCCCGCCAGATGCAGCACCGCGTCGACCCCATGCTCGGCGAACACGCGGTCGAGCACCGCCGCGTCGCGCACGTCGCCGCGCACCAGCTGCGGCTGCACGCCGCAGATGCGTGCCACGCGCTCCAGCGAACGCGGGTCGCTGTTGACCAGCGTGTCCAGCACCACCGGCAGGTAGCCGGCCGCGATCAACGCCACGCAGGCGTGGCTTCCGACGAAGCCGGCGCCACCCGTCACCAGAATCTTTGAGTGGGTCATGGTTGGGACTCGCGCAGTGGGGTTGGCGTGGCCGTGCTTCGGTCCGCCACGCAGCGAAGCAGTTCTTGTTCGAGGCGCGACAGGATGGCGTCCTGGTCGAGCTCCGCCAGCGCGAACGCGCGGCCCGCCGCACCGAGCGCTTGGCGCAGGCCCGGCGAGCACGCGAGCTGCGCGATCGCGTCGGCCAGCACGGCCGCATCGCCCGGGGGCACCACGAAGCCACGGTCTGCGACCACGCGTGCGAGTTCGGTGCCGGGGTGCGCCGTGGCGATCACGGCCTTGCCGCTCGCGAACATGCCGGCAAGCTTCGAGGGCATCACGAGGTCGGCGGCATCGGCGCGCTGCGGCAGCACGTGGATGTCGGCCATGCCCAGCAGCTCGTTGAGCCGTTCGGCGGGCTGCAGCTCGAGAAAGTGCACGCGGTCCAGGCCGGCGCAGGCCGACATCAGCGGGCCGCGGCTCGGGCCGTTGCCGCAGATGACGAAGTGAATGTTCCGCCGGTCGGCCAGCAGGCCCGCCGCGTCGGCCAGCAGCTCGATGCCCTGCTTGGCGCCCAGGCTGCCCGCATAGAGCACGACCACGGCGTCGGGCGCAATGCCCAACTCGGCCCGGTAGCCATCGACTGCGCGGGGAGCGGGGCGGATCGCCGAGACGTCCACCCAGTTCGGAAAGAGAACCAGCCGGCCTTCGCCGATGCCCTTGCTCCTGGCCTTGTCGACCATGGCCGCCGAGATGGTCGACACGCGGTCGAACCTTGCCAGCAGCCATCGCTCCATTGACAGCGCGACGCGCCGCACGCCCGCGCCGCGCACGAGGCCCAGGCCGAACGCCGCATCGACTTCGAAGTCCTGGATGTGCAGCCACGACCTGATGCCGAGCAGCTTCGCGAAGCACAGCACTGCGGGCGCGCAGAAAAGCGGCGGCTCCACGACGAACACAAGGTCGGGCTTCCAGCGCGCCTGCGCCAGCAGCAGCGGCATGCTCGACAGCATGAACGAGCACAGGTGCGCCACGCGCGCCAGCGCACGCGGCTGCGAAGGCACCCAGGTGGGCGCGCGCCAGACCGTGAGGCCGTTGCGCCCGGTGGTCTTGCGGTAGGCCCAGGCCGAATGGCCCTCGAACACCGCCCAGTGCGGGAAGAAGGGCGGCGCCGCGATCACGCGCACGTCGTGGCCCCGGGCCTGAAGCCAGTCGGCCATCTCGCCCGAGTACTTGCCGATGCCGGCCAGCTCGGGCGCGAAGTTCATCGAGTACAGCAGGATCTTCACGGCGAGCTCCCCAGGGCCGGGCGCAGCAGGCGCACGATCGGAAAGAAGCCGAACAGCGCGCGCATGCGCAGCTCGTACAGCACGAAGTCGGTGACGAAGGCGATGAAGAAGACGTAGTGCGGCTTGTCGGGAAAGAGCGAGATCACGACGCCGTACGAGGCCAGCCGCAGCGCGAACTCCAGCAGCGTCCACCACCCGAGCGAGCCCATCGTGGCGTTCAGCGAGAGCATCGTTTCGTGATGGACCGTGTAGGTCCTCAGCAGGAAGTACGGCGCGATGCACACGAAGATGTCGCGCGCCTCGGGGCCGAGCTTCAGCAGCGGCGCGGCCACCGCCATCAGCCCCGCCAGCCCCACGAAGAGCACGCAGCCGAGCAGGAACGAATGCCGCGCCAGCCGCAGCTTCTCGATCGTCAGGTTGGCCGCGTTGGCGTCCAGCATCGCCGGCGTCTTCGTGACGAGAAAGGCCTGCACGAACTGCGAGGGTGCCTCCGCGAGAAGGAAGGCCAGCTTGAACGCGCCCACGTAGCCCAGCGGCATGAAGAGCGCCACCAGCAGCAGGTCCGACTTGCGCAGCAGGAAGGTCAGCAGCGCATACACCGTGGCGCTGGCCTGCGACGCGAGCGCCAGCAAGGGCGGCCCGGCCGGTGGCGCTGCGCCGTTCGCCGGCAGGAAGATGGCCGCGCCCACGAGCACCAAGGCCAGCAGATTGATGGCGAGCAGGTGCGCCACGCCGATCTCCAGGCCGAGCGCAGCGAGCGTCGCCACGCCCAGCACCAGCACGGTCGCGCGCACGCCCGACTCCAGGTTGAGCAGGCCCGCATGGCCCAGGCCCCGGCTGTACGACAGACGCAGGCTGTTGAAGGCGAAGACCGCGAGCGACAGCACGATCAGCATGAAGGGCGCACCGGCCACCGGCAGGTGCTGCGCCCCCACGACGCCGGCCGCGAGCAGTGCGGCCAGCGGCAGCCCGATCGCCAGCGTGCGCACCAGGTCGCCGCGCGTCACCCGGGGAGGCACGCTTGCGGCATTGCGCGAGAACAGCAGCGAACTGCCCAGCGTGCCCACGACGAGCGCCACTTCGAGCACCGACTGGTAGACGGAGTACTCGCCGAAGCGCGCGGGCGCCACTTGCGCCGCGATCAGGAAGATCGCCAGGAAGCCCGACAGGTACACATACAGCCGCGACGCGAGCGCCCCCAGTCCCAGGCGCTGTGCCAGGCGGATGCCGGGCAGGGCGAACGAGGTGTCGGCGGCTGGCTTCATGGCGTGCTCCCGTCCGCGGGGTGCTTGGCCGCCGGCGCGTCCGCGAAGCCCAGGCTGTCGGCCATGCGGCGCGCGCGCGAGGCGATCCGGTGCGCGTTGTTCTTGGCCCGGCGCGCCATCTGCAGTGCCCAGGTCAGCGCCGCGACCGTGTACACGCGGCGATGCAGCGCAGGCTGCATCGCCAGCTTGGCGGCGCCCTGGAAGTGCAGCGCGAGCACGCGCACCGTGTTGCCCGCCGGCGTCTGCAGGCAGGGCTGGCCGTCGACGAAGGCCAGGCGCTTGGCGCCGCCGCGCACGCGGAACTCGCGCACGAAGTGGTTGGTGCCGCCGTTGACGTTGTGGTCGATCACCTGGCCGTCGAACACCCGGTTGATCGGCACGGTGTTGCCGCTGGCCTGCGCCCACAGGTACAGCAGCGTCATGTCGGACACCCCGCCGCGCACGCTGCGGGTCGCGAAGCGCTCGGCGATCTCGCGCAGCTGGTGCAGGCCCGCGGGCGTGCTGTACATGTGCAGGAGACAGGCGACGAAGTCCTGCAGGCCGGCCGCCGTCCAGTAGCTCACGTGCGGCGAGATCTGGCAGGGGTTCCAGCCGTCCGTGGGCAGGATGCTGGAGCCGGAGAAGTCGGCGTTGCCCACCAGGCGCGCAATGTGGGCGCCGACGCCGTTGAACAGCAGCACGTCGCTGTCGATCAGCACGAAGGCACGGCAGTCGGGGTGCGCTGCGAGATGGTTCGCCAGGAGGAAGTAGCGCCGGAAGCAGATCTTCTCGAACGCCGGCGTGTTGCTCGACAGGTGCACGTAGGCCTGGCAGAAGCGTTCGTATGCCGGTCCGGCGTCGGTGTCCGACAGGACGACCAGCTGCTCCTGCGCCATGGCCGCGGATTCGCAGCACAGGCGCAGAGCCGTGTTCTGGCGGTCTTCCACAACGATGAAGGGGAGGGCGTGGTCCATGGTCGGGCAAGCGGGTTGGTACGGGTCAGGGCCGCGGCGCGGTGGCGCTGCGTACCAGCGCGACGTGGGCGGGGAGAAAGTGGAAGTCGGCGTCCAGCGGCATGTCGAGGGTGAGCATTCCGCCCCGCGCGTTCGCGTCGCCGATCCAGCTGCGCAGCTGCGCGGCCGAGAAGCGCGGCGCGCTCGGCTGGGCCCAGGAAGCGCCCAGCGGCGTCAGCACATGCAGCCGGAGTTCGGAGGGCGGCGAGGCCAGGCGTGCGGCGGGCTGCAGGTACTCGCCCGCCATGAGGTTCTGGCACGGCGCGCTCTTGAGGCTGAAGCGCGCCGCCCCCTCGCCGGCATTGAAGGCCAGCCACCGGGTGGGTGCGCCGTTGCGCGCGGCCGCGCAGAACCGGTCCCAGTCGCGCGTCGTCATGCCCGTCGTGTTGTAGACACCGTCGAACCACCAGCCCGTGGCGACTGCACCGTAGTGCTGCGACCAGCTGTCGATCACCGCCGACCAGGCGGCGATGAAGCGCTGCGGCGGCGGCAGCTGTTCGGAGACATCGCCCAGGCACTCCATCAGGTAGGCATCCCCTTGCGGCGCGCGGAACGGCAGGTAGAGGATCAGCGCGATGCCGTGGCGCCGCAGCGCGCGGCCGATCTCCATCGGCAGGTCGCGCGGCGAGCGGTGCGCGGCGCTGCGCGGGCACAGCGCTTCGAGGGCGGCGTTCGGCGCGATGAACTGGCCGTTGTTCTGCCCGAGCGTGAGGATGAGATGGCTGGCGCGCATCTCCGCGAGCGAGGCGGCGAAGGCGTCGACGTCGAAGCGCCCGATGCCGGCGATGGACTGCTTGTCGGGCAGGTAATGCACCATCACGCCGAAGCCCGGGGCGCCCTGCGTTTCGGGCGCTGCGGCGACGGCCGGCCGCGCCCACGCGGCCAGCCCGAGCGCCAGCACCGCGAGCGTGCGAAGCAGGGAGCGTGCACGGTTGGTCATGGCGTGGCCCTCGCCAGCGACGCGTCACCGCGCTTCAGCCTGAGGTAACTCGCGGCCACCGCGCCCGGCGTGCAGGCCCGGGAGAGCGACCATGCGGGGCGTGTGCGCTGGTGCGCGGCCAGGTAGCGCTCGATGCTGCCGAGGCCGACGAATTCGTTGCCGATGAAGAACGCGTAGCCCGCGAAGAGCTCGCGGTGCACCGGAAGGTCCGAGAGCAGCAGCGGCACGCCCAGCGTGGCCGCCTCGGCGGCCGACAGGTTGAAGCCCTCGAAGGTGGACAGCGAGATGAAGGCCGTCGCACCCCGATACAGCCGCAGGAGCTCGTCCCGCGACACCAGCCCGCGGTGTCGCACGCAGCCGCGGAACGCGGGCGCCATGGCCGAGATCATGCGTTCGACCTCCTTGGCGCCGTTGCCGGTGATGTCCAGGTAGTCGACCAGGCCCTGGCGCTTCATGCGCACGAAGAGCTTCAGGATGCCTTCGAAGTTCTTGTGCGGGTAGTAGTGGTAGGCCGCGATCAGGTAGCGCCCGTCGGGCGCTGCCGTGCTGTCGGCGCTAGCGGCGACGGCACCCGCATCCACGGGATTGAAGATCACCGCCGGGTGCTCGCAGCGCCTGAAGTGCCGCTCGAAATCTTCCTGGCTGCTGCGGCTGATGAAGACCACGTCGGCGGCGCTGCGCGCGACGCGGTGCAGGTTCCAGTCGAGCCAGAGGCGCTTGCGCGCGCTGAAGTACTGCGGGTACGACTTGTACTGCACGTCGTGCACCACCACGATCGAATCCCGGTGGCGGCCGAAGGGCGCCAGCAGCGAGAACGGCAGGAAGTAGTTCGGGAACAGCGAGTACACGCGCTCCCCGCGCAGCCACCCGCGCACCAGGTGGACGTTGTAGAGCAGCGTGTCGAGGATGAAGCGGCTGATCTTCAGCCGCCGCGCGGCCGCGTACAGGTGCGGATGGCGCTCGCTGATCGGCTGCACCTCGTGGCCCGGCGCGTCGCGCATGCTCTCGAGCAGCACCTCGGACACGTTCAGCACCCCGCCCGCCGACGCGTTGAGCCGGATCGTGTCGTAGAAGAGGTAGGTGGCCATGGTCGCTCCTGCGTGCGTTCTCATGCGGTCGGCAGGCTGGCGCGCGCCGGGCGGGGGGCCGGCCTGCGGAACCACGCCGCGAGGCTGCCGGCGACGACGGCCGCGACCAGCCCCGAGACGGCGAACGGTCCCCAGCCCAGGATCGGCCCGCGCAGGAACGGCACGTAGGCCGCCAGCAGCACCAGCGCGCACAGGTAGCCGGCCGTCAGCGTGCGTTGCGGATCGATGGCCTTGTCGACGAGGCGAAAGAGCGCCGAGACCGCGAAGCCCAGCAGGGCCGGGCCCGCCAGCCCGAAGTCGAAGTAGGCGGTGGTGAAGGGCGGCAGCGACAGGTTGCTCTGCGAGAAGTTGCCCAGCACGGCCGGCCAGCCGAGCGGGTCGTAGCCCGGGAACATCTTCAGTTCGCGCGGCAGGATGAAGGAGAAGGCCGAGAGCAGGTAGCGCCCGTAGCCCAGATCGGGCGAGGGCGCGCGCTCCAGGATGCCCGCGACGACGAACATCGCGTCGAAGTCCTGGCTGAAGGGGTACGACGCCAGCTCCGCGCCCCACATGGCGTCCCGCGAGATCAGGTTCAGCACCGGCCCCAGGCCCGCGATGGCGCCGAAGATCACGGCGGCGAGCGTCCACCGGTGGCGCCGCCCCAGGGCATGGATGAGCAGCGGAAGCAGCCCGATCAGGATGACCTGGCGCGCCGTGTTGACCGGGTTCGCGGCGATGGCGGCCAGTGCGAACGCGAGCCCCGCGACGCACCAGGCCCACAGCGTGCGCTGGCGCGTGGCGTGGATCGCGAGCGCCACGCAGCACAGCAGCACCATGAGCTTGGGCAGCGTGGAGTAGACGATGTACTGGACCGGCGCGGCCTCCTCTTCGGAAATCACGCCGCGCGCCGTGAAGTTCATGTCGGGGCGCAGGAAGAGCATGGCGAACGCCACCTCCAGGCAGGCCAGCAGCAGGAAGGGGTGGGCGACGCCGGCACTGAGCGCGCGCTGCGCCGGCCGGGGCGCGGCGGGCGGCTCGGGCAGGCCCAGCCGTGCGGCTTCCACGCCGGCCATGTACAGCAGCACGAGCATCAGCCCCTGCGTGTGCGCAGCCTGGCCGACGATGCCGACCTCCCAGAAGTCGGTGTCGGTCGCGATCTGCATCGCCGGCGCCAGCGAGAAGTAGATGAGAACCGCCGTGTAGTGGATCAGCAGGAACACGCTGTCGCTGGCGGTGCCCAGCATCGACAGCTGCACCACCGTCAGCACGAACACCACCCCGTAGCCCCAGACAGGATCGATCAGCCCGCACAGTGCGGCGCAGACGATGCCGGACCAGAAGACAAGGGTTCTCATGGCGAGGTCCGTTTCTGCTTCAGGCGTGCTCGGCCTCGGCGGCGGTCCGGCGCGCCGTCTGGTAGTCCGCATAGGTGCGGCGCAGCCCTTCGGCCAGCGGCACCGTGGCGCGCCACCCGAAGCTGGCCGCGCGCGACACGTCCAGCAGCTTTCGCGGGGCGCCGTCGGGCTGGGCCAGGTCGTAGTGGATGCTGCCCTCGTAGCCCACCACCTCGCGGATGTGCTCCACCAGCTCGGCGATCGAGACGTCCTCGCCCGTGCCGAGGTTGATGTGGCCGCGCATCGGATCGGTGTGCTGGTCGTAGGCGGCGCGCGACAGGTTCATCACGTCCAGGCAGCCTTCGACCATGTCGTCCACGTACAGGAACTCGCGCCGCGCCCGGCCGCTGCCCCAGATCAGCACGCTCGGCGTGCGGCTGATCTTGGCCAGGTGAAAGCGCTGGATCAGCGCGGGCACCACGTGGCTGTTCTCCAGGTGGTAGTTGTCGCCGGGGCCGTAGAGGTTGCTCGGCATCACGCTGCGGAAGTCGACGCCGTGCGTGGCGCCGTACTGCCGGTTGTAGCTCTCGCACAGCTTGATGCCCGCGATCTTGGCGATCGCGTAGGGCTCGTTGGTGGGCTCGAGCTTGCCGGTGAGCAGGGCCTCTTCGCGGATCGGCTGCTCGGCCAGCCGCGGGTAGATGCAGCTGGAGCCGAGGAACAGCAGCCGCTTGACGCCGGCGAGAAAGGCCTGGTGCGTGAGGTTGGCCGCGATCAGCAGGTTCTCGTAGATGAACTGCGCGGGGTAGGTCATGTTGGCGTGGATGCCGCCGACCTTGGCCGCCGCCACGTAGACCTGGTCGACGCGCTCGATCGCGAAGAAGCGCGCGACGGCGGCCTGGTCGAGCAGGTCGAGCTCGGCGTGGCTGCGCGTCACGACCTCGTGGCCGAGTTCGCCCAGGCGCCTCGTGAGCGTCTGGCCGACCATTCCGCGATGACCTGCAACATAGATTCGCATGGCGTTCTTTCAGTGAAGGAAGAGGGGACTCCAGGTCTCAGCGCGAACCGCGCGCCCCGAGCACGACGCGGAAGGTCTTCAGCAGGATCACGACGTCGCGCAGCAGCGAGAGCGTGGCGACGTACTCGGCGTCCATGGCCGCGCGGCGGCGGTAGCTCACCTCGTTGCGTCCGCTGATCTGCCACAGGCCCGTGATGCCCGGGCGCACCGCGCAGTAGTACGCCCAGTACGGGCCGTAGAGTTCCTTCTGGGCAAACATGCAGGGGCGCGGGCCGACCATGCTCATGTCGCCCTTGAGCACGTTCCAGAACTGCGGAAACTCGTCGATGCTGTAGCGGCGCAGGAAGGCGCCGAAGCGGGTGATCCGCGGGTCGTGCTCGAGCTTCTGGAACTTCTCCCATTCGCGCCGCGCCGCGTCGTTCTCGCGCAGGTGGCGGGCCAGCAGGGCATCGGCGTCGGGCGCCATGGTGCGGAACTTGTAGAAGCGGAAGATCCGCCCGTCCCTGCCGTAGCGCGGCTGCACGTAGATGGCCGGGCCGCCCGAGGTCAGCAGCACGCCGAGGGCGATCAGCGCGTAGGCCCAGCCCAGGAACAGGAAGAAGGCGCCCGCCAGGAGGATGTCCATGGTGCGCTTGGCGGCCTGCAGGAGCCGCGAGCCGCCCACCGGCACGGGGCGTGCGGCGCTGCGGTGCGGCGTGCGTGAAAGGTGCGTGCTCATGATGTCGCGCGCTCCGGTTCGGCGCGGGGGGTGTGCCCCAGCGCGGGCGGATAGATGTTCGGCGGCAGGCCGTAGGGCCCGTAGTCGTAGCCGTAGGCGTTGTGGCGTTGCCGCGCGTCCTGCGCGTTGAGCACTACGCCGTGGAACGCCGCGCCCACGTGCGCCAGCCGCTTGGCACTCTCCACCAGGTCGCCCAGTTCGCTGTCGCCGGCGCGGGCCACGAGCATCAGGGTGCCCACGTCCGGTGACATCGCCACGGTCTCGGTCGCCAGCAGGATCGGCGGCGCATCGATGACCACGGCGTCGTAGAGCGCCGAGAGGGTCTCCAGCAGGCGCGTGAACGCACTGGAACCCATCATCGTGGCCGGATCGAGCGGCAGCTTGCCGGTGGTGATTACGTCCAGGTGCGGCAGCACCTGCGCATGCACCGCCTGCGCGAGCGTGGCGGTGCCGGCGATCAGCTCCGACAGGCCGGTGGTCGCCTTGAGCCCGAACTGGCTCGCCAGCTTGCCGCGGCGCATGTCGGCGTCGATCAGCAGCACGCGCTTGCCCGAGGCCGCCAGCACGGCCGAGAAGTTCGCCGACAGGAAGGTCTTGCCCGCGCCCGGCGTGGCGCTGGTCAGCAGGATGCGGTTGTTCTGCGCGCCCGCCATCAGGAAGCCCAGCGCGGTGCGCAGCCTGCGCACGCCTTCGAGCGCCGGGTCGTCCGGGTGCGAGGCCGCCAGCAGCTTCACGCCGGGCTTGCCCTGGCGGATGGCGCGGTCGAGCGTGCCCTGCCGCGTGCTGAGTGCGATCGTGCTGTAGACGTTCAGGCCGGTGCGCATCTCGATCTCGTCGGGGGTGGCGACCGTGTTCTTGAGCACCTTGCGAAGCACCGACGTGACCGCGCCCAGGAACAGCCCCACGACCAGCGCCAGCGCCATCACGATCACCACCTTGGGCCGCACCGGCTTCTCGGGCGACAGCGCCTGGTCGAGCACGCGCACGTTGCCGATGCGGCCTTCGCGGGCCAGGCGCATCTGCAGCGAGCTGTTCAGGAGCGACGAATAGAGCTCGGTGTTGACCTTGATGTCGCGCTGCATGCGCAGCGAGTTCTGCTGCAGCATCGGCATGCGGCGGATGCGGTTGTCCACGCCGCCCAGCTCCTTGCGCAGCGAGGCGATCTGCGCGTCGAGCGTGATCAGCATCGGGTGCTGGCTGGTGAAGCGGCTCGCCAGGTCCAGGCGCTTCTGGCGCGCGTCGAGCAGCTTGGCCTGCAGGTCGACGTTCTGCGACAGCGCGTTGCGCGCCTCGTCGTCCAGGCTGATGGTTCCGTTCTGGTTGCGGTACTGGTTGTAGGCCTCTTCGGACTGTTCCAGCTGCTGCTTGAACTTGGGCAGCTCGGTGCCCAGGAAGTTCAGCGTGCGCTCGGCCTGCGCGGTCTTCTGGTCGATGTTCTGGCGCATGTACAGGCGCGCCACTTCGTTGAGCAGGTTCGCCAGGTGCTCGCGATCGTCGGTCTGCCAGCTCACGTCGATCACGCTGGACTGCTTGCCCTTCTCGATCACGCGCAGCTCGCGCTGCAGCTCGAGCATGGTGAGCTGCGTGGAATGCCGCGTCAGCTCGAAGGCGCCGCCGGGCCGGGCGTCGATCGAGGCCACCAGCAGGTGGACCGTGCCGCCCGGCACCGAGCTGTCCTGCGGCTCGCCGACCCGGCCGTGCAGCGGGGTGTCGAGGTCGGGGTGCGTGAGGGTGTAGGTGCCGTCCTTGCCAGTGGTCAGCAGGAACTTCTTGCCCTCGAGGGCCGGCGGCACGTCCATCTGCGCGACCGCGATCCGCTCGGTGCCCGACACATAGCCGCGCATGCCGAGGAAGCCCGGCCTGGACAGCGTCTTCGAATGCCGTGCGATGAAGGCGCCCACGACCGGGATGTAGTGCGGGCGTGCCTTGATGAACAGCTTGGTGTTCTCGATCGCCTGACCGAGCACCATGCGCGACTTCAGGATCTCGGCCTCGCCCGAGGTCGGCGTCTTCACGCCCACGCCGTTGACCGCGGCATCGCCCGCGCCGCCGGGCGAGCGTTCGGCATCCTCGAGCTGGATCAGCACGTTCGCTTCGTACACGCGCGGCCCGAAGAGCGCGTAGCCCGCGCCCAGCACCAACACCGCGGCGGTGACCGAGGCGATCAGCCATCGGTTGTCCAGCATCAGGTCGACGTATTCCTTGAACCGCGAGTGCGGGCGCTCGGGTTCCGGGCTGTACGGTGCGGGAAGGGGGGGGTACCAACGCGCATTCATGGGCTTCACCTTCTTTGTCGTGTTCGGGCCGGGGCTGCGCGGCCTACCTGCTGCGGGCGGTGTCGCGCGCGAGGTTGATCACCTGGGCGGCGGGAAGGATCAGGTTGGCGACCCGGTTCCACGAGACCAGCGGCACGCGGTCGACATAGACGACGTCGCGCGGCCGCAGCTCGAAGCGGTCGGCCAGCGCGAGCGCGGCCGGGTTCTTCGCGTTCAGGCTGAAGATCTGCGGCGTGTCGGGCGTCTGCGGCGAGTTGCGGATCACGTAGATCTGCCCGGGGTCGGCCGTGAGCAGGTCGGGCCCGCCCGCATCGCCCAGGGCCTCGTTCAGGCTCATGCGGCCGTTGCGCATCAGCAGCGCCGAGGGCCGCAGGATCTCGCCCATCACGTAGATGCGGCTGTCGTCCCGGCTGCCGACGTACACGATGTCGCCGTTGCGCAGCGGGATGTTGTTGGCGTCGGCGCCGAAGCGCTTGAGCTGCATCAGGTCGATGACCACCGTGCGGTCGCCGCGCGTGAGCGTCACATGCGAACGGTCGCCCCCGGCGGTGATGCTGCCCGCGCGGTTGAGCGCCTCGGACAGCGTCATCGGGATGTCCGTGAAGATCTGCAGCCCCGGCGTGCGGACCTCGCCCTCGACATAGGCGCGCTGGCTGCGGAACGACTGGATGCGCACGCTCACCAGCGGTGCCTTGATGATGCTGCCGATGCGCTTGGCGATCAGCTCGGACGCACCGCTTTCCGTGAGGCCCTGCAGCCGGGTGCGGCCGATGTAGGGAAAGCTGATCTCGCCCGCGGCATCGACGATGAAGCCCGGCGCCACGGTGACGCCGGTCGGGTCGCTCTGCTGCGCGATCACCGCGCCCAGGTTGGGCTGCAGCTCGGGGTTGTTGTAGACGGTGATGCCCACCACGTCCCCCGGCCCGATGGTGTAGGGCGCGGGCCGGCCGAACAGCGCCTTCACGTCGGGCGGGATGCCCGTGTTGCCGGCGAGTTGCGCGCGGACCAGCTCCGGCGTGATGGCCGCGATCCTGCCGCCGGCCGTGCCGTCGGCCGACTGCAGCGGGCCCGGTGTGCCGAAGCCGGGTGCGCAGCCGCACAAGCCGAGCGACAGCAGCAGCGCCATGGCGCGCGACCGGAAGCGGCCACCGGGAAGGGCGCGGGCGCCCTCGGTGGCGAGGAGGCGCTCGCCGCGCGGGTTCGCTGGGGTTGCGGATGTCATGGCAATCTCCTTGGCTTCGGTTGTTGTTTCAGGGCGCGGCGAGCGTGGCCGGGATCGCGCGCGGGGTGCCTGTCGCCGGGCGGTCCTGCCGCTGCGGGCTGCCGGTGGCCAGACAGTGCTCGACGACCCAGTCGCCGACGGACTGCAGGAAGAGCTGCTGGCCCTTCACCGTGCAGACGGTGTGGTCCACGTCCCGCATGAACTCGTACTGCAGGCCCTGCATGAACGGTTCGCGGCGCAGGGCGCCGAGCTGGTCGCGGTCGCGGTCGCAGACATGCAGCGATCCCGAATACAGCAGCTGCACCGCCACCTCGCGTTCGACCAGCCGCTTCATCGTGGCTTCGAACCAGATCGCGTTGACGTTGGGCGGCCGCCGGTCCACGAAGTAGCCCGGCAGCGGCTTGCCCACCGTGCTGCCCGGCAGATGGCGCAGCACCCAGCGCCGCGCCTTGCCGGGGAACGACGGGTGCAGCGGCGCCGCGAGCGCGCGGCGCACCGTGAGCTCCCAGCGCGTGCGCCGCTGGGGGAAGGCAAAGCCGTCGAACAGCGAGAGCGCCACCATGCGCGCGTCCACCGCGGCGGCCGACATGGCGTGCTCCACGCCCGAGCACATGGCCACGGTCGCGAACTGGCCGATGCCCTGCATGCGTTGCACGAGGTCCATGGCGGCCTGCAGGCTGTGCACGGCGCGCGTCTGCAGGTCAGGCCCGGTGTCCAGCGCCTCGCTGTCGCCGATGCCGCCCAGGTCGAAGCGCAGGCTGCCCACGCCGCGCGCGGCCAGGAGGTGCGCCAGCTTCACGTTGATGCGGCGTGGCCCGACGCGGTGGTTCGCGCCCATGTTGAACATCAGGCAGGCGACGGGCGCCGGCACGCGCTGCGCGGGAAGGGTGAGCATGCCCATCAGTGCGTTGCCGGGGCCGAAGCACACCGGGGTCTGCGTCATGTCATTCATGGATCGCTCCCTGCAGGCGGTTGAGCGCATCGGCCGGCACCATCGCGCTGTGGGGAAAGGGGTCGGACGTCCAGTCCAGCGGGTGGCTCAGGTAGGCCAGGCGCACCGGCATGTGGCGCGACTGCTGCTCGGCCGCCCATTGCGCGGTGGACGTGTCGTCGGGCGGGGCCAGCACCAGGGTGTCGTGCAGGGCCGTGAGCGGCAGCGACTGCGGCGTGAGGGCGCGCAGCTGCGCCTGCAGCGCCGGCGAGAGACGCACGCCCAGCGCCTCCTCGGGTAGCGCGTCCGGGTCCCGCGCGAGGTGACGGCGCCAGGACAGGTCGGGAATGCAGAAGGTCGTGTCGATCGCCTCGACGTGCCGCTCGCGCAGCAGGCGCGCGTAGCCCGGCCCGTCGATCACCGGCTCCCAGAGCACCAGCCGCGCCGGGTCGCAGCGCCCGTTGCGCGCGGCCAGCACGGCCAGGGTGGCACCCAGCCGCGCGCCGATCCACACGATGGCGGCATGGGGTGCGTGCCGCCGCAGCTCCTCGTGCGCCGCGCACAGGTCGCGGCGCCAGCCGTCGAGCTCGCCCTCGCTCTCGTCGCCCGGCGAGTCGCCGGAGCCGTAGAAGTCGAAGCGCAGCGTGGCGATGCCGGCGCGCGCGAGGCGTTCGGCCAGCACCTTGAAGAAGCGGTGGGTGCGCAGGCCCTCCTGCCCGAAAGGCGGGCACAGCAGCACCGCGGTGGGCTCGCCCCGGTGGTCGTCGGCGGCGTGGAACGCGCCGAAGACCTGGCGCGAGGCCGGCCCGAACATGAGCGGCGTGAAGAGGGTCATGCGACACCCCCTGCGCATCGCGCTTCGCTCATCCCCTTGCGCGGATTCAGGGGGCGCATGCGGCGGCCTTCGGGGTCGGCCTGCGAGGGCCGGGCGCGGGCTTCGGTATGGCGCCATTCGGCGAGCGAGCCCACGCTGTCCGCCCGCGCGGGTGCCGGCCCCAGCGCCAGCACGAGGATGCGGCCGGCCACCGGCAGCTCGACGCTGCGGCTGTCCGGTGCCAGGCCCACGTCGAAGCTCTGCGGCGACACGAGCAGGCCCACGCCGATGGCCTTCAGGCAGGCTTCCTTGCGGGTCCAGCAGGTCAGGAAGGCCTGGTCGCGTTCGTGTGCGGGCAGGGCGGCCAGCGCCTCCTGTTCGCGCCGCGTGAAATGCGCCGCCGCCAGGTCGGCCGCGTCCGGCATCGGGCGCAGCAGCTCGACGTCGGCGCCCAGCGGGCCGCGCCCGCCAATGGCGATCAATGCCAGGCCCTGGCTGTGGCTCAGCGAGAACTGGGTGCGCGGATGCCCCGCCAGCGACGGCTTGCCGAAGGCGCCGATGGCCAGCGTCAGCGCGTCGGGGGCCAGGCCCGTGTACGCGCACAGCGCCTGGCGCAGCGCGACATGGGCCGCCACGAAGCGCTGCCGGTCGACGGGAAAGCGCAGGTTCTCGGCGCGTGCGCGCTCTTCTTCCGACAGCACCTGGGCGGGCAGGGTGTCGGTGAAGCTGTCCAGCTCGACGTACCGGCAGACCGGTGCGTCGATGGACAGTGCGTTGGCGGCGCCGGTCATGGTCACCCCTTGCGCAGCCAGCTGCCGAGTGCGCCGAGCAGCCCGCCGCGCTGTGCATGCGCGGCCGTGCCGGCGGCCAGGTCGGCGAGGTCCGAAGGCACGCCGTGCGGCGTGCCGTGCGCCGAGGACGCGATCTGCCCGAGGTTCTCGAACAGGTAGCGGCGCGGCTCCACGCGGTGCCCCAGCGTCTGCGCCGCCTGCTGCACGGCGCGCAGCACCAGCAGCGAGTCGCCGCCGAGGTCGAAGAAGTTGTCGCTGGCGCGGATCTCGTCGACATCGATTCCGATCACGTCGGCCCAGATCTGGGCCAGCTGGGCGTGCTCGGGGCTGAGCAGTCCGCGCTTCGCCTCGCGCGCGTCGCCGTTGAGGGGCTCGGCCGGCGCACTCTTGTCCGCCTCGTCGGCCGCCAGCTTGCGCAGATAGCGTGCGCTGGCCGAGCCTTCGGCGCTGGCGATCTCGGCGAGCGTGGCGTTCGGGTGGTCGGCGACGCGGGCCAGCACCTCGAGATAACGCTCGCGCAGCTGGGCGCCGGTCTCGCGCAGGTACACGTCGGCGTTGTAGAGCAGCGCGCCTTCCAGGCCGTGCGGCTTGTCCATCAGCCACACGCCGACGTCGTCGGTGGCGCCGTGCTGCATCACGTGCACCTGGCGGGTCTGCAGGCTGCCGACGGTGCGTGCGCGTTCGCGGGCGTCCTGGAACGAGAACATCGCCTGGTAGGGCCCCGAGGCCTTGATCTGCCCCGCATAGCCGGGCTCGGCCATCAGGCGCTCGAAGGGCACCTGCTGGTGGTTCATCATCGACAGCAGCTCCTGCTTCACGTAGCGCATGAAGTCGGGCAGCGGCAGCGCCATGTCGACCGCGAGCGAGACCGGCAGCACGTTGTTGAAGAAGCCCATGACGTCTTCCGTCTCGGCCTGCTGGCGCCCGCGCACCGGGTTCGCGATGACGATGGCGTCGTTGCCGGTCGCCTGGGCCATGGTCAGCGCGTAGATGCCGAAGGTCAGCATGCTGAGCGTCACGTCCATGTCGCGCGCCACCTCGCGCAGCCGCTGCGTGCTCTGCAGGTCGATGTGGATCCAGTGCGCGCCGCCCTGGCCGCTCTTGCCCGCGCGGCGCGGCATGTCGGTGCGGGGCGGGCGCACGGCCCTGGCGCTGGCGAGCCGGCCGCGCCAGAACGCGAGCTGCTCTTCGCAGGCCGGCTCGGTCAGCCAGGTTTCCAGCCACTCGGCATAGTCGCCGTGGGTGGTGGCGAGCGCGGGCAGGTTGTGCGGACGGCCGCGTTCGGCGGCGTCGTAGAACGCGCCCAGCTCGCGCTGCATCAGGTCGAAGGACCAGCCGTCCCAGATCAGGTGATGCGGCACGAACAGGAAGACGTGCTCGTTGTCGTCGAGCTGGAACAGGGTCGCGCGCATCATCGGCGCGCTGTGGATGTCGAGCGGCCGGTCGGCCAGCTCCTGCATCTGCTCGACCAGCTCGGCCTCGCGCTGGTCAGCGGGCAGGCCGCGCAGGTCGACCAGCGGCAGGGCGAACTCCACCGACGCTGCGATCGATTGAATGGGCCGCCCCGTGTCTTCGTCGAAGCCGATGCTGGTGCGCAGCGACGGCTGGCGGCGGATCATTTCGCGCAGCGCGCCTTCGAAGCGCGCCGCGTCGAGCTTGCCGGTGAGCCGCTGCGCCGAGGGTGCGTTGTAGACCGACCGGCCCGTGTACAGCTGCTCCATGAAGCGGATGCGTTCCTGCGAGGGCGTGAGCGGCGCGCTGCGGCGATCGGGGTGGCAGGCAATCGGCGCCTGCAGGCCGACGCCCGCGCCCTGCAGGGCCTCGATGACCGCGGTCAGCTTCTCGGCCGTGGGCGCCTCGAACAGCGCGCGCAGCGGCAGCGTGACCTGGAACTCGCGGCTCAGCAGCGTGGTGAGCCGCGCGGCCAGCAGCGAGTGGCCGCCCATGGTGAAGAAGTTGTCGTGCATGTCCAGGCCCGGCAGGCTCAGCACCTTCTCCATGACCGCGAGCACCTTGCGCTCGTGCGCGTTGCGCGGACCGGCGCCGCGCCGCACCTCGTTGCGCGCCACCGCCTGCGGTGGCGGCAGCGAGACGCGGTCGACCTTGCCGTTGGCCAGCGTGGGCAGGGCGTCGAGCGTCACCACGTGCTGCGGCAGCATGAAGGCCGGCAGGTGCTTGCGCAGGTGCACCATCAGCGCATCGAGGTCGAAGCCGCCCTCGGGCGCCAGCGCCAGGTAGGCCACCAGGCGCACGTCGCCGGGGTTGTCCTCGCGGGCCACGACCACGCTGCGCGAGACGCCGGCCACTTCGCAGCAGCGCACTTCGATCTCGCCGGGCTCGATGCGGTAGCCGCGCACCTTGACCTGGAAGTCGAGCCGGCCGAGGTGGTCGAGCAGCCCGTCGTTGCGCCAGCGGCCGCGGTCGCCGGAGCGGTAGACCTTCTTCGTGGCGCCGAAGATGCGCACCGTGACGAAGCGCTCGGCGGTCAGCGCGGGGCGGTCGAGGTAGCCCAGCGAGACGCCTTCGCCCGCGATGCAGATTTCGCCAGGCACGCCGATCGGGCAGGGCTGCAGGTCGGCATCGAGGATCCAGATCTCGGTGTTGTCGACGGGCCTGCCGATCGAGATGCCGCGCGAGGCGATCTCTTCGGGACGCACATGCCAAGCCGTGGAGTACACCGTCGTCTCGGTCGGGCCGTAGCCGTTCCACAGGCCTTCCATGCGCTCGCACAGCGCCAGTGCCATGCTCGGGCGCAGCGCCTCGCCGCCGGTCCAGCCGCGGAAACCGGGCGTGCCGCCGGCCCACTGGGCATCGAGCAGCAGCTGCCACATGCCGGGCGTGGCCTGCAGCAGCGTGATCTGTTCGTCGTCGAGCGCTTGCGACAGGCGGTTGCCGTCCATCGCGACCTCGCGCTGCACCATCACGAGTTCGGCGCCCGCCGCCAGCGGCAGCAGCAGGTCGGGCACGGCCATGTCGAACGACAGCGTGGTGACGGCGGCGATGCGGTCGGACGGGCCGATGCCCGATTCGCGCTGCATCCACTGCAGCAGGTGCGCCACGCCCCGGTGATGCGCGATGACGCCCTTGGGCAGGCCGGTCGAGCCGGAGGTGTAGATCACATAGGCCGCGTCTTCGGAGCCCGGGTCGTCGCTGCTCGGCGGCAGCGCTTCGCCCGAGAGTTGGCGCCAGGCGGTGTCGCGATCGATCTCGAAGACGCGCTGGTCGGCGTCGGCGCGCCAGTCGCGCGGCGCCACCGCGATGTCGGACGAGGTCAGCATCAGGCTGAGGGTGGCGTCGCTGGCGTAGTGGTCCAGCCGCGCCTGCGGAAATGAGGTGTCCATCGGCACGTAGGACGCCCCCGCCTTGAGGATGCCCAGCATGGCGACGACCATCTCCAGGCTGCGTTCGAGGCACAGCCCCACGCGCTGGCCGCGGCCCACGCCGCGCGCGCGCAGCGCACGCGCCAGGCGGTTGGACAGCGCATCGAGTTCGCCGTAGCTGCAGCTGCGCGCGCCGTCGCGCACCGCCGGGCGGTGCGGCTGCTGCGGCACGCGCGCCACGAAGCCGGCGTGCGCCAGCGGCGCGCCGCGCAGCGGCACGCGTGCGGGCTGCAGCGCCAGCAGCGCACGCGCGGCGCCGGCGGACAGCACGTCGAGCCCGCCGATGGTGTCGTCGGGCTTGTGCGCGGCCGACTGCAGCACGCACTCGAACATGTCGAGCCAGCGCTGCACGCTCACGTCGTCGAACAGGTCGGTGTTGTATTGCGCCTCGACCTGCAGGCTGCCGGCGTGCGGGCGCAGGTTCACGAAGAGTTCGAAGTTCTCGTAGCGCCGGGCGATGGTGTCCTGCACCACGTCGAGCGTGGTGAAGGCCTGCGCGCTGCTCGCCACGTCGGGGTCGACGTTGAAGGTCACGCTCACCAGCGGCAGCCGGCTCGGGTCGCGCTCGAGCGACAGCTGGCCCAGCAGCGCGCCGTAGGTCAGGGCCTGGTGATCGAAGGCGTCGAGCACGGCGGTGCTGCATTCGTCCATCAGCGCGTCGAAGCGCATGGCCGGATGCGCGGCGATGCGCAGCGGCAGCAGGTTCACGCAATGGCCGACCAGGCCGGGCACGTCGTGCGCGAGCTGGCCCGAGGTCGGGATGCCGACGACGATGTCTTCCTGGCCCGTGAGGCGGTGCAGCGTCGCGACGAAGCCGCTGAGCAGGCCCGTGAACAGGCTGACGCCGGCCTTGGTGCTCGCGATGCGCACGGCGCCCACCACGCGCCGGTCGAGCAGGCGCTCGGCGCGGCGCGAATTGAAGGTGCGGGCGGCCGGGCGGGGGCGGTCCAGCGGCAGGTCGAGCACGGGCTGCGTGTTGCCCGCGAAGCGCTCCAGCCAGTAGTCGATGTGCGCCTGCATGTCGGGGCTCGCGGCCGCGACGGCTTCCTCGGCGGCGAAGTCCGCGAAGAGCGGTGCGGCCTTGAGCTTCAGCCCGATGCCGGTTTCCTCGGCATAGAGGTGGCCCAGCTGCTCGGTGATGACCGCCCACGACCAGCCGTCGCAGACCACGTGGTGCGCCGACATCACGAGTTCGTGCTCGTCATCGCCCAGGCGGTACAGCACCGCCCGGAACAGCGGCCCGTGCTCGAGCGAGAACGGCGTGCACACCGCCTCGTCATGGGCCGCGTGCAGCGCCTGCGCGAGGGCTTCGGGCGCGAGCCCGCCCAGGTCGTGGCGCACCAGGTGGTTCCCGGCCGGCGGGCTGACCAGCATGAAGGTGCCGTCCGGCGAGATGGTGGCGCGCAGCGCCTGGTGGCGTTCGAGCAGCCGGTCGGTGGCGCGCGCCAAGGCGTCGCCGTCCAGCGCGCCGCGCAGGCGCAGCACGACCGACTCGTTGTAGGCCATCGAGGCCTCGGGGCTCAGCGTGGCGCCGAGCCAGATTTCGCGCTGCGACTCGGTGGTCGCGATGATGCATTCGACGAGGCCACCGCTCGCGGTGGGCTTGAGTGCGGCGTTCATGCTGCGGCCTTTCCGTTGATGAGGCGCTCGTGCAAGGCGGCGTCTTCGGGTACGTACCAGTACGGCTGGCCGTCGCTGTCGCGGGCCAGCACGCTGCCGTCCTCGACGGGCTTGCGCGCGTCGAAGCGGGTGGGGGCGGGAGCGCGGCGCGGAAGGAAGCCGGATTCCTGCATCTCGGCGACCGATTCCTTGAAGGCGCGCTGCAGGAAGGCGATGTCCTCGGCGCTGTGCGCGCTCGTGAGGAAGCACGGGAAGTTGTCCAGGATGTGCACGCCGCGGCTGCGCATCATGGCGAACAGCAGGTCCTGCAGCGGCTGGTCTTCGAGCCAGCTCACGCGCCACAGCGACGCGAAATGACGGATCTCGATCGGCGCGCCGACCTCCTGGCACCAGCCCGAGAGTTCCGTGGCCATGGCGGTCGTGCTCGCTGTGAGCCCGGCCTGCAGCGCGGGCCCGGCCTCCTTCAGGTGCGTGAGCGAGGCCTTGGCCGCCGCGAGCGCGAGCGGATGGCGCACGAAGGTGCCGGCGAAGTAGGTCACGCCCACGCCCGGGATCGAGTCGTCGCCGTACTGCCAGGCGCCGCCGTCGAGCGCGTCCATGAACTCGCGCTTGCCGGCGATCACGCCGACCGGAAAGCCGCCGCCGATCACCTTGCCGTAGGTGGCGAGGTCGGCGCGCACGCCGAACAGCTCTTGCGCACCGCCCAGCGCGCTGCGAAAGCCGGTGATGACCTCGTCGAAGATGAGGCAGCAGCCATTCTTCGCGGTGACGTCGCGCACGTCGTGCAGGAACTCGCGCGGCTGGAAGTCGGGGCGGCGGCTTTGCACCGGCTCGACCAGCACGGCCGCCAGGTCGGCGGCGTTGTCGCGGATGAAGGCCAGCGCCTCGGGCGTGCCGTAGTCGAGCACGCGGATGTCGCCGAACATGCCGCTCATCACGCCGGGCGCGGCCGACAGGCCCTTGCCGCCCTTGCCGGCGCGCACCAGCACTTCGTCGAAGGTACCGTGGTAGGAGCCCGTGAAGGCGACCACCGTGCTGCGGCCGGTGACGGTGCGCGCGATGCGCAGCGCCGCCATCACGGCTTCGGAGCCGGTGTTGCACAGGCCGGCGCGCTCGCTGCCCGTGAGCTCGCAGATGAGGCGGGTCACGTCGGCCGCGAGCGGATGCTGCGGCCCGATCTCGTAGCCCGCGTCGAGCTGGGCCCGCACGGCGTCCTGCACGAAGTCGGGTTGCCAGCCGAACAGGTTCAGCCCGAAGCCGTTGAGTGCGTCGACGTACTCGTTGCCGTCGAGGTCCCACAGCCTGGAACCTTTGGAGCGCTCGATCACGATCTGGTAGGTGATCTCCTTGGTCAGCGGACGGAAGCCGTTGACCACGCGCGGATCGGCCATGTGGGCGCGGTTGTCCTCGGTGAAGCGCTTGCTCTTTGGCGTGCGCTCGACATAGCGCCGCACGAAGGTGGCGAGCCGTGCCTTCTGCCGCGCGCTGGGTTCGGCGGTGCGCTGGGTGTGGATGCGGGCGATGGCGCCGAAGGCCTTGTTGACGTCGTAGCGAAGCGGCGCTTCGGCGGGCGGCTGTGGCTGCGCGGCGGGCACGGCCTCGGCCGACACGGGCATCGCTGCCACCGCCACTGGCGCGGCCGCGCCGGACAGGAGCGCGAGCTGCTGGCGCATCAGCTCCACCTGCTGCGCGATCACCTGGTTCAGCAGGCCGGTGGGCTGCGCAAGCCCTTGCGGTGGCGTTGGCATCGACACCTGCACGGCGGAGGCCGCAGGCATGGTGGGCGTGGCGGGCACAGCCACCGGCTCGGCCTCGGGCGGCAGGCTCTGCAGCAGGTACGCGGCCAGCGCGTCGAAGCTGCGGTAGTTCTCCATCAGCTGACGGAAGCTCAGCTCGACCTTGAAGCGCTTCTTGATCTGCGTGGCCGCCTGGGTCAGCGTGAGCGAGTCCATCCCGATCTCGCCGAACGGGGCCTGGCCCTCGGCCTGCGCCATGTCGATGCCCGAGATGTCTTCGAACAGGGCCCGCAATCGGCTGTCGACCGACGCCGCGCGCGACGCCTCGGACGGCGGGGAAGAAGGCGGAGGAAGGTCAGGCGAGGGCGCTGCAGCGGTCACGATCGGCTCCAATGAAACAGGCAGGGCGGGCGCAAGGGCCGGTGACACCGGCGCGGCGGGCGCGATGTCGACCCACAGGCGCTTGCGTTCGAACGGGTAGGTGGGCAGGCACACGCGCCGGGCGCCGGCGCGCGGTGCGAGCAGGGCAAGGTCGACCTCGGCGCCGCAGGTCCACAGGCGCGCGGCGGCCAGGCGCAAGGTCCGGGTCTCGTCGGCCGGCTCGCCGTGCAGCAGCGACACCGCCACCGCGCCGGCCTTCGACGCCGGGGCCAGGCCTGGCAGGCGGTGCTGTCGCACCAGCGCGGCCAGCGTGTTGCGGGGGCCGACTTCCACGAACACCGGATGGGTGGCGTCGTCCGCCGCGCTCTGCAACGCCGGCGAGAAGCGCACGGTGCCGCGCAGGTGCTGCGCCCAGTAGGCCGGGCTCGTGGCCTGTGCGTCTTCGAGCAGGCGACCGGTGAACGTGGAGTAAAGGGGAATCTGCGGTGCGTGCAGCGCCACCTGGCTCACGAGCGCCTCGAAGGGCGCCACCGCGGCGTCCATCATGGCGGAGTGAAAGGCGTGCGAGGTCTGCAGCAGCCGGCAGGCGACGCCCTCGGCTTCGAGCGCGGCCTGGAGTTCGGCGATGGCCTCGGCGGGGCCGGCGGCCACGCAGGCGCCGGGTGCGTTCTCCGCGGCGAGCGAGACCTGGGGCGAGGCCGCGAGCCGGGAGGCCAGCGCGTCCGCGCCGAGCCGCACCGACAGCATCGTCCCGGCGGGCTGTGCCTGCATGAGCGCGCCGCGGCGGGCAATGAGCCGGGCGGCATCTTCCAGGCGCATCACGCCGGCGATCACGGCCGCGACGAATTCGCCGACGCTGTGGCCGATCAGCGCGTGCGGGCGCAGGCCCAGCGACAGCAGCCGCCGTGCGAGCGCGTACTCGAGCGTGAAGAGCGCGGGCTGCGTGACGGCCGTCGGCGCGAGCGCCTGCGGGTCGTCTGCGAACATGCGTTCGCGCAGGTCGAAGTCCAGTGAGCCCTCGAAGGCACGCAGGCAGTTGTCGAACGCGGCCGCGAACACCGGGTCGCCCGCATGCAGCGCGCGGCCCATGCCCGGGTACTGCGCGCCCTGGCCCGGGAACATCAGCACGGGCTGCGGCGCGCGCTCGGCGATCCGGTCGCTCACGCGCCACGCCGTGTTCTCCGAGCGCAAGGCCTCGATGGCCTGCGCCGCATCGCCGGCCACCACGGCGCGGCGGAAGGCATGGGCCTTGCGGCCGACGCACAGGGTGAATGCCGCGTCGCCCAGGCAGAGTTCGGGCTGTTCCTCCAGGTGCGTCGCCAGCTGTTGCGTCGCGACCGCCAGCGCGGCCTCCGAGCGGGCCGACAGCGCCAGCACATGGACACCCGGTTGCGTGGTGCGCGCCTGCCGCGCCGGCGCCTCCTCGAGCACGACGTGCGCGTTGGTGCCCCCGACACCGAAGGAGCTGACGCCCGCGCGGCGCGGCAGCGCGGCCCGCGGCCACGGCTGCAGCTGGTTGCTGACGTGGAACGGCGTGCGCGCGAAGTCGATCGCCGGGTTCGGCGCCGTGAAGTGCGCGGTGGGCGGAATCAGTTCGTGGTGCAGCGACAGCGCCGTCTTGATGAGGCCGGCGGCACCCGCGGCCGTGACCATGTGGCCCACGTTGCTCTTGAGCGAGCCGAGCGTGCAGTAGCCCCGCGCGTCGGTGTGCTCGGCGTACGCGACGGCCAGCGCCTCGACCTCGACGGGGTCGCCCATCGGCGTGGCGGTGCCATGCGCCTCCACGTAGGAAATGCTGCGTGCGTCCACGTCCGCCGCGGCCAGCGCGGCGCGGATCACCGCCGCCTGGCCGTCCACGCTGGGCGCGGTGAAGCTGGCCTTGGCGCCGCCGTCGTTGTTGACGCAGGCGCTGCGCAGCACGGCATAGACGGTGTCGCCGTCGGCCTGCGCGTCGGACAGCCGCTTGAGCAGCACCACGGCGGCGCCGTCGCTGAACACGGTGCCCTTGGCCTGCGCGTCGAAGCTGCGCGTGTGGCCGTCGGGCGAGAGCATCGAGCCCTCGTTGTAGAGGTAGCCGCTGCGCGGCGGGCAGGTGACCGAGGCGCCGCCCGCCAGCGCCATGTAGCACTGGCCCGTGCGCAGCGCATGGAAGGCCTGGGCCACCGCGACCAGCGAGGTCGAGCATGCGGTGTTGACGCTCACCGCCGGCCCGCGCAGGTTGAGCCGGTTGGCCACGCGGGTGGTGATGTAGTCCTTCTCGTTGGCCAGCATCACCTGGAATTCGCCGACGGCCTCCACGAGGTCGGGCCGCGAGGCGACGTGGCGCTGGAAGTAGGTCGCGTTGTACGTGCCCGCGTACACGCCCACCGGGCCCGGCGCTTCGTCGGGCACGTAGCCCGCGCGCTCCAGGCACTCCCAGCAGATCTCGAGGAACACGCGGTGCTGCGGGTCCATGAGTGCGGCTTCCTTCGGGCCGATGCCGAAGAAGGCGGCATCGAAGCCCTCGATGCCGTCGATCACGCCGCGCGCCCGCACGTAGGCCGGGTCGCGGCGCAGCGACTCGCTGACGCCGGCGTCCAGGCTGGCGTCGTCGAAGAAGCTGATGGTGTCGCGCCCGGCGACGAGGTTGTCCCAGAACTGCTCCACATCGCCCGCGCCGGGGAAGCGACCGGCGGTGGCGATGAGAGCGATGGGCTCGGGGACGCTGGCGGCGTCCTCGCGCACGGGCACGGGTTGTGGCGTCTGCGGCGCCTCGCCAGCCGACTGCAACTGCGCCGCGATGGCGCCCGGCGTCGGGTGGCGGAAGAAGAGGTTGGTCGACAGCGGCGGCGCGCCTTCGCGCTGCAGGTCCGCCAGCACCTGCAGCACCAGCAGCGAGCTGCCGCCCAGGTCGAAGAAGTTGTCGTGGCGCCCGGCCTTGTCGATGCCCAGCGCGCGCGCGAAGGCGTCGCACACCTGCTGCTCGAGCGCATCGCGCGCGGCCTCGAAAGGCTGCGCGAGTTCGGGGCGCTCGGCGGCCGGCTCGGGCAGGGCGTTGCGGTCGAGCTTGCCGTTGGGCGTGACGGGGAGTTGCGCAAGCCACACCTGGGCCGACGGCAGCAGCGGCGCGGGCAGGCGGGTCGCCAGGTGCGCGCGCAGCGTGTCCCACGCCAGCTTCTGCGTGCGGGCGACCAGGTAGGCGACCAGGCGCAGCTGGCCGTCGCGACCGGGCCGCGCGACCACCGCGCAGGACTGCACCGCGGGGTGCGCGAGGATCGCCGCCTCGACCTCGCCGGTCTCGATGCGATGGCCGTGGATCTTGACCTGGCCGTCGATGCGGCCGATGAATTCGACGGTGCCGTCGGGCAGCCAGCGGGCGAGGTCGCCGGTGCGGTAGAGCCGCTCGCCCGGCGCACCGAAAGGATCGGGCACGAAGCGCGCGGCCGTGAGTTCGGGCTGGCCCAGGTAGCCGCGCGCCAGGCCGTGTCCGCCGATGCACAGCTCGCCCACGAGTCCGCTGGGAAGCAGCTCGAGCGTCGGGCTCAGCACGCGCAGCACGGTGTCCTTGATCGGGCGCCCGAGCGGTACCGAGCGCGGGCCCGCTGCGATCGCGGCGCGCTCGATGCGATGGGTCGCCGCGAAGGTCGTGCACTCGGTCGGCCCGTAGCCGTTGCTGAGCGTGAGCCCGGGGAGTGCGTCGAGCGCGCGCCGCACATGGGGTACCGACAGCGCCTCGCCGCCGGTGAACAGGTGCGCCAGGCCCGCGAGATGCTGCGGATCGCCGTCGACCACGGCGTTGAAGAGCGAGGCCGTGAGCCAGGCGGTGTGGACCTCGTGGCGGGCGATGGTGCGCGCGAGGCCGGCGCCGGTGGGTACCCGTTCGTCGTGGATCACGCAGCGCCCGCCGTTGAGCAACGGCCCCCAGACCTCGAGCGTCGAGGCGTCGAAGGCGAGCGGCGCCGCGTGCAGCATCGCGCGCCCGGGTGCGAGTTCGATGTAGTCGACATCAACGACCAGCCGCAGGATGGCGCGATGGCTGATCTCGATGCCCTTGGGTACGCCGGTCGAGCCCGAGGTGTACATGAGGTACGCCAGCGATTCGCCGTCGAAGGCCGGCGGTGTCCACGGCGCGGGGTCCGCGCCGTCTTCGGGCGCGTCGATGCGCACGGCGGTGCGGGGGGCCGGCACGAGAGAAGCCAGCGCCTCGGTCGTCACGACCCGGGTCACGCCGGCCTGGTCGAACATCGTGGCGACGCGTTCGGGCGGAAAGTCGGTGGGTACCGGCACGTAGGCCGCGCCCGCCTTGAGGATGCCGAGCATCGCGACGATGGCGGCCATCGACCGCTCGAACACCATCCCGACGGGGTCGCCCGGTTGCACACCCGACTGCTGCAGGCGCCGTGCGAGCCGGTCGCTGCGCGCGTCGAGCTCGGCGTAGGTCATCGTTTCGTCGCCTTCCACCAGCGCCACCGCGTCGGGCGTGGCCGCGGCCCGGCGGCGGAACACGGCGGGCACGGTGAGCGACAGGTCGGGCGCGGCGGGCGGCGTGGCCCAGGCGGCGAGCTGGTCGCGGCGGTCGGCGTCGGGCAGGGCGCGGATGTTGTGGAGCGCCGCACCGGGATGCACCAGCAGATCGGCGGCGGTGTCGGCGATGGCTGCGAGCAGGCGGCTGGCGCAGGGCGCGTCCATCAGGCTCGCGTCGACGTCCAGGTGCAGGCTGGCGGGGAGTGCTGTCCGGGCTTCGAGCCGCAGGGGCGGCAGGGTGTCGGCGGTGTGCGGCGTGGCCCGCCGGTCGAGGTCGAGCTGGGTCAGCCACGCGCTGGCTGTGCCGGGCAGCGACGTCGGCATGCCGTGAGACCCCGGCAGGGCCGCGCCCAGCCAGCGCGATTGCAGCAGCAGCCAGGCACCCACGAAGAGCGTGTCGGGCAGGTACCCCGTGGTGCCCAGCGAGGCGAGCCAGCGCTGCGCGAACCCGGCTTCGAGGACCAGCGAGACGTCGAGCCGTTCGCCTGCCGCCGTGCGCGCGGGCGGCGACACGAACAGATCGCCCAGCGCGGCCTGCGAAGCCACGGCGGCCTCCGGCGACGAAGCAATGTGGGTTTCCATGCAATTACCCGGCTGCAGACTGTGAATGGAAAATTCAATTGAAGGAATCGAATTGATTTCAATTGGATTTGGTTCTTGGTTTGTCGCGATCCTATGAACTTGGTGAGCCTTCTGTTTGGCTCTTTTCTCCATGTTTACATTTGGATATAAATATTTCCGAATCGAACTACCTAAGCCATGACATTTGAGGTACCAAGGCCATTTGTGGTGGGCGTTTTGTCACCCCTGTAGGAAGCCATGATGGAACGTCGATTCGAAAAAATGGCCATTCTTCTTTGCTATGTCTGCAGACCTGCGAGTCTGAGTTTCGGTATCACTTCTATGAAGGTTTCTGAAATCAGACAAGTTTTGACGGTTGACAAGAAACTTTTCGCGAATTGAGACAGTTGGAAGGAATCGGCATTTGAGCGTTGAGCACTCAGAATGGGGTAGATGTTTTTCTTCTGTGGAATGGTTTTTTCGTCTTTTGGTTAATTCGAGGGTGAATTTTGAAATCCTCAAAGGCCTAAAATATCTAATTGAAAATGTTACTTGTCATCTGATTTTTGGTGCCTGGGATGCAATTTTTCGTGATTCTTGGCGATCATTGAAATTCAAATGATGTCCATTGTTTTAATGAAATAGAGGGCAATGGGGATTGAGGTACTTTCCCCTCTGTCAGCGCACGGAGCGCGGGGATGCATTGCGACAATCGCCGGCAAATTTCGGAAAGGCGGTCGCGCCATGGGTACCGGCATTGATCCCGGTTGATTTCCGTCGCGCCGGCGGGAAGGCCTGAGCCGGGTCGGGGCATCGACGCAGCGGGCCCGTCATTTCGTCCGCAATTCACCGTCGGACCGCGGCGCGAATGCTTTGCGGGCACGGGTTTTTCAGGCCGGACGGACGGCGTTTTTCTCGACGCGACCGGCGGATCGTGGGGGCCGCGTCAGGTACCCGGTCCCAGGCAGGCGCTTTGTCACGCTCGCATGCGCGCCGGGCAGGGCGCATGGCACCCTCACCAAAGGGCGCTTCGCTCATGTGCGAAGGCGCGGCGGTGCCTAGACTGGCCCTGCCATGCATCGCGAACGGTGATCCTCCCTGTGTGGTGTGGGAGGGGCGAGGACACAGCAGCGTGCGTGGCCCTGTTGCTGGAACGCCTGGGCGAAGGCCTGTTGTCGGTGCGCACCGACGACGCCTTCCGCCACGGGCCGCTTGCAGGCGCGTGAGAACGCGCTAGAACGAAGAGATGGAACGAAGGAGTGCAGCCATGGCCACCCAACCCGATCTTCCGTCTCCGATCACGCCCGACCTGCCGGTCGAGCCCGACGAAGGGCCGGAGCACGCGCCCGACGAGCCCACCGACCCCGAGCCGCCACCCAGCGCGAGGTAGGCAGAGCGCCCGTCGCGCCGCGCTAAGCTCGCGCGATGGATGAAATCGATTGCGCCGTCATCGGTGCCGGCGTGGTGGGTCTGGCCGTGGCGCGCGCATTGGCGCTCGCGGGCCGGGAGGTGCTGGTGCTGGAGTCCGAAGGGGCCATCGGCACGGGAACGAGTTCGCGCAACAGCGAGGTGATCCACGCGGGCATCTACTACCCGCAGGGGTCGCTGAAAGCGACGCTGTGCGTGGAAGGACGCGACGCGCTCTACAGCTACGCGCAGGCACGCGGCGTGCCGCACAGCCGCTGCGGCAAGCTCATCGTGGCGACCTCGGCCGAACAGGTGGGCCAGCTCGACGCGATCCGCGCCAAGGCCGCGGCCAACGGCGTGGACGATCTGGTGCTGCTCACCGCGCAGCAAGCCAACGCGATGGAGCCGCAGCTGCATTGCGTGGCGGCGCTGCATTCGCCGAGCACGGGCATCGTCGACAGCCACGCGTTGATGCTGGGCCTGCTCGGCGACCTCGAGAACGCGGGCGGCATGCTCGCGCTCAAGTCGCCCATCGAACGCGCCGAATGCGGGGATGGGGCCGTCGTGCTGATCGCCGCCGATGGCACGGCCCTGCGCTGCCGCACCGTGGTCAATGCCGCGGGGCTGGGCGCACCGGCGCTGGCGCGCCGCTTCGAAGGCATGCCGGCGTCGGTGGTGCCGCGCGAGTACTTCGCCAAGGGCAGCTACTTCACACTCGCGGGCCGCGCGCCTTTCGGCCGGCTCATCTATCCCGTGCCGGAGCCGGGCGGGCTCGGCGTGCACCTGACGCTCGACCTCGGCGGGCAGGCCAAGTTCGGGCCCGACGTGCAGTGGGTCGAGGCGGCCGATGATCTCGTGGTCGATCCCGCACGCGGCGAACGCTTCTACGACGAGGTGCGCAGGTACTGGCCGGCGTTGCCCGACGGCGCGTTGATCCCGGGCTATGCCGGCATGCGTCCGAAGATCTCGGGGCCGGAGGAGCCCGCGGCCGATTTCGTGATCGCGGGGCCGGCGTCGCATGGGGTGCCGGGGCTGGTCCATCTGTTCGGCATCGAGTCGCCCGGACTCACCAGTTGCCTGGCCATCGGACGGCACGTTGCGGACCTGCTCGCCGAGGCCTGATGCATGCACTCGGGCACAACTGAGCACATCTGTCGCGCATGAGGGGCTTTCGAGCCTGTAACATGACAGCACGCCATATGCTGGCGTGAAGCCGCCGGCGCGGTGCCGGTGTCATCACGGAGGAAAGATTCCAATGAGTGCATCCAACAATCTTGAAGCAGCAGCCGAAGATATCGCAAGCGACGTGCGCGGCGTGCTGGCCAGCAAGGACCTGGATTCGGTTCCCCACATCAAGGCGCTGCGCCAACGCATCGACACCAAGCTCGCCATCGCGCGCGAGCTGGCTTCCGAAAAGAGCAAGCTGGCCGCCAAGAAGGCGCGCCAGGCGGCCACCGCCACCAACACCTACGCCCACGACGAACCTTGGCAGGTTGCCGGCGCCGCACTGGCCGTCGGCGTGCTGGTGGGCCTGTTGCTTGGCCGCCGCTGAGCGTCACTGCACCGGCCTGAGCGCGCACCGCCGTCCCTTCGTTCGCCGTCGCCACGCTGATGTGGCCGGTGAGGGCGGAGGCGGCGCATGAGACTGCTGTCCCTGTTCGGGCTCGGTGCCCGCATCCGCCGGTTGCGCATCGCCGCCGCCGAAGGTGCGTTGGCGGCCGAGGACCGGGTGCAGTTGCTGCGCATGGCCTGGGAGGACGAGAAGCAGCGCCTGAAGCTGACCCTTGTCCTGGTCGTCGCCGTGCTGGGGCTGACCACCGTCGCGGTGGCGTTGCTTTCGATGGCGGTGGTCGTGCATTACTGGGACACGCCATACCGCGTCACCGCCGCCTGGGTGGTGGCCGGTGTCTGGGCGGTGCTGTGGCTGGCGGCCGTCATCGGCCTGATGCGCAGCCTGAGCAATGCCTCCAACAGCTTCGTGCCGACCTTTCACGAGTTCGAGCGCGACTGGGCCTGGGTCCAGGACCGCTTCAACCTCGGCAAGGACCCGGAGTTGGACGACGAAGCGCCGCGTCCGCCGCGCCCCGTCACACGCGAAGAGCTGCTGGCCCGCATGGAACGCCAGCGCGAACGCATCGCCACCCTGCAGGGCGGTCGCGAGACGCAGCCGGCCTCGGGCGAGCCTGCGAACGAGTCGGCCGCGGCAACCGCGTTGCGCATTGCGCGCGAGCATCCGGTGGCCGCCGGGGTGGTCGCTGCCGCCGCTGTGGCGGTGATCCGCCCGAAGCGGTTGCTGCGCTGGGCCACGGTCATTGCGCCGGTGCTCTGGCGCATGCGCTGAGCCACCGGTAGCTAGAAGAAAACCGGCTCAGGCCCTGCGGCGATCCTGCTGCAACGCCTGGGCCGTTTCGCGGACCAGCCCGGGGCCGCGATAGATCAGGCCGGTGTAGATCTGCACCACGTCCGCGCCCGCGGCGATCTTGGCCTTGGCATCCGCTGCACTCAGGATGCCGCCCACCCCGATGATCGGAAAGTCCTTGCCCAGCGCCGCGCGCAGTTGCGCGATGACGCGGTTGCTGGCTTCGCGCACCGGTGCGCCCGAAAGGCCGCCGGCTTCCTGTGCGTGCGGCAGGCCGGCCACCGCGTCGCGCGCGAGCGTGGTGTTGGTGGCGATCACGCCGTCCATGCGGTGGCGCTGCAGCGTGGCGGCGATCACCGCGACCTGCGCGTCGTCGAGGTCGGGGGCGATCTTCACGAACAGCGGCGCGCGCTTGCCGTGGCGCGTGGCCAGCGCTTCGCGCCGCTCGGCCACGGCGCCCAGCAGGGCGTCGAGCGCCTCGTCGCTCTGCAGCGAGCGCAGGTTGGCCGTGTTGGGGCTGGAGATGTTGATCGTCACGTAGTCCGCGTGCGGGTAGACGCCGTCCAGACAGGCCAGGTAGTCGTCCACCGCGCGCTCGATCGGCGTGGCTGCGTTCTTGCCGATGTTCAGGCCCAGCAGCATGGGCGACTTGCTGCCACCGGCCTGCTTGCGGAAACGGGCCTTCTGCACGTTGGCCAGGAAGGCGTCGAGCCCTTCGTTGTTGAAGCCGAGCCGGTTGATCAGTGCATCGCGCTGCGGCAGGCGGAACATGCGCGGCTTCGGGTTGCCGGGCTGGCCCTTGGGCGTGACCGTGCCGACCTCGACGAAACCGAAGCCCATGGCCGCGAAGGCGTCGATGCAGCGTGCGTTCTTGTCCAGCCCGGCGGCCAGGCCGACGCGGTTGGGGAAATTCAGGCCAGCCAGCTGGATCGGGTCTTCGACGCGCGTCGCCGCGTAGGCGCAGGCCAAGGGCGTGTTCTGGGTGCGGGCCAGCCCGTCGAGGGTGATTTCATGGGCGTGCTCGGGGTCGAAACCGAACAGAAAAGGGCGGGCCAGGCCATAGAGCGAAGAGGGCAACAGCAGGGGCATCGGATAATTCTCGACTTCAATGAGCCAAGGATTCTCCGCGATGACCGCACCCGCCTCCCCAACCCCTCTTTCCCAGGATGAACTCAAGGCCCAGGTCGGCCTTGCCGCGCTGGCCTACGTGGTCAAGGGCGAGATCGTCGGCGTGGGCACCGGCTCCACGGTCAACAAGTTCATCGACGCGCTGGCCACGATCAAGGACGAGATCAAGGGCGCCGTCTCCAGCTCGGTCGCGTCCACCGAGCGCCTGCGCGCGCTGGGCATCCCGGTGTTCGACAGCAACGAGGTGGAAGAACTGGCCGTCTACATCGACGGCGCCGACGAGATCGACCACCGGGGCTTCATGGTGAAGGGCGGCGGTGCGGCGCTCACGCGCGAGAAGATCGTCGCGGCGCAGTCCAAGCGCTTCGTCTGCATCGCCGACGCCTCCAAGCTGGTCGAGACGCTCGGCGCGTTTCCGCTGCCGGTGGAAGTGATCCCGATGGCCGTGCGCCGCGTGATGCGCCAGTTCGCCGGCCTGGGCGGCATCGCCCAGGTGCGCGAGAAAGACGGCCTGCCGCTGGTGACCGACAACGGCCAGCACATCGTCGACGTCACCGGCCTGCGGATCACCGACCCGCGCGCCTTCGAATCCGAAGTGAGCCAGTGGCCCGGCGTGGTGACGGTGGGGGTCTTCGCCCACCAGAAGGCCGACGTGTGCCTGCTGGGCACGGCGTCGGGCGTGAAGACGTTGCAGTTCGCCGGCTGAGCGGCGGCGATGCAGCACGGGGGCGAGGCCCCCGTCGTCTCTAGAACTTGATGCCGGCCGGGTTGTTCGGGCCCGGTGCGTTCGAGGGCGGTGCCGGCGCGGGGTTCGGCGGCTGCAGGGGCGTGTCGGTCGCACGGGGTGCGGCCGCTGCCGGTGCCTGCTGCGCGACGAGCGGGCGCGCGGCCGGCGGGCGGTAGCCCGGGGGCAGGCTGTTGCTCTTGGGATAGCCGGCCGCGTCGAGGTAGCGCGACCATTCCACATCCGAGAAGCCCTTGAGCTGCTGCGACCCGACGGTCAGCAGCGGCAGCGCGTTCTGTCCGCTCAAGCGCTGCAGGGCGTCGACGTCCTCGTTGCTCTTGATGGTGCGTTCCTCGAAGGGAATGCCGCGCGTGGTGAGCAGCGTGCGCGCCTCGTTGCAGGGGCCGCAGCCCTCACCGCTGTAGAGCGTGACGGGGTAGCGCTGTGCCACCTGGCGCAGTTCGTAGGGAAGCCCGCTGTTGGTTGGCGCGTTGACGCCGGCCGGCTGGGGCCCGCCCGTCGGCGCGTTGGTGACGACGGGGGGCTGGTCCGAGAACGTGACCTTGCCGTTCTTGTCGACCTGGCGGTAGACCGCCTGTGCCAGCACGCCGGCGGTCGACAACACGAGGACCAGGCCGATCAGGCCGCGCATCGGGAGTTTGTAAAAAGTCGGATACATATCTCCCGAGTATCGCAAGCTTCAGCGCCGTATCAAGCGGGCTGGGCCTGAGCCATGCCCTGATGTCGCAGCAGCGCATCAAGCTGCGGCTCGCGGCCCCGGAAGGCCTTGAACGAATCCATGGCGCTGCGGCTGCCGCCGGCCTCCAGGATGGCCTGGCGGTATCGGCGGCCGGTCTCGATGTTGGGCTCGCCGTCGGCGCCCACGGTTTCCTCGAAGGCCGCGTAGGCGTCGGCGCTCAGCACCTCGGCCCACTTGTAGCTGTAGTAGCCGGCCGCGTAGCCGCCCGAGAAGATGTGGCTGAAGGTGTTCGGCGTGCGGCTGAACGGCGGCGAGGGCATCACGGCCACTTCGGCGCGCACCTGGCCGAGCAGCGCCATCACGGCGCCCGGGGCGGCAGCAGCAGCCTGGTGCTCGGTGTGCAGCAGCATGTCGAACAGCGAGAACTCGATCTGGCGCAGCGTCTGCAGCCCGCTCTGGAAGTTCTTGGCGGCGGTCATCTTGTCGAACAGCGCGCGCGGCAGCGGCTCGCCGGTGTCGACGTGGGCCGTCATGTGGGCGAGCACGTCCCACTCCCAGCAGAAGTTTTCCATGAACTGGCTCGGCAGCTCGACCGCGTCCCACTCGACGCCGCTGATGCCTGACACGTCGCGCTCGTTCACCTGCGTGAGCATGTGGTGCAGGCCGTGGCCGAACTCGTGGAAGAGGGTGGTCACGTCGTCGTGCGTGAGCAGCGGCGGCTTGCCGTCGACACCGCTGGCGAAGTTGCACACCAGCTGCGCGACCGGCGTCTGCAGCACGCCGTCGTCGGGGCGCAGCCAGCGGGCGCGCACGTCGTCCATCCACGCGCCGCCGCGCTTGGCGGCGCGGGCGGAAGGGTCGAGGTAGAACTGGCCGACCTTCTGGCCGGCGCGCTCGATGCGGTAGAACTCGACGCTCGGGTGCCAGGTGGGCGCGCTGTCGCGGCGAATCGACACCTCGAACAGCGTCTCGACGATCTTGAACAGGCCCGCCATCACCTTCGGCGCCGGGAAGTACTGCTTCACCTCCTGCTCGCTGAAGGCGTAGCGCGCTTCCTTGAGCTTTTCGCCGACGTAGGTCCAGTCCCAGGCCTGCGGATCGACGAGGTTCAGCTGTTCGGCCGCGAAGGCGCGCAGGTCGGCCAGGTCGCGCTCGCCGTAGGGCTTGGCCTTGGCGGCGAGGTCGCGCAGGAACTTGACGACCTGCTCGGGCGATTCGGCCATCTTGGGCACGACCGAGAGTTCGCCGAAATTCTTGTAGCCCAGCAGCTTCGATTCTTCCTCGCGCAGCGCGAGGATCTCGGTGATGAGCGCGGTGTTGTCGAACTTCGGATCGCCGAGTTCGCTGGCGCGCGTGACGTAGGCGCGGTACAGGGTTTCGCGCAGCGCGCTGCTCTTGGCGAACTGCATCACCGGCAGGTAGCACGGCATCTTGAGCGTGAGCTTGTAGCCTTTCTTGCCTTCGGCCTCGGCGGCCGCGCGCGCGGCGCTCACCACGTCTTCGGGCACGCCGTCGAGTTCACCCAGCTGCGCGTAGTGCGCGAAGGCGTCGGTGGCGTCGAGGGCGTTCTCGCTGAACTTCTGGCTCAGCTCGGCCTGGCGTTCCTGGATGTCGGCAAAGCGCTGCTTGGCCTCGCCCTGCAGCTCGGCGCCGCCGAGCACGAAGTTGCGCACGGCGTTCTTGTGCGCCTGTCGCTGCTCGGGGTTGAGCGTGGCCGGGTCGATGGCCTTGTACTTGGCGTACAGGCGTTCGTCGGAACCCAGGCGGGTCCAGAAGGCGGTGACGCGCGGCATGGCCTCGTTGTAGGCGGCGCGCAGCTCGGGCGTGTCGGCCACGGCGTTGAGATGGCCGACAGCGCCCCAGGCGCGGCTGAAGCGTTCGGAGGCCACGTCGAGCACCTTGGAGATCGCGATCCAGTCGGCCGGGAATTCGGGCGCCGTCACCGTCTGCAGCGCGGCCTCGGCATCGGCCAGCAGCGCGTCGACCGCGGGCGACACGTGTTCGGGCTTGATGCGGTCGAACAGGGGGAGGTCGGTGAAGTCGAGGAGCGGATTGGTCATGTGAAAGATCCTGGGCGAGCGTAGCGAAGCCATTTCGGGAACCACCGCGGAACCGGCTTTGCCGGGCCGCCGGTGGTGCCCCTTGAGGGGAGGCGGCTACACGCAGTGAGCCAACAACGGGATGGTTCTTATCTTGCGGCGCGTTCGGCCGCTTCAAGGGTGTTGACCAGAAGCATCGCGCGCGTCATGGGGCCGACGCCGCCGGGCACGGGGGTGATCCAGCCGGCCACTTCCTTCACGCCGTCGAAATCGACGTCGCCCGCCAGCTTGCCGTCGGCCTTGCGGTTCATGCCCACGTCGATGACGACCGCGCCGGGCTTCACCATGTCGGCGGTCAGCAGGTCGAGCTTGCCCACGGCGGCGACGACCACGTCGGCCTGGCGCGTGAGGGCGCCCAGGTCTTTCGTGGCGCTGTGGCAGATGGTGACGGTGGCGCTCTTGGCCAGCAGCATCATGGCCATGGGCTTGCCGACGATGTTGCTGCGGCCGATGACCACGGCATGCTTGCCGCGCAGGTCGTAGCCGATCGATTCGAGCATCTTCATGCAGCCGTGCGGCGTGCAGGGCCAGAAGCCCGGAGCGCCGGTCATCAGCGCGCCCGCGCTGGCCACGTGGAAGCCGTCGACGTCCTTGGCGGGCGAGATGGTCTCGATGACCTTCTGGCTGTCCATGTGCTTGGGCAACGGCAACTGAACGAGGATGCCGTGCACCTTGGGGTCGTCGTTGAGGGCGCGGATGCGCGCCAGCAGGTCGGCCTCGCTCAGGTCGGCGGGGTAGGTCTCGAGCGTGGCAGAGAGGCCGGTCTCGGTGCTGTCGTTGACCTTGTGCTTGGTGTAGACCTGGCTCGCCGGATCGCTGCCCACCAGGATGATGGACAGGGCCGGGTTCACGCCGCGGGCCTTCAGCGCAGCGGTGCGGCCGGACACCTCGGCGCGGATGGTTTTGGCGAGGGCGTTGCCGTCGATCAGTTGGGCGGTCATCGGTTTTGATTTTCCAAGTAAAAACGCCCGCTTGCGCAGGCGTGGGGAAGGTGCGTGGCTATCGCAGGGATAGCTGCAGCTCAGGAGGCCTTGGCGGCTGGGGCCGCTTGCCCGAGCGCGATCTTGAGCAGATCGGCCACGGTGTTGGCGTTGAGCTTTTCCATGATGTTGGCGCGGTGCGCCTCCACCGTCTTGATGCTGATGCCCAGGTCGTCGGCGATCTGCTTGTTCAGGCGGCCGGCGACGATGCGCTCGAGCACCTGCGCTTCGCGGCCGGTGAGCTTGGACAGCAGCGCGTCGCGGCTGGCCGACTGCTGGTGCTGCGTGAAGGCGCCGCGTGCGTGTTCGAGCATGCGCTCGACCAGCGACACCAACTCTTCGTCGTTGAAGGGCTTCTGGATGAAATCCATCGCGCCCTTCTTCATGCTGTCGACCGCCATCGGCACGTCGCCGTGGCCGGTGATGACCACGATCGGCAACGGAGAACGCCGTTCGATCAGCCGATCCTGCAATTCGAGGCCGGTCATGCCGGCCATGCGGATATCGACGATCAGACAGGCGACTTCGCGCGGGTCGTATCGGGAGAGAAAGGATTCGGCGGACTCGAAACAGCGGACTCTGTAGTCCTTGCCTTCGAGCAGCCATTGCAGCGAATCGCGTACGGCTTCGTCGTCATCGACGACATAGACCGTGCCCTTCTTCGGAATCAAACTCATGCAGGTACCTTTGCCTCGTCGCTTGCTACGGAACTGATAGCGTCCAACACCGGAATCCAGAAGGAAAAACGGCATCCGATCACATCCGGGCCATTGTAGATGTTCTCCGCCTGCATCCGGCCGCGGTGCGACTCGACGATGGTGCGGCACAGGTTGAGCCCGATGCCCATGCCCTCGGGCTTGGTGGAGAAGAAGGCCTCGTAGAGCCGGTCCATGACCTCGGGCGAGAGGCCCTTGCCCGTGTCCTGCACCGAGAACTCGATGGCATTGTGCCCCTCGATCACCTTGGGCAGCACGCGCAGCTCGACGCTGCGGCGCGCCAGCGGGCGGTCGGCGATGTCGATGGATTCGGCCGCGTTCTTCAGCAGGTTGACCATCACCTGCTCGATGAGGATCGGGTCGACGCGCACCACCGGCAGCCGCGCGGCCACGTAGTGGTTCAGGCGCACGTTGCGCCGGCGCAGCTCGATGCCCGCGAGTTCGACCGCCTCGCTCACCATGGTGGCGACGTCGGCCGGTGTGCGGTTGGGTTCGCTGCGCTTCACGAAGGAGCGGATGCGCTGGATGATCTGGCCCGCGCGCTGCGCCTGCTTCGAGGTTTTTTCGAGCGCGGCCAGCAGGGCGTCGTTGTCGATCGTCTGGCCCTTGATGCGCGACATCATCCCGTTGCAGTAGTTGGCGATGGCGGTGAGCGGCTGGTTGAGCTCGTGCGCCACGCTGGAGGCCATTTCGCCCATGGTGATCAGGCGGCTCGCGGCCTGGGCCTTGTCGGCCTGCGCGGCGGCCTGCTCTTCGGCGTCGCGGCGCGGCGTGATGTCGGTGGCGATCACCAGCTGCGCCAGGCGACCGTCGACCCAGGTCAGGTAGCGCGAGCGCACCTCGAGCCACTTGCCCAGGTGCGGCACGAAGATCTCGTTGTTCGCGGTCTGGGCGGCGGTGAGGGTGTCGATGGGCAGGCCGGCGTAGGGGTCGACGTCGTCCAGGCCTTCGTCGTGCGCGTTCGACGGCGGCACGCCGGCCTGCGCCACCATGCCCAGGTGGCCCACGGTGTCGGAGCCGAACCACAGGCGGTACAGCTTGTTGGCGAACAGCAGCTCCTCGCTGCCAATGGGCGCCACTGACACGGCGGCGTCGAGCGCCTCGAGCACGGTGGTGAAGCGCTCATACGAGGCGGACAGCTGCTCGCGGATGCGCGTCGGCTCGGTGATGTCGGTCATCGACGTCATCCAGCCGGTCTGGTGGCCGCGCGCGTCGATCAGCGGCGACACATACAGGCGCGCGTTGAACACGCTGCCGTTCTTGCGCTTCACGCGCACCTGGAAGCCGCCGGGCAGGGCGCGGCCGTGCAGCTCTTCTTCGAGGCGCTCGTTCATCACCTCGCGGTCGGATTCGAGCCAGTAGGGGAAGGGCGGCGTCTGGCCGACGAGTTCGTCTTCACTCCAGCCTGTCATGGCGCAGAACGCGGCGTTCACGTAGGTGATGCGGCCTTGCAGGTCGAGCACGCGCATGCCGGTGAGCATGGAGTTTTCCATCGCGCGGCGGAAGTTGGTCTCGGCCACCAGCCGCTGCTGCGCCTGCAGGCGGCGGCGCGTGTGGCGCCAGGTGCCGATCAGCATCCAGCTGGTCATCACGCTGAGGGCGCACACGAGCCAGAAGAGGCCGTTGCCCACCACGCCCTGCGAGGTGCGGTAGGCCTGCGCGCGCAGCATCAGCGCGTTGCCCACGGGCGACACCGGCACTTCGTATTCGTTGGTGGCTTCGGTCCAGGGCAGCAGGCGGGTGCCGCTGTTCTTCAGCGGCGTGGTGTTGCCGGCGATGACGTTGCCCTTGGCGTCGAGCAGCGACACGGCATAGCGCGCCTGCACCTCGGAGGGCATGCCGTAGCGCAGCAGGCCGTCGATGGAGAACTCGCCGAGCACGACGCCGGCGAACAGGCCCTGGTCGAACAGCGGAATGTGCAGCTGCAGCATCGCGGCCGGTTCGCCGCCGGCCACGGGCTGCGAGTACACCGGCTGGCGCAGCTCGCGCGCCAATGCGTAGTTGCTTTCGATGTCGCCGGGGCGCAGCACATCGCCGATCAGGTGCTGTTGCGCCGGATGCACGCTGGGCGCGGCATAGCCGGCCTTGAAGCGGCGGCGGTCGTCGATCCAGCTGATGGTCTGCAGCTCGGGGAACTGGCTCACCAGCGACTCGGCGCGGCTCGTGAACTCGACCGGATCGATCTCGCGGTTGGAGGCATCGCGCGCGATGCGCATCAGCTGTTCCTGCCGCTCCAACAGGCGAAGTCGCATGCGCTGTTGCGCGTACTCGACATCGCGCCGCACCGATTCCTGCTCGCGCTCGACTTCTTCGGAGCGCAGGTACCAGAACGCCGACACGATGGCCGCGAGAAACAGCAGCACGGCCGCCATCGGCGCGAGCATCGCGACGGCGTCCTGCAGCACGGGTGTCTGCTTGCGCCACCACGTGCGCCACCAGGACAGCGGCGAGGCTTTGACGGCACTGCGGGCGACCGCGAGCGGGGAGGAAAGGGGCATGGGCGGAGTTTAGGTGATGGCCCTCCCGGGCAAGAGGCCCTGCCGGGGACGTGCTTCCCTGATATTTCATAATAAGAAATCAACAAGCACTATTTGAAATAGGGAAACTTCTATGCGAAACTCCGGCGCGCTCGGTGCCCAGCGCACTAAATTACAGCCACAGCCCTAAAAGGAGAGACAAGCATGTCGGCAAATCCCGAGAACCTGTTCGGCTCGGCCGCAAACGATGCGGACGCCCAGGAGACGCGTGAATGGATGGATGCACTGTCTTCCGTCATCCAGAGCGAAGGGCCCGAGCGGGCGCACTTCCTGCTCGAACAACTGCTCGAACATGCGCGCCAGAACAGCGTCGACATGCCGTTCTCGGCCAACACCGGCTACGTGAACACCATCGAGCCGGGCGTGGAAGCCCGCAGCCCCGGCAACCTCGAGATCGAACAGCGCCTGCGCGCCTACATGCGCTGGAACGCCATGGCCATGGTGGTCAAGGCCAACCGCATCCACCCGCCCGAAGGCGGTGACCTGGGCGGCCACATCGGCTCCTTCGCCTCGCTGGCCAGCATGTTCGGCGCCGGCTTCAACCACTTCTGGCACGCCGAGAGCGAAAACCACGGCGGCGACCTGCTGTACATCCAGGGCCACGTGTCGCCCGGCATCTACGCCCGCGCCTACCTCGAAGGCCGCCTTTCCGAAGACCAGCTGCTCAACTTCCGCCAGGAAGTGGACGGCAAGGGCCTGTCGAGCTACCCGCACCCCAAGCTGATGCCCGAGTTCTGGCAGTTCCCCACGGTGTCGATGGGCCTGGGCCCGCTGATGGCGATCTACCAGGCGCGCTTCCTGAAGTACCTGCACGCCCGCGGCATCGCCAACACCGAGAACCGCAAGGTCTGGGTGTTCTGCGGCGACGGCGAAATGGACGAAGTCGAATCGCTCGGCGCCATCGGCCTGGCCGCGCGCGAGAACCTCGACAACCTGATCTTCGTCATCAACTGCAACCTGCAGCGCCTGGACGGCCCGGTGCGCGGCAACGGCAAGATCATCCAGGAGCTCGAAGGCGAGTTCCGCGGCGCCAACTGGAACGTCATCAAGCTGATCTGGGGCAAGGGCTGGGACGCGCTGCTCGAGAAGGACCATGACGGCGCGCTGCGCAAGATCATGATGGAGTGCAACGACGGCGACTACCAGTCGTTCAAGGCCAACGACGGCGCCTACGTGCGCAAGAACTTCTTCGGCCGCGATCCGCGCACGCTGAAGATGGTCGAGCACCTGACCGACGACGAGGTCTGGAACCTGCAGCGCGGCGGCCACGACTCGCAGAAGGTGTACGCCGCCTTCCACGCCGCCCAGAACCACAAGCGCCAGCCCACCGTGCTGCTCGTCAAGACCGTCAAGGGCTTCGGCATGGGCAAGATCGGCGAAGGCAAGAACACGGTCCACCAGACCAAGAAGCTCGGCGACGAGGACATCAAGGCCTTCCGCGACCGCTTCAACATCCCGATTCCCGACAGCCAGATCGCCGAGCTGCCGTTCTACAAGCCGGCCGACGACACGCCGGAAATGCGCTACCTGCATGAGCGCCGCAAGGCCCTGGGCGGCTACCTGCCGCACCGCCGCGTCAAGGCCGACGAGAGCTTCACGGTGCCCTCGCTCGACACCTTCAAGGCGGTGATGGAGCCCACGGCCGAAGGCCGCGAGATCTCGACCACGCAAGCCTACGTGCGCTTCCTCACGCAGCTGCTGCGCGACAAGGCCCTGGGCCCGCGCGTCGTGCCCATCCTGGTGGACGAGGCCCGCACCTTCGGCATGGAAGGCCTGTTCCGCCAGATCGGCATCTACAACCCGCACGGTCAGCAGTACACCCCGGTCGATAAAGACCAGGTCATGTACTACAAGGAAGACAAGGCTGGCCAGATCCTGCAAGAGGGCATCAACGAAGCCGGCGGCATGTCCAGCTGGATCGCGGCGGCCACGTCGTACAGCACGAACAACCGCATCATGGTGCCGTTCTACGTGTACTACTCGATGTTCGGTTTCCAGCGCATCGGCGACCTGGCCTGGGCGGCCGGCGACATGCAGGCCCGCGGCTTCCTGCTGGGCGGCACCTCGGGGCGCACCACGCTGAACGGCGAAGGCCTGCAGCACGAAGACGGCCACAGCCACATCCTGGCCAACACCATCCCGAACTGCGTGAGCTACGACCCGACCTTCGCGCACGAAGTCGGCGTGATCCTGCACCACGGCCTCAAGCGCATGGTCGAGAAGCAGGACAACGTCTACTACTACCTGACGCTGCTGAACGAGAACTACGCGATGCCCGGCCTGCAGCCCGGCACCGAAGAGCAGATCATCAAGGGCATGTACCTGTCCAAGCAGGGTCCGGTGGTCAAGGCCGCCAAGGGCGCCAAGGAAGCGCCGACCGTGCAGCTGCTGGGCAGCGGCACCATCCTGCGCGAGAGCTTTGCCGCGCAGGAGCTGCTCGAGAAGGAGTGGGGCGTGTCGGCTTCGGTGTGGAGCTGCCCGAGCTTCAACGAGCTGACCCGCGACGGCCAGGACGCCGACCGCTGGAACCTGCTGCACCCCGACCAGACGCCGCGCGTGCCTTTCGTGGCCGAGCAGCTCGGTGCCTCGACCGGCCCGGTGATCGCGTCGACCGACTACATGAAGGCCTACGCCGAGCAGATCCGTCCCTTCGTGCCCAAGGGCCGCAACTACAAGGTGCTGGGCACCGACGGTTTCGGCCGCAGCGACTTCCGCGCCAAGCTGCGCGAACACTTTGAGATCAATCGTCACTACATCGTCGTGGCCGCGCTCAAGGCGCTGAGCGAAGATGGCACCGTGCCGGTGGCCAAGGTGGTGGAAGCGATCAAGAAGTACGGCATCAATGTCGACAAGGTCAACCCGCTTTACGCTTGAACATCAACAACCAACGAACGAACGGCGCCTGACGGCGGGAGACAACGATATGGCAGCAGTGGAAGTGAAGGTGCCGGACATCGGCGATTTCGATGAAGTCGCGGTGATCGAGGTGCTCGTGAAGGTGGGCGACACGGTCAAGGCCGAACAGTCGCTCATCACGGTCGAATCGGACAAGGCGTCGATGGAAATCCCGTCGTCCACGGCCGGTGTGGTCAAGGAAATCAAGGTCGCCGTGGGCGACAAGGTCAAGGAAGGCTCGGTGGTGCTGGTGGTCGAGGCCGAGGGCGCGGCTGCCGCCGCCCCGGCGCCGGCCGCTGCGCCTGCTGCTGCGGCACCCGCTGCCGCAGCGCCTGCACCGGCCGCTGCCGCGCCGGCAGCCGCGTCGACTGCTTCGGGCCCGGTCGATATCAAGGTGCCGGACATCGGCGACTTCAAGGACGTCGCGGTCATCGAGCTGCTGGTGAAGGTGGGTGACACCATCGCCGCCGAGCAGTCGCTGATCACGGTGGAGTCGGACAAGGCCTCGATGGAAATCCCGTCGTCGGCCGCCGGCGTGCTGAAGGAACTCAAGGTCAAGGTCGGCGACACCGTCAACATCGGCGACCTGATCGCGGTGCTCGAAGGCGCCGCAGGGGCTGCCGCACCTGCATCGGCGCCCGCGCCGGCACAGGCCGCAGCTGCCGCGCCTGCCGCCGCAACCGCCAGCGCTCCTGCGCCGGCCGCCGCCGCACCGGCAGCCGCCGCTCCGGCCCACCAGCCGACGTCGGCTCCCACCGGCAGCCTGCCGCACGCCTCGCCCTCGGTGCGCAAGTTCGCACGCGAACTCGGCGTGCCGCTCGAAGAGGTCAAGGGTTCCGGCCTCAAGGGCCGCATCACGCAGGAAGACGTCCAGAACTTCACCAAGGCCGTGATGAGCGGCCAGGCCAGCACCAAGGCCTCGGCGGCCAAGGCGCCGGCCGGTGGTGGTGGCGACGGCGCGGCGCTGGGCCTCATCCCGTGGCCCAAGGTCGACTTCACGAAGTTCGGCACCGTCGAGCGCAAGGACCTGTCGCGCATCAAGAAGCTTAGCGGCGCGAACCTGCACCGCAACTGGGTGATGATCCCGCACGTCACCAACAACGACGAAGCCGACATCACCGAGCTCGAGGCCTTCCGCGTCTCCACCAACAAGGAGAACGAGAAGTCGGGCATCAAGGTCACGATGCTCGCCTTCGTGATCAAGGCGGTGGTCGCGGCGCTGAAGAAGTTCCCCGACTTCAACACCAGCCTGGACGGCGACCAGCTCGTCTACAAGCAGTACTACAACATCGGCTTCGCGGCCGACACGCCCAACGGGCTCGTGGTGCCGGTGCTGAAAGATGCCGACAAGAAGGGCATCCTGCAGATCAGCGCGGAGATGGGCGAACTCGCCAAGAAGGCACGCGACGGCAAGCTCGGCTCGGCCGACATGCAGGGCGGCTGCTTCTCGATCAGCTCGCTCGGCGGCATCGGCGGCACGCACTTCACGCCCATCATCAACGCCCCCGAAGTGGCCATCCTCGGCCTCTCCAAGGGCCAGATGAAGCCGGTGTGGGACGGCAAGCAGTTCGTGCCGCGTCTCACGCTGCCGCTGTCGCTGTCGTATGACCACCGCGTGATCGATGGCGCCCTGGCTGCGCGTTTCAACGCCTACCTGGGCCAGGTGCTCGCGGACTACCGTCGCATCCTGCTATGACCACGGTTGTGGCCGTCCGAAAGGGTGGCCAGGTCACGATGGCGGCCGATTCGCTGGTGACCTTCGGCGACACGCGCATGTCGCACAACGCCGAAGCGAACCAGAAGATCTTCACCGTCGAGGATGCCGCGGGCCAGAGCCTGTTCGCGGTGGCGGGCGCCGCCGCGCACCAGCTGGTGCTCCAGCATGCGCTGGCGGCTCAGCCGCGCGAGGCGCTGCAGTTCGGCAGCAAGCACGAGGTGTTCCACACCTTCACGCAGCTGCATCCGGTGCTGAAGGACTCGTTCTTCATGCAGACCAAGGAAGACGAGCACGAGCCCTACGAGTCGAGCCAGTTCACCATGCTGCTGGCCAACCCGAGCGGCATCTACGGCATCTACAGCTACCGCGAGGTGTTCGAGTTCAAGCAGTACTGGGCCATCGGCTCGGGACGCAGCTTCGCGCTCGGCGCCATGCACGCGGCCTATGACAACAAGTCGCGCAACGCGCGCGACGTGGCGGAGGCGGGCATCGCCGCCGCCTGCGAATTCGATCGCAATTCGGCCCTGCCGGCCGACGTTCTCACACTCAAACTGAAAGTGTCCAAATGAGCGAACAACACATCAAGGTGCCGGACATCGGCGACTTCGACGAAGTCGCGGTGATCGAGGTGCTGGTCAACATCGGCGACACGGTCAAGGCCGAACAGTCGCTCATCACGGTCGAATCGGACAAGGCCTCGATGGAGATTCCCTCGTCGGCCGCCGGCGTGGTGAAGTCGCTGGCCGTGAAGGTGGGCGACAAGGTCAAGGAAGGCTCGGTCGTGCTGACGCTCGAAGTCGACGGGGCCGCCGCGCCCGCGCCGGCACCCGCGCCGGCAGCTGCTGCGCCTGCGCCCAAGGCGGCTGCACCGGCCCCCGCCGCGGCAGCTTCGGTGGTGGTGTCCAGCTACGGCGGCAAGGTCGATGTCGAGTGCGACGTGGTCGTACTCGGTGCCGGCCCCGGCGGCTACTCAGCCGCCTTCCGCGCGGCCGACCTCGGCCTGAAGGTCGTGCTGATCGAACGCTACGCCACCCTCGGCGGCGTGTGCCTGAACGTCGGCTGCATTCCCTCGAAGGCGCTGCTGCACGTCGCTTCCGTCATGGACGAGGTGAAGCACTTCGCCGACCTGGGCGTGAGCTTCGCTGCGCCCACGGTCGACCGCGCCAAGCTGCTCGGCCACAAGAACAAGGTGGTGGGCAAGCTCACCGGTGGCCTCACGGCGATGGCCAAGATGCGCAAGGTGACTGTGCTGCGCGGCGTGGGCAACTTCATCGACCCGTACCACCTGGAAGTCGAAGAGACCTCCGGCACGAGCTGGGACACCACGGGCAAGAAGCAGACCGTCAAGTTCCGCAACGCGATCATCGCGGCCGGCTCGCAGTCGGTGAGCCTGCCCTTCATGCCGAAGGACCCGCGCGTGGTCGACTCGACCGGCGCGCTCGAGATGGGCACCGACCCCAAGCGCATGCTGGTGCTGGGCGGCGGCATCATCGGCCTTGAGATGGGCACCGTGTACTCGACGCTGGGCGCGCGCCTGGATGTGGTCGAGATGCTCGACGGCCTCATGCAGGGCGCCGACCGCGACCTCGTGAAGGTCTGGCAGAAGATGAACGCGCCGCGCTTCGACAACATCATGCTCAAGACCAAGACGGTCGGCGCCGAAGCCACGAAGGAAGGCATCAAGGTCACCTTCGAGGGCGAGAACGCGCCGAAGGAGCCGCAGGTGTACGACCTCGTGCTGCAGGCCGTGGGCCGCAGCCCGAACGGCAAGAAGATCGGCGCCGAGAAGGCCGGCATCACGGTGAGCGACCGCGGCTTCATTCCGGTCGACATCCAGATGCGCACCAATGTGCCCCACATCTTCGCCATCGGCGACATCGTGGGCCAGCCCATGCTGGCGCACAAGGCGGTGCACGAGGCGCATGTGGCGGCTGAAGTGATCGCCGGCGAGCAGAAGGGCGACAAGGAGCTGTCCAGCGCCGCCTTCAACGCCCGCGTGATTCCCAGCGTGGCCTATACCGACCCCGAAGTGGCATGGGTCGGCCTCACCGAAGACCAGGCCAAGGCCGAAGGCATCAAGGTCAAGAAGGGCCACTTCCCGTGGACCGCATCGGGCCGCGCCATCGCCAACGGTCGCGACGAAGGCTTCACCAAGCTGCTGTTCGACGCCGAGACGCACCGCATCCTGGGTGGCGGCATCGTCGGCACGCATGCCGGCGACATGATCGGCGAGATCGCGCTGGCCATCGAGATGGGTGCGGACGAGATCGACATCGGCAAGACCATCCATCCGCACCCGACGCTGGGCGAAAGCATCGGCATGGCAGCGGAAGTGGCGCACGGCACCTGCACGGACCTGCCGCCGGCGAAGAAGGCGGCCTGATCGATTGGCGCTACGGCGCCTGTCGAGCGCCCACAAAAAATCCCGCCGCGGCGGGATTTTTTTCGTCCTGGATTCGGAGCGCCGAATCAGTCGCTGGCAGTGCCCATGGCCGCGGCCTTGACCTCGTCGCCCTGGCCGCTGAGCACGCGGCGGGCGCCGTCGAAGCGGCGCTGCCAGTAGCTGCCGTTCATGTCTTCGACACGGACCTGGGCGCCGGAGCGGGGGGAGTGGATGAACTTGCCTTCGCCGACGTAGATGCCGACGTGGCTGAAGGTGCGGCGCATGGTGTTGAAGAACACGAGGTCGCCGGGCTTGAGCTGGCTGCGGTCGATCTTCTCGGTGGCGGCGGCCTGTTCTTCGGCGCGGCGCGGGAGCACGTGGCCCACCGTCTGGTTATACATGGCGCGGACGAAGCCGCTGCAATCGAAGCCGGATTCGGCGGTGTTGCCGCCGCGGCGGTAAGGAACGCCGAGGAAGCCGATGGCGGTCACGACGAGGTCGGACGTGCGCTCTGCGACGGTCTGGCGAACCTGATGGAACTGGCCGACCAGGCCGCGTTCGGCAAGGATTCGGTCCATCTCATCCGATCGATCCTGTTGAGGGGGGGCGGCGTGGACGGCCACGGCGAACAGGAGGGATACGGGTAGGACGAAAAAACGCATGGCGCGTAGGATATTGATGACGCGCAGTTATGTCAATTTAATCTGAATTGTTGAATGCGTGCGTAAACCATTGATTTACATGTGTTTTTTCGATCCGGCGGAAGAAAAAATGTAACGGTGAACGTTTATGCGGCATAAGGATTCGAATGTAAACACCTCGGCTGATATGACTTTGAAGTCTTAAAAGTCGGCATGTGCATTCCATTTGTTGCCAAGACGTCCTCAAATTCAGGAAATCTTCATGAACTTGCGAAATCGCTCCTTTCTTCGCTCCCTGGGGAGCCTGTTGGTGCTCGCGGGGTGTGGCCTGGCTGGCGCGGCCATGGCGCAGGTGCGTGCCGAAACCGTCGCCTCGGGTCTTGAGAACCCCTGGGGCGTCGCCTTCCTGTCGGAGGGCCGTTTCGTGGTCACCGAGAAGCCCGGCCGCCTGCGGCTGGTGGCGGCCGACGGCAAGCTGGGCGCGCCGATCCAGGGCCTGCCGCCCATCGCTGCGGGCGGGCAGGGCGGGCTGCTCGACGTGCTGGCCGACAGCGGCTTCGCGCAGAACCGCACCCTGTACTTCTGCTATTCGGAGCCGGAAGCGGCGGGCGGATCGGCCAACAGCACCGCGCTCGCACGCGCCCGCCTGTCGGCCGACGGCACGAAGCTGGAGGCGCTGAAGGTCATCTTCAGCCAGAAGCCGAAGGTCGCGAGCCGCGCGCACTTCGGCTGCCGCATCGTCGAGGCCCGCGACGGCAACCTGTTCCTCACGCTCGGCGACCGCTTCAGCCGCAAGGACGATGCGCAGACGCTCGACAACCACCACGGCAAGGTGGTGCGCATCGCCAAGGATGGCAGCGTGCCGAAAGACAACCCCTTCGTCGGCAAGCCGGGGGCGCTGCCCGAGATCTGGAGCTACGGCCATCGCAACAGCCAGGGCGCGACGCTCGCGCCCGATGGCCGCTTCTGGATGACCGAGCACGGCCCGCAGGGCGGCGACGAGATCAACATCCCGCGCGCCGGCGTCAACCACGGCTGGCCGGTGATCACCTATGGCGAAAACTACGGCGGCGGCAAGATCGGCGAGGGCATCACCCGCAAGGACGGCATGGAACAGCCGCTGCATTACTGGGTGCCGTCGATCGCGCCCTCGGGCATGGCCTTCCTCACCAGCGACCGCTACGGCGCCGGCTGGAAGGGCAACCTCTTCGTGGGCTCGCTGAAGTTCGGGTACCTCGATCGCATCGAGCTGAAGGACGACAAGGTGGTCGCCGAGCACAAGCTGCTGGCCGACGGCCGGGCCCGCATCCGCGACGTGAAGCAGGGGCCGGATGGCCTGCTCTACGTGCTCACCGACGAGTCCGACGGCAAGCTGCTGCGTCTGCGGCCGAACTGACCGACGCCTCAGCCCGGGCAGCCCGGCAGCGGCAGCGTCGGCAGCAGGCGGCGCCAGAGCCGCCGCCACTCGGGCCAGTCGTGCCCGCCTTCGGTCGTGACCACGCGTTCCGCTGGCAACGCTCCGGCCAGCAACCGGTGGCTGAAGGCAAAGCGGTCGTCGAGCGCGTAGCCCAGGTACAGCGGCGGCCGGTCGCCGAACGTGCGGGTGTGGCCGACGTAGCCGCGCAGCCATTGCCACAGCTGCGTGTCGCTGGGCGTGCGTGGGTCGCTGCCGGGTGGTGCTTCGAGCGGGCCGCGCCAGCGCGCCACGCCGCCGGCATTGGCGATGTCCTGGCTCAGCACGCGTTCGCCCAGGTAGGGAGCCAGCACGACCAGGCCGGCGAGGTCGCCGGGGTGCGTCTGGGCATACAGCAGCCCGCCGAAACCGCCGACCGAGATGCCCGCGATCCAGATCGCCTTGTAGCCCTGGCGGCGCGCCGGGGCGATCACGTCCTGCGCCAGCCGGTCGAGGATGGTCTTGTTGCGGTAGTAGCCCATATGGGCATCGACGCGCAGGGTGTCGACCGCGAGCCGGTTCTCGTTCAGGGCGTCGATGAAGCCTTCGCGCACGAACTCCTCGGGCGCTGAGTATGCGCCGGGCAGCAGCACGATCAGCGTGTCGGCGCTGCGGGTGCAACTGCTCTTTTCCAGCGTGGTGGCCAGCGGTGCCTCGGCGGCCCGCAAACCGCCGCAGCCGGCGAGCAGCAGCAGCGAGGCTGCTCCGAGGAGCAGGGCGAGGCGGCGGCGCAGGAGCGACAGGGACTGCATCCGCCGGAGTCTAGGTGCGCGACACCGGAATTGGCAGGTCGACCATCACGGGCTGTCCCGGCGCGGTGCAGCCGGTGTCGCAGCACTTGCCGGGCTGGCGGTTCTTCGTGATGGCGCGGCGCGGATCGTGCGGCGCGGCGGCCGGCGTGCCGTCGGCCGCGATGCCGCGCTCGAGCAGCCGCTCGACCAGCTCGACCTTCGATCCCACCGGGTAGTTGCGCCAGATCTCCTGCTTCATCGCCGCCGGCGAGCCGCCGCCGTGCAGGCTGATCACGCTGTACCAGCCGCCCTGATAGCCGGCCGTCAGGTCTTCGATGAAGCGGGCCGTCTCGATGCGCTGTTCGTAGGGAATGGCGGGGTTGGCGCGCAGCACGTCGGACAGCCGCGCCGCCGTCTCGGGGTTGTGGTCTTCGTCCGGGCCGGGCAGGGTGACGATGAGGCCGCCGCTCACGTAGTGCGCGATGCGGTGCATGTCGTAGATCTTCGTGGCCAGCAGCAGCTTGCCGATGTTGCTGAACACCGGGTCGGGCATGAAGACCTCGCAGTGGTCGTCGGCCTTGCCGTAGACGCTGGCCGCCACGCCGCACGCAAAGAAACCCTCGGTGATGGTGATGAGCTCGACCATCTGCTCGCGCAGGTGGCTCTCCTTGCCGGGGTCGAAGCCGTTGGCCTCGCACATCAGCGCGCCGGCGCCGATCAGCAGGTCGCCGAAGCCGGCGCGGGCCGCGATGCAGCTGTGGCGGTGGTGCGTGGCGTAACTGTAGGTCAGGTGGCCCGAGTGCTCCCATTCGCCGGCATAGAACACGCGCTCCCACGGCACGAACACCCGGTCGAACATGCACACGCCGGTGCTCTGGCCGTACTTGCGGCTGAACAGGGCGTCGCCGTGCTCGAGCTTCTCGCCGGGCCGCCCGGCCGGCCGCGCGACGATGGTGAGGCCGGGTGCATCGAGCGGCACGGCGCAGCAGACGGCGAAGTCGGCGTCTTCCTTGCCCATGTTGCGGCAGGGCATGACCAGCAGCTCGTGCACGTAGGGCGCGCCGGTCACGATGGCCTTGGTGCCCGAGATGACGATGCCGCGCGCGTTGCGCTCGACCACGTGCAGGTAGCTGTCGACGTTCGCCTGCTCGTGCGGACGGCGGCTGCGGTCGCCCTTGGCGTCGGTCATGGCGACGCCCAGGGTCAGGTCCTGGTCCTGGATGCGGTGCAGGTAGTCGTGGAAGCGGGCCGTGTGCTCGGTGCTGCCGCGCGCGTCGTCGATGCGCGCCGACACCTGCGCGATGGCGTTGAGCGCGTCGTGCGTCAGGTAGCGCTGGGCGCAGCCGGTTTCCTGGCACACCAGCCGCACGGCCTCGAGCTTGTTGAGCAGGTCGCCCGAGCTCGTGTTGATGTGCGAGAGCCGGTTCACGCGCTTGCCGCTGGTGTGCTGCACGGCGGTCATGAGCGGCGCGTACTCGGGCTTCAGCGCGTGGTCGTAGGTGAGGGCGATGGCGTTGATGCCGGGCTGGAAGGCGGGCTCGTCGGCCACGCTGGCGACGCGGCGGCCGTCGACGAACACGGTGGGCGTGTAGCGGCGCAGCGATTCGCGGTAGTCGGCGCCTGACATGAGGAGGGCGTCGGAAGGCGGGGCATTCATGCGTGTTGTCTCCAGGGGCTCGTGGGGATTCTTGGACCGTCGGCTCGAAGATTTAAACACTGTTCAATTTTTAGATCAATGTTCGAAAAAATGATCGATGAACAGATCGAGGGCTATAGTCCCGCCCATGCACGCCAAGCTCCAACGCCGCCAGACCCTCACCGACGCCCGCCGCGCCCTGGTGCTCGACGCCGCTCGAACGGTGTTCGCCGAGGCGGGCATCGAGGGCGCGAGCATCCGGGAAATCGCGAAGAAAGCCGGCTACACGCCGGGCGCCATCTATTCGTACTTCGAGAGCAAGGAGGCGATCTACGCGGCCTTGCTCGACGAGTCATTGCTGCGCCTGCAGACCGCCGTGGCCGAGGTGGCGGTGTCCGAGCGCCGGCCCGACCAGACCCTGGCCGCCAAGGCCCAGGCCTGGTTCGACTTCTACGCGGCGAACCCGCGCGACCTCGACCTCGGCTTCTATCTGGTGCACGGCATGCGGCCCCGGGGACTGACGCACGCGCTCGACCACGAACTGAACGACCGCCTCTATGACGCCCTGCGTCCCTGCGAGGAGGCGCTGCTCGCCCTGGGCCTCGATGCCGACCTCGCGCAGCAGGAGAACACGGCGCTGTTCGCGCACGGCGTCGGCCTGCTGCTGATGCAGCACACGGGGCGCATCCGCATGTTCAAGCAGTCGGCCGATGCACTGTTCAAGACCTACCTCGCGCAACTGGCACAGCGATCGACCCCTGCAGCTACAGCGGAAGGCGCAGTGAAACCCGCTCTTTTCAGTGGTACGGTTCAGTCCAGTTCAACCGATACCTGAAAGAAGAAGTCCATGCTGCTCGACGCCACGCAATCCCAACTCGTCCTGGTCGATTACCAGGCGCGGCTGATGCCGGCGATCTTCGAAGGCGAGGCGGCAGCGCGCAACGCGGCGCGCCTGGGCCAGATGGCGCAATGGGTCGACGTGCCGGTCTGGGGCACCGAGCAGAACCCGTCCAAGCTGGGCGAGAACCTGCCCGAGATCCGCGCCTTCTGCCGCAAGACGCTGGCCAAGATGCATTTCAGCGGCGTGGAAGAGGGGCTCGGCGAATGGCTGCGCCCGCCTGCCAAGGCGGCACCGCAGGGCAATGCCCGCAGCCTGCCCAAGCACCTGCAGAAGCCCCCGGCCGCGGCCGAAGAGCGCAACACCATCGTCATCGCCGGCTGCGAAGCCCATGTCTGCCTGCTGCAGACCGCGCTCGACCTGCTCGAGGACGAGTTCGACGTGTGGGTCGTCACCGACGCCTGCAGTTCGCGCACCGAGCGCAACCGCGACGCCGCCTTCGACCGGCTGGCCGGCGCGGGCGCCGAGCTCGTGACCACCGAGATGGTCGGCTTCGAGTGGCTGCGCACCGCCGAGCACCCGGCGTTCCGCGACCTGCAGGCGCTGATCCGCTGAGTTACTGAATTGCTGTCGAAGGGCGGCCCGGCAAGGGTGCTGTCCGGATTGCCGCGGCTGTCAGCTTCCCGCAAGATCGGTCTCCATAATTATGAATTCAGTTTCGGCGCGAGTCCGGAACGGCATCCATAAAACAGGAGACAAATCCCGATGAGCCGCTATGAAGAGTTCTACCGCCAGTCCGTCGACGCGCCCGAGGCCTTCTGGGCCGAGCAGGCCAAGCTGATCGACTGGCACACGCCCGCGCAGCAGATCCTCGACGCCAGCCAGCCGCCGTTCGCGCGCTGGTTCGTCGGCGGCACCACCAACCTGTGCCACAACGCCGTCGACCGGCACCTGGCCGATCGGGGCGATCAGCCGGCGCTGATCTTCGTGTCGACCGAGACCGGCGCCGAGAAAAGCTACAGCTTCGCCGAGCTGCATGCCGAGGTGCAGCGCACCGCCGCCAGCCTCGTCGAACTGGGCGTGGGCAAGGGCGACCGCGTGCTCATCTACATGCCGATGATTCCCGAGGCGGCCTTCGCGATGCTGGCCTGCGCGCGCATCGGCGCCATCCATTGCGTGGTGTTCGGCGGTTTTGCCAGCGGCTCGCTGGCCACCCGCATCGAGGACGCCGAGCCCAAGGTGGTCGTGAGCGCCGATGCGGGTTCGCGCGGCGGCAAGGTCATCGCGTACAAGCCGCTGCTCGACGAAGCCATCCGCCTGTCAAAGCACAAGCCCGAGGCCGTGCTGCTGACCGACCGCGGCCTGGCGCAGATGACGCTGGTGGTTGGCCGCGACCATCTGGCGGGCGAGCTGAGGCAAAAGCACCTGGACGCGCAGGTGCCCTGCACCTGGCTGGCCTCGACCGACATCAGCTACACCATCTACACGAGCGGCACCACCGGCAAGCCCAAGGGCGTGCAGCGCGACGTGGGCGGCTACGCCGTGGCGCTGGCCGCGAGCATGAAGCACATCTTCGACGGCCGGCCCGGCGAAACCTACTTCTCGACCAGCGACATCGGCTGGGTCGTGGGCCACAGCTACATCGTCTACGGCCCCCTGATCGCGGGCATGGCCACCATCATGTACGAGGGCCTGCCCACGCAGGGCCTCGACCAGCAGCCGGACGGCGGCATCTGGTGGCGCCTGGTCGAGAAGTACAAGGTGACGGTGATGTTCAGCGCGCCCACCGCCGTGCGCGTGCTCAAGAAACAAGACCCGGCGCTGCTCAAGAAGTACGATCTGTCGACCCTGCGCGCGCTGTTCCTGGCCGGCGAGCCGCTCGACGAGCCGACCGCGCGCTGGATCAGCGACGGCCTGGGCGTGCCGATCATCGACAACTACTGGCAGACCGAATCGGGCTGGCCGATGATCACCATCGCCAACGGCGTGGAAGCCAAGCCCAGCAAGTTCGGCAGCCCCGGCGTGCCGATGTATGGCTACCGCATCAAGATCCTGCACGAGTCGACCGGCGAGGAGCTCACCGGCGCGAACGAGAAGGGCGTGGTCGTGGTCGAGGGCCCGACGCCGCCCGGCTTCATGCAGACCGTGTGGAAGGACGACGCCCGCTTCGTCAACACGTACTGGAAGAGCGTGCCGGGCAAGATGGTCTATTCGACCTTCGACTGGGGCATCCGCGATGCCGACGGGTATTTCTACATCCTGGGCCGCACCGACGACGTGATCAACGTCGCCGGCCACCGGCTGGGCACGCGCGAGATCGAGGAGAGCATCTCGGGCCACGCCAACGTGGCCGAGGTGGCCGTGGTCGGTGTGGCCGACACGCTCAAGGGGCAGGTGGCGATGGCCTTCGTCGTGCCGAAGGACGGCCTGGCCGTGACCGATGCCGACGCGGCGCTCAAGCTCGAGGGCGAAATCATGAAGGTCGTGGCCGACCAGCTCGGAGCCCTGGCGCGGCCCGCGCGCGTGCGCTTCGTGAGCGGCCTGCCCAAGACCCGCAGCGGCAAGCTGCTGCGCCGGGCCATCCAGGCCGTCTGCGAGCAGCGCGACCCGGGCGACCTGACCACCATCGACGATCCGGCCACGCTGCAGCAGATCAAACAGTTACTGTCCGCCACCTGACCGCGGGCGCGAATCGGGGTAGGGTTGCGGGCCTTGCGCAGCCGCGTTCTGTCGTCATATGGTTGACGTGGCACAATGCCAAGGTACTCAGGCCCTTCCCCAGCCACAGTCGCATCCGCCAATCGGTCCAGCCGTGTCGCGGAAGGTTTCTTAACCAACTCGTGCTTCCTCCAGGGAAGCGAAGGTCAGCGGATCATGAGCGATTCCTCTACGCCCACGGCGTACACCGCCTATCAAGGCAACACCTACCTCTTCGGCGGCAATGCGCCCTATGTCGAGGAGATGTACGAAAACTACCTCGCCAACCCCGGCAGCGTTCCCGACAACTGGCGCACGTATTTCGACGCCCTGCAGAACGTTCCCGCCGCCGACGGCACCAGCGCCCGCGACGTCCCCCACCTGCCGGTCATCAATGCTTTTGCCGAACTGGCCAAGCAGGGCACGACCCGTGTCGTGCAGGCCAGCGGCGCCGACTCCGAACTCGGCCGCAAGCGCACGGCCGTCCAGCAGCTGATCGCCGCCTACCGCAACGTCGGCGCCCGCTGGGCCGACCTCGACCCGCTCAAGCGCGCCGAGCGTCCCGCCATTCCGGAACTCGAGCCCTCGTTCTACGGTTTTGCCGACGCTGACCTCGAGACGGTGTTCAACACCAGCAACACCTTCTTCGGCAAAGAGACCATGTCGCTGCGCGACCTGCTCAATGCCTTGCGTGAAACGTACTGCGGCACGATGGGTGCCGAGTACATGTACACCACCGACCAGAACCACAAGCGCTGGTGGCAGCAGAAGCTCGAAAGCGCCCGCACCAATCCCAAGCTCAGCGCCGAGCAGAAGAAGCACGTGCTCAACCGCCTGACGGCCGCCGAAGGCCTCGAGCGTTTCCTGCATACCAAGTACGTCGGCCAGAAGCGCTTCTCGCTGGAAGGCGGCGAAAGCTTCATCGTCGCGATGGACGAGTTGATCAACCAGGCCGGCGTCAAGGGCGTGCAGGAAATCGTGATCGGCATGGCCCACCGCGGCCGCCTGAACGTGCTGGTGAACTCGCTGGGCAAGATGCCCGCCGACCTGTTCGCCGAGTTCGACCACACCGCCCCCGAAGACCTGCCCTCCGGCGACGTCAAGTACCACCAGGGCTTCAGCTCGGACGTGACCACCCCCGGCGGCCCGGTCCACCTGAGCCTGGCGTTCAACCCCTCGCACCTGGAAATCGTGAACCCCGTGGTCGAAGGCTCGGTGCGCGCCCGCATGGACCGCCGCGGCGACCCGCTGGGCAAGCAGGTGCTGCCCGTGATCGTGCACGGCGACGCCGCCTTCGCAGGCCAGGGCGTCGTGATGGAAACGCTGGCGCTGGCCGAAACCCGTGGCTACTCCACCGGCGGCACGGTGCACATCGTCATCAACAACCAGATCGGCTTCACCACCAGCGACCCGCGCGACAGCCGCTCGACGCTGTACTGCTCGGACATCGTCAAGATGATCGAAGCGCCGGTGCTGCACGTGAACGGCGACGACCCCGAAGCCGTGGTGCTCGCCACCCAGTTCGCCCTGGATTTCCGCATGGAATTCCAGAAGGACGTGGTCGTCGACATCATCTGCTTCCGCAAGCTGGGCCACAACGAGCAGGACACGCCTTCGCTCACCCAGCCGCTGATGTACAAGAAGATCGCGGCCCACCCCGGCACGCGCAAGCTGTATGCCGACAAGCTGGCCGCGCAAGGCCTGGGCGACACGCTCGGCGACGACATGGTCAAGGCGCAGCGCGCCGCCTTCGACGAAGGCAAGAACACCGTCGACCCCGTGCTCACCAACTTCAAGAGCAAGTACGCCGTCGACTGGAGCCCGTACCTCAACAAGAAGTGGACCGACGCCGGCGACACCGCCATTCCCTCCGCCGAGTGGAAGCGCCTGGCCGAACGCATCACCAAGGCACCCGAGAACTTCACCGTGCACCCGCTCGTGAAGAAGGTGCTGGACGACCGCGCAGCCATGGGCCGTGGCGACGTCAACGTCGACTGGGGCATGGGCGAGCACATGGCCTTCGCCTCGCTGGTGGCCAGCGGCTACCCGGTGCGCCTGTCGGGTGAAGACTCGGGCCGTGGCACGTTCACGCACCGCCACGCCGTGCTGCACGACCAGAACCGCGAGAAGTTCGACACCGGCACCTACACGCCGCTGCAGAACGTGGCCGAGAACCAGGCCCCGTTCGTCGTCATCGACTCGATCCTGTCCGAAGAAGCCGTGCTGGCCTTCGAGTACGGCTACGCCTCGAACGACCCCAACACGCTCGTCATCTGGGAAGCCCAGTTCGGCGACTTCGTGAACGGCGCGCAAGTGGTGATCGACCAGTTCATCGCTTCGGGCGAAGTGAAGTGGGGTCGTGTCAACGGCATCACGATGATGCTGCCGCACGGCTACGAAGGCCAGGGCCCCGAGCACAGCTCGGCCCGCCTGGAGCGCTTCATGCAGCTGAGCGCCGACACCAACATGCAGGTGGTGCAGCCCACCACGGCCAGCCAGATCTTCCACATCCTGCGCCGCCAGATGGTGCGCAACCTGCGCAAGCCGCTGATCATCCTCACGCCCAAGTCGTTGCTGCGCAACAAGGACGCGACCTCGCCGCTGTCCGAGTTCACCAAGGGCAGCTTCCAGACCGTCATTCCCGACAGCAAGGGTCTGAAGGCCGAGAAGGTCAAGCGCCTGATCGCCTGCTCGGGCAAGGTCTACTACGACCTGGCCAAGAAGCGCGAAGAGCAGGGCAGCGACGACGTGGCGATCATCCGCGTCGAGCAGCTCTATCCGTTCCCGCACAAGGCCTTCGCCGCCGAGGTCAAGAAGTACCCCAACCTCGTGGACATCGTGTGGTGCCAGGACGAGCCGCAGAACCAGGGCGCCTGGTTCTTCGTGCAGCACTACATCCACGAAAACATGCAGGAAGGCCAGAAGCTCGGCTACTCCGGCCGTGCCGCTTCGGCATCGCCTGCCGTCGGCTACTCGCACCTGCACCAGGAACAGCAGAAGGCGCTGGTCGATGGCGCATTTGGCAAGCTCAAGGGCTTCGTGCTGACCAAGTAAGAACCGTCCCTTTTCACACGAACACCCTCAAGAACAAAACGGAGCTCACTCCAAATGTCTATCGTAGAAGTCAAAGTCCCCCAGCTTTCCGAATCCGTGGCCGAGGCCACCATGCTCACGTGGAAGAAGAAAGCCGGCGAAGCCGTCGCCGTCGATGAAATCCTGATCGAGATCGAAACCGACAAGGTCGTGCTCGAAGTGCCTGCGCCCTCGGCCGGCGTGCTGGTCGAGATCGTTCAGCCCGACGGCGCCACCGTGGTGGCCGAGCAGCTGATCGCCAAGATCGACACCGACGGCAAGGCCGCCGCTGCAGCGCCTGCTGCTGCAGCTGCACCCGCCGCCGCGCCGGCCGCTGCTGCACCCGCAGCGGCAGCCGCCGCCACCGGTGGTTCGAAGGCCGACGTGGCCATGCCCGCCGCCGCCAAGCTGCTGGCCGACAACAACCTGAAGACCAGCGACGTGGCCGGCACGGGCAAGGACGGCCGCGTGACCAAGGGCGACGTGCTCGGCGCCGTGGCTGCCGGCGCCAAGCCTGCCGCCACCATCGCCGCACCGGCTGCCAAGCCCGCGCTGCAACAGGTGGCTGCGCCTGCCGCGCCTGACCTGGGCGAGCGCCCGGAACAGCGCGTGCCGATGAGCCGCCTGCGCGCGCGCATCGCCGAGCGCCTGATCCAGTCGCAATCGACCAACGCCATCCTGACCACCTTCAACGAAGTGAACATGGCCCCGGTCATGGACCTGCGCAAGAAGTTCCAGGACGCGTTCACCAAGGAACACGGCGTGAAGCTCGGCTTCATGAGCTTCTTCGTGAAGGCCGCGGTGCACGCGCTGAAGAAGTACCCGGTGCTCAACGCGTCGGTCGACGGCAACGACATCCTGTACCACGGCTACTTCGACATCGGCATCGCCGTCGGTTCGCCGCGCGGCCTGGTGGTGCCCATCCTGCGCAATGCCGACCAGATGAGCTTCGCCGACATCGAGAAGAAGATCGCCGAGTACGGCAAGAAGGCACAAGACGGCAAGCTGGGCATTGAAGAAATGACCGGCGGCACGTTCTCCATCTCCAACGGCGGCACCTTCGGCTCGATGCTCTCGACCCCGATCATCAACCCGCCCCAGTCGGCCATCCTGGGCGTGCACGCCACCAAGGACCGCGCCGTGGTCGAAAACGGCCAGATCGTCGTTCGCCCGATGAACTACCTCGCCATGAGCTACGACCACCGCATCATCGACGGCCGCGAAGCCGTGCTGGGCCTGGTCGCCATGAAGGAAGCGCTGGAAGATCCGTCGCGCCTGCTGTTCGACATCTGATCCGGGGAGCAAGAACCAGATGGCAAACAAGCAATTCGACGTCGTCGTCATCGGCGGCGGTCCTGGCGGCTACATCGCGGCGATCCGCGCTGCGCAGCTCGGCTTCAACGTGGCCTGCATCGACGAGTGGAAGAACGGCAAGGGCGGCCCCGCGCCGGGCGGCACCTGCACCAACGTCGGCTGCATCCCCTCGAAGGCGCTGCTGCAATCGTCGGAGCACTTCGAGCAGGCCGGCCACCACTTTGCGGACCACGGCATCAAGGTCGAAGGCCTCGGCCTGGACATCGACAAGATGCTGGCCCGCAAGGACCAGGTCGTGAAGCAGAACAACGACGGCATCCTGTACCTGTTCAAGAAGAACAAGATCAGCTTCTTCCACGGCCGCGGTTCGTTCGTGAAGGCGGACGACGCCGGCTACGAGATCAAGGTGGCAGGCGCCGCTGAAGAATCGATCAGCGGCAAGCACATCATCATCGCCACGGGCTCCAACGCCCGCGCGCTGCCGGGCACGCCGTTCGACGAGGAAAACATCCTCTCGAACGACGGCGCGCTGCGCATCGGCGCGGTGCCCAAGAAGCTGGGCCTGATCGGCTCGGGCGTCATCGGCCTCGAAATGGGCTCGGTGTGGCGCCGCCTCGGTGCCGAAGTCACGGTGCTCGAAGCACTGCCGACCTTCCTGGGCGCCGTGGACGAGCAGATCGCCAAGGAAGCCAAAAAGGCCTTCGACAAGCAGAAGCTGAAGATCGAACTCGGCGTGAAGGTCGGCGAGATCAAGTCGTCGAAGAAGGGCGTGAGCGTCGCCTGGACCAACGCCAAGGGCGAAGCCCAGACGCTGGAAGTCGACAAGCTGATCGTCTCGATCGGCCGCGTGCCCAACACCATCGGCCTGAACGCCGAAGCCGTGGGCCTGAAGCTGGACGAACGCGGCGCCATCGCCGTGGACGACGACTGCAAGACCAGCCTGCCCAACGTGTGGGCCATCGGCGACGTGGTGCGCGGCCCGATGCTGGCGCACAAGGCCGAGGAAGAAGGCGTGGCGGTGGCGGAGCGCATCGCGGGCCAGCATGGCCACGTGAACTTCAACACCGTGCCGTGGGTGATCTACACCAGCCCCGAGATCGCGTGGGTCGGCCAGACCGAGCAGCAGCTCAAGGCCGCAGGCCGCGCCTACAAGGCCGGCACCTTCCCGTTCCTGGCGAACGGCCGCGCACGCGCGCTGGGCGACACGACCGGCATGGTCAAGTTCCTGGCCGACGCCGCCACGGACGAGATCCTGGGCGTGCACATCGTGGGTCCGCAGGCCAGCGAGCTGATCTCCGAAGCCGTCGTGGCGATGGAGTTCAAGGCCAGCGCCGAAGACATCGCGCGCATCTGCCATGCGCACCCGTCGCTGTCGGAAGCCACCAAGGAAGCGGCCCTGGCCGTGGACAAGCGCACGCTCAACTTCTGATCTCCGGTTCTTGAGCGAACCCGGCCCCGATCGACCCTCGCGGGGCGGTCGGGGCTCTCCATTTTTGAAGCGATCCGATCCCTTGAGCGTCAAACAGGCTTACGAAGCGGAACTCGCGGCACGCGGGTTCAAGAGCGATCCCGCACAACTCGCGGCCGTCGAGGCGCTCGACCGCTGCGCCACCGAGTGGGGCGAGTACAAGGCCCGGCGCTCCAACGCGCTGAAGAAGCTCATCAACCGGCCGGAGCTGCCGCGCGGCGTCTACATGTACGGTGGCGTGGGGCGCGGCAAGAGCTTCCTGATGGACCTGTTCTTCAACGCCGTGCCGCTGCGGCGCAAGACGCGCCTGCACTTCCACGAGTTCATGCGCGAAGTGCACCGCGAGCTGCGCGACCTGCAGGGCACCGTGAACCCGCTCGACGAGCTGGGGCTGCGCATCTCCAAGCGCTACAAGCTGATCTGCTTCGACGAGTTCCACGTCGCGGACATCACCGACGCGATGATCCTGCACCGCCTGCTCGTGGCGCTGTTCGACAACGGCGTGGGCTTTGTCACCACCTCGAATTTCAAGCCCGACGACCTGTACCCCGGCGGCCTGCACCGCGACCGCATCCTGCCCGCCATTGCACTGCTCAACCAGAAGCTCGAAGTGCTGAGCGTGGACAACGGCACCGACTACCGGCGCCGCACGCTGGAGCAGCTGCGCATGTACCTCACGCCGAACGACGCGGCGGCCGAGAAGGAAATGCGCCACGCCTTCGACAAGCTGGCCGAGACGGCCGACGAAAACCCGATCCTGCACATCGAGCAGCGCGAGATCCGCGCGCTGCGCAAGGCCGGCGGCGTGGTGTGGTTCGACTTCAAGACGCTGTGCGGCGGCCCGCGTTCGCAGAACGACTACCTCGAGATCGCGAGCCAGTTCCACACCGTGCTGCTGTCCGACGTGCCGCACATGCCGGTGCGCATGGCCTCGGAAGCACGCCGTTTCACCTGGCTGGTCGATGTCTTGTACGACCGGCGCTGCAAGCTCATCATGTCGGCCGAGGTTCCGCCCGAGGCGTTGTACACCGAGGGGCCGCTGGCGCACGAGTTTCCGCGCACGGTGTCCCGGCTCACCGAAATGCAGTCGAGCGAATTCCTCGCCCTGGAACGCCGCATCGTCGACACCCGACTCACATGAAAAAAACCGCTCTTGCCCTGTTCCTGGCCTTGGCCAGCCTGCCGCTGTGGGCCCAGTCCAATGCGGCGGCGGGCAACGCCGACCTCGAAGCCGAACGCAGCCGCCTGGCGGCCGAGCGCGAGGTCATCGAGTCGCGCTACGCGAAGGAGCGCGCCGCCTGCTACAAGAAGTTCGCGGTCGAAGACTGCCTGCGCGAAAGCCGCAGCCGCCGTCGCAAGGAAACCGACCACATCAAGCGGCAGGAAACCGCGATCAACGACATCCAGCGCCAGCGCAGCGGCGCGGCCGAGCTGCAGAAGCTCGACCAGAAGGCCGCCACCCAGCGCCCGCAGGATTCGCGCGAACAGCGCGAGAAGTCGCAGGAAGACCAGAAGGCGCGCGAGCAGCGCGCCGCCGACCACGCCGCGAGCCGGGCCGCGACCGCGGCCGACGCGGCCGAGCGCCAGCGCCAGTTCGAGAACAAGCAGAAGGCCCACGCCGACGAGCAGGCCAAGGCGGCCCAGCGCCGCGCCGAAGCGCCGGCCGCGACCACGCGCTTCGAGGACAAGCAGAAGCGGGCGGCGGAACACCGCGCCAACCGCGAACGCCAGAACGCCGAGCGCACCAAGCCGCGCGGCGCACCGTTGCCACCGGCACCGGCGGCTTCCTCGCCCTGATCCTTGAAAGAGGGCGGGCGCTCAGGCCGCCGCGGGCAGCCGGTCGAGCTTGAGCACCGCGATCGAGATGTTGTCGCCCGTGCCGCGCGCACGGCGCCGTGCTTCTCCCACCAGGATTTCCACCGCGTCGCGCGGCGGCTGCGCGTACAGCACGCTGGCCAGTTCCTCGGGCGAGAAGTAGTGCCAGAGCCCGTCGCTACAGGCCATGAGCAGGTCGCCCGGCTGCAGCTTGGCGATGTGGTGCGGATCGACGGGCGGCGGCGTGGTCGTCATGCCCAGGCAGCCCAGCAGGATGTTGCCCTGCGGATGGATGTTGGCCTCGGCCTCGCTGATCTGGCCGCGATCGACCAGCGCCTGCACGTACGAATGGTCGCGCGTGCGCTTGACCAGCGCGCCGTCGTTGAAGTGATAGATGCGCGAGTCGCCCGCATGGATCCAGGCGCAGTCGCCCTTGGGGGTCATCAGGAAGGCGGCCAGCGTGCTGTGCGGCTCCTGCTCGCTCGACAGCGCGGTGAGCTTGATCACCGTGTGGGCGTCTTCGAGCAGCTGGCGCAGCACGACGGCGGGGTCGTCGCGCTCGGGGCTGTAGCGGGTGAAGAGCTGGCGCGCGGTCATGAGCACCTGGTCGGACGCCTTGCGCCCGCCGCTGCGTCCGCCCATGCCGTCGGCGATGACACCGAGCACGCAGCCCGGCGTGCGGGGGTGGCTCATCAACAGCACCTGGTCCTGCTGGTAGGGGCGATCCCCCTTGTGGAGGCCGGTGGCGGCGGCGAGTCGAAAGCCTTGGGTCATGAGCGCTGGGGCGCCAGAGGCGCGCTTTCTGTCTTCTCTGGGGTTCGTGTCAGGACGTATTATCGAATGAACACGCGCGGCCCCATGCGGCACGCGCACCCCCACCGTTGGACTCCAATCTTCATTCCCTTTCCCGTCAGCTGATCGAGCTGCGCATCGCGCATGCCGACCTCGACGCCACCATCGACCGGCTCTCGGAAGACGGCACGCCGCAAGACGAACTGCTGATGCGCCGCCTGAAAAAGCGCCGCCTCGCCCTGCGCGACCAGATCGCCCAGCTCGAGAACGCGCTCGACCCGAAAGAACCGGCGTGACGTCGCCGCTCGAAAACCAGGTGCGCGATGCGTTCGCGCAGGACGGGGTGCTGTCGCAGGCCGCCGAGCAGTTCCGCGAACGCGGCGGCCAGACCGAGATGGCGATGGCCGTGGCCCGCACCATCTCCGACGGCGGCATGCTCGTGGTCGAGGCCGGCACCGGCGTGGGCAAGACCTTCTCGTACCTCGTGCCGGCGCTGCTGAGCGGCGAGCGCGTGCTGCTCTCGACCGCCACCAAGACCCTGCAGGACCAGCTGTTCGGCCGCGACCTGCCGCGCCTCGTCGAGGCCTTCGCACTGCCGATACGCACGGCGCTGCTGAAAGGGCGGGGCAGCTACCTGTGCCTGCACCGCCTCGACATGGCGCGCCACGACGCCTCGCTGCCCGAGCGCGGCAGCCTGCGCACGCTGGCGAAGATCGAGCAGTGGTCGAAAGCCACGCGCACCGGCGACCTCGCCGAACTGCCGGGGCTCGACGAGCGCTCGCCGCTGATTCCGCTGATCACTTCCACGCGCGAGAACTGCCTGGGCGCGCAATGCCCGCAGTTCAAGGCCTGCCACGTCAACCTGGCGCGACGCGAGGCGCTGGCGGCCGACATCGTGGTCATCAACCACCACCTGTTCTTTGCCGACCTCGCGGTGCGCGAGACCGGCATGGCCGAGCTGCTGCCGACCGTGAGCGTCGTGGTGTTCGACGAGGCGCACCAGCTCAACGAGACCGGCGTGCAGTTCCTGGGCGCGCAGCTCGGCAGCGGGCAGGCGCTCGACTTCGCGCGCGACATGCTCGGCGCGGGCCTGCAGCATGCGCGCGGGCTGGTCGACTGGCAGCAGCTGGTGGCAGGGGTCGAACGCGCGGCGCGCGAACTGCGGCTGGTGGTCGGCAAGCAATGGCCGGGCGCCAAGCTGCGCTGGATCGGCCCGGCCCCCGAGGGCGTGAATGCCGAGGCTTGGCAAGGCGCGCTCGACGACCTGCAGGACGCCTTCGTGCTGGCCGCCGACGGGTTGGACACGGTGAGCGAAATTTCGCCCGACTTCGTGCGCCTGCACGAGCGCGCGCGCCAGCTCGCCAAGCGCACGGCGCGCTTCGCGCAGCCGTGCGAACTCGACTCGGTGCGCTGGGTCGACGTGGGCACGCAGCTGCGCCTGATCGAGTCGCCGCTCGACATCGCCGATGCGATGCGCAAGCGGGTGCTCAAGCTGGCCGACGAGCCCGTGGAGTCCGACTTGCCCTACGGCGACGACGAGGAAGACCCCGAGCACGGTGCCGTCCCACCGCCACCGCAGGAAGACAGCCGCCGCGCCTGGGTCTTCACCTCCGCCACGCTGGGCGACGACCCGACACTGCGCTGGTTCACCGAGCCCTGCGGCCTGCGCGACGCCGAAGTGCTGCGCGTGCAAAGCCCCTTCGACTACGCCTCGCAGGCAGCAATCTATGTGCCGCGGGCCTTTCCGAAGCCCAACGATCCCACGCACAGCCAGCAGGTGGCCAAGCTGGCCGCGCACGGCGCCGCCGAGCTCGGCGGGCGCACGCTGGTGCTCACCACCACGCTGCGCGCGCTGCGCACCATCGGCGACGCGATGCGCCAGCAGTTCGAACTGCTCCAGACAGAAGCGCGGCCCGAGGTGCTGGTGCAGGGCGAGCTGCCCAAGCGCGTGCTCATGGACCGCTTCCGCGAAGGCGCAAGCAACGGGCGCGCGGGCTGCGTGCTGGTGGCGTCGGCCTCGTTCTGGGAAGGCTTCGATGCACCGGGCGACGCGCTGCAGTTCGTGGTGATCGACAAGCTGCCATTCCCGCCGCCCAACGACCCGCTGGTGGAAGCCCGCTCGCAGCGGCTCGAAGCGCAGGGGCGCAGCTCGTTCAGCGACTATTCGCTGCCCGAGGCGGCCGTGGCATTGAAGCAAGGGGCAGGGCGCCTCATTCGCCGTGAAACCGACAGCGGCGTGCTCGCGATCTGCGACACGCGCCTCGTGGCGATGGGCTATGGCCGGCGGCTGCTGGCGGCGTTGCCGCCGATGCGCCGGCTGGAAACCGAAGCGGATTTCGAGAGCGCGATCGACGCGCTCAGGAAACCCTATTGATATCTACCGGGAGGCGCTGGATTACCAGAGCTTCCACCAGGGGTCGGTGCTGCCCTTGAAGCCGTTCGCCAGGTAGGTGCTCTGCGGGTAGTTGGTGGTCAGCACGCGTTGTGCGTCGTCGCGCAGGTCCTTCATGCCGAGCGCGTCGTACGACTTCACCATGATGTACAGCGCTTCTTCGAGCGCCGGCACTTCGCGGTAGTCGGACAGTGCGATCTGCGCCCGGTTGATGGCCGCCAGGTAGGCGCCACGCGAGTAGTAGTAGCGCGCCACGTGAACTTCATACTGCGCGAGCGAGTTCACGATGTAGTTCATGCGCTGGCGTGCGTCGGGCGCGTAGCGCGACTCGGGGAAGCGCGTCACGAGGTCACGGAAGGATTCGAACGATTCCTTGGCGGCCTTCTGGTCGCGCTCGGACAGGTCCTGGCGCGTCAGGAACGCGAACATGCCCAGGTCGTCGTTGAAGTTGATCACGCCCTTCAGGTAGAGCGCGTAGTCGAACGCCGGGCTGGCCGGGTGCAGCTTCATGAAGCGATCGAGCGTGGCGATGGCGTTGGCCTTTTCGCCGGCCTTGTGCTGGGCGTAGGCCTTTTCGAGCTGGGCCTGCTGGGCCAGCGGCGTGCCGGCGGCACGGCCTTCGAGCTTCTCGTACAGCGGCACTGCCTTGTCGTAGGCGCCGGAGCCGACTTCGTCCTTGGCTTCCGAGTAGATGCGGTTGGGGCTCCAGTTCGCGGTCTTGTCTTCCTTGGTGGTGGAACCGCAACCGGCGACGAGAAGGGCCGCCGCGCTGAGCGCGATCCAGGCAGGGACCGATAATTTGGCGCGAAACATCACATACGGCTTTCGTGAAACAGTTGCCCTCAATTATATCGACCGACCCCCTGACCGATCCCCCGGAAGGGCCTGAACCTGAAGAGGGCGCCGATCTCGCGGAGCCCAGCGAGCTGCGGCCCTTCGCCATTGACCAAGCGCAGCACGGGCAGCGGCTCGACCGCGCCCTGGCGGCGCTGGTGCCCGAGTTTTCGCGCAGTTACCTTCAGCAACTCATTGAGGCCGGCGCCGTCGAGCTGCAAGGGCGCACGCTCACCAAGGTCTCTGCCACGGTGCGCGCGGGCCAGTCGGGGCGCATCGAGCTGCGGCCGACGCCCCAGAGTCAAGCCTTCAGGCCCGAGGCGATGGACCTGGTCACCGTCCATGAAGACGAGCACCTGCGGATCATCGACAAGCCGGCCGGCCTGGTGGTGCATCCGGCGCCGGGCCACTGGAGCGGCACGCTGCTGAACGGGCTCCTGGCGCTCGATCCGAAGGCCGTGCTGCTGCCGCGCGCGGGCATCGTGCACCGCCTCGACCGCGACACCAGCGGCCTGATGGTGGTGGCGCGCACGCGGGCTGCAATGGACGCCATGGTGGCGCTGATCGCCGCGCGCGATGTGAAGCGCCAGTACCTGGCGATGGGGCACAAGGCCTGGGAAGGTGCGGCGGCCCGGCAGGTCGATGCGCCGATCGGCCGCGATCCGCGCAACCGGCTGCGCATGGCCGTGGTCGACCTCGAGCGCCACGCGGGCAAGACCGCGCGCACGCTGATCGAGCGGCTCGACAGCCACACCGACGGCTGCGCGGTGCGCTGCACGCTCGAAACCGGTCGCACCCACCAGATCCGCGTGCACATGGCGTCGATCGGCCATCCGCTGGTCGGCGACGCGCTGTATGGCGGCGCGCCCGCGGCGGGTCTGTCGCGGCAGGCGCTGCATGCGTTCCGGCTGGCGTTCGTGCATCCCGTCACGCAGCAGGCGATGGAGTTCCGTTCGCCGCCGCCGCCCGATCTGGCCCAGGCTTTGCAGACCTGGGGGCTGGATTACAATCGCGCCTGACGGCCCGAGGGCCGCGCCGGCCACCCGATGCCGGCCTTGCGTTGCACTCGCCGCGTGCCGGCAACGCCTACCCCTTCCATCCATCTGAACAAGCGTCGCCAGGCGCCTTTTTCCGGATAACGCGAACCATGAATACGGCGGATGCCAAGCGCATTCTCGAAACCGCCTTGATCTGTTCGAGCCAGCCGCTGCCGGTGCGCGACATGCGCGTGCTGTTCGACGACGAGCTGGGCGTGGACACGATCAAGGTGCTGTTGCTCGAACTGCAGGAAGACTGGGCGCAACGCGGCCTGGAGCTGGTGAGCGTCGGCAGCGGCTGGCGTTTCCAGAGCCGGCCCGAGATGCGCGATGCCCTCGATCGCCTGCATCCCGAGAAGCCGCCGCGCTACACGCGCGCCGCGCTCGAGACGCTGGCCATCATTGCCTACCGGCAGCCGGCCACGCGCGGCGACATGGAAGACATCCGCGGCGTCACGATCAACTCGTTGATCCTGAAGCAGCTCGAAGACCGCGGCTGGGTCGAGGTGATCGGCCACCGCGAAACCGTCGGCCGGCCCGCGCTCTACGCGACCACCCGCCAGTTCCTCGACGACCTGGGCCTGGCCTCGCTGGACCAGCTGCCGCTGGTGGAAACGCCTGCGCAGCAGGCGGCGCTGGTCGATGCGCTGCAGCAGGCCGCGGGCGACCAGCCGGGGCTGCCGATCGACGGCGATGCGGCGGAAGAGGCCGTTGCGGAATCTGCAGAGCCCGCAGCGCTGGTGGATGGAGAAGAAGGTGTGCAGCCCGAACTCGCCATGATCGATGCGCCGCCTGAGTCAGCTGAGCTGGCAGAAGTCGTCTCGACCGATGCGGCGGAGTTTGCCGAAGAGGTGGTGGCGATCGCCGAGGCCGCCGAGCCCGTCGATGAGGCGTTGCCTGTGTCCGAGCCAGAAACCGGCGAGCCGCCCGCCGAACCCGAAGTGGCCGCCGCGCCCGAAGAACCCGAATCCGACGTCCCGTCCCCCGCAGCGGACGAGACCGACCCCCACGACCCCCACGCTGTTTCTCCCGGAAAAACCCCATGAGCTCATCCGACACCGACGACGCAGCGATGCTGCCGGTCGAACCCGAAGTCAAGAAGCGGAAGCGGGCCGCCACGCCCAAGAAGGTGACGGAAGTTGCTGTTGAATCCGTCGCTGCGCCCGCAGAGCCGGCAGGGGCCGAGGCCGGGGAGGCGCCGAAGAAGCCGCGTGCACCCCGCAAGAAGAAGGTGGTCGAGGCGCCGGCTGCCGATGAGCAATTGGTGAGCGCGGCGGAAGTCGCTCCTGCTGCGGAAGCTCCCGCGACGGTCCAGCCCGATGTGGCGCCCGTGGCTGCGGAAGTGGTGGCAGCCGAGGCAGACGAGCCGGCGCCGGTCGAAGCACAGCGTCCCCAGATGTCCGACGAGGACCAGGACGACGACCGCGGGGACGACGAAGACGACGAGGAAGACGAACCCGACGAAGAGGAAGACGACCTCGATCGCGCCCGCCGTGCCGCCGAGCGCGAGCAGCGCAATGCGCCGCCGACCGAGCCGATCCGTTTTGCCGACGTCATTTCCGGCCAGTTCGACGCCGACGAGGAAAGCCCCGAGGTGCCGCCGCTCAAGCGCGTGCTGCTGCCCGAGGCCGATTCGCCCAAGCTGCACAAGGTGCTGGCGCAGGCCGGCCTCGGTTCGCGCCTCGAGATGGAGCAACTCATCTTGCAGGGTCGCATCTCGGTCAACAACGAGCCGGCCCACATCGGCCAGCGCATCCAGTACGGCGACCAGGTCAAGATCAACGGCAAGCCGATCCGCTACCGCATCGCACCGCCGCCGCCGCGCGTGATCGCGTACCACAAGCCCGTGGGCGAGGTCGTCACGCACGACGACCCGCAGAACCGCCCGACGGTGTTCCGCAAGCTGCCGCGTCTGCAGCAGGGCAAGTGGCAGTCGGTCGGCCGGCTCGACCTGAACACCGAAGGCCTGCTGCTGTTCAGCAGTTCCGGCGATCTCGCCAACCAGCTCATGCACCCGCGCTTCGGCTTGGAGCGCGAGTACGCGGTGCGCGTGCTGGGCGCGCTCACCAGCGAAGAAAAGAAGAAGCTGCTCGAGGGCGTGCGCCTGGACGACGGCATGGCGCAGTTCGGCACCATCGAAGACGGTGGCGGCGAAGGCTCCAACTGCTGGTACCGCGTGACCATTTCCGAAGGCCGCAACCGCGAGGTGCGCCGCCTGTTCGAGTCGGTGGGTCATGCGGTCAGCCGACTCATCCGCATCCGCTACGGCGCGATGGTGTTGCCGCGCGGTCTCAAGCGCGGTGCCTGGATGGAGCTCGACGAGCGCGATATCCAGGCGCTGTTCCAGGCCTCGGGCGGTGCGCAGGCGCGACCGGCGGGGCCGTCGCAGCGCGGTCCCGGCGGGCCGGAGGGTGGTGGTCGCAACGGCCGGAACAAGAAGCGCCGCGGCAACAACAACAACCGCAACGGCGGCATGGGTGGCGGTCAGCCGCGTGAAGCGCGCGGCGAAGCACCGATCCCGAGTCCGCTGGGCGACGGTCGTCCGCCGCGTGCCGAGCGCGGCGGACGCGGTGGTCCCAACCGGGGTGGTGGCAATGGCGGCCCGCCGCAGCAGGGGCGTCGCGGCAACGCCGGTCCCGGCAACCGTCAGGGCGGCCAGGGGCAAGGGCAGGGCGGCGGTGGCAACCGGTCGGCGGGTGCTGGCGGTGGCGGCGGTGCGAACCAGCCCGATCCGATGAAGACCTCGCTCGGCTACATCGGTGCCGACAGCTTCTCGCGCCAGCGCAAGGAGCAACGCGGCGGTCCGGGACGCCGCGGCGGTGGTGGCGGCTCGCAAGGCGGCGGTGGTGGCTTTGGCGGTGGTGGCGGCGGACGCCGTCGCGGACGCTGAAAGCCAGCCGTCGGAGCGCGGCCTTTCGCGGGGTTTTCACCAATCCCGCAGGTCGCGCCGGTTAAAATCAGAGGCTTTGTCGACGTGCCACGAAACAAACTCGTTGCAGTTGTGACAAAACACTTCAAAATCAAAGCTCAGGAAGCATTTCAATGGCTATCGAACGTACCCTTTCCATCATTAAGCCCGACGCCGTCGCCAAGAACGTCATCGGCAAGATCGTTTCCCGCTTCGAGGCTGCTGGCCTCAAGATCGTCGCCGCCAAGCTGGTTCACCTGTCGCGCAACGAAGCCGAGCAGTTCTACTCGGTGCACAAGGAGCGTCCCTTCTTCAAGGACCTCGTCGAGTTCATGATCTCGGGCCCCGTGTTCGTGCAAGTGCTCGAAGGCGAGAACGCCATCGCCAAGAACCGTGACCTGATGGGCGCCACGGACCCCAAGAAGGCAGCCGCCGGCACCATCCGCGCCGACTTCGCCGACAGCATCGACGCCAACGCCGTTCACGGCTCGGACGCGCCCGAAACGGCTGCCAACGAAGTGTCGTTCTTCTTCGCCGGCCTCAACGTCTACGCACGCTGAAGCCGTTGCTCGCCTGAATTCATGACCACAGCCAATCTGCTCGAATTCGATCTCGACGGGCTGGCTGCGTTCTGCGAAAAACTCGGCGAGAAAAAATTCCGCGCCACGCAGCTGTTCCGCTGGATCCACCAGCGTGGCGCCAGCGACTTCACCCAGATGACCGATCTGGCGAAGTCGCTGCGCGAGAAACTCGCGACCACCGCGCGCGTGGAGGCCCTGTCGGTCCTCACGCAGCATGAATCCAAGGACGGCACGATCAAGTGGCTGTTCGACGTCGGCGGCGGCGATGCGGTCGAGGCCGTGTTCATTCCCGAAGACGATCGCGGCACGCTGTGCGTGTCGTCGCAGGCCGGTTGCGCCGTGGGCTGCCGCTTTTGCTCGACCGGGCATCAGGGCTTCAGCCGCAACCTCACCACGGGCGAAATCGTCGCCCAGCTCTGGTTCGCCGAGCACTTCCTGCGCAAGCACCTCAAGCGCGACGAGCGCGTCATCTCCAACGTGGTGATGATGGGCATGGGCGAGCCGCTGCAGAACTACTCTGCGCTGGTGCCCGCCTTGCGCACCATGCTCGACGACAACGCCTACGGGCTGTCGCGCCGGCGTGTCACCGTGTCGACCTCCGGCGTGGTGCCGATGATCGACCGCCTGGGCACCGATTGCGCCGTGGCCATGGCTGTCTCGCTGCATGCGCCCAACGATGCGCTGCGCGACGACCTCGTGCCGCTCAATCGCAAGTACCCGATCGCCGAACTGCTCGAGGCCTGCAAGCGCTACCTCGTGCATGCGCCGCGCGACTTCATCACCTTCGAATATTGCATGCTGGACGGCGTGAACGACCAGCCCGAACATGCGCGCCAGCTGATCGAGCTCGTGCGCAAGCACGACGTCTCGTGCAAGTTCAACCTGATTCCGTTCAACCCGTTCCCGGCGTCGGGCCTGCTGCGCTCGCCGCAACCGCGCGTGCTGGCCTTTGCCCGCACGCTGAGCGAAGCGGGCCTCGTGACCACCGTGCGCAAGACGCGCGGTGACGACATCGACGCCGCTTGCGGACAACTCGCCGGCGACGTGAAAGACCGCACCCGTGCGGCCGAGCGCATGGCCCAGCGCCGTGCGGCGGTGGCCGAGCGTCCCGTCGTTCTGCACCCGACCCGCGCCAAGACCCCCAAGACCACCGTTCCCCAGGAGCATTGACGCAATGAGCATGGCCTTTCCGACGACGACCGCGAGCGTGCAGCGAGTGCTGAGCGCAGGAATCGCGAGCGTCGCCGTGGCGCTTCTTCTCGCGGGCTGCGTCAACACGCGAACCACCACCACCGGGCTTGTCGGCAGCGGGGCCGACAGCGGTACCACTGCCGTGACCGACGTCGACGAGAACAACCGTCGCCGTGCCCGCCTGCGGATGGAGCTGGCCGCCGGCTATTTCGAACACGGCCAGCCCTCGGTCGCCCTCGAAGAGCTCAAGCAGGTGCTGGCCATCGACCCGAACTACGCCGACGCCTACAACCTGCGCGGCCTGGTCTACATGCGGCTGGACGATGCCGGCCAGGCCGAAGACAGCTTCCGCCGGGCGGTCGCGATCAATCCGCGCGACGCCAACACGCGCCACAACTACGGCTGGCTGCTGTGCCAGCAGAACCGCTACGGCGACGCCGCGCAGCAGTTCGCCGCGGCACTGGCCGTGCCCAGCTATGCCGACCGTGCCAAGACGCTCATGACCCAGGGGGTCTGCGAGCTCAAGGCCGGCCAGCGGCCGCAGGCCGAGCGCAGCCTCCTGCAGGCCTACGAGCTCGATGCCGGCAATCCGGTGGTCGGCTTCAACCTGGCCTCGGTGCTGGCGCAGCGCGAAGAATGGTCGCGCGCGCAGTTCTACGTCCGCCGTGTCAACAACAGCCCCTCGGCCAATGCCGAGACGCTCTGGCTCGGCATCAAGATCGAACGGAAGCTCAACAACCGCGAGGCTGTCGCGCAGCTGGGCGGTCAATTGCAACGACGTTTCCCTCAATCGCGGGAGGCAATGGCGTACGAGCGCGGGAATTTCAATGACTGAACGGGTTTCGGAGTTCGGGACGTCCGCGGCGCTGCCGCTGGCAGAAGGCGACGTCGCGCACAAGACGGCCGGTGACATGCTGCGCGAGGCGCGCGAAGCGCATGGCCTGCACATCGAGATGGTGGCCGCGGCGCTCAAGGTGCCGCCGCAAAAGCTGATCGCACTCGAGGCCGACGACATCGCCTCGCTGCCCGACCCGGTGTTCGCCCGGGCCCTGGCCAGCAGCGTGTGCCGCGCACTGCGCATCGATCCGGCGCCAGTGCTTGCCAAGCTGCCGGGCGCACAACGCGCACCGCTGGCCGAAACCAACCGCACGCTGAATGCCCGCGTCGTGTCCGACACGCCGCGCTGGAACGGTGGACGCTCCGGCGGCCTGCCGTCGCGCGCGCTGCTGACGGTCGTGGTGCTGCTCTTGATCGGCGCCGGCGTGCTGTTCTGGATGCCGCAATCGGCGTTCGACCAGATCGGCGCCTCCGTCGCGCGGCTGACCGCAAAGAATGAGGGCGAGACCATGCCGCCGCCCGCCGATCCGGCCGATGTCTCGGAGCCCGTGCCGACGCAGGCCGTGGCGCCGACCGGCCCGGTGGGCGCCGCCCCGGCCGCCGGCGTGGCGGCTGCCGCGCCAGCCGCCCCGGCCTCTGCGCCCCTCGCGGCCGTCGCCAACACCAGCGCCAGCACCGCCAGCAGCCAGCAGCTCGTCTTCGTGGCGCGCGAGGAATGCTGGATCACCGTCACCGAAGCCGGCGGCAAGCAGTTGCTGCGTCGCAGCCTGCAGGTCGGCGAGACCGTCGGGCTGTCGGGCACGCTGCCGTTGTCCGTGGTGGTGGGGCGTGCATCGGCCGTCGATGTGCAGGTGAACGGAAAGCCCTACGATCTGAAGCCTGTCACCCGCGGCGGCGGCGTGGCGCGTTTCGAGGTGAAATCGTGACAACCGACTGCACTCCCCAACCCATCGAATCGGCGGCGCCCAAGGCGCGCCGCTCGCGCCAGGCCAGCGTGGTCTGGGGCCCGCGCATCGTCACGGTGGGGGGCGACGCGCCCACGCGCGTGCAGTCGATGACCAACACCGACACGGTCGATGCCATCGGCACCGCGATCCAGGTCAAGGAACTCGCCATTGCGGGCTCCGAGATGGTCCGCATCACCGTCAACACGCCCGAAGCCGCCGCTCAGGTGCCCTACATCCGCGAGCAGCTCGACCGCATGGGCATCGACGTGCCGCTGATCGGCGACTTCCACTACAACGGCCACCGCCTGCTCACCGACTATCCGGCCTGCGCCGAGGCGCTGAGCAAGTACCGCATCAACCCCGGCAACGTGGGCAAGGGCGACAAGAAGGACAAGCAGTTTGGCCAGATGATCGACGCGGCCATGCGTTGGAACAAGCCGGTGCGCATCGGTGTGAACTGGGGTAGCCTCGACCAGGAACTGCTCGCCAGCCTGATGGACACCAACAGCCAGCGCGCCGAGCCTTGGGACGCCAAGCAGGTGATGTACGAGGCGCTGATCACCTCGGCCATCGAGTCCGCCAAGCTGGCCGAATCGATGGGCATGGCCGGCAACCAGGTCATCCTGTCGTGCAAGGTGAGCGGCGTGCAGGACCTGATCTCGGTCTACCGCGAGCTCGCGAAGCGCTGCGACAACCCGCTGCACCTGGGCCTGACCGAAGCCGGCATGGGCACCAAGGGCACGGTGGCCTCGGCCACGGCGCTGTCGATCCTGCTGCAAGAGGGCATCGGCGACACGATCCGCGTGTCGCTCACGCCGCAGCCGGGCGAGTCGCGCACGCAGGAAGTGCTGATCGCCAACGAAATCCTCCAGGCCCTGGGCCTGCGCGTGTTTGTGCCGAGCGTCACGGCCTGCCCGGGCTGCGGCCGCACCACGAGCACCACCTTCCAGGAACTGGCCAAGCAGATCGACGACTACCTGCGCCTGCAGATGCCGGTCTGGCGCAAGAAGTACCCCGGTGTCGAGACGCTGAAGGTGGCCGTCATGGGCTGCATCGTCAACGGCCCCGGCGAGAGCAAGCACGCCGACATCGGCATCAGCCTGCCCGGCACGGGCGAGGCGCCTGCCGCGCCGGTCTTCATCGACGGCGAAAAGGCCCTCACGCTGCGCGGCGACAATATCGCCAACGAGTTCCACCAGCTCGTCGAAACCTACATCGAAAAGCGCTTCGGCGGCGAACACGCCGTCGCTGCCTGACACCTCCGCAGACTCATGGCTGAAAAATTGAATGCCGTCAAAGGCATGAACGACATATTGCCGCCCGAATCGGCGCGCTGGGAGTGGCTCGAGGCCACCGTGCGCGACCTGATGGGGCGCTATGCGTACCGCAACGTCCGCACCCCGATCCTGGAGCACACGGCGCTGTTCGTGCGCGGCATCGGCGAGGTGACGGACATCGTCGAGAAGGAGATGTACGCCTTCGAAGACCGTTCGGACAAGCATGGGCAGTCGGAGCACCTGGCGATGCGCCCGGAGAACACGGCCGGCCTCGTGCGCGCCGTGATCGAGCACAACATGCTCTACGAAGGCCCCAAGCGCCTCTGGTACACGGGCCCGATGTTCCGCCGCGAAAAGCCGCAGCGCGGGCGCTTCCGCCAGTTCCACCAGATCGGCGCCGAGGCGCTCGGTTTTGCCGGACCCGATGTCGACGCCGAACTGATCCTGCTGGCCACCGCGCTGTGGAAGGCCATCGGCCTGACCGACGTGCGCCTGGAACTCAACAGCCTGGGCCAGCCGGCCGAGCGCGCGCTGCACCGCGCCCAGCTCATCGCCCACTTCGAGCAGCACGCCGACAAGCTCGACGAGGACGGCAAGCGCCGCCTGCACAGCAACCCGCTGCGCATCCTCGACACGAAGAACCCGGCCATGAAAGAGGTGGTCGAGTCGGCCCCGAAGCTGATCGACTTCCTCGGTGCCGAATCGCTGGCGCACTTCGAGGGGCTGCAGGCCATCCTCAAGGCCAACGACATCGCCTTCACGATCAACCCGCGCCTCGTGCGCGGGCTCGACTACTACAACCTCACGGTGTTCGAGTTCGTGACCGATCGCCTCGGCGCGCAGGGCACGGTGTGCGCCGGTGGCCGTTACGACGACCTCATCGCCCAGATCGGCGGCAAGCCGGCGCCCGCGGTGGGCTGGGCCATCGGCGTCGAGCGCGTGCTCGACCTGCTGAAAGAGCAGGGCACCGAAGTGCCGGCACCGGTGCCCGATGTCTATGCCATCGTGCCCGACGCCGCTTCGATGCCCGTCGTGCTGCGCGCCCTGCAGCAGCTGCGCGAAACCGGCGTGCGCGTGCAGATGCACGCCAGCACGGCCGAAGGCCTTGCGAGCTTCAAGGCGCAGATGCGCAAGGCGGACGCCAGCGGCGCCGCCTACGCCCTGATCTTCGGCGCCGATGAACTTGCGCGCGGTGAAGTGACTCTCAAGGCCTTGCGCGACGCCAGCGTCGCGCAGTCCGCCCGTTCACTTGCTGAAGTGACCACCTGGGCCGCCACCCTACAATCGCCGGCTCCCAACCTCTGACAGCGCATGGCCACCCATCTCGACCTCGAAGAACAGGAACAGCTCGACCAGCTCAAGCATTTCTGGAACACCTACGGCACCCTGATCACCTGGGCTGTGCTGCTCGTCGCCGGCGCCTTCGTGGCCTGGAACGGCTGGCAGTACTACCAGCGCACCAAGGCTGCCCAGGCTGCGGCCCTTTATGACGAGGTCGAGCGCAGCACGCAGTCGGGCGACGTCGAGCGCATCCAGCGCGTGATGACCGACATGAAGGAGCGCTTCGCGGGCACCGCTTACGCACAGCAGGCCGGCCTGCTGGTCGCCAAGACCCTGTTCGACAAGGGCAATGCCGATGGCTCGCGCGCGGCGCTGGGCTGGGTTGCGCAGAACGCCGTCGACCCGGGCTACCAGGCCATCGCCAAGCTGCGGCTTGCGGCCGAACTGCTCGATGCCAAGTCCTACGACGACGCGCTCAAGCAACTCGACGGCAAGGTGCCGACCGAATTCGAACCGCTGGTGGCCGACCGCAAGGGCGACATCTACATGGCGCAAGGCAAGCGCGACGAGGCGCAGGCCGAGTACCGCAAGGCCTGGACCGGCCTGGGCGCCGGCTCGGACTACCGCCGGCTGGTCGAGATCAAGCTCAACGCGGTCGGTGTCGACCCGAAGACCCTGGCGCCGACCGTCACCGTGACGCCCGCCGTCCCCAAGAACTCCTGATCGCACACCCTCATGAATTTCAAGCGTTTCATGCCTGAATCGACCGCCCTGCGCGCGGGTTCTGCTCTTGTTCTGGTAGCGCTCCTGGCCGCTTGCTCGGGCTCCGGCAAGCCCAAGCCCGCCGAACTGCCGGCCAACCCGTCCCTGATGGGTGTGCGCCAGGCCTGGAACGTGCGGATTCCGGGCGTCGAATTCCCGCTCACCGCCGATGTCAGCGGTGACATCGTGACCGTGGCCGGCAGTGACGGCACGGTCGTCGCCATCGATGCCCGCGCCGGTCGCGAAACCTGGCGCGCCAGCGCCGGTGCGCCGCTGGCGGCCGGTGTCGGCAGCGACGGCTCGCTGACGGCCGTGGTCACTACCAACAACGAAGTGGTCGCCATCGAGAACGGCAAGGTGCTGTGGAAGCAGCGCTTGTCGGCCCAGGCCTTCACCGCACCGCTGGTGGCCGGTCGCCGCGTCTTCGTGCAGACCGCCGACCGCAGCGTCAGCGCCTGGGACGGCCAGAGCGGCCGTCGCCTGTGGCAGCAACAGCGCCCGGGCGAAAACCTCGTGCTGCGCAAGTCGGGCGTCCTGATCGCGGTCGGCGACACGCTGGTCGCCGGTCTGGGTGGCCGACTCGTCGGCATGAACCCCGGCAACGGCAGCTCGCGTTGGGAAGCACCCATCGCCGCGCCGCGCGGCACCAACGACGTGGAACGCCTGGTCGACCTGACCGGCAGCGTGAGCCGCTACGGCGACACGGTCTGCGCACGCGCCTACTACGCCAGCGTCGGCTGCGTCGACACCCTGCGCGGCCAGCTGCTCTGGAGCAAGCCGGCCTCGGGCGCCGACGGCGTGAGCGGCGACGAGCGCTTTCTCTATGGCACAGAGTCGGATGGCAGCGTTACCGCCTGGCGTCGCGCCGACGGCGAACGCGCCTGGCAGATGAGCCGCCTGAAGAACCGCGAACTGACCGCACCGCTGGCCGTGGGCCGCTCGCTGATCATTGGCGAGAGCACCGGCACGCTGCACTTCGTGTCGCGCGAAGACGGTGCGCTGCTCAACCGCGTGACGCCCGATGGCTCGGCCATCACCGTGACGCCGGTCCTGGCCGGCAACACGGTGGTCGTCGTGACCGCCAAGGGTGGCGTGTTCGGCTACCGCCCTGAATAGTCATTTCTTGTCTTTCTCTTACTTCCAAGGCCCGACCATGAAAACCGCGCCATCGAAAGGCCGGCCATGAAGCCGGTCGTGGCCCTGGTCGGCCGTCCCAACGTCGGCAAGTCGACGCTCTTCAACCGCCTGACCCAGACGCGCGACGCCATCGTCGCCGACTTCGCCGGCCTCACGCGCGACCGCCACTACGGCAACGGCCGCCTGGGCAAGCACGAGTTCATCGTGATCGACACCGGCGGCTTCGAGCCCGATGCCGGCAGCGGCATCTACAAGGAAATGGCCAAGCAGACGCGGCAGGCCGTGGCCGAGGCCGACGTCGTGATCTTCGTGGTCGATGCCCGCGAAGGCCTCTCGGCGCAAGACCACGACATCGCCAACGAGCTGCGCCGGCTGGGCAAGCCCTGCGTGCTGGCGGCCAACAAGGCCGAAGGCATGCACGACGGCACCAAGCTGGTCGACTTCTACGAGCTGGGTTTCGGCGACGTGCACGGCGTGTCCGCGGCGCACGGGCAGGGCATGCGCGACCTGGTCGAGCTGGCGCTCGCGCCACTGAACCTGGCTGACCCGGACGACGAGGAAGACGAAGACGACGTCAACAAGCCGATCAAGCTGGCCGTGGCCGGCCGGCCCAACGTCGGCAAGTCGACGCTGATCAACACCTGGTTGGGCGAAGAGCGCCTGGTGGCCTTCGACATGCCCGGCACGACGCGCGACGCGATCTCGGTGCCCTTCGAGCGCAACGGCCAGCGCTTCGAGCTGATCGACACCGCCGGCCTGCGCCGCAAGGGTCGGGTGTTCGAGGCGATCGAGAAGTTCTCGGTGGTCAAGACGCTGCAGGCCATCGAGTCGGCCAACGTCGTGCTGCTGCTGCTCGACGCCACGCAGGGCGTGACCGACCAGGACGCGCACATCGCCGGCTACATCCTCGAAAGCGGACGTGCGGTGGTGATCGCCATCAACAAATGGGACGCGGTCGACAGCTACCAGCGCGAGCAGATCCAGCGGCAGATCGAAACCCGCCTGCCGTTCCTGAAGTTCGCGTCATTGCATTTCATCTCGGCCATCAAGCGCCAGGGCCTGGGCCCGGTGTGGCAGGCCATTGCGCAGGCCCACAAGTCGGCCACGCGCAAGATGTCGACGCCGGTGCTGACGCGCCTGCTGCTGGAGGCGGTGCAATTCCAGGCGCCCCAGCGCGGTGGCATGTTCCGGCCCAAGCTGCGCTATGCGCACCAGGGCGGCATGAATCCACCCGTGATCATCATTCACGGCAATTCGCTGGAGCATGTGACCGACGCCTACAAGCGTTTCCTGGAAGGGCGTTTCCGCAAGGAATTCGACCTCGTGGGCACGCCCTTGCGGATCCAGTTCAAAAGCTCGCAGAATCCGTTCGTGGACAAGGACAACTGAGGGCGCTTGGCTGCCGATGGCAGCCGTTGAGCCGCAGCAGGAGCGGAAGTTCCGTCTTTTGAGAACCGTTATTTTCTCAAGGCTTTTGACCCCGATTGCTGCGGCGCAGAAACCCTGTGTTAAGGTCATCTCTCCAACAACTACTCTTGAACACGGAGAATATCGTGAGCAATAAAGGGCAACTTCTGCAAGACCCGTTTCTGAACACCTTGCGTCGCGAGCATGTGCCGGTTTCCATTTATTTGGTGAACGGCATCAAGCTGCAAGGCCAGATCGAGTCCTTCGATCAATACGTCGTGTTGCTTCGCAATACAGTGACGCAAATGGTCTACAAGCACGCCATTTCCACCATCGTGCCGGGTCGTGCCGTCAACTTCTCGGCCAACGAGAACGACGACGCCGCCGCCTGATCGCGCGGAGCGCGGCGGCAACCCCGCCGCGCTTTTTCCATATCTGATTCCGCTTGTCTGATTCGATCCCCCGCCAGGAAGGCGCCGCCGTTCTCGTCGGTGTCGATTTCGGGCTGCCCCATTTCGACAGCGAGCTCGAAGAACTCGGCCTGCTTGCACAAACCGCGGGCCTGACGCCCGTTGCCCGCCTGGCCTGCAAGCGCAAGGCGCCCGACGCGGCGCTGTTCGTCGGCAGCGGCAAGGCCGAAGAGATCAAGGAGCTCGCCGCCATGCACCGGGCGAGCGAGGTCATCTTCGACCAGTCCCTGAGTCCTGCGCAGCAGCGCAACCTCGAACGCCAGCTCGATGTCGCGGTGTATGACCGCACCTTCCTCATCCTCGAGATCTTCGCCCAGCGTGCCCGCTCGCACGAAGGCAAGCTGCAGGTCGAGCTGGCTCGCCTACAGTACCTGAGCACGCGGCTGGTCCGTCGCTGGTCCCACCTGGAGCGCCAGACCGGCGGCGCAGGTGTGCGCGGCGGCCCCGGCGAAAAGCAGATCGAACTCGACCGCCGCATGATCAACGAGTCGATCAAGCGCACGCGCGAACGCCTGGCCAAGGTGCAGAAGCAGCGCAGCACGCAGCGCCGCCAGCGCGAGCGCCGCGAGACCTTCAACATCTCGCTCGTCGGCTACACCAACGCGGGCAAGTCGTCGATCTTCAATGCGATGGTCAAGGCGCGCGCCTATGCGGCCGACCAGCTGTTCGCCACGCTCGACACCACCACGCGCAACCTCTACCTGGGCGATGCGCGGCGGCAGGTGTCGATCTCCGACACCGTGGGCTTCATCCGCGACCTGCCGCACGGCTTGGTCGATGCGTTCAAGGCCACCTTGCAGGAGGCGGTCGATGCCGACCTGCTGCTGCACGTGATCGATGCCTCCAACCCGCACTATCCCGAGCAGATGGCCGAGGTCCAGTCGGTGCTGCAGGACATCGGCGCAGGCGACGTGCCGCAGCTGCTGGTGTTCAACAAGCTCGACGCCCTTGAAAGCGCGCAACATCCGCTGCATCTGCAGGACGAGATGGAAATCGACGGCGTGCAGGTTCCCCGCATCTTCCTCAGCGCCAGGACCGGCGAAGGCCTGCCGTTGCTGCGGGCCGAGCTGGCCCGGCAATCGGGTTCCGTCGCCGATACGATGACCCCTGAGGCGGACGCTGAATTGCACGATGCGGCCCCTTGATTGGGCACAATCCCGCCACTGACACGAGAACGAAGCGAATGAATGCAAAGCCAGCGCGGAGAGGGTTTCTGGGCATGTTCAACCTGAACGATGGCCGATGGGGGCGCGGCGACGAGCCGTCCTCCAACGGCGACCGCCCGGCCGGCAACCGGCCGCCCGATGCCGATCCCCCCGGCGCCCCGATCCCGCCGCCTTCGAGCGGCAACCAGAACAACAACGGCAACGGCAATCGCCCGCGCGGCCAGGGCCCGAACCAGGGCCCGCCCGACCTCGACGAACTCTGGCGCGACCTCAATCGCAAGCTCGGCGGTTTCTTCGGCGGCGGCAAGGGCGGCGGCAATCGCCCCAACGGTACCGGCGGCGGTGGCGGCAACGGCTACAAGCCCGACATGAAGAACGCCGGCTTCGGCATCGGCCTCGTGGCCGCCGTGGCGGTCCTGATCTGGCTCGGCACCGGCTTCTTCATCGTGAACGAAGGCCAGCAGGCCGTGGTGACGCAATTCGGTCGCTACAAGTCGACGGTGAACGCAGGCTTCAACTGGCGCCTGCCGTACCCCATTCAACGCCACGAAGTGGTGGTGACCACGCAGATCCGTTCCACCGACGTGGGCCGCGACGCCATCGTGCGCTCCACCGGCCTGCGCGAATCGGCCATGCTGACCGAAGACGAGAACATCGTCGAAATCAAGTTCGCCGTGCAGTACCGCCTGAGCGATGCGCGCGCCTGGCTCTACGAGAGCAAGTCGCCCGCTGAAACCATCGTGCAGGTGGCCGAAAGCTCCGTGCGCGAAGTGGTCGGCAAGATGAAGATGGATGCGGCGCTCGCCGAAGAGCGCGACCAGATCGCGCCCCGCGTGCGCGCACTGATGCAGACCATCCTCGACCGCTACAAGGTCGGCGTCGAAGTCGTCGGCATCAACCTGCAGCAGGGCGGCGTGCGTCCGCCCGAGCAGGTGCAGGCCGCCTTCGACGACGTGCTCAAGGCCGGCCAGGAACGCGAACGCGCCAAGAACGACGCCGAGGCCTACGCCAACAACGTCGTGCCGCTGGCCACCGGTACCTCGTCGCGCCTGAAGGAAGAGTCCGAGGCCTACAAGGCCCGCATCGTGGCGCAGGCACAAGGTGACGCAGGTCGCTTCAGCTCGGTGCTGACCGAGTACCAGAAGGCGCCGCAGGTGACGCGCGACCGCATGTACACCGACGCCATGCAGCAGATCTACGCCAGCACGACCAAGGTGCTGGTCGACAGCAAGCAGGGATCCAACCTGCTGTACCTGCCGCTCGACAAGCTGATGCAGCAAGGCGGCGGCAACACAGCCACGCCCGTGGACGCCGCCAGCCCCAGCGTGGCCGGCACCGCACCGACCCAGTCGTCGGTGATCCCGGTGGCGCCCGCCACCACCGACGTGCGCGCCCGTGACGGCCGTTCGCGTGACCGCGACGTGCGCTGAGAAAGGCCCGGAACAACATGAACAGAATCGGTTTCATCGCCACCTCGGTCCTCGTCCTGCTCGTGCTGCTGAGCTCGACCCTCTTCGTGGTCGACCAGCGCCAGTTCGGCGTGGTCTATGCCCTCGGCCAGATCAAGCAGGTCATCACCGAGCCCGGCCTCAACTTCAAGCTGCCGCCGCCGTTCCAGAACGTGTCGTACATCGACAAGCGCCTGCTGACGCTCTCGAGCCTGGACACCGAGCCCATGCTCACCGCTGAAAAGCAGCGCGTGGTGATCGACTGGTACGTGCGCTGGCGCATCTCCGACCCGCAGGCCTACATCCGCAACGTCGGCCTCGACGAGAACGCGGGCGCCATGCAGCTGAACCGCGTGGTGCGCAACGCCTTCCAGGAAAACATCAACAAGCGCACCGTGCGCGACCTGATCTCGGTGCGCCGCGAGGCCCTGATGGCCGACGTGCAGCGTGAAGTGCTGGCCGTGGTGAAGGGCGCCAAGCCCTGGGGCGTCGACGTGGTCGACGTGCGCATCACCCGCGTCGACTACGTGGAAGCCATCACCGAATCGGTCTACCGCCGCATGGAAGCCGAACGCAAGCGCGTGGCCAACGAGCTGCGTTCCACCGGCACGGCCGAAGGCGAGAAGATCCGCGCCGACGCCGACCGCCAGCGCGAAGTGATCGTGGCCAACGCCTACCGCGACGCCCAGAAGATCAAGGGCGAGGGCGATGCCCAGGCTGCAGCGACCTACAGCGAGGCCTTCGGCCGCGATCCGCAGTTCGCCCAGTTCTATCGCAGCCTCGAGGCCTACAAGCAGAGCTTCAACAAGAAGAGCGACGTGATGGTGCTCGATCCGTCCTCGGACTTCTTCCGCGCCATGCAGAGCTCCGGCTCGGCGCGCAAGTAACAACAGGCCGTCCGTTTCCGCTGTCCTGCCTGGAGCCGTGAGCGCCGACACCTTCTGGAGCGCGTTGGCGCTGGTCCTGGTGATCGAAGGCATCCTGCCTTTCGTCTCGCCGGGCGGGTGGCGGCGCGGCTTCAGCCAATTGCTGCAGCTGCGCGACGGCCAGCTGCGTTTCTTCGGTCTTTGCAGCATCCTGCTGGGTTTGGTACTGCTCTGGGCTCTGGGGTAGCTCGGGCCCGGTAGAATCCCGGTTTAACCACGCCCCCGATCCCCATGTCCGCCTGGGTCCTCCCGGATCACATTGCCGATGTGCTGCCCTCCGAGGCGCGCCACATCGAAGAACTTCGACGCCAGCTGCTCGATACCGCCCGTGGCTATGGCTACGAGCTGGTGATGCCGCCGCTGCTCGAGCACCTGGAGTCGCTGCTTTCGGGCACCGGCGAAGCGCTCGACCTCCAAACCTTCAAGCTCGTCGACCAGCTTTCCGGTCGCAGCATGGGCCTGCGCGCCGACACCACCCCCCAGGTGGCGCGCATCGATGCCCACCTGCTGAACCGCGACGGCGTGGCGCGCCTGTGCTACTGCGGTCCGGTGGTCCACACCCGGCCCGACCGCCCGCACGCCACCCGCGAGCCGCTGCAGTTCGGCGCCGAGATCTACGGCCACGCCGGCCTCGAAGCCGACACCGAAACCCTGCTGCTGGCGCTCGACTGCCTCGACGCCGCCGGCCTGCGCGACGGCGTGATCGTCGACCTGGCCGACGCCCGCATCGTGCGCGCGCTGTTCGCCGGCGTGCCGGTCGATGCCGCCGCGATCGCCCGCGTGCACGCCGCGCTGGCCGCCAAGGACGCGAGCGAGCTGCAGGCGCTCACCAAGGATTTCCCCGCTGCGTCACGCGACGGCCTGCGCGCCCTCGTGGGCCTGTACGGCGATGTGGCCGTGCTCGGCGAGGCCGCCAAGGCCCTGAAGGGCACGCCCACCGTGGCCGCGGCGCTGGCCGACCTGAAGCAGCTGGCCGCCGGCCTGAACGGCACCGCAGGGCGCCAGATCAGCTTCGACCTGGCCGACCTGCGTGGCTACGCCTACTACAGCGGCATGCGTTTCGGCATCTACGTGCCGGGCGCGGCCGACTCGCTGGTGCGCGGTGGCCGCTACGACGAGGTGGGCGCCGTGTTCGGCCGCAACCGTCCGGCCGTCGGCTTCAGCCTCGATGTGCGCGAACTCGTCGGCGTGCTGCCGGCCCGTCCGCTGCGCGCCGCCATCCGTGCGCCTTGGAGCGACGCGGTCGGCCTGCGCGAGGCCATCGCCCAACTGCGCAAGGCCGGCGAAACGGTTGTCTGCGTGCTGCCCGGACATGGCAGCGAAATCGATGAATTCCATTGCGACCGCGAGCTCGTCGAGCAGGCCGGCCAATGGAGTGTCCGAGCGATCTGAATTTTTAAGCAATGGAACGAGCATGAGCGTAACCACCGGAAGAAACGTGGTCGTCGTCGGGACCCAGTGGGGCGACGAAGGCAAGGGCAAGCTGGTTGACTGGCTGACGGAAAGCGCCCAGGGCGTGGTCCGTTTCCAGGGCGGCCACAACGCGGGCCACACGCTGGTCATCAACGGCGTGAAGACGGCGCTGCACCTGATCCCGAGCGGCATCATGCGGCCCGGCGTCAAGTGCTACATCGGCAACGGCGTGGTGCTGTCGGCGGCCAAGCTGTTCGAGGAAATCGAAGGCCTGGAGAAAGCCGGCGTCGAAGTGCGTTCGCGCCTGCGCATCAGCGAAGCCTGCCCGCTGATCCTGCCGTTCCACGCCGCGCTGGACATCGCGCGCGAGGCCTACCGCGAAAAGGGTGGCATCGAGAAGATCGGCACCACCGGCCGCGGCATCGGTCCGGCCTACGAAGACAAGATCGCCCGCCGCGCGCTGCGCGTGCAGGACCTGAAGCACCCCGAGCGCTTCGCCGCCAAGCTGCGCGTGCTGCTCGAACTGCACAACCACGTGCTCACGCAGGTGCTGGGTGCGCCCGCCATCGACTACGACACCGTGTTCGACGAAGCCATGCGCCACGCCGTGCTGCTCAAGCCGATGATGGCCGACGTGTCGCGCGAGCTGAACGACGCCCACAAGGCCGGCGCCAACCTGCTGTTCGAAGGCGCGCAAGGCACGCTGCTCGACGTCGACCACGGCACCTACCCGTACGTCACCTCGAGCAACTGCGTGGCCGGCAACGCCGCCGCCGGTTCGGGCGTGGGCCCGGGCATGCTGCACTACGTGCTGGGCATCACCAAGGCCTACTGCACCCGCGTGGGCGGCGGTCCGTTCCCCACCGAGCTCGACTGGGCCACGCCGGGCACCCCCGGCTACCACATGAGCACCGTGGGCGCCGAAAAGGGCGTGACCACCGGCCGCAGCCGCCGTTGCGGCTGGTTCGATGCCGCGCTGCTCAAGCGCTCGGCGCAGGTCAACGGCCTGTCGGGCCTGTGCATCACCAAGCTGGACGTGCTCGACGGCCTCGAGAAGCTCGAGCTGTGCACCGGCTACGAACTCGACGGCGAAACCACCGACATCCTGCCGATGGGCGCGGACGAGATCGAGCGCTGCACGCCGATCTACGAAACGCTCGAAGGCTGGACCGAAAGCACCGTGGGCGTCACGCAGTACGACAAGCTGCCGGTCAATGCGCGGCTGTACCTGCAGCGCATCGAGCAGGTCACCGGCGTGCCGATCCACATGGTGTCCACGAGCCCTGATCGCGACCACACGATCATGATGCGTCACCCCTACCTCGCAGACTGAACAGGAACGAACCAGACCATGTTGACCGAAGACGGCAAACATCTCTACGTCAGCTACGACGAGTACCACAACCTGATCGAGAAGCTCGCGATCAAGGTGCACCAGTCGGGCTGGGAGTTCGACACCATCCTGTGCCTGGCGCGCGGCGGCATGCGCCCGGGCGATGTGCTCTCGCGCATCTTCGACAAGCCGCTGGCGATCATGTCGACCAGCTCCTACCGCGCCGACGCCGGCACGATCCAGGGTCATCTCGACATCGCCCGCTACATCACGACCCCCAAGGGCGAGATCGCCGGCAAGGTGCTGCTGGTGGACGACCTGGCCGATTCGGGCCACACGCTGCACGCCGTGATGGACATGCTGCGCAACAACTACAAGCCGATCACCGAGCTGCGCAGCGCGGTCATCTGGACCAAGGCACTGTCGACCTTCACGCCCGACTACTCGGTCGAGTTCCTGGCCACCAACCCGTGGATCCACCAGCCCTTCGAGGGCTACGACTCGCTCGGCGCCGAGAAGCTGATCGAGAAGTGGTCGGTCTGACGACCGGCCCTGGCACCACCGGCCGGCGCGCTCAGCTGCTGCTGCAGCTGCAGCTGCCGCCGCCGGGGGTGTCGAACATCGCGGTGTAGCGCCGCTGCATTTCCTCCGGCGTCAGCTTCTCGATGCTGTGCCCCACGTTCCACCGGTGACCGAAGGGGTCGCGGAAGACGCCGGAACGCTCCCCATAGAACTGATCCTGCGGTGCCATGTCCAGCGTGGCGCCGGCGGCGACCGCGCGCGCGACCAGCGCGTCGGCATCGTCCACATGCAGGTGCAGCGAGACCGCGCTGCCGCCAAGCGCCTTGGGCGAGCGGATGTTGAACTCGGCGAACTCGTCCGAGATCATCAGGATCGCGCCGTTGTGAAAGTCCAGCTCGACGTGCCCGATGCGGCCGCTGGGCTCGGTCAGTCGAAAGATTTCCTTCACCTCGAACACGTGGCAATAGAAGTCGACGGCCGCGGCGGCGTTGTCGACGCAGAGGTACGGAAACAGCTCGTGGATGGCCATGGCGGGACCTGCCTTTCTTTCTGGAATCGGGTGATGAAACGGGGACTGTGGCGCCGATTCTGCGCAGCCTCGGCGCTAGCGTCTTGAAGGAATTTGACCTGCCGCACTGGCAGCCGGCACGTGACGCGGCGACGCAGCGCCCGTCTGCCGCCAGGCCTGCGGCGACAGGCCGGCCAGCGCCGAGAACTCGCGGCTCAGATGCGCCTGGTCGCTGTAGCCCGCGGCGAGCGCGATGTCGGCCCAGGCGCGCGCGGGATCGTCGGCGGCCAGCGCCAGCACGCGGTCGAAGCGCATCACGCGGGCGTATTCCTTGGGCGCGAGCCCGACCGCCGCGCGGAACAGCGCGATGAAGCGCCGGTGGCTGTAGCCGCTGCGCGCCACCAGCGTGGCGATCGACGCGGGCGTGTCGCGCTTCATCTGCCCCAGCGAGGCGGCCACGGCCGGGTGCAGGCCGCGCGGGCTGGTGCGGGGCAGGGTAGCGGCGGCCAGACGCCGGGTCAGCAAGGCCTCGAACACGTTCAGCTGCCGGGCCGGGTCGTCGGACGATGCATGCAGCTGTTCGAGCGCGTCGGCGGTCTGCCGCTCGCCCCACAGCGCGTCGAGCGGCGTGTGGCGCCCGCTCAGGGCGCCTTCAGGTGCGCCGAGCAGCAGCCGGGCCGCACCGGGGTGCAATTGCGCGCCGACCGAGCGTGTGGCCACCGACACATCGCGCAGGTAGAAAGCAGCGCGCGCACCGCCGACGATGGCGTGGCCGACCGTGTGGCCGCGCAGGTCGCGCGTGTCGTCGAAGAGCCGCAGCGGCGGCCCCGAAAGCCGGAACACCAGGTGCATGCCGCCCGTGGGCAGCACGTGCTCGCGGGCGCCGGTGCGTGTGTCGGGTGTGCCGTCGGGCGCCGAGGCCCACAGCAGCCGCAGGAAGGGCCGCAGATGAGGGGACGGGGGCCGCGTCAGCTGCATGGCGCGGCGGGCCCCGGCAAGGGCGGGCGGGTGAGCATCGGCGCATTGTGCGCCGAGCAGCCGCCCGGGCCCAGGCTGCTTACTTGCTCGTTGCGAGGCGCTTCTGGATGTTGGCCGCGCGGTCGCCGGAGGCCGGGTGCGAACTGAGCATCGAGCTCTTGCCGCCGTCGAGCTTGGCCAGCTTCTGGAACGCGGTGACGAGGCCTTCGCGCTTGAGCTTCTGCGTGGTCAGCAGGTCGAAGGCGTAGTTGTCCGAGTCGGTTTCCTGCGACTGCGAGAACTGCGCGTTGACCAGCTTCTCGGCGAAGTCGCCGATCTGCGAGGACGACAGCTGCGTGATCGCCGCATTGCCGGTGGCGCCGGCCAGGCCGCGCGCTGCCGACACCGCGTAGGCGGTCTGCATGGCCTTCTTGCTGTGGCCCAGGGCGACGTGGCCGATCTCGTGGCCGATGATGCCGCGCAGCTCGTCGTCGTTCATGAGGTCCATGAGGCCGCTGTAGACGCGGATGCAGCCGTTGCCCATGGCCCAGGCGTTCACGTCCTTCGTGAGGTAGACCTTGTAGCTGGCAGGCTGGCCACCGATGGTGGTGGGCAGGCCCTGGCGCACGCGCTCCAGGCGCTTGCTGTAGGCATCGGCGGGGCCCGCGACCTTGGAGCTCTTGTCGAGCTCGGCGCAAGACTGGTTGGCCAGGGCCTGCACGTCGCCGTCGGTGAGCGACATAGCCTTGAAGGCGCTGCCGCCGGCGCCCGCGAGCGCGTTCGAATCCAGGTTCTTCATGCCGCCGCAGGCGGACAGGGCCGCAGCGGCCGTGATGGTGATGAGCAGATGACGCATCGAGAAAATCCTCCCTTTATTTTCGGAGGGGCAACTCTATCCGCAATGCGCGTGCGATCCGGCCAAGGCCGTCGACATCGAACGGAGAATGTCACGGCCGTCGAGGGTTCCTCGCGGGGCGCTAGCATCAGCACATGAGCAAGCCTTCCACGACCCTGATCCACCATCCCTACACGCCGCCGGCCACCTTCGCTGCGCCGCAGCCCGGCGTGTTCAAGGCCTCGACCGTGTTCTTCGCCGACGTCGCCGCCATGCGCGCGCGCGACTGGAAGACCAAGGCCGGCTACACCTACGGCCTGCACGGCACGCCCACCACCTTCACGCTCGAAGAACGCCTGGCCACGCTCGAGGGCGGCACCGAATGCCTGCTGGTGCCCAGCGGGCTGGCCGCGATCTCGCTGGTTTCGTTCGCGTTCCTCAAGACCGGCGACGAAGTGCTGATTCCCGACAACGCCTACGGCCCCACCAAGGCGTTGGCCACGGGCGAGCTCGCCAATTTCGGCATCACGCACCGCCTGTACGACGCGATGAATCCGTCCGACCTAGAAGCCAAGCTCTCGCACCGCACGCGGCTGGTGTGGCTCGAAGCGGCCGGCTCGGTGACGATGGAATTCCCCAACCTGCCGGCGCTGGCCGAGGTCTGCCGCGAGCGCGGCGTGATGACCGCGCTGGACAACACCTGGGGCGCGGGCCTGGCCTTCGCGCCCTTCGATTTCAACGGCACGGGGCAGGGCGTCGACGTGTCGGTGCACGCGCTCACCAAGTACCCCAGCGGCGGCGGCGACGTGCTCATGGGCAGCGTCGTCACGCGCGACGAGCGGCTGCACCGCGCGCTCAAGCTCACCCACATGCGCACCGGCTTCGGCATCGGCGTGGGCGACGTCGAAACCCTGCTGCGCTCGCTGCCGAGCATGGCGCTGCGCTACGCCGCGCACGACCGCGCGGCGCGCGAGCTGGCCGGCTGGCTCAACGGCTGCGAAGAGATCGCGCAGGTGCTGCATCCCGCGCTCGAGGATTCGCCGGGCCACGCCAACTGGCGCGCGCTGTGCGGTGCCACCGACCTGGCCGCGGGCCTGTTCTCGGTGGTGTTCGACGAGCGCTTCAGCACCGAGCAGGTCGATCGCTTCTGCGACAGCCTGAAGCTCTTCCGCCTCGGCTATTCGTGGGGCGGCCCGATCAGCCTCGTCGTGCCCTACGACATCGGCCTGATGCGCGACGCCAGCGTCGCCCGCTGGCCCTACAAGGGCACGCTGGTGCGTTTTTCGGTCGGCCTGGAGGACGTGGACGACCTGCGTGCCGACCTGCAGCAGGCCTTGCTGCAGATGTAGGCGCTGTTGCGCGCAGTGGGCAGGAAACACCGCGAGAGCCAGCGCGTCGCGCCGCCGGCTGCGCGCGATGCGGTGCCGCCCGCGTCACGGGTGCTGGCCGTGCCCGCGCAGGTGCTGGAGGCGCTCGCGCAGTCCGGCCTTCTGGAAGGCGTGTCCGACCTGCGCGGCACGCGACTCCTCATCGGTGGCGGCCGGCGCGGGGGGCCATGGGCTGGTTCATGCACCAGCGTTACCCGGGTTTGCAAGGTGTGTTCGAGTTCGAAACGGCCGCCGGCGCCGCGTCTTGAGACTGCACCGTTATCGCTTACAGTAGGCTGAAGCGCAGTCACCCTGACTGCCTCGCCTGAAGGAGAAGCAGTGGCAACACCCAATTACGGCTACGAGAAGCGCCAGAAAGAGCTGGCCAAGAAGAAAAAGAAGGAAGAAAAGCTCCGGGAGAAGGCGAACCGCAAGCTCAATCCGAGCAGCGACGGGCTGGCCCCCGGAGACCCGGAGACCGACGTGGCATCGCTCGAACGCGATCCCCCCACGGCGCCCGAGTTGCCGACCAAGAACGGATGACCCCTCGTTCCTGGCACCCCTGAAAACAGAAAAGCCGCTGCAGGCGCAGGCCTGCGGCGGCTTTTTCTTTGGGGCGCGCGCAAGGAGGCGAGGCTACTTGGGCAGCAGCTTGCGCAGCTCCGGCCAGACGTTGTCCAGGATCTGCGGCTGTGCCGCGGCGGTCGGGTGGATGCGGTCGGACTGGAACAGCGTCATGGCGTCGGGCGCATCGGCCACGCCCTTGAGCAGGAACGGCACCAGCGCCGACTTGGTCGCGCCTGCCACCTTCGCGAACACGGCCTCGAAGCGCCGCGTGTAGTCGCCGCCGTAGTTGGGCGGCACCTGGATGCCGACGATCAGCACCCGCGCGCCGGCGGCCTGCGCGGCCTTGGTGATCTGCAGCAGGTTGTCTTCGGTGTTCGACAGCGGCAGGCCGCGCAGGGCGTCGTTGGCGCCCAGCTCCAGCACCACGTGGCTGGGCTTGTGCTGCACCAGCAGGGCGGGGAAGCGGGCGCGACCGCCGGAGCTGGTATCGCCGCTGATGCTGGCGTTGACCACCGAGGCTGCGATCTTCTGCTGCGCAAGCCTTTTTTCCAGCAAGGGTACCCAGCCTTCGCCGCGCTTGAGGCCGTACTCTGCGCTCAGCGAATCACCGAGCACCAGGATCACCGGCTTGCCGGCCGATGCCGTCTGTGCCTGGGCTGCCGCAGCCGTCCATGCCCCCGCGCTGCCGAGCGCGGCGGTGGTCAAGATAAAGTCACGTCGATTCAAAACGAAAAGCCTTTCATGTCCCAACCCCCGTCTGATGCCATTGTCGCCGTCGAGCATGTCTTCAAGTCCGTCACCGACTCGGCCGGCACGCTGGACATTCTGCAGGACATCCATTTCACCCTGGGCGCGCGGGAAACCGCCGCCATCGTCGGCGCCTCGGGCTCTGGCAAGAGCACCTTGCTGTCGATCATTGCCGGGCTGGACACGCCCACGCGCGGCACCGTGAAGCTGGCGGGCGACGACATCTTCGCCATCGACGAGGACGAGCGCGCCGCGCTGCGTGCCCAGCGCGTGGGCTTCGTGTTCCAGAGCTTCCAGCTCCTGGGCAACCTGAGCGCGCTTGAGAACGTCATGCTGCCGCTGGAGCTGGCCAACCGCAAGGACGCGCGCAAGGCCGCCACCGAGATGCTGGGCCGCGTCGGGCTGGGCCAGCGCCTGGGCCACTACCCCAAGGTGCTGTCGGGCGGCGAGCAGCAGCGCGTGGCGCTGGCGCGGGCCTTCGTGGTCCAGCCGGCCCTGCTGCTGGCCGACGAGCCCACCGGCAGCCTCGACTTCGCCACCGGCGAGCAGGTCATGAAGCTCATGTTCGACCTGAACCGCGAGTTGGGAACCACGCTGGTGCTGGTCACGCACGACCGCAGCATCGCCTCGCAGTGCGAACGGCGCATCACCATCGAAGCCGGGCGCGTGGCGCTCAACGAAAAAACACCCGAATCGACCGTCGCTCAGGCCGCCTGAGCCAGCAAAAAAGACAGCGCCCGGCTCCCGCGGCGCTCCCCTGAACACAGAGGAGAGTTCATGACCCAGCTTCCCCCCGAAGCCATCGCCGCGCTGGAGCGCGGCAACCTGATCGAGGCCATCAAGATCGTGCGCGACCGCACCGGCATGGACCTCAAGTCGTCCAAGGAAGCCGTCGAGCGCTATGCCCACAGTGGCGCAGTCGCAACCAGCGCGCCGGCCGACTGGCAGGAAGGCGACTGGGGCCGGGGCGAGGCTGCGGCCGAGACCGGCAGCGGCATGCAGGGCAACGGCCCCGCCGCGGTGCCGGCCGCCGCGCTCGCGGCCCTGGCGCGGGGCCAGAAGGTCGAAGCCGTGCGCCTCACGCGCGAGGCCACCGGCCTGGGCCTGGCCGAGGCCAAGCAGCTGGTCGAGGCGCACCAGAACCCGGCCGCCGGCGACTTCGGGCACCTGCCGTCGAGCCCGGCGGCGAACCCGATGGCCGAACCGGGCCGGGTGACGGGCGGCGGCTTCAGGTGGCTGCCGGTGATCGTCGTGCTGCTGATCGCGGCCGCGGCGTGGTCGTATTTCAAGGGCGCCTGAGGCCGTGATCGTTCCCCAGTTCTGGGCCGAAGGCCGTATCCAGGAGCGGGTGGCCGGCCGGCATGTCACGGTGCGCCGCTTCGGCTGGTCCGACGATAGCCCGCTCGCCGCGCAGGCCCATGCCGACCAGCGCACGCGCGAGGCCTATGACCGCATCGTGGTCGACGGCGAAAAGCTGGAGCGTCGCGAACGCAAGCTGGCCTACAACGGCGCCAATGGCGTGCCGATCCGCGAGGAGATCGTCGAACGCCAGGGCGACAGCATCGTCACCCGCAACGGCTACGGCGCGCGCTGCCTCAACACGCCCGACGTGCTGTTCGTCGACGTCGACTTCGAGGTCCAGGATTTGCGCGACAGCACGCGCGGATTGACGGTGATCGGCATGGCGTTCATTGGGGCGCTGGTTGCGGGTTACGGCACGCGTTCGGCGATGGCCGGAGTGGTCGCGTTCATTCTGGTGGCGGCCTTCGGCTTCTGGCGCGCCCGCTACGAGGGGCTGCGCCTCACCGAGGACAAGAGCGATCCGCTGGCGGGCGCGCGAGCGCGTGTCGAGCGCTTCATTCACCAGCATCCCGACTGGCACCTTCGGCTGTACCGCACGCCGGCCGGGCTGCGCGTGCTGGCCATGCACGATGTCTTCGCACCGTCCGACGCCGCCGTGACCGACGTGTTCCAGACGCTGGGCGCCGACAAGGTCTACGCGCGCATGTGCCGCAACCAGAACTGCTTTCGCGCCCGCCTGAGCGCCAAGCCCTGGCGCGTGGGCATCGCCGAACACCTGCGCCCGCGCCCGGGCGTTTGGCCCGTGTCGCCCGACCGGCTGCCCGCGCGCGACGCCTGGGTGGCACGTTACGAAAAGGCCGCCGAAGGGTATGCCGCCTGCCAGTACCTGGGCAGCGTGGGCAACACGCTGAAGGTGCACATGAACGCCCTGGTGGTGCAGGAACTGCACGACGAACGCACCCGCGCGAACAGCGGTTTGCCGCTGGCCTGAGGGCGAGGGCGCCGCGCCCTCGATAATCGGGGAATGTCTTCCCCCAAAGTGATCTTCGGCTTCCATGCCGTGGGCGTGCGCATCAAGACCGCGCCGAAATCGGTGCTCGAAGTGATGTTCGACGCCAGCCGGCGCGATGCGCGCATGAAACAGTTCATTGCGCGTGCGCAAGAAGCCGGTGTGCGGCTGGTCGAGGCCGACGGCCTGCGGCTGTCCAAGCTCAGCGGCAGCCACGGCCACCAGGGCGTGGTCGCGCGGGTCGAGCCCGTGGCCCAGGTCCGCTCGCTCGACGAACTGCTCGAGGGCCTCGAGGAGGCCGGCACCGTGCCGCTGCTGCTGGTGCTCGACGGCGTGACCGACCCGCACAACCTTGGCGCCTGCCTGCGCGTGGCCGACGGCGCCGGCGCCCATGCGGTGATCGCGCCGAAGGACCATGCGGCCGGCATCAACGCCACCGTCGCCAAGGTGGCGAGCGGCGCGGCCGAGACGGTGCCGTACTTCATGGTGACCAACCTCGCGCGCACGCTCAACGAGCTCAAGGAACGCAGCATCTGGTGCGTGGGCACCAGCGACGACGCGCCGGGCACGATCTACCAGAGCGACTTCAAGCGCGCGCTGGCGCTGGTGCTGGGCGCCGAGGGCGAGGGCATGCGCCAGCTCACGCGCAAGACTTGCGACGAGCTGGTGAGCATTCCCATGGCCGGCGCGGTCGAGAGCCTGAACGTCTCGGTGGCCAGCGGCGTGTGCCTCTACGAGGCCATGCGCCAGCGCGGCGGTTGAGCCTGGCTTGGCAGGCTAGCGGGCCACCGGCCCGCTGCCCTTGCGGTGGAAGTACACCAGCTCCGCCGCACGCCGCATCGGCGCCGTGCCGAGCAGGCGGTTGAACATCCAGTCGCTCTGGAAGTGGTCGAAGGCCCAGCGCAGCGTGCGCTTCATCAGGAAGCGCGGGTAGCCGCGCACGAACCACGTCGCGGGGTCGTCCGCCTCGCCGCGCACGAAGCGCGCCACGGCCTCGCCGGCGCGCTCGCCGTGCTGCAGCGCCGTGTGGATGCCGCCGGCCGTCACGGGCGACACCATGCCCGCCGCATCGCCCACCAGCAGCGCCCGTTCGCGGGCGACCACCGGCAGCACGCCGCCGCAGGGGATCATCCCGGCGCGCACGGCGACCGGCGGCGCCTCGCCGGGCGACACCACGGCGGCGATCTTGCGCAAGAGCGGATCGAGCCGCAGCGCGCCCGTGTCGTGGCGGCCCATGCGGCGCGCCAGGCCGATCTGGCTCACGCCGACGCCGTCGAGCGCCCAGCCGATGTAGCCCGGCGCGAGCCGGCGATCGATGAAGCAATGCAGCAGGTCGGGCGCCATGCGCGCGCCCTGGTACTCGTGCTCCACGCCGTAGAGAAAGCGCGTGTTGCGCGACAGGCCCAGCGCCTTGGCGACGCGCGAGTGCGGGCCGTCGGCGCCCACGAGGTAGGTCGCGCGGATGCACGGGCCCTGCGCCACCGGCACCTCCCAGCGGCCGTTCGCCCACAGCGCCTGCTCGAACAGCGTGCCCAGCCGCACCTCGACGCCGCAGGCCCGGGTGGACTCCACCATCCAGTCGAGCAGCGCGGGTGCGTCGGTGGCCCAGAACCAGTAGCCGGGCGCGTGCAGGTCGACGTGGTGCATGTCGGGCGCGTACAGCCGCACGCCCTCGATGCGGCGCACCAGCGCGGGCGGCACGTCGGCCAGCCACGGCACGCTGTCGACCGCGTCCTTGACGATGATCCCGGTGGTGTGCAGCTTGGCGCCGGCGGCGGCCTTCTTCTCGAGCACCATCACGCGCAGGCCGGCCTTGGCGGCGGCGCGGGCGCAGGCCAGCCCGGCAAAGCTCGCGCCGATGACGAGCAGGTCGACCTGGGTGCAGGCCGTTCCCGGGTCGCTCACGAAGGCCGGCGCGGGGCAGGGCGCGACCGACGAGGAAGGCGCGTGGGGAGAAAAGAGACAGGAAGAAGAGGCGTGCATGGGAGGCTGACTTGCAAAGCGCACCACGGGGTGTGGTGCGCCTGCGAAGTTAGCGACGCCATGTGCGCCGGGCGTGAAGCCTGTGTGAACTGATCTGTGAAGCGATCAGGCTCGTTCAGGACGGGTCTTTGCTGCGCGTGCGGGCCACGGCGCTGAAGACGCCGATGCCCAGCAGGATCAGCGCGCCGATGCCGATGTAGAGCGTGGGCACGCCGGCCACCGAGGCGCCCCAGGCGACCCCGGCCAGGAAGATCAGAAAGCCGATCATGTAAAGCGCAAAGGACATCGTGCGGCTCCGGTAGCTGAGATGCCTTGCAGTATCCCGACGCACCCCGTGGCCCGGACCGGCCTGAGTCGTCTCTGCGTGTGGGAGCTTGCCTACCGCATCGGTCAGGCAATCGTTCAATCAATCGGGAACGGCGACCAGCAGGTAGCGGCAGGCGGTGGCCCCCAGCGCCTTGAAGACCAGCGGCCGGTCGACGCCGAAGTCGAGGCAGTCGCCCGGGGTGAGCTCGAAGCGCTCGTCGCCGTAGTCGACCTGCAGTGCGCCCTCGAGCATCCACAGGCTCTGCCGGTACGGCGTGCCGCTCCATCGCGGATAGCCGACCTGCGCGGCGCGCGGCAGTTCGACCTCGACCAGCTCCACGCCGCTGCCCGCGCCGCGCTCGGCGACCTGGCGGCGCAGGTAGCCTGCCTCGGGGTCGCGCCAGACCTCCTGCGCAGCCCGTTTGCGCAGCCGTTGCGGCTGCGCCTTGTCCTCGGTGAGAAGCTGCGCCAGCGAGACCCCGAGGCCGGCGGCCAGCTTGCCCAGCAGCACGGCGGTGGGGCTGCTCTGCGCGCGCTCGACCTTGGAGATCATCGCCTTGCTCACGCCCGACAACCCGGCCAGGTCCGCGAGGCTGAGCCCCTGCGCTTGCCGCAGCGCCAGCAGCCGCGTGGCGATGAGCGCGTCGATGTGGCCATCGGCCGGCGCCGGCGAGGAGGTGGAAGGTGAAGTGTTTCCCATATGAGATTATTATTCTCTTATATTGAACGACAGAGAAACACCATGCGTCTCATCGCCTGCACCGAAGAAGCCCATTCAGGCGCCATCCTGGCGATCCTGAACGAGGCCATCGTCAACTCCACCGCGCTGTACGACTACAAGCCGCGCACGCCCGAGAACATGGTGACGTGGTTCGCCGCCAAGCGCGCCGGCGGCTTTCCCGTGATCGGTGCGGTGGACGACAACGGCAAGCTGCTGGGCTTCGCAAGCTACGGCACGTTCCGCGCCTTTCCGGCCTACAAGTACACGGTCGAGCACTCGGTGTACGTCGACGCCGCGCACCGCGGCGAGGGCCTGGGTCGCACGCTGATGGAGGCGATCGTGGCCGAGGCGATCGCGCGCGAGGTGCATGTGATGGTCGGCGCCATCGACGCCTCGAACGCCGGCAGCATCGCGCTGCACGAGCGCCTGGGCTTCACGCATGCAGGCACCGTGCGGCAGGCCGGCTTCAAGTTCGGCCGCTGGCTCGACGTGGCGTTCTACCAGCGCATCCTGGCGACGTCGTTGAACCCGGTCGACGGCTAGCCGAGGCTCGTCAGGCCGGCGTCTCGGCGCTGGCCCGGTCGAGCATGTCGATGGTGCCCGCGTCCAGCTTGAGCTGCGTAGCCACCACCAGCTCTTCGAGCTGCGCCAGCGAGGTGGCGCTGGCGATCGGCGCCGTCACGCCGGGCCGTGCGATCTGCCAGGCAATGGCGACCTGGCCGGGCTTGGCGTTGTACTGCTGGGCCACCTTGTCGAGCGCATCGAGGATGCGCAGGCCGCGCGGGTTCAGGTACTTCTTGGTGGTGTTGGCACCGCGTGCGCTCTTGGCCGCATCGGCCTCAGTGCGGTACTTGCCGGTGAGAAAGCCCGCCGCCAGCGCGTAGAAGTTGATCACGCCCACTTCGCGCTTGAGGCACAGCGGCTCCAGGGCGTCCTCGAACACCGCGCGGTCGTACAGGTTGTACAGCGGCTGCAGGCTTTCGTAGCGCGCGATGCCCAGGCGCTCCGACACGTCGAGCGCCTCGGCCAGCCGCGGCGCCGTGTAGTTCGAGGCGCCGATGGCGCGCACCTTGCCCTCCTTGATGAGCGCGTCGAAGGTGCCCAGCGTGTCTTCGAGCGGCGTGTTGGCATCGTCGTCGTGCGACTGGTACAGGTCGATGTAGTCGGTCTGCAGGCGCTTGAGCGACGCCTCGACGGCTTCGCGGATGTATTTGGGCGACAGGCCCACCTTGCCTTCGCCCATCGGCTTGCCGACCTTGGTGGCCAGTACCAAGCGGTTGCGCTTGCCGCTGTGCTTGAGCCACTTGCCGATGATCGTTTCCGACTCGCCGCCCACATGGCCCGGCACCCAGGCCGAGTAGACGTCGGCGGTGTCGACGAAGTTGAAGCCGGCGTCGAGCCAGGCGTCGAGCAGCTTGAACGAGGCCGCCTCGTCGACGGTCCAGCCGAACACGTTGCCACCGAAGGCGAGGGGAGACACCCGAAGGCTGGAACGGCCGAGCGGACGAAGTTGCGACATGGCAGAGGGCTCCTGAAAGAAAAAGTATGCAGAAAGGAAAAAGGCTCAAACGAAGCCTACCGCGCCCAGCGCCGCGCCGCAGCCCAGCAGCCACAGCAGGTGGATGCGCGTGCGCCAGACCACCAGCGCGGCCACGCCGCTGAGCAGCCACAGGTGCCAGGCCGGCACGCCGCTCGACTGGTTGCCGCCGGCCAGCACCCAGCCGGTGGCGATGAGCAGCCCGACCACCACCGGCGCCATGCCCTGCTTGAAGGCGCGCACCTCGCGGCGCGTGCGGTTGCGATGGCCCCAGCGCGTGGCGACGTAGGTGAGGGTGGTGCTCGGCAGCATGATGCCGACCATGGTGACCATCAGGCCGAAGAAGCCCAGCAACCAGGCCATGGGCCCGGCGCCGATGCCGCCGCCCGCGTTGAGCCCGACGTTCCAGCCCATCAGCGCGACGAACAGCACGTTGGGCCCGGGCGCGGCCTGGGCGATGGCGACCGAGGAGGTGAACTGCGCCTCGGTGAGCCAGCCGTGCTGCGCCACGAGGTAGCGGTGCATGTCGGGCACCGTGGTGATCGCGCCGCTGATCGACAGCAGCGACAGCAGCAGGTACTGGCCGAAGAGGGCCAGCCAGTCGTGCCATTGCATCGCGATGGTCATGGGAAAATCTTCTTCCAGGTCCATACGCAGGCCACGCCGCCCACCGCGAGCAGCACCCACCCCAGCGGAATCTTCAGGAGGGCGATGGCTGCGAACACCAGCGCCACGAACGCCAGGCAGGTCGCAAAGCCCAGCGGGTGCTTGCGCAGCTGCGGGATCAGCTTGATGCCCGTGGCCGCGATGAGCCCGCCCGACACCGCGCCCATGCCGCGCAGCGCGGCCGCCACCTGCGGGTTGGCGGCGTAGTGCGCGTAGAGCACGGCCAGCGCGAGGATCACGAACAGCGGCACGGTGAGCATGCCCGCCACCGCGGCCACGGCGCCGCGCAGGCCGAAGTAGCGGTCGCCGATCATCAGCGCGAGGTTGATCACGTTCGGCCCCGGCATCACCTGGGCCACGGCCCAGTCCTCGAGGAACTGGTCGGGCGTGAGCCACTTCTTCTTCTCGACCATCTCGCGCTGGACGATGGCGAGGACGCCGCCGAAGCCCTGCAGCGCGAGCCAGGTGAACGAAACAAAAAGGTCGCGTGGCGACGCGGGCTGGGGATGGTCGGGCGGCGATGCCGCGGCGGGGGCGGACGGATGCATGTGGAACGATTATCGTAGGCGCACTGCTTCACCGGGACCCGACGCCATGCTCATTCGACTTCGCGCACTCTTCGATCTCTGCCGGCGCGCTTTCGCTTCCTGGTCCAACGACTACGCCCCGAGCATGGGCGCGGCGCTGGCCTACTACACGGTGTTCTCGATCGCGCCGCTGCTGCTGATCGTGATCGCGGTGGCCGGCCTGGTGTTCGGGCAGGAGGCCGCGCGCGGCGAAATTTTTGCGCAGCTCTCGGGCCTGATGGGCGAGCAGGGCGCGGCGGCGGTGCAGGGCATGTTGCAGGCGGTCAACAAGCCGACCGAGGGCATCGTGGCCACGGTGGTCGGCATCGCGCTGTTGATCGTGGGTGCGACCACCGTCTTCGGCGAGCTGCAGGACGCGCTCGACCGCATCTGGCGCGCCCCCGCGCGCACCCGCAACAAGGGCGTCTTCAACATGCTGCGCGTGCGGCTGCTGTCGTTCAGCATGATCATGGGCATCGGCTTCCTGCTGATGGTGTCGCTGGTGGCGAGCGCGGCACTGGCGGCGCTGGGCAAGTGGTGGTCGCCGATGTTCGGCGCCTGGGCCACGCTGGCGCAGGTGGTGAACTTCGTCTTCAGCTTCGCGATGGTCACGGTGATCTTCGCGATGATCTACAAGATCATGCCGCGCGCCAAGGTGCAGTGGCGCGACGTGTGGGTGGGCGCGGCGGTGACGGCGCTGCTGTTCACCGTGGGCAAGCACCTCATCGGCCTGTACATCGGCAAGAGCAGCGTGGCCTCGGGCTACGGCGCGGCCGGCTCGCTGGTGGTGGTGCTGGTGTGGGTGTACTACTCGGCGCAGATCTTCCTGCTGGGCGCCGAGTTCACCTGGGTCTATGCGCGCACCTACGGCTCGATGAAGGACGCCATCGGCGAGCCGGCGGGGCAGGCGTCGCCGACGCGCGACGTGCCGCTGCCGGCGCATGTCGACGCTGCTTAGCCTGCGAAGCCGCCTTCGTCGAGAAACTTCTGCTCTTCCGGCGTGGACGTGCGCCCGAGCATCTGGTTGCGGTGCGGAAAGCGCCCGAAGCGCGCCACGATGTCGCGGTGCAGCACGGCAAAGTGCTGCGTGCTGGCGTCCTGCGTGGCGTTGAGTTCCACCGAGCGCTCCTGCTCGGCCAGCACCTCCGAGTGCATGAAGGGCAGGTAGAAGAAGCGCTGCATCAGCGCCTCGGCCTGCCGGTCGAAGCCGGCCTCGACGGCGCGGCGCGCCACGGCCAGTGCGAGGCCGTCGGTGGCGAGCATGTGCGGGTTCTGGCGCCAGGCGTTGCGCGGGAACTGGTCGAGCAGCACCAGCAGGGCCAGCGCGCCTTCGGCGGTGTCGGCCCAGTGGTCGAGCCGGCCGCTGGCCGCGGCCTGGTGGGCGGCGGCCAACTGGTCGATGCATGCGGCATCGAAGGCATCGCTTTTCGCGAACCAGCGCTCGGGTCCGGCATCGCGCCAGAAGGCGACCACGTCGTGTGCGGAAGGGAGTGTGTCGTCGGAAATCATCGTTGCATTCTCTTGCACAGGCGTGCGAAGAAGGGGCGCTGGCCGACAAGGCCGCAGGCGGCGTCTGCCTATGCTGAATGCTTTCATCCACAGGAGACCCCGACCATGAACAACACTCGCACACTCTGGCGCAGCACCCTCGTCGCGGGCCTGGCCGCCGTCGCACTGGCCGGCTGCGGAATGATGTCGAAGTCGAACGTCGCGAGCTTCAGCGGCGCGATGAACGCGGCCAGCCAGGTGCCGCCCAACATGACGCGCGGCAGCGGCATGGCCGAGGCCTGGCTCAACCGCGACACCAACGTGCTCAAGTACAAGATCACCTACGAAGGCCTGAGCGGCCCGGCCACGGCGGCCCACTTCCACGGGCCCGCCGCCGCGGGCGCGAATGCCGGCGTGGTGTTGCCCTTCGCGAGTCCGGCCAGCCCGATCGAGGGCCAGGCCACGCTCACGCCGGCGCAGGCGGCCGACCTCGTGGCCGGCAAGTGGTACGCCAACATCCACACAGCCGCCAACCCGGGCGGCGAGATCCGCGGGCAGATGCTGCCGAAGATGTGAGATTCGTCCGGGCTGAAGCCGCGAAAAGGCCCCTGGTCAGGTGGCTGTCGCGGGGCTGGTGTCCAATGACCGCATGACGACGACACCCAAGAAAAAGCCTCGCGCCGCCACCGCTGCTTCCTCTTCTTCGCACGCACCACCCCATCCCTTCATCGCCCGCCGCGAAGGCATGCGCACCGCCCGCAAGGCGCTGGTGCTGCAGGGCGGCGGTGCGCTCGGCGCCTACCAGGCGGGCGTGTACGCCGCGCTCAGCGAGACCGACCTGCAGCCGCACTGGATCGCGGGCGTGTCGATCGGCGCCATCAACGCCGCGCTCATCGCCGGCAATGCGCCCGCGCAGCGGGTCGACCGGCTGCGTGAGTTCTGGCACCTGGTGTCTTCGGGGCCGGCGCAGCGCCTGCCGTCGTGGCTGGGTGACCGCGCCACGCAGAACCAGTGGAGCGCCACCATGGCCTCGCTGGTCGGCATTCCGGGTTTCTTCGAACCGCGCTATTCGCCGGCCCTGCTGCTGGGCGGTGCCGCGCCGCTGTTGAGCTACTACGACACCTCGCCGCTGAAGGCCACGCTGGAGCGGCTCATCGACTTCGACCGCATCAACGCCTGCGAGGCGCGCTTCAGCGTGGGCGCCGTCAACGTGCGCACCGGCAACTCGGTGTACTTCGACAACACGCGCCAGCGCATCGGCCCCGAGCACATCATGGCCAGCGGCGCATTGCCGCCGGGCTTTGCGCCGGTGCACATCGACGGCGACGACTACTGGGACGGCGGCATCGTCTCGAACACGCCGCTGCAGTACGTGCTCGACACGCACCCGCGCTCCGAGGCGCTGGTGGTGCTGCAGGTCGACCTGTTCAACGCGCGCGGCGAGATGCCGCACACGCTGTCGGGCGTGATGGAGCGCCAGAAGGACATCACCTACTCGAGCCGCACGCGCCTGAACACCGATGCGCTGGCGGCCAACATGAACCTGCAGCAGGCCATTGCCGACCTGATCGCCAAGCTGCCGCCCGGCCTGCGCAACGACCCGAGCGTGGTCGAGGTGCAGGCGCAGCTCACGCACGAGCCGATCGACATCTTTCACCTGATCTACCGCGACAAGACGTACGAGCTCGAGTCGAAGGACTACGAGTTCTCGCGCGCCGCGGTCGAGGAGCACTGGGAATCGGGCGTGCGCGACATGGGCAAGACGCTCGCCCACCCCGAAACGCTGCGCGCCGACGCCACGGTGAACGGCGTGACCACCTTCGACCTCGGCGAGCCGGGCACCGGGCGCATCAAGCGGCCGGGGCTGTCGCGCTGAGGGAAGACAGCCGGGCGCGTGCCCGGTTCTTGCTCGCTTTTTTCCTATCCACCACTTCCAAGGACGCTTCACCATGCAACTCAAGGACAAGGTCGCCTACATCACCGGCTCGGCCAGCGGCATCGGCAAGGAAATCGCCATCCTGTTCGCGCAGGAAGGCGCCAAGATCATCATTGCCGACCTCAACAAGGAAGCGGCCGACGCGACCGCCGCCGAGCTGAAGGCCACGGGCGCGCAGGCCATCGGCGTGGGCGTCGACGTGACGAATGAAGACCAGGTCAATGCCTCGGTGGAAGAGGGCGCGAAGGCCTTCGGCGGCATCGACATCCTCATCAGCAATGCCGGCATCCAGATCGTGCATCCGGTCGACGAGTTCAGCTTCGCCGACTGGAAGAAGATGCTCGCCATTCACCTGGACGGTGCGTTCCTCACCACCAAGGCCTGCCTCAAGCACATGTACGCACAGGGCCGCGGCGGCAGCGTGATCTACATGGGCTCGGTGCACTCCAAGGAGGCGTCGCTGCTGAAGGCGCCGTACGTGACGGCCAAGCACGGCCTCATCGGGTTGGCCAAGACGGTCGCGAAAGAGGGCGCCAAGCACGGTGTGCGCGCCAACGTGATCTGCCCGGGCTTCGTGCGCACGCCGCTGGTCGAGAAGCAGATTCCCGAACAGGCGAAGACGCTGGGCATCACCGAGGAGCAGGTCGTCAAGAACGTGATGCTCAAGGAGACGGTGGATGGCGAGTTCACCACCACGGACGATGTGGCGCGCGTGGCGCTGCTGTTCGCGGCTTTCCCGACGAATGCGTTGACCGGCCAGTCGCTGGTGGTGAGCCACGGCTGGTACATGCAGTAGGCGCTACAGCTTCAGCTCCCACGTCTCGCCCACCTGCGGCTGGCCGTAGCCCTCGTGCGGCTCCGAGTGCGTGAGCTGGAAGCCGCGCTTGGCGTAGATGCTGCGCGCGGCCGTGAGGCAGCTGTTGGTCCACAGCGTCATCTTCTTGTAGCCCTTGCGGCGCGCGAAGGCGATGCACTCGTCCACGAGGCGCCCGCCCAGGCCCAGCCCGCGCGCGGCCGGCGTGAGGATCAGCATGCGCAGCTGCGCCACGGTGGCCGACTTGCGCACCACGAAGATCGCGCCGACGCGCTCGCCGTTGAGCTCGGCGATCCAGCAACGCTCCCATTCGGGCTGAAACTTGAGCAGGAACTCGCCCGCGATGCCCGCCACGAGCGCTTCAAAGCGGTGGTCCCAGCCGTATTCGCGCGCGTACAGCTCGCCGTGCTGCTGCACCACCCAGCCGATGTCACCGGGCGCGGGGTCGCGCAGCACAGCCGCCTGGGGACGGGCCGGCGATGCGGCCGGTTCGAGCAGCGCCTGCACCGTGTCCATGGCCTGCACCAGCTGGTTCTGCTGCGCCGGCGGCAGCGCCGCGAGCAGGGCGGCGGCCTCGTCGCGCGATTTCTGTTGCAGCGGCGCAAACGCGGCATGGCCGGCTTCCGTCAGGCGCAGCACGCTCTGGCGCGCGTCGCGCGGGTGCGGCTCGCGCGTGAGCCAGCCGTGGGTTTCGAAGCGGCGCAGGATGCGGCTGAGGTAGCCGGCGTCAAAGCCCAGGTCGCGCCCGATCTCGCTGGCGACGGGGGTTTCGCGGTGCGCCAGCTCGTAGAGCACGCGCACGTCGGTCAGCGACAGGTCGCTGCCCAGGTAGGGGTCGAGGGCGCCGATGCGGCGCGTGTAGAAGCGGTTGAACCGGCGGATGGCCTTGACGGCGGACGGGTCGACGGAGGGCGTTGGCGTGGGCATGGTTGCCATTGTCATTCAAGTTGATTGACTTTGGCAATCAAATAAGAGCCCTCGCATCCCGGGGCAAGGGATCTTCAGGGCGACAGAAATGCTGGAAAACCCTAAAATCGAGGGTTGCCCACACAGGCGGCGCCCCGGCGCTGTCCGCTCCCACCGATGAACGCCCCCGTCGACGTCTCCTTTTTTGCGCGTGCCGCCAAGCCGCTGACCAGCTACCGCAAGTACTGGGCGGCCCGTTTCGGCACGGCCAAGTTCCTGCCGACCTCGCGCAAGGAGATGGACGCGCTCGGCTGGGACAGCTGCGACATCATCGTGGTCACGGGCGACGCCTACGTCGACCATCCCAGCTTCGGCATGTCGGTCATCGGCCGCATGCTCGAGGCGCAGGGCTTTCGCGTGGGCATCATCGCGCAGCCCGACTGGCAAAGCGCCGAGCCCTTCAAGGTGCTGGGCAAGCCGAACCTGTTCTTCGGCGTCACGGCCGGCAACATGGATTCGATGATCAACCGCTACACGGCGGACCGGAAGATCCGTAGCGACGACGCCTACACCCCCGGCGACGTCGGCGGCTCGCGCCCCGATCGCGCGGCCATCGTGTATTCGCAGCGCTGCAAGGAAGCCTGGAACGACGTGCCGATCATCCTCGGCGGCATCGAAGGCAGCCTGCGCCGCATCGCGCACTACGACTACTGGTCGGACAAGGTGCGCCGCTCCATCGTCGTCGATGCCAAGTGCGACCTGCTGCTGTACGGCAACGCCGAGCGCGCCATCGTCGAGATCGCGCACCGCCTGGCCGCCAAGGAGCCGGTGCAGCAGATCACCGACGTGCGCGGCACCGCCTATGTGCGCCGTGAAACGCCCGAGGCCTGGTTCGAGATCAACTCCACCAGCGTCGACGAGCCGGGCCGCGTCGAGGCGCACGTCAACCCGTACCTGATGGTGTCCGACCAGGCCAAGGCCAACGGCGCCACCTGCGCGAAGGAAGACGAGGCCGAAGCTGTCGCTAAGGCCGCCGAAGCCGCGGGCTCTGCCGCCGGTTCGGTCGTCAACCCCGCCATCAAGCCGCTGAACTTCGTGCCCAACCCGGCGCTGCAAGGCCGCGGCAAGATCGCCGTGCCGCCGCGCGACCGCTCGGTGATCCGCCTGCCGTCGTACGAGCAGGTGCGCAGCGACCCGGTGCTCTACGCCCACGCCAACCGCGTGCTGCACCTCGAGACCAACCCCGGCAACGCCCGCGCACTCGTGCAGGCGCACGGCGAGGGCGCCACCGCGCGCGACGTGTGGATCAACCCGCCGCCCATTCCGCTCACCACGGCCGAGATGGACCACGTGTTCGACCTGCCGTATGCGCGCAGCCCGCACCCGCGCTACGCCGACGAGAACGGCAGCCACGACGGCGCGACCAAGATTCCCGCGTGGGAAATGATCCGCTTCAGCGTGAACATCATGCGCGGCTGCTTCGGCGGCTGCACCTTCTGCTCGATCACCGAGCACGAGGGCCGCATCATCCAGAGCCGCTCGGAAGACTCGATCATCAAGGAGGTCGAGGCCATCCGCGATTCGGTCAGCGGCTTCACCGGCACCATCTCCGACCTGGGCGGCCCCACGGCCAACATGTACCGCCTGGGCTGCAAGAGCCCCGCGATCGAGGCGGCGTGCCGCAAGCCCAGCTGCGTGTACCCAGGCATCTGCCCGAACCTGGGCACTAACCACGACCCGCTCATCAAGATCTACCGCCGCGCGCGGGCGCTCAAGGGCATCAAGAAGATCCTCATCGGTTCCGGCCTGCGCTACGACCTGGCCGTGCAGTCGCCCGAGTACGTGAAGGAGCTGGTGCAGCACCACGTCGGCGGCTACCTGAAGATCGCGCCCGAGCACACCGAGCAGGGCCCGCTCACCAAGATGATGAAGCCCGGCATCGGCAGCTACGACAAGTTCAAGCAGATGTTCGAGAAGTACTCGGCCGAGGCGGGCAAGAAGCAGTACCTCATTCCGTACTTCATTGCCGCGCACCCGGGCACCAGCGACGAGGACATGATGAACCTCGCAATCTGGCTCAAGAAGAACGGCTTCCGTGCCGACCAGGTGCAGACCTTCTACCCGAGCCCGATGGCCACGGCGACGACGATGTACCACACCAACAAGAACCCGCTGCGCAAGATCACGCGCGAGAGCGAGACGGTGGACATCGTGCGCGGCGACAAGCGCCGCCGCCTGCACAAGGCCTTCCTGCGCTACCACGATGCCAACAACTGGCCGCTGCTGCGCGAGGCCCTCAAGAGCATGGGCCGCGCCGACCTCATCGGCAACGGCAAGCACCATCTGATCCCGACGTGGCAGCCGCTGACCGATGGCGGCTACACGAGCGCGCGCCGCAAGAACTCGACCTCCGCGCCGGTGGCCGCCAAGGCCGCGGCGCCAGTCAGGCTGGCGCCGGTGAAGCCCTCCAAGGGCCGCATCCTCACGCAGCACACGGGCCTGCCGCCGCGCGACAACGGCAGCAAGCCGCTCAACAAGCCTTCACGCAAGGTGCGTTGAGGCCTGGTCGAAGGCGCGGTCAGCCGAAGGCCGCGTGCTTCGACAGCCAGAACACCCACGCCCCCAGCGCCGCGCAATGCAGCGCGACCGTGACGTAGAACCTCCACAGGAAACTCGCCTTGCTCGACTTGTGCCGCAGCAGCTGCTGCGCGCACCACGCGCCCGGCCAGCCACCCGCGAGCGCGAGCAGGTGCAGCGTGCTTTCCTGCGTGCGCCAGCGCCCGGCCTGCGCCGCGCGCTTGTCGAAGGCGTAGGCCCCGAAGGTGAGCAGGCTCAGCCCCGCGACGACCGCCAGCGCGAGCAGCGGCAGGCGGCCGAGCCAGACGGCGGCGCCCAGGCCCAGCGCGTAGACCCCGATCAGCCACGCGCCCCACGGCGTGCCGGCCGTGCTGCGACCCGAAGGCCGGCGAGGCTGCGGGCGTGATGCTGCACGAGGCACGGCAGCCGCCGAGGCCGCAGCCGCTTCCACGGCCACCGCACGCGGCCCCTTGCCGCCGACATGGATCTCTTCGAAGTGCACCGCCATGCCGACCTGCGGCCTCAGCTGGCGGTCGCGAAAGTCGCGCAGGTGCACGAACACGTCGGCCGACACCTCCGGGCTGCGGATGAAACCGAAGCCGCGCTCGGCCTCCCAACGAACGAGTCGACCTTGGCGCTTCATGGCATGCAGTGAGAAAGGGCAGGGCACATGCCGGCGATTCTCTCTTGTGGGCGCGGGGCGCCGCTCCTATCATCGGCCGCTCATGCACCTGCATCACTCTCCCCCTTCGTCGACCTGCCGCTGACGTTCGCGCGCGCCTCGCGCCGCGCCCGTCAGGCCCGCAAGTGGTCGCTGCCGTCCGCCTTCTTCCGCTGAGCGAAGACAGGCCGGGCGGTGGCCGGATGGTCATGCCCGCCCCCGGCAATGCGTCGACGCGACGCCGAGGCGACGGGCCTCACGGAGAGTTTCAACATGAATGCAAGAACAACGGCCGCCCTGGCCTGGGGCGGCGTGCTGCTGGCCGGCGTGCTCTGGGGCGGCGGCGCCCTGGTGGCGCAATTCCTGATCGACGGCGGCATCGCGCCGCACAGCCTGTCGCTGGCGCGCTTCGCGCTGGGCATGCCGCTGCTGTGGTGGCTGCACTGGCAGGCGACGCGGCGCGCGCCGGTCGCCCATGCCGGGTGGCGCCACCTGACGCGGCGCGAGCAGGGCCACGTCGTCGGCACCGGCGCCGCGATGGCGCTGAACGTGAGCTGCTGGTTCGCCGGCATCGCGCACTTGGGCGCGGCATTGCCGACGGTGATCTCGATCTGCTGCGCGCCGCTGATCGTGGCCTGCGTGTCGGTGCTGCGCGGCTACGAACCCTTCGGTGCGCGCCTGCTCGGCGGCCTCGTGCTGGCGCTGGCGGGCGTGCTGCTGCTGGTGATGCCGGCCGCTGGCTGGGGCGCCTTGCCGACGGGCTACGGTGCCGGGCTCGCGTGGTCCTTCGGCTCGGCCGTCTGCTACGCGCTGGTGGTGCTGGGCAACGCGCGCATGCCGGCGCGGGTGCCGGCCGTCACCGCGTCCGCGTGGGGCATGAGCGCCGCGGCGCTGTGCATGCTCAGTGTCGCGGTGGCGAACGGCATCACCTGGCCCGAGGGCGCGGCGCAATGGACGGGCGCGGCCTACACCGGCGTGGCGACCACGTCGGTGGCCTACCTGGCCTTCGCCTGGGGCGCGCGCCGGCTGTCGCCGACGGCGGCGGTGGTCGGCACGCTGATCGAGCCGCTGGTGGCGGCCTGGCTCGCGGCGCTGTGGCTGGCGCAGCCGATGGCGCCGCGCCAATGGCTGGGCGCGGCGCTGCTGGCGGGGGCGATGCTGCTGCTGGTGCGGCGGAACCGGGGTATCGTGTAGCCCCATGATGAGCAGTTCGCCCCCCGTGCCGGTTTCGTGGAAGCGCATCCTGGCGGTGGCCGCCTGCTGCGGCGTGTCGCTGCTGGCGCAGGCGGCGGCCCCCGAGGCCTCCGCGCCCGCGGGTGCCCAGGCCCTGCGCGCCGAGCACCAGAAGCTCAGCGACAAGCTCGACCAGAGCCGCTTCGGGCGTCCCGTGCAACTCGATTCCACCGAGACGCCCGGCGGCCTCGAGGGCGACATCTACGCCGTGGTCGAGCACCCGCTGTCGAAGGTCAGCGCGGCGCTCAAGGGCTCGGACCACTGGTGCGAACTGCTCACGCTGCACATCAACAACCGGCGCTGCCGCATCAGCACCTCGCCGCAGGGCAAGGAGACGCTCACGCTGTTCGTGGTGCGCCGCTACGACAAGCCGGTCGACCAGGCCTTCGAGCTGCCTTTTGCCTACCGCGTGGCCAGCGCCACGCCCGAGCACCTGCAGGTCGAGATGTCGGCCGACACCGGCCCGTTCGGCACCAGCAACTACCGCGTGCGGCTCGAAGCGGTGGCGCTCGACGAGCGCAAGACCTTCCTGCACTTCAGCTACGGCTACAACCACAACACGATGGTGCGGCTTGCCACGCAGGCCTACCTCGCGACCTTCGGCAGTTCCAAGGTGGGCTTCACCGTGGTGGGCAAGGGCGCCGACGGCCAGCCCGAGTACATCCGCGGCCTGCGCGGGCTGGTGGAGCGCAATGCGATGCGCTACTTCCTCACGCTCGACGCCTACCTGGCCACCGGCGCCAACGACCCGGCCGAGCGCCGGCAGCGCTACTGGTTCGCGGCGGCCGAGCGCTACCCGCGCCAGCTGCACGAGGTCGACCTCGACACCTACCTCGCGGTGAAGCGCGAAGACCGCCAGCGCGACGGCAGCGGCCGCTGAAAAGGCGCCGACCACCGCAACCTTTCGGTTGCAGTTTCACGGGCTTGTCATCTGCCTCGGCATTAATCGCCGGGGCTTGCGCCTTTGCGCGGGCGCATCACAAGGACAACAAGCAATGCGCAAGACAACAAGAGGATCGAGGATGGGATGGCTGGCGCTCGTGGGCGCTGGCGCGGTGCTGACCGCCTGCGGCGGCGGCAACGGCGGCGGGGGCGGCTGGTCGTTCCCGGTGGGCGGTGGCACGACCAATCCGCCCGCTGCACAGTCGAAAACCGGCACCTTCCTGGATGCCGCCGTGGAGGGCCTCGACTACGTGGCCGGCAGCGCCGCCAAGGCCGCCACCAACGCCAAGGGCGAATTCATCTGCAAGGACGGCGAGACCGTCACCTTCAGCGCCGGCGCGCTGGCCCTGGGCAGCGCCGCCTGCGGCGACGCGATCACGCCGCTCACCCTGGCCGGCGGCAGCGACGTGAAGGCCGATGCCGTGGTCAATCGCCTGCTCGCGCTGCAGAGCTTCGACGAGGACCGCGACCCCGCCAACGGCATCCGCCTGACGCCCGCGCTCAAGGCCGCGCTGACGGCCGGCGCGCTCGATTTCAACGCCGCGCCCGACGCCTTCCACACTGCGCTCAACGCGGTGCTGGCCGCGTTGCCCGCTCCCTACAATGCCCGCATGGTCGACGCGAACCGCCGCATGCTGGCCCGAGAGCACTTCGAGGACACGCTGGCCTCGCGGCTGGGTGCACCGGTCACCGAAGCGTCGACGCAGACGAACCAGCTCGGCGCCATCGGCATCGCCGTCACGCGCTATCAGCTGCAGGCCGACACCCGCTTCCACGTGCCCTACGAGGGCGACAGCACGGACATCAAGGCCGACTTTCCGCAGGGCTTCCTGCCGGCCTACGGCTCGGGCCTGGCGTTCAAGGGCAAGGCCGACGACGGCGCGCTCGAGTTCTACGCCATCACCGACCGCGGCCCCAACGGCGACGGCCCGACCGCGCCCGTGCCCGGCGGCGGCGACGGTGTCACCAGCATCAGCAAGGTGTTCCCGGCGCCGTCGTTCGCACCGAGCTTCGGCGTTGTGCGCGTGGGCAAGACCGGCGCGGTGCTCAGCACCAGCGTGCCGCTGCGGCTCGATGCCGGCAAGAAGATCACCGGCCTGCCGCCGCGCTCGGGCGTGGGCTCGACCGGCGAGACCCCGCTGACCGACGAGTACAAGTTCGACGAAGCCAAGGCAGGCTACGACGCCAACGGCCTCGACCCCGAGACCCTGGTGCTCGACAAGGCGCGCAACGTGCTGTGGACCAGCGACGAGTACGGCCCCTTCATCGCGCGCCTGAACATCGCCAGCGGCGTGATCGAGAAGAAGTACGCGCCCGGCCCCGGCGCCACCGACCTGCCGGCCGTGCTGGCCCAGCGCCGCCCCAACCGCGGCATGGAAGGCCTGACGCTCGACGTGGCCAGCGGCGTGCTGCACGGCTTCCTGCAGAGCCCGATCGATCCGCGCGACGCCAACGGCAAGTCGATCAAGGCCAAGCCGCCGGGCGGCAGCAACACCGACGTGCGCCACATCGCCAAGTTCACGCGCTGGCTCGCGTTCGATCCGGCCACCGAGACCTCCAAGCTCTACGCCTACCCGATCGACGGCAGCCAGTACGACAAGGACCGCACCGGCAACGCCAAGCTCGGCGACATGGTGAGCCTGGGCAACGGCCGCTTCATCGTGATCGAGCAGGGCGCGCGCAAGGGCGACGGCAAGGTGTTCAACAAGCTGATGCTGGTGGAGCTGCCGGCCAACGCGACGAACATCGCAGCCCCGGAGTTCAACCACAACCTCGAGATCAGCAGCATCACGCAGGCCCCGTCGAATGGCGTCGACTATTCGACCGTGGTGACGATGCGCAAGACCGAGCTGCTCGACCTGAACGTGCTGGGCTGGCTGGCCGAGAAGGCCGAGGGCCTGACGGTCGTCGATGACCAGACGCTGGCGCTGGTGAACGACAACGACTTCGGCCTGGGCACCGTGCTGCTCGGCGCCGATGGAAAGACCGTGGCCGGCAGCGTCGAAGACTGCACGGTCGATGCCACCGGCAAGCTCTTCAGCGGCTGCCCCGCGGGCGCCACCAGTGCGCGCATCACGCGCGGCTCCGACCTGGAGCGGCCGACGCGCATCTGGCTCATCAAGCTGGACCGCAAGCTGAGCGACCTGCGCCTGCCGGCGTCCTGAGCGCCGTCAGTCGGCCAGCGTGAGCAGCGGCACGTCGCGCTCGCGGCCCATGGCCTCCAGCTCGGCGCGCGTGCGCGTCGCGAGCCAGGTGGCCAGTGCCGTGTGCGTGGCCAGCGCCATCATGTCCGGCGGCGCCACGCCGGCGACCTCGCACAGGCGCGCCGCGAAGTGCGGCTCCAGCGCCGCCACCGCCACGCGGCCGTCGGCGCAGGGGTAGACGCGGTAGCCCGCGTGCGCGCCGCCCACCGCGCCGTCGGGCTTCGTCAGCCCCCAGGTGCGGGGCAGGGCGAGCCAGTCGGCCGAGGCGTTCAGCGCCACCTCGAGGTACACGCCGCCGCGCTGGCGCGTCTGCTGCAGCACGGCCTTCAGCACCGCCTCGCTCGCGAGCAACGCGCCGCCCATGTCGGCGTACAGCGTGGGTGGCAGCGCCGTGCCGGTGACGAGGCCGCTCTCGGCGAGGTAGGTCAGGTCGTGGCCCGGCTCCTCGGCGCGTTCGCCCGGTGCGCCGACGATGGCGACCTGGGACAGCGCGGGGTGCCGCGCCTGCAGCGAGGCCCAGTCGAGCTTCAGCTTCTGCAGCGCCGACGGGCGGAACGAGGTCAGCAGCACGTCGGTGCGGGCCAGCTCGGCATGCAGCTGCGCCTGGCCGGCCTCGGTCTTCAGGTCGACCGTGCGGACCTCCACGCCCTCGTGCAGCGCCGTGTATGCGGGCCGGTTGTACAGCCCCATCGGATCGCCGCCGGGCGGCTCCAGCTTGAGGCAGGCCGCGCCCATCGTGCGGCAGCGCAGCAGCGCGGCGGGGCCCGGCAGGTTGAGCGCCAGGCTCAGCACGCGCACGCCGTCGAGCGGCAGGAAGGAAGCATCGGAGGAACGGGGCATGGGTCGTGTGTCCGGAAGGTCCAGGGGTGAAAGGGAAGGGGCGCGGCCATTTTCACCCGCCGGCAGAGCCAGATTCCGCAAGCCATGGCGCCCTGGCAGTCGTAGCATGCGGCCGATGGCAGCACGCGCTCCTGCCGCTGCCGCAACGCCAAGGAGACCCCTCATGTTCGAAGCATCCCTGATGCGCGGCCAGCGCATCCTCGTCACCGGCGGCGGCACCGGCCTCGGCCGTGCCATGGCCGAGCGATTCCTGAGCCTGGGCGCTGACGTCGCCATCTGCGGCCGGCGCCAGGCGGTCTGTGAAGAAACCGCCGCCGCCTGGCGCCAGCAGTTTCCCGATCGGCGCATCGATGCCTTCGGCGTCGACATCCGCATCGCGCAGCAGGTCGACGACATGGTCGAGAGCCTGTTCCAGAGCGGCGGGCTCACCGGCCTCGTCAACAACGCGGCGGGCAACTTCGTCTCGCCGACCGAGAGCCTCTCGCCGCGCGCCTTCGACGCCGTGGCCAACATCGTGTTCCACGGCAGCTTCTACGTGACGCAGGCGGTGGGCAAGCGCTGGGTGGCGCAGGCCAAGTCGGGCGCGTGGAAGCCGGGCGACGCCTTCCGCAGCGTGATGAGCATCATCGTCACCTGGGTCGACAACGGCAGCCCCTACGTCGTGCCCTCGGCCATGAGCAAGGCGGGCATCGAGGTCATGACCAAGTCGCTCGCGGTGGAGTGGGCGCGCCACGGCATCCGCCTGAACGCGGTGGGCCCGGGCGAGATCCCGACCGAGGGCATGAGCAAGCGCCTGAACCCCGGCGAGGAACCCGGCGCGCGCAGCATCAAGACCAACCCGATGGCGCGTGTGGGCCGCATGAGCGAGCTGCAGAACCTTGCGTCCTTCCTGATGGCGCCGGGCCAGTGCGACTGGCTCACGGGCCAGAGCATCATGATGGACGGCGGCAATGCGCTGGCCACCGGCGGCAACTTCTACGAGCTGCGCGAGTGGAGCGACGCCGACTGGCTGGCCGCGCGCGAACGCATCGAGGCGCAGAACCAGAAGGACAAGGCGCAGCGCTGACGCTTACTTGCGCGGCGCCTTTGCCGCACCCACGGTGACCAGCTTGCGCACGGGGCTCGACAGCACCAGCGAGGTGGTCACCGAACCATCGACCGCCAGCGCATCCACCACGCGCTCCAGGTCGGTCGGCTCGGCGATGGCGCAGCGCACGAAGAAGCAGTCGGCGCCGGTCACGCGGTCCACCGCGAGCACCTCGGGCATGGCCTCGAAGAGCGCGAGGTAGCGCGCAATGGCCGCGTGCGTGGTGTCGATGCGGATGATGGCCTCCAGCCCCACGCCCAGCGCGCGCAGGTTCACGCGCGCACCGTAGCCTTCGATCACGCCGGCGTGCTCCAGCTTGCGCACGCGCTCGCTCATCGCCGGCTGCGACAGGCCGATGCGCTTGCCGATCGCGGCCAGGCTCTGGCGCGCGTCGGTCTGCAGGGCTTCGAGGATGAGGCGGTCTTTCTTGTCGAGGGTCATGGCGTGCGGCGAAAGAAGAGGGGACCGATGATCGATCGGTGCGTGGCGCCGATTTTCGATGGGTTGCCCTTCTGCGCGCGCGGCGCGGGCGCTATGGTGGCGGTCATCTTTCTTCAGGAGACCCCATGCAACTCGTCGGCATGCTCGACTCGCCCTTCGTTCGCCGCGCCGCGATCTCGCTGCGCCTGCTCGGCTTCGCTTTCGAGCACCGCTCGATCTCCGTCTTCAGCACCTTCGAGCAGTTCCGCGCGATCAACCCCGTGGTGAAGGCCCCGACCTTGGTGTGCGATGACGGCACGGTGCTGATGGATTCGACGCTCATCATCGACCACGCGCAAGCGGTCATCGGCCGCAGCCTGTGGCCCACCGACTCGGCCGCTCGCCTGCGCGACCTGCGCCTCACGGGGCCCGCGCTCGCGGCCTGCGAGAAGACGGTGCAGATCGTCTACGAGCGCAACCTGCGGCCCAGTGAGAAGCAGCACCAGCCGTGGGTCGATCGCGTGCAGGGGCAGCTGAACGCGGCCTATGCCGAACTGGAGCGCGAGCTGGCCGCCACGCCACTGGCGGCGCCCGACGAGCGCACGATCACGCAGGGCGGTATCTCGGCAGCGGTGGCCTGGACCTTCACGCAGTTCATCCTGCCCGACGCCGTGCGCCCATCGGACTTTCCACTGCTCGCCGCCTACACGGCGCAGGCCGAGCAGCTGCCGGTGTTCGTCGGCGCGCCGCTGGCCTGAGCGACCGCGCTCAGGCCGCGATGTCCGCCCCGCGCTCGGCCAGCAGGCCGCGCAGCAGCGAGCGGTGGCAGTGCGACTCGTCCTCGCAGTAGCAGCCGACCGCGAGCGCGGCGGTGTGCGAGAGCGCCGCGAGCAGGTCGAGGCTGCGGCTCGCGTCGGCCTCGGCCATCTCGGCCTTGTACTTGCGCATGAAGGCGTTCCATTGCGCCGGCGTCTCGGCTTCCTGGCCCAGCTTCATCGTCTCGGCCGACGGCGCGAGGTTGGGGTACCACACGTCGTACCAGTTCTGCGAGGCGAACTCGGTCTTCGGCACGCCACGCGGTGGGCGGCGCACGGTGCCGATGCGCAGGCCCTCGCCGGGTGCGCGCGGGGTGCCGAGGCGGACGATGCGGATGCTCATGACGGGGATCTCCTGGGCTGTTGTTGTGATGTGTTCGACGGTCAGGTGCCGACGATACCGCCGTCGCGCCGGCGGATCGCCAGCGTGGCCGAGCGCGGGCGCGCGCTGCCGGGCGTCGCGCCGTCGGGCCAGGCGCTGTTGTGCTTCGCGTCGCCGTCGTCGCGCGACTCGCCCGGGTGCTGGATGTTGACGAACAGCGTGCGCCGGTCGGGCGTGACCACGCAGCCCGTGATCTCGCAGCCGTTGGGCCCCGTGAGAAATCGCTGGATGCGGCCCGTGGCCGGGTCGGCGCACAGCATCTGGTTGTTGCCGAGCGCGGCGTAGGGCGGCTTGCCCATGGACTGCCCGCTCATGTCGGTCTGGATCCACAGCAGCCCGCCGCTGTCGAAGTGCAGGCCGTCTGGGCAGCCGAATGCGTCGGCGCTGTCGCTGGGGTAGCGCGTGCCGGCGCCGGGCTGCGTGGGGTCGCCTGCGAGCGCGTAGTGGTCCCAGGCGAAGGCGGTGCTGGCCGCGTCGCCGCCGTCCTCGCGCCAGCGCAGGATGCCGCCGAAGAAGTTGGGCGCGCGCGGGTTGGCGGCGTCGGCGCCGGGCTTGCCGAGGTCGCCGCGCTGTGTGTTGTTGGTGAGCGTGACGTACACCTCGCCGCTGTGCGGATGCACGGCGATCCATTCAGGGCGGTCCATCTTCGTGCCGCCGACGATGTCACCCGCCAGCCGCGCGTGGATCAGCACCTCGGCCTGATCGGCGAAGCCGCTGGCGGCGTCGATGCCGTGGCGCCCGTGCACGAGCTCCAGCCAGCGCCCGCGCCCGTCGGCGTCGAAGCGCGCGACGTGCAGCGTGCCTTCGTCGAGCAAGTGCCGGTTGGCGGCGCGCGCGGCGGCATCGGTGCCGGGGCGCACGGGGTCGCGGCTCACGAACTTGTAGATGTATTCGAAGCGCGCGTCGTCGCCCATGTAGACCACCACGCGGCCGTCTTTCGCAACGGTGCAGGTCGCGCTTTCCTGCCGCTTGCGGCCGAGCGCGGTGCGCTTGACGGGCACCGAGTCGGGGTCGAAGGGATCGATCTCGACCACCCAGCCGAAGCGATGCGGCTCGTTCGGATGGCGGCTCAGGTCGAAGCGTTCGTCGAAGCGCCAGTACTCCACCCACTGCGCGCCCGGCACCGTGCCGTAGCGGCGCTGCGCGGGTGTCGCGTTCCTGGCTGCCTCCTTCGGGCCGCCGAAGTAGCCATGAAAGTTCTCCTCGCAGGTCAGGTAGGTGCCCCAGGGCGTGACGCCCATCGCGCAGTTGGCGAAGGTGCCGAAGACGCCGGTGCCCGCCGGGTCGGCGGCGGTGCGCATGAGCGGCGTGCCAGCGGCGGGGCCGGCGATGCGCATCGGCGTGCGGCCATGCACGCGGCGCGCGTAGGGCGAGGGCAGCACCTGGCGCCAGCCTTCTTGTGTGCGGCGGACCTCGATCACCGACACGCCCATCGCATGCAGCGACTTGCGGACCTTGTCGGCGTTCCAGGCCTTCACGCCGTCGGGGTGCAGCAGTTGCTCGTCGGTGTACTCGTGGTTCATCACGAGCAGGCCGCGTTCGCCGCGCGCGTCGAGCGCGAAGAAGTGCATGCCGTCGTGGTGCATGCCGGCCTGCAGGGCCTGCTCGTCGGCGCTGTTGCCGGCGTCGGGCGCGAAGGCCGGCATGCGGCCCGCAAGGCCCGTGGGCGCGCCCCAGGGGTAGAGCATCTGCCACTCGTACTCCGGCGGCACCACCACCGCATCGCGTTGCGAAATGGGCACGCTGGTGAAGAAGCCCGAGGGGCTCGTCGCGCTTGTGGAAGGCGGCAGCTGCGAGCGCGCGCAGCCCTGGCCGAACAGCGCGACGACGGCGGCGGTGGCGCCCGATTGCAGGAGAAAGTGACGGCGGTCCAGGGGCATGGCGAGGCGGCGGAGGTGTTGGGTCGGCGACAGTGCGCATCATCGCCCAGCGGCCCGGTCGCGCGATACTGAGCCGATACCCGGACACCGACAGGAGACATGCAATGAGCGACCGTATCGAATGGACCCGCCACGCCGACGGCGTGGTGGAACTGCAGCTGGCGCGCGCCGACAAGATGAACGCGCTCGACCCCGCGATGTTCGACGCGCTGGTCCAGGCGGGCGAGGCGCTGCGCGACGACAGGAGCGTGCGCGCCGTGGTCATCGCGGGCCGCGGCAAGGCCTTCTGCGCGGGGCTCGACATGGCGTCGTTCGAACGCATGGGGCAGGGCGCCGCCAGCGACGTGCTGGGCGCGGCGGCCGGCGGCACCGACCTCGTCGCGCGCACGCACGGCCTCTCGAACGCCGCGCAGCAGGTGGCGATGGTGTGGCGCGAAGTGCCGGTGCCGGTCATCGCGGCCGTGCACGGCGTGGCCTTCGGCGGCGGGCTGCAGGTGGCGCTGGGCGCCGACATCCGGCTCGTGGCGGCCGACACCAAGCTGTCGGTGATGGAGATCAAATGGGGCCTCGTGCCCGACATGGCCGGCATGGTGCTGATGCGCGAACTGGCGCGCACCGACGTCGTGCGCGAACTCACTTTCACCGGCCGCATCTTCTCGGGCGAAGAGGCCGTGCGCCTGGGCCTGGCCACGCGCGTGGCCGCCGACCCGCTGGCCGAGGCGCTGCAGATGGCGCACGAGATCGCAACCAAGAGCCCCGACGCGATCCGCGCCGGCAAGCGGCTGCTGAATGCGTCGCTCGCGCACAGCGCCGCCGAGCTGCTGATCGCCGAGTCGGTCGAGCAGCAGGCGCTGATCGGCAGCCCCAACCAGCTCGAGGCCGTGAAGGCCAACATCGAGCGGCGGGCGCCGCAGTTCAGCGCGCCGGCCTGAGTTTTCTCTTCTGGTTTTTCCTGCGTTCCTCGCGGTGCGGACACCGCGAGGCGCAGCTGTTTGCGCGCCCGTTTCGGCCGGCCGAAGTGGCGGTCGCAACATTTCGTATGCCAAAAATCGTACACAAAGCGCGCCATCCGTGTCTTTGTGTAAGAATTAAGTAGTTGTTTTCCCGAGTAATTCGGCGGAATTGACCGCACTTTGTGTGCAGAAGGTCACGTCTTGCCGTATGCCCTCGGTCGGGAAAATGACTATCGGAGTCACACTCGAAAACAATTAATCAACTTTTGCTTTGGCTAGCGACGGCGTTCCGCATGTCGACGAATACGTTTTTTTGCAATCTCAGCGTGCCCATCCTCGTGGGCGAGGACCGCTACAAGTACGTCCCGATCGTGGGGGTGTTTCGCAGCATCCCCATCGAGCAGGTCGACGAGTGGGTGATGCACCCCGACGGCCGTCCGCGCAGCGATCGCGAACTCGCCGCCGAAGTGCTGGTCGAAATCCGCAAGCCGCTCGGCACCAGCGGCCACACGGCGCCGAACGCCTTCGACGTCGCCGACATCCTGCAGCTCGATCGCGCGGCTGCCATCGTGGTGTCGACCTTTCTCGCGGCGCTGCCGCGGGTCTGAACACCGCCTCGCGGCGTCTTCCTTTTTCTTCCCGTCTCAGCTCGCGATGGCGCCGACCGCCCAGTAGAAGGTCGGCCGCGCACCGTTGAGCAGGTGGTCGCCCACCACGCGTCCCTTGTAGATCGTCGGGTTGTGCGACGCCAGCGTGCGCGCATTGCGCCAGTGCCGGTCGAGCCGCCGGTCTTCCTGCAGCGCCGAGGCGCCGCCGATGTCGAACAGCCGCGTGCCCGCCTGCAGCACCGCATCGACGATGCCGGCCTGCGCCTTGGCGGTGTTCAGCTCCACCTCGAACAGCAACTGCTCGGGCACGGCCTCGCCGCGCTGCAGATGGCGGTCGACCTCGCCCAGGCCGCGCGCCACCGCCTGCACCGTCGACGCGGCCACGAAGGCCGTGCTCGCGAGCTGGCCGATCACCTGCTGCACCAACGGGTCTTCGCGCGGCGTGGCGCCGCTGCCGTGGCTGTAGACGCGCTTGCGCGGCTGCACGAAGGCCACGGCATCGCGCACGATGGCGCGTGCGATGCCCGCCAGCGTCGCCAGGTGCGTGAGCTGGAAATGCGCGGTGAGCGGCGTGGGCTGGTCGCGCACGTACAGCAGCACGTGCTCGGGCTTCACGCGCACCTGGCGAAAGCGCGTTGTGCCTGAGGCGCTCAGGCGCTGGCCGAAGCCGCGCCAGTCGTCGACACGCTCGACACCCGCGGCTTCCGCCGGCACGAGCGCGATCACGCGATCGCTGCTGCCGTCGTCGTTCAGGCGCTGGGCCGCGACCGAGATCCAGTCGGCGTAGAGCGTGCCGGTGCTGTAGAACTTGTCGCCGTCGAGGCGCCATGTGTCGGCGCTCTGCGCGTCGCGTGTGAGCGTGGTCTGCAATGCGCCGAGCGCGCCTTCGCCGAGCTCGGTGGTGGCGTTGCCGAAGATCACGCCGTCGGCCGCCAGGCGCATCCACGGGCCGTGCAGCGTGGGGTCGATCTCGGCGAACAGGCGCTCGATGAAACCGAAGTGCGCGCGAAGGATCTGCGGCAGGTTGGAGTCGGCCTCGCCGAGTTCGATCAGCAGGTCGTACAGCTGCTCGACCGAGGCGCCCAGGCCGCCGTGTTCGAGCGGCACGCGCAGTGCGCCGAAGCGGGCGGCCTTGAGCCAGGCCACCGGCGCGTAGGCCAGTTCGCGGTCGTTCTCGCGCTGCGCCGCATGCTCGGCGATGCGCGCGAAGACGGGGCGGAAGCGCTCGGCGAGTTGCTGGGAAGAGGGGGCGAGCGTGGAAGAGCGGGCGGGAGCCGTGGGCGCGGCGGGGCGCGTCGGCGTGTCGTGGATGGATGCCATGGAGAGCCGGGCGGCCCCGAGGGCGCGCCGGAAAAAGAGCGATACAGGCGTGGGACTGTGCCCGCGCCAGGCCGCCGCTGGGAAATACGCTTTTCGTGTTTTCTTATGCGCGGCGGGCGGGCTGCGATAACGCGTCAGAACTCGCCCTTGAGCCCCACGCGCACGCCCACCGATCCGCTCGCGCCGCTGACCCCGGCGGAGAGCGCCAGCGGCATGTCCGTCGCGAGGCGGTGCACGACGCTGGCACCCATCGCGGAGTGGCCCTTGTAGTTCGCCAGTTGTGCCGCCCAGCTGGTCTTGCCCGGTGCGGACGGCATCGGCGCGTCGCCCATCGCCATCGCCGCGGCCACGCCCTTGGCCGCGAAGCTGCGCGCCTCCGACACCGCGGCCGCCGTCAGCTGCTGTGCCTGCTGCAGGTTGACCGCGTCGGTGGGCAGCACGCCGGGTGCCACGTTGGCGATGGTGCGCGTCTGGCCGGTGGCGGCGTTGCCCACCGACACCGAGTTGTCGCGCGTGGCCACCGAGCCCTGACCGAGGGCGACCGAGTTCGATCCCGCGGCCAGCGTGTTGGCGCCCAGCGCCACCGCGTTGTTGCCGGTGGCGATGGCGTCGTTGCCGACGGCGGTCGTCGGATCGGCCAGCGCCTTCGCGCCCGCGCCGATCGCCACCGAGCCTGCGTAGCGCGCCTGCGCCCCGTGGCCGATCGCCGTGGTGTTGTCGCCCTGGGCCGTGGCGTTGGTGCCCAGCGCCGTGGCACCCGTGCCCGTGGCCTGCGTGCCGGTGCCGCAGGTCACGTTGCCGCCGCTGAAGCTGCACAGGCCGTTGGACAGCGCCTGGTTCATGACGCCCTGCAAGGCGGCGATCTGCTGCATCGTGAAGGTGTTGGCCGTGGTCAGCGCGCCTTGCTGCACCTGCTGCAGCTGGCCGACGTTGGCGGCGTCGGTGGCGGCGACGCCCGCGCGCACGTTGCTCAGCGTGGTGCCGGCGCCGCCGTTGGCGTTCAGCGCGACCTGGGCACCACCCGCGCCGTACTGCACGGAGTTGTTCGCCACGCCCAGTGCCGTGTTGGCGGTGCTCTGGGCCGTGGCTGCGGCCGTGGTTGCGGTGTTGGCCGTGCTTTGCGCCGCGCCCGCGTCGGCCATGGCGGTGAGGGCCGTGCCATTGGCGGCGGAGGCCGTGGCCTGTGCGTTGGCCGCGCTCTGCTGGACGGTGTACAGCTGGCCGCCGTTGACGGCATCGGTGCTGGTGGCGTTCACCGCGCCGGCGCTCACGTTGACCAGGCCGCGCGTCTGTCCCGCACTGCCGAAAGACACGGTGTTGGCCGAGGTGGCGACCGAGTTCGCGCCGATGGCCACGCCGCCGTTCGCACCGTTCGCGACCCGGCTGCCCGAGCCGATGGCCACGCCGCCCGTGGCCAGTGCTGCGGCGCCCGAGGCGGTGTCGCTCGCGCCGCCGATGGCGGTGCTGCCGTTGCCGGAGGCTTGGGCGCCCTGTTGGGTGCCCAAAGCGCTGCCGATGGCGACCGCGGCGTTGCCCGATGCCTGTGCGCCGCTGCCGCCCGATGGGCCGTTGTTGCCGCAACAACCGTTGCTGCCTGTGGCTCCCGCGCCGAGTGCGATGGCCCCGCCCGCCGATGCCACGGCACCACGTCCTCCAGCGCCGCCTATGCCGCCTGCTTCGCTCGATCCGCCGGTCCCTCCGCCGCCGACGGCCGTTGCGCCGCCGGCGGTGGCGCTGGCACCGGTGCCACCCGAGCCACCGGTTCCGCCAGAGGTCGCGGACCCGCCATTGCCGCCCGCACCCAGTGCTGTCGCGCCGTCGAAGGCGGCCGAGGCTGCGCCGCCGCCGAGGCCGCCTGTTCCTGCCGAACTGCTCGTGCCTGCGCTGCCCGCATCGCCGTGCGTCAAGCCGGCCGCATGGACGCTGCCTGCGGCTAGCAAGGCCACGGCAGCCAAGTGCCGGAGGGCGCGGACGCGCGACGGTTGTCCATGGACACCGTGGATGTGGACGTGGATCGGCATGGACTCTTCCCCTGTGAAAGCAAACAAGACAAACGCGACGGAGTGTGTCTTTTTGCCCTCGAGGGAGCCATCACCGAAAACTGGTACGAGCCCTCGCCAGGGTGCTAGATCGCCTTGACTTCGAAGTACGCCTCGTCCGTGTCGCCCAAGTCGCGAAAGCCCGCCGTGCGCGCAGCGTCGTAGGCCTTGACCCAGCGCGCGGCCAGCGCGATCTCGCGCTTGGTGAGGTCGGTGTCGCTCGACTCGCTGGCGTTCTGGAAGGCGCGCATTGCCGGCAGCACGTCGGCGCCCAGTTGCTTTTCGAGTTCGCGCCGGAAGCGTTGCTCCGCGACCCTGACCGCGTCGGCCGACGAATGGGGGTAGTCGATCAGCTTGGCGGAAAAGGCGTCACGGGGCTCGTCTTCGTTGTCTTCGAGCGCGGCCGCAGTGGCGGGCTCGTGGAAGTGGAAGAGGGGCGAGGGCGGCGTTGCCGGCCGGGGGAAGAAGAGTTCAGCTTGGGTCATGGTTCACCCACGCGTTGGACTGGGATGCGTTCTTCGGCATGTGGATTCCTTGAGAATACTGTTTAAATGTACAGTATTGAATCCAGAATTCAAATGACAGACAGCGCGCATTTGGCGCATGGAGCCCTCTGCTTTAATGGCGCCTTGCCGGGGGAGGGCCCGGGCTTGTGTCACAGAGGAAGGCGACGTGCAGATGGATTGGATGACCGTCCTGGGGACCGTCGGAGTGATCGTCCTTCAAGGGCTGTCGTTCTGGTTCCTCTACTGGCTCTGGAAGAAGCTCCGTACGCCCAAGGCGCCCCGGGCGGGCGCTGCACCCCTTGCGATCAAGGGCGGCGCGGTGCCCGTCGTGGCCACCTTCACCGGCCTGCGCGGACTGCCGTGGGTGGCGCTGGCGACCAACAGCCTGAACCCTGTCTTGCGCATCGAAAGCGAGCAGCTGGTGTACCGCGTGTTGCGCCAGCGCGAGCGGCCTTTCGCGGACATCCGCCAGGTCGACGTGCGCGAGGCCTATGGCACCTTCAACCTGATCTTCGAGTTCCATGACGCGCGGCGGACTTTCGTGGCCAATGTGGGCACGGCGGCGCGCGGGGCGCAGGCGTTGTCGCTGCTGCCCGAGAGCGTGCCGCTCTCCGCCCGTGCGCGGGAGGCGTTGCGGCCAGCGGGCGCCTAGGCCGGGGCGTGACGGGTTCGTGCGGGGCATCGGCGCGGCTGGCGTCGATGACCTGTGCACTGCGAGGCATCGCTACTACCATCGCGTCCATGCGCCTCACCTTCCTCGCCAGCCTTCTCCTGATCGCCAGCGGCATGGCCCATGCCCAGCAGGTCTATCGATGCGGCAACCAGTACAGCGGTGAGCCGTGTGGCGGCAGCGGCGGCCGCGTGGTCGACGTGTCGCCGCCGGTGCGCAACCTCGAGGCGGCCGGTGCGTCCCAGGTGTTTCTCTGCGTGAGCAACAGTGGCGGGCGTTTCTGGTCGCCGAATCACTGCCGCGAGCGGGGCGCATTGGTCGAGCGCATCGAGCCGGTCCCGGCCGGGCTGCCATGGGAGCAGCAGGTGGAGATGGCCGACCGGCAGACCCGACAGGGCTACGCGGTTCAGCAACAGGCCGCGCAGCAACGCGGTGCGACGTCACCGGGCGTGACGGGTGCCAGTGGCGACACGTCGCGCTGTGCGCACTTCAACGAGCGGGTGGCGTACTACGACCGTTTGGCGCGGCAGCCGCAGAGTGGCGCGACCCAATCCTGGATCGCCGAGCAGCGCAAGGAGGCCCGGGATCAGCAGTTCAGGGCAAGGTGCTGAGGCCCGCGAAAAACGCATTCGCGTGATGCCGTGAGGCCTGCGCTCGCAGGGCCTCAACGGCCGGGCCCGAAATGATTCTGCGCAACGCACCGACGCCCGCCGGATTGCACGGCATTGCAGGCGTTCTCGGCGGCAGCGTATTGCTGCTGGCGCGTCTGGCGTTCCGCGGCGATCTGGGCGGGTGTCACGCCGGGCTCGGTAGGGCAGTTGGCGGCGATCATGTCCAGCACCGTTTTCGTCATGAACATCACCGTTTCCTGGCTGGCGGTGATCGAGGCATTGGGGGCGACCTTGGTCGCGATGACCGACTGCTTCATGGCTTCGCAGGTCTGGCTGGAAAGGCGCGTTCCGGCCGGGCGGCTGGCCGCGTTGGCCGTGCCCGCTGACGACGAGCCTCCACCCGCGGCCGTGCTGCCACCCGACTCACCCGTCATCTGCCGCGCCGTCGTGGTTGCCAGCGGATGGTCGGGGAAGCGGCTCATCAAGGTGCGCTGCACTTCGCGGGCGCGGGCGCGGTCGCCTTGTGCGTTCAACTCGTCGGCGCGGGCGAAGAGCTGGCCTGGGTTCATCGTCTGCAGGCTGGTTCGGAATTGCTGTTCGGCCAGGGCCGCCTGCTCGCGTTTGCGCTGCTGTTCGGCTTCGGCCGCGAGCCGGTTCTTTTCTGCTTCGGCGCGTGCGGCGGCCTCGCGGTCGCGCGGCAGGTTGACGTCGATCCGGTTGCCCTCGGTGTCGATGCGCGCGCCTACCGACAGCACACCCTTGTCGTAGCGGCCTTCCTCGGATAGCGACCCGTCGGCGCGGTACTCGCGGCCCTGGGCGGGCTTGCCGTCCACGCGCAGGCCTTCGAAGCGGGAGCCGTCGGCGCGCGTGAAAGTGCCCTGCACGGCGCCTGTGTCGGTCCAGCGGCCGACCAGGGTGGCGCCATTCTTGAAGCCGTACGCGCCCGCGCCGACACGCTTGCCGTTCACATACTCGCCCACGAACCGGTCGCCGGTGGGGTGCAGGACGTCGAATGCCCCCTGCCTCTCGCCTTGCCGGTACTGGCCGCGCTGGATCTCGCCGCTGGAAAAGATCGTCGTGCCGGTGCCTTCTTCCTGGCCGTCCCGGGTCTGGCCGTAGTAGACCCAGGTGGTGCCGTTCTTGCCATTGCCGCTCAGGGTATCGCCGGTGCCCGCATCGCGCACGCGGTTGCCGATGTCCTGTGCACGGGGCTGGACGTCGGGCCGGGCGCCCAGCGCACGCTCGTTGCTGCGCTCCTCGCTGTTCAGCTCTGCCGTGAAGATGGCATCGGGTGTGACTTCCTTGCGATAGCCGAACAGCAGCGTGCGCGTGCCTTCGCCAATGGCAGCCTGCAGCCGCTCCAGGTAGCTCTTGGCGCGTGCGCAGGTCTTCTGCACGTTCAGCACGAAGCGGCAGCCGACATGCGCGGCGCAGAGATCGGCCTGGGTGACTGTGGCCTCGTCCTTGAGCTCGGCGCAGTTGGCGATCTCGGGATTGACCTGAGCCCGAGCGTCCGCAGGAACAGCCAGTACGCAGGCCGAGAGGACCAGCACCGACAGGAAGTGGGTGGGGATCTGGATCACGTGCAAGAGGCCATGCTGGCCTCGGCGGTTGGAGGTGGCGTTAGGTTCTTGCGCGGTGGTCTTTATCGTCATGGCGTCATCCCCTCGATTTGAGACCAGTCGAATCTAGTCGCTCGATTTGCGAGCGAAATACCTCTTTTGTGGGAGTCCACGGAAACCAGTGGGCTGGGACTGCGCAGGCCAAGAAAAAGCCCGCACGACGGCGGGCAAGGGTGGCCCTGAGGAGAGGAGAGAAAAATTGGGCCACTGAACTCAGCCTGGTGGCCGATCTTCTCGATCAGCGCACCGGGGCATATTGGCTATTGCATGTTCCCCCTGTTGTATTGGTCAAGCCCACGCTGAAAAGCCGTTTTCCCGTTGTATGCCTGATCATTCTCCCGAAAATATTGGGCAGCAGTCTGAAAGTCCTTGGCGCATTGCTTGTAATGGTTGGCCGCCATCGGTCGGCGATTTTTTTCAGCCTCATGAGCCGCGGTTTCACATTTTCTTTTGTTGTCCATGGATGTCGTCCAATTGCTGGCGAGTGCATGAGAAGAGACAAATGCCAGCAAGATGGCGAGAGAAAATCGAACCATATGAACTCCTATAAAACCCCGTTAAATCAACGATGAAGTGAAAAAATGGCTCCCCTCAGGGTTCGCGCCGGATACGATTTGAGCGCTCCCTGGCTTCTTGAACGGACCCCGCTCCCCGGGTGTTGAATCGAACAAGGCACGTGGCGTGCGCGTCTTGGGCGCGCTTGAGCTTGGTGGCTGCGCAGTACTCTCTGTCGTCCTGTGTTCGCTCGCGCTGGCATTGCGCGCGCGTTGTCATGACGGCGCTGTCGAAGTCCCCGCATGCGCGCTGCGCTTCATTGGCGCTCGCAAGGGCGGCGTAAAGAAAAAGGCCGAATGCCAATAGCGGGCTCTTGTAATTCATCGACGTCTCCTCGTGGTGGAAGACCTGAATCTATCCATGCCATTTTGCAAACCAAATACCGCATTTGTGGGAGTCAACGGATACCGGTAGTACGGCTGCGATCACCTCTCGGAGGATGGCTGGGCAGTCTTGGGAGAGATCGGAGGGGGTGTGCCGCGAGGGAGTGAGCAGGCGACGGGCGGGCTAAACCTACTGCCGCATCCGTGGGCAGCAAGCGCGTCGACTTGGCGGTAGCTCGCGCATGCGTGCTCTGTGCGTCGTCCTTCCGGCGGAGCAACGGCGCAAAAGTTGGAGAAACCCGTTGCGGTTGGAGACGCAAATGGCCTGCCCGGAGGGGATCGAACCCCCGACAACCTGCTTAGAAGGCAGGTGCTCTATCCAACTGAGCTACGGGCAGATTCCGGTCGAGAAGCGAGGGCCGGAGCCTTCGGTCCTCGGGCCGCCGGCGAGGCGGCAACAGACCCGAAAAATCAACGGTCTGGACGCTTCTGCCTCTGACCGGGGAAGCGCGGATTCTACCTACATCCCTCCATGCACGATGCCTTCGGCGGCGGTCGTTGAGAGGGCGAAAGGGCGGGGCTGGCGCGGGACGACACCCTGGCGGTCTCGGCGGCCTGCTTCGACGCGAGCTGCTTCTTGCCGCAGGTGCTGCACCGGTAGAACCTGAGGGCCGGCAGCATCCTCATCCAGGTTCGCCGCTCGATGCGGCGAAGGCCGTCCAGGCCGCAGGAACATCGGAGAAACAGATTCAGCAGCATCACAGAAGAGTTCAAACCGGGAAGGTGTCGACACTCTTTCCCCGACGCTGCTTCGCGGTTTGCTCAACCGTGAAGCACCCGCGTTCGATTCTGTGGGGGTGCAGGGCATGCAGCGAAAGGGCTGCACGCGCAACAGATTGCTAAGGACGGCGTTTCGACCGTCCGATGCCTCTGTGTATCGCTTGGGCGGAGAGGGCGTCAGACGTTTTCCGAGCGGTACTTCCAGACCGCGTCGTTCACCGCGCGTTCGGACGCCAGTTGCTTCTTTCCGCAGGCGCTGCATTGGTAGAAGCGCAGGCTCGAGAAGAGTCGCATCCATGGCCGGCGCTCGATGCGTGCGAGATGCCTGAGGCCGCAAGAACAGCGGGAAAAGTAATTCAGCATCGGAAAAGGGTCCAGGGGTGAGGGTTCTGTTGCGACGTCCATCCCTGACTCAGCTCTTCGGCTTTGTAAACGCGATTCCGCTTACTTTGTAAACACGATCACGATTGGCTCGATTCTGCGTGAGCGCCGAGGGCCTCGCGGGTAGTTCCTTAAGAAAAAGGTTGTCTTGACGGTGTAACAACAAGGCAGCGGCGTTGCCCGATGTACGGAAAGCCGTGGGTCGTGCTACGAAACGTCTAAAAGGGCGTGAGATTCGCGGCGATCGCGACCGGCCCGGAAAAGAAAAAAGCCTGCAACGACTTTCATCGTTGCAGGCTTTCACTTTTCTTTTGGTCGGGGCGAAAGGATTCGAACCTTCGACCCTCTGGTCCCAAACCAGATGCGCTACCAGGCTGCGCTACACCCCGCCAAGCCTTCCATTCTAGCCCGAATAAGAGGCCGCTCAGCGCTTCTCGTACTGTGTCTTGCCAAAAAGGATCTCGCGCGCCTTGTCATCGGTGATGGGGCGGCGCAGGTCGGCCAGCACTTTCACGCCGCGCTGCACGGCGGGGCGCGCGGCGATGCCGTCGAACCAGGCCTTCAGGTGCGGGTAGTCGGTGAGGGTGATGCCCTGGTTTTCCCAGCTGCGCAGCCACGGGAAGATGGCGATGTCGGCAATCGAATAGCTCGTGCCGGCGATGAACTTGTGTTTCGACAGCTGCCGGTCGATCACGCCGTACAGGCGCCTGGCCTCGTTGGTGTAGCGGTCGACGGCATAGGCGATTTTCTCGGGGGCGTAGATGCGGAAGTGATGCGCCTGGCCGAGCATCGGGCCGACGCCGCCCATCTGGAACATGAGCCACTGCAGCACGTCGTAGCGTTCGCGGTCGCCCGTGGGCAAGAACTTGCCGGTCTTGCCCGCGAGGTACACGAGGATGGCACCCGATTCGAACAGCGAGATCGGCTGGCCGTCCGGTCCGTCGGGGTCGGTGATGGCGGGGATCTTGTTGTTCGGGCTGATCTTCAGGAACTCGGGCGCGAACTGGTCGCCGGTGCCGATGTTCACCGGGTGCGCGTGGTACGGCAGGCCGCACTCCTCGAGCATGATGTGAATCTTGTGGCCGTTCGGCGTGGGCCAGGAATAGACCTCGATGGGCGATGCGGGCATGTCGCGGGCTCCGGGGTGAGAGGGTTGTGACGGGAGAACGGCAGCATATACACGCGCTTCCAGACGCGTGCGGGTGCGGGCATTGGCCTTCCAGCCGCTGGTCATCCCACCTGTCGTTCGTGCGCGTTGCACCACATCCAGTGCTCGCCGGGCTCGATCGACTGGATCACCGGATGCCCTTCGGCCCGCGCATGCTTCGTGGCGTGGCGGTTCTTCGACGAGTCGCAGCAGCCCACATGGCCGCAATGCACGCACAGGCGCAGGTGCACCCAGGTGTCGCCGGTCTTCAGGCAGTCTTCACAGCCGCGGGGCGTGTGTGGTTGCGCAATGTCGCCGGGAACGTGTTCGCAAGCTTGGATGGGCATGGGTGTCTCAGGACAAGAAGTAGAAAAATTCAGGCCACGGCCGAGGCCGACGACAAATGCTGGTGAATGAGCGCCACCACCGCGGCGCCTTCGCCGATCGCGCCGCCCACCCGCTTGACCGAGCCCGAGCGCACATCGCCCACCGCGAACACGCCCGACACGCTCGATTCGAGGGCCGTGGCCGGGCGAGCCGGAAAGCCGCTGCTCGCCGCCGCGCCGGTCAGCACGAAGCCGTGCTTGTCGACCGACACGCCGCAGCCCTCGAGCCACGACGTCTCGGGCTCCGCGCCGACGAACAGGAAGATGTTGCGCGCCGGGCAGTCGTGCTCCTGGCCCGAGGTGTGGCAGCGCCACGTGGCGCCGGTCAGGCCTTCTTCGGGCGCGCCGTGCAGCCGCACGAGTTCGGTGTGCGGTTGCAGCGAGATGTTGGGCGTGGCCTCGATGCGGTCGATGAGGTAGCGCGACATGCTGGCCGCCAGCGACGGCCCGCGCACCAGCACGTTGACCTTGGCCGCATGGCGCGACAGGAACACCGCCGCCTGGCCCGCCGAGTTGCCGCCGCCCACCAGCGCCACTTCCTGCTGCGCGCAGATCTTGGCTTCGATCGCCGAGGCCCAGTACCAGATGCCGCGGCCTTCGAATTCGGCCAGGCGCGGCACGCCGGGTCGGCGGTAGCGCGCGCCGCTCGCAATGACCACCGTGCGCGCGTTGATCGTGCGGCCGTCGGTGAGTTTCAGCGCCAGGCTGTCCCGCGCGTTCTCGCGCGAGCAGTCGAGCGCAGCGACCTGCGCCGGGATCAGCATCTCGACACCGAACTTCTGCGCCTGCACGAACGCGCGGCCCGCCAGCGCCTGCCCCGAGATGCCGGTCGGAAACCCCAGGTAGTTCTCGATGCGCGCGCTGGCGCCGGCCTGTCCGCCGAAGGCGCGGCAGTCGAGCACGATCACGCGCAGCCCTTCGGAGGCCGCATACACCGCGGTCGCGAGGCCCGCCGGCCCGGCGCCGACCACGGCCACGTCGTACAGATCGTCGCGCGCCGCGGTGTCGACCATGCCCAGGCAGCGCGCTAGGCCCTCGTCGCTCGGGTTGACCAGCACCGAGCCGTCGGGGCACACGGCCAGTAATTTGTCGGGGCCGTATTGGGCGAGCAGGGCGGCGGCATCGGCGTCGGCGGCTGCATCGACCAGGTGATAGGGATGGCCGTTGCGGCGCAGGAAGTTCTCCAGCCGCGCCATTTCGGGCGAGTCGGGCCGCCCGATCAGCACCGGCCCGGCGGCGCCCGATTCGATCAGCGCCACGCGCCGCAGGATCAGCGCGCGGGTGATGCGCTCGCCCAGGTCGGCCTCGGCCACCAGCAGCGCGCGCAGGCGGTCCGGCGGCACGACCAGCGCCTCGACTTCTTCGTCGGCATGCCCGTCGACCAGGGCAGGGCGCCCGCTCAGCTGGCCGACCTCGGCGAGGAATTCGCCCGGCCCCTGGCGTGCGATCGGCACCACGTGGCCCAGGCCGTCGCGCTGCGTGACGGCGACCACGCCCTTGAGCAGCACGAACATGCCGGCGCCGGTCTCGCCGGCGGTGAACAGGCGCTCGCCGCGCGCAAAGCGCTGCACGCTGCCGAAGCTGGCGATGCGTGCCATCTCGGCGTCACTGAGGACGGGGAAAGTCTGATGCAGGCGGCTGTTGGCGCCTGGTGCGTCGGTGGCCATGGGGTCGAACTCCGTGTCGCGAATGCCCCGCATTAGACGCCGAAGCGGCGCCAAAGCGACGCTGGCGCGCGTTGTAACAACGTCATGTGTCTGCCACGCCGCTGACATGCCGGTTTCATTGCGCGTGTCCAGACTCGGTCAGCAGAAAGGGATTTCCCATGAAAGAACTGCCGAACCCGACGTTTCCGCTCTCGCAGCTCGGACTGCGCGCAGCCTTGTGGCCCGCACCCGCGGCCGGAACCCCCGCCGTTGCTGCCGCTGCCGCCACCGTCGCCGCACTGGCCACCCGCACGTCGGTGCCCGAGGCGCCGCTGGCCGTCATCGTGCCGCCGGTGGTCGAAGCCAAGCCGGGCATCACGGTGAGCTGGGCGCGTCATCTGGACGACGTGCGCGCCGCGCAACGCCTGCGTCACGACGTGTTCGTCGGCGAGATGGGCGCGCGCCTGACCACACCGCTGGCCGGCCACGACATCGACCTGTTCGACGACTTCTGCGAACACCTGCTGGTGCGCGACGAGCTCACCGGCCAGGTCATCGGCACCTACCGCGTGCTGACCCCCGCGCAGGCCCGCCGCGTCGGCAGCACCTACAGCGACACCGAATTCGACCTGACCCGCCTGCGCGACCTGCGCGAGCGCATGGTCGAGCTGGGCCGCAGCTGCGTGCACGCCGAGCACCGCCAGGGCGGCGTGATCCTCGCGCTGTGGGGCGCGCTGGCCGGCTTCATGCACCGCAACAAGCTCGACACCATGATCGGCTGCGCGAGCATCCCGATGTCGCACAACGGCGTGACCAGCGGCGACGCGGCGGCCAGCATCTGGCGCCAGCTCTCGGCCAGCCACCTGGCGCCGATCCAGTACCAGGTGCAGCCGCGCCTGCCGCTGCCGGTCGAGCGGCTCGACAGCGCGCTCGACGTGGAACCGCCCGCGCTCATCAAGGGTTACCTGCGCCTGGGCGCCAAGGTGCTCGGCGCACCGGCCTGGGACCCCGACTTCAACACCGCCGACCTTCCGATGCTGATGCGCATCGACGACCTGCCGGCGCGCTACCGCAAGCACTTCCTCGGCGCATGAAGCCAGCGGCCATCCGGCCCGACGCCGGGCCGCACGCTGCTTCGCCGTCGCCGAATGTGTCAGGTTCGCTCTCTGTGGGGCAGGGCGCGTCACGCGAATGTCATGGAACTGTCACGGACGAAGTTGACACTGTCATATTTCAGCCGTCGTGTTCTCCCGTGCCGCTTGCTCCAGAATCAGTGCCCATGCCCTCCCTCTCCGCTGACCCGTCGCGCGCCGGCGAAGCGTCTTCGTTCGCGTTGCTGGACCGCGACCACAGCATCCTCTCGTTCAACGAGCGCGTGCTCGACTGGGCCCACCGGCCCGAAGTGCCGCTGATCGAACGGCTGCGCTACCTGTGCATCGTGTCGTCGAACCTCGACGAGTTCTTCGAGGTCCGCGCCGCGCCGCACCTGAGCGCGGGCAGCGCCGGTGATCGCAAGGGCACCTACACGGTCGAGTCTTTCGAACGCCTGTCCGAAGCGGCCCACACGCTCGTGGCGCGCCAGTACGCGCTGTACAACGACGAGCTGATGCCGACCTTTGCCACGCACGGCATCCACATCGTGTCGCACGGCGAACGCAACCCGGCCCAGCGCAAGTGGGTCAGCGAGTATTTCGAGCGCGAAGTGCGCCCGCTGCTGATCCCCGTGGGGCTCGACCCGGCGCACCCGTTCCCGCAGGTGGCCAACAAGTCGCTGAACTTCATCGTGCGCCTGGGCGGCAAGGACGCCTTCGGCCGAGAGAACCCGATCCAGATCGTCAAGCTGCCGCGCGTGCTGCCGCGCCTGATCAAGATGCCGGCCAAGGTGTCGGACGGCAAGACGCTGTTCGTGGCGCTGTCGAGCGTGGTGCGCGCGCACCTGGCCAGCATGTTCCCGGGCCGCGAGGTGGGCGACTTCTCGCAGTTCCGCGTCACGCGCCACTCCGACCTCGCGGTCGACGAGGAAGACGTCAAGAACCTGCGCACCGCGCTGCGCCAGGGCCTGCAGCACCGCCACTACGGCCAGGCCGTGCGGCTGGAGGTGTCGGCCAGCTGCGCCGAATCGCTCGCGAGCTTCCTGCTGGCGCAGTTCAACCTGCCGCCGCAGGCGCTGTACCGCGTGCACGGCCCAGTGAACCTGGCGCGGCTCACGCAGCTCATCGACCTGATCGGCGAGCCGCAGCTGCGCTTTCCTCCGTACGCGCCGTCGTTCCCCGTCACGCTGTCGCCCGCCCAGTCGTTCTTCGAGCGGCTGCAGCGCGGCGACGTGCTGATCCACCAGCCCTTCGAGAGCTTCGACGGCGTGCTCGCGTTCCTGCGCGAGTCGGTGCTCGACCCGCAGGTGCTGGCGATCAAGCAGACCATCTACCGCACCGGCGCCGACTCCGAGCTCATGGACCTGCTGCGCGAAGCCGTGCGCCGCGGCAAGGAAGTGACGGTGGTGGTCGAGCTGAAGGCGCGCTTCGACGAAGAGGCCAACATCAACTGGGCCGAGATGCTCGAGTCGATCGGCGCGCAGGTGGTGTACGGCGTGGTGGGCCTGAAGACCCACGCCAAGATGCTGCTGGTGACGCGCCGCGAGGGCAAGCAGCTGCGCCGCTACGGCCATCTGTCCACCGGCAACTACAACCCGCGCACGGCGCGGCTGTACACCGACATCAGCCACCTCACGGCCGACCCGGCGCTCACCGCCGACATGGAGGCCGTGTTCGTCCACCTGGCCAGCCAGAGCCGCCTGCCCAAGCTCAACCGCATGTGGCTCGCGCCCTTCGACCTGCACAAGAACCTGGTCGCGCGCATCGATGCGCTCGGACAGGCCGCCGCCAGCGGCGAGCCCACGCGCATCGTCGCCAAGATGAACGCGTTGACCGACGAGGAGATCATCGGCGCGCTCATCCGCGCGGGGCAGAAGGGCGTGAAGATCGACCTCATCGTGCGCGGCGCCTGCACGCTGCCGGCGCAGGTGCCGGGGCTCACCGACAACGTGCGCGTGCGCTCGGTGATCGGTCGCTTCCTCGAGCATTCGCGCGTGTTCTATTTTCGCCATGGCGAGGACGAGTCGCTGTACCTGTCGAGCGCCGACTGGATGAACCGCAACATGATGCGGCGCATCGAGCTGGCCTGGCCCGTGACCGACCCCAACCTGCGCCAGCGCCTCATCGACGAGTGCCTGGTGGCTTACCTGCACGATGGGCGCGACGCCTGGGACCTGGGCGGCGACGGCATCTACCGGCGTGTCGACCATGACACCCACCCCGGCGAGGCGGGTGCGTCCCCCGCGATCGAAGCGCATGGCGCCCAGGCCGCCTTGATGGGCCGCTATGCATCACGAGGAAACCACCGTGATGCGTCCGGCAATTGAAATTGAAGAAGAAGTTCGAAAGACGATGAGCATGGACTTGATCTTCTGGCGTCACGCCGAAGCCGAGGACTGGACCGAAGGGTGTGACGACATGCAGCGCTCGCTCACCCCGCGCGGCGAAAAGCAGGCCAAGCGCATGGCCACCTGGCTCGACCGGCAACTGCCCGACGGCACGCGCATCGTGTGCAGCCCGGCGCGCCGCTGCGAGCAGACCGCGCTCGCGCTGGGCCGCAAGTACAAGCTGCGCTCAGAGCTGTCGCCCGACACCACCCCCGATGCACTGCTGGCCGCCACGGGCTGGCCCAACGGCAAGTCGGTGGTGCTGGTGATCGGCCACCAGCCCTCGCTGGGCCAGGCCATCTCGATGCTGCTGGGCCTGAAGCAGGACAGCTGCCCGGTGCGCAAGGGCTCGCTGTGGTGGATCCGCACCCGCGAGCGCGACGGCGACGTGCAGACCGTCGTGGTGACGGTGCAGGCGCCCGAGCTTCTCTAGCTGTCAAAGCCGTCCTTCGCCGCGAACCCCGCCTGACGCTGGCGGACAGGCGCTTTGTCACGGTCGCGGGCAGAGGTGGCAGGGCGCTTGTCTCCCGGAAAAAGGGGCGAAGCACTCATGCGCGCGCGCGGCGCAATTTCTACAGTGTGACTCCACGGCAGCGTGCTTTTGACGCCGATGCGGGAAAGAAGCGGTGCCGGTCGACCACATCACTGGGGAAGACGCATGAAACCGCTCAACACACTGCCAGGAAGCTTCATGAACATGCTGCGTGCAGACGCGGACGTGCGGTTGAAGGCGCTGTTTTTTCTGCTTGTTGCCGCAGCCCTGCTGTCGGGGTGTGCGACGAACACCGCCGCGCCTGTGCCGCCGACCCGTCACGATGTCGCCCGGTCGATCGAGAAGGTCGAGCTCATCTACAACCAGGAAGACCAACTGATCGTCACGGATGGCGGCGGGTCGGGGCTGACGGGCTTCGCAGGGTTTCTGGGACCCCTCGCTGCGCTGGTGGCCATCTCCGTCGATACCAACAGCCGACTGACGATGGCCGCCCGGACCGACCAGCGCAGCAAGGAGTTCACGGCCGCAGTGAAGAACAGCGGAGTGACCATGGGGCTCAACAGGCAGTTCGCAGAGCGGCTGGCGGCGCGCCTGCGGGACAGTGGCCGCGAGGTGAAGCTGACGCCTTTCTTCCGTGCGACCGGAGAGCACGCGCAGATGCAGGTGCAGGAACTCCAGCCCACGCCCGGCTACAGCACATTGATCTTGCGGATCACGACGTCCTATGGCGCGGCCGATGCGACATCGAGCTTCAAGCCGTACGTCTGGGTGGAGCAGTTGCTGAGGGACGAGAAGCAGTCCGTCGTGGGCCAGACCTTGCAGGTCGCCGACCTGAGCGAGCCGACCTATCTCCTGTACGACGGCCTGCTCAAGGACACCGCAGGTGCTCGCGAAGGGTTGAAGCGCGGGCTTGACCAGATCGTGCAGCCGGCCTATGTCAGCCTGTTCGGGGAAGACGAGCCGCGCAAGGCCAGCGCTGCGGCAGTCACGCAGACGGCCGGCATCGACACGAAGTGAAGCGGCTCAGGCGCCGCTGAGTTCCACGCGCCAGTTGCCGGTCTTTTGCCAGGCCAGCACTTCCTCGCGCAGGAGGTGCGCCGACTGCGGGTACATCTCGGCCCAGTCGGGCGCGCAGGCGATCGTGAAGGCCCTGGCACCGAGTGCCGCGAGGTTCAGCGCCTGCGGCTCGGGGTCGCGGCGCGCGTGGCACAGGATCACCGCCAGGCGCAGCGCCAGCAGCTGCATCACGAAGGTCTCGTCGTCCAGCGAGGCTTCGAGCTTGCGCAGCTTGCCGCGCTGGCCCAGCACCAGCTGGCCGAGGGCATGCAGTTCGTTCACTGCAAAGCCCGGCGCGTCGGTGTTGTCGAGGATGTAGGCGCCGTGCTTGTGGTAGTCGCTGTGCGAGACCAGCGCGCCGATCTCGTGCAGCTGCGCGGCCCAGCCGAGCTTGCGCAGTGCGCGGCCGGCGCGGCTCGAGGTGCTGCCGCCGCGCGCGGCGGGGGCCAGCTGCACGAACAGCGCGGCGGCGGTGTCGCTCACGCGCTTGGCTTGCGCCGGGTCGACCGCGAAGCGGGTGGCGAGCCGCGCCACGGTGGCGCTGCGCATGTCGGCCACGCTCTCGTCGCGTTCGAGCAGTTCGTAGAGCACGCCGTGGCGCAGGGCGCCCTGGGCGACCTTCATTTCCTGGATGTCGAGCAGATCGAACACCGCGCGCAGCACGCTCAGGCCGCCGCCGATCACGGCCTTGCGGTCTTCGCGCATGCCGTCGATGCGCAGCTTGTCGATGCTGCCGGCCTTGAGCAGGCGGTCGAGCAGCCAGTCGAGGCCGTCGCGGGTGACCAGGCCGGCCTCGCCGCCGGCTGCGGCGAGCACGTCGCCCACCGCGCCGATGGTGCCGGAGGCGCCGTAGGCCACGTCCCACTGGTCGCGCGTGTAGCTGGAGAGCGCGTCGTCCAGCACGGCCTTGGCCGCGACTTCGGCGGCGCGGAAGGCGGGGGCGGTGAACTGGCCTTCGCCGAAATGCTTCATCGACCAGGCGACGCTGCCCACGCGGTACGACTCCATGCGCTCGGCCTCGAGGGCGTGGCCGATGATCATTTCGGTGGAGCGCCCGCCGATGTCGATGACGAGGCGGCGCTCCTGGTCGGACGCGTCGGTGTGCGGCAGGTGGTGCGCCACGCCCTGGTAGATCAGGCGGGCTTCTTCCCGGCCCGGGATCACGTCGATGCCGAAGCCCAGGATGGTGCGCGCGCGCAACAGGAACTCCTCGCGGTTGCGCGCTTCGCGCAGGGTCTGGGTGGCCACGGCGCGCACCTGCGAGCGCTTGAAGCCGGCCAGCCGCTCGCCGAAGCGGGCGAGGGCGTCCCAGCCGCGCTGCATGGCTTCGGTCGTGAGGTTGCGGGCGCTGTCCAGGCCGTTGCCCTGGCGCACGGTTTCCTTGAGGTACTCGGTGCGGTGGATCTGTCCGTGGTCGACCTGGCCGATTTCCAGCCTGAAGCTGTTCGAGCCGAGATCGACCGCCGCGAGGCGGGTGCCGTTTTGCATGTTGTAGTGAAGAGGGCGGTTCTCTGATCGTAGCGCCGTGACAGCAGGCGCCGCCTCCCAAGTCACGTCACGGCGAGGGCTGGAGGTTAGGCGGGGTGAATGACGGTTGTGTGACAGCGTCACACACAGCAGGGGTGGCGCAGCGGCATTTTCCCTCGACAGAAGGGGTGTCACATCGATGTCACAAAAGCTTTTTAGAGTCCGTTCGAGCCCCCAAAGGGACTACTTCTTACTTCTCAAGGAAGCTTTATGAAAACGACGTTCAAATTTGCAACCGCCGGCCTCGTGACCGCGCTGTTCTCCATTTCCGCCTTCGCACAAGACGTGACCGGCGCCGGCGCCAGCTTCCCCGCACCGCTGTACGCCAAGTGGGCTTCCGACTTCAACAAGGCCACCGGCGTCAAGATCAACTACCAGTCGGTCGGCTCGGGTGCCGGCCTGAAGCAGATCGAAGCCAAGACCGTCGACTTCGGCGCTTCGGACGCTCCCCTGAAGGACGACGAACTGCAAGCCAAGGGCCTGATGCAGTTCCCCACCGTCATCGGCGGCGTGATCCCCGTGGTGAACATTCCCGGCATCAAGCCGGGCGAGCTGAAGCTCAACGGCCAGGTGCTGGGCGACATCTACCTGGGCAAGATCACCAAGTGGAACGACCCCGCCATCAAGGCTCTGAACGCGTCGCTGGCCCTGCCTGACGCCGCCATCGCCCCGGTTCGCCGCGCCGACGGTTCGGGCACCAGCTTCCTGTTCACCAACTACCTGAGCAAGGTCAACGCCGAGTGGAAGTCGAAGGTCGGCGAAGGCACGGCCGTGAACTGGCCCACCGGTGCGGGCGGCAAGGGCAACGAAGGCGTCGCTGCTTTCGTGAACCGCCTGCCCAACTCGATCGGCTACGTCGAATACGCCTACGTCAAGCAGAACAAGATGACCTACGCCCAACTGCAGAACGCAGCGGGCACGTTCGTGTCTCCTGACGACAGCGCCTTCAAGGCCGCCGCCGCCGGTGCCGACTGGAACAAGAGCTTCTACCAGGTGCTGACCAACCAGGCCGGCAAGGATTCGTGGCCCATCACCGGCGCCACCTTCATCCTGATGCACAAGGTGCAGGACAAGCCCGCCAGCGCCACCACCGTGCTGAAGTTCTTCGACTGGGCCTACAAGGGCGGCGACAAGACGGCCGACGAGCTGGACTACGTGCCGATGCCCGACGCCGTGAAGGCCACCATTGCCAAGGCATGGGGTGAAGTGAAGGACGCATCGGGCAAGCCGGTCGCGTTCAAGTAAGAAGCAACCCTTCATCCACCCTCCAGGACGGCGCGCCCATGAGCAACTCTTCGCTCCAGGACGCGCCGCTTTCGTCTTTGCCGGAGCGACCCGTGTCATCCACCTTCCCCGCTGCTGCCGCCTCCCTCGACCTCGCGGCCGAGCGCGCGCGCACCTCCGCCGCTCCTCCGCCGCCCGTCAAGGCGGCACGTTCCGGCCCCATGGCCGACCGCCTCTTCGGCTGGGCCGCCAAGGGCGCCGCGCTGCTGACGCTCGCGATGCTGATCGGCATCCTGCTGTCGCTGGTTGCCGGCGCTTGGCCCGCCATTTCGAAGTACGGCCTCGGCTTCCTCACGAGCAGCGTGTGGGACCCGGTGAAGGACGAGTACGGCGGCCTCGTGATGATCTACGGCACGCTGGCCACCTCGTTCATCGCGCTGGTGATCGCCGTGCCGGTGAGCTTCGGCATCGCGCTGTTCCTGACCGAACTCTCGCCCAACTGGCTCAAGCGCCCGCTGGGCACCGCCATTGAACTGCTGGCTGCCGTGCCGTCCATCGTGTACGGCATGTGGGGCCTGCTGGTCTTCGGCCCCATTCTTTCCACCTGGGTGCAGCAGCCGCTGCAAAAGCTGCTGGCCGGCGTGCCGTACCTCGGTGCGCTGGTGTCCGGCCCGCCCGTGGGCATCGGCATTCTGTCGGCCGGCATCATCCTGGCGATCATGATCATTCCGTTCATCGCCTCGGTGATGCGCGACGTGTTCGAAGTGACGCCCGCGCTGCTCAAGGAGTCGGCCTACGGCCTGGGCTCCACCACCTGGGAAGTCGTCTCCAAGGTCGTGCTGCCCTACACCAAGGCCGGCGTGATCGGCGGCATCATGCTCGGCCTCGGCCGCGCACTGGGCGAGACCATGGCCGTCACGTTCGTGATCGGCAACATGAACCAGCTCAACTCCCTGTCGGTGTTCGAGGCGGCCAACAGCATCACCTCGGCACTGGCCAATGAATTCGCCGAAGCCGGCGCGGGCCTGCACCAGGCTGCGCTGATGTACCTCGGCCTCGTGCTGTTCTTCATCACCTTCGTCGTGCTGTCGCTCTCGAAGATGCTGCTGGCCCAGATGAAGAAGAGCGAAGGAACCAAGTCGTGAGCACCGCGCAAAACCTGATCAACGCCAAGACACTGGCAGAGACGCGCCAGGCGAAGTTCGCCGCGCGCAACCGCGTCAACAAGATCGCCCTCACGCTGTCGCTCGCCGCGATGGCGTTCGGCGTGTTCTGGCTCGTGTGGATCCTGTGGGAAACGCTGCGCCAGGGCGTGGGCGGCCTCGCGCTCGCCACCTTCACCGAGATGACGCCGCCGCCGAACGAGGCGGGCGGTATCGCCAACGCCATCTTCGGTTCGTTCGTGATGGTGATGCTGGCGACCTTCGTGGGCACGCCCATCGGCATCATGGCCGGCATCTACCTGGCCGAGTACAACCCCAAGGGCTTGCTCGCATCGGTCACGCGCTTCGTCAACGACATCCTGCTGTCGGCACCCTCGATCGTGATCGGCCTGTTCGTCTACGCCGTGGTGGTGGCCTACTTCAAGACCTTCTCGGGCCTGGCCGGCGCGCTGTCGCTGGCGCTCATCGTGATTCCGGTGGTGATCCGCACCACCGAGAACATGCTGCAGCTGGTGCCGCCGGGCCTGCGCGAAGCGGCCTACGCACTGGGCACGCCGAAGTGGAAGGTCATTCTGAGCATCACGCTGCGCGCCGCGCGCGCCGGTGTGGTCACGGGCGTGCTGCTGGCCGTGGCCCGCATCGCCGGCGAAACCGCGCCGCTGCTCTTCACCGCGCTGAACAACCAGTTCTGGACCGCCGACGTGAGCCAGCCGATGGCCAGCCTGCCGGTCACGATCTTCAAGTTCGCCATGAGCCCGTACGAGAACTGGCAACAACTGGCCTGGGCCGGTGTGTTCCTGATCACCGTCGCCGTGCTTGCCCTCAACATCCTGGCGCGCGTGCTGACGCGCAACAAACACTAAATCAAGAAGGCGCCAACATGCCAAACACCGTCGCACAACAACAACCGTCGCGCTCGAAGATTTCGGTCAAGGACCTGAACTTCTACTACGGCAAGTTCCACGCGCTCAAGGGCATCAACCTCGAGATCCCCGAGAACAAGGTCACGGCCTTCATCGGCCCGTCGGGCTGCGGCAAGTCGACCCTGCTGCGCACCTTCAACCGCATGTTCGAGCTGTACCCCGAGCAGCGCGCCGAAGGCACCATTGCGCTGGACGGCGAGAACCTGCTCACGTCCAAGCAGGACGTGGCACTGATCCGCGCCAAGGTCGGCATGGTCTTTCAGAAGCCCACGCCGTTCCCGATGTCGATCTACGACAACATCGCCTTCGGTGTGAAGCTGTTCGAAAATCTGTCGGCCAGCGAAATGGACGACCGCGTCGAGTGGGCCCTGAAGAAGGCCGCGCTGTGGACCGAAGTGCGCGACAAGCTGCAGCAAAGCGGCTCGGGCCTCTCCGGCGGCCAGCAGCAGCGCCTGTGCATCGCACGCGGCATCGCGATCAAGCCCGAAGTGCTGCTGCTCGACGAACCGTGCTCCGCACTCGACCCGATCTCGACCGCGAAGATCGAAGAGTTGATTGCCGAGCTGAAAAACGAGTACACCGTGGTCATCGTGACCCACAACATGCAGCAAGCTGCCCGCTGCAGCGACTACACCGCCTACATGTACCTCGGCGACCTGATCGAGTTCGGTGCCACCGAACAGATGTTCTTCAAGCCGCAGCGCAAGGAGACCGAGGACTACATCACCGGCCGCTTCGGTTGAAGTCAAAGGAAACACCATGACCGAGAAACACCTTTCCAGCCAGTTCGACAGCGAACTCAACGGCGTCTCGTCGCGCGTGATGGAGCTCGGCGGCATGGTCGAGTCGCAGATCCACCAGGCCGTGTACGCCCTGCTGCAGTTCGACGCCGAAGCCGCCGACCGCGTGATGGAGACCGAGCATCGCGTCAACGCGATGGAGATCGAGATCGACCGCGAGCTGTCGTCGATCATTGCCCGTCGCCAGCCCACGGCGCGCGACCTGCGCCTCTTGATCGCCATCAGCAAGACCACCGCCAACCTGGAGCGCGTGGGCGACGAGGCCAACAAGATCGCGCGCATGGTCAAGTCGATCATCGAGAGCGGATCGGCCCGCCAGCTGCCCACCACCGAGCTGCGCATTGCCGCCGACCTGGCCTCGAACCTGCTGCGCACCGCGCTGGACGCCTTCGCGCGCCTGGACACGGCCGCCGCGCTGTCGATCCTGAAAGACGACGACCTCATCGACAAGGAGTTCGACGGCTTCGTGCGCAAGCTGGTCACCTACATGATGGAAGACCCGCGCACCATCTCCGCCAGCCTGGACCTGCTGTTCCTGGCCAAGGCCATCGAACGCATCGGCGACCACGCCAAGAACATCGCCGAGTTCATCATCTACATCGTCAAGGGCGCCGATGTGCGGCACACTTCGATGGAGGAAATCGAGTCGGCATTGCAGTGACGACCGTCGCCGCAAAGACTCCCCATAACGCATGAAGAAACCAAGAGTCCTGATCGTCGAAGACGAATCCTCGATCGCCGAGCTGATCGCCGTCAACCTGCGCCACAACGGCTTCGAGCCGATCTGGTCCGAAGACGGCGCCGCCGCCCAGCGCGAAATCGACGCCTTCCTGCCGGACCTGATCCTGCTCGACTGGATGCTGCCGGGCCAGAGCGGCCTGCAGCTCGCGCGCCAATGGCGCAAAGACCCGCGCACCAAGGCCATCCCGATCCTGATGCTCACGGCGCGCGGCGACGAGCCCGACAAGGTCGCCGGCCTTGATGCCGGTGCCGACGACTACATCACCAAGCCGTTCTCCACCCAGGAAATGCTGGCGCGCATCCGCGCCGTGCTGCGCCGCCGCGCCCCCGAGGTGGTGACCGAGCGCGTCGAGATCGGTGAACTGGCCCTCGACACCTCCACCCACCGCGTCACTTGGCAGGGCGGGGCACTGAAGGTCGGCCCGACCGAGTTCAAGCTGCTGGCCTACCTGATGCAGCATGCCGAGCGCGTGCACAGCCGCGCGCAGCTGCTGGACAAGGTGTGGGGCGACCACGTCTACATCGAGGAACGCACGGTCGACGTGCACGTCAAGCGCCTGCGCGAGTCGCTGGGCGTGGCCGCGCCGATGGTGGAAACCGTTCGCGGAGCGGGTTACCGGCTGACGGCCCAAGTCACGGTGTGAGCAGCGCCGTGAGCCTCGGCGGCGGGCGCGGATAATCGCCCGCCATGCCTTTCCGTATTGCTACTTTTTTAATAGCGTCCCTCGTAATTGCGGCGGGCGCTGTCGGCCTTTTTGGCTGGAAGTACGGCTGGCTGGGTGCCTGGCTGGGCGCGGTGCTCTGGCTGGGCTTCGATGCCTGGCGCGCCGAACGCCTGCTGCGCGTGCTGCGCAACGACGCGGCCGGGCTGCCGTCGCGCGGGCCGGGCGTGTGGGGCGAGCTCTCGGAGCGCATCCGCAAGCTGCTGCGCGAGCGCGAACAACAGACCCGGCAGGCCGAAGACCGGCTGCAGGAGTTCCTGGCCGCCATCCAGGCGTCGCCCAACGGCGTGGTGCTGCTCGACGAGCAGGGCCGCATCGAGTGGTGCAACCAGACGGCGGCGGGGCAGTTCGGCATCGATGCCGAGCGCGACCTGCTGCAGCATCTGGCGAACCTCGTGCGCGATCCGGCGTTCGTGGCCTACCTGGCCTCGTGGAACTACAGCCGCGACGTCGTCATCGATGCGCCCGGTCTCGTGCATGCACAGCATCGCGGCCATCCGGTGCGGTTGTCGGTGCAGGTGCATCCCTACGCCGGCAACCGGCGCATGCTGCTCACGCGCGACATCACGGCGCTGGAGCAGGCCGAGGCGATGCGGCGCGACTTCGTGGCCAACGTGTCGCACGAGATCCGCACGCCGCTCACGGTGCTGGCGGGCTTTGTCGAGACGCTGCAGAACCTGCCGCTGGACGCCGACGAACGCACGCGCTATCTGTCGCTGATGGGGCAGCAGTCGCACCGCATGGAAACGCTGGTGAACGACCTGCTGACGCTGTCGCGCCTCGAGGGCAGTGCGGCGCCGTCGGGCAACCAGTGGGTGCGCATGCGCGCGCTGCTGGCGCAGTGCGAAGACGAAGGACGCGGCCTGTCGGGTCGGCTCACGCCGCAAGGGCACCGGCTGACGTTCACGTCGGAGGCCGAGTCCGAGCTGTCGGGCGCGCCGACCGAGTTGCAGAGCGCGATGTCGAACCTCGTGAGCAACGCCATCCGCTACACGCCCGGCGGCGGCGAGGTGGTGGTGACTTGGCGGGTGCTGCCCGACGGGCGCGGTGAATACGCCGTGCGCGACACGGGCCCGGGCATTGCCGCCGAGCACATTCCGCGGCTCACTGAGCGCTTCTATCGCATCGACCGCAGCCGCTCGCGCGAGACCGGCGGCACGGGACTGGGGCTGGCGATCGTGAAGCACATCGCGCAGCGCCACGGAACCGAGCTGCGGATCGAAAGCACGGTGGGCAAGGGCAGCCGCTTCGCGTTGCTGTTCCCGGCGACGCGCGTGCGCGAAGCGCGCGTGATGAGCAAGTAAGCAAGCCGCGTGGCCCTCAGCGGGCCCGCGCCTTCATCGTCCAGCGCAGCAGCGCGACGAACAACAGCGCCGTGAGCGCCAGCGCCGCGGCGCTCATGAGCCAGAACGCCAGCGGCGACTGCATGGCCGGCCACGGCCCCAGGCCGCGGTAGGCCAGCAGGTAGCTGCCGCCCAGGCCCATGCCCCAGAGCATCGCGCAGTAGATGACCAGCGGCGCCAGCGTCACGCGGTAGCAGCGCAGCACGAAGACGCACAGCGTCTGGAAGGCATCGGCGATGTGATACAGCGCCACCGTGACCAGCAGCGCCGCCGCCATCGCGATCACGGCGGGGTTGTCGGAATACACGTTGGCGAGCTGCGTGCGAAACGCGGCCATGGCGCCTGCATAGAGCAGCGCGAACAGCGCCGTGAGCTCGAAGCCCAGCCGGCAGGCATGGCGTGCCCGGGCGGTGTCGCCAGCGCCGAGCCAGAAGCTCACGCGCGCACTGGTCGCGATGGCGAGCGACAGCGGCGTCATGTAGGCCACGGCCAGCAGGTTCGATGCGATCTGGTGCGCAGCCGCTGCCGCGGTGCCCAGGCGCGCGATGAAGAGCGCCATCAGCGTGAACGAGGTCACTTCCACCAGCACCGCGAGGCCGCCGGGCACGCCCAGCCGCGCGAACAGGCGGATCTGGCGCCAGTCGGGCGCCTCGATGCGCTCCCACAGCTGGTAGCCGCGGTAGAACGCGCCGTGGCGCAGCAGCCAGACCGCGCAGCCCAGCATGGCCCAGTTCACGCACAGCGTGGCCCAGGCGCAACCCACCAGCCCCATCGCCGGCAGGCCGGCACCACCGAAAGTGAACCAGACCGACAGCGGCAGCTTCACGAGCAGCGAGGCCAGCTGCAGCCAGGTCACGAGCTTGGGCTTGCCCAGGCTCTGGTTCAGCGTGCTGAAGAGGCGAAAGAGCAGGGCGGGCGCCAGCGCAAAGGCCAGCACCGCGAGGTAGGCCTCGACCTCGCCGCGCATGTCCGCTGGTACCTGGGTCCAGCGCAGCGCGGCACCGGGCAGCAGCAGCACGGTCATGCCGATCACGACGGCGATGGCTGCGAGGTAGAGCGACTGGCGCACCGAGCGGCCGATCTCGCTGCCCCGGTTGGCGCCGTGCAGTTCGGCCCACACCGGCAGCAGCGCCTGCAGCACGCCCATCAGCGAGACATACACGCTGACGAAGATGGCGGCGCCCACCGACAGCGCGGCCAGCGCGCCTTCGGAATAACGGCCCGCGATGATGGTGTCGGCCACGCCGAAGGCCATCACGGCCAGCTGGCCGATCAGCACCGTGCCGGCGTGCCGTGCGATGAGTCCGCGTTCGTTCCCGTGCGTGCTGCTGCTCACGGGTCAGCGCACGATCTTTTCGTAGAGCAGCAGGTCGTCCGCGGGGCTGCTGGGACGGCGCAGGGTGCCGCTGAAGCGCCACTGTTCCAGCGGGATGATGGTGTGCAGCCGCTCGATGGTGTCGGGGCTCACGAGCAGCCACGGGCAGTCGTTGCCCAGCAGCAGCGGCTGCAGGTTGAGGTTGCCGTGGTGGCGCAGCGCCGCGACGTGCGGCCGGCTCAGCGCCAGCTCGGCGACGCAGCGCGGGTGGCCGATGCGCTCGGTCACGGCGCGCACCTGCGGGACGTAGCTGCGCGCGTAGTCGATGGACGGCAGCCACAGCGTCATCAGCAGCATCCAGCACAGCGCGGTGCCGCCGGCCGGCAGCACCAGCGTCTTCCAGAGCGCGGCGCGATGGCGCCCGGTGCGCCAGCGCACCAGCCAGCACCAGGCCAGCGTGGCGGCCAGGGCGAGCACGAAGGCGACCGGCGAGAACTCGGCCACGAAGCCCGGCACCAGCCGCGCCACGCTGGCGGCCGGCTTGCGCGGCGCGCCGGTCAGCATGGCGATCCAGTACATCCAGCCGAGCACGGCCAAGCCACTGAAGAACAGCACGTTGAACCAGTCGATCAGCGCCGCGGCGCTGCGCCGGAAGGTCGGCAGCGCAAAGGCCGCCAGCGTGGCGAAGGCGGGCAGGGCCAGCAGCAGGGAGCGGTCGGAGAAGTCGGTGGTCCAGGTGGCGGCCAGCGGCACCAGCGCGAACCACAGCGGCAGCGCGACGTGGCGCTCGAGCCACTGGCGGCGCCAGCGCCAGAGCGTCCAGATCGCGAGCGGCCAGACCGGCCAGGTGAACCACAGCAGCAGCTTGGCCTGGCTGCGCACGTCGGACAGCAACGAGTGGCCCAGCGTGATCTTCCATTGCGCCAGGCCCAGGCCGAAGACCAGCGCGGCGGCCAGCACGGTGATGCCGACCATCGTCAGCAGGGCGGGCAGGGTGAAGCCGGGGCTCTCGTCGTCGCTGTAGCCTTCCGCTTCGCGGGCGGCGCGCTGGCGGCGCTCGTAGACCATGTACACCGCGCTGCCGATCGCCAGCGCAAGGCCGACCGTCGGCCCGCCGCTCAGCGTCATGCCGAGGGTGCCGACCACGAGCGCGATCACCGGGCCGACGCGGCGGTAGGGCAGTGCGGCCACGCCGTAGAACAGGTGCGAGGCGAAGTACAGCTGCGCCAGCGCGGGCGTGGTTTCATGCCCCAGCTGGGCCAGGCCCAGCGAAGCGATCAGCGCCAGCAGGCCGCCGTCGGCGATGGCGCGGGCGTAGTCGGTGGGGCGCGCCTCGCCGCCGAAGGCAAAGGCCACGGGCTGGGCGCGCGGCGTGCGGGCGAGGTAGTAGACGGCGTACCAGGTCGCGGTGAAGGTGCCCCACAGCATCAGCGCGAACACGAAGCGCACGGCCAGGTCGGGGTTGACCCACGAGGGGGCAAGCTGGATCGCCCAGGCGCCGATCCAGTAGGGGATCAGCGCGGGGGTCTCGGGGCGCATGCCCAGCAGCAGCGGGTCGAACCAGCGGGCGATGCCCTCGGTGCTGCGGGCCAGTTCGGCCATGTAGCCGAAGGCCGTGATGTCGGCGCTCTTCCAGGGGCCCCGGCCGAGCAGGCCCGGCAGCAGGTAGGCCGCGCACAGCAGCAGCAACGCGACGCGCGGCAGCCGGCGTACGGCATTCTGGGCAACGATCGCGGGGGTCGGCTGGTTCAAGGGCGAGGCGGAAGAGGCGAAGGGGTGATTGGAAAGAAAAAGGGCAGCGCGGTAAACCGGGCTGCCCTCGACGCCAGAGCGCGTGCCTGATTACTTGGCAGCGGTCTTGCCGAAGCGGTTGCGGAACTTCTCGACGCGACCGCCCATGTTGTCCACCGACTTTTGCGTGCCGGTGTAGAAGGGGTGCGATTCGCTGGTGGTGTCGAGCTTGAACAGGGGCAGCTCGCGGCCGTCGTCGGTCTTGCCCATTTCCTTGGTGTTCGCGCACGAACGGGTCACGAACTTGAAGCCGTTCGACATGTCGACGAACAGGACTTCGCGGTAATTCGGGTGGATGCCTTCTTTTGCCATGGTGTTTCCTTTTGCGCTGTTGGAATCAATGCGCGGTCGATGCGAGAGCCACCAGCGTGCCAGCAATCTGGCGCGCCGCCCTGAGGTCTTGACGTGAAGTGAAGGCCAAGGAAGCCGGGCGACGTGCCCAGCCGCACTTTTCGCGGAGCCCATGATTATCGCATACTGCCCCAATTGCGAGCAAACCGGGCCCTCCCATGACTTCCACACCCCTTCGCGCCGGCCTTGTCGGCTACGGTTTCGCCGGCCAGACCTTCCATGCGCCGGTGCTCTCGGCCGTTCCGGGACTCGAACTGGCGGCCGTGGCGAGCTCGCAGCCGCACAAGGTGCACGCCGACTGGCCCGGCGTGTCCGTGGTGCCCGACGTGGCGGCGCTGGTGGCCCGGGCGGACATCGACCTCGTGGTGGTGGCGACGCCCAACGCCCAGCACCATCCGGTTGCCAAGGCGGCGCTGGAGGCGGGCAAGCACGTGGTCGTCGACAAGCCGTTCACGCTCGATGTGGCCGAAGCGCGGGATCTCGAATTGTTGTCTGCGCACAACAATCGCGTGCTCTCGGTCTATCAGAACCGGCGTTTCGACGCCGATTTCCTGACGCTCCAGCAGGTCCTGGCGTCTGGCGATCTGGGGCGCCCGGTGTATCTGGAATCGCATTTCGACCGCTTCCGTCCCGAGGTCCGCGAGCGCTGGCGGGAGCAGCCTGTGCCGGGCGCGGGCCTGTGGGTGGACCTGGGTTCGCACCTGCTCGACCAGGCCGTGCAGCTTTTCGGCCGACCCGACACGCTGCAGCTCGACACAGCCGCCCTGCGCGATGGCGCGCGGGTCGAAGACTATTTCCACGCCGTGCTACGCTACGAGAGCTGCCCCCATGCGCCGCTGCGCCTGGTGCTGCACGCCACGACGCTCGCGGCCCATGCGGCGCCGCGCTACATCGTGCACGGCACGCGCGGCAGTTACGTCAAGCACGGCGTCGACACGCAGGAAGACGCGCTGCGCGCCGGCCAGCGACCGCCGGCCGAAGGGTGGGGCGCCGATCCACTCGATGGCGAACTCACGCTGACGGGCAGCGACGGCGCACCGCACTTTCGCGCGGTGCCGACGCAGGCCGGCAACTACGCCGACTACTACGCCGCGGTCCGCGATGCGATTCTCGGCAAGGGGCCCAATCCCGTGCCACCCGCGCAGGCCGTCGCACTGATGGAGCTGCTCGACATCGGCCGCCAGAGCGCCGCCGAAGGCCGCGCCATCCGCATCGAGCGCCCATGAAAAAAGCGCGTTGACCCGTGGGGCCAACGCGCTTTTGCGGAAGAGCCTGAAGCTCAGCCGCCGCGACGCATCATGTCGAAGAACTCGACATTGGTCTTGGTCGCCTTCATGTTCTTGAGCATCAGCTCCATCGACTCGATCTCGTCCATGTTGTACATGAGCTGACGCAGGATGCGGGTCTTCTGCAGGATCTCGGGGGCCAGCAGCAGTTCTTCGCGGCGCGTGCCGCTGCGGTTGAGCTGGATCGACGGGAACACGCGCTTTTCGTACAGGCGGCGGTCCAGATGGATTTCGGAGTTGCCGGTGCCCTTGAACTCTTCGAAGATCACTTCGTCCATGCGGCTGCCGGTGTCGATCAGCGCGGTGCCGATGATGGTCAACGAGCCGCCTTCTTCCACGTTGCGCGCGGCGCCCAGGAAGCGCTTGGGACGCTGCAGCGCGTTCGAATCGACACCACCGGTCAGCACCTTGCCCGACGAGGGCACGACGTTGTTGTAGGCGCGGGCCAGACGCGTGATCGAGTCCAGCAGGATCACCACGTCCTTCTTGAGTTCGACCAGGCGCTTGGCGCGCTCGATCACCATTTCGGCGACGTGCACGTGGCGCGCTGCGGGCTCGTCGAAGGTCGAAGCAATGACTTCGCCCTTCACCGTGCGCTGCATTTCGGTCACTTCTTCAGGGCGCTCGTCCACGAGCAGCACCATCATGTGCACGTCGGGGTAGTTGGCGCTGATCGCGTGGGCGATGTGCTGCATCATCACCGTCTTGCCGCTCTTGGGCGGTGCCACGAGCAGGGCGCGCTGGCCTTTGCCGATGGGGGCGATGATGTCGATGATGCGGCCGGTGAGGTTCTCTTCGCCCTTGACGCCTTCGCGTTCCAGCTTCATCTGTTCCTTGGGGAACAGCGGCGTCAGGTTCTCGAACATCACCTTGTGCTTGTTGGCTTCGGGTGCGCCGTCGTTGACCTTGTCCAGCTTGGTCAGTGCGAAGTAGCGCTCGCCGTCCTTGGGCGTGCGCACTTCACCTTCGATCATGTCGCCGGTGTGCAGGTTGAAGCGCCGCACCTGGCTGGGCGAGATGTAGATGTCGTCGGTGCTGGCCGTGAAGCTGGTGTCCGGGCTGCGCAGGAAGCCGAAGCCGTCGGGCAGGATTTCGAGCACACCGTCGGCGAAGACCTGTTCGCCGGCCTTGGCGCGCTTCTTGATGATCGCGAACATCAGCTCTTGCTTGCGCATGCGGCCGATGTTTTCGATCTCAAGCGCCTCAGCCTGCTTGAAGACTTCAGACACGTGGAGTGCCTTGAGTTCGTTTAAGTGCATGGAACGACCCCTGGAGGGGTAATCGAATCGGGAACGGGGGGAGGTTTGATGTGGGGCAAGAACTGCCTCACGAACCGGGGAACTCGAACCGGTTGCCTGATGAAAGGCCCGGTGAACTGAGGGCGATTATGACAGGAAAATCGCCCCGGCCAACGCATTGCGCGCTGGCCGGAAGAAATGCATCAGGCGAGTTGCTGGTCGATGAAGGCCGTGAGTTGCGCCTTGCTCATGGCGCCGACCTTGGTGGCGGCCAGCTGGCCGTCCTTGAACAGCATCAGCGTGGGGATGCCGCGAATGCCGAACTTGGCGGGGATGTCGCGGTTCTCGTCGACGTTGAGCTTGGCGATCTGCAGCTTGCCTTCGTAGGTGGCCGAGACTTCGTCCAGGATCGGGGCGATCATCTTGCAGGGACCGCACCATTCGGCCCAGTAGTCGACCAGAACCGGCTGGCTGGACTTGAGCACGTCGGCCTCGAAGGAAGAATCGGAGATGTGTTTGATCAGTTCGCTGGCCATGTGATGTGTCCTTGTGCGCAGAGAGAGTTTCGGTGCAGCTAAAGTGCTGGTCATTGTGACAGAAACCAAGGGGTGACGTGCCATGCGGCCCGGCTATGGCGGCGATAGCCAAAGCCCTTTGCGGCCCTGCCGCCGACCCCCTCAACCCCCTCGATAGAACATGAACGAAGGCCACCCCGTCCAGGCCCTGTGGTGCGATCCCGCCGACGGCGTCGTCGCGCGGATCGTGCGCGCGCTCGGCGAACGGCAGCTGCATGCGGCGCGCACCGTGGTGCTGGTGCCGTACGCGCAGCTGATGGCGGTCGCGCGCGGCATGTGGGCGCGCTGCGGCAGCCCGGGCTTCGTGCCGCGCTTCGAGACCACGCACAACTGGGCGCGCAGCGCGGGCGGCTTCCTGCCATCCGGCTACGACATCGCCTTCGACATGGCGCGCGACCTGGTCACGGCCCAGGGCCTGCTCGCGCAATCGGGCTTCCAGGCCGAACGCTTCGCGCTCGCGGGGCGCGTGGTCGAGCTGGCCTACCAGCTGGCGCCGCTGGCATCCGCCGTGGCGCCTGACGTGCGCAGCAGCGACTGGGCCGAAGGGGCGTCCAAGGTGGCCGATGCCGGCAGCGAGTCGGAGTGGTTCCGCATCGAGAGCGCGCTGATCCGCGTCGCCGTGGCCTGGGCCGCGAACTCGGGCTACGCGACCGATGTGCTGCTGCGCGACGCGGCGCGCACGCAGGTCGATGCGCTGATCGTGCTCGAGGGCTTCCAGACCGATCCGCTCACGCAGGCCCTGTGCGCGCTGTGGGGCGACCGCGCGATCCGCATTCCGCTCGTGCCCGCCGATGCCCCGCCGTCTGCGGCCCACGCGCACGTGGCGCTCGACCCCGAGGACGAGGCCCAGCTGGCCGCCGCCTGCGTGCTGCAGCATCTGGCCGAGGGCCGCGCGCCGGTCGCGCTCGTCGCCACCGACCGCGCGCTCACCCGCCGCATCAGTGCGCAGCTGAGCACCCAGGGCATCGTCACGCACGACGAAACCGGCTGGAAGCTGTCCACCACGCGTGCCGCCGCCACGCTGATGAGTGCCTTGCGCGCCTGCGCGCACGACACCGCCACCGACCAGGTGCTCGAATGGCTCAAGAGCGGCGCCGAGGTCGATGGGTTCGCCGTGCAGTCGCTCGAAATGCGCCTGCGGCGCGAAGGCGTGCGCGACTGGCAGGCCTGGTGCGCGTTGATCGCGCGCAGCGACAAGCCGCAGGACGAAGGCCTACGCACGTTCACCGTCACCATCGAAACCCGCCGCGCCCCGATGGCGCGCACGCGCTCCCTGGCCGAGTGGCACCGCGCGCTGCGCGAGCTGTTGACGGCCGGCGAGCAGTGGGACGCGCTCGCCGCCGACTTCGCGGGCGCCAAGGTGATCGCCGCCCTCTGGCTCGATGCCGACGCGCACGGCGAGGAAGACGAGTTCCCCGGCGGGCGCCACAGCCTCGCCGAGTTCACGGCCTGGGCGCGCGACGTGCTCGAAGACGCCAGCTTCGTGCCGCCCGCCGGCGACGAGGCGCCCAAGGTCTCCGTGCTGCCGATGTACCAGTTGCTGGGCCGCGTCTTCGGCGCCGTCGTCATTCCCGGCTGCGACGACCGCCGCATGCCCGCGTCGCCCGAGCCGCCGGGCAACTGGAGTGCGGCGCAGCGCCTCGACCTGGGGCTGGCCTCGCGCGAGGTGCTGGAGACCGCGCAGCGCGCGGCCTGGGCCATGGCCACGCGCAACCCGAACTGCGACCTGGTCTGGCGCCATTCCGACGCCAGCGGCGAGCCCGTGCGGCCGAGCCCGCTGGTGCAGGCCCTGCAACTCGCCCACGCGCTGCAGCCGGGCGTCGATCCACGCACGCCGCGCGACGTCGCCATCACGCCGACCCTGCGGCCCACGCCCTCGGGCGCGCTGCTGCCGCTCACCAACGTGTCGACCAGCGTCTACGAAGACCTGCGCCGCTGTCCCTATCGCTTCTTCGCGCTGCGCCAGCTGGGCCTGCGCACCGCCGACGAGCTCGATGCCGAGGTCGACAAGCGCGACTTCGGCAACTGGCTGCACGCGGTGCTCGGCCAGTTCCACGAGACCCTGCGCGACGCACCGATAAGCGATGCGCAGGCGCGCGCCGCGCTGCTCGCCGACACCGCGCGCGATGTCACGCAGACGCTCGGCTACTCCGACGCCGAGTTCCTGCCCTTCGCCGCCGCGTGGCCGGCGGTGCGCGACGGGTATCTCGACTGGCTCGTGAAGCATGAAGCGGACGGGGCGGTCTTCGTCGAGGCCGAGCCCTGGAAGGAACAGCCCCTGGGCACCCTGCGGCTGGTCGGCCGGCTCGACCGCGTCGATCGCACGGCAGACGGCCAGCCCTTCGTGATCGACTACAAGACCGAGACCGCCTCCGTCACCAAGGAGCGCGTGGAAAATCCGACCGAGGACACGCAGCTTGCCTTCTACGCGGCGTTGGTCGCCGACGACACCCTGCGCGCGGCTTACGTCAATGTCGGCGAGAAGTCGTCGGGCACGCGGACTGTCGAGCAGCCGGCCGTGGTCGAGGCGCGCGATGCGCTGGTGGCCGGCATCATCGACGACTTCGCGCGCATCGCGCAGGGCGCGCCGCTGCCGCCGCTGGGCGAGGGCAGCGTCTGCGATTTCTGCGCTGCACGCGGCTTGTGCCGCAAGGATTTCTGGGAGGTCTCGCCATGAACGGCGCAGCCTACGAACACAACGGCCGGCACGTCGCGCGCGAGGCCTTCTACACCGTCGCCTGCGATCCGCGGCGCTCGGTCGCGGTCGAAGCCTGCGCGGGCGCCGGCAAGACCTGGATGCTGGTGTCGCGCATCGTGCGCGCGCTACTCGAAGAGGGCGATTCAGCCTGCGAGCCGCACGAGATCCTGGCCATCACCTTCACGAAGAAGGCCGCCGGCGAAATGCGTGAGCGGCTCGACCAGTGGCTCGCGCTGTTCGCCGAGCTCGATCCGGCCGCGTCGCAGCGCGAGCTCGTGATGCGCGGCATGACGCCCGAGGCCGCGCAGGCGGCCGTGCCGCGCCTGCAGGGGCTCTACCGGCGCCTGCTCGAAGGTGGGCGCCCGGTGCAGTTCCGCACCTTCCACGCATGGTTCGCGGGCCTGCTGCGCAACGCGCCGCTCGCCGTGCTGCGCGAGCTGGGGCTGCCCGCGAACTACGAGCTGCTCGAAGACGATGCCGAGGCGCGCAACCACACCTGGCGTCCGTTCTTCGAGGCCGTGACCGGCGATGCGCGCGCGCTGGCCGACTACTACGCCGTCGTCGCCACGCACGGCCGCTCGCAGACGGCGAAGGCGCTGGGCGAGGCGCTGTCGAAGCGGGTCGAGTTCTCGCTGTCCGATCCCCAGGATGCCGTGACGCCGTTCGACGTGCTGTACCCGGCCCTGCAGGGGCTGGAGGTGCCGACCGACGCGCTGTGCGGCGAGGCCGTGCGCCGCCGCTGGCTCGACCGCGCCGCCGCCCTCGGCCGCGAAGCCAACAAGACACCGCAGAAGGCGGCCGAAGCCATCATCGACGTGTTCGGCACCGGCGCGCCCGAGGCGCTGGCCGATGCGCTCGCGGTGCTGCGAAAGACCTTCTTCGTCGCCAGCGAAGACCGGCTCACCAAGAACCTGCAGAAATTCCCCGCCGCGCAAGAGGCCGAGACCGAGCTGCAGCTGCTGTGCGCCGCGCAGGCCCAGCACGCGGCCTGGCTCTACCAGCAGCGCATGACGCGGCTCACGCACCTGCTGATCACCGCCTTCGGCGAGGTCAAGCGCGCGCACGGCTGGGTCGACATGAACGACGTCGAGCAGGCGGCGCAGCTGCTCTTGGGCCAGTCGGCGTTGTCGGGCTGGGTGCAGGAGCGGCTCGACGCGCGCGTCGCACACCTGCTGATCGACGAGTTCCAGGACACCAACCCGCTGCAGTGGCAGGCGCTCTACGGCTGGCTCAGTGCCTACACCGGCGCGGGCGGCAGTGCGCCGCGCGTGTTCATCGTGGGCGACCCCAAGCAGAGCATCTACCGTTTCCGCCGCGCCGAGCCGCAGGTGTTCATCGCCGCCAAGAAGTTCGTGCGTGAAGGGCTCGGCGGCGAACTGCTCAACTGCGACCACACGCACCGCAACGCGCGTGCTGTGGTGGGCCTCGTCAACAGCGCGATGCTGGCCGCGCAGGCGGCCGGCGAGTTCGACGGCTACCGCGCCCACACCACCGAGCGCGGCGACGATGGCGAGCTGCTGAAGCTGCCCGCCATCGACCGCGACGCGCTCGACACCACCGTGGCCGCCGCGCCGGCCGACGACGGCATGCTGCACTGGCGCGACAGCCTCGTCACGCCGCGCGTGCTGCCCGAAGAGCAGCTGCTGCAGAAGGAGTGCGAGCAGGCCGCGCGCTGGGTCGCGCAGCGCATCGCCGACGGCACGCCGCCGCGCCAGATCATGGTGCTGGCGCGCCGCCGCAGCCGGCTGTCGGCCATGCAGGACGCGCTGCGCCGCCGCCACATTCCCGTGCAGCAGCCCGAGAAGAACGACCTGAACGATGCGCCCGAGGTGCAGGACGTGGTCGCGCTGCTCGATGCGCTGGTGTCGCCCGCGCACGACCTGTCGCTGGCGCGCGCGCTCAAGTCGCCGCTGTTCGGCATCGACGACGACACGCTGGTGCAGCTGGCGCGCTGCCAGCGCGAGACGCCGGTCGCCAGCTGGTTCTCGCTGATCCAGAAGGGCGAAGGCCTGCCGCCCGTGCTGACCGAGGCGGGCGTGCAGCTGCGCCGCTGGCAGCGCTGGCTGATGGCGATGCCGCCGCACGACGCGCTGGACGCGATCTTTCACGACGGCGACGTGCTCGCGAAGTTCGGCGCCGCGGTGCCGGCGGCCTTGCGCCAGAGCGCGCTGGCCAACCTGCGCGGGCTGGTCGCCGCTTCGCTCGACATCGACGGTGCGCGCTTCGCCACGCCTTACGCGTTGGTGCGCGCCTTGCGCGCGGGCGGCGTGCGCGCGCCCACCGTGGCCGCGCCCGAGGCGGTGCAGCTGCTGACCGTGCACGGTGCCAAGGGCTTGGAGGCCGACACCGTGCTGATGCTCGACTGCGATGCCCCGCCGCCGCGCGCGCAGACCATGGGCGTGCTGGTCGAATGGAAGGGCAGCGACAGCGCGCCGACGCGCTTCGTGTTCCTGGCCAGCGAGAAGACGCCACCAGCATGCGCCGCCGCGTTGCTCGAGGAGGAGCAGCGCGCGCGTCACCGCGAAGAACTCAACGGGCTCTACGTGGCGACCACGCGGGCCCGCGAGCGGCTGGTGCTGTCGTCGGTGAAGCCGTCGCGCGCCAACGAGGGCAGCTGGTGGGCGCGGCTGGAGCCGTTGTGCGAGCCGACCGAGGCCGACGAGCCGCTGGTCGAAGCGTCTGCCGCCGGCGAGACCGGGGTGGGCACCTTCGCGATGAAGCGCCTGCCCGCGCCGCTCGTGGCTGCAACCGGTGCGCAGCCCGAAAAGAAAAAGGTACAAGACGCCACGGTCGACGCGCGCGCCGCCGCGTTCGGCCAGGCCATGCACCGGCTGCTCGAATGGGCGGTGCCCGGCGAGGCGCTGCCACCGGCCCATGTGCGGGCGGCCGCGCGCGAATTCATGCTCGATCCGCAGCAGGCACGTGGCGCCGCGGCGCTGGCCCAGCGCATCCGCGCGGGCGCCGGTGCCTGGGTGTGGGACGATCGCAGCATCGACTGGCATGGCAATGAAGTCACGCTGGTCCACGAGGGCGATACCTTGCGCATCGACCGGCTGGTGCGCGAGCGCGCCACCGGCGCATGGTGGATCCTCGACTACAAATCGGCCGCGCGCCCCGAACGGGACGCGGCCCTGATCGCACAGATGCAGCGCTACCGCGCTGCCGTGCAACATGCCTACCCCGGTGCCACGGTGCGCGCCGCGTTCCTGACCGGGCAGGGCGAACTGGTGAATCTCGAATGACTGTTTCCTCTACCGTCGCCGTCATCGGCGGCGGACCTGCCGGCCTGATGGCGGCCGAAGTGCTGAGCGCGTCCGGCGCGCAGGTGCACGTGTACGACGCGATGCCCTCGGTGGGCCGCAAGTTTTTGCTGGCCGGCCGCGGCGGCCTCAACCTCACGCACTCCGAGCCTTTCGATGTGTTCGTGACCCGCTTCGGCGAGCGCCGCGCGCAGCTCGAGCCGCTGCTCGCGGCCTTCGGTCCGCAGCAGGCGCGCGAGTGGGCGGCCGGACTGGGCATCGAGACCTTCGTGGGCACCTCGGGTCGTGTGTTCCCGACCGACATGAAGGCCGCGCCCTTGCTGCGCGCCTGGCTGCATCGCCTGCGCGCCGCGGGCGTGCAGTTCCACATGCGTCATCGCTGGGTGGGTGACGGGGCCTTCGATGCGAATGCGCTGCGCTTCGCGACGCCGGCGGGCGAGGTCACCGCCAAGGCCGATGCCGTGGTGCTGGCCCTGGGCGGCGCGAGCTGGGCGCGCCTGGGCTCCGACGGGGCGTGGGCGCCGTGGCTGCAAGCGCAGGGCGTGGCGGTGGCGCCGCTGCTGCCGGCCAATTGCGGCTTCGACGGCGCAGGCTGGAGCGAGCATTTTTCGAGCCGCTTCGCGGGGCAGCCCTTCAAGTCGGTCGCGATCGCCTTCACCGACAGCCAGGGGCGGCACTTCGGGCGCAAGGGCGAGTTCGTTGCTACGGCCACCGGCATCGAAGGCAGCCTGGTCTACGCGGCGTCGGCGCTGCTGCGCGACGAGATTGCCGCGAACGGCAGTGCGACGCTGCTGCTCGACCTGCTGCCCGACCGCAGCGCCGAACAGGTGCTCGCCGCGGTGAAGCATCCACGCGGCGCTCGCTCGCTGAGCAGCCACCTCAAGAGCCGTCTCGGCATCGAGGGCATCAAGGCGGGCGTGCTGCACGAAGCGCTGAGCAAGGAAGCGATGCAGGACCCGGCGCAACTGGCGGCCACCATCAAGGCGGTGCCGCTGAAGCTGGTCGCGACGCGGCCGGTCGACGAGGCGATCAGCACCGCGGGCGGCGTGCGCTTCGACGCGCTCGATCCGGCGCTGATGGCGACGGCACTTCCTGGCGTGTTCGCGGCCGGGGAGATGCTCGACTGGGAAGCGCCGACCGGCGGCTACCTGCTCACGGCGGCGATGGCCAGCGGCGCGGCTGCGGCGCGCGGCGCGATCCAACGGCTGGGGCTTTGACGGAAGGCGCGCTCAGCGCGAGCGCGCGCACGGCCAGAAGAACACCTGCTCGGGGTCGTCCGCATCGAGGTTCTCGATGTGGCCGCTCTCCCTGAACCCGGCTTCTTTCAGCAGCGATTGCATCGCCTCGTTGTAGCGGTTCGTGGAAGTGAAAAGCTTGGGGCGTTCGCAGATCGACTGGAAGTGATCGACGAGCCGCAGGCCGAGCCGCTTGCGGCGAAATGGCTCGCCGACCATCAGCATTTCGATGAAGCCGCAGTCGAAGAAGTGGTGGTGCAGCACGCCGTAGGCGGCGATCTCGCCATCCACCTCGATCACGTGGCAGAAGCGATCTTCGATCCAGCCTTTGATCTGCACCGCGCGGCGCGCATCGTGCGCGGCCACGGTGTCGAGGCGCACCAGCGCTTCTAGATCGCTGATGCGGGCGGGCCGGATGTCCAAGTTCATGGATGGCTGCGCGAAGTTCTGGGAGTTTGATGTGTCCGGGGTCGGTAACCCCTGGACACGGCGCGTAAGTTCTCTGCAAAGGAACTCACGGCTTCTGGATGTTAGGTTGACGAGCCTTACCCCTGGCACTGACTACGCAGTTAGGGCTGCTTGGTTCCCCACCTGACCCGGTTGGCCACTTCACCATGCAGGGAGGCCCGTCAGCCCGCATTCTAACCGCCTGAATTTGCCCCCTTCGCCGGGGCGTGAATCATTTCGAGGGGGACGGGAAACAAGCGTGAAGTGACCCCCGCCGCGCCTTTTAGAATGCCCGCAATGTCTTATCTCGTGCTCGCTCGCAAGTTCCGTCCGAAAACCTTCGGTGAGATGGTCGGTCAGGGGCATGTGGTCCAGGCGCTGGAAAACGCGCTGACGACGCAGCGCCTGCACCACGCCTATCTGTTCACCGGGACGCGGGGCGTGGGCAAGACCACGGTGTCGCGCATCCTGGCCAAGTCGCTCAACTGCCAGGGCCCGGACGGGCAGGGCGGCATCACGGCCACGCCCTGCGGCGTGTGCCAGGCCTGCCAGGACATCGATTCGGGTCGCTTCGTCGACTACACCGAGCTCGACGCGGCCTCCAACCGCGGCGTCGACGAAGTGCAGTCGCTGCTCGAACAGGCGGTCTACAAGCCGGTGCAGGGGCGCTTCAAGGTCTTCATGATCGACGAAGTGCACATGCTCACGAACACCGCGTTCAACGCGATGCTCAAGACGCTCGAGGAGCCGCCCGAGTACCTCAAGTTCGTGCTGGCCACGACCGATCCGCAGAAGGTGCCGGTGACGGTGCTGTCGCGCTGCCTGCAGTTCAACCTGCGGCCGATGGCGCCCGAGACGGTGCTCGAGCACCTCACCAGCGTGCTGCAGACCGAGCAGGTGCCGGCCGAGCCGCAGGCGCTGCGCCTGCTGGCGCGCGCCGCGCGCGGCTCGATGCGCGACGCGCTCTCGCTCACCGACCAGGCCATCGCCTTCGGCAACGGCGAGCTGCTCGAGACCGGCGTGCGCCAGATGCTCGGCAGCGTCGACCGCGGCCATGTGTTCCGCCTGATCGAGGCGCTGGCACAAGGCGACGGCAAGACCGTGGTCGACACCTCCGAGGCGCTGCGCCGCGACGGCATGTCCGCCGCGTCCACGCTCGAAGAAATGACGGCGGTGCTGCAGGCCATGGCCGTGCTGCAGGCCGTGCCCTCGCGCGCCGAATCGGCCGATGCGGCCACCGACCCCGACGCGGCCGACACGGCGCGCCTGGCGTCGCTGATGCCCGCCGACGAGACGCAGCTGCTGTACAGCCTGTGCCTGCATGGGCGCGGCGAGCTGGGCCTGGCGCCCGATGAGTACGCGGCGCTGACCATGGTGCTGTTGCGGCTGCTGGCCTTCAAGCCCTCCCATGCGGCCGCTTCGACGGCCTCCACGGAAAAAAAAACTCTGAATGACGCCGGCGGCGCCGCGCCGCGGGCTCCCGCGCGTGAAGCCGCCCCGGTTTCCCGGCCTTCGGTGCCCGATCCGGCACCTGCTGCCGCGCCTTCGCATCCGCCTGCGCAACCCGCGCCGGCCGGCCAGCGGCTCGCGGTGGTCGATGCCCCGCAGCGCCAGCCCATGCCCCGGCCTGTCCCTCAGGAGGCGTCCGACGCCCCCGCAGCCCATGTCGTCGGCGTGCCGATCCGCGTGCAACCGCCGCCCGGCCAGCGCGATGTGCCGCGCGAAGAGGAGCAGCGCAGCACCTACACCCCGATCCCGCCGAGCGAAGAGGGCGACTTCTGGCATGCCACGGTCATGCAGCTCGTTGCCGCCGAAAGCGTGGCGGCACTGGCGCGCGAGCTCGCGCTGCAGTCGCAGCTGGTGGCGCGCGACACCGACCAGTGGATGCTGCGCATCGAGCGCGAAACCCTCAACCAGCCGTCCAGCCGCGAGAAGCTCACGGCGGCGCTGCAGGGCCTCGGCCACAATGTGAGGCTGGCCATCGAGATCGGCGGCGTGGTCGACAGCCCGGCGCGCCGCAACAAGCAGGCGGCCGACGAGCGCCAGCGGGTGGCCGAGGAAGCCATCCGCAGCGACCCCGAGGTGCAGATGCTGATGCGCGACTTCGATGCGAAGATCGTGCCCGGATCGCTGAAGCCCCTCTGAAGCCGGCGCCGCAGTCGCCGCATTTTTCGACCGTATTCTTTCCATCACCAACCCATCACAGACAGGACCAACGATGTTCAACAAAGGACAACTGGCCGGCCTCATGAAGCAGGCGCAGGCAATGCAGGACAACCTCAAGAAGGCCCAGGAAGAACTGGCGCACATCGAGGTCGAAGGCGAGTCGGGCGCCGGTCTCGTCAAGGTCGTCATGACCTGCAAGCACGACGTCAAGCGCATCACCATCGACCCCAGCCTGCTGGCCGACGACAAGGACATGCTCGAAGACCTCGTGGCTGCCGCCTTCAACGCCGCCGTGCGCAAGGCTGAAGAAACCAGCGAGCAGAAGATGGGCAAGCTCACCGCCGGCATGCCCGGCCTGCCGCCCGGCATGAAGCTGCCGTTCTAAGCGAGGCATGGCAGACGCCAGTTCGCTCGATGCGCTGGTCGATGCGCTGCGCCGGTTGCCCGGTGTCGGCGTCAAGTCGGCCTCGCGCATGGCGTTCCATCTGCTGCAGCACGACCGCGAGGGCGCGCAGCTGCTCGCGCGTGCGCTGCAGCAGGCGGCAGGCCAGGTGCGGCACTGCGAGCTGTGCAACACCTTCACCGAAGCGCCGATCTGCCATGTCTGCATGGACTCGCGGCGCGACGGCACCAAGCTGTGCGTGGTCGAGACGCCGGCCGACCAGGCCGCGCTCGAACGCACGGGCGCCTTTCGCGGCTACTACTTCGTGCTCATGGGCAAGCTCAGTCCGCTCGACGGCATCGGGCCGAAGGACATCGGCCTGCAGAAGCTGTTCGACCGCGCACGCGACGGCACGGTGAGCGAGGTCATCCTCGCGACCAACTTCACCGCCGAAGGCGAGGCCACGGCGCATGTGATCGGCGAGGCGCTCAAGCAGCACGGGCTCACCGTGACGCGTCTGGCGCGCGGCGTGCCGGCCGGCAGCGAGCTCGAGTACGTCGACCTCGGCACCATCGCGCACGCGCTGGTCGATCGCCGCTGACGCGCGGCCTGTTCAAGGCCGCGTTCGTTCTTCCCTCTTGTTGTCGTCACCATGACCTTCTCACTGCTCACCGTCGCCTACTGGTGCGTGTTCGTCGCCTGCGGCCTGCCGTACCTCGCGGCATGGATCGCGAAGGCGGGCAGCTTCGGCGTGCGCGACAACATGCATCCGCGCGACTGGGCCGCCAAGCAAAGCGGCTGGCGCGCACGCGCCAACAGCGCGCAAGCCAACAGCTTCGAAGGCCTGCCGTTCTTCATCGGCGCGGTGCTCATCGCGCACCAGCTCGGCGTGGCGCAGGCGCGGCTCGACATGCTCGCGGTGGCCTACGTGGTGCTGCGCGTGATCTATCTCGCGCTCTACATCCGCGGCGCGCCGAGCGCGCGCAGCGCGGTCTGGGCACTCGCGTTCCTGGTCAATATCGCGATACTTTTTCTGGCGCGATAGCGCCTTGGCGAAGGCTTCTCCAGGAGGCCTTCGTGCTTACGTGAAAACCCGCACGGGATGACCCCGATGCAGGCCCACAGGGCGCACGCCTAAGCTCGATTCAGTTCACCAGAGTCACAGAGCCCGCAGGACCGCGCCATGCTTCATCGCAGAACCCTCATCTCCGCCTCCGCAGTCGCTGCCGCAGCGATTGCATTGCCGCGGGTCTTTGCGCAGCAGGCCAAGCTGGAGAAAACCAAGGTCTCGATCGCGGTGGGCGGCAAGGCGGCGTTCTACTACCTGCCGCTCACCATCTCCGAGCAGCTGGGCTACTTCAAGGCCGAAGGGCTCGAAGTCGAAATTTCCGACTTCGCCGGCGGCGCACGCGCACTGCAAGCGGTGGTGGGTGGCTCGGCCGATGTCTGCTCGGGCGCCTACGAACACACGATCAACCTGCAGGCCAAGAACCAGTTCTTCCAGGCCTTCGTGCTGCAGGGCCGCGCACCGCAGATCGCGGTGGGCGTGTCGACGAAGAACATGGCGGGCTACACCGGCATCCAGGACCTCAAGGGCAAGAAGATCGGTGTCTCGGCACCGGGCTCGTCGACCAACATGGTGGCCAACCTCGTGCTCTCGCGCGGCGGCCTCAAGGCCAGCGACGTGAGCTTCATCGGCGTGGGCGTGGCGGCGGGCGCGCTCACCGCGCTGCGTTCGGGCCAGATCGACGCCATCAGCAACACCGACCCGGTGATGACGATGCTGGAGCAGAAGGGCGACGTGAAGATCATCAGCGACACGCGCACGCTCAAGGGCACCGAGCAGGTGTTCGGCGGGCCGATGCCCGCGGCCTGCCTCTACGCGCCGATCGATTTCATCCAGAAGCACCCCAACACCTGCCAGGCGCTGGCCAACGCGATCGTGCGTGGCCTCAAGTGGCTGCAGACCGCAGGGCCGGGCGACATCATCAAGACCGTGCCCGAGACGTATCTGCTCGGCGACCGCGCGTTGTACCTCGCGTCGTTCGACAAGGTGCGCGAGTCCATCGCCACCGACGGCCTCGTGCCGGCCGAGGGACCGAAGACGGCGCTCAACGCCATCGCGAGCTTCGACACCTCGGTCAAGGCCGACAAGATCGACCTCGCCAGGACCTACACCAACGATTTTGCAAAGCGTGCGAAAGACAGGTTCAAAGCCTGATTGCGAACGTTCAGCAACCCGGCTTCGGCCGGGTTTTTTCTTCCGGAGCGCCATGTCCGACTACGCCCTCGAACTCCTTTCCATCCGCTGCACCTTCCATTCGAAGGACGACCCGGGCCAGCGCTACACGGCGGTGGACGACACCACGCTGCGCATCGGCGCGGGCGAGTTCGTCTCGGTGGTCGGGCCCACGGGCTGCGGCAAGTCGACGCTGCTGAACGTGGGCGCGGGCTTGCTCGAGCCGTCGTCCGGCGGGGTGAAGGTGTTCGGCCAGCCGCTCACGGGCGTGAACAAGCGTGCGGGCTACATGTTCCAGACCGAGGCGCTGATGCCGTGGCGCAGCGCCATCGACAACGTGAAGGTGGGGCTGCAGTACCGCGGCGTGCCCGACGCCGAGGCGCACGCGCAGGCCGAGGCGTGGCTCTCGCGCGTGGGCCTCACGGGCTTCGGCGACCGCTACCCGCACCAGCTCTCGGGCGGCATGCGCAAGCGCGTGGCGCTGGCGCAGACGCTGGTGCTCGACCCCGACATCATCCTGATGGACGAGCCCTTCAGCGCGCTCGACGTGCAGACGCGGCAGCTGATGGAAAACGAAGTGCTCGAACTCTGGAGCGCGAAGAAGAAGGCCGTGCTCTTCATCACGCACGACCTCGACGAGGCGATTGCGATGAGCGACCGCGTGGTGGTGCTGTCGGCCGGCCCCGCGACGCGGCCGATCGGCGAGTTCGTGATCGACCTGCCGCGCCCGCGCGACGTCGCCGAGGTGCGCACGCAGCCGCGCTTCGTGGAGTTGCATCGCCAGATATGGGAGGTGCTGCGCGACGAGGTGCTCAAGGGCTACGCGCAGCAACTGAGGAAGGCCGCATGATGCCGCGCCTCGATGCACGCCATGCGCGCTTCTGGCAGCTCGCGCTGCTGGCCGTGATTCTGGTGCTGTGGCACGTGGCCTCGCGCAACGACCAGATCGCGTTCTTCCTCGGCCAGCCGATCGTGGTGGCGGGGCGCATCTGGAGCTGGTTCCTGCCCTTCGAGGTGCCGCCGAACCTGCTGTTTCCCGAAGGCCTGAAGGGCAACGCCGACATCTACCGCCACCTGGGCACGACGCTGCTCGAGACGGTGCTGGCCTTCGGCATCGGCACGGCGCTCGGGCTGGGCTGCGGCCTGTGGCTGGCGCTGGCGCCCACGGCGAGCCTGATCCTCGACCCCTACATCAAGGCCGCCAACTCGATGCCGCGCGTGATCCTCGCGCCGATCTTCGCGCTGTGGTTCGGCCTGGGCATCTGGAGCAAGGTGGCGTTGGCCGTCACGCTGGTGTTCTTCATCGTGTTCTTCAACGTCTACCAGGGCGTGCGCGAAGTGAGCCCGGTGGTGCTGGCCAACGCGAAGATGCTGGGCGCCAACCAGCGGCAGCTGCTGCGCACGGTGTACCTGCCCAGCGCCACGAGCTGGGTGTTCTCCAGCCTGCACACCTCCGTGGGCCTGGCCTTCGTCGGCGCGGTGGTGGGGGAGTACCTGGGGTCGGCGCGCGGCGTGGGCTACCTGATCCTGCAGGCCGAGGGCACCTTCGACGTGAACACGGTCTTTGCGGGCATCGTGGTGCTCACGGCCTTCGCGCTGGCGCTCGACGGGCTCGTGGGCCTGATCGAGAAGCGGCTCATGAAGTGGCAGCCGCGCAGCGGCGAGACTGAAAAGCTCTGAGCCGCGCGTTCAGCGCGTTCAGTGCCTTCAGTGGGTCTGGCGCGTCTCGGTGTTGACCTGCACCAGCGCGCGTCCCGCGAAGAGGCCGCCGGACATCTCGAGCACCAGCCGTTCCTTGTCGCGCCGGCGCAGGTCGTCGATCACTTCGTCGGCTTCCTCGGGCGTGGCGCCCAGCGCGACCACGCCTTGCCGGCCGAAGGCCATCGCCGATTCGAAGGTCTCGCGGATCTGGTAGTCGACGTCGAGCTTCACGAGCTCCACCGCATGTTCCCGGTCGAAGGCGCGCACCATCAGGTGCGCATGCGGGAACTCGGCCTTCACGTGCTCCGCGATGCGCGTGGCCACGGCGCGGTTGTCGATGCACACCATGATCGCGCGGGCGTTGTGCGCGCCCGCCGCGTGCAGCACGTCGGCGCGTGCGCCGTCGCCGTAGTACACCTTGAAGCCGAAGTCGGCGGCGTCGCGGATCACCTGCGTGTCGTTGTCGATGATCGAGATGGACGCACCGCGCGCCAGCGCGCCCTGGATCGCGATCTGCCCGAAGCGGCCGAAGCCGATGACGAGCACGTTGCCGGCCAGTTCCTCGGCTTTCTCCACGCCCTCCATCGAGGCCTGCGCGGTGGGCGCGAAGCGGCGATGCACCAGCACCACCAGCGGCGTGAGCGCCATCGACAGCACCACCACTGCCGTCATGTTGGCGTTGACCGTCGGGCTGATGACCTTGGCGGCGAGCGCCGACGAGAACAGCACGAAGGCGAACTCGCCGCCCTGCGCCATCAGCACCGCACGGTCGAGCGCGTCGGCAGGCGAGCTCTTGGCAAGCCGCGCCACGCCGTAGATGCACAGCGCCTTGACCACCATCATCGAGATCACGCCCGCGACGATGAGCTGCCAGTTCTGCGCAACCACCGCGAGGTCGAGCGACATGCCCACGCCGATGAAGAACAGCCCGAGCAGCAGCCCGCGGAAGGGTTCGATGTCGGCTTCGAGCTGGTGGCGGAAGGTCGATTCGGACAGCAGCACGCCGGCCAGGAAGGCGCCCATGGCCATCGACAGGCCGCCGACCTGCATCAGCAGCGCCGCGCCCAGCACCACGAGCAGTGCCGCGGCCGTCATCACCTCGCGCGCCTTGGAGTTGGCGAGCACGCGGAACAGCGGATTGAGCAGCCAGATGCCGGCCGCCACCAGCGCCGCGAGCGCACCCACGGCAATGCCGATGCCGATCCAGCGCGAAGGTGCAATGGCCTGCTGCGCTGCATCCACCGGTGCGATGAAGGCGACGATGGCCAGCAGCGGCACGATCAGCAGGTCTTCGAAGAGCAGCACGGCGACGATCTTCTGGCCGCGCGGCGCGGCGATGTCGCCACGCTCGCCGAGCAGTTGCATCACGATGGCCGTGGAGGTGAGCACGAAGCCCATCGCGCACACGAACGAGACGGCGAGCGGGAAGCCGAAGGCCATGCCCACGCCGGTCAGCAGGATGCCGCACACCACCACCTGCAGGCTGCCCAGGCCGAAGATGTCGCGCCGCATGCTCCACAGGTGCGACGGGCGCATCTCGAGCCCGATCACGAAGAGGAACATCACGACACCGAGTTCGGCCGTGTGAAGGATGGTCTGCGGGTCGGAGAAAAGGCCGAAGCCGAAGGGCCCGATGGCCAGGCCCGCCGCCAGGTAGCCGAGCACGGAGCCCAGCCCGAGCCGCTTGAACAGCGGCACGGCCACGACGGCGGCCCCCAACAGCGTGACGACCTTGATGAGATCGCCCGCGCTTCCTTCGACTGCCATGGCCTGTCCTCCTGATGTCGCTTTTTTGGTCCGGGCCCGGCACCGCCCGCCGGCAGGGCAGGGATCAGCGCTTGCGCTTGGACGGCGTGCCGCCGCGCGGCTGGCGCACCACCGCCTGCTTGGCGCTGCTGCTGCCGCGTGCGGCGGCCTTCACCGGCGCGCCGCCGCGCTTGGACGTGACCACCGCCGCACCCCGGCCGCGCGCGGGCGCTGCACCCGAGCCGACACGCGCCGCGGGCGTGGCGCGCACCGGCAGGTACACGACCACGCTGTAGCCGCGCTTGAAGGCGTGGTTGGGGTTGACGTCGTTCCAGTCGGCCACGGCCGCCGGCTTGAGGTTGTAGCGGCGCGCGATGCTCGCCACGTTGTCCGAGCGGCCGGCCTTGACGGTGGTGCGGCGCGTGATGATCTCGGGCTGGAAGCTCAGGTGGCCGCCGTCGGCCACGACCGCCGCCACGTCTTCCTTCACGCGCGCGCCGCGCGGCACGATGAGCGTGGAGCCGGCCTTGATGAGCATGCGCGGCGGCACGTTGTTGAGCGCGCGCAGGTCCGACTCGCTCATGCCCGAGCGCTGGGCGGCGTCGGCCACCGTCATGGTGGTGGGCACGACCCAGGCGGTCCAGCTGGCGTACTGGCCCTGCGTGTAGGCGTCGAAGTTGCGCTTGAAGACCGCCGCGTTGTCCCAGGGCAGCAGGATCTCGGAGGTGCCGGCCGCGATCAGCACGGGCTTGTGGGCGGCGGGGTTGAGCGCGCGGAAGTCCTCGATGCGCACGTCGGCCAGCTTGGCCGCCAGTTCCACGTCGAGATCGCGCGTGAGCGGCACGGTCTGGAAGTAGGGGTGGTTGGCGATCAGTGGCAGTTCGGCGTTGAAGGCCTGCGGATTGGCCACGATGTTCTTCACGGCCTGCAGCTTGGGCACGTACAGCCGGGTCTCGGCTGGCATCGACAGGTCGCTGTAGGTGGTGGGCAGGCCCAGGCGCTGGTTCTTGGCGATGGCGCGTCCCACGCTGCCTTCGCCCCAGTTGTAGGCGGCGAGCGCGAGCTGCCAGTCGCCGAACATGCCGTAGAGCTTTTGCAGGTAGTCGAGCGCGGCGCGGGTGGAGGCCACCACGTCGCGGCGGTCGTCGCGGAAGATGTTCTGCTTCAGGTCGAAGTCGGTGCCGGTGGCGGGCATGAACTGCCACATGCCGGCGGCGCGCGCGCTGGACACGGCCTGCGGGTTGAAGGCGCTCTCGATGTACGGCAGCAGCGCCAGCTCGGTCGGCATGTTGCGGCGCTCGAGCTCCTCGACGATGTGGAAGATGTACTTGTTCGAGCGCTCGGTCATGCGCTGGATGTAGTCGGGCCGGCTGGCGTACCACTGCTCGCGGTCGCGCACCAGGTCGCTCTCGAGGTTGGGCATCTTGAAGCCGCGGCGGATGCGGTCCCACATGTCGGCGGGCGGCGCCAGCGTGACCACGCTCTGCGAACGCGCCTGGCCGCTGGTGAGCGGGCTGAGGTTGCTGTCGCGCGGATAGACCGGGGTGGCGCTGCCCGACGGGCGGGCGCCCGTGCCGCCGGCGGAGGCGCCGGCCTTGGCGGTGGTGGAGGAAGAAGCGCTGTTGTCCGTGCCCGCGCAGCCCGCGAGTACCAGGGAGCCTGCAAGGCAGGTGGCAACGATAAATTTCATCGGAAGTCGTTTTTCCATTGGCGCAGGGCGGCGAACACCTCGGCTTCGGCGGCATCCGCGGAAAGCTCGGCATGGGCCCGTACTGCTCGAAGGACGGTGGCTTCGCGGCTGCGAAGAAAGGGGTTGATCCGGCGTTCGATCGCCAGTTGCGACGGCAGCGTGGGCTGCCCTTGTGCGCGCAGGCTTTCGCAACGCGCGTTGTAGTGAGTGAGTTCGTCGTTGCCGGGTTCCACGGCGCGGGCGAACTTCAGGTTAGCAAGTGTGTATTCGTGCGCACAGCACACGCGCGTGTCGCCGGGCAGCGCGGCCAGGGCGTCGAGCGAGGCGAGCATCTGCGCGGGCGTGCCTTCGAACAGGCGGCCGCAGCCGCCGGAGAAAAGGGTGTCGCCGCAGAACAGCACGGGGGCCTGCGCGGCCGAGGCCGGCAGGAAGTAGGCGATGTGCCCGGCCGTGTGGCCCGGCACGTCGATGACCTCGAAGCGCAGGCCCAGGGCCTGGGCCTGGGCGATGTCGCCCTGCACCAGCGGCGTGAAAGGCTCGGGGATGCGCTCGCGCGCCGGGCCCCACACCGTCGCGCCCGTGGCCGCATGCAGCGCGGCCACGCCGCCCGTGTGATCGGGGTGGTGGTGCGTGACTAGAATCGCGGCCAGCTGCAGCTTGTGGTGCGCCAACGCATCGAACACCGGTTGGGCATCGCCCGGGTCCACCACGATGGCGTGGTGCCCGTCGTGCAGCATCCAGATGTAGTTGTCAGCAAAAGCGGGCAGCGGAACAAGGGTCATGAGCGGTCAAATTATAGGTTTGCAGGATTGGTTCGCGACCCCCCCCGGCCGCTACCTCCTGGCCTGGGAGCAGGCCCAGTTCGACGAGGCGGTGGCCGATGTTTTCGGTTACCACGCCTTGCAGCTCGGGGCCGCCGAGGTCGACGGGCTGCGCGCCAACCGCATGCCGCACCGCTGGCTGGCCCTGACCGACCCGGTGCGGGCCGGCAAGGCGACGCTGGTGACCGATTTCGCCGCCTTGCCGTTCGCGGCCAACAGCCTCGATCTCGTGGTGCTGCCGCACGCCTTGGAACTCAGTCCCGATCCGCACGCCACGCTGCGCGAGGTCGAGCGGGTGCTGGTGCCCGAGGGGCGGGTGGTGATCTGCGGCCTGAACCCGACCAGCCTGTGGGGCCTGCGGCAGCGCCGCGGGCACCTGTACCGCCGGCTGGGGCTGGGCGAGACCTTCCTGCCCGAGGCCGGCGAGTTCATCGGCTACTGGCGCATGCGCGACTGGCTGCGCCTGCTGAGCTTCGAGGTGGAGTCGGGCCGTTTCGGCATCTACCGGCCGGCGGTGCGCAGCGACGCCTGGCTGGAGCGCTCGCGCTGGATGGACGCCGCCGGCGAGCGCTGGTGGCCGATCTTCGGCGCCGCCTACTTCCTGGTGGCGGTGAAGCGCGTGCGCGGCATGCGCCTGCTGAGCGCCGACTGGCGCCGCAGCGGCGCGCGGGCGACGGCGCCGGTGCCCATCGCGGGCAAGGTGCACCGCAGCAAGCAGTGAACGAACGAATCCATGGACGCGGGCGGCATCGCCCGCATGACGCTAGAGAAAAAAGGAACAGTCAGTTTGAACGAAGTCGTGATCTACACCGATGGCGCGTGCAAGGGCAACCCGGGACCGGGCGGTTGGGGCGCGTGGCTCAAGTCGGGCCCCACCGAGAAGGAACTGTTCGGCGGTGAACTCAACACCACCAACAACCGCATGGAACTCACGGCCGTGATCGAAGGGCTCGCCGCGCTCAAGCGGCCCTGCAAGGTGCTGCTGTACCTGGACAGCCAGTATGTGCGCATGGGCATCACCGAGTGGATTCGCGGCTGGAAGGCCAAGGGCTGGCTCACCTCGACCAAGCAGCCCGTGAAGAACGTCGAGCTCTGGCAGAAGCTCGACAAGCTGGTGTCCGAGGGCGGCCACCAGATCGAGTGGCGCTGGGTCAAGGGGCACTCAGGCGATCCGGGCAACGAGCGGGCCGACATGCTGGCCAACAAGGGCGTGGACAAGGCCCTGGGCCGGATCTGACCGCCAGCGGTAGGGCCAGGGGCTAGATCAGCCCTTCGAAGACCATCACGTCGACTTCCTGCCCGGCGTCGACATGGCCCTGCTCGTGGGGCAGCACCACGAGCCCGTTGGCCTCGAGCATCGAGCTCAGCACGCCCGATCCCTGGTGCGCCGCCACCCGCACCTCGGGCAACGACCCCGGCACTTGGCGGACAACGCCGCGCTGGTACTCGGTGCGCCCCGGTTTCTTGCGGATGGGCCCGGCGCTGCGCGCGCGCAGCAGCGGCGGCGGGGCACAGGCCGCGTCGTGGCAGCCCATCAGCCGCAGCAGCGCCGGCCGCACGAAGGCCAGGAAGGCGACCATCGCCGCCACCGGATTGCCCGGCAGGCCGAACAGCACGGCCGACGTGGCCGCGGCCTCGCGCGGACGCGGAATCAGCCCCACCGCCAGCGGCCGCCCGGGCCGCATCGCGACCCGCCAGAAGGCCATGTCGCCCAGTTGCTGCATCACGTCGCGCGTGTGGTCGGCCGCGCCCGCGCTCACGCCACCGCTGGTGACGATGGCGTCGGCTTCGCGCGCCGCGCGCTGCAACGTGGTGGTGAGCGTGGCGGGGTCGTCGTGCACCAGGCCGAGGTCGACCACCTCGCAGCCCAGCCGCGTGAGCAGGCCGAACAGCGTGTAGCGGTTGCTGTCGTACACGGCGCCTTCGCGCGGCGTGTCGCCCAGGCAGAGGATTTCGTCGCCGGTCGAAAAGTACGCCACGCGCAGCCGGCGCCGCACGGTCACGCGCGCCAGGCCGAGGCTGGCGACCATGCCGAGCGCGGCCGGCGACAGGCGCTCGCCGCGCCGCAGCGCCGGCTGGCCCTGCATCAGGTCTTCGCCGGCCAGGCGGCGGTTGTCGCCACGGCCCAGCACGCGGGCCGGAAAGCAAACCTGGTCGCCGTCGACCTTGCAGAACTCCTGCGGGATCACGGTGTCCAGGCCGGCCGGCATCATCGCGCCGGTCATGATGCGCACCGCGTCGTGCGGCCCGAGCGCGCCGCGCCAGGCCGAGCCGGCCAGCGCCGTGCCCGCCACGCGCAGCGTGAGCGAATGGTCGATGGGCGCATCGGCCGGCAGCAGCGCGCCATCGAAGGCGTAGCCGTCCATGGCGGAGTTGTCGTGCGGCGGCACGCTCACGGGCGAAACGAGGTCGTCCGCCAGCACGCGGCCGAGCGCGTCGCGCAGCGCGACCTCTTCGGTGTCTGCCACGGCCAGCGGTGCGACGAGGCGCGCGAGAAAGGCGGCGACGGTGTCGACGTCGAGGTCGCCCGCGTCGTAGTCCGCGAGGTCGGCGGCGATGGCGGCGATGCGGCTCATGGCTGTTCGAGCGTCTGCAGGTCGGCCAGCGTGTTCGCGTTGAAGAAGGCGTCGGGCGCGTCGCCGGGGCGGTCGAAGGGAACGGTCAGGGCGTTGTGCTGCGCGGTCCAGGCGCCGACCTTGCGGCCGCCTTCCTCGACAAAGCGGCGCAGGCTGTCGCGCAGCGCGATGTGCAGCAGGCAGAACACCGGCTGGCGACGCAGCACCGTGCGGCCGTCGGCCTCGGTTTCAGGCGCGGCGGCCATGGCGATGCGCGCGTGGGCGCCCTCGGCGGCCAGGGCTTCGGCCAGTCGCGCCGCCAGGTCGGGCGGAAAGCGCGGCGTGTCGCAGGGCACGGTGAGCAGCCAGGGCGTGGGGCAGTGTTCGAGCCCGCTCAGCATGCCGGCCAGCGGGCCGGGGTGGTCGGGCACGCTGTCCGCGAACACGGGCACGCCCAGCGCTTCGTAGGCGGCGAAGTTCCGGTTGGCATTGATCAGTACGCGGCTGACCTGCGGGCGCAGCCGCCGCACGGCGTGCGCGGCGAGCACTTCGCCCTGGAGCAACTGCAGGCCCTTGTCGACCCCGCCCATGCGGGTGCCGCGCCCGCCGGCGAGCACGAGGCCCGTGATGTCGGCCGCTGCGATGGCCGGTGCGGTACCCATGGCTGGCGGCCTCATCCGCCGATGTAGCTCATCTCGACGCGGCGGGGCGCCGCCGCGTCGGGGGCGCTGTCGTCGGGGCCGCGCAGGGCGCGCAGCTCGGAATAGCGGTCGGCGCGGCCCTGCCAGATGTGGCCGATGGCGGAGGCGATGTCGCTGTCGCTCGCACCGTCGCGCAGCATCGGTCGCAGGTCGTGGCCCTGGCTGGCGAACAGGCACAGGTACAGCTTGCCCTCGGTTGACAGGCGCGCGCGGCTGCAGTCGTGGCAGAAGGCCTGGGTCACGCTGCTGATCACGCCGATCTCGCCGCCGCCGTCGGCATAGGCCCAGCGCTGGGCGGTTTCGCCGGGCGTGGTGGCTTCGAGCGGCACGAGCGGAAACTCGGCCGCGATGCGGGCGATGACCTCGGCCGAAGGCAGCACCTCGTCCATGCGCCATCCGTTGGTGGCGCCCACGTCCATGTACTCGATGAAGCGCAGTACGACCTTGCCGCCGTGGTGCTCGCGGAAGTAGCGCGCCATCGGCAAAATTTCCTGCTCGTTGGTGCCGCGCTTGACCACCATGTTGACCTTGATCGGGCCCAGGCCCGTGGCCAGGGCGGCGTCGATGCCGGCCAGCACGTCGGCCACCGGAAAGTCGACGTCGTTCATGTGGCGGAACACGGCGTCGTCCAGGCTGTCCAGGCTCACCGTCACGCGCTGCAGGCCGGCGGCCTTCAGCGCGGCGGCTTTGCGTTTCAGCAGCGAGCCGTTGGTGGTGAGCGTGAGTTCGAGCGGGTCGCCGTCGGGCGTGCGCAGCTCGGCCAGTTGGGCGATGAGCCCCTCGATGTGCTTGCGCAGCAGCGGCTCGCCGCCGGTCAGGCGGATCTTGTGCACGCCGTGCGAGGCGAACAGGCGCGCCAGGCGCGTGATTTCCTCGAAGCTCAGCAGGGCGCTGTGCGGCAGGTACTGGTAGTCCTTGTCGAACACGTCCTTGGGCATGCAGTAGCTGCAGCGGAAGTTGCAGCGGTCGGTCACGCTGATGCGCAGGTCGGTCAGCGGGCGGCCCAGCCGATCGGCCAGCAGGCCGGTGGCGGGCACGGCAATGTCCGGCGCGGCCACGACGGCGTGGCCGGCCTGAGCGATCGGAATGACGGTGCTGCTGCTTTTCTTCATGGGGCGATGCCGATTTTGCGCCATGGCCCGCGACCGCGCGCCATGCGGGCTACTTCAGCACCGCCGCATAGACCATGTTGCGCGCGAGGCTTCGGTAGTGGGTGCGGTACTTGGGCGATTGCAGCATCAGCACCACGAACAGCTCGTTCTTCGGATCGACCCACATGTAGGTGCCGCCCGCGCCGCCCCAGTTGTACTCGCCGCCGCCGGACGGGTAGGGCGCTTCGCCGTCGTTGCGGCGCACCGCGAAGCCCAGGCCGAAGCCGTAGCCGGGGCCCGGCAGGTACAGCGGGCCGGGCACGATGCCGGCGCCGGCGTTCGAATGGTCGGTCGTCATCAGCGCCAGCGTGCGCGGGCCGAGGTAGCGCGTGCCGTCGAGCGTGCCGCCATTGAGCAGCATCTGCAGGAAGCGCGCGTAGTCGGATGCGGTCGACACCAGCCCGCCACCGCCCGATTCGAACTTGCGCACGATGCGCGGGTCATTCAGGTCGGCGCCAACGCCGAAGCTGCGGTCGCTCGGCAGCGGCTCGGCGATGCGCGGCTGGCGCGCTGGTTCGGGCACGTAGTAGGTGGTGTCCTTCATGCCCAGCGGGTCGAACAGGCGCGCCTTTTCGAACTGGTACAGCGACTGGCCCGACACCACCTCGACCACGCGGCCCAGGATGTCGGTCGAGTAGCTGTAGTCCCAGGTCGTGCCGGGCTGGTAGGCCAGCGGCAGCTTGGCCAGGCGCTGCGAGAACTCGGCGCTGGTCGGATCGCCGTCCGCGAGGTTGGCGGTGTTGTAGGCCTGTTTCACCAGCCCTGGGCCGAAGAAGCCGTAGGTCAGGCCCGAGGTGTGGCGCATGAGGTCCTGCACGGTGATCGGGCGGCGCGCGGGCACGGTCTCGAGCACCGGCTTGCCGTCGGCGCCGGGTTTCTCGATGCCGACCGTCATGCGGGCGTACTCGGGCAGGTACATCGCGACCGGGTCGTCCAGCTTCATGCGGCCGTCTTCCACCAGCATCATCGCGGCGACCGTGGTGATGGGCTTGCTCATCGAGTAGATGCGGAAGATGCCGTCGCGCGGCATCGGCGTGCCGGCGGTGGCGTCGAGCTTGCCGACGGGTTCGAACCACGCGACCTTGCCCTGGCGCGCGACCAGCAGCACCGCGCCGGGAATCTTGCCGGCGGCCACGTCGGCCTTGAGCACGTCGGTGAGCTTCTGCAGGCGTTCGGTGGACAGGCCCACCGACTCGGGCCGGGCGGTGGGCAGCGACTGGGCGGTGGCGAGCAGCGGCAGGGCGAGGCTCAGGCCGAGCAAGGCCGTGCGCACCAGGGCGCGGCGCTTCAGGAAAGTCATGCGTGTTGTCTCCGTCGGTGGTGGATGGATGGAACCGGCAGGACGGTCTTGACGCCGTCCGTGCGAACCGGTCGCGGGGCAGTGTATCGGTGGATGGGCCCTAGAGCGGCACGCGACGAGCTGGCTGATTGGCGGCATCTATGGTGCCGATATCTTGACGCAGACAATGAGAATTACTATCATTTGAACGCCTGAGTACGCAGCACAAGCACCACGCAAAGGGCTCTCTTCCAACAAGGAGCTTCCGAACCGTGCCGTACACCCTGCCAGCCTTGCCCTATGCCTTCGACGCGCTCGAACCCCACATCGACGCGCAGACGATGGAGATTCACCACGGCAAGCACCACCAGACCTATGTGAACAACCTGAATGCGGCGTTGAAAGACACGCCGCTTGCGGACACGCCGGTCGAAGCCCTCATCGCCGGTGTCGAGGAATTGCCCGAGGCGCTGCGCGCCCCCGTGCGCAACAACGGCGGCGGCCACGCCAACCACAGCCTGTTCTGGACCGTCATGGCCCCGGTGGGCGAGGGTGGCGGCGGGGCGCCGTCGGGCGCACTCGCGCAGGCCATCGACACCGACCTGGGCGGCTTCGACGCCTTCAAGGACGCTTTCACCAAGGCCGCGCTCACGCGCTTCGGCAGCGGCTGGGCCTGGCTGGTCGTCGGTGCCGACGGCAAGCTCGCCGTGGAAAGCAGCGGCAACCAGGACAGCCCGCTGATGCGCGGCATCGGCTCGGGCAAGACCCCGATCCTGGGCCTGGACGTGTGGGAGCACGCCTACTACCTGAAGTACCAGAACCGCCGCCCCGAATACATCGCGGCCTTCTACAACGTGGTGAACTGGGCCGAGGTGGCCCGCCGCCATGCCGCCGCGACCGGCGGCCGATGAGCCGAAGAGGAGCCTGCCCATGAACGACACGCCGCAGGGCGCGGTGGCCACAGCGCCGCCGCCCAGGTCGCCGCGCCCGTTGCGCGAATGGATCGGCTTTGCCATCGTCGCGGCCGGTGCGCTGGCGCTGGCGTCGCAGTTCTGGTCCTTCGTGCGCGCCGACCCGCTGGTGTGGAACGCGCTGCGCGGCGGTTCGGTGGCGGCGCTGGCGACCGCGCTGGGCACGCTGCCGGTGCTGTTCTCGCAGAAGCTGCCCGACAAGCTGCAGGACACGCTGTTCGGCTTCGGCGCGGGCGTGATGCTCGCGGCCTGCGCCTTCTCGCTGATCATTCCCGGGCTGGACGCCGCCAAGTCGATCGGCGTCTTCGGCGGCGGCGACTGGGCGGCCGGCGGCGTGATCGGCACGGCCATCCTGCTGGGCGGCCTGGTGCTGATGACCATGGACCGCGTGCTGCCGCACGAGCACTTCATCAAGGGCCGCGAAGGGCAGAGCGGGCGGCAGCTGCGCCGCACGTGGCTCTTCGTGTTCGCGATCGCGCTGCACAACGTGCCCGAGGGTCTGGCCATCGGCGTCGGCTACGCGGCCAACAACGGCGTGCGCGCCGATGCGCTCGCCACCGGCATCGCGATCCAGGATGTGCCCGAGGGGCTGGTGGTGGCCGTGGCGCTGCTGGCTGCCGGCTACAGCCGCTTGTTCGCGGTGCTGATCGGCATGGCGTCAGGCTTGGTCGAGCCGCTGGGCGCCGTGCTCGGCGCGGCGGTGGTGGGGCATTCGGCGATGCTGCTGCCCTGGGGGCTGGGCTTCGCGGCGGGTGCGATGCTGTTCGTGATCAGCCACGAGATCATTCCCGAGTCGCACCGCAAGGGGCACGAAGCCTATGCGACCAGCGGGCTGATGATCGGCTTCGTGCTCATGATGCTGCTGGACACCGCGCTGGGCTGACGCCCGGGCGCGGCGTCGTCAGCCTCAGCCGTGCTTGACGGCGATGGTCTTCAGGGTCGTGAAACCGTACAGGGCCTCGAAGCCCTTCTCGCGCCCGTAGCCCGACGACTTCACGCCACCGAACGGCAGTTCCACGCCGCCGCCCGCGCCGTAGTTGTTGATGAACACCTGGCCGCTCTTCACACGCCGGGCCATGCGGAACTGACGCGCGCCGTCGGCCGTCCAGACGCCGGCCACGAGGCCGAACTGGGTGGCGTTGGCGAGCGCCACGGCTTCGTCTTCGTCGGCGAACTGCATCGCGGCGAGCACGGGGCCGAACACTTCTTCCTGCGCCAGGCGGTGGCTCACGGGCACGTCGCGCAGCAGGGTGGGCGCCTGGTAGAAGCCGGTCTCGGGCGCTTCCTCGACCACCACGCCCTGCGCCACCATCGGGATGCCGGCGTGCTGCGCGTCGCTCAAAAAGTCCCACACGCGCTGCTGCTGCGTCTGGCGGATCAGCGGGCCGACGTCGAGGTCCATCGCCGCGGGGCCCACGCGCAGGGCTTCGAAGGCATGGCCCAGGCGCTCGAGCAGGGGCTCGTAGATGTCGCGCTGGATCAGCACGCGCGAACCCGCCGAGCAGGTCTGGCCGGCGTTCTGCACGATGGCGTTGATCACCACGGGAATCACCGCGTCCAGATCGGCGTCGGCGAACACGATCTGCGGGCTCTTGCCGCCCAGTTCGAGCGTGACCGGGCAGTGCCGTTCGGCCGCCACCTGCTGGATCAGCGTGCCGATCTTCGGGCTGCCCGTGAAGCTGATGTGGTCGATGCCTTCGTGCCGCGCGAGCGCGTCGCCCACTTCATGGCCGTAGCCCGTCACGATGTTGAGCGCGCCGGCCGGAAAGCCGACCTCGGCCGCCAGCTGCGCCACGCGGATCAGCGACAGGCAGGCGTCTTCGGCGGGCTTCACCACGCACACGTTGCCGGCCGCCAGGGCGCCGCCCACGCTGCGCCCGAAGATCTGCATCGGGTAGTTCCACGGAATGATGTGGCCCGTGACGCCGTGCGGCTCGCGCCAGGTGAAGACGCTGTAGCCGTCCTGGTAGGGAATGGTCTCGCCGTGCAGCTTGTCGCAGGCGCCGGCGTAGAACTCGAAGTAGCGCACCAGCGCCACCGCGTCGGCGCGGGCCTGCTTCACGGGCTTGCCGCAGTCGCGCTGCTCGATGAGCGCGAGCTCGTCGACGTGCTCGGCGATTTTCTGCGAGAGCTTGAAGAGCAGGCGGCCGCGGTCGGCGGCGCTGACCTTGTGCCACACGCCCTCGAAGCAGTCGCGCGCGGCGCGCACGGCGGCATCGATGTCGGCGGCGTTGCTGCGCTGGATCTCGTCGAAGGGCTGGCCGTCCGAGGGGTCGATGACGGGGAGGGTGCGGCCGGAGGCGGAGGGAACGTCCGCGTTGGCGATGTAGTTGAGCTGCATGGGGCGAGATTTTGCGCGAAGCCCGCGCCGCGCGTGGCGCCCCGGCCGGCCCGCCTTACTTCGCCGCGGTGGCTTTGGGCAGCGCGCGCACGGCGTTCAGCATGCGCTCGACGTGCTTGTCGGGGTTGAGGTTCTGGTAGTAGTAGGCGACCTTGCCGTCGGTCGCGATCACGTACGACAGGCGGTTGGCGAAGTCGGGCCGGGTCTGCATCAGCGCGTCGAAGCCCTGGATCACGGTCTTGCCCTGGTCGGAGGCCACCGGAAAGCGGCTCTGGCAGGACTTGACCGAGAACTTGGAGAGCGTGTCGATGTCGTCGGCCGACACGCCGATCACCGAGGCGCCCAGCGCGGCGAACTGGTCGACCGCCTCGGCGAAGGCGTGGGCCTCGATGGAGCAGTCGTTGGAGTCGGCCGCCGGAAAGAAGTACAGCACCACCGGTCCCTTGGCCAGCGCCTCGGCCAGCGAGTAGCGGAAGGTCTTGCCGCCCAGCGCGGCCGTGGCCGTGAACTTGGGCACCGGGTCGCCGATGTCGAGTGCGGCGTGGGCAGTGGGTACCCCGGCGGCGAGGGCCGCGGCCCATAAAGCGGTGCGCAAAAGGAGCGATCGGGCCATGATGTAACTCCGAAGCGAAGTGAATCGAATTCTAGGACGACGCTTCGCAAAAAGGGCCCCGTTGAAACCGCCGCGGGAGGACCGGCGTACATCAGGGCAGTGGCATCCACAACGACAAGAGGAACCCGACCATGAACGCCTGGGCCCGATCTCTTCTGCGCACGGCGCTGGCCGGCGTGCTGCTGGCATTGCTCGGCGCGTGCGGCTCGCTGCCGCCGGCGCGCGAACGCCCGGCCGAACACGCCGCCGCGGCCGACCCGGGCACCGCGCTCGCGAAGATCGTCGCGGCCTCCACGCCGCCCGGCGAGCATTCGGGCTTCCGGCTGATGCCGTTGGGCGTGTACTCGCTCGACGCGCGCCTGCAGCTCGCGCAGCGCGCCGAGCACTCGCTGGTGGTGCAGTACTACCAGCTCGAGAACGACGCCACCGGCCGGCTGCTGCTGCGCACGCTGCGCGAGGCGGCGGCGCGCGGCGTGAAGGTGCGGGTGCTGGTGGACGACCTGTACACGGTGAAGAGCCAGCAGCTGCTGCTGGCGCTGTCCGAGACGCCCAATGTGTCGGTGCGCCTGTTCAACCCGTTCTGCTGCGCGCGCGACGGGTTCCTGTCGCGCTTCGTGGTGTCGATCTTCGACATCCACCGGCTCAACCACCGCATGCACAACAAGCTCTTCATTGCCGACGGCGCGATGGCGGTGGTGGGCGGGCGCAACATCGCCGACGAGTACTTCGTGCTGAGCGAAGCGCAGAACTTCATCGACATGGATGCGCTGGTGGTCGGCAAGGTGGTGCCGCAGCTCGAGAGCATCTTCGACGCCTACTGGAACAGCGACCAGATCTGGCCCATTGCCGAGATCGTGCGCAAAGAGGCCGGCGCCGCCACCTTCGATGCCGAGATCGGCATGTCGGGCCCGCCGCCGAAGGTCGTGCTGCCGCCCTCGGACATCCTCGGCTACGGCCCCATCGCCGAAGAACTCGACGGCGGCCGCATGGGCCTGCTGTGGGGCGAGGCCCGCGCCATCGCCGACCCGCCGTCCAAGCCCACGACGCTGACGGCCGAAGATGCCATCGCCACCAGCGTGACGATGAAGGTCTGGGCGCTGTTGCTCGACGCCAAGACCGAGGTCGACCTGACCTCGCCCTACCTCGTGCCGGGCGAGCGCGGCATGGCCGCCTTCGAGGACCTGGCCAAGCGCAAGGTCAAGCTCACGCTGCTGACCAATTCGCTGGCCGCCAACGACGAGCCGCTGGTGCACACCGGCTACGCGCGCTACCGCGAGCGCCTGCTGAAAGGTGGCGCCGACCTGTACGAGCTGAGCCCGCAGCGCACCACCGCGAGCATGCGTTTCGGCAGCTTCGGCAACTCGCTGGGCCGGCTGCACGCCAAGACCGCTGCCATCGACAAGACGCGCATCTTCATCGGCTCGATGAACCTCGACCCGCGCTCGGCCAGCCAGAACACCGAGATGGGCGTGGTGGTCGACAACCCGCAACTGGCGCGCGAGATGCTGCGCATCATCCATGTGAGCAAGCTGCAGAACTCGTACCGGCTGCGGCTGTCGAAGGAGGGCGGCACGCTCGAATGGCTCACGAACGACGGCGAGAAAGAGGTGATCCTCACCTCGGAACCCGAGTCGGGTTTCTTCCAGCGCCTGTACAACACCCTGATCTCCCCGCTGGTGCCCGAGATGCTGTTGTAGCCTCGGGGGATGGCGCAGACCTTCACTTCTCTTTCGGCCCCGCAGGTCATGCTGTGGGGCCTGCTGTTCTTCGGCGGCATCTACCTGGGTTTCGGCGCGCTCACCTGGCTGCTCACGAAGCGCGTGCTGCCGGCGCTGGGCATCGGGCGCGCGCTCGACCCGCGGCCGTTGCAGCCCGGCCAGCTGCGGCGCGAGCTCACGCAGTCGGGCATCTCGGTGCTGATCTTCGGGCTGGGCATGGTGTTTCCATGGGGGCTGCTGCAGCTGGGCTGGGCGCGGCTGGTGCCCGACGCGGGCTGGCGCCGCATCGGCATCGAGATCCTCGTGCTCGCGGTGTGGAACGACGTGCATTTCTGGCTCAACCACCGGCTGCTGCACACGCGCTGGCTGCGCCGCTTCCACGGGCCGCACCACCGCTCGTTCGTGACCACGCCGTGGGCCACCTACAGCTTTCACCCGATCGAGGCGCTGATGCTCGGCAACGTGATCCTGCTGCCGATGGTGCTGCACGACTTCAGCTTCTGGTCGCTGGCGTCGGTGCCGGTGTTCAGCCTGTTCTTCAACTGCGTGGGGCATTCGAACTACGACTTCGTGCCCGGCGTGTCGTACAGCCACTGGTTCGCCGCGAGCCGCCGGCACCACCTGCACCATGCCGTGCACAACGGCAACTACGGCTTCCAGTTCACCTTCATGGATCGGTTGTTCCGCACGCGCATCGCGGCCGACGCGGCCGAGCCGCTGTTCCAGGCGTTTCGAAAGAAGCATGGCGCCACGACGGCCTGACGCGCGCCATCGGCTGCCGCGGCTGCGCCATTGGCGCGACTGGCAAAGCCTCGCGTACCTCGTCGCCTTGCCCGCGCTGGCGGCGTGGCAGTGGGTGCACGGTTTCCAGGTGGTGCCGTATGCGCTGATGCTGTTCCTCACGCTCGGCATCGGCGTGATCCACCACAACCACGTGCACCTGCGCATGTGGCGCGGGCGGCGCATGAACCGGTTGACCGACTTCTGGATCACGCTGCTGCAGGGCCACCCGACCTTCGTCTTCTGGCCCGCGCATGTGGCCAACCACCATCGCCATCGTCATGGACCGAAGGACGTGGCGCGCACCTACCGCTTCGGCGGCGACACCAACCACCTGTGGGGCTACCTGCTGCACCCGTTCCAGGCGGTGTGGGTGCTGATGCCGCTGTTTTTCGGCTGGCTCGCGCGGCTGCACCAGCATCACCGCGGTGCCTGGCGCTACTGCATGGCGCAGTACGCGCTGTGGCTGGTCAGCTGGACCGTCCTGCTGGCGATCGACTGGCGCAAGGCGTTGCTCTTCGTGATCGTGCCGCAGCTGCACGGCCTGCACTGGCTGCTGGCCACCAACTACCTGCAGCACGCGCACGCCGACGGCCGCAAGACGCCGCGCAAGGATGCATCCGGCGATACCCGCGGTAGCCAGCTGAACTACGCGCGCAATTTCGAGGGGCTGGTGAACCCCTTGCTGTTCAACATCGGCCTGCACACCGCACACCACGAGAACCCGCATGCCCATTGGTCCGAGCTCACGCACCTGCATCACACGCGCTACCGCGCGCAGGTGGCACCCGCGCTCAACGAGGGCGGGCTGGTGCCGTACATGGTGCGCGTCTTCGTGCTGGGGACCGTGTGGCCGCGTTTTCGCAGCCGCTCGCTGATGCCTCCCGATTCACCCATCTCCTGAACCCATGCCCGTTTCATTCCAACGCGTGTACCTCGAAAGCGCCGGCTATTTCATGCCCGGCGAGCCTGTTCCCAACGACCGCATGGACGCGTACATCGCGCCGCTCAACCGCATGTCGGAGCGCATCAAGCGCCGCATCCTGGCCGAGAACGGCATCCTCACGCGGCACTACGCGATCGACGAAGAAGGCGTGACACGCCACACCAACGCGCAGCTGGCGGCCGGCGCGATCCGCGACTGCCTGCAGCGCGGCGGGGCCGAGCTGTCGCGCGTGTCGCTGCTGGCCAGCGGCTCCTCGGGCGGCGACACGTTGATGCCCGGCTTCGCCAACATGATCCAGGGCGAGCTGGCGGCGCAGCCGATGGAAACGCATTCGGTGCACGGCATCTGCGCGGCCGGCGTGTCGGCGATCCAGACGGCGGCGCAGGGCATCGAGCTGGGCGCGCACCGTTCGGCGCTGGCGGTGGCCAGCGAAATGCCGTCGCGCCTGTTCAAGCGCTCGCGCTTTGCCGCGCGCGGCTACGAGACCGACTTCGACTCGCACTTCCTGCGCTGGATGCTGTCCGATGGCGCGGGCGCGCTGCTGCTGTCCGACGGCACGCCCGCGCTGGCCGGCAAGCCGGGGCTGCGCCTGAAGCTGAAGTGGGTGCACCAGCGCGCTTTCTCGGGCGACTACCCGGTGTGTATGCAGCTCGGCCTCACCGAAGACCGCGCGCGTGGTCACCTCGATTTCGGCTCGTGGGCCGAGGCCGAAGCGGCCGGCGCGCTGTCGCTGCGCCAGGACATTCGCCTCTTGCCGCACCTGTTCGACATCGGCATCCACGAGTACGCGGGGCTGGTGCGCGACGGCTGGGTCGATCCGAAGCGGGTCGACCACTTCCTGTGCCACTACTCGTCGGAAAAATTCATCCCGGTGGTCGAAGACCTGATGGCCAAGGCCGACCTGGCGATTCCGCGCGAACGCTGGTGGAGCAACCTCGCGTGGCGCGGCAACACCGGCGCAGCGTCGATCCTCGTGATGCTCGCCGAGTTCCTGCACACCAAGGCGCTGAAGCCGGGCGAGCAGATCTTCTGCTACGTGCCGGAGTCGGGGCGCTTCATGGCGGCGTACATGCTGCTCGAGGTCGAGGCCGTCGATGCGGCGCCCGTCGTGATCGCGCCCCGCGCGGCGGCGGTGGCGCCGGACGACGACCTCGTCATTGCGCCCCCGCACGACCCGGCCGCAGCGCCCGAGGGCCTGGGCGCCTTGCTGACCGAGCTGGCCGCCATCTGGCACGACTACCGCTCGCGCGTGTGGCGCACGCCGCTGATCCGCCAGATCCGCGAGCGCCGCTTCGCCGTGCCCGACTACCTGAACTGGATGGAGCAGTGGGTGCCGCAGGTGCGCGAAGGCAGCCTGTGGATGCGCGAAGGCGCCGCCTCGTTGAGCGAGCCGTACCGCATGCTGTCGTCGCTGATCGACGTGCACGCGGGCGAGGAGCAGAACGACTTCAACATCCTCTTCAGCGACTACCGCAAGGCCGGCGGCACGGTCGAATCGATCGACGAACTGCGCCGCAACCCCGGCGGCGAGGCGCTCAACGCCTACCTGCACGGCCTGGCCGCCACGCGCGACCCGATCGGCCTTTTGGGCGCGATCTACATCATCGAAGGCACGGGCCAGCGCATCGTGCCGGCGCTGCTGCCGCTGCTCAAGGCCAGCCTGAAGCTGCCGCCCGACGCCTTCCGTTTCCTCGAGTACCACGGCCACAACGACGAGCACCACCTGAACCGCTGGCTCGCCGCGGTCGAGATGGTGATGGCCGTGGAAGGGCAGGCCCGCGCTGCTCGCCAGATTGCCGACACCGCGCGCCACACGGCGGCGCTGTACCTGATGCAGTTCCAGCACATCACCGAACGAATGCCCCATGGATCGAACCCCTGAATTCCTGAAGCAGGCGCACGACGAGCGCGACCCCAGCCCCTGGCTGGCGCTGTACCTCGACCAGAGCACGCCGCTGCCCGACGACGTCAAGGCCGCGTGGCTGGCCGATTCGAGCTCGGCCTCGCGCCAGTACCTGCTGCCGTTCCTGCGGCCGATCGCGCGGCTGACGATCATCCTGATCCAGATCGTGAAGGTGTTCGTGCCGCGCAACTGGTCGCACTCGATGCTGCTGCACCGCTTCCTGGCGTGGGGGCTCAAGCGCTTCGTCTCGCCCGAGGCCAACTGGCTGATCCTGCGGCACTTTCACCTGGGCTCGCAGGTGCTGGCCTTCATCGGTCGCAACTCGCCCGCGCCCGTGGGCACGTCGCCGCTGGAGCCGGCCGACATCGACGCGCTGAAGGACGAGATGTTCCTGAAGCACGACCTGAACCTGTTCAACTTCGTGATCCGGCTGAACACGGCGCTGCGCGACAAGGGGCTGGCGCTGTGCAAGGCCGAGCAGGTCGATTTCTCGATGATCCAGCCGCCGGCGTTGCGGCTGGAAGACATGCCCCAGGGCAAGCTCAATTTTCTCGACCTGCAAAGCGCCATCGAGCTGTTCACGCCGCTGTACCAGCTGATGCTGACCGACAACGATTTCTGGCGCGCCGCCAACTCCTTGCAACTGGACGAAACCATCGGCATCTACGCGGCGACGATCCTGAACGCGCCGGAGCACCTGATCCTGGTCAACAACAAGCATCCGCTGGTGCCGCTGTCGACCTTGCGGGCCGGGCATCGGCTGGTGATCCACGGCCTGTCGACCGAAATGCTCCACAGCCTGCTCCAACGCATGCGCGCGGCGCAGGAAGCCATGTCGGCAGAGACACTTCCGCGCGACCCGCCCCTTGCATAGGGGTATGCTGTCCCCACATGCAAACCATGAACACGACCCGAAATCCGTCCCCCAAGACCGATCTGGCGGTGACCCACGTGCTGGCTCAACTGCTGGAGAGGCTTGAGCACAGCGCCGTGCCGGTTGGTGCCGAGCAGTACCGCTCGGTGGTCGAGCACCTGGTGCATGAATTCGAAGACGTCGAGCCCGGTGCGGAATTGGGCCAGTTGCTCGATGCCTATCCGGCCGCCTCCGAGGTCTACGAAAATATGAATTACCAGCACGCCGGCCTTTGCCGCTCGGCGCTGGACGTTTCCCTGGCCGCCGAAGGCACAGCCAGGGAAGCCATTGCCCGCGCCATGCGCGGTGACGAATCGAACAAGGACAAGATGCATGGCCAAGGGTGAAGTGAAAACGGCAGTGGTGGCGGACGGGCTGCGCTACAAATCGAAGGCGCCGGGCTCTCCGTTCCGCGCCTCGGCGTCGTTCAGCGGGGCCACGATGTCCTGCTTCATGTGCGGCAAGCACCGCGTGCGTTCGCAGCTGCGCACGCGTCAGGTGCTGGGCAAGTCGCAGACCGTCTGCGCGCCTTCGTGCAAGGCGCTCGACGAGGCCCTCGAGGCCGAAGCATCGTCGAGCTGAGCGCCTAGCACGGCGCCGCGTCGCGTTGGCGACATGGCCTCATCGGCATGTCGTCGATTGCCTTCCATCCCGGTCGCAATCGATATACAGTTGGACACAAATGATGCAAGTAATTGCATTTAATCTAAAGTTCTAATTTGTAGCCGATGACCACTCAAATCCAGCAAGAAGGCGATCGGTGCCCCGCGGCGGGCGTGGATTTTTCTCTGCGTGGAGGGCCTGAGCTGTGAACAAGCCACGTCACGTCGTCATGCAGGTCGTCAAGCGCTCGTCCGGCAGCGCCACGCACCATGTCGAATTCCTCATGGACGACAACTTCGCCGAGCGCCTGCGCCAATTGCGCTCGCTGGTGCCGCCGCTGGGTGCCCTCAACAAGCAACGCGACCTCGTGATCGACAAGGTGCGCGTGCGCCTGCCCAACGCCATCTGGCGCTCGGGCAACGAGATCGCCATCGACGGCGGGGTGGACGGCTCCTGCATCGTGATCGCGGCCGAGGGCTCGTTCAACTGTGGCGGCAAGGACCGCCGCACGCGCGAAAAGCTCGTGACCTACAACTTCTCGATCGCACGCCTGATCGAGCTGCACAGCGAGCGCCCCGAAGGCGAAACGCTCTACATCCGCGACGGCGTGTTCGCCAACGACGAACCGGCCGAATCGCCGGCCGGCCGCTGGGTGGCTTCCATGCACGAACTCGAAGTGGTGATGCGCGTGCCTGATGCGCCGTCCGATTTCGACACGCTGCACGACCTCACGCTGCGCGCCGACGGGCAGCCGACGCAGGCGGGCGCGCTGAGCCCGCACCGCGCCAGCATCTACTGACGAACTCAGGCCGACGTTGCCGCAGGCGCGCCCACGGGCGTGAACTGCGCGCCGTTGTCGGCCAGCCAGCGTGCCGAGAGGCTGCTGTCCTGCTGGTCGGGGTGGAAGTCGCTGCGCAGGTACTGGCGCCAGCCCGCGAGATTGCCCCGCAGCAGGCCGCCGCGGCCCAGCAGGATGCGCGCGGCGCTCTTCCAGGTGGCCCACTTCCACAATTGCTTTTCATGCCGCAGGTTGTCGACCGTCTGGCGCATCAGGTCGCCGAGGAACATCACCGTCACGCGGCGGAACCAGCGCGTGCGCCATTCGTCGGAGCCGCCCGCGGCCTTGTAGATGTCGAAGGCGACGCTCTTGTGCTCCAGCTCTTCGGCGCTGTGCCAGAGCCACATCGTGCGCAGCCGGGGCTCGGCGCCGTCGAGGATCTCGGGGCGGGCCAGCAGCCACTCGGCGAACATGGCCGTGAAGTGCTCGGTGGCCGCCGTCACGGCCAGCGCGTGACGCGGATCGGCGCCGTCCATCAGTTCCATGCGCTGGCTGGCGCGCGCGGTCCAGCGGTCGACCAGGCCCTGCTGCTCGAGGTGCGCGTTGAACAGCGAATGGATGCGCCGGTGCGTCGCCTCCTGGCCGATGAAGCCGCGCACGTCGGCGCGATGGCGCTCCTGCACTTCGGGCGGCAGCGTGGCCATGGCGTCACGTACGGCGTCGATGAAGAACTGCTCGCCGAAGGGGAAGCTCATCGACAAGGCGTTGAAGAAGGCGGTCGAGAAGGCATCGCCGCCGCACCAGTCGTGCGAGAAGGGCGGTTGCAGGTCGATCAGCAGGCGGCGGACTACGAGTTCGGTCATGGGGGGCAATTCCTGAGTTCGTGGGTAAAAGTTGGTACAACTCCGTACCGCGTGCCGCCATGGTGCAATTGTGAACTGGTACTGTCAAGTACCAAGGCGTAGGAAAATGAATCGCACATGACTGCCACCATCGACAAAACCGCCACGCCCGATGCCGCCGAAGGCGCGCCCAGCGAGCACTACGCGCGGCTGCTCCAGGGCATGGCGCATGCCGTGGCGGCCAAGGGCTACGCCGACACCACCATCGCCGACATCGTGCGCGAGGCCGCCGTGTCGCGGCGCACGTTCTACGAGCACTTCAGCACCAAGACCGAGTGCCTGATCGCGCTGTACGAAACGGCCAGCCGGCTCGGCCTGCAGGCCGTGAGCGAGGCCTTCGACCCGGCCCAGCCCTGGCACACGCAGGTGGAGCAGGCGATGACCGCCTACATGGACTACCTCGCCCAAGACCCGGTGCTGCTGCGCACGCTGTTCGTCGAGATCCTCGGGCTGGGCCTGCCGGGCCTGGCGGCGCGGCGGCGCGTGAACGGCGAGATCGCCAACTTCATCCAGGTGGCGATCAACAGCAGCGATTCAGGCGAGGTGCCCGCAGCGCACATGAGCAGCCAGATGGCGATGACGGTGGTGGGCGGCATCAACGAACTGGTGCTGCAGGCCATCGAGCAGGACCGGGTGGGCGACCTGCGCGAGCTGGTGGCGCCGGCCACGCGGCTGGTGCGCGCCGTGGCGGCGGACAGCCGACGCTAGTCGCGCTCGTTCTGGCGCGGCGTGGCCGCAGCCCACAGCACGAGCAGCCCCGCGACCACCATCGCCGCCAGCGCCCCGAGGTACGGCAGCACGTCGTGCAGCGGCGCCCCCATCTGGTTGAGCCGCAGCGAGGCCTGGATGCCCGCTGTGCTCGGGAACAGCCAGCGCAGCGCCTGCAGCGGCGCGGGCAGGGCCTCGACGGGCCACGAAAAGCCCGAGAGAAAAGCCATCGGCAGCGCAGTGAAGAGCAGCACCTGTAGTGCGCGCTCGCGGTCGCGGAACCAGCAGCCCAGCAGCAGGCCGAGCACGCAGATCGCGGGCACGTAGAACAGCAGCAGCACCAGCGCACCGAACGGATTGCCGCCGCGCGGATAGTCCTGCAGGAAGAACACCCAGCCGAAATAGAACAGGCCGCTCAGCACGCCGAAGCCCGACAGCGCACCGAGCCGCCCCAGCCACGCGCCCATGCCCGCGCGCAGCCGGCCGGCCTCGGCCCAGGTGCCGGCCAGCATCGCGGCGCCCATCAGCAGCGTCTGCTGCAGGATCAGCAGCGCCACCGCCGGCACCACGTAGCTGCCGTAGCCCTCGGTCGGATTGAACAGCGCCACCAGCTGCGTGTTGAGCGGGCTGCGGCTACGCGCGGCTTGCACCGCGCTTTGGCCGCCGGCCTGCAGCTTGCGGATCTCCACACCGGCCGACACCGTGCCCACCGCCTCCGAGAAGCCGTACAGCACCGCCTTGTTCAGCAGCGCGTAGGCGCCGTTGCCCTCGATGCTCACCACCGCCGGCGTGCCGCGCAGCACGTTGCGCTTGAGGTCCTTCGGCAGCAGCGCATAGCCCTCGATCTCGCCGCGCCACAGCGCCTGCTGCGCCTCGTGCACGTCGGACGTGACCATGCGCACGTCCAGCCGCGGGCTGGCCATGGCGAAGCGCGCGATCTGCCGCGACAGCCCGCTGTGGTCCTGGTCGACCACCGCCACCGGCACCCGCGTGACGGCCTGCGTGCCGTAGGGCCAGGGGTAGAAGAAGCCGTAGATGATGGGCGCGAGCAGCATGATCAGCAGCACGCCCTTGTCGCGCAGCACGCCGAGCGCGGTGTCGCGCCAGGCATCGGCGAAGCCCTGGATGCGCGTGCTCATCAGCGGCCTCCCCACGTCTCGGGCGCCGCGGCCGCGCGCACCAGCAGCGTGGCCGACACGGCCAGCAGCACCGCGGTGCCCACCACCATCCACAGCGGCGTGGCGGCCGAGTAGGCCAGGGGCGCGCCCATCTGCAGCTGCTCCATCTGCACGCGGATGTAGTGCGTGTACGGCAGCAAGCCGGCCCACAGCTGCGCGAGCACCGGCATGGCGACCAGCGGAAAGCCCACGCCGCCGAACGCGAAGGCTGGCGCGGTGATGAAGCCGGTGGCCGACAGCGCGGTGCGCAGCGAGCGCGTGAGGCTGGCCACGAAGGCGCCGAGCGCGATCGACAGCGCCAGGAACACCATCAGCGCGAACAGCGTCCATCCCACCGAGCCGACCGGGTGCCAGCCGCGGCCCGCCGTGATCCACAGCATGGCGGCCAGGCCCACCGCCGACAGGCTCGCGAACGGCAGCGCCAGCTTGCCCGTGAGCGCGGCCAGTGCTTCGGGCCAGCGTGGCGCGGCGCCGAGCCAGCCGCCCAGGCTGCGGTCGCGCAGCTCGCGGCCCACGGCCCAGGCGCCGGCCGTCATCGCAAGGATGTGCAGCAGCGCCGGAATGAGCGCGGCACCGAGAAACTGCTCGTAGTCGGTCGAGGTGTTGAACAGCGCCACCATGCTGGCCTTGACCGGGTCCATGCTCACGCGCGCGGCCTTCATCGACTCGCCGCGCTTGTTGCGCACCGCGAGTTCGACGCCGGCCGACACCGTGGCGACGGCGGTGCGCACGTCGCGCTGGATCAGGCTCGAATGCGTGCCCAGCTGCGCGTTGTGCAGCAGCATGACCTGCCCGACGCGGCCTTGCTTGACGTCACGGCTCAGCTCGCGCGGCAGCTGCACCGCCGCATCGACGGCGCCGCTGGTGAGCGCGCGCTGCATCTCGCCTTCGTCGGCGTACTGCTGCGCCACGCGCAGGCCCGGCGTGGCGTCCAGGAAGCGCACCAGCTGACGCGAGAGGGTGGAGTGGTCCTGGTCGAGCACGCCGATCGGCAGGCGCTCGGGCAGGCCGGCCGAGAAGATCCACCAGATCAGGAACACCGCGAGCAGCGGCACCCACGAGATCATGGCCAGGTCCCACGGACGCGTGCGCAGCAGCGCGAATTCGCGCCGGGCGCTGGCGGTGGAAAAGCCGCGCAGGCTCATGGCGGGGGCGGCGTCAGTCGACCAGAACGCTCATGCCGGGGCGCGCGCCTTCGATCGGCTTGAGCGGCCGGGCGCGGACCTCGAAGGTGCGCACGTCGAAGCCGGCGCCGCCGCGCGTGGCGCGCCAGGTGGCGAAGTCGGGCAGCACGCCGCTGTAGTAGACCTTGAAGCGGGCGGTGCGCCGGTCCTCGGGCAGGGCGGGCAGGCGGGCGTCGAATTCCTTGTCGAGTGCGAAGCGGGCCAGCCGGTCTTCGCGCACGTTGAGCACCACCCACTGGTCGTTCAGGTCGACCACCGTGACCACGGCCACGCCCTGCGGCGAGAGTTCGCCGACCTTGGCGAGCACCTTGGCCACTTCGCCGCCGACCGGGCTGCGCAGCTCGGTCTCGGCCTTGGCGGCTTCCACCTCGGCGACCACGCCGGCCACCTGCCGCGCCTGCGCGTTGGCGGCGGCCTTGTCCTCGGGGCGGGCGCCGGTGCGCGCCATGTCGTACTGCGCCTTGGCCGCCACGGCGGCGTCGCGCGAGGCCTTCCAGTTGGCTTCGGCCTCGTCGCGCTTCTGGTCGGCCACGAGGCCGTCGCGTGCCAGGCCGTCGACACGGCGGAACGACGTCTGCGCGAGTTGGGCAGCGGTTTCGGCGCGCTGCCACTGCATGCGCGCCATTTCGATCTCCTGCGGGCGGGCACCGTTCTGCGCCTTGTCGGCCACGGCCTGCGCGGCCTGTTCGGCGGCGGTGGCCTGCGCCAGCTTGGCGCGCACCTCGGGACTGTCCATGCGCACCAGCAGGGCGCCGGCCTGGATGCGGTCGCCTTCCTTCACCGCCACTTCGGCGATGCGCGCGGTGACCTTGCCGGCCACGTCGGTTTCGCGCGCTTCCATCTGGCCCTGGAACACCTCGGGCGCCGGCTGCGCGGCGCGCCAGAAGCCCCAGGCGAGCAGCACCAGCACGAGCAGTGCGGCGGCGATGGCGATCAGTCGGCGGGTCTTGGCACTCATCATGGTCAGTTCACCTTCACGTCGGCGCGCGCGATGTAGTCGGAAAAAGTCTCGGACAGGCCCGCGCTCTCGAGCAGCTGCGCGAGCGCCTGCACGTAGTCGTTGGCGGCCTGCGCGCGTTCGGTCAGCACCTTGGCCTGGTTGGTCTCGGCGTCGATCAGGTCGAGCGTGGTGCTGGTGCCTTCGCGCAGCCCGGCGGTGCGCAGCTTGACCACCTCTTGTGCGAGCTCGACCGAGACCTTCATCTCGAGGTACTGGCGGCGCGCGTTGTCCAGCGCGCGCCAGTTGCGTTCGACCAGCAGCGAGATGTCGCTGCGCGCCTGCAGGTCGGTGCGCTCGGCCTGCTCGACCTGCTTGTGCGAGGCGGCCGACAGCGCGTTGCGGTCGACCGAGTCGTACAGCGTCCAGCGCACGCCGAGGCCGGCGACCCAGTCGGCGTTGCCGCTCTTGATCTCGCGCGTGCCGAAGGCGATCACCTGCGGCCGGCGCAAGGCTTCTTCGCCTTCGTGCAGCTGCTCGGCCTGCGCCTTCTTGGCCGCGACCTTGCCCAGGCCCGGATGCCGCATGAGCGCCGCATCGATGAAGTGGCCGAGCGGTTCGATCGGCGCGCTGATAAGAAACAGTGGCGTCTGCGGCGTGACGCTGCCTTCGGCGCGCACGGTGCGCGCCAGGGCCACGCCCGCTAGCGCGGCGTCGTTCTCGGCCTTGCGGGCGTTGCGGCGCGCTTCTTCATACGCGGCGCTGGCTTGCAGCCGCTCGACGCGGGAAATGACGCCGGCCGCGAGCATCTTCTGCGCCGCCGCGTCGTGCTGCGCGATGGTGCGCTCGGCCTGCAGGCGCAGCGTGGCGGCGCGCTGCGCGAGCTGGGCGCCGAAGTAGCGCTGCACCAGCAGCGTGTCGACCTCGTGGCCGGCCTGTTCGGCATCGGCCTGGGCCTCGCGCGCCTGCGCTGAGACGAAGCCGCGCACCGCGTCGGTCGCGCCGCCGAGGTAGAGCGGCCACACGGCCGACACCGAGGCGTTGGCGCCGGTGTCGTGGCGGTTCAGCGTGTAGCTGTTGGGCAGCTGCGGAATCGGCACGCGCGAGACGAAGCTCTGGATCGACGGCGGCAGCGACGAGCCGATCTGGCCGAGCTTCTGGTTGAGGGGGTCGAGGTCGAGGTTCAGGTTCGCGTTGTACGCATAGGCCAGCCCCGAGATGCTGACCACCGGCCCGCCCAGGCGCTTGACGCCTTCGCTCTGCAGTTCCTTGGCCTCGACGGCCATGCGCGCGGCGGCCAGCTTGTCGGAGCGCTCGACCATGCGCTGGCGCGCGGCGTCGAAGCTCAGCGCCAGCGTGGAGGTGGTGTCGCCGCGGGCCTGCTGCTGCGCGAAAGCCGCGCCGCCGAGGAAGGCCGGCAACAGCAGCAGGGACGGAAGAAGGGCGAGGCGAGGTCGTGTCATCGGCATCAGGCGGTCTTGTGCAGCAGGGCGTCGAGCTCCTGCTGCAGGATCACGGGAAAGGCGGCCTGCACCGCCCCGGTGGCCAGCGGCCGTGCTTTCTCGAGCAGCTGCGCGGCGCGGCCGGCATCGAGGGTGTCGCCGGAAAGCAGGCTGTCGGCCAGCGTGCGCAGCCAGCGCCGCGCCACGGTGCGCAGCGTGCGGACCATGGTTTCCTGCATGCCGATGACCGCTTCGAGCGGCAGGCCCAGCGCGGCCAGCTGCTCGGCGACCTGGCCGAGCGCCGGGCTCAGCACCTGCACCTGGCCGTCGGGCAATTCGCGCATGAGGCCGGCGCGGGTGGCGCGGCCGAGCAGGGCGGGCGTCATCTGTCCTTGCCATTTGGTGGCCAGCGCCTGGGCCGACACCACCACGGGCGTTTCTTCTGCGAACAGGCTGCCCGACACCGAGCGGGCCACGGCCAGCAGGTCGGGCCAGGTGGAGGCCGGCGCGCGCGTGAAGATGCGGCGGATCGCCTCGATGCCGAAGCCCTGTTCGCGCAGTTCGCGGATCAGCGCCAGGCGTTGGACGTGGTCGGCGCCGTACAGGCCGAGCCGGCCCTGCAGCCGCGGCGGCGGTAGGAGGCCGCCCGTGGTGTAGGCGCGGATGTTGCGCACCGTGACCCCCGTGCGCGCCGCCAGGGCCTCGATGGAGAGGTCCTGCGGGGCGGTGGAATCGGGCGTGGCGGTGGATGCGTTCATGTAACAATTTCAATGTTACATCGAAAATGTTGCATAAAACCAGCCCGGATCGCGCGGTCCGGGCGGGGCATCCTCAGCCCGGCTTGCGCTGCGCCGGGTCGTAGAAGAACTGTTCTTCGGCGATGCGCTCGCCGTCCCAGCGCTGCCAGGCGATCTCTTCCATGCGCATGCGCCCGCCGCCCTTGAACGTGAACTCGAAGATCCAGTGAATGCCGACGTGGTCGCCGTTCACCAGCACCGGCCGCACGCAGGTCGACGCCACCGACTCGGTGCGTGCGAGCACGGCGCTTTCCTGCGCGACCAGCGTGCTGCGCCCGCGCCGCGGCTCGGCCTGGTTCTCGCGCATGGTGGCGTCTTCGGTGTAGAAATCTTCGATGACCTGGGCATGCGCGCCGCCTTCGACGGCGGCAATGAAGGCTTCGAGCCGGGCGGGCGTGGGCATGTCAGGACTTCACTTTCACTTCGACGCGGCGCGCTTCCGAGGCCGGGCCGTCGGCCTGCGACTGCTCGGGCTTGGCGAGTTCGATCTTGTCCTCGGGCGCGCCCGCCGCCTTGATGGCGTCGCGCACGGCCATGGCGCGCTGCTTGGCCAGCTCGGCGTTCTTGGCCGCGTCGCCGCTGGCGTCGTGGTAGCCGCTCACCAGCACGGTGCTGCCGCTCTGCACGGCCTTGATGACATCGGACAGAGCTTCCTTCGCGTTGGGCGCGACCTCGGCGCTGGCGCTCGCGAAGTAGAACTTCACGATGCCGTTCTCGACCTTCACCGCGGCAGCTTCGGTGGCTCCGACGGCCGCCGAGGCGAGGGTGGCGGCCGGCGTGGCTGCCGGTGCCGTCGCGGCGGGGGCCGTGGCTGCCGGCGGCGTCTCGACCTTGGTCGGCACGGCGGCCGCTGCATCGCCGGCGTGGAACTTGACCACCAGCGGCACGATCAGCAGCGCCACGATGTTGATGATCTTGATCAGCGGATTCACCGCCGGGCCGGCCGTGTCCTTGTAGGGGTCGCCCACGGTGTCGCCGGTGACGGCCGCCTTGTGCGCCTCGGAGCCCTTGCCACCGTGGTGGCCGTCCTCGATGTACTTCTTGGCGTTGTCCCAGGCGCCGCCGCCCGTGCACATGCTGATGGCGACGAACAGGCCGGTGACGATGGTGCCCATCAGCAGGCCGCCCAGCGCCTTCGGTCCGAGCAGCAGGCCGACCAGGATCGGCACCACCACCGGCAGCAGCGAGGGGATCATCATTTCCTTGATGGCCGCGCCGGTCAGCATGCCCACGGCCTTGCCGTACTCGGGCTTGCCGGTGCCTTCCATGATCCCGGGAATCTCGCGGAACTGGCGGCGCACTTCTTCCACCACCGCACCGGCCGCGCGGCCCACCGCCTCCATGGCCATCGCACCGAAGAGGTAGGGGATCAGGCCGCCGATGAACAGGCCCACGATCACCATCGGGTCGCTCAGGTTGAAGCTGATGTTCAGCCCGAAGCTCTCCAGCTTGTGGGTGTAGTCCGCGAACAGCACCAGCGAGGCGAGGCCGGCCGAGCCGATCGCGTAGCCCTTGGTCACGGCCTTGGTGGTGTTGCCCACAGCGTCCAGCGGGTCGGTGATGTCACGCACGCTGGCGGGCAGCTCGCTCATCTCGGCGATGCCGCCGGCGTTGTCGGTGATGGGGCCGTAGGCGTCCAGCGCCACCACGATGCCGGCCATGCTCAGCATCGACGTCGCGGCCACCGCGATGCCGTACAGGCCCGCGAGGGCGTAGGAGGCCAGGATCGCGATGCACACGAAGATCACCGGCCAGGCCGTCGAGCGCATCGACACGCCCAGGCCCGCGATGATGTTGGTGCCGTGGCCAGTGGTCGAGGCCTGTGCGATGTGCTGCACGGGCTTGTACTGCGTGCCGGTGTAGTACTCGGTGACCCACACCAACGCCGCCGTGAGCGCCAGGCCCACGAAGCAGGCGCCGAACAGCTTCAGTTGGCTGCCGCTGGTGGCAATGGCGTTGTCCGGAATGATCCAGCTCGTGACGAACCAGAACGCGATCAGCGACAGGATGCCCGCCACCGCCAGCCCCTTGTAGAGCGCCGGCATCACGTTGACCATGCCCGGCGAGGCCTTCACGAAGAAGCAGCCGATGATCGACGCGATGATCGACACGCCGCCCAGCGCCAGCGGGTACAGCACCGCATCCAGCGGGGCCGCCGTGACCATCAGCGCGCCCAGCACCATGGTGGCGATCAGCGTCACCGCGTAGGTCTCGAACAGGTCGGCCGCCATGCCGGCGCAGTCGCCGACGTTGTCGCCCACGTTGTCGGCGATCACCGCGGGGTTGCGCGGGTCGTCTTCCGGAATGCCGGCCTCGACCTTGCCCACCAGGTCAGCACCGACGTCAGCGCCCTTGGTGAAGATGCCGCCGCCCAGGCGCGCGAAGATCGAGATCAGCGAGGAGCCGAAGGCAAAGCCGATCAGCGGATTGAGGATGGCCGCAAGGCTGTGGTCCGCCTTCGGCGCACTGCCGGCCAGGAACCAGTAGAAGCCCGTCACGCCCAAGAGGCCCAGGCCCACCACCAGCATGCCGGTGATGGCGCCGCCGCGGAACGCCACGTCGAGCGCCGGGCCGATGCCCTGGGTGGCGGCCTGCGCGGTGCGCACATTGGCGCGCACCGACACGTTCATGCCGATGAAGCCGCAGGCGCCCGAGAGCACCGCGCCGACCACGAAGCCGACGGCCGTGGTCAGGTCGAGGAAGAGGGCGATGAGCACCGCGAGCACCACGCCCACCACCGCGATGGTGGTGTACTGCTTGGCGAGGTAGGCCGACGCGCCGGCCTGGATGGCCGCGGCGATTTCCTGCATCCGGGCGTTGCCCGGGTCCTTGGCGAGAATCCAACTTCGGGCCCAGAAACCGTAGCCTACGGCCACCAGGCCGCAGACGATGGCAAGAATCAGGGGGGTGTTGCCGCTCATGCTTTGCTTCTCCATTCGTTCGTTGTGACTTGTGGAGACGGACAGCCTGGGCCCTGCGCGCAACGCGTACGGGACCATGTTCTCCGCCGCGTTGCTTCCTCGAAGCTCGCTGCACCGAAGGTGCGGAGCCGATTGGCCAACGCTTGCAATTTACAGGCAAAAACACACACGCGTGCGACCGGCCCGTGACACGGAAAGTAAACTCCGGGTTTGTCCCCATCCGTCTCATACTTTTCAACTACTCGAAAAACGTCATGTCCTTCGACAAAGTCTCCCCCGGCAAGAACGTCCCCGACGCCTTCAATGTCGTGATCGAAATCCCGATGAACGCCGACCCGATCAAGTACGAAGTCGACAAGGAATCGGGCGCGATCTTCGTGGACCGCTTCATGACGACGGCCATGTACTACCCCGCCAACTACGGCTACGTGCCGCAGACCCTGTCGGGCGACGGCGACCCGGTCGACGTGCTGGTGATCGCCCCGTACCCGCTGCTGCCGGGCGTGGTCGTGCCCTGCCGCCCCCTGGGCATCCTGATGATGGAAGACGAAGCCGGCGTCGACGGCAAGGTGCTGGCCGTGCCCACCGACAAGGTGCTGCCGATCTACAGCCACTGGAAGTCGGTCGACGACGTGAACCCGATGCGCCTGAAGGCCATCAGCCACTTCTTCGAGCACTACAAGGACCTGGAAGCCGGCAAGTGGGTCAAGGTGCTGGGCTGGGAAGGCATCGACGCCGCCAAGAAGGAAGTTCTCGACGGCATCGCCGCGTACAAGAAGTAATTTTTTCTTTCGCTTGAAAGACGGCCTGGATGCTCCGGGCCGTCAGCCCCGGACCGCATCCCCGGCCAGCCGCATCCATTCGCGGTTGACGCCTCGCGCATGCGCGTTCCAGTGGCGCGCCGCCTGCTGCAGCTCGTTCCAATGGCGCTGCGCACCGGCGGTGTCGCCTTGCTGCGCCAGCCATGCGATGTAGCGGGCGCGCGTTTCCACCGTGTTGTAGCTGCTCAGCGCAGCCTCGAAGGCCTCGCGCGCTTCCGGCGTGCGGCCCTCGGCGGCGAGCGCGCGGGCGTTCAGCACGGCGACCTCGTCCTTGCGGTAGTCGTCGCGCGTGGCACGCAGGTTTTGCAGGGCCTGCGAGGCTTCGCGGGCCGAGGCCGGGCTGCCTTCGGCGATCAGCGCGCTGGCCAGGCCGAACTGCAGCTCGGGGTCGGAGGCGAAGGGGCCTTTCAGCGCGTCGCGGTAGTGCCCGACGGCATCGGCTGCCTGGCCGCGGTCCAGCGCCGCCTTGGCCAGGCGCAGCTTGTTCTGCGCCGTGGGCGCGAGGTCGTAGGCCTCGGCGGCGGCGCGGTATTCGCGCTCGGGGTCGATGAAGCCGATGGCCGCGTTCGCCACCTTGCCCGCCGTGCGCTGCATGCGCGAGGCCGGCAGGTACTCGACCACGAAGTACACGATGCTGCCGAGCAGCGGAAAGCTGAAGAGGATGATGAGCCAGTACATCTGCTTGCCGTGGCGCATGGCATGCACGGCGAAGTACAGCGCGATGAGGATGTGCAGTCCCAGTCCGACGAATGGCATCGGTGCTCCCTGTCTGTTGTGTGTGGTTGTTTGAGTGCCGGGCGGCTTTATAGCAGCCCCCGGCACCGCAGAGCCGTTCAGGCGGCCTTGAACGGGCTGCGCTCGCCGAGGTGGTTCATGTAGTTCTCGATGCCGGCGCCTTCGCGCTCGAGGAAGCGCTCGACGGCATCGGCGAACGACGGGTGCGCGAGCCAGTGGGCGCTGGTGGTGCGCACCGGCATCAGCGCACGGGCCATCTTGTGCTCGCCCTGCGCGCCACCTTCGAAGCGCACCGCGCCGTGCGCGATGCACCAGGCGATGGGCTGGTAGTAGCAGGCCTCGAAGTGCAGGCAGTCGACGCGCTCCAACGCGCCCCAGTAGCGGCCGTAGGCCACCAGCGGTTGCGCTTCGTCGGTGGAGAGCGCGATCAGGCTGGTCGCGATGGGGCGCCCGTCGCGCTCCGCCACGAACAGCAGCCACGCCTCGGGCAACGTGTCGGCCATGCGCTGGAAGAAATCGCGCGTGAGGTAGGGCGGGTTGCCGTGCTCGCGGTAGGTGCGCTCGTAGCAGCGGTAGAAGAAATCCCAGTCGGCCTTGGAGATGTCGGTGCCGCGCGACCAGCGGAAGCTGACGCCGGCCTCGGCGACTTTGCGGCGCTCCTGGCGGATCTTCTTGCGCTTGTCGTGCGAGAGGCTTGCCAGGAATGCGTCGAAGCTGGTGTAGCCGGGTTGCGTGTTCGTCCAGTGAAACTGCACCGTGTGGCGCCGCATGAGCCCGGCTTCGGTGCACGCGGCGATGTCGGCGTCGGCGCCGAACAGCAGATGCAAAGACGAAAGTTCCTGTTCCTTGCAGACCGCCACCAGCGCCTGCACCAGCAGCGTGCGGCTTTGTGCGTCGCGTGCCAGCAGCCGGGCGCCCGGCACGGGTGTGAAGGGCGCCGCCACCACGGCCTTCGGGTAGTAGGCGAGCCCGTGCTGCTCGTAGGCGTTGGCCCAGGCCCAGTCGAACACATACTCGCCGTAGGAATGGTCCTTGAGGTAGAGCGCGCAGGCGGCTTCGAGCACCTCGCCGCGCCACAGCGTGACGAACTGCGGCGTCCATCCGCGCTCGGGCGAGGCGCTGCCGCTGTCGTGCATCGCCGCGAGGTATTCGTGGCGCATGAAGGGCGAGGGTTCGGGCTGCGCGGCGAGCAGGGCGTTCCAGGCTTGCGGGTCGATGTCCGACGGCGACGCCAGAACCCGAATGACATAATCGTTCAAGCCTTTTTCTTCCTTCTGTATGACGCTCAAGCTCGCCATCGCGCAACTCAATTTTGTGGTGGGCGACCTCGTCGGCAATGCGCAGAAGATCGTCGGCGCCGCACGCGAGGCCTACGCGCAAGGCGCACGTCTTCTGCTGACACCCGAACTCTCGATTGCCGGCTATGCAGCGGAGGACCTGTTCCTCCGTCCCGCCTTCACCGAAGCCTGTGATGATGCCGTGAAAGGCATCGCCGCCGCGCTGGCCGACCTCAAAGACATGGTCGTGGTGGTGGGGCATCCCAGCGGCGGCAGCCTGCGCAGCCGGTCTGTGGCCGTGCAGCTGCGCCACAACGCGGCCAGCGTGCTCAAGGAAGGCCGCATCCTCGAGACCTACGCCAAGCGCGAACTGCCGAACTACCAGGTGTTCGACGAGCGCCGCTACTTCACGCCGGGGCAGGGCACCTGCGTGTTCGAGGCGGGCGGCGTGTCGGTGGGCCTGCTGATCTGCGAGGACGCCTGGTTCGACGCGCCGGCCGAGCTGGCGCGCGCCGGCGGTGCCGAGGTGCTGGCGGTGATCAACGCCTCGCCGTACCACGTCGGCAAGGAAGGCGAGCGCGTGGCGCGCATGGCCGACCGCGCGCGTGCCGTGGGCCTGCCGCTGGTCTACGCACACCTGGTGGGCGGGCAGGACGAGGTGGTGTTCGACGGCGCCTCGTTCGCACTGCAGGCCGATGGCACGCTGGCCGCGCAGGCCGAGAGCTTTCGCGAGCGGCTGGTCTTCATGGAGCTCGCGCGCGGGGCGCAGGGCGGCGTCGCCGTCGTGGCCGACCCGTCGGCCATCGCCGCGCCGCGCGACGCCGAGGCGCAGCTGTGGGACGCGCTGGTGCTCGGCGTGCGCGACTACGTGGGCAAGAACGGCTTTCCGGGCGCGATCCTGGGGCTGTCGGGCGGCATCGACTCGGCGCTGGTGCTCGCGATCGCGGTGGACGCGCTGGGCAAGGACAAGGTCCGTGCGGTGATGATGCCGTCGCCCTACACGGCCGACATCAGCTGGATCGACGCGCGCGACATGGCCGGCCGGCTGGGCGTGCGCTATGACGAAATTTCGATCAGGCACACCTTCGAGTCCTTCAAGGCCGCGCTGGTCGGGGAGTTCGCGGGCCGGCCGGAAGACACGGCCGAGGAGAACATCCAGGCCCGCATCCGCGGCACGCTGCTCATGGGACTGTCGAACAAGTTCGGCGCCATCGTGCTGACCACCGGCAACAAGAGCGAGATGGCCACCGGCTACTGCACGCTCTACGGCGACATGGCGGGCGGTTTCGCGGTCATCAAGGACCTGCTCAAGACCACGGTGTTCGCGCTGGCGCGCTGGCGCAATGCCCACGACCCGTACGGCACCGGCGCGGCGCCGATTCCCGAGCGCATCATCACGCGGCCCCCGAGCGCCGAACTGCGCCCCGACCAGACCGACCAGGACAGCCTGCCGCCCTACGACGTGCTGGACGGCATCCTGGCACGCTACATGCAGGACGATGAAGGCATCGACGAGATCATTGCCGCGGGCTACGACCGCGCGGTGGTCGAGCGGGTTGCGCGGCTCATCAGGATCAACGAATACAAGCGGCGCCAGGCGCCCGTAGGCATCCGGGTCACCCACCGAAGCTTCGGCAAGGATTGGCGTTACCCTATCACCAGCAAGTTCAACGAAACCGCCGGAGCACAAAAACCATGAAGCAGATCACCGCCATCGTCAAACCCTTCAAGCTCGAGGACGTGCGCGAAGCCCTCGCCGAGGTGGGTGTCACCGGCCTCACGGTGACCGAGGTCAAGGGCTTCGGCCGCCAGAAGGGCCACACCGAGCTGTACCGCGGCGCGGAGTACGTGGTCGACTTCCTGCCCAAGATGAAGGTCGAAGTGGTCGTCAACGAGAGCGACGTGGAGCGCTGCATCGAGGCCATCGTGAGCTCGGCGCGCACCGGCAAGATCGGCGACGGCAAGATCTTCGTGACCGAGGTGGAGCGCATTGTGCGCATCCGCACCGGCGAAGAAAACGAAAACGCAGTTTAGGCTCGCCCCCAGGCTGCGCGCACTTCGTGTCGCTTCGCCAACCCCCTACCGGGGGCAACACCTGCGGCCCGGCAAAGCCGGTTCCGCGGTGTTCGCTGGAATGGGACCCCGAGGCTCTTGGGGTTTTCGGGTCAGAGGTTTTCTGAAAGCTTGTCGTCGCGGGGGTGCAAGGGGACTTCGGCGCGCAGCGCGGTCAGCAGTTCGCGCACGTCAGTGCCGGTGCGCACCAGGTCCATCTGCCATTCACCCATGAAGCCCTCGCGCACGCTGTGCGCCAGGAAGCTCAGCAGGCCGTCGTAGTAGCCGGCGGTGTTGAGGATGCCGGTCGGCTTGTCGTGGTAGCCGAGCTGGCGCCAGGTCCAGATCTCGAACAGTTCTTCGAAGGTGCCGATGCCGCCCGCCATCGCGAGGAAGGCGTCGGCGCGCTCGCCCATCATGGCCTTGCGCTCGTGCATGGTGTCGACCACGTGCAGCTCGTCGCACAGGGGGTTGGCCAGTTCCTTGTCGACCAGGGCCTTGGGAATGATGCCGACGACGCGGCCGCCGGCCTGGCGGGTGGCCTCGGCCACCGTGCCCATCAGGCCGGTGCGGCCGCCGCCGTAGACGAGCTGGCCGCGGTGGCTGCCGATCCACTGGCCCACGGCCTGGGCGGCCTGGGAAAACTCGGGGCGCTCGCCGGGGCGCGAGCCGCAATACACGCAAATCGAAAATTCAGGGGTCATCCTGCGATCATGCCGCAGGCGGCGGACCCGCTCATGACACGAAGCGTTGCCACAGGGCCGCGGCCCAGATGCCACCGCACAGCGTGAGCGACAGCAGGACGGCGGCGCTGCCCATGTCCTTCGCGCGCTTGGAGAGGTCGTGCCATTCGGGGCCGATGCGGTCGATGGCGGCTTCCACCGCCGTGTTGAGCAGCTCCACGATCATCACCAGGATGGCGCTGCCGGCGAGCAGCGCCACCTCGACCCAGCTGCGTCCGAGCCAGAAGGCGGCCGGGATCATCAGCATCGACAGGATGGCTTCCTGGCGGAACGCCGGCTCGCTCCAGCCGGCGCGCAGGCCGTGCAGCGAGATCAGGGTGGCATGCCAGACGCGCTCGAAGCCCTTGCGGGCCTTCTGCGGATTCACGGCGGGGTCGGGCAGGGCACTCATTGGCGGCTCATCGGCTTGGAGGTGATGAGCCGCGTACCGGCCCAGGCGTCGTGCCAGAACTGGCGCTCGGGGTGAAAACGGGCCAGCAGCGCCCAGATGGCGACCCAGCCGAAAATCAGCACGGTCGACTCGCCGCCCGACAGCTTGAACGGGGCGATGGCGGCCAGCGGCGGCAGGAACCAGACCCAGCTCAGCAGGTAGCGCGCCAGCGCACGGCCCTGGCTGACGGGCTGGCCCTGGCGATCGACGATGCGGATGTTCCACGTCTTCATGGCCAGTGTCTGACCCTTGGCCCAGAACCAGACGAAGTAGACGCCGAACACCACGAAGAGGAAGGCCTGCAGCAGGTGACGCCGCTCGTCCATGGCGTCGCGCATCTGGCCCAGCGTGCTGAACAGCCAGCCGGACACGAACACGACCGCAAACAGCAGCATGCCCTCATAGAGCCAGCAGGCCATGCGTCGCCACAGGCCGGGCACCGCGGGAGCGGGTGCATGGGGAGCGGAGGCAGAGGGCGAGGCGGACTGGCCGGGTACCGAGGCCTCGGGCGAACTGGAAACCATCGAAACCTTCGGTCAGGGGGCGGAGGACGAGGCCGCAGGCGCCGTGGCCGCGGACGGCGCTGGCACCTGGGCCTCGGCGGGCACCGGCGGCGGCGTGAGGCTGCTCGGCGCCGACGCCGCCGGGGCGACCACGGTGCTGGCCGGCACTGCGGGGCGTTCCGCGGCGGCAGGGGGCGTCGCCGGCGAACTCACCACGATGGCCGCCGGCGGCAGCACGGGCGTGGGCGGCGTGGCCGGCACGATCCGGGGCGTGTGCTGCCCGGGCGGCGTGACGGCCGGCACGGGCACGAGCTTCTGCGACGAGACCGGGCGCACCGGCAGGGCGGCGCCGCGGGGCTTGGGCGGGGCACTCTCGGCGAGCTTGCGTTTTTCTTCTTCGCTCAGCGCCTGGTACTGCTCCCACTTGAGCTTGCGCTCGTCGGCAGGCACGCGCTTGACCTCGGCGAAATTCAGGCGGGCCTGGGCGCGCTGCTGGTTGCTCAGCGCCGCCCATTCGATCATGCGGCTGTGCAGCGTGACCTGGTCGTCGGCGGGCATGTTCGCGTAGTTGCGCGACAAGGCCAGCCACTTGCGCTTCTGGCCGGCGTTCAGCGTGTTCCAGTGCGAAGCCAGCGGCTTCAGGGCGTGCTGCTGCTCATTGCTCAGTTCGTTCCACAGGGGCTTGGTCGTGGCAACGGCCTTGGGGCTTGCCGCGCCATTGGTGGCTGCGGCGTGCGTGGCGGGCTTGGCGGTTTCGGGCAGTGTCTGTGCATCGGCCAGCGTCAGGCCGAAGGCAGCGGCTGCCAGCGCACCCGCCCAAACGACGGCGCCCGCCGGGAGCGGGCGCAACGGAAGCAGGGCTTTCGCACGGGAAACGGAGCGGCGTCGCATTCGGTCGGGCAAGGTGTTCAGTCGGAGGCGCTGTCGGACTTCAGGAATTGGGCGAAGCCGGGATCGGTGTAGGCGGCGGGCGGCAGGTCGCCCGTCAACAGGGCCGAGTCGACCTCGGCGAGTTCGCTGGCGCGGTCGTCGTCCTGCAACACGCTGATGGTGATCAGCCCGGCCACCAGGGCGATCAGGGGCACCACGGAACCGATGCGCGTCCACCAGCTGCCGCCCAGTGTGACCGTGTGGCCCGACTGGACTGCGACGGGCGCCGTGCGCAGCTGCGGCGCCTGCTTGCGCGCGGCCACGGCCTGCGAACGGGCAACGCGCAGACGCTCGCTGATGTCGTGCGGCAACGCTTGATTGCCGTCCGACAGCCGGGCCGCCAGCCGTTGGCCGAAGCGGTCTTCTGCTGCGCTGGATTGAGAGGTTGGAACCTTAGTGTTCATAGCGATATTCCCTTGGCCTTGAGCGCCTTGCTCAGAGCGTGGACAGCTCGCGAACAATGGGTTTTGACGCTGCCCTCGGAGCAGCCCATTGCGGCGGCCGTCTCTGCGACGTCCATTTCCTCCCAGTAACGCATCAGGAAAGCCTCGCGTTGACGGCCGGGCAAAGCCGCGATCTGTTCTTCGATTTCGTGAAAGACCTGGCTTCGTCGCGTGGTGTCTTCGGCGCTCTCCGATTCTCTGGAGTCGGTTGGCGAGACGAAGTTCTCCAGCAGGTCGAAATCTTCGCCGTTGTCGGCCGGTTCGAAGTCGCTCAGGTTGGAAAAAAGGGCGCGGCGGGTCTTCTGGCGGCGGAACCAGTCGAGCGTGCAGTTCGACAGGATGCGCTGGAACAGCATCGGCAGTTCCTCGGCAGGCTTGTCGCCGTAGTGCTGGGCCAGCTTCATCATGCTGTCCTGCACGATGTCCAAGGCCGCTTCTTCGTCCCGCACGTGATAGACCGAGCGCTTGAAGGCCCGTCGTTCGACGTTTTTCAGGAAGTCGGAGAGTTCGTGTTCAGTAGCCAAATGAGAGGGGGCGGCGGGACGCGCCGCGTGGGGAGGATGTTTGGCGAACGCTCATGTTTTTATGCCGCGGATTATGCCTTTGTGCCAAGACAGGGCACCTGAAGCGAGTCTGAACGCGCCGGTAGTGTCATAATCCGCCTTGCAAGTCAAAAGGCAAACGGGTCACGGTCCGGCGGAACATCAGTCCGCTCATGGCTTTGGCCTCAAGTCCTGGCGCGGCCCCACAAGGGCTGGCAAGGGGCACCCAAGGTTTTTCGTTCCCGAAAAAACACAAAGGTTGATCATGGAAATCTCGAAGGCGGAACTCGCTTCCGCAGCAGCCGCGTCCTCTGGCGCCGGCAACACCACGCAAGAACTCATGGGCGCTGAAGTGCTGGTCAAGGCACTGCAGGCCGAAGGCGTCCAGTACATCTGGGGCTACCCGGGCGGCGCGGTTCTCTACATCTACGACGCGTTCTACAAGCAGGACACCATCCAGCACGTGCTGGTGCGCCACGAACAGGCCGCCGTGCACGCTGCCGACGGCTATGCGCGCGCCACCGGCGAAGTCGGCGTGGCACTGGTCACCTCCGGCCCCGGCCTGACCAATGCGGTCACCGGCATCGCGACGGCGTACATGGACTCGATCCCGATGGTGATCATTTCCGGTCAGGTGCCGACGGCCGCCATCGGCCTCGACGCCTTCCAGGAATGCGACACGGTCGGCATCACGCGCCCCATCGTCAAGCACAACTTCCTCGTCAAGGATCCGAAGGATCTGGCCATGACGATGAAGAAGGCCTTCCACATCGCACGCAGCGGCCGTCCCGGCCCCGTGGTGGTGGACGTGCCGAAGGACGTCTCCTTCAAGAAGATCCCGTACAGCGGCTATCCCGACAAGGTCGAGATGCGCTCGTACAACCCGGTGCGCAAGGGCCACGGCGGGCAGATCCGCAAGGCGCTGCAACTGCTGCTGGCGGCCAAGCGCCCCTACATCTACACCGGCGGCGGCGTGCTCCTGGGCAATGCCACGAACGAGCTGCGCACGCTGGTCGACATGCTGGGGTACCCCGTCACGAACACGCTGATGGGCCTGGGCGCCTATCCGGCGAGCGACCGCAAGTTCCTGGGCATGCTGGGCATGCACGGCACCATCGAAGCCAACAACGCGATGCAGAACTGCGACGTGCTGCTGGCCGTGGGTGCGCGCTTCGACGACCGCGTGATCGGCAATCCGAAGCACTTCGCGCAGAACGAACGCAAGATCATCCACGTCGACATCGACCCGTCGAGCATCTCCAAGCGCGTGAAGGTCGACATCCCGATCGTCGGCGACGTGAAGGACGTGCTCACCGAACTCATCTCGATGATCCGCGAGAGCACCACCAAGCCTGACGCCGGCGCGCTGGCCGATTGGTGGAAAACCATCGAAAGCTGGCGCTCGCGCGACTGCCTCAAGTACGACCGCGACAACAAGGACGTGATCAAGCCGCAGTTCGTGGTCGAGACCCTCTGGAACATGACCAAGGACGCCGACACGTACATCACGTCGGACGTCGGCCAGCACCAGATGTGGGCCGCCCAGTACTACCGCTTCGACGAGCCGCGCCGCTGGATCAATTCGGGCGGCCTGGGCACCATGGGCGTGGGCATTCCCTACGCCATGGGCATCAAGCTCGCCAAGCCCGACTCGGAAGTGTTCACCATCACCGGCGAAGGCTCGGTGCAGATGTGCATCCAGGAGCTCTCGACCTGCCTGCAGTACAACACGCCGATCAAGATCTGCTCGCTCAACAACCGCTACCTGGGCATGGTGCGCCAGTGGCAGGAGATCGAATACTCCGGCCGCTACAGCCACAGCTACATGGACGCGCTGCCCAACTTCGTGAAGCTCGCCGAGGCCTATGGCCACGTCGGCATGCTGATCGAGCGTCCACAAGACGTGGAGCCGGCGCTGCGCGAGGCGCGCAAGCTCAAGGACCGCACGGTGTTCATGGATTTCCGTACCGACCCCACCGAGAACGTGTTCCCGATGGTCAAGGCCGGCATGGGCATCACCGAGATGTTGCTGGGTTCCGAAGATCTCTGATCCGGAACATTCGTTCGTTCAACCTTTACTGACGAATCTATTGCCCGCCAAGCCCGCGCATTACCGTGCACGGGGGAGGGCGGCGAAAGCGAAAGCTTCCGCGTAGGCGAAAAGAGGAGTCACGCCAACATGAAACACATCATTGCAGTGCTGCTGGAAAACGAGCCGGGTGCTCTTTCCCGCGTGGTGGGCCTGTTCTCGGCCCGTGGCTACAACATCGAATCGCTGACCGTGGCGCCGACCGAGGACGCAAGTCTCTCGCGCATGACCATCGTCACCAACGGCTCGGACGACGTGATTGAGCAGATCACCAAGCACCTGAACCGCCTCATCGAGGTCGTGAAGGTGGTCGACCTGACCGAAGGCGCCTACACCGAGCGCGAGCTCATGATGGTGAAGGTGCGCGCGGTGGGCAAGGAACGCGAGGAAATGATGCGCATGGCGGAAATCTTCCGTGGCCGCATCATCGACGTGACCGACAAGAGCTACACCATCGAGCTGACTGGCGATCACGGCAAGAACGACGCTTTCCTGGAAGCGATCGACCGCGGCGCCATCCTCGAGACGGTGCGCACCGGCGCCAGCGGCATCGGGCGCGGCGAACGCATCCTGCGGGTCTGACACCATGATTCGGAGCTCAGTCGCTGCCCGTTCGGGCTGAGCTTGTCGAAGCCCTCGCGCGAGCGGGGACTGCATTGAGCCCTTCGACAGGCTCAGGACGAACGGCACAACAACACACTGCAACTCGCTTATCTATCTGGAGAACATCATGAAGGTTTATTACGACAAGGACGCGGACCTCAGCCTCATCAAGGGCAAGACGGTTGCCATCATCGGCTACGGCTCGCAAGGTCACGCACACGCGCAGAACCTGAACGACAGCGGCGTCAAGGTCGTGGTCGGCCTGCGCAAGGGCGGCGCTTCGTGGGACAAGGTCGGCAAGGCCGGCCTGCAGGTCGCTGAAGTCGCTGATGCCGTGAAGTCGGCCGACGTCGTCATGATCCTGCTGCCCGATGAGCAGATCGCCGCCGTCTACAAGAACGACGTGGCCCCGAACATCAAGGAAGGCGCTTCGCTCGTCTTCGCGCACGGCTTCAACGTGCACTACGGTTTCGTGCAGCCGCGCGCCGACCTCGACGTGTGGATGGTCGCTCCCAAGGCTCCGGGTCACACCGTGCGCGGCACGTACACGCAAGGTGGCGGCGTGCCGCACCTGATCGCGGTGCACCAGGACAAGAGTGGCAAGGCGCGTGACCTCGCGCTGAGCTACGCCACCGCCAACGGCGGCGGCAAGGCCGGCATCATCGAGACCAACTTCCGCGAAGAAACCGAGACCGACCTGTTCGGCGAGCAAGCGGTTCTGTGCGGCGGCACGGTCGAGCTGATCAAGGCTGGTTTCGAAACGCTGGTGGAGGCCGGCTACGCGCCCGAAATGGCGTACTTCGAATGCCTGCACGAGCTGAAGCTGATCGTTGACCTGATCTACGAAGGCGGCATCGCCAACATGAACTACTCGATCTCGAACAACGCCGAATACGGCGAGTACGTCACGGGCCCGCGCATCGTGACCGACGAGACCAAGAAGGCCATGAAGAAGGTCCTGCAGGACATCCAGACCGGCGAATACGCCAAGAGCTTCGTGCTCGAAGCCGCTGCCGGCCAGCCGGTGCTGATCAGCCGCCGTCGCCTGAACGCCGAGCATCAGATCGAAGTCGTCGGCGAAAAGCTGCGCGCGATGATGCCCTGGATCAAGAAGAACAAGCTGGTCGACCAGACCCGCAACTGATCTTCAGAGGCAAGAGCCAGCAGGGTGCTACGGCACCCTGTTTCGGAGGGCCACCCGTCGCGGTGGCCCTTTTGTTTGAAGGGGAGTGCACGGGTCCCCTGAACTACACTGCGAAGCATGCGATTCACAGACCAAGATGCTATCGAATGGATAGCTGATCGGGCAGTTCCCACGATGGACGGAGGCCATTTCAATGCATGACGACACCGTCCCCGACGACGCGCAACCGCGCAAGCGTCGCAAGGGCATCTACATCCTGCCGAACCTGTTCACGCTGGCGGCGTTGTTCGGCGGCTTCTACTCGGTCGTGATGGCCATGAACGCGCGCTTCGACCTCGCGGCGCTCGGCGTGTTCGCCGCGATGATCCTCGACAGCCTCGACGGCCGCGTTGCGCGCATGACCAACACGCAGAGCGCGTTCGGCGAGCAGATGGACTCGCTGTCCGACATGGTGTCGTTCGGTGCGGCGCCGGCGCTCATCGCTTACGAATGGTCGCTCAAGGGGCTGGGACGCTGGGGCTGGATTGCCGCCTTCGTGTACTGCGCCTGCGCGGCACTGCGGCTCGCCCGCTTCAACGTCAACACGGGCGTGGTCGACAAGCGCTGGTTCCAGGGCCTGCCGTCGCCAGCGGCTGCTGCGCTCGTGGCCGGCTTCATCTGGCTCATGACCGAGTGGGGCAAGCGCGGCGGCGAGGTGCTGTACCTCTCGTGGACGCAGATCACGTGGATCACTTTCGCGTTCACGCTCTATGCCGGACTCTCGATGGTCACCAATGCGCCGTTCTACAGCTTCAAGGACGTCCAGATGAAGAAGAGCGTGCCTTTCGTCGTGATCGTGCTGATCGCGCTGGGCATCGCGGTCATCAACATCCATCCGCCAACGGTGCTGTTCAGCCTCTTCGTGGCCTATGGGTTGAGCGGCTACGTGGTGTACGCGTGGCGCAAGGCCAAGGGCCAGCCGGTGAGCGTGATCAGTACCTCGACCGAAGAGCCCGACGAGCGGGGGCTGCACAACTGAAGAAGCCCCGGGCCTTCACAGGCCCGCAAAGGCTGTGCTACATTCGCAACCCTCATGACCAAGATTTCGCTGCTGGCCCTACTAGCCCTCCCTCACGGGCGGAGACGGTAGCGCACGCGCTAATCCCTCATCACGGCCCGTTCGCACCAGCAACGGGCCGTTTGTCTTTTGGGGTTGCTGGTTGAGTTCCAACCATCACAGAGAAATCGACATGCTCAAGCAACCTCAAGCCAAATACCGCGCATTCGCCCCGATCGGCCTCAAGGACCGCACCTGGCCCGATGCCGTGCTGACCAAGGCCCCGATCTGGCTGTCGACAGACCTGCGCGATGGCAACCAGGCCTTGGTCGAACCCATGGACATCGCGCGCAAGATGCGCATGTTCGAAACCCTCGTGGCCATCGGCTTCAAGGAAATCGAAGTCGGCTTTCCCTCGGCGTCGCAGGTCGAATTCGACTTCGTGCGCAAGCTCATCGAGGAAGACCGCATTCCCGACGACGTGACGATCCAGGTGCTCACGCAAGCGCGCGACCACCTCATCGAACGCACCTTCGAAGCCTTGCAAGGTGCACCGCGCGCCATCGTCCACCTCTACAACGCGGTGGCCCCCGTGATGCGCCGCGTGGTGCTCGGCATGGACGAAGACCAGATCGTCGAACTCGCGAGCAGCCATGCCCGCATGTTCAACGACTTCGCCGCAAAGCAGCCGAACACGAAGTGGACCTTCCAGTATTCGCCCGAGATGTTCTCGGGCACTGACGTGGTCTTCTCCAAGCGCGTGGTCGACGCGGTCACCGAAGTCTGGGCACCGACGCCCGAGCGCAAGTGCATCGTCAACCTGCCCACCACGGTGGAGCATTCCACGCCGAACATCTTCGCGGACATGATCGAGTGGATGCACCGCAACCTCGCGCGCCGTGATTCCATCGTGCTGTGCGTGCATCCGCACAACGACCGCGGCACCGGCACCGCAGCCGGCGAACTGGCCTTGATGGCCGGCGCAGAGCGCATCGAAGGCTGCCTTTTCGGCAACGGCGAGCGCACCGGCAACCTCGACCTCGTGAACGTCGCGCTCAACCTCTACACGCAGGGCGTTTCGCCCGAGCTCGACTTCTCGAACATCGACGAGATCCGCGCGACTGTCGAGCACTGCAACCAGATCCCGGTACACCCGCGCCATCCGTATGTAGGCGACCTCGTCTATACCTCGTTCTCGGGCTCGCACCAGGACGCGATCAAGAAGGCCTTCGCCGCGCGCAAGGACGGCGACATCTGGGACATTCCGTACCTCCCCATCGACCCGAAGGACGTGGGCCGCAGCTACGAAGCCGTGATCCGCGTGAACAGCCAGTCGGGCAAGGGCGGCATGGCCTATCTGCTCGAGAGCGAGTACGGCCTCGAGATGCCGCGCCGCCTGCAGATGGAATTCATGCAGGTCGTGCAGCGCGTGATGGACGTGGGCGGCAAGGAACTCACCGCCGCCGACCTCTGGCAGATCTTCGTGAACGAATACGGTATCGAGACCGCCAAGGCCTTGCAGCACCGCGTGATCCAGGAAGAAGGCGAGGGCGCCGAGGCCACGGTCGTGCTGCGCGGCGACCTGCCATGGGACGGTGAGACCCGCGCCATCGAAGGCCGCGGCAACGGCCCGATCGACGCCTTCACACAGGCACTGAGCCAGGCCACCGGCCACACGGTGCGCGTCATGGACTACCACCAGCACGCCATCGGCGCGGGCGCCGACGCCAAGTCGGTGGCCTACCTCGAGCTGCGCGTCGACGAGTCGCAGACCCTGTTCGGCGTCGGCATCGATGCGAACGTGATCTCGGCCTCGCTGAAGGCGATCATCTCGGGCGTGCAGCGGGCCAGAGGCCGGGGCGCGCGCAGCGCACAATCGGTGGCTGAAGTCGCCTGACGCACCGGCACCAGCCGCACGCAAGGTGGGAACGAACCAAGGAGATCCACGATGACCGACCAACTCATTATTTTCGACACCACCTTGCGCGACGGCGAACAGTCGCCCGGCGCCTCGATGACGCGCGACGAAAAATTGCGCATCGCCAAGCTGCTGGAGCGGCTCAGGGTCGACGTCATCGAAGCCGGTTTTCCGGCCAGTTCGAACGGCGACTTCGAGGCCGTGAAGGCCATCGCCAATGCGATCAAGGACTCGACGGTGTGCGGCCTCTCGCGTGCCAACGACCGCGACATCGCGCGCGCAGCCGAGGCCCTGAAGGGCGCGGCGCGCGGGCGCATCCACACCTTCATCGCGACCTCGCCGCTGCACATGGAAAAGAAGCTGCGCATGTCGCCCGACGAGGTGCATGAGCAGGCCAAGCTGGCCGTGCGCTTCGCGCGCAACCAGATCGCCGACGTCGAGTTCAGCCCCGAAGACGGCTACCGCAGCGACCCCGACTTTCTGTGCCGCGTGCTCGAAACCGTGATCAACGAGGGCGCGACCACCATCAACGTGCCCGACACCGTCGGCTACGCCATCCCCGAGCTGTACGGCAACTTCATCAAGATGCTGCGCGAGCGCATTCCCAACAGCGACAAGGCGATCTGGTCGGTGCATTGCCACAACGACCTGGGCATGGCCGTGGCGAACTCGCTGGCCGGTGTGAAGATCGGCGGCGCGCGCCAGGTCGAGTGCACGATCAATGGTCTGGGCGAGCGCGCGGGCAACTGCTCGCTCGAAGAAGTGGTCATGGCCGTGAAGACGCGCAGGGACTACTTCGGGCTCGACCTGAACATCGACACCCAGCACATCGTGGCCGCCAGCCGCATGGTCAGCCAGACCACGGGCTTCGTAGTGCAGCCCAACAAGGCGGTGGTGGGCGCCAACGCGTTCGCACATGCCTCGGGCATCCACCAGGACGGCGTGCTCAAGGCGCGCGACACCTACGAGATCATGCGCGCCGAAGACGTGGGCTGGACCGCCAACAAGATCGTGCTGGGCAAGCTCAGCGGCCGCAACGCCTTCAAGCAGCGCCTGCAGGACTTGGGCGTGACGATGGAAAGCGAAACCGAGGTCAACGCCGCGTTCGCGCGTTTCAAGGAGCTGGCCGACCGCAAGTCCGAAATTTTCGACGAGGACATCCTCGCGCTGGTCAGCGCGGAAGAGCTGTCGCACGTTGGTGAACAGTTTGCTTTCGTCTCTCTCTCCCAGCACAGCGAAACCGGCGAACGGCCTCAAGCCAAGATCGTGTTCACGGTCCAGGGCAAGGAAGTCACCAGCGAATCCGACGGCAACGGGCCGGTCGACGCGTCCCTCAAGGCCATCGAGGCCCACGTCAAGAGCGGCGCCGAGATGGTTCTTTACTCTGTAAACGCCATCAGTGGCTCGACGGAAAGCCAGGGAGAAGTTACAGTCCGGTTACAAAACGCAGGGCGGGTGGTCAACGGTGTGGGGGCAGACCCCGACATCGTGGTCGCTTCGGCAAAGGCTTATTTGAGTGCGCTCAACAAGTTACAGAGCCAAGCTGAGAGAGTGGCGGCACAAGGTTAGGTTTTCAGGCGTTCCTTGGTATTCGAATGAAGAAGAGGATGCAAGTAACTGATATTGCGTGTCTTTTTTGATTTCGATACACTGCGGTCCTCGTTTGTTGCCGCTGGAGATTTATTGATGCCTGAAACCCGTCTACGTCGAGTTTCCATCCAGCGGTTCCTACCCGCCTTCAAGTTCCTCGCCGTGGCGCTGTGCGCCTCGGCGTTTTTGCTGCCTGGCGCCCAGGCCGCGAAGAAGGAAAAACCCGCTGCCGCCAAGTCCGCCGTCGCCAAGAAGGCGAAGGCACCTGCCGAGGCCAAGCAACGCAATGCGTCCGCTTCCAAGGTGGCGCGCGGCGGTCGCGCCGAGCAGGCCGACAAGGTCGTGCGTGGCGGCCGCAACGTCGTGGCCACCATCCACAAGAAGAACGGCAAGACGGTCGTCGCCGTGCAGCGCCGCTCGGTGGTGCGCGTCGAGACGCCAGCCCGCCAGTCCTTCGGCCAGATGGCCGGCCTGCACAGCACCGACGACGCACTCGACCTGAAGTCGAGCGTCGCCCTGGTGATCGACCAGGACACCCACGAGGTGCTGTTCAGCAAGAACGACCACGCCGTGCTGCCCATCGCCTCGCTCACCAAGCTCATGACCGGCCTGCTGATCAGCGAAGCCCACCTGCCGAACGACGAGCTCATCACCATCACGCAGGACGACGTCGATACCGAAAAGGGCAGCCGTTCGCGCCTGACCGTCGGCACCACGCTGTCGCGCGGCGAGCTGCTGCACCTGGCGCTGATGTCGAGTGAGAACCGCGCGGCGCACGCGCTGGGCCGCACCTACCCGGGCGGTCTCACGACCTTCGTGAGCATCATGAATGCCAAGGCCCGCATGCTCGGCATGAAGGACACGCGCTACGTGGAGCCCACCGGCCTGTCGAGCCGCAACCAGTCGAGCGCGCAAGACCTGGCGCTGCTGGTCAACGCAGCCTATTCGGACGCCACGGTGCGTTCGCTGTCCACGTCGCCGGAGTACCAGGTCGAAGTCGGCAACCGCGTGCTGCAGTTCAACACCACCAACCGCCTCGTGAAGAGCCCGGAATGGGACATCGGCCTGCAGAAGACGGGTTACATCTCCGAAGCCGGCCAGTGCCTCGTGATGCAGGCCAAGGTGGCTGGGCGCAAGCTGATCATGGTGTTCCTGGATTCGGCCGGCAAGTTCAGCCGCATCGCCGACGCCGAGCGGGTTCGCCGCTGGGTCGAGGCCACGCATGCCGTGTCGGGTCCGCGCGGCTTCCAGGTCGCTGGCTAACCTGAGCGGGGAGGCCGTTCAACGGCCTGCCTGCTGCCCTTGTACAGGGCCAACCGGCTGACTCGCCGGGAGGAAGAGAGAAGAAGGAGTCGAAAGCAAACGGGCGCTCAGGCGCCCGTTGTCACGTTCGCACCCGACGCAGGCGTTGCAGCCATGCCGTCCTTGAAGCCCAGCGCGCCCGAGATTTCGTTGGCGGTCGCCTGCAGCTTGGGCAGCCAGCCTTCGTCGAGGCGATCGGCCGGGGCCGAGATCGACAGGCCTGCCACCAGTTTGCCCTGGTCGTCGTAGATGCCGGCGGCCATGCAGCGCACGCCCAGCTCCAGCTCTTCGTTGTCGCGGGCGATGCCGTACTGGCGCGCCTTCGACAGCTCGCGCTCGAGCGCGGGCAGCTGGGTGATGCTGTTGCGGGTGTGGCCGGCCAGGCCGGTGCGCGTGGCGTAGCTGCGCACGCGCTGTGGGTCGTCGGCGGCCAGGAACAGCTTGCCGGTCGAGGTCAGGTGCAGGGCGGCACGGCCGCCGATCGCGCGCACCACCTGCATGCCCGAGCGTTCGCTGTAGGCGCGCTCGATGTACACGATCTCGTCGCCCTGGCGCATGCTGAGGTTGACCGGCTGCTGCGTGAGCTTGTGCAGCTCGCGCATCGGCCCCAGGGCCGCGTCGCGCACGTTCAGCCGGCCCTTGACCAAGTTGCCAAGCTCGAGCAGACGCATGCCGAGGCGGTAGCTGCCGGCTTCCGGGCGGTCGACGAAGCGGCCGACCGCGAGGTCATTGAGGATGCGGTGCGTGGTCGACGGGTGCAGCCCCGTCTTTTCGCTGATTTCCTTCAGCGAGATCGCTTCTTCGCGCGAGGCCAGGACATCGATCAGCGAGAACATGCGCTCGATGACCTGGATGACGGGAGTGGCGGGAACGTCGGATAGGTTTTTTCTCATGGCGCAATGCGGTGATGACCGTGCGCCATTTTACCTTGTGAAATCGCTCGGTGCCTGCCAGTGGCCGTCCACCAACACTTCGTGCGGGGAAAAGCGCGCCTTGTAGTGCATCTTGGGGCTGCGCTCGATCCAGTAGCCCAGGTAGACGTGCGGCAGCCCCAGCTTGCGGGCCTGCTCGATCTGCCACAGCACGCTGTAGGTGCCGTAGCCGGCGCCGTCCTCGGGCTCGTAGAAGGTGTAGACGGCCGAGATGCCGTCGCTCAGCACGTCGAGGATCGACACCATCTTCAGCGCGCCCGGGCTGCCGTCGGGCAGGGTCTCGCGGAACTCGACCAGCCGCGAGTTGACGCGGCTTTGCAGCAGGAACTGCGTGTACTGGTCGATGCTGTCGTGGTCCATGCCGCCGCCCGAGTGGCGGCCGGTCTGGTAGCGCAGATAGAGCTGGTAGTGCTCGGGCACGAAGCACAGCTTGAGCACGCGCGCCTGCAGGTCGGCGTGCTGTTTGGCGGTGCGGCGCTGGCTGCGGTTCGGCTTGAAGCTGTGCGCCAGCACGCGCAGCGGGATGCAGGCGCGGCAGCCGTCGCAATACGGCCGGTAGGTGAACATGCCGCTGCGCCGGAAGCCGCTGAGCACCAGGTCGGAATACGCGTCGTTGTGGATCAGATGGCTGGGCGTGGCCACCTGCGAGCGGGCCTGGCGATCCGGCAGGTAGCTGCAGGGGTAGGGCGCCGTCGCGTAGAACTGCAGCGTGTGAAGCGGAAGATCCTTGAGGTGCGTCACGTCACGTCACGTCGAAAGAAGAGGTCGCTCGGAAAGGAGTTCGGACCAGTATACGGGGTCGAATTGCCACTGCGGGCCCTCCTGTTTTCGGGCCTGGGCCACGTGCGCGACGAAGCGCGCGCGCGGCATTTCGCGGGCGCCGAGGCTGGCCAGGTGCGCGGTGTTCTGCTGGCAGTCGATCATCGCGATGCCGGCGCGCCGGCACAGCGCGACCAGTCCGGCCAGCGCGATCTTCGAGGCGTCGGGGCGGCGCGTGAACATCGACTCGCCGAACACGGCGCGGCCCAGCGCCACGCAGTAGAGCCCGCCCGCCAACTCGCCGTCGATCCAGGTTTCGACGCTGTGCGCGTGCCCGGCGTGGTGCAATTGCGTATAGGCCTTCACCATGTCCGGCACGATCCAGGTGCCCGACTGGCCGGCCCGCGCCGACTGCGAACAGGCCTGGATCACCGTTCCAAAATCGTGATCGATGCGCAGCTCGCAGCCGGGCGTCGCGGCAAAACGGCTCAGGGTCTTGCGCAGCGAGCGATGCAGCCGGAAGTCGTTCACCCGCAGCACCATGCGCGGGTCGGGGCTCCACCACAGGATGGGCTGGTCGTCGCTGAACCAGGGGAAGACGCAGCGGCTGTAAGCCTGCATCAGAGTATCGACGTCGAGGGCGCCGCCGGCCGCCAGCAGGCCGGGCACCGGGTCCCTTTCGTCCCACGCCGAAGCGGGGTCGGGCAGTGCATCTCCGGGTTCGAGCCAAGGCAGTTGTCGCATGGATGCAGGTATACACGGCTTCTCGAAAACGCAAGCCAGTTGAGGGAAAATCCCGCTCACACGGGAACAGTCCACAAGGCTGCGGCCCTGGTGCCACCGCCGATGGCACGCGAGACAACCCCACAAGACCCGTCGAAAAACCTATAGTGCACAGCTTGCTTTCGCAGTACCACAGCGGATCCGGCAGGCATGTGCAGGGCGCCGGGGATCAGCACAAGAGGACCACGTTGACCACTGAACCCAATCCCACGCGCTTCGGCAGCGGCCAGGCGGTGCGCCGCCTCGAGGACGAAAGCCTGCTCGCAGGCGCCGGCCGTTACACCGACGACGTCACGCTCGCCGAGCAGGCGCACCTCGTCTTCCTTCGCTCCCCCTATCCGCATGCGCGCATCGTGTCCATCGACACGTCCGCGGCCGTCGGCATGCCCGGCGTGCTGCGCGTGATCACCGGGGCCGACCTGGCCGAGGCCGGCGTTAAGCCGATGCCCGGCGCGGCCGGCTTCAAGCGCGCGGACGGCAGCGACAGCGCCAGCCCGCCGCGCCGCGCCCTGGCGCACGAGCGCGCACGCTTCGTCGGCGAACCGGTGGCGGCCGTCATTGCCGACACCGTGCAGCAGGCGCGCGACGCGGCCGAGGCCGTGATGGTCGATTACGAAGAGCTGCCGATGGTGGTCGACCTGCCGGGCGCGACCGCCGAAGGCGCGCCGCTCTTGTGCGAGGAGGCCACGGGCAACATCGCCGCCGAGATGCGCCACGGCAGCAGCGAAGCCGCCACCGCCGCGTTCGAGCGCGCCGCCCACGTGATTGCCCTGGACGTGAACAACCAGCGCGTGGTCGCGCTCACCATCGAGCCGCGCGCCGTGCTTGCCACGCACGACAGCAAGACCGACCGCCTCACGATCCGCATGAGCACCCAGATGCCGTCCGGCGTGCGCGATTCGGTCTGCGCGGCCATCGGCCTGGCCAAGGAAAAAGTGCGCGTGGTCGTGGGCGACGTCGGCGGCGGCTTCGGCATGAAGACCGGCGCCTACCCCGAGGACATCGCGGTCGCCTACGCCGCGCTGCAGGTGGGCCGGCCCGTGAAGTGGGTGGCCGACCGCAGCGAAGAGTTTCTCTCGAGCGCGCACGGCCGCGACATCGAGGCGCGCGCCGAAATGGCCCTGGGCGCCGACGGCAAGATCCTGGCTCTGCGCATCAAGACGCTCGCCAACGTCGGCGCCTACGCCACCGGCACCGGCGTCGCGATCCAGCTGCTGATCGGCCCCTGGGTGCAGACCAGCGTCTACGACATCCAGACCATCGACTTCCATTTCAAGGCGGTGCTCACCAACACCGCGCCCACCGGCGCCTATCGCGGCGCGGGCCGGCCCGAGGCCATCTTCACCATCGAGCGCCTGATGGACGAGGCCGCGCGCCAGACCGGCATCGACCGCATCGCGCTGCGCCGGCGCAACTTCATCCGCCCCGAGCAGATGCCCTACAAGAACCCGATGGCGCAGACCTACGACACCGGCCAGTTCGAGTCGGTGATGGACCAGGCACTGCAGCTGGCCGACTGGCAGGGCTTCGAGGCCCGCGCGGCCGAGTCCGCGGCGCGCGGCAAGCAGCGCGGCCTGGGCATTGCCACGTTCCTCGAATGGACCGGCGGCAACGTGTTCGAAGAGCGCGTCACCGTCTCGGTGCAGGCCGATGGCGTGATCGAGGTGTTCTCGGCCGTCAACGCCATGGGGCAGGGCATCGCGACCTCGCTCGCGCAACTGGCCGTCGATGCCTTCGGCGTGCCCATCGAGAAGGTGCGCGTCGTGCTCGGCGACACCGACCGCGGCGACGGCTTCGGCAGCGCCGGCTCGCGTTCGCTCTTCACCGGCGGCTCGGCCGTGCGCATCGGCGCCGAGCGCACCATCGACAAGGCACGCGAACTCGCGGCGCAGGAGTTCGAGGCCTCCATCGACGACATCGTCTACAGCCGCGGCACCTTCATCGTGGCCGGCACCGACCTCGAGCTCGACCTGTTCACCCTGGCCGCCAAGCAGCCGGGGCGCGAGATCTTCGTCGACTCCACCAGCACCGTGGCCGGCCCGAGCTGGCCCAACGGGTGCCACATCTGCGAGATCGAGCTCGACCCGCCCACGGGCGAGATCAGCGTCGTGGCCTACAGCTCGGTCAACGACGTAGGCCGCGTGGTCAACCCGATGATCGTGCGCGGCCAGCTCGAAGGCGGCGCGGTGCAGGGCATCGGCCAGGCGCTGTACGAGCAGGTGGTGTACGACAGCGAAACCGGCCAGCCCGTCACCGGCAGCCTCATGGACTACGCCGCGCCGCGCGCCGACATCGTCGACACCATGTTCCAGATGGAAATGGACGAATCCACGCCCTGCAAGAACAACCCGCTGGGCGTGAAGGGCGTCGGCGAGCTGGGCACCATCGGCGCCACGCCGGCCATCGTCAACGCGGTGGCCGACGCCTTTGCACGCAACGGCCTCGGGGCCCGCGCGCCCCGCCTGCACATGCCGCTGAGCCCGTCGCGCGTGTGGCAGGCCATGCAGACGATCGACTGAGCGCCACGGCCGGTGATCGAAGGGCGACGAAAGTCATCATGCGCGTCACCACCGAACTGCAGACCGACGCGATCCGCGTCTCGACCTACCGCTGCGACGCGGGCGTCGGCGCGGCGCCGTTCACCGAGATGCACGAGACGCACTCGGTCTCGTACGTGCGCAAGGGCAGCTTCGGCTGCCGCGCGCTCGGCCGCGACTACGAGCTGGTGGCCGGCGCGGTGCTGGTCGGCGCGCCGGGCGACGACTACGTCTGCACCCACGAGCACTTCGCCTGTGGCGACGAGTGCCTGTCGTTCCACTTCTCGCCGGGCTTCGTCGATCTGATCGGCGGCGACCGGCGCAGCTGGCATGCCTCCGGGCTGCCGCCGCTGCCCGAACTCATGGTGCTCGGCGAACTCGCGCAGGTCGCGGTCGAAGGCGGCAGCGACGTGGGCCTGGACGAACTGGGCATGGGCTTCGCCAGCCGTTTCCTCGATGTGGTGAAAGGGCGCGGCAAGCCCGCAGCGCCGCCGTCGGCCACGCCGCGCGACCGCCGCCGCGCGGTCGAGGCCGCGACGTGGATCGAAGCCCACGCGGCAGGCGAGATCGGCCTGGAAGACGCGGCCGCGCAGGCGGGCCTGAGCGCCTTCCACTTTCTGCGCCTGTTCTCCCAGGTGCTCGGCGTCACGCCGCACCAGTACCTCGTGCGCTCCCGGCTGCGCCGCGCAGCGCGCCTGCTGGCGGACAGCGATCTTCCCGTGACCGAGGTCGCCTTCGAGGCCGGCTTTGCCGACCTGAGCAACTTCGTGCGCACCTTCCACCGTGCGGCCGGCGTGTCGCCGCGCGGTTTCCGGCTGGCTGCCAAGGGCGACCGCAAGATTTTCCAAGACCGCCTGGCCGCGCTGCTTCACGATGACCGCTTGATCCACCCTTCAAGCAGGAAGTCATCGCCATGTACGACCACATCGGACTGAAAGTCAAAGACCTCGCCGCGAGCCGGCGCTTCTACGAAGCCGCGCTCGCGCCGCTCGGCCACGTGCTGGGCTCCCACGACGACGAAAGCTACGCCGGCCTCGGCCCGGCCGGTGAACCGGCGCTGTGGCTCTACGCTGCGAAAGGCGCCAAGGGCCCGGGCACGCACATCGCGTTCCGTGCGCCCGACCACGCGGCCGTCGCCGCCTTCCATAAGGCCGGCCTGAAAGCCGGCGGCACCGACAACGGCGGTGCGGGGCCGCGCGCCGACTACAGCCCGACCTACTACGCGGCCTTCCTCATCGACCCCGACGGCAACAACGTCGAGGCCGTCTGTCCCTGACACGAAAGGCATCGACCCCATGGCCACCGTCTACAAGGAATTCATCGTCGAGGCCGATGCCGCGCAGGTGTGGGACGCGCTGCGCGACTTCGGCGCCGTGCACACGCGCCTCGCGCCGGGCTTTCTCACCGGCTGCGAGCTCGACGGGCAGGGCGCCCGCATCGTCCACTTTGCCAACGGCCTCGTGGCGCGCGAGCTGCTCGTGGCCCTCGATGACGAGAACCGCCGGCTGGCCTACACCGTGACCGACGGCAAGGCCACGCACCACCACGCGTCGGCCCAGGTGTTCGCGCACGGCGAAGGCCGGTCGCGCTTCGTCTGGATCACCGATGTGCTGCCCGACGGGCTCGCGGCGTACGTCGAGCCCATGATGGCGCAGGGCGGCGCCGCGATGAAGAAGACACTGGAGAAAGCCAGCGAACGATGAGCACGCCGATGACACCTGCCGCGAGCGAGATCCGGGCGGTCGTGCAGCGCTACGCGCAGGCCTGGGCCGCCAACGACCTCAAGGCCATCGTCGACTGCTACCACGACGAGGTCGTCTTTCACTACTTCGGCCGCAGCCCGCTCGCGGGCGCGCACCGGGGCAAGGCGGCCTGCCTCGCGGTGCTCAAGCAGGTGAAGGAACGAACGAACCGCCGGCTGGTCGCGATCCGCGACGTGCTGGCCGGCGAGCATTTTGGGCTGATCGTCGCCGTCGAGCAGTTCGAGCACCAGGGGCGCCTGTTCGAACTGGAGCGCCAGCTGCGCTACGCCGTGAGAGACAGCAAGCTCAGCGAATGCTGGATCTACGACGAAGACCAGCGCTGGGTCGACGAGGTGCTGTCGTCGCCCGCCGCTCAGAAGTCTTCGAGCGGCAGCCCCACGTAGTTTTCCGCCAGCGCGGTGGACGCCGCGCGCGAATGCACGAGGTAGTCGAGCTCGGCTTCCTGGATCTTCTGGCCGAAGGCGCCCGTCTCGGGAAAACGGTGCATCAGCGAGGTGAACCACCACGAGAAGCGTTCGGCCTTCCAGACCCGGCGCAGGCACAGGTCTGAATAACGGTCCAGCGCCGAGGCCGACTTCTCGTTGTAGAAAATCTCCAGCGCGCGCGACAGGTACCCCACGTCGGCCGTCGCGAGGTTGAGCCCCTTGGCGCCGGTCGGCGGCACGATGTGCGCGGCGTCGCCGGCCAGGAACAGCGAGCCGAAGCGCATCGGCTCGGCCACGAAACTGCGCAGCGGCGCAATGCTCTTTTCGAGCGACGGGCCGGTCACCAGCCGTTCGCGCGCTTCGGGGTCGAGGCGCGCGCGCAGCTCGTTCCAGAAGGCCTCGTCGCTCCAGTTCTCCACCTTCTCTTCGGTCGGCACCTGCACGTAGTAGCGCGAGCGCGTGGCGCTGCGCATGCTGCACAGCGCAAAGCCGCGCTTGGTGTTGGCGTAGATGAGTTCGTGCGACACCGGCGGCACGTCGGCCAGCACGCCGAGCCAGCCGAAGGGGTAGACCTTCTCGTAGGTCTGGATCGCGTCGGCCGGCACGCTGGCGCGGCTCACGCCGTGGTAGCCGTCGCAGCCGGCGATGAAGTCGCACTCGATCTCGTGCGTCTGGCCGTCTTTCTCGTAGCGAACGCGCGGCTTGGCCGAATCGAAGTCGTGCAGGCTGACGTTGGCTGCGCTGTAGATCGTCGTGAGGCCTTCGGCCGTGCGCGCTTCCATCAGGTCGCGCGTCACCTCGGTCTGGCCGTACACCGTGACCTGCTTGCCGCCCGTGAGGTCGTGCATGTCGATGCGGTGGCGCGCGCCCTTGAACAGCAGCTCGATGCCGTCGTGCGGCAGGCCCTCGGCCTTGGCGCGGGTGTCGACGCCCGCGCGCGCCAGCAGGTCCATCGTGACCTGCTCGAGCACGCCGGCGCGGATGCGGCCCAGCACGTAGTCGCCGCTCTGGCGCTCCACGATGATGTTGTCGATGCCTGCCTTGTGCAGCAACTGGCCGAGCAGAAGGCCGGCGGGGCCTGCGCCGATGATGGCGACCTGGGTGCGCATGTTCGTGTCTCCGAAAGGGTTTTGCCAAGCGTAGGGCGCGGGCGGCCGGTTGGGGCGGCGACTGGCGAGGCTCTGTGCGATCATGCGAACGCGTGCGCGATCATCGCGCAACACTTCTTCAGCCGACCGATCCACGACGAACTCCGACGACGAATGACCATCGCCCGCGCCGACTTCATCGAGGGCATCGCCAAGGGGATGGCGGTGCTCGAAAGCTTCGACACCGAGCGCCAGCGCCTGAACGCCACGCTGGCGGCAGAGCGCGCCGGCCTCACGCGCGCCGCCGCCCGGCGCCACCTGCTCACGCTGGCCCACCTGGGCTACCTGGAAACCGACGGCAGCTACTTCTGGATGGCGCCGAAGGTGCTGCGCTTCTCGGGCAGCTATCTGGCCTCGTCACGCCTGCCGCGCGCGCTGCAGCCCACGCTGAACCGCCTCGCGGCGCAGACGGGCGAGTCGTTCTCGGCCGTGGTGCTCGACGGCGAAGAGGTGGTCATCGTCGCGCGCAGCGGCAGCTACGGCACGCCCACGCGCGTGCTGGCCTACGGCCTGCACCTCGGTGCGCGCCTGCCGGCCCACGCCACCTCGACCGGGCGCGTGCTGCTGGCCGCCATGGCCGCCACGCAGCTCACGCAGTGGCTCAAGGGGCGGCACCTGGCGCGACTCACGCCGCACACCATCACCCAGGCACGCGCCTTGCGCCAGCGCATCGCGCAGGTGCGCAAGGACGACTACTGTTTCGCCAGCGAAGAGCACGAGCTCGGCGTGCAGGCGCTGGCGGTGCCGCTGCGCGACATGCAGGGGCACACGGTGGCGGCGCTCAACGTGGTGCTGTCGGGCACGCGCTACCAGGAAGAGACCCTGCAGCGCGAGATGTTGCCGCTGCTGTTCGAGGCAGCGCGCGAGGTGCGCTCCCATCTGTGAGCGCAGGCGCGCTGAACTTTCGGCGCCAGCGCGGCCTCGAACCCCCGAAACGGACACCACCATGCGACTCCTGCTTCTCGAAGACGACGTGATGATCGGCGAGGCCGTGCTCGACCTGTTGCGGGCCGAGCAGTACGCGGTCGATTGGGTGAAGGACGGCGACGCCGCCGAATCCGCATTGCGCACCCAGCAGTACGACCTGGTGCTGCTCGACCTGGGCGTGCCGCGCCGCGACGGCCTGGAAGTGCTGCGCGCCCTGCGTGCACGCAAGCAGCGCATGCCGGTGCTGATCGCCACCGCGCGTGACTCGGTGCAGCAGCGCATCGAAGGCCTCGACGCCGGCGCCGACGACTATGTGCTCAAGCCCTACGACCTCGACGAGCTGCTGGCCCGCATCCGCGCCTTGCTGCGACGCGCATCCGGACGTGCCGAGCCGGTCTACGAGCACATGGGCGTGAGCATCAACCCCGCCACGCGCGAGGTCGCGGTGAACGGCGAGCCGGTGGTGTTGTCGGCGCGCGAGTGGGCCGTGCTCGAGCCGCTGCTGGCTCGCCCGGGCATGGTGCTCTCGCGTGCCCAGCTCGAAGAAAAGCTCTACGGCTGGAAGGACGAGATCAGCAGCAACGCGGTCGAGGTCTACGTGCACGGCCTGCGCAAGAAGCTGGGCGCCGAACTGATCCGCAACGTGCGAGGCGTCGGCTACATGGTGCCCAAGGCATGATGCGCCGCGTGATGCGATGGACCGGATCGCTGCGCGCGCGGCTGCTGGTGTTTTTGCTCGCCGCCATCGTGCTCGCGGCCGGCGCGCAGGCGCTGGTGGCCTACCGCACGGTGCTGAAAGAGGCCGACGACATCTTCGATTACCACATGCAGCAGATGGCGCTGTCGCTGCGCGCGGGGCTGCCGCCGAGCGCGGCCGTGGGCGGGCTCGGCGGCGCGGAACAGAACTTCGATTTCGTGGTGCAGGTGTGGACGGTCGACGGCGTGCGCATCTTCGAATCGGCCGAAGAAGCCGCGCTGCCGCAGCTCGCGGTACTGGGCTTTGCCGACGTGCGCGCCCGCGGCACGACCTACCGCGTGTTCTCGATGCAGACACGCGGGCTGGTGATCCAGGTGGCGCAGGACATGGCGGCGCGCCGCCACATGGCCGGCTCGCTCGCGCTGCGCACCATCGTGCCCGTGGCGTTGATGGCGCCGCTGTTGATGCTGGTCGTGTGGTGGGTGGTGAGCCTGTCGCTGGCGCCCGTGGCGCGCGTGCGCCGGCAGGTGGCGTCGCGGCAGGCCGACGACCTCTCGCCCGTGAGCGAAGAGAACCTGCCCGAAGAAGTGCGCCCGCTGGTGCAGGAACTCAACCTGCTGTTCGGCCGCGTGCGCCATGCCTTCGACGCGCAGAAGCACTTCGTGGCCGATGCGGCGCACGAGCTGCGCTCGCCGCTGGCTGCGCTCAAGCTGCAGGTGCAGGGCCTGCAGCGCGCGCCCGACGACGCGGCGCGCACGCTGGCCGTGAGCCGGCTGTCGGCCGGCATCGATCGCGCCACGCGCCTCGTCGAGCAGATGCTGGCGCTGGCCCGTCACGAGGCCAGCGTGGCCGCGGGCGCGAAGCCCGAGACGGTCGACCTGGCCGAGGTGGCGCGCTTGGCGATCTCCGATGCGGTGGCGGCCGCGCAGGCGCGCCGCATCGACATCGGCGTGGCGCACGCCGACGCGGGCGCGACCGTGAGCGGGCAGCCCGAGGCGCTGCGCATGCTGCTGCGCAACCTGATCGACAACGCCGTGAAGTACACGCCCGAAGGCGGGCGGGTCGACGTCGGTCTCGTGAAGCGCGCTGACGCGGTGGAGCTGCGCGTGGACGACAGCGGCTCCGGCCTGCCCGAGGCCGAGCGCGCGCGCGTGCTCGATCGCTTCTACCGCTCGGGCGAGCCGCAGGCGCCGGGCAGCGGGCTGGGGCTGGCCATCGTGAAGTCGATCGCCGACCTGCACGGCGCCACGGTGGCGCTGGACAAGTCCGCGAGCCTCGGTGGGCTGTGCGTGCGGGTGACGTTCGCTCCCGCCAAAGAGTGAACTCCGCTTAAGCGACGCCTAAGTCAAGGCCGCGACATTCCTTTCATCGTGTTTGCGCCCCGGCGCAGGATTGAAAGGAATCGAAGAATGAAAGCCGCCCTGATTTCCCCCCGTGCCCTCGTGATCGCGCTGGCCAGCGCCGGCGTGATCGGTGCCGTCGGCGCCGGGGCCTACACCAGCGCCCGCGCCGTGAACGCCCCGGCCACCGCCGCCGCCGTGGCCGCGCCGGCAGCGATGGTCACCTTGCCCGACTTCTCGACCATCACCTCGCGCGACGGCCCGGCCGTGGTCAACATCAGCGTGACCGGCACCGAGAAGGCCCCGGACGACGACACCATGGCGCAGCTGCAGGGCATCGACCCGGACGATCCGATGTTCCAGTTCTTCCGCCACTTCCAGGGGCAGATGGGACCGCGCGGCCAACAACCGCAGCGCGCCGTGCCGGTGCGCTCGCAGGGCTCGGGCTTCATCGTGGACCCGAGCGGCATCATCATGACCAACGCCCACGTCGTGAAGGACGCGAAGGAAGTCACCGTCAAGCTGACCGACCGCCGCGAGTACCGCGCCAAGGTGCTCGGCGCCGATGCCAAGACCGACATCGCGGTGCTCAAGATCGACGCGAAGAACCTGCCGGTGCTCGCGCTGGGAAACACCAAGGACCTGAAGGTCGGCGAATGGGTGCTGGCCATCGGCTCGCCCTTCGGCTTCGAGAACACCGTGACGGCCGGCGTGGTGAGCGCCAAGGGCCGCTCGCTGCCCGACGACAGCTACGTGCCCTTCATCCAGACCGACGTGGCCGTGAACCCCGGCAACTCGGGCGGGCCGCTGCTCAATGCGCGCGGCGAGGTGGTCGGCATCAACTCGCAGATCTACAGCCGCAGCGGCGGCTACCAGGGCGTGTCGTTCGCCATTCCGATCGACGTGGCCGTGCAGGTGAAGGACCAGATCGTCGCCACCGGCAAGGCCACGCATGCGCGCCTGGGCGTGGCGGTGCAGGAGGTGAACCAGGCCTTCGCCGATTCGTTCAAGCTCGACAAGCCCGAGGGCGCGCTGGTCTCGAACATCGAGAAGGGCGGCCCCGGCGACCATGCCGGCCTGAAGGCGGGCGACGTGATCCGCAAGGTCGACGGCCAGGCCATCGTGTCGTCGGGCGACCTGCCGGCCGTCATCGGCCAGCAGGCGCCGGGCAAGAAGGTCACGCTCGAGGTGTGGCGCCAGGGCGAGCGCCAGGAGCTGCAGGCCAAGCTCGGCGATGCCAGCGACAAGCCGGCGCAGGTCGCCAAGGCCGACAACACGGCGGGGCAGGGCAAGCTCGGCCTGGCGCTGCGCCCGCTGCAGCCGCAGGAACAGCGCGCGGCCTCGGTCGACGGCGGTCTGCTGATCGAGGACGTGGCCGGCCCGTCGGCGATGGCCGGGGTGCAGGCCGGCGACGTGCTGCTGGCGATCAACGGCACGCCGGCCAAGAGCCTGGAGCAGGTGCGCCAGGCGGTGGCCAAGGCCGACAAGTCGGTGGCGCTGTTGATCCAGCGCGGCGAGGACAAGATCTTCGTGCCGGTGCGCCTGGGCTGACCGGCTGAGGCGCGCTCAGGGCAGCGCGCAGGGCCAGTCGAGCGACACGCGCGTGCCGCCGGCCTGCGCGTCGGCCCGCTCGATCTGCAGCCGCGCCCCGATGGCCTGTGCCCGCGAACGCATGTTCGCGAGGCCGTGGCCGCCGGGGCGTTCGTTCGCCTGCAGCCCGCGGCCGTTGTCGGTGAGCACGATGCGCACCAGCGGCGGCGTCTGCTCGCCGTGCCAGCCCACATGCATCACGATGCGCGTGGCGCCCGCATGCTTCAGCACGTTGGTGAAGGCCTCCAGCAGGATGCGCTGCAGCTGCAGCGCGGCCTGCGCGGCAAAGGGCGCGAGCGTGGGGATGAGCGCGACGTCCCAGACCAGCTCGATGCCGGCGGCGTCCAGCCGGGGCTGCAGGCGATAGCGCAGCGTGGCCAGCACGGTGGTCAGGTCGTCGTGCATGGGTTGGAGCGAATCGACGGCCATGCGCATCTCGTCGAGCGCCAGCTTCACGTGCTCCTCGACCACGTCGCGGTCGGGCGCGGGCTGGTTCACCACATTGAGCAGGCCCACGAGCTGCGAGCCCACGCCGTCGTGGATCTCCCGCATGATGCGCTGGCGCTCCAGCAGCACGGCCTGTTCTTCCTGCTGCTTGCGCACGGTTTCGAAGGCGCCGCGCAGCTGTTCTTCGCGCTCGGCCACGCGCGCGGCGAGGTTGGCGTTGAGCGAGCGGTAGTCGGCCACGGTGCGGCTGTAGCGCTCCACCACGAGGCCGGCCAGGATCATCACGAAGAAGAAGATCGCGTGCGAGGTGAGCGTGTAGTAGGCGCCGCCGAACAGGCCCATGCGCACCAGCAGCAGGTCGTGCGCGCCGGCCAGGATGGCCAGCGTGCCCGCCGCCATCAGCACGCCCGCGATGCGCCGCCGCGCCACCAGCGCGCCGTGCACCACGTAGGGCAGGCAGATGGTGCTCGTGACCTGCAGGATCGCCAGCCCGGTGGTCCACAGCGCCGGCAGCGCGAAGGCGAAGGAGGCGCAGGCCAGCACCACCGACAGCGCCAGTGCCCCGTAGATGGAGCGCACCAGCCACGGCGGGTTGCGGTCGAGCACCAGCAGCACGAAGCGCGCGATCAGCCCGATGTGGCAGGCGTAGCAGACCGCCACCACCGCGCCCCACAGCGGCCAGGGCACGGGCCCTTCGGTCAGCACGCGGTCGAGGTTGCGGGCCACGCCCGAGAGCGCGGCCAGCGCGAAGCAGCCGTAGAGCGCATCGCGCTGGCGCAGCCAGAGCCCGGCGGCCAGGCCGCCCATCAGCAGCAGGCTCACGGCGTAGACGATGGCCGAGGTGTTGCGCCAGTTCTGCTGCGAGCGGTGCAGCGGGGCCAGGGAGGCCTCGGGGCCGTAGAGCACGCTGGCCAGTCCGCCGCCGCGCTGGCGCTGGATGGTGGCCTGGATGAGCAGTTCCTGCGGCTGGCCGTCGCCGCGCCGCAGCGCGGCGGCCAGCGGGATCAGCAGGTTGGCCTTGCCGGCGTCGTAGGCCGGGTCGCCGAGCACGCCGTAGTTGGCGACCAGAGCGCCGTTGAACCACACGGCGGCCTGGTTGCCCAGGCCCGACATCAACAGCGCCTGGGCGTCGTCCGCGCGGGCGGCGTCGGGGGGCAGCACGATGCGGTAGCTGGCCTTGCCGCCGCGCCCCGGAAACTCGTGGTCCCAGCGAAAGGGCAGCGCCACCTGCCGCACCTGCATCGGCAGGCCGTCGGGTTCGAGGCTGGCTTCGGCCCAGTCCACGTCGGTGGTGCCCGGCGGGTTGGCGGCTTGGGCGAAGGGCACTGCGAGCGCCAGCCACAGCAGCAGTAGCAGCAGCACGGCCCGCAGGGGGGAAAAGAAAAAGGCGGGGCGGTTCACGCGGCTAGGAAAGCCGGCCTGGAGGACGGGTCGCCAACACGGCTTCCGAGGGAGGGGGCGCATCCAGCTTGCCGTAGATGTTTCTGATATGGGTTTGAACCGTCGATGCGGAGACTCCCATCTGCGCGCCGATTTCGGCATAGGTGAAACCACGAGACACCCGGTCGAGCACTTCGGCCTCGCGCGACGAGAGGTGCCCGGGCGCGCCGTCGGAGGCCTGCCAGCGGCGCAGCAGCTGCCGCGCGATGCCCGGCGGCAGCGGGGAGCCGCCGGCGCCCAGGTGGCGCAGGTGCGCGGCCAGGTCGGCCTCGGTGCCGTCCTTGAGCAGGTAGCCGCGCGCGCCGGCCTCGAAGGCCTGGACCATGTGGGTCTCGTCGCCGAAGATCGTCAGCACCATCACTGCGCAGGCCGGCTGCATGCGGCGGCACTGGCGGATCACCTGCAGGCCGGGGTGGTCGGGCAGGCCGAGGTCGACCAGCAGCACATCGACCGGGTTGTCCGTGAGCCAGTTCAGGATGTCGACCGCGTTCGAGGCGCTGAAGGCCAGCGCCAGCGCCGGGTCGGCGCCGATCACGCGGGCGATGCGCTCGCGCATGCCGCTGTCGTCCTCGACCACGGCGACCTGGGTGACGGTCAGGGGCATGGCGGGCTTCCGCAGGCGAGACCGGGGCCGAGGCGCATGGGCAGATCCGTTTCCGTTCGGAGGTTGCAGGTGCCGCAAGCCTATCGACCGGTATCGGGCGAGCCCATCCTATAGACGGGGGATGGGGGTACCCTGCCGGCGCGCGATGGTGTCCAGCCGTGTCGCGACGCGCGCCACGTGCTGCACCAGTTCGGGAGGCGATTCGATCTCGATGTCGTGGCCCAGGCAGCCCAGCCACACGGCCAGCGCATCGAGCGAACTGGCGCCGGTGACGACGCGCGTGCGGCCCGCGTCGAGGGCCTCGGGCACGCCGCCCACCCAGCCCAGGTGCGGTTCCAGCGCCGCGAGCGGGGCATGCACGATCACGCGCGCGTGGTGCAGGTAGGGCGAGACCTTGAGCGCGTGTTCCATGTAGGCCTCGACGTCGCCCAGCGGCAGGCGGCGCGCGGCGAAGCGCGCGCCCGTGGGTTCGGCGTCGACGATGCGGTCGAGTCGGAAGGTGCGCCAGTCCTGGCGCGCCATGTCCCAGGCCAGCAGGTACCAGCGCTGGCCGGTCTGCACCACGCGGTGCGGCTCCACGGTGCGCGCCGTGGCGGTCTGATGGTGGTCCTGGTAGCCGAAGCGCAGCTCGCGCCGCTCGGTGCAGGCCTCGGCGAACATCGACACCGCCTTCACGCGCACGCCCGACTTGCTGCGCATCACCGGCACCACCGAGGCGCGCACGCTGCCCAGGCGGCGCTGCAGGCGCGGCGGCATCAGCTGGTCGAGCTTGGCGAGGGCGCGCATCGACGCGTTGCCGATGTCGCCTTCGCCTGTGCCGGCATGGCCGAGCGCCAGCGCCACCGCAATAGCTTCTTCGTCTTCCAGCAGCAGCGGCGGCAGGGCACTGCCCGCGCCCAGCCGGTAGCCGCCGGCCACGCCCGAGGTCGAGTCGACCGTGTAGCCGAGGCTGCGCAGCCGGTCGACGTCACGGCGCAGCGTGCGCTCGGTGATCTCCAGGCGCTCGGCCAGGGCGGCACCGGTCCAGGCGCGCTGGGCCTGGAACAGCGCGAGCAGGCGAAGCAGGCGGGCGGAAGCGGACAGCATGGGCCGCATCATGCCTGCGATCGAGGACAGGATCTGTCCGCAATGGGGCGTAGCCTTGGGTTTCCTCCACTCGTTTCCACGGACACCGACCATGAAGAAGACCTATCACGGCAGCTGCCACTGCGGCAAGGTGCGCTTCCAGGCGCTCATCGACCTCGCCGCGGGCACCGGCAAGTGCAACTGCTCGATCTGCATGAAATCGCGCGGCTGGGGCGCCATCGTCAAGCCGGCCGACTTCACGCTGCTGTCGGGCGAAGAAGACCTGTCCAGCTACCAGTTCGGCTCGTTCAGCGCCGAGCACCTGTTCTGCCGCCATTGCGGCGTCAAGTCCTTCGGACGCGGCAACGTGCCGGAGATCGGCGGCGCGTACGTCAGCGTGAACGTCTCCTGCCTGGACGACGCGACGCTCGAAGAGCTGTCCACCGCGCCGGTGCGCTACATGGACGGGCGCCACAACAACTGGTTCGAGGTGCCGGCGGAGGTGCGCTATCTCTGAGATGACCGATGGCCCCACGCTTTCGGCTGAGAATGCCCGTTGCTTCACCTGCTGCGAACGAAACCAATGAACGACGAACTCGAAGCCCGCATCCGCTCGGGCCAGGCGCTGTCCGAATCGATGGGCAACTTCCACGTGACCGGCTGGGACGCCGCGCACAAGACGCTGAAGGCCGCCTTCACCGTGCGGCGCGAGTACTGCCACACGAACGGCACGATCGCCCAGGGCGGCTTCATCACCGCCTGGCTCGACGCCGCCATGGCCCATGCGGTCATGCACGACACCGAGCAGGCGCAGACGGTCTTCAGCCTGGAGATCAAGGTGAGCTTCTACGAGAAGGTTGGCCCCGGTGAAGGCCGGGTCGAGGGGCGCGTGATCCGGCGCGGGAAGCGCGTGGCGTTCCTTGAAGCGGCGCTCTACAACCCCGATGGGAAGCTGGCCGCAGAGGCCACATCGACCGGGATACTGGCGAGCCTCTAGGCCTGCCCGACCTGGGCCTGTATCTCGCGGATCACCGCTTCCTTTTCCCGGTTGTAGATCTGCGGGTTGGCCGGGTCGATGCCGTGGGCTCGGTCCTTGGCTTCTTCGTACTTCCTGCGCAGGTCCGGGCGCCGGTCGAGCACTTCCATGAACGCCAGCGAATCGGCATGCACCGGGTCGCCGCGATGGCAGATGTGCAGGTTGAGGTTGAACCTGCGCCCGTCGTGCAGCACGGACGCGCAGACGTAAGGCTTCTCGTCCGTGTCGACCCACACGGGGCGGCGGTGAAACCCGAGGGCCTCGAATTCCGACTGGGCCGTGCGCAGGTTCTCGCGCTGCGTGATCGCCGCGATGTCGACCATCGGCTTGCCCCGCAAACCGACGATGGCCGTGCTCCCGATGTGCACGAGTTCCACGCCTTCGAGACGCGCCTGCACGTAACGCTGCACCTGCGCGAACACCTGGGCATATGCCGGGTCGTAGGGCAGGATGTGGCGCTGGTCCAGGCTCTCGTCGAAGGCGAGGAGCTTCATCGCACGATGCGCGCGAGCCAGGCCAGCAGCACGGCCACGACTTCGTCGCGGTTGGTCTCGTTGAGCGTTTCGTGGCGCGCGCCGCCGAACACATGGCACGACACGTCGCGCAGGCCGGCGTCGCGGTAGCGCTGTACCAGCGGATAGAACCACTCGGCCTTGTTGCTGACCGGGTCCTGGTCGCCGGTGAACAGGTACAGCGGCAACTCGGGCCGGATGCGCGTCTGCATCGCGGCGGGCGTGAGCTCGTCGAGGCTGGCGAACATCGAGCCCATGCCTTCGGCCGACACGGTGAAGCCGCACAGCGGGTCGGCAATGTAGGCATCGACCTGGGCCGGATCGCGGCTGAGCCAGTCGAAGGGCGTGCGCACGTCGGGCAGCGCGGCGTTCATGTCTTCGAGACGGAAGCCGCTTTGCAGCGCCCCGCCCAGCAGGTCGAGCGCCGTGGTGCCGGACAGCACCGCGCCGGACAGCAGCTCGCTGTGCCGCACCAGGTAGTACTGCGTGGCGAACGAGCCCATGCTGTGGCCGACGAGGACCAGCGGCAGCCCGGGGTGCTCGGCGCGTGCGTGGCGGCTGAGCAGCGCCATGTCGTCCACGAGGCCGGCGAATCCGCGCGGGCCGAACTCGCCAAGTTCGTCGCGCGCGGCGGCGCCGGGGCCGTGGCCGCGGTGCTCGTTCGCGTAGACGACGTAGCCGGCCTGCGTGAGCGCATCGGCCAGCGGCCGGTAGCGCAGCGAATGCTCGCCCATGCCATGCGCCAGTTGCACGATGGCGCGTGGCGCGGTGCCCTGCCAGCGGTGGGCCTCCACCGGATGGCCGTCGTTGGCGGTCAGTTCGAAGTTCGTCTCGGTATGGGGCATGCGGCGTCCTTGAGGGGAGGGTTGTTACCTTGGGAGATGCGAAGTGCGCAGATCAAATTCATTGGCAAACGACGCGATCGCGGACCGGGGAAGCACGAGGGCTTGCATCGAATCGATGAAGAGATAGTAGTTGGCGTCATCTTCATCACGTGCCAGAACGCTCGTCCATGGCACCTCCGAGCGCACCTTCGCTGACTGGATGACCATCGTGCTGTCTGTGAGCCACAGCGTCTGAGGAGAAAGAAACGCACCGTCCGGGCTCAGCACGTGTTTGCGCATGAGGGCTTGAGATGCATGAGGTAGCGCTGCTGCGATAAGAAGGGTCGCTACGAGAAGATAGGCGACGATCCAGAGATCTCGTACGTCCGGGTGTTCGCGCAGCACGCCCACATAGGCTGCTAACGCCAGACCCAGACAGAGGCAAAAAGCGATGCGCAGGAAGAGCAGGGCAGATGACAGGCCCGGCTTGCGTTGCAGGCGCCGGCTGACGATCTTCTGAAGGCGATGGAAGTCTTCAGCCGTGAGCGTGAAAGATGCTGGCATGTGGTGTGGATGTTCCTGGGCGAAGTGATGGCGTCGGGCTGAAGGTCCGCCGCGTTGTTCGTCTGGCCGAGACTGCATGCAGGCGCGCATGAGACCAATCTCGATGGAGTTTTCCGGTGGCGTACCAATCGTTTGGGATGCGTTGATTGCCGGATTCTGCCTTCGTCACATCAATCGTTGAAGGCCCGCAGCATGGCCTTGCGCAGCCACGCCTGCGCCGGGTCCTTGTCGGTCACTGCGCGCCAGGCCATCCGCAGCGGATAGCTGGGGCTGTCGAAGGGCAGGGGCTCGCAGCGCAGGCCGGTCTGCGCCGACAGCGCCAGCGCCACATGCTCGGGCACCGTGGCCAGCAGGTCGGTGCCGGCGAGCACGGCGGGCAGGCTGCCGAACTGCGGCACCGAGAAGAGCACGTCGCGCTGGCGTCCGAGTTCGCCCAGCGTTTCGTCGACGGTGCCGCACAGGTCGCCGGCATAGGTCACGAGCAGGTGGCGTCGGCGGCAGTAGTCGTCGAGCGACAGCCTGCCGGGCGCGGTGTCGGCCCGGAGCACGGCAAAACGCGCGGTGCGGACCTTGCGCACCTTCGCATCGGCGGGCAGTTCTTTCAGGAAGGACATCACCGCGCTGACGCGGCCCTGATCGAGGTAGCGCATGGCGTTGCGGTAGCAGACGGTGAGCGTCACCAGTTTGGCGCCGGGCACTTCGGTGCTCAGGGCGCGCAGCAGGCGGGGCAGCATCGCGATCTGCAGGTCGTCGGTCAGGCCGATGCGGAACACCGGCGCGGCGCGCGCCGGTTCGAAGTCGGCCTGCGCGCGGAACGTGGCCTCGATCTGCGCGAGGGCGGGGCCCAGGCCCTGCATCAGGGCGAGCGCCCGTGCGGTGGGTTCCATCACGCGGCCCTGGCGCACCAGCAGCGGATCGCCGGTGAGCTCGCGCAGCCGCGCGAGCGCATGGCTCACCGCGGGCTGGCCGAGGTTCAGCCGCTCGGCGGCGCGACTGACGTGGCGCTCGCGCATGAGCGCGGCCAGCACGGTGAGCAGGTTCAGGTCGATGCGGTTGAGTTCGATGGGTTTCATCCGGGTCCTGGCGTTATCGATGGTACGCATAGCGACTATCCCGCGAATCGATTTCCTTGATGACGCCGCGGCCTCTAGATTGAAGCCTTCGGTCATTCAGGAAAAGAAGGAGAGTTGTCATGAGCAGGATGGTTCGCTTCCACGCATTCGGCGGTGCCGAGGTGCTGAAGCTCGAAGAGGTCGCGGTGCCTGCGCCGGGCATTGGCGAAGTGCGCATCGCGGTACAGGCCATCGGCCTGAACCGGGCCGACGCGCTGTGGCGCGAGAACCTGTACATCGAAGACGCGACGTTGCCGGCGGGGCTGGGCAACGAAGCCGCCGACGTCATCGAGGCCGTGGGCGAGGGCGTCGAAGGGCTGGGCGTGGGCGACCGGGTCGCGGTGCTGCCGGGGGCGAGCCAGGGGCTGTATCCGACCTACGGCGATCGCATCCTCTTTCCGGCCGCGCACGTGGTGCGGTATCCCGCCAACCTGTCGGCCGCGCAGGCTGCGGGCGCCTACATGGCGTATCTCACGGGCTACTTCCCGATGTTCGAGATGGCACGGCTGCAGCGCGGCCAGGTGATGCTCGTCACCGGGGCGTCATCGGGCACCGGCATCGCGGCGCTGCAGATGGCGCGCGCGGCGGGCATCGCCGCCATCGCGGTCACGCGCACGGTCGCCAAGCGCGACGCGCTGCGGGAAGCGGGCGCTGCGCATGTGGTCGTGACGGACGACGAAGACGTGGTCGAGCGCGTGTTGAGGCTCACCGAGGGCTGCGGTGTCGACCTGGTGTACGACGGCGTGGGCGGCGCGCAGGTCGAGCGGCTCGGCGATGTGGTCGCGCATCGCGGGTGGTACGTGCTGTACGGCCTGTCGGGCGGTGCCGAGTTCAGGTTTCCGGTGATTGCGCAGTTCCGCAAGAGCTGGCGCTTCCACGTCTACAAGGTGCTGGAGCACACGGGTGCTGCCACCATGGGGTTGCCGCGCGACGAGGCCGCATTGGGCCGTGCGCTGGCGTTCATCGATGCGGGGCTTGCCGATGGCACGCTGCACGTGCGCATCGACCGGAGCTTCGCGCTCGACGACGTGGTGCAGGCCCATCGCTACCTCGAGCGCGCCGGGCACATCGGCAAGGTCGTGCTCGAGGTCTGACCGGCGCTCAGGCGGCGGAGGTCAGCCGGTACAAGGCCACCCCGTCATCGGCGATGTCGCACGCGATCTCGCCGCGGTGGCGCAGGTAGTTGAGGCAGGCGAGGCTTTCACCGGTCGCCATGCCCAGCAACGGCACGTCGGATTCGGCGATGCTGCGCGCGAACAGGCTCGTGAACACATCGACCGCGCGCTTCGGCGTCTTCAATGTGTTGCGCAAGCGGTCGAGCGAGCGCTCCTGCCCGTGCTGCAGCCGGTCGATGCGCGCATGCAGGCCGCGGAAGCACTCGTTGTGCGACGGCAGCACCAGCACGTCGTCGGGCACTTCGCGTTTGAGCTTGGCGAGCGACGCGAGCCAGTCGGCCATCGGGTCGGCGTCGGGTTCGACGGGCGAGACCGACACGTTGGACGAGATGCGCGGCAGGATCTGGTCGCCCGAGATCAGCACCTTCAGGTCGGGGCAGTACAGGCACGCATGTTCGGGCGAGTGGCCGTTGCCGGTGACGACGCGCCAGTCGTGCGCGCCGATGCGCAGCACCTCGCCGTCGCGCAGGCGCCGGAAGCTGTCGGGCAGCGGATGGATGTGCTTGCCGAAGTTGCCGAAGCGCGTGCGGTAGGTCTCGATGGCCGCCTCGCCCCAGCCGGCGCGGCGGTAGAAGGCGATGGCGTCGTCGGGTGCTTCGCGGCCGGTGTCGGACACCATCACGCGGCACATGAGGTATTCGGAGCGGGTCATCCACAGCCGCACGCCGAACTTGCGCGTGAGCCAGCCGGCCATGCCGACGTGGTCGGGGTGCATGTGCGTCACGAAGACGCGGGTGAGGCCGCGCGTGTCGGGCGAATTGGCGAACAGCTCGCGCCAGACCGCCACTGTTTCCTCGGTGCGCACGCCGGTGTCGACCACGGCCCAGCCGTCGCCGTCGTCCAGCGCCCACAGGTTGATGTGGTCGAGCGAATAGGGCAGCGGCATGCGGATCCAGTGGACCCCGTCGGCGACCTCGATCGACTTGCCGCGTGGCGGAAGTTCCGCAAAGGGATAAACGAGCTTGCCCTTGGCTGCTTCCGCCGACTCTTCCAAACCATCCATCGTGTTTCACCTCCAGAGGGATGAATTGTGAACCCGGCCGGCATTCGGCCCGGGTCACTTCGAAGACGATGGACGGCCGCGCTTACTTGCGGCGCGGGCGGGCGGCGCCCGGCGCCGAGGTCTGCGACGGGGCGGCGCCGCCGTCCACGCCCAGCCGGCCGCCGCCGCCCAAGCCTTGTCCGCGCACCGTCTGCGCCTTGTAGTTGCGCAGCGAACGGACCATCTGGTTGAAGGCGTCCATGAAGGCCGCCGCGATCACCTTGCCCTGTGCGGTGTTGGTGTAGCCACCGATGCCGCCGGCGCCGCTGCGGCCACCGAGGCCGCCGAAGCCCGCGAAGTCGGTCTTGGAGGCGCTGCCTTCGGCGGCAGCCACCTGCACGCCCGAGCGGTTGTCGATGAGCGTCAGCAGCGCGCTGGCCTCCTTGGTCTGCAGGCTGGCGCCCACGGCCGCGATGGCGCGGCCACGGCCGCCGCCCACGAGGCCACCGAGTGCGCCGCCGATGCCGCCGGCGTCGTTGTTGCTGAACACGATCTCGGGCGACAGGCCGTAGTCGGAGGCCACCATCTGGCCGCGACCGAAGTTGCTGCCGCCGCGCATCTCGCCCGATTGCATCAGCGCGCGCTCGCGCGTCATGGCGTTCATGCCGGCCGCGCCGCGCTCGACCACCACGAAGCAGTTCGACTGCTGCACCAGCAGGCGCAGCAGGTTGGCCGTGGGCGGCAGGCGGTATTCACCGGTGAGGATGGTGTACCAGCCGGCATTGACGTTCTCGATCAGCGAGACGGTGCCGAGCGGCGAGTCGCAGCGTTCAAGCTGGCTGCTCTCGCCCGAGGTGGCGCCGCCGGCGGCGCTGCCCGTGGCCGTGGTCTTGGCCGCCGGAGCGCCCATCTGCATGTCCATGGTCTGGCAACCGGAAAGCGCGAGCAGGCCCGCGAGTGCGCTGGCGAGAGAGAGTTTGGAAAAAGGCATGTCCCTGTCCATCAAATGAAAACAATGTGGCGTCCGCCCCACCGGCGGGCGCCGCGCCCGCGCGACGATACGGGCCGCCCGATGCGCGGGCCAGTGTCGAAAGTCACACGGTCAGGAACATTTGTGGCGCTTGTCGGGGCTTGGTTACAGTCCGAACTCCATTCGCAGGAGTTTTCAGATGGCCACAAAGAAGAGGAATATCGTGGGAGAAGCCGCCGTCGAACTGACGACGCAGCAGGTGGCGCAGGCCCTGGCCATTGCCGGGGCGTCGGGCTACAGCGGCAGCGCCGATCCGTCGTTCGTGGGGGCGGTGCTGGTGGCGCTGGCGGTCAACACGAGTTCCGTCAGCGCGACCATCGACAGTGCGAAGAGCAGGGGCCCCGGCGTCGCCGGCGTGCTGCAGCACTGACCGGCCGGCGGGGCGCCGGCCTCCGGCCTGAACCGGCGCACTTTCAGGTCGTGTAGTCGCCGCTGGCTTCCGGCTGGAACAGCACGGCGATCACGCGCGCGCTGTGTTCGCCGCCGCCCGGCGTCTTCCAGCGCGCGACCGCGCCGGTCTTCTGGCCGAGCAGGCCGATGCCGACGGGCGAGAACACCGAGATGAAGCCCGTGGTCGGGTTCGCGTCGGCGGGATAGCAGATCACGATCTTCTGCCGCTGTCCGGCGGGCAGGTCTTCGATTTCCACCTGGGTGTACATCGTCACGATGTCCGAGGGCATTTCCCGTGACGGAAGGATGTCGGCCGTGTCGAGCAGATCGACCAGGGCCGGGGGAAGCGGCGTGTCCGCGAATTTGCTGAGACGGACGTAATCGAGTTCGGTGAGCGTGCGCTCCCCGTGAACGGTTGAAAGCATGAAGCACTCCAGATGAACGCAACCCGCCTTTCCAACAGACAGGGTCGCTACCGCGCGGTGTGGTGCCCGGCGGTCAAGGTGTGCGCATCAAGAAGAAGGTAGCGGACCGCCGGGCTCAGGAATGTGCGGACGTGCGTCGGAGGACCGACGTGGCCGCCGCGACGACGGCGCCCACACGACGACCGGCCGCTGCCATGGGCAGGGCTGCGCGCGCAGGGTATCGACGGGGCGAGAGGAGAGCCATGGGCCGCGAGTGTAGGGGATTCTGGCCAGATTGGCCAATTATGGCCCTACGGGTGCAGCGAGGAATTGCCGTGGAATCTCTGGATTCAATCAGTAGAACGCCTGAATTGAAATCAAGAACCTGTGATTCGAGACGACGTGAATGAGTGATGGAAAACGGGTGGGCAAGCGCTCATATTTACGAGATTCTTTGTGAATTGGATATTTTCTTGGTCGACGGGATTTCTCCGAAATTCATCGATGAATAATTTCTTGTTCCGCATCGGATGAGTGATTTCAAATTAATTCTACGAGCTTGAATTCATTGAGAATATTATTCCATGAATAGGGAGCACGCCTGAGGTTGCTGTTGTGGTCATTCGATCTCAATTGTTTTGACTCTCCCAGAAGCTTGAAAGCTTCAATTGAGGGGCTTCGGATCGAAAGAAATGTTGGATGCATTTTGTTTGTTCAATATGTCTCATTTGCGCATCCTCTGTTCTTTTGTTTGATTGCCATAAAAGTCCCAAGACATAAGAATTCAGTACGCAAAAATCTGAGTGGCCGACTGCCTTTAATTGCAAGCAATGTTGGCTATTTGTTTGCAATAAGAGGTTGATTGCAAATTTTGCGACGTGAATTTCAAATATTGTTAATTGGGGTTTGAATGACAGCATCCACATGGGATTTGTTCTTGTCGTCGTCGCGAGGCCGCGCAGGCGCGGTCCACCCGCTGCTCCGCGCAGGCCTGGCCCTGCTTGCCGCAGGCGCCGCGACCGTCGCATTGGCGCAACCCACCGCTTCGCTGGAGGCGCCGCGCGCACCTGCCGCGACCCAGGCCCTGACCGTCGTCCTCGCCCAGTCGAAGGTGGTCAAGGGGCCCGACGGCAATGAGCAGTTCCAGGACGCGGCCACCATCAAGCCGGGCGACGTCATCGAATACAAGGCTACCTACACCAACAACACGGGCAAGCCGGTCAAGGGGCTGGTGGCGGATCTGCCGATCCCCGAGGGGCTGGAATACCTGCCGCGCAGCGCCAAGCCAGGCGCCAGCCTCGTGAAAGCCGCCACCAAGACCGCCGTCTTCGAGCCCGAGCCGCTTGTTCGCAAGCTGGCCAGCGGCAAGAGCGAACCCGTTCCCTACAGCGAGTACCGCATGCTGCGCTGGAGCCTGGGCCAGTTGCCTGCCAGCGGCAGCATCGCCGTGAGCGCGCGCGCCAAGGTTGAAGCCGTCGCACCGCCAACGGCTGCGCCCGCCACGCCCGCCACGCCGCCCCCGCGCGGCAAGTAAAGGCCGCGCCGGCCCTCGCGCGCTGCGCGAGGCGAGGGCGCCCGCCTTTTCCATCGATCTCTTGTTTCTGAGTGCCAGTCGGCAGGTACGCGTTCGCCCATCGAAACGTACCGGCCAGGTTCTTTCGTGTTCCCGTTCATCGACAACAGAGGAGAAAACTACGTGATTCCCACCCAGCCAACCCAACGCGCCAGCGGCTGCAAGCCGTGCGCGCCCTGGGCAGGCGCCGCAGCGTTGACGCTGGGCTTCCTTTTCGGAAGTCCGGCTGCATTTGCCGCGTCGCCGCCCGCCAACACCGTCATCGGCAACCAAGCGTCCGCCAGCTATTCGGACGCCGCCGGGACGACCCAGGTCGCGACCTCCAACCTGGTGCAGACCACCGTTCTCCAGGTGGGCTCGTTCACGCTCGACAGCGTCAACCAGGTCACGACGACCATCGTCAACACCAAGTCCGGCGCGGCCGGTGCCACGGTCTATGCGCCTCACGTGCTGACCAACACCGGCAATGGGGTCGACACCTTTGCTCTCACGGTCAAGGCCGACGCAGGCAAGTTCTCGCGCGTCGAGGTCTTCGCCGACGCCGACGGCAACGGGCTGCCCGACAGCACGACGTCGCTCTGCTCGGCAGCTGGCACGGACGTCTGCACGGTGACCCCGGCGCAGAGCGTGCCCGGCAACAACGGCGCGTTCCGCTTCGTCGTGGCCTACACGATCCCGGGCTCGGCCAGCGGCACCGGCAATTTCGATGCGGCGACGATCACCGCCACCCCGGGCACTCCGGGGCTGTACATCGCGCCGAACACCTCGGCGGCCGACAAGGACGAGGTCAAGCTGGCCACCGATGCGGTGTTCAACGTCACCAAGGCGATCGGTGTTCCATTGGTCGCCGCACCTGGCGGCGGCGCATGGCCGGCCCCGTCGGCCAGCGGGCCGCGCTCTTCCGCTGCCTGTACCGCCACGAGCTGGACGGCCGGTCTCGCATCGAACGCGAACTGCCAGTACTCGGTCTACACCCTCACGTTCAGCAACACGGGCGGCGCGCCGGGCAAGTTCGCGCTGTCCGACGTGCTGCCTGCAGGGTTGACCTACGTCACCGGTTCGGCCGTGTGGAGCGGTGCGTCGGGCACGGCGCTGGGTGACGGGGCGGCCGGCGATCCGTCGGGCATCGACTTCCAGGTGACCGGCAACACGCTGAATGCCGTGGTGGCTTCGCTGAGTCCGAACGTGACGCAGACGCTGAGCTTCGTGGTGCTGGTGAACAGCACCGCGGCGGTCGGCACGTCCACCACCACCAACGTGGCCCGCTACAACCCCGCGAACGCGGATGCCAATGCCCCTCCGGCGATCACCGCGGTGGCCATTGGCACCGTCGGCTCGACCACCAATCCGGCGGCCTACACCGTCCTGGCGCGTTTCGGCATCGTGGTGGGTTCCAACCCGTCCACGGCTGCAACGGCACTCGACGCGACACCCGGCACGCCGAACCCCGCCGGCCAGGACCTGACCACGAAGACGCTGGCTGTTACGGGCGGCAGTGTCCGTTTCCCGCAAACCGTGTTCAACACGGGCGGCGCCTCGGATGCCGTGAACCTGTCGATCTCTGCCAGCACCTTCCCGGCCGGCACGAGCTTCCAGTTCTTCGCGGCCGACAGCGGCGCACCGCTGCTGGACACGAACGGCGACGGCGTGCCCGACACCGGCCCGATTCCAGCCGGCGTGAGCCTCAACATCGTGACGCAGGTGCAACTGCCGCCGGGCACGGTGGGTGGCGCCTACGTGGCCACGGTGCTCGGTCGCTCCGTGAACGACAACACGAAGATCGATGCGACCGAAGACCGCCTCGAGCGCGTGATCGAGACCCTGGTCGACCTGACCAATACGAAGCTCGGTACAGGCACCGGCAGCGTTTCCAATGGTGACCTCGGCGCGGGCCCCAGCCCGTTGCCGACGCAGGTCCACGACACGGGTGCCGGCACCGGCACCGTCTTCACGCTGTGGGTGAAGAACCATGACGTGGTCGACGCGACCTACAACCTTGCCGCCAGCCAGACGACCGGTTTCCCGGGCACGCTGCCGGCAGGCTGGACGGTCAAGTTCGTGGCGTTTGGCGGCACCTGTGCATCGCCGGCCATCTCGAACCTCGCGGTCATCGCCGGGGGACAGCAGGCGGTCGAAGCGTGCGTCACGCCGCCTTCCTCGCAAGCCGCAGTCACTGCAGTAAAGATCTACTTCAAGGTGCAATCCACTGCGGTGGCCTCGACCGGCGGCATCGCTTCCGACGTCAAGACCGATGCCGTGACGGTGACCTCGACGGCCCTTCAGTTGGGCGCCTCGCTCACGCCGAACAACAACGGCCAGGTCGCACCCGGCGGCACCGTGGTGTATGCCCACACGCTGACCAACATCGGCGCCCAGAGCTGCGGCGCGTACACGCTGACAGCCAAGGTGCCTGCGGCAGATGAGGCGCAAGGCTGGACCACCACGGTCTACCTCGACGTCAACGGCGACGGACAGATCGATGCTGGCGACACGCCGGTGAATGGTCCGCTGGCAAGCCTTCCGGCCCGTGCAGAGCAGAAGCTGCTAGTGCGCGTGTTCGCGCCGGGTGGCGTAAATGCGGGTGTGAGCAACACCACGACGGTGACGGCCACCTTCACCGACCCGGCCCCCAACTGCGGTACGCCCTCGGCCACCGACATCACGGCCGTGATCACCGGCCAGATCCGCGTCCTCAAGACGCAGGCGGCCGACGCGACCTGCGACGGCGTGGCGGACACGGCCTTCAAGGCAGATTCGCTGCAGCTGAAGCCTGGTCAGTGCATCGTCTACCAGGTCGTTGCCACCAACGAAGGCGTCGTGCCGGTGACCAACATCGCCATCAACGACGCACTGCCGGCGTACACCGTCCTGAGCGCGAAGCAGCCTGCATTGCAGTGCGAAGCCCCGGGCATTGGCGGTACGGCGCCGGCCTTCGCATCGACCGCCACCGCGGTGAGCTGCGGCAGCGCGGCCAACACCGTGGCCCCAGGTGGAAAGGTCACGCTGACCTTCGCCGTGCAGATCAACCCCTGATCTGACATCGGCGCCGCCGACGGTTCCGCAAGGGCCGTCGGCCGTTTCCCGCGAGGCCCGGGTTCGCCCCGGTGCCTCGCCTGTTTCCCCTGCCGCTTTCGCGCACATCGCTGCATGCAAGCCGTGCCTTGCCGGCCTTCGAGGCGGCAGAGGAAAGAGTTCTTCGACTGTTTGACGTGTCTCCCGCAGCGGGAGGTGCGAGGGAAGGTTCACCGCGTGCCATTTCTTCTTTCTTCTTCGCGTGCCGGCTTGCCTCGGTGGTGGGGCTGCGCGGCGCCTGCGCGCAGCGCGATGGCAGTCTTCGGCCTCGCACTTGCATTCGCCATGTTGTTCGCACCGGTCGCGCAAGCGGCGCCCGCTCCCGGCGGCGTCGTGATCCGCAGCATCGCGACGGGCACCTACGTCCCGGCCGGCCTCGGGCACAGCGAGACGGCCATCTCCAATGCCGTGACGGCCAGCGTGCTGCCCGTGGAGGCGCTGTCGCTCACGCAGGACCAGCGCGTGAACCGCCCGCCGGGGACCGTCGTCACGCTGAGCCACCTGCTCACCAACACCGGCAACGTGGCTTCGCGCTACACCCTGGGGCTCGTCAACGACGGCGCGGGGTGCCCGGCCGACGGGCTCGACCTGTCGGCGTTGCGCGTGGCGCGCGACGGCAACCACAACGGCGTCGTCGACGCCTCCGATCTCGTGCTGCTGCCCGGTGCCGCCGGCACGCTCGCGCTGGACCCGGGCCAGACGGCCGAACTGCTGGTGCAGGGCACCATTCCCGCCGCAGCCAGCGGCAGCGCCTGCGTGGTGCTGAGCGCGACCACCGCCCTGCAGGGTGCGAGCGCGAGCAATCGCGACACGGTCGACGTAGGCAGCGTCGCTGTGCTCGCGCTGGTCAAGTCGGCCAGCCATGCGGGGGCCGTCGTGCCCGGCAGCACGCGCATCGACTTCAGCATCTCGGGCACCAACACCGGCGCGCGCGACGCGCAGCCCGGCGGCGCGGCCGCGCCCACCGGCACGCAGGTGCTGGTCAACGGCAGCCCGCGCAGCCTGCTGCTGCTGCGCGACCTCGTGCCCACAGGCACCCGCTACCTCGCTGGCAGCCTGCAGAGCACGGCGGCCGGCGCGGTGCGCCTGTTCCGCATGCCCGGCGACGCCGACTTCAGCTACCGCACCGCCGAAGACGGCGCGGCGATCGAAGTCGCCATCGGCGTGCCCACCGCGCTCGCGCGCAACGCCTCCATCGCCATGCAGTTCGCGGTGCAGGTCAAGGCCGATCACGCCGGCGACATTCGCAACACCGCGCACAGCCAGTACAACGACGGCGTCGCACCTGCCGCGTCGCCGTCGAACACGGTGGTGATCGCGATGGCGCCGCCGCAAGGCCAGGGCCGCATCGGCGTCGCCAAGGCCGCCTCCACGCCGCGCATACACCGCGGCGCGGACGGCCAACCCGACGGCACGGCCACCGTCACCTTCGACGTCCACGTGCGCAACTACGGCACGGCCGCGCTGCACGGCGTGCAACTGGCCGACGTGCTCGAAGGGCAGGGCGCCACGCAGTTCGGCACCCGCACGACCGCTGCGGTGCCGGGCGCGCGCCAGTACGCCGTGGTGCCCGGGACCCTGGCCATCGTCGGCGGTCCGGGCAACGGCGTGGCGGGCACGGTGGCGGCTGTCAACGCCGCGTTCAATGGCACCGCGTCCGCGCAGGACCTGCTCGCGCCCGGTGCGGTGCTGCCCGTGGGCGGCCAGTTGACGGTGCGTTTCGACGTGCGCTTTCACGTGTCGGGTCGCGCCGGCACGCTGCTCAACACCGTGCGCGCACAGGCCGCGCTCGCCGCCGGCGGCCCGCCCACCGTCTTCGACGACTCCGTCAACGGCAGCAACCCCGACGCCGACGGCGACGGCAACCCCGGCAACGACACCTCGCCCACGCCGGTGCAGCTGCAGCAGCCCGTGCTCTCGCTCGTGAAGAGCGTCTCGCAGCCGCGCCGCGTGGCAGAGGGCGTCTACGAACTCGACTACCGTTTCAAGGTCGGCAACACCGGCGCGGCCCCGGCCCCGAACGTGCGCGTGATCGACAACCTCGATTGCACCTTCGACATGGACAAGCCCGAAGGCCTCGTCGCCGCCTGGGAACTCGTCGGCGCGCCGAAGGTGCGCAACGGCGTGCTGCAGATCGCATCCGGCTTCACCGGCCGCGCCGCCTGCGACCGCGAGGCCGCCGCCAGCGCCGATCCCTTCCGGCTGCCGATGCAGGCCGCGCTCGGCCTCACCGACGGCAGCCGCGCCCTGGCACCCGGCCAGAGCGAGGACATCGAATTCACCGTGCGCGTCACCCGCAAGCCGTCGAGCAACGGCGCCCGCGTGCCGTTCACCAACAAGGCCTGGGCGGCCGCCTTCGAGCAGAACACCGCTTCTGCGTCGTCGGCCGCGCTCGTCACCGCGAGCGCCAGCAGCGCGTCCTCCATGCTGGCCGACCCGCAGGGCGTGGTCTACAACGCCGTCACCCGCCAACCGGTGGCCGGCGCCGTCGTCACCTTCACCCGCCAGTCGTGCAGCGACGGCGCCGCCCGGCCGATGGCCCTGGCCGAGGTGTTCGGCGGCGACAGCGGCGTCTACCGCGCCAACGCCGACGGCAGCCTGTCCATGACCACCGGCGCCGACGGTGGCTACCAGTTCTATTTCCTGTCGCCGCCGGTCACTGGCAGCTGCACCTATGCGCTGGGCGTGGCGCCGCCCGTGGGCAGTGCCTACGCGGCGCCTTCGCAGCTCATCCCCGCCACGCCCGGTACCTTCGAGCGCTGCGGCGCCATCGTCCCGAACGCTGCGTCGCCGCAGGGCGCGGAGCCCACCACGCACCACTCCTCGCTCAAGGCCGGTTTCGAGCCTTCGGGTGCGGCCTGCGACGTGCTGCACAACCACATCCCGCTCGATCCGGGCAACGTGCTCGGCCTCGTGCTGCGCAAGGAAGGCAGCAAGCGCCAGGTCGAGTTCGGCGATTTCCTCGACTACGCACTCGTCGTCACCAACAAGACCGGCTTTCCCGTCACCGGCCTCAGCCTCTCCGACCAGTTGCCGCCGGGCTTCGCCTATGTGGCTGGCAGCGCACGCCTCAACGGCGCGGCCACGGCCGAGCCCGTGGGCGGGGCCGGTCCCCGGCTGGTCTTCCGCCAGCCAGGCCTCGCGCTTGGCATCGACCAGTCCGCCACGGTGCGCTACCGCGTGCGCGTCGGGGTCGGCGCACCGACGAACGGCGATGCCGTCAACCGTGCCCGCGCCAATTCTGGCCCGATGCAGTCGAACCTCGCCCAATGGACCGTGCGCGTGACCGGCGGCGTGTTCTCCGACGATGCCTTCCTCTTCGGCAAGGTCTACATGGACTGCCGGCGCGACGGCCGCCAGCAGGGCGTCGATGAAATCGGCGTGCCCGGCGTGCGCCTGTACATGGAAGACGGCACGCACGTCATCACCGACGTCGAAGGCAAGTGGAGCCTGTACGGCCTCAAGCCCGTCACCCACGTGCTGCGGCTCGATGCCACCACGCTGCCCGCCGGCGCGCGGCTCGAAGTGCTCGACAACCGCAATGCCGGGCGCCCCGACAGCCGCTTCGTCGATCTCAAGAAGGGCGAATTCCACAAGGCCAACTTCGTCGTCACCAACTGCGACTCACCGGCGGTGATGAGCGACGTCATCGCGCGGCGCGAGGCCATCGCCGCCGTGCCCGACACCGAGGCCGAAGCCCAGGTGCGCATGCGCCTGGACCCCGAAGGCCGGATCGTCCCCGTGGGCGATCGGCGCGCGCTGCCTGCCAGCGGCGAGGTGCGCGCGGGCGGCAGCACCGGCACCAGCACCACGCAGGCCAGCTCGGCGCCGCTGATCGCAATGCCCGCCGCATCGGCGTCGCCCAGCAGCTTCATCGGCGGCGCGTCGGGCAGCCAGGGCAGCACGCTCGGCGCGGCGACCGGTGGCGCCGCGGCGGATGGCGCATCCCCCGTGGGCAGCCTTTTCTCCGGCATGCGCGTGTCCCGCGGCATGGCGCAGCCGACCGCTGCTGTAGCGCCGCCGCAAGCCGTCCCCAGCCCCATCGACCTCGAAGCCTTGCTGCCTCGCATCGAAAGCAACGCCCTCGGCTTCATCAACCTGCGCGACGGCGACACCTTGCCCTCGACCTCGCTCAACGTGCGCGTCAAGGGCGAGGCTGGCCTGGCGCTGCGCCTGAGCGTCAACGGCCAGGGCGTCGAGGAGCGCCGCGTCGGCAAGAAGACCGAGCAGGCCAGCCGCCGGATCGGCGCCTGGGAATACATCGGCATCGTGCTGCGGCCCGGCGTCAACCGCCTCGTGCTCGAAGCCGTCGATCCGTTCGGCAACGTGCGTGGCGAGGCGCAGCAGATCAGCGTCACCGCGCCCGACAAGCTCGGTGCCATCCACATCGGCGTGCCCGCCTCGGCGCAGGCGGACCTGCGCACGCCCGTCGTCGTGAAGGTGCGCCTGACCGACGCGGCCGGCGTGCCCGTGACCGCACGCACGCAGCTCACGCTCGAGACCGACCGCGGCCGCTGGCTCGACGAAGACCTGAACCCCGCCGAGCCCGGCACCCAGGTCTTCATGGACGGTGGCGTGGCCGACTTCCGTCTGCTGCCGCCCGGCGAACCCGGCGATGCCCGCCTGCGCGTGACGGCCGCGAGCTTCACGGCCGAGGCGCGCCTGGCGCTGCTGCCCGAGCTGCGCCCGATGATCGGCGTCGGCATCGTCGAAGGCGTGCTCGACTTCACCCAGCGCGGCCAGGTGCCGTTGGGCGCGATGCCCGCGGGCGCGGCCTTCGAGGCCGAGCTGTCCGGCCTGGCCGACGAGGGCAACGACAAGCGCCGTGCCGCCGCGCGCGCTGCCTTCTTCTTCAAGGGCGCCGTCAAGGGCGACTACCTGCTCACCGCCGCCTACGATTCCGACAAGACGCGCAAGGACCGCCTGTTTCGCGACATCCGCCCCGACGAGTTCTACCCCGTGTACGGCGACTCGTCCGCCAAGGGCTTCGACGCCCAGAGCACGCAGAAGCTCTACGTGCGCATCGACAAGAACCGCTCCTACCTGCTGTACGGCGACTTCAGCACTGCCAGCAGCACCGAGGTGCGCAGCCTGAGCCAGGTCAGCCGCTCGCTCACCGGCCTCAAGCACGTCTACGACGACGGCGAGGTGCGCACCACCACCTACGCCTCGCGCACCGCGCAGACCCAGCAGGTCGAGGAGTTCCGCGCGGTCGGCACCTCGGGCCCGTACTACCTGGGCGCCAGGGGCGGCGAGTTCGTCGAGAACAGCGAGCAGGTCGAGATCGTGGTGCGCGACCGCAACCAGCCCGACCTCGTGCTGCAGCGCTCGACCGTGACGCGCTTCGTCGACTACACCGTCGAGCCGCTCACGCGCCGCCTGCTGTTCACGCGCGCCATCGCGTCGGTCGATGCGAACCTCAACCCGCAGTCGATCCGCGTGACCTACGAGGTCGACGCGGGCGGCCCCAAGTTCACCGTGGCCGGTGCCGACGTGCAGCTCAAGGTGGCCAAGAACCTGCAGGTCGGCGTGGTCGCGGCCATCGACGAGAACCCCGAGAACCGCCGCAAGCTCGGTGCCGTCACCGCCATGGCGCGCCTGGGTGAGCACACCACCGTCGCCGGCGAATGGGTGCAGACCGACTCCGACCGCAACGGCAAGGGCAGCGGCGCCCGCGTCGAGCTGCGCCACCAGGGCGAAGACCTGGCCGTGGCCGCGCTCGCCAGCAAGACCAGCACCGGCTTCGACAACCCCGGCGCGAGCTTCTCCGCCGGGCGCACCGAAGCCTCGGCCCGCGCCGAGTACCGGCTCGACGCCGCCACCGCGCTGCGCGGCGAACTGCTTTACGGCCAGGACGCTCTGCGCGAAGGCGCCCGCCGCGGCATCACCGCCAGCGTGCAGCGAAAGTTCGGCGAGCAGCTGGTGGGCGAGTTCGGCCTGCGCCACGGCCACAACGGCACTGGCCTGGGCAGCGGCTCGGGCTTCGACTACGGCCAGGTCTCCACCTACAGCGGCAACCTGGGCAGTGGCGTGGCCGCCAACAACGTCACCGCGCTCGGTGCGGCGGCCAACGCCGGTACCCAGGCCAACGCCAACGATGACAACCTGACCACCGTGCGCGCCCGCCTGTCGGCGCAGGTGCCGGGCCTGCCACAGGCCAACGTCTTCGTCGAAGGCGAGCAGGACATCCGCAAGTCCGACCGCCACGTGCTCGCCGTGGGCGGCAACTACGCCGTCACCGACAAGACGCGCCTGTACGGCCGCTACGAGCTGGTCTCCAGCCTCTACGGGCCGTACGAGCTGAACGCGGGGCAGTCGAACAACGTGGGCATCCTGGGCATCGAGAGCGCCTACATGGACGGCGGGCGCGTGTACAGCGAGTACCGCCTGGCCGACAGCCTCGACGGGCGCGCGGCACAGGCCGCCACGGGCGTGCGCAACACCTTCAGGGTCGACGACCACTGGCGCCTGACCGGCGGCGTCGAGCACACGCGCCAGATCGGCGGGCTGCGCAACAGCGGCAACAACGGCACCGGCCACGCCAGCGGCCTGGCGGGCGACTCCACCGCCATCACCGGCGGCGTGGAATACACCGACGCGCGCATCAAGGCCAGCGGCATCCTCGAAGGCCGCCACGGCGACGACGCCGACACGCGCCTGTTCAGCGCGGGCTTCGGCTTCAAGATCGATGCGTCGTGGAGCCTGCTGGCGCGCAGCGTGATGAGCGCCAGCGAAGGGCAGGGCGCCAACGCCGGTAACGCGCACCACCTGGCGCGCCACCAGATCGGCCTGGCCTACCGTCCGGTGGACACCGACAGCTGGAACGCGCTCATGCGCTACGAGCGCCGTTCCGAGCGCGTCACCGGCACCGGCAGTTCGACCGGCGCACTCGACGGCGCGAGCGTCTTCGGTGCGGGCAACGGCAGCGCAGCGCTGCCCGGGCGCACCAGCGCCGACATCGTCTCGGCCCACCTCAACTACAACCCGCGCCCCGGCACCGTGATCAACGGGCGCTACGCCGCCAAGTGGTCGCGCGCCGACGACGGCCTGCTGCGCAGCACCTACTGGGCGCACCTGCTGCAGGCGCGCTACACGCAAGACCTCAACGACAGCTGGGACCTCGGCGTGCAGGCCGGCCTGCTGCGCGGCAAGGGCGGCGGCCTGCAGAAGACCTTGGGCATCGAAGTCGGCTACCAGGTCATGAAGGACCTGTGGGTGTCGGCGGGCTACAACTTCGTGGGCCTGAAAGACCGCGACCTGGCGGCCAACGACTACACGAGCAAGGGCGCATACATCCGGCTGCGTTTCAAGTTCGACGAGACGGCGCTGGGTGCCGCGTCGGCGGGCGCGGCAGCCCCCGTGAAAGACGAACGGACCGATCGATGAAGTCGCGGAGGAATGGCCAATGAAAATGCAAAAAACTGATTCGATGCGCTGCGCGACGGCGCTTCGCTGCCTACCCGTGCGGAAGAGTGCGATGGCGCTTGCGAGAGGCGTGGCGCACTTCTTTCATGCCTTGCGCGGCGTCCTCTTTCTGGCACTGACCTCGCTCCTGATCGGCACGCAGGCCACGGCTGCAGAGTTCTGTCTATGGAAGAGCGGGACCTACGGGGGCATCGCTGTCACCACGGAGGGCGTATGCGGGGTGGAGGACAAGTTCGCATGGGGTACTTATCTCCGGCTGGGAAAGCCCAACGTGCGGGAGGCATGCACGTTCAACTTTTCTGTGCCGGTGAAGAACGTGAGCGTTCGAACTTACCTGCTCAACTGCAACCCAGCAGATGGGTGCGAGAAGATGGTGGTGTCCGTCAACGGAAATCACTATCCGTTCACTGCGGCGGAGATCACGACGCCTGCCCCCGGTCCAGCGACCGCACAGATGGGTAGCCTTGCGCCGGTAAAAATCGATGCAGACGGCAATCTTGAGGGGGCGACAGCCAGTTCTGGAGCCTCTGCATGGGCCTATGTTTCGGGAACATCCGTGTCTTCCGTCACGCTCTCGAACGAGCCAAGCTACGGTCAGCCGAATGGGTCGGACAACGTGGTGTGCTTCGTGGCGCCAGACCCCCAGTTGGCGCTCAAGAAGGAAGCCAGCGCAGCCCCATGGGTCGTGGGCCAGCCCGCCAGCTACACACTCACGCTGACGAGCACGAATGGCGTCGAGACCACTAGCGATGCGCTGGTGGAGGACAGAGTGCCGCCTTCGCTGACCATCGGCGAGCTTCCTCCGTGGTGCAGCCGAATAGGCCAGAACATCGGTTGCCTAGTGCCTGCAGGGCTCACATCGTCCGTGTCCTTCGTCATTCCGGTGACGCCCCTGCCTTCCGCCGTGCCCGAGGTGACCAACACGGCCACGGCATTGGACGGAGGAGACCGCAATTGCAACACCAAGGGGGCGTGCACGAGCACGGTGACCACGCCGGTGGTCCCTGCGTCTCCGCCCGTCATCACCTCGACCAAGACGGTCAGCGCCAGCCCGCTGGTGGTGGGGGCGCCCAACCAGTTCTACGCTGTGCTCGTTACCGTGGCCAGCGGCACGACCACGGCGCCGATCTCGGTGATGGACACCTTGCCGCCGGGCGTCACCCTGCGCGGGGCCCCGACATTGGTGGCGGGAACGACCACCGGCGTGCTGAGTGGTTGCCCGACCTCGGGATCGAACACGACCAACTGCAGCGTGGCGGCGGGCATCGCGCCCGGCACCTTCGAAATACGGATTCCTGTGAACGTCGCCGCATCGGCCGTGGGCGCAACGGGCGGCACGAACACGGTGAATCTCAGCGGCGGTGGGGATGTCGCATGTACGACGGCGCCAGCAGAGGCGTGCGATGCGAGCACGCCGGCCACGCGCGTGGTGTCTCAAGCGACGTTGAAACTCGAAAAGATCGCTGATGTGGCGCAGTTCATCATTGCCGAGCCGGCCAGCTACACACTGAAACTGAGCAGCACCAATGCCGGGATGACGACGGCGAACACTGTCATCACCGACACCTTCCCGGTCTCCTTGACGATCGGCACGCTGCCTTCGGGGTGCAGCAGGGCCGGGCAGGTCGTGACGTGCACGGTGCCTGCGGGCATGGCAACGTCCGCGTCGTTCGTCATCCCGGTGACGCCTCTGCCGGCTGCGAGGCCGCGCGTGATCAACGCGGCAACGGCCGTGGGGGGCGGGGACCCCGCGTGCAACGGTGTCGGTCCATGCGCGAGCACGACAATCACATCGGTTGCTGGGCCGCGCATCCGGGGATTCAAGTATTCGAGGCCCCACCCATTGATTGTCGGGGCGCCGGGGCAGCTCTACGTGGTCGACGTCGTTGTGGATTTTGCAGCGACCACAGCGCCGCTCGTGCTCGAAGACGTCTTGCCCAAGGGCATCACACTGGCTGGGCCGCCCGTGCTGGTTGCGATCACTACCACGGGTGTCCTGAGCGGTTGTTCCCCCGCCGGCTCCATGGTCGTCCGCTGCAGCGTGGCTGCGGGTGTCATGCCCGGTGGCTTCTCTGTCGAGATTCCTGTGCACGTCGACGCCACGGCCGTCGGGCCGCTGGGTGGTACGAACTCCATCAACCTGAGCGGTGGTGGGGATCCGCTTTGCACCACCTTGCCGAACGAAGCGCTCTGCGATGACTCGACGGGGCCGGTCGCGGTCCTCCTGGGGGACCCGAAACTTCGCATCGCCAAGGAAGTGATCAGCGGTTCCGGCACCCATCGCTTCGACTTTGCGCTGTCGGGCCTGAGCGTGGCCCGCGACACCATCACGGTCAGCGCGCCGGGCCGGGGTATCGGTGCGCAGACGATCACCGGCAAGGTGGGCGTGCCGGTCACTATCACCGAAACGTCGCCCGCTGGCTGGCCCGTGAACCCGGTGAGCGCCAGCTGCCGCGACCTGAAGGACGTCATCGCACCGTCGCCCATTCGCGGGGCGTCCGGTTCGAGGCCGGCCGCAGCGGCCGCCGCGTCGGCGCCGCCGGTGGTGCTGGCCGGCAATGTGCTGAAGATTCCTGCCGAGTGGATGGTGGCCGGTGCGGACCTTGAATGCACCTTCGTCAACAGCGATGCGCATGCCGTCACCGGCCGCGTCTTCAACGACAACGGCAGCGGTGCGGGCGTGCCGAACGACGGCGTGGTTAACGGCGGCGAAGCGGGGCTCGTGGGTGTGCGGATGCGGCTCACCAACTGTGCGGCGGGGGTGTGGTCCACGGCGGTGACCGACGGCTCGGGCCACTACCGCCTGGAGGTGCCGTCGCAGCCTTTGTCCCCGTCCGATGGCGATCCGACGTGCGTGGAAGAGGTGACGCCGGCGGGTCATCTGTCCACGGGGGCGTCGGTCGGCGCCACGCCGCTGCCTTCCGGCGCGGGCGTGGCCGTGGGCGGGCGGACCTACACCTACACGCGCACCGCCGCGGGTGCGCCGGATCACATCGCCTTTGCATGGAACGACGCCCGGGTCGGCGAACTGAACTTCGGCGACGTGGCCCTCAACCGCTTCGGCGCCGACAGCGCCCGCACCGGCTCGCCCGGCAGCAGCGTGAGCCACGCGCACACCTTCGTGGCGCAGACCGGCGGAACGGTGAGCTTCGGCGTGGCCGGCGCGGTGGCCACGCCGGCGATCGACGGCTGGAGCGCAAAAATCTACGAAGACCCGGGCTGCACCGGTGCCTTGCAGGCCGGCGCCACTGTGCTCTATCCGCCGGCGGTGCCCAGGCCTGTGACCACAGGGCAGAACCTGTGCGTGGTGGTGCAGGAATTCATTCCGGCGGGCGCGCTCGCCGGCTACAACGACAAGCGCTCGGTGCAGGCGAGCTTCGTGTTCACCAACGCATCGCCCGCGTTGAGCGCGAGCTACCTCGTGCTCGACACCACGACCGTGTCGAGCACGGCGCTGGAGCTCAAGAAGGAAGTGCGCAACCTGACGAAGAACGGCGACTTCGGGCTCAACAACGAAGCCAAGTCGGGCGAGACGCTCGAGTACCGCATCACCTACACCAACAACGGCGCGACGCCGATCAGCGGCCTGACGGTGAGCGACGTCACGCCGGTCTACACCAGCTTCGTCGCCTCGCAGGAAGGCGCGACCCCGGCGACGCTGACCGCATGCACGAAGCGCACGCCGGCCAATGCATTGCCTGCGCCAGTCGTGGCGTGCGCGGCCGCGCAGGCGCCGGGCGGAACGGGGCCATTGGACTGGAAGTTCACCGGGCAACTCGCGCCTGGCGGCACGGGCAGCGTGCGGTTCAGGGTGACAGTGAACTGAGGGCTTGCGCGTCAGCAGGCGCGCAAGCTGCTCCTGCTGCTGCTATCAGCAGCGTCCCTTCTTCGCCTGGCCGGGCGGGCAGTGGCCGCCGCCGCGGTGATCGTCGTCATGGTCGTAGCGGTCGTGGTCATGGCGACGGTGGTGGCGGTCTTCGCGGCGTTCCTCGCGGCGCTCGGCGCGGCGCCAGTCGCCTTCGCGCCAGCGCCAGCCGCCGTCGGCGCGCACCCAGCCGCCCGGGGCGTAGGCGTAGTCGGGGCGGGCCGCCACGTAGTAGCCGGGGCGCCATGCGTAGGCGCGGTCGTTCCACTGCCAATGGCCGGGCACCCAGACCTGGCCGCTGCGCGGCCGTGGCGCGGGTTCATAGCGTGGTGCAGGCGGCGCGACCTGGATCAGGCCGGGCACGTTGATGTTGACGGACACCTGCGCCACGGCGGGCAAGGTGGCGGCGGCCACGGCGGCGGCCAGAAGAATTCTTGTGAGTTTCATCGTGATGCCCTTGATGGTTGTTATTTGTGAATGACTGAAGCTCAAACAACGCCTGAGCGGAGCGTCGCGTGCACGGGTTTGCCCGGGGCAGGGCAGCAGAAGCCGTTAACAAAGAGGGAGTTTTGCACGCAGGGCGGGGCCTGCGTGTCGGACAGGCCCGCGAGCGGGCAGGCGGCGGCCGATGTGTGGCGCCAAAGCAAAAGGGCCGCAAAGCGAAAAGGCCCGCTACCTTGTGGGTAACGGGCCTTCAGCAAATGGTGGCTCCTCGACCTGGGCTCGAACCAGGGACCTACGGATTAACAGTCCGGCGCTCTACCAACTGAGCTATCGAGGAACAAGCCTTCAATTATATTCAATGGAATCGCCGTTCTGAACGGCGACCCTCAATTTTTGCCAATCGAAGTGCGTGGGGCGATTTCTTTCCATCGCTTGGCACACGTCTTCGTTCGACGGTCGTCTCACAAATGAAAAGGCCCGCTACCTTGTGAGTAGCGGGCCTTCCAGAGGCCTTGCGGCTTTGTGATGGCTCCTCGACCTGGGCTCGAACCAGGGACCTACGGATTAACAGTCCGGCGCTCTACCAACTGAGCTATCGAGGAAC
>NZ_JBXAJX010000002.1:1377047-1470415 GCF_058797695.1 Variovorax sp. GW823-FHT02B07
CAAGCCTTAGATTATAGCGTGATTTTTGGGGCTTCCAAAACAACGCGGCGCCGGCGCAACGAATTCGTGGCAACGACGCCGCGATGACGAAGACGAAGCGCTCCATTCATGTCGTCACATCGCGATGCTCACGCCCAGGCGCAGCGTGCGCGGCGCGCCCGGGAACAGGTAGACGTGGCTGAACTGGTAGGGCGATTCCTTCCAGTAGCGGCGATCGAACAGGTTGTCGACGGCCAGCGTCCAGCTCGTGGCCATGCCGGCCAGCTTGGTGTCGTAGCGCAGCACCGCGTCCAGGCGCGTCCACGACGGCAGCCGGATCGAGCCGTCGGGCAGCACGTTGCGGCGGCCTTCGTACGACAGCTGTCCCGCGAGTTCGAGGCCCGGCACCGACGCGAAGCGGTAGCCGGCCTGTGCGCGCAGCACCTGCTTGGGCACGTTGGTGGGCGCCTGTCCGTTGAGTTCGGGCGCGGTCGTGCTGCCGCGCCGCTTGGCGTCGATGAGTGCCACGCTACCGCCCAAGCGCCACGGGCCGCCGGCCCATTGCGCGCCGGCTTCGAGGCCGCGATGCACCGCGCGACCATCGTTGCGCACCGTGCAGGACGCGCCGCACAGGTCGAGGTTGGTCATCGGGCGCGAGATGTCGAACCACGCGAGTTGCCAGTTGAACGCCGCGTCGCCGCCCTTCAGGCCGAGCTCCCACTGGCGCGATTGCAGCGCGGGCAGCGCCTCGCCCGCGTTCGCGTACTGCGAACTCTTGTTCGGCACGACCTGCGACTCGACGCCCTTGCCCCAGCTCGCATAGGCGAGCAGCCCGGGCTGGATCGTGTAGCTGGCCGCGATCCACGGCGTGGTGATGCTGTCGCTGTAGCTGGTGGGGCGCGAGCCGTCGGTGCGGATGCTGTCGCGCGACAGCCGCGTGTGCCGCGCGCCGATCCAGGTCGTGAAGCGGTCGTTCCAGCGGATCGCGTCCTGCACCGACAGCTCGGTCGAGCGCTCGTTGCGGTTGGTGTTCGCGTCGGTCAGGCGCGGGTCGGCCGGCGTCATCGCGGTGGCCCAGATGTTGCCGGTGCCGACGTAGTTGTAGGCCTGGTCCTGGAAGCGGTTGCGCACGCGGCTTTGCAGCAGGCCGAAGCCCAGCTCGTGGCGCACGCTGCCCGTCATCACGTTGCCCTTGAGGTTCAGGCTGCCCGCGGTCTGCGTGCGGCGCTCGTTCTCGCTGCGGAAGTCGTACACGTCGAAGGTGCCGTCGGAGCAGTAGCGGTCGTAGTTGCCTTCGGCGCCGCAACCGAAGGCGTAGGCCAGCCGGTCGTCGGTCTTCAGGCGCTGCTGGCCGATCTGCGCGCTCCAGCGCCAGTCGGCATTCAGTGCCTGGCTGAAGCGCACCGTGCCGGTCAGCGCCTTGAACACCGAGGGCTGCGACCACGGCTGGTTGTTGAGGTTGATGCGCGGATCGACCGGTCGGGGCAGCGTGTTGCCCAGCAGGCTGTAGCCGTTCTGGCTCGGCTGCTGCTTGTGGCTTTGCTCCACCTCGAACTCGAGCACCGAGTCGCGCGTGATGCGCCAGTCGGCCGCGAGCGAGAAGAGACGGCGGCTGCCGTCGAGGTTGTGCGTGAGCGGTTTGAGCTTTTCGCCGGCCACGTTGAGCCGGTAGCCGAACTGGCGGTTCTCGCCGAAGCGCCCGCCGAAGTCGAGCGCGCTGAGCACGCTGCCGCGGCTCGTGGTTTCGAGGCGGATGGTGCGCAGCTCCTGCTCGGTCGGGCGTTTGACGACGTAGTTGACGAGCCCGCCCGGCGCGCTGGTGCCGGCCTGGATGCCGCTGGTGCCGCGCAGGATCTCGATGCGCTCCTTGTTGTCCAGCGGGATCGCCGTCTCGGCGCTGATCGGCAGGCCTTCGCGACGGTAGTTGAAGCGGTTGTCGAGCACGAAGCCGCGCACCGTGAGGTAGTCCCAGTAGCCCGCGGAGTTGTAGGCGTCGGTGACCGAGGCGTCGAACTGCGTCAGGTCGGCGAGGCGGCGTGCGCCGCTGCTGCGCAGCTGCTGGCTGTCGATCACGGTGGCCGACAGCGGCAGCTCACGCAGCGGCACGTCGCCGAAGCCGCTGATCTCGGCCTGCGGCGCGGCGGCGCCGTCGTTCACGGTGACCTCGGGCAAGGCCTGCGACTGCGATTGCGCATGCGCGCCGCAAGCACCGAAAGTGAGAAGGGCGGCGGCAAGCGCGCGCGAAAGCGGGGAGTGCGAGAAAAGTCGAGCGTTCATTCTGTGCGTTCAGGGGAACCGGGGGCGGCGTGCATCGCCGTCATCCATTGCGCGGCCGTGGCCTCGGGGTCGTCGGCGGCGACCAGCGCGCGCACCACGGCGACCGAGCCGACGCCGGTGGCGAGCACCTCGGGCAGCCGCACGGCATCGACGCCGCCGATGCCCACCTGCGGGTAGCCGCGCAGCAGGCGCGCGTAAGCCGCGAGCCGCGCCACGCCCTGCGGCGCAGTTGCCATCTTCTTGAGCGTGGTTGGGTAGATGGCGCCCATCGCGATGTAGCTCGGGCTCACCGCATCGGCGCGCACCATCTCGGCGTAGCCATGGGTGCTCACGCCGAGCCGCAGGCCCGAGGCGCGCAGTTGCTGCAGTTCATCGGGCGACAGCGCGTCGAGGTCTTCCTGCCCGAGGTGGATGCCGTAGGCGCCCGCCGCGATGGCGACCTGCCAGTGGTCGTTGATGAACAGCAGCGCACCGGTGCCGCGCACGGCTTCGACGGCGGCCTGCACTTCGCGCGCGACGGCCTCGGCGTCGTCCGACTTGAAGCGCAGCTGCACCGTCGGCACGCCGGCGCGCGCCATGCGGCCGACCCATGCCGCATCGGGCAGCACGGCGTAAAGGCCGAGCCGTTCGGGGCAGGGCGGAAAGGCGTCGGCGCGCGCGGTGGGCGGAAACGGGCCCATGCCGAAGTCGACCGGCGCATCGGGCCATGCCGAGGCGTCGAACTGGCTGAGCCGTTCGGTCTGCGCACGCCACGCATGGGCGAGGCATTCGGCATCGATCTCGATGAAGCCGAGTGCGGTGCAGGCCTGCTTCGCGCCGCGGTAGATGGCGTCGTCCGACGAAAAGCGCGGCGCGCCGCTCACAGCCGTGGACGTTGCCGCGCCGAAGCGCAGGCCGTGGACCGCGACGATGGCTTGTGCCACGGCGCGGGCGTTGGAGGTGTCGATGGCGTTCATGGTGCGTGGTGCCAGAAGGGTGTGCCGAGCACGGGCGTGCTGGGCTGCGCGGCGTCCTGTGCGGCCATCGCACCGGCGCGGTAAGCAGCGCGGCCGGCCTGCACCGCATCGGCGAACGCGCCGGCCATGGCGACCGGCTCCTGTGCGAGCGCAACGGCGGTGTTGAGCAGCACGCCGTCGTAGCCCCACTCCATCACCTGGCACGCATGCGAGGGCAGGCCGAGGCCCGCGTCGACCAGCATCGGCACCTGCAGCCGCTCGCGCAGCAGGCGCAGCGCATACGGGTTGACCGGCCCGCGTCCGGTGCCGATGGGCGCGGCCCACGGCATCACGGCCTGGCAGCCGACATCGACGAGGCGCTGGCACAGCACGAGGTCTTCGGTGCAGTACGGCAGCACGTGAAAGCCGTCGCGGATCAGCTGCGACGCCGCATCGACGAGGTTCAGCGTGTCGGGCTGCAGCGTGTAGTCGTCGCCGATGAGCTCGAGCTTGATCCACGGCGTGTCGAACAGCTCGCGCGCCATCTGCGCGGTGGCGATCACTTCCTGCACGCTGTGGCAGCCGGCGGTGTTGGGCAGCACCGGCACGGCCAGCTTGCGCAGCAGCTCCCAAAAGCCGTTGCCGAGGTCGCTGTTGCCGGAGCCCTGGCTGGCGGTCTGGCGGCGCAGCGAGGCGGTCAGCATCGCGGGTTGGGCGCGCTGTACGGCGGCTTCGAGCACGTCGGGCGACGGGTAGCGCGCGGTGCCCAGCAGCAGGCGGCTGTGGAAGGTCTGGCCGTAGAGGACCAGGGGATCGGGATTGGTCATGGTTGTCGTCTCCATCGTCTTGTCTCTGGTGCGTTCGTTCAGCCGCCGGTCACCGGGCGGATCACCTCGACGCGGTCGTCGGCGTGCAGCGGGTGCGTGGCATAGGCCGAGCGCGGCACGAACTCGCGGTTCACCGCCACCGCGAAAGGCGGCACGGCCTGCAGCACGGCGAGCGCATCGGCGAGCAGCGCGCCCTCGGGCAGCGTGCAGGGCTTGTCGTTGATCAGGATGTTCATCGTCGATGTTGTGGTCATGCGTCGGGCACGTCCATGCCGAAGCCGCGTGCGAGCGTGGCGCGGCCGTGCGCCAGCAGTTCCATCGCCGCGTCGAGCAGGGCGGGCGCGATCATGAAACCGTGGCGGTACAGGCCGTTGATCTGCAGCACGCGCGGCTGCGGCTGGCGAATGGCGGGAAGGTTGTCGGGCAGCGTGGGCCGGCATTGCGTCGCGATCTCGACGATGCGCGCTTCGGCAAAACCGCTGTGCACCGCATAGGCCGCGCTCAGCAGCTCGAGCGTGGAGCGCACGCTGGCGGGCGACATGTCGTCCGACTCGATCTCGGTCGCGCCGATCACGAACAGGTGGTCGGGCTTGGGCGCGATGTACAGCGGGTAGCGCGGATGCACGAGGCGCGTGGGGCGTTGCAGCGTGACCTCGGGCGCATGCACCCGGATCACCTCGCCGCGCACGCCGCGCAGCGCATTCCATTGCGGCTTGGCACCGAGGCCGCGGCAGTCGATTACCCACTCGGGCTGGCCTGTCGTGCCGGGCGAAAAGTCGGAAGGCGCACGCGGCGACTGCCAGTGCAGCGTCACGCGCGCATCGGCTTCGAGCGTGGCGCGCAGCGACGCCAGCAGCGCACGGTTGTCGAGCTGGCCTTCGCCCGGCAGGTACAGGCCGCGCGCGAAGCGCGTGCCCAGCGAGGGCTCCAGCGCGGCGATGGCGGCGGGCGTGTCGAGCGCCTGCATCGGTGCCAGCTCGGGCACCTGCGCGCCGGTGCGCGCCAGCACGCCCGCGAGCCGCGTGGCTTCGGCGGCGTCCTGCCGGTGCCACAGCACCAGCGTGCCTTCGCGCTGGAAGAACACGGGCTGCGCCAGCGGCGCCAGCAGCTCGGGCCAGCGCGACAGCGCGTGCTGGCCCATGCGCACGACCGACACCGGCGCGACGGCCGATTCGGCCAGCGGCGCGAGCATGGCCGCAGCCACGCGCGCGGCCGCGCCTTCGGCCTCTGGGCTGCCGGCTTCGTACAGGTCGATCTTGCAGCCGGCCTGCGCGAGCGTGACCGCCATCAGGCGACCCATCAGGCCCGCGCCGAGGATCGCCGCCGAGCCGAAAGGCAGGGGATGCGGTGCGCTCATGCGGCGCCTCCGTCGGCTCGCCGATAATTTTCGACATGACCCAAGCACCCACCCAGCGCTACGCACGCGTGCTCTCCATCGCCGGCTCGGACAGCGGCGGCGGCGCCGGCATCCAGGCCGACCTCAAGACCTTCGCGGCGCTCGGCTGCTACGGCATGACGGCCATCACCGCGCTCACCGCGCAGAACACGGTGGGCGTCTCGGGCATCCATGGCGTGCCGCCCGACTTCCTGAAGGCGCAGATCCAGGCCGTGGTGGAAGACATCGGCGTCGACGCCGTCAAGCTCGGCATGCTGCACGCGCCCGAGGTGGTCGAGGTGGTGGCCTGGGCCATCGACCGCTACCAGCTGAAGAACGTGGTGCTCGACCCCGTGATGATCGCCACCAGCGGCGACCGCCTGATCGCGGCCGAGACCGTGCAGGTGCTGGTGCGCGAGCTGTTCCCGCGCGCCGTGGTGGTCACGCCCAACCTCGACGAAGCCGCCTTGCTGGTCGGCCACGCCATCGGCGGCATCGACGCGCTCGACGGCGCGGCCGACGAACTGCTCGCGCTCGGTGCCAAGGCCGTGCTGCTCAAGGGCGGCCACCTGCCGGGCGACGAAGTGGTCGACGTGCTGCTGGAGCGCAGCGGCGCGCGCAAGCGACTCGCGTCGCAACGCATTGCCAGCCGCAACCTGCACGGCACCGGCTGCACGCTCTCGTCGGCCATCGCCGCGCATCTGGCGCTGGGCCTGGCGCTGCCCGAGGCGGTCGAGCGCGCACGCGCGTACATCCTCGGCGCGATGCGCGCCGGTGCGGATGTGCAGGTGGGCGCGGGCCACGGTCCGCTCAACCACGGCTTTGCGCCAGTGCCGACCCACCGCTTGCCGCTGTCGGCCGGCTGAGCCAGGCCAGCACGAAGGTCGCCGCCAGCGTCGGCAACGCCGAGCCGAACTGCGGCGCCCACTTGGCGAGCGCGTGGTAGGCCGCGATGCCCGCGAGCCAGATCAGCGCCGCGCCCCAGTCGATGGTGCGCGTGCCGTTCGCCGACACGGCACTTCCGCTGCCCAGCCGTCCCAGGATCACGCCGTACAGCGGCACGAACACCGAACTCAGCAGCAGCAGGAAGGGTTCGAGCGTGTGCATCGGCAGCACCAGCGCCAGGCCGATGCACAGCACCGCCAGCAGCAGGCCCCAGCGCTTCACGCTCCAGCTTGGCAGCAGGCTGTGCGTGGACACCGAGCCCGAGTACACGTCGCCATAGGCGTTGTCGAGCTCGTCGATGAGGATCAGGCCCAGCGCCACCAGCCCGCCCTGGGCCAGCAGCAGCGCCGTGACGAGGCTGGTGCCCGGCTCGGCCACGCTCACCACCATCACGCCCAGCGCGTAGCACCAGATGTTGGCGAGCGCGTAGCCGATCCAGGTGCCGCTGAACGCGCTGCCCAGGCCGCCCCCGGCGCTGCGCTTGCCGTGGCGCGCGTAGTCGGCCACCAGCGGCAGCCACGACACCGGCATCGCAATGACCAGGTCGAGCGCGCTGAACATGCCCATGCTGCCGTCGCCGGGCCGGGCCCAGAAGGCGTCCAGGCCCTTGGCGTGCAGCCGCGTGGCGAACTGCCAGCTGAGCCACAGCAGCGACAGCACCACCAGCGGCAGGCCGAAGCGGCTCACGAAGCGGCGCACCAGCTTGACCATCGAACCCGCGAGCAGGGCCAGCAGCACCGCGCCCCACAGCAGCGTGGTCAGCACGCCGCCCCAGGCCGTGCCGAGCGCGGGGCCGAAGGCCTGCTGCCCGATGGCCTGCGTGCCCTCGCGCATGATCACGAGTTCGAAGGTGGTCCAGCCCACCAGCTGCACGATGTTGAGCAGAACCGGCAGCCGCGCGAAGGCGCTGCCGTAGGTGGCGTGCATCAGGCCGGCGCTGGCCAGCCCGGTTTCGCAGCCCAGCCGCGCGGTCCAGGCCAGCAGCCCGGCGCCGAGCAGCGAGCCCAGCACGATGGCTAGCGCCGCGTCGCGCGTGCCCACGGCCGGCACCAGGTAGGCGCCGATCTGCATCACCAGCAGCCCCACGCCGAGGCTGAACCACAGCGAGGCGTGGTCGTGCCAGCCGAAGACGCGCCGGGAGGCGGGCAGGGGCGTGAGCGCTTCGTTGCCGGACGAAGCGGAACTGTCGTTGTCGTTGTGTGCCATCCGTTTGCTCCAGTGCAAAAGGTTTGGCAGGTGGGCGAGGCTCCAGTGGCGTGGCCGTCACGCGAGACAACGCGACAGGCCACCGGACCAGCTTCCCTGCGCGAGGATTACCTCAGTCAGGTTCAAAGGGACTTTCTCAGCCACACCGGTCGAAACCGGTGCAGCACCCCTAGCGAAATGTCATTTTAGGCGCGTGTGTCGCGGACGCACCGAAAAGTTCCTGCGCACGGAAGAATCCGGCCACAGCGGGCCTTGCACTCGCCGCACCGATGGCGTGCCGGGACCGAGGGCCTATTCCTCGTGCTTTCCCGCGCCCTCGGCGGAAAAATTCTCGACCACCGATTCGAGCCACCGGCCGACGATTGCCATCTCTTCGTCGCTGAAACCCTGGGTCAGCCGTGCGTTCAACGCGCCGAGCCCGGCCTTTGCACGCTGTCCGGCAAGCCGTCCTTCCTCGGTCTGGTACAGGCGGAATGCGCGCCCGTCGTTCGGGTCTTGCGCGCGGGTCAGGTAGCCGGCCTTTTCGAGCCGGGCGGCAAGGCCGGACATGGCCGGGGCACCGATGTTCAGTGCCTGCGCGACTTCTCCCGTCAGGGCGCCATCGTTGGTCGACAGGAAAAACATCGTGCCGGCCTGGGCTGCCGACAGCGCGGGCAGGGCGTCGCCGCGGGTTTCTTTCCAGCGCTGCACCGCCCGCTGGGCGACGTTCAGAAGAAACACCAGCCTGTATTTTTTTTGAGCTTTCATCGGATTCCTGTGGCCTGAGCGAAGGCGCGGCAGGTTACATCTTATCCATTTTTTATTTCGCACACGAAGCATATACTTCGCGTGCGAATTAAATTCCATCCCTCTCGCACGGTGCGAGCGGGCAACCAGGAGAACCTATGACCGAACACGTGATCGTCGAATCCACCCGGAGTGTCCTGACCCTCACGCTGGCCAGGCCGGAGAAGATGAACGCTCTGACCAATGCGATGTATGGCCGCCTGGCCGATGCCATCGCAGGCGCCGAGAGCGACCCGTCCGTGCGGGCCATCGTGATTCGAGGCGAAGGCGGCATGTTCACCTCGGGCAACGACCTGGGCGAATTCGCTGCCGTGGCTGCCGGCAAGGCCGACAACGAAGAACGCCATGTCGCTCGCTTCCTGCGTGCACTGGCGAGTTCGACACGCCCGCTGATCGCGGCGGTCAACGGGCGCGCAGTCGGCGTGGGGACCACCTTGCTGTTGCACTGCGACTTCGTCGTGCTGGCTGAGGATGCGCTGCTGTCCACGCCGTTCGTCAATCTGGCGCTGGTCCCCGAGGCGGCGTCGAGCCTGCTGCTGCCGGCCCGCATCGGCCACGTTCGTGCCTACGAGATGTTTGCGCTGGGCCTGCCGGTGTCCGCTGCGCAGGCCTTGGCCTGGGGCATCGCGAACCGGGTCGTGCCTGTGTCGGACCTGCACGGCGAGGCGCAGAAGGTTGCCGAGCTGCTCGCCAGCCGTGCCGCGGGCTCGTTGAAGCTGACGAAGGGCCTGATGAAGCAGGGCGCGGCCGTTGCAGCCCAGATGGACCTCGAAGGCGCGCAGTTCGTGGAGCGCCTCCAGAGTCCCGAAGCGCGCGAAGCCTTCACGGCGTTCGCCGAGAAGCGGGCCCCTGACTTCTCAAAGACAGCGGCGTAGCGGCAAGCGGGCCGGTCGTCGTCCAGATGTCGGCCGACCCGTGATGCGCCGGTCCGCGGGCCCCCGGGCCCGGGTGAGAATCTCCGCCACGAGGGCGCCTTCGAATGCCCTGGAGGCTCCCCGCACATGACAGACGACCGCAAGCACCCGGAACCACCGGCCTCATCGCCCGCACCCCACGCGCGGCTGAGGCGCTTCCGCGTCGACGTCGGCACCATCATCTGCGCGGTCGCGCTGCTGCAGTCGCTGCTGCTGGTGGCCTTCGGCTATTGGGGGGCGGAGAAGCTGGTGTCGAAGGTGGGCGAGTCGGCGCACAAGGTCAACCACGACCGGGTCGAGGACAACATCCTCGCCTTCCTGGCCAAGACCGAGGGCCTGGTGCGCGCGATCGCCCACACGCCCGACTTGCACCCGGCGGGCCACGACGGCGAGCAGACCGCCGAGCTGCTCTGGGCCGCGCTGGAACAGACACCCGAAATCGACAGCATCGGCGTGGGCAGCGACGACGGCCATTTCTTGATGGCCATGCGCCACCCCGCGCCGGTGGTGCGGCAGGTGCTGCGCGAGAAAGACTTCAGCACCGAGACCTGGGAGTACAAGTCGCCGCCCGACAGCGACGACGACGAAGACCCGCGGCGGCGCTACGAGACGACGCGCATTGAGGCCTTCCGCAGCGAGGACGACCCGGTGCACCAAGACTGGTTCACGCAGGCCGAGAAGGCGCAGCGCGCCGTGTGGACCGCGCCCTTCGTGCTGCCCTCGATGAAGGAGCTGGGCGTGAGCCACGCGCGGCCGAGCCGGCGGCAGGACGAGGAGGGCGTCACGCAGACGATGGTGGCGGTCGCCAGCGTGTCGCTGGGGCATCTCTCCAACCTCGTGCGCCTGTTCGGCGGCACGGGCCACGGCCACAGCGCGCTGTTGAGTGCCGACCACCACGTGATCGCGCGCAGCGACCACCCGCATTCCGTGCGCGTGCTCGAAGACCCGGACGAGGGCGTGCTCGGTGCGCTGCACACCCACATGCTGGCCAACGGCAGCCGCGGCTGGACCGAGGACATGGCCTTTGCGCTCGTGCACGAGGGCATGCACTACCAGGTGCAGACCTCGCGCATTCCCGCCACCGACTGGCATCTGGTGAGCTGGGAGCCCGAAGAGGCGCTGCTGGGTGCGCTGCATCGCAACGTGCTGTGGTCGCTGCTGCTGGTGCTGGCGTTCCTGGCGATCGCGCTCTTCATTTCGCTGCGCCTGTCGAAGCTGGTGACTGCGCCCATCGAAAGTCTCTCGCGCACGGCGCGGCGCATCGGGCGGCTCGAGCTCGACGACCTGCCGCGCGAGTCGAGCCGCGTGCTCGAGATCCAGCACCTGAACCAGGCGCTGGACGAATCCGCGCGCAGCCTGCAGGCCTTTCGCAAGTTCGTGCCGGTGGACGTGATCCGCCAGCTCATCGCCGAAGGGCACGCCCTCGAACCCAACGGGTCACCGCGCCGGGTCACCGCGATGTTCACCGACGTGGAGGGCTTCACGGCCATCGCGGAATCGATGCCGGCCGACGTGCTGATGCGGCAGCTGACCGACTACTTCAACCTCGCCACCCGCGTGTTCGCGCGCCACGGCGGCGTGATCGACAAGTTCATGGGCGACGGCATCATGGTGCTGTGGGGCGCGCCCACCGACCTGCCCGACGCGGAGTACCGCGCCTGCGTGGCGTCGCTCGAACTGCACGCCGAGATGACCGAGCTCAACCGCCGCTGGCAGGCCGAGGGCCTGCAGCCCTTTCGCACGCGCATCGGCATGCACACCGGCATCGTGATCGCCGGGGTGCTCGGCTCGAGCGACCGGCTGTCGTACACGGCGCTCGGCGACGTGATCAATGCGGCCAGCCGCATCGAGGGCACCAACAAGCAACTGGGCACGCGCACGCTGATGTCCGAGGCGACCCTCGAAGGGCTGGGCGGGCGCCTGGCCACGCGGCGCATCGAGGAGCAGATCGAGCTGCGAGGGCGGCAGACGCGGATGGTGCTCTACGAGCTGCTAGAGGTCGAGCACCAGCCTCGGTGAGCGGGCCCGCGAACAGCAGGGCAGGAAGCAGTCGTTGGCCGCCTGCTCGGCGGGTGTCAGATAGAGGTCGTGGTGCGCGACCTCGCCTGCGAGCACACGCGTGAGACAGGTGCCGCAGACGCCTTGCGCACACGAGATCGGAATCTCGATGCCCTCGGCGGCGAGCGCGTCCAGTACCGTCATCGTCGCGGGGATACGGACGACGCGGCGCGAGCGGTGCAGTTCGACCTCGAAGCTGCCTTGTCCATCGGCCGGCGGTGCGGCGCCCGAGAACGATTCGAAGTGCACCTGCGCGTCCGTCCAATGCAGGGCACGTGCGGTCGTGCGCACGGCCTCGAGGAAGCCCGAGGGGCCGCAGACATAGACGTGCCGGCCCGGCGCCGGACGGCCGAGGGTGGCGGCGAGGTTGATGTGCTGCGCGGGCGGGCCGTCGTCGTAGTGGAAGAACACCTTGTGCGCGAACGCGCGGTCTTCGAGCCGGCGCCGGTAGGGCGTACGCGCCGCCGAGCGGCTGCAGCAATGCAGCGCGAAGTCGGCCCCCAGCGCGGCCAGCCGCTGCGCCATCGACAGCAGTGGCGTCACGCCGATGCCGCCGGCCAGCAGCAGGCTGTGCGTTGCGCTTTCGTCGAGCGCAAAGAGGTTGCGTGGCGGGCCGATCTGCAACACCGAGCCTTCATGGACGATGTCATGCATGGCCCGCGAGCCGCCGCGCGAGGCGGCGTCGCGCAACACGCCAATCTCGTAGTGCCCCTCGTCGCCAGGGGCCGATGCGTTGCACAGCGAATACTGGCGCACGAGCCCGCCGGGCAGTGCGACGTCGATGTGCGCGCCCGGCGTGAACGCCGGCAAGCGCTCGCCGTCGACGGGTACCAGCCTGAAGCCGGCCACGCCTTCGGCCTCGACCGTCTTGCGCGCCACCCGCACCGCGATGCTTGCGCCGGTCGACACGCCATTCATTCCTTGGGCATGAGGAAGTTGCCGGCCTCGAATTGCACGGGCGGCGCCGCGGGGTCGAAGCTCACGCCGGCCGGGTCGCGGCCTTCGCGCAGCGCGTCGAGCTGGCGTTGCAGCAGCCGGCGCAGCATCACGATGCCGCGGTCGGACGAGGCCAGGTGCTCTTCCGAATGCGCCGTGATGGCGCCCTGGCTCACCTGCGCCTCGTAGTCGCCGGGGAAGGCGCGGTGTTCGGCCTCGCTCAGCTCTTCCCACAGCTTGCCGTTCAGGCGCGAGCGCACGCGGGCGAGATCGCCCGGGGTTTTCACCCGGCCGACGGTGTAGATGCGAAAGCTGTTGTCGTCGATCGGCAGCACCCAGCCGATCGACTCGACGCGCCCGTAGGCCGCCACGCGCGGGTTGGGCACCACGCGCAGCGTCGGCAGCACGGGGCCGGCCACGCGGCGGAAGGTGCTGCCGTCTTCGAGCGTGCGGATCGAGGTGATCGTCACGCCGGTCTCGGTGCTCTCGAAGCTCACGTCGGGCATCTGACCCATGAGCGCCACGAACTGCGTGCCGCTGAAGCTGCCGTGCAGCACGGGCACGTGAAACGGGTCGGCCACGTTTTCGTAGTGCTGCAGCCAGTTGCAGGGAATGACCTGCGGCCCGCCACCGCCGATGCTGTTGCCGTCGGCTTCCAGGGTCTCGCCGTCGTCCATGGTTTCGAGGCAGTCGTAGCGTGGCAGCACGGGCTTCTTGTCGGCCGGGCCGAGGTAGGCCCAGACCAGGCCGTACTGCTCCTGCACCGGGTACCAGGGCTGGCGCACGCGGCCGCGGCTGCGCGCGCCGCCATCGGGTTCGCAGGGCTGGTCGACGCAGTGGCCCTGCACGTCGAACATCCAGCCGTGGTAGCAGCAGCGGATGCCTTCTTCTTCCACGCGCCCGTAGTAGAGCGACGCTCCGCGGTGCGCGCAGCGCCAGTGCACAAGGCCCGCGCGGCCTTTCTTGTCGCGGAACAGGATGAGGTCTTCGCCCAGCACGCGCACCTGGCGCGGCGTGTCGGTGGCGTCGGCGGCCAGGCCGATGGGGTGCCAGTAGCGGCGCAGCAGCTCGCCCATGGGCGTGCCGGCGCCGACCTCGGTCAGCTCGGGCTTGTGGCTCGGCGCCTTGCGGCCGTAGGCGGTACCGGTGTCGAAGGCGATGGGTTGCCACTCGGACGTGGCGGAGGGCGGGACGACTGCGCTCATTCGGGGGTGACTCCTGCGGCCTTGATCAGGTCCGCCACGCGGGGAAAGTCGGCCTTGTAGCCGGCACGGAATTCGGCGGGCGTGCTGCCCAGCGGCTCGAAGCCGTAGCCGGCCAGCCGCTCCTGGATGTCGGGCAGCTTGGTGATCTCGCGCAGCGCGAGCGACCATTCGTCGAGCACGGGCTGCGGCGTGCGCGCGGGCGCATACACGCCGATCCAGCTGTCGAGGTCGAAGCCTGCGAAGCCCTGTTCGGTGAAGGTCGGCACGTTGGGCATCGAGCGCACGCGCTGGCGGCCCGTGATGCCCAGCACCTTGATGCGCCCGGCCTGTGCGAGGCCGCGTGCGGTCGCGGGGTTGGCCCAGGCCACGCCCAGCGCTTCGCCGAACATGTCGTTGTGCGCGGCGGCCTCGGCCTTGTAGGGCACGTGCACGAGGTCGATGTGGTTCTGGCGCGCCAGCAGTTCGCCGAACAGGTGCGCGTTGGAGCCGTTACCCCAGGTGCCGTACGAAACGCCGGGATGCGCCTTGGCGTAGGCCACGAACTCGCGCACGGTGGAGAAGGGCGCCGAGGCGCGGGCGATGAGCATCGGGCCGCCCGTGGCCAGCTGCGACAGCGGCTCGAAGTCTTTCACCGGGTCATAAGGCAGCTTGGGCTGCAGCACCACGTTGTTGATGTGCGTGAGCGGCAGCGTGAGCAGCACCGTGTAGCCGTCGGGCGCCGCCTTGGCGACGGCGTCGGCGGCGATGGTGCCACTGGCGCCAGGCCGGGCCTCGACGATCACCGGCTGGTTCCAGCGCGCCTTGAGCTTCTCGGCGTAGACGCGGGCGATGGCGTCCATTGGTCCGCCGGGCGAGCCGAAGGGCACGATGCGCACCACGCGGTTCGGAAAGGGCGCAGGTTGTGCGAAGGCCGGGCCTGCGGCGAGGGCCGCGAAGCCGGCACCGAGCACACCGAGTGCATGGCGGCGCGTGGTGCACGTCTTGTTCGCCGCGTGTGCCTCGGGCGGCGAGGGTCTGAACCGATTCATCGTGTCTCCAGTCGTGTTGTACTTGTGCGCTGGACGATACGGACAGCCTGCCCCGTGGGCAATTCGAAGCTTTGAATATGAGATATGGCCCAACGTGATATCCGCAGCCTCGACGTCGGCATGCTGCGGACCTTCGATGCCCTGATGCGCGAACGCAGCGTGTCGCGTGCGGCGACCCGGCTCTTCCTGAGCCAGCCGGCGGTGAGTGCCTCGCTCAACCGGCTGCGCGACACCTTCGGCGATCCGCTGTTCACGCGCACGGCGCACGGCGTGGAGCCCACGGCGCGCGCCCATGCGCTGGCCGGCCAGGTCGAGCGCGTGCTGGCCGACCTGTCCGCGATGCTGGAGCCCGGCGAGGGCTTCGAGCCGGCGTCGTCGCAGCGCATCTTTCGCATCTCGGGCAGCGACTACGCGAGCCACCTGCTGCTGCCGACGCTCGCCAACGAACTCGTGGCCTGCGGCTCGCGCATCCGCCTGCACTGGGAGACCAGCTCGTTCCTCACGCTCACCGAGCGCCTGCGCAAGGGCGACTTCGACGTGGCCGTGCTGCCGCGCCTGCAGCCGCCGAGCGATTGCGAATCGGCGCTGCTGTACGAGGACCGCTACGTGGTCGCGGTGCGGCGCGGCCATCCGACGCTCGGCGAGGCGGCCACGCTCGATGCCTTCTGCGAAGCACCGCACGTGTTCCTGGGCTACGGCAGTTCGGCGCTGGACGACCTCATCGATCAGGTGCTGGCGCGGCAAGGGCGCACGCGCAGCATGCGCGTGGCGATGACCAGCTTCGGCCAGATCGTCGACCTGCTGGCGCAGACCGACCATGTGGCCGTGCTGCCGCTGCGCGTGGCCGAGCGCTTTCGCGATCGCCTCGCGGTGCACCCGCTGCCCTTCGAGCTGCCGGGCTACCGCTCGGTCGTCTGCTGGAACCGCCGCTCGAATTCCGACGCGGGCGTGCTGTGGCTGAAGGACGCGCTGCTGCGCATCGCGCTCACTGCGCCGGCTTGAGCCTGCGCGCGAAAGCCTCCAACCCGTCGATCGTGATCTGGATGTGCCGCTCGAAACTGCTGTCGAGCGGCACGGTGGTGCCGTTGTCCCAGCGCAGGATGAAGGCCTTGTTGGCCAGCTGCGGCAGGTGGCGCGAAAGCACGGGATGGTCGAGCGGGCGGATCGTGTGGACGCGCTCGCGCAGCTCTTCGGCCCAGGCCTGCGTGTTGTCGGCGGGCAGGGGCGAGAACTCCATCGTCAAAAAGCCCAGCATCGCGGCGATCACGCAGTTGTAGGCCTCGCGCAGCGGCTCGCCGTCGAAGCCGGCCTCGGTCAGCGCCGCCAGCACGCCTTCGACCAGCTCGGTCGGCAGGCTGCCGTTCGACACCAGCTGCGCCCCGAGCAGCTGCGCCACGTTCGGGTGCTGCCGCACCGCGGCGCGGCAGCGGTGGAACAGCTCGGCGATCCAGTCCTGCCAGGCGAGCGTGCCCTTGGGCGGTGTGACCTGCGCCATGACCGTGGCGGCGACTTCGGCCAGCAGGGCCTCGCGCGTGCTGACATGCCAGTGCACCGTGGCCGGGTACACGCCGAGTTGCGCCGCGATCTCTCGCATGCTGAAGGCGCCGAGGCCGAAGGCGTCGATGTGCGCCAGCGCGGCTTCGGCGATGCGCTGCTTCGACAACGCCGCACCGCCGGCGGGGCGGCCGGCCGTTCGGGGGCGAGGCTCGGGGGCTTTTTTCTTCATGGATGGGGCCATTGTGCAGCGGGTGAATTGATTGTATAAATATTATTAATTGAGCATTGATCAATTAAACGGGCCGAGCGCTCTCGGCACGTTCCACTCTCAAAGGATGTCTCCCATGACGACCGCCATCGATCAGGCCCTGGCCGAGGCCCATCAACGTTTCACCGACGGCAACCCCGAAAGCCTGCGCCGCTTCGAGGCACAGACGCGCTACATGCCCGGCGCCAACAGCCGATCGGTGCTGTTCTATGCACCGTTCCCGCTCACCATCGCCAAGGGCGAGGGTGCGACGCTCTGGGACGCGGACGGCCACCGCTACACCGATTTCATCGCCGAGTACACGGCCGGCGTCTACGGCCATTCGGCACCCGAGATTCGCGAGGCGGTCATCGAGGCGATGCAGGGCGGCATCAACCTCACGGGCCACAACCTGCTCGAAGGCCGGCTCGCACAGACGATCTGCGAGCGCTTTCCGCAGGTCGAGCAGCTGCGCTTCACCAACTCGGGCACCGAGGCGAACCTGATGGCGCTCACGGCCGCGCTGCGCTTCACGGGGCGGCGCAAGATCGTCGTGTTCTCGGGCGGGTACCACGGCGGCGTGCTCGGTTTCGGCGACCAGCCATCGCCGACGACCGTGCCTTTCGACTTCCTCGTGCTGCCCTACAACGACGCGGACACGGCGCGCGCGCAGATCGATGCGCACGGCGCGGACATCGCTGCCATCCTGGTCGAGCCGATGCAGGGCGCGAGCGGCTGCATTCCGGGCGGGCGCGACTTCCTGCAGGCGCTGCGTGATGGGGCTACGCGGGTCGGTGCGCTGCTGGTCTTCGACGAGGTGATGACTTCGCGGCTGGGGCTGCACGGGCTGGCGAACGGGCTGGGCATTCGCTCTGACCTCACGACGCTGGGCAAGTACATCGGCGGCGGCATGTCGTTTGGCGCCTTCGGTGGGCGCTCTGACGTGATGGCGCAGTTCGACCCGCGCACCGGGGCGCTTGCGCACTCGGGCACCTTCAACAACAACGTGATGACGATGGCGGCCGGCTATGCGGGCCTCACGCAGCTGTTCACGCCCGAGGCGGCAGCAGCATTGGCCGAGCGCGGCGAGGCGATGCGGTCACGGCTCAATGCGCTGTGCGAACGCGAAGGCGTCGCGATGCAGTTCACCGGCGTGGGCTCGCTCATGAATGCGCATTTCCTGCGGGGCGAGGTGCGGCGGGTGGCCGACCTGGCGGCGGTGGATGGGCGCTTGCGGCAGCTGCTGTTCTTCCACCTGCTGAGTGAGGGGATCTACACCTCGCCGCGTGGATTCGTCGTGCTCTCGCTGCCGTTGTCGGCGCAGGATATCGACCGCTACGTCGCCGCCGTGGGCAGCTTCATCGAGGCCTACCGGCCGCTGCTGCTCAGCGCGGGGTAGTGCCCGCCACGCCCAGCAGCTCGTGCAGGCGCGTGCTGGTGGTCGTGTACTGCAGCGGGATCGCCTTGCCCGGAAACACCCGCGCGGCAGCGCCCCAGGCGGCCAGCGTGGCCTCGTGGAAGCCGCAGACGATGAGCTTCTTCTTGCCCGGGTAGGTGTTGATGTCGCCCACCGCGAACACGCCGGGCTCGCGGGTTTCGTACTTCTCGGTGTCGACGGGCACCTGCTTGCGCTCCAGCTCGAGGCCCCAGTCGGCGATGGGGCCCAGGCGCGGCGAAATGCCCAGGCAGGCGACCAGCGCGTCGAGCGGCAGGTCGACCGTGGTGGCGTCGGGCGTGGTGATCTGCAGTTGCTTGCCGTCGAAGGCGCTCGGCTGGCCGACCCGGAAGGCCAGCTTGCCGTCGGCCACGAGGGCGCGCATGGCGGCCACGTTCGCTTCGTCGGCCTGGAAGCCGTCGCGGCGGTGGACCAGCGTCACCTGCTTGGCCAGGGTCGTGAGGGCAATGGCCGTTTCCAGCGCGATGTCGTCGCCACCGTTGACCACGACCGTCTGGCCGGCGAAGCGGTCGAGCGAATCGGGGTGATAAAACAGCGTCGAGCCTTCGAACTGCCCGATGCCGTCGACCGCGATGCGCTTGGGCACGAAGGCGCCCACGCCGCCCGCGATGAACACGGTCTTCGCGAGGAAGGCCGTGCCAGCCGAGGTGGTCAGCAAGAGCCGGTCGTCGGTCTGGCGGGCCAGCGTAGAAACCTGCTCGCCGAAGTGGAATTGCGGCTTGAACGGCGCCACCTGCTGCAGCAGCGACTGCGCCAGATCGCGCCCGCTGGTGACCGGGGTGCCGGGAATGTCGTAGATCGGCTTGTGGCCGTACAACGCCACGCACTGGCCGCCCGCGGCGGGCAGCGCATCGACGATGTGGCAGGAAATCTCGAGCAGGCCCAGCTGGAAGGCCTGGAACAGGCCGACCGGACCGGCGCCGATGATCAGCGCGTCGGTCTCGATCGGTGCGGGCGCCTGGCTCAGCGCACCAGCTCCGAGATCTTGCCGGTCTTGTCCTTCCACTCTTCAGCTTCGGGCAGGGCGGGCTTGCGCTTGGTGATGCTCTTCCAGCCGTCGGCCAGGGCCAGCTCGGCGTTCAGCTTGATGAAGGCGATCTGGTCGGCCGGCAGGTCTTCCTCGGCGTAGATCGCATTGACCGGACATTCGGGGATGCAGACGGCGCAGTCGATGCATTCATCCGGGTCGATCACCAGCATGTTGGGACCTTCGCGGAAACAGTCGACGGGGCAAACGTCCACGCAGTCGGTGTATTTGCAACGGATGCAGGCTTCGGAGACGACGTGGGTCATTTGTCTTTTAGCGTCAGGAGAAGGGGCTGGAAAACCCTAGATTTTAGGCCTTTGCGGCGGGCGGCTGCACGAGCACGGCGGCGGAGGTGCGATGAGAGGCCGTATCGACCAGCACCAGCGACCCCAGCGCACGCGATTGGGCGAAGGGCAGGACGGCCAGCGGCTGCTGCAGCGCGAGCACCACATCGCCGATGGAATTGGCTTCCAGCTGGGTCGCCGGCTCGGATTCGAGGGTCGTGATGTTCACGCGATCGACGATGCGCGCCACCTTGGCCTTGACCCAGCGGTGGCCCTGCAGCGCCCAGTACACGCGGCCGGCGACCAGCGGCTCGTCGTCGAGCCAGGCCACGGTGGCGGTGATCTCGCGCACGGGCTCGAAGGCCTCGGGCGCCAGCAGCCAGTCGCCGCGCGACACGTCGAGTTCGCGGTCGAGCACGATGCCGGCGCTGTGGCCCGCATGCACGGACTTGGGCTGGCGCGTGTGGCTCAGCACCTGGGCCACGGTGGCGGTCTGGTTGCTGGGCAGCACCGTGATGCGCTGGCCGGGCTCCACGTGGCCCGAGGCGACGCGGCCCCAGAACACGCGACGGCCCTGCGAGGTGTCGGCCGAGGCCGAGAACTTCTCGACCCACTGCACCGGGAAGGCGAAGGGCACGGCCTCGTCCTGCGCGGTCACGGGCAGGTCTTCGAGCAACTCGAGCAGGCTCGGGCCTTCGTAGCCGACCCAGTCGGCATGGCGCGTGGCCACGTTCCAGCCCTTGAGGGCCGAGATCGGCACGATGGCCGCGACCTTCACGCCGGCCGCTTCGGCAAAGGCGTTCAGCGCGGTCGAGATGCGTTCGAAGGCGAGCGCGGCGTCGTCGATGGCGTCGAGCTTGTTGACCGCGAACACGATCGACTGCACGCGCAGCAGGTGGGCCAGCAGCGTGTGGCGGCGCGTCTGCGGCAGCAGCTCGCGCTTGACCACGGTGCCGTCTTCGACCTCGGCGGCCCAGGCCAGCTTGGTGGCATCGACCAGCACGACGGCCGCGTCGGCGGCCGAGACGGCCGTGACCATGTTGCGCGTGTACTGCTCGTGGCCCGGCGCGTCGCCGATGATGAACTTGCGCTTGGCGGTCGAGAAGTAGCGGTAGGCCACGTCGATCGTGATGCCTTGCTCGCGCTCGGCCGAGAGGCCGTCGGTCAGCAGGGCCAGGTCGGTCTCGCCGCCGCGCTGCACGCCGGCCAGCTGGTCCTGCAGCACGGTCTTGCTGTCGACCAGCAGGCGGCCGATGAGCGTGCTCTTGCCGTCATCGACCGAGCCGCAGGTGATGAAGCGCAGGGCGGTGCCGGTGTCGCCGTGGACGTCGGACGTGGCGGGGGTTGCGATCGTTGCGCTCATCAGAAGTAACCGTCTTTCTTGCGTTTTTCCATCGAAGCTTCGGACGTCATGTCGTCCATGCGCGTGGCGCCGCGCTCGCTGACGTCGACCGACAGCGTCTCCAGCACCACGTCGCCCGCACCCGCGGCCAGGCTCTCGACCGGGCAGGTGGTCGTGATGTCGCCCACGGTGCGAAAGCGCACGTCGCGCACCTGCACGGTCTCGCCGTCGCGCGGCGGCGTGAGCTCGGTCACGGGCACCAGCAGGCCGCGGCGCTCGACCACTTCGCGCTTGTGCGTGTAGTAGATCGACGGCAGGCCGACGTTCTCGCGCTCGATGTATTGCCACACGTCGAGCTCGGTCCAGTTGGAGATCGGGAACACGCGGAAGTGTTCGCCGGGGGCCAGGCGCGTGTTGAACAGCGTCCACAGCTCGGGGCGCTGGTCCTTGGGCTGCCACTGGCCGAAGCTGTCGCGGTGCGAAAAGATGCGCTCCTTGGCGCGGGCCTTTTCCTCGTCGCGGCGCGCGCCGCCGATCAGCGCGTCGAAGCGGAATTCTTCGATCGCCTCGAGCAGCGTCACCGACTGGTGCGCGTTGCGCGACTCGCCGGGATGGGCCAGGCGCACGGTGCCGCGCTTCATCGAGTCTTCGACGCTGCGCACGATGAGTTCGGCGCCCAGCTCCTGCGCGCGCTGGTCGCGGTAGGCCGTCACTTCGGGGAAGTTGTGGCCCGTGTCGATCATCAGCAGCGGGTAGGGAATGCGGCCGACGCCGAAGGCTTTTTCAGCGCACTTGAGCAGCACCAGCGAGTCCTTGCCGCCCGAGAACAGCAGGGTGGGGCGCTCGAAGGCGGCGGCCACTTCGCGCAGGATGAAAATGGTTTCTTCTTCCAGCGCGTCGAGGTGCGTGTTGGACAGGTTCGCGGGTGAATGCATGGGCGGCTGCAGCAGGTCGGCTTCGGTACGGGCGTTCATCGGATGGGTCCTGGAGGCGGAGAGCGATCGTTCAGTGCGACAGGTGCAAGCCGCATTCGCGGTTGTCCTCGCCCTTGGTCGGGTCCACGTAGTCGAAGTTGTTGGGCAGGCCGTTGGCTTCGCAGTATTCGTACAGGTCCTTGGACGACCAGTGCAGCAGCGGCGCGACCTTGATCAGGCCGTCCGGGTTCACGCTGACCGGGTCCATCTGCGCGCGCACGGCCGTGTCGGTGGCCCGCAGCGCGGTGAACCAGACCTTGGGCGCGGTTTCGCGCAGGGCGCGGGCAAAGGGTTCCAGCTTCACTTCTTCGGTGAAGGCCGCGTGGCGCGGATCGTCCAGCGCCGGCGTGGCGCCTTCGACCGCTTCGCGGTGCGCGCGCGAGCGGCGCGGCAGGTAGATGTGCAAGTCCAGTCCCAGGAGCTTCGTCACCTCGTCGGCAAAACGGTAGGTGGCCTCGGTGTTGTAGCCGTTGTCCATCCAGACCACCGGCACGTCCCGCTTGGCGCGCGTGACCATGTGCAGGATCACGGCCTCGAAGGGGCGGAAGTTGGTGGTGATGATCGCGGGCTGGCCCAGGCCGACGGCCCAGTCCACCAGGCCCTCGGCGTTGCGGCCGAGTTCGGTGTTGATGCGTGCGAAGTCGATGTCGGTGGCGATGCTCATGGGGCTCTCTTGTCTGCTCAGGCGCCGGCGACGAAGTGCGGCGCGGTCTTCACGGCGTCGCCCTGGTAGAACGTGGCGAAGCGGTCGAACTGGCGCTGTGCGTCGGAGGCGTCCACGCCTTCCTTGAGCACGGCGCTGGAGAAACCGGTGCGTTCCATCTGCACCAGCTGGTCGATCAGTACGTCGCCCGTGGCGCGGATGTCGCCCGTGAAGCCGAGGCGGCGGCGCAGCAGGAAGGCCTGGCTGTAGGCGCGGCCGTCGGTGAACTTCGGAAAGTTCAGGTCGATGCGCTCGATGTCGGCCAGGCACACCTCGATGGCGAGCGGGTCGGCATCGTTGGCCAGTTGCAGGACCTTCGGGTCGCCGTCGTCGATGTGTTCTTCGGCGGAAAGAATATTCAGAGTCTTTTTCATGCTGCTTCCTCCACCTTGAATCGCGCACCGTTGGCTGCGGCCTTGAACGGGTCGGGGCCCACGCGGCGCAGGGTGTCGATGAAGGTTTCGCCGTTTTCACGGGTGTCGCGGTACGTGGTGAGCACGGCCTCGATCACGCCCGGCACTTCGGCCGCCGAGAACGAGGGGCCGACCACCTTGCCGGCCTGCGGCGCGCCGCTGAGCGCGGAGCCGTCGGAGCCGCCGAGGGTGACCTGGTACCACTCCTTGCCGTCCTTGTCGACGCCCAGGATGCCGATGTGGCCGCTGTGGTGGTGGCCGCACGAGTTGATGCAGCCGCTGATGTGCAGGTCGATCTCGCCCAGGTCGTCGAGCTCGTCGAGGTCCTGGTAGCGCTCGGTGATGGCTTCGGCGATGGGAATGGAGCGGGCGTTGGCCAGCGCGCAGAAGTCGCCGCCGGGGCAGGCGATCATGTCGGTCAGCAGCTGCACGTTGGCGCTGGCGAAACCGGCGGCGCGGGCGGCGAGCCACAGCGCGTGCAGGTCTTCGGCGTGCACCCAGGGCAGCACCACGTTCTGGTCGTGCGTCACACGGGCTTCGCCGGCCGAGAAGCGGTCGGCCAGCTCGGCGATGGTGTCGAGCTGGTCGCCCGAGGCGTCGCCGGGCGCCTGCTTCAGGCGCTTGAACGACAGCGTCACGGCGCGCAGCGCGGGGTTCTTGTGGGCGTCGACGTTGCGGGCGAGCCAGCGCGCGAACATGACGTCGTCGGCGGCGTGGGCGCGCAGTTCGGCGTCGGTCTTCTCGGCGCTTTGCAGCACGCGGGTGGCCAGCGTCGGCGGCACGAAGGAGGCGGCCACGCGGTCGTACTCTTCCTGCGTGATGGTGTGCGGTGCGCCGTCGTGTTCGAGGATCTGCTTGTACTCGGCCTCGACGTCGTCGATGTAGCGCTGGCCTTCGGCCTTCACCAGGATCTTGATGCGCGCCTTGTAGATGTTGTCGCGGCGGCCATAACGGTTGTAGACCCGGATCACCGCTTCGAGGTAATTCATGATCTGCTGCCACGGCAGGAACTCGCGCAGCACGGTGCCGATGATGGGCGTGCGGCCCATGCCGCCGCCCACCTGCACGCGGAAACCGATGTCGCCCGCGTCGTTCTTCACCACGTGCAGGCCCACGTCGTGCCAGCCGGTGGCGGCGCGGTCTTCGGTGGCGCCGGTGATGGCGATCTTGAACTTGCGCGGCAGGAACGCGAACTCGGGGTGCAGCGTGCTCCACTGGCGCATGATTTCCGCGAACGGACGCGGGTCGGCGATCTCGTCGACGGCGATGCCGGCGCGCTCGTCGCTCGTGATGTTGCGGATGCAGTTGCCGCTGGTCTGGATGCCGTGCATGTCGACCGAAGCCAGCAGGTCCATCACGTCGGCCGACTTGGCCAGCGGAATCCAGTTGTACTGGACGTTCTGGCGCGTCGTGAAGTGGGCGTAGTGGGTGGGCAGCTTGTGGCTGCCGAGCAGGCCCTGGGTCTCGATGGCCTTGCGGTAGACCTCGGCCTCGGGCTCGTCGTATTCGCGGGCGATGCGGGCCAGCACGCGCAGCTGCTTGCTCGACAGCTCGCCGTACGGCACGGCCACGCGCAGCATCGGCGCGTAGCGCTGCACGTACCAGCCGTTTTGCAGGCGCAGGGGGCGGAACTCGTCCTCGTGCAGGCGGCCCTTTTGCCAGCGCTCGAGCTGGTCTCGGAACTGGGCAGCGCGTTGGTGAACGAACTGGCGGTCGAATTCTGTGTATTGGTACATCGTGCGTATGTGTCTTGAAGAAGTGCGGTGCCGCACGTACAACGGGGCGCCCCAGCAAGAAGCCCCGGATTCTGAAAGCCCGCCTTATGGAAACAAACTATTTTTTGGTTCGCGTCTTATGCGGATAAGCTTATTCACCAGCATCCATGCGGGTTGCGAGGCGGTTGGTTGCTTATTCCGGATAAGGCGCGAAGGCCGGCGCGGGGTCGCCGGACGCTGGATTCTAGGAACCCGGGGGCACCCGCGCAGGGCGCCTACCGCAGCTTGAAGTCGAAGCCGAGGGTCTGCGGCGAGCTCAGCAGCTGCCGCGCGGCCTTGTCGGCCTGATGCTGCGCATTGAGCCATTCCCGGGCCAGCCGGGCTTCGGTCCGGTTCAGGTTCTCGATGCCGTGGTGGCGCTCCTTCGACCAGGCCTGGAAGCACTTCACCACCCGCAGCGGATCGCCGATCTGCTCCTCGATCCGCAGCCGATAGATGTCCGCGGCCACCATGACATCCTTCAAAGTGAAGTTCTGGCCTTTGACGTGGACCACGTAGGGGACCACATAAGAAGTTGTCCTGGCGAGATCGCTCATGCCTTCATCCGTGCCTCAAGTCGCTGCCTGTGCCGCAGATTAGCGGCGGGTATCGAAATGAAACTGAGCGTTTCTGAGCGCCGCAGCGGCGCCCGGACAACGCCGGGCTAGCGCCGGATGAGCGTCTTGGCGTGGAAGCGGTAGCCGGCGTTGCGCGCCGTGTTGATCGGCAGCACCAGCCCCGTGGCCTCGCTGACCTTGCGCCGCAGGCGGCGGATCTGCGTGTCGAGGCGGCGTTGGTCGTAGCTCAGGTAGTGCTCGCCCAGGGCCTGCACGATCTGCTGGCGGCTGGCGATCTCGCCGGCGCTGCGCATCAGCTCGTGCAGCACCGTGAGGTCCTGTTCCGACAGCGCAATGGGCGCGAAGCCCGGCGGCGACAGCCGGCGCGGGCCCAGCTCCAGCACCCAGGCGTCGGCCGGCAGCGCGGCGGGTGAATCGCCCAGGCGCCGCGACAGCGCCGCCAGCGTGGCCGCCAGTTCGTCGAGGTCGGTGGTCTTGGACAGGTAGTAGTCGGCGCCGATGTCCAGCCCCGTCACGCGGTCGCGGGCGCCGCCGCGCGCCGTCAGCACGACGATGCCCAGGCGCTCGCCGCGTTCGCGCAACTCACGGATCAGCGACAGGCCGTCGCCGTCGGGCAGCCCGAGGTCGACCAGCGCGATGCCGTGGCGGGCCGGGTCGTAGGTGCGGTGGAAGCCTTCGAGCGACGCCTCGGCATCGACCCGGTAGCCGCTGCCGGTCAGGAACTCGCTCAACTCTTCGCGCAGCACGGCTTCATCTTCCAGCAGGATCACATCACGCATGGGAACAGGGTACGGGCTGGCGACCAAGGGAATCTGAGCGTTTCTAAGCGGCGTGAAGGGCGCCCAGATTCTAGGTGTGGCATCGATAATCCGCGCCCATGAAACGCCTCGCTCGGTGCCTGTGGTTGTGCGGTTGCCTCGCCGTGTGGGGCCTTCTCTTTTCGACCGCGGCAGGGGCCGGGGTGCTGCAGCTGAATCCGCTGGCGAGCGTCGACAGCCACGGCCAGTTGTCGATGCTGCGCGACCCCGAAGGCCGCCTCAGTGCCGACGAAGCCGCCGCCGCGCCGGGTTGGAAGGCCTTGCCTGGGGCCGTGAATGCGGGCTTCACGCGCGACGCCGTGTGGATCAAGCTCGAGGTGCAGCGCCCGGCCGACGCGCCGCAGCAGCGCTGGCTGGCGCAGTTCAGGAATGCGCTGCTCGACGATGTGCGGCTGTACCGCCAGGACGACACCGGCCGCTGGCAGCTGGCCGTGCACTCGGGCGAAGACATCGGCCGCGAGCACTGGCCCGTCGACGCGCGCAACGTGCAGTTGCCGCTCACGCTGGAGAGCACCGAACCCACGCCGCTGCTGCTGCGCCTGCAGTCGCGCAATGCGATGTCGACCACCATCGGCTTCGCCGCGCCCGAGGTCTACGCGGGCACCGCGCGGCGCGAGTACCTCTTCTACGGCCTGGGCTTCGGATTCGGCCTGATGCTGCTCGCCTTTCACACGCTGTTCTGGCAGATGACGCGCGAGCGCCTGAGCGCCTGGTACCTGGTCTACGTGGCGAACGCGCTGCTGGTCGAGTTCCTGACGGCCGGGCTGCCGCAGCAACTGCTGGCCATGCCCGCGCGGCTGTCCGACCTGCTGCTGAGCCTGTCGATCTGCGCCGGCGTGGCCATCGGCATCCGCTTCGCCGGCATGCAGCTGGGAACCGACGTGCAGTGGCCGCGCTTCACTCGCGTGGCGGTGCGTGTGGTGGGCCTCGTGAGTGCCATCGCGGTGGCGCTGGTGCTGGCCGGCGCCAACGGCCTGGCCATGCAGGCGGTGCAGGGGACGGCGATGCTGTGCATCGTCTACCTGATCGCCGCCGCGCTGTGGTTGCTGCCGCGCGACCAGGGCCAGGCGCGGGCCTTTCTCGTCATCTTCGGCATCTACTACGTGGGCGTGATGGTGAGCTTCCTGCGCAACCAGGGCTGGCTGCCGGCCGGCGCCTGGACCGACAACGCGACCGCCGTCGGCACGCTGCTGCACCTGCTGCTCATGAGCATGCGGCTGAACCGCCGCTACGACCAACTGCGCCGCGAAAAGGAAGCCGCGCAGGCGCGCCTGGTGCACGTGGTCGGCCGCCAGAACGACCGGCTGGAAGACGAGGTGCGCAAGCGCACGGCCGACCTGCGCGGCGAGATCGAGCAGCGCCAGCGCCTCGAAGTCGACCTGCGTGCCGCGCTGGAGACCGAGCGCCGCGCCAAGCAGTCGCAGGTGGACTTCGTCGCCATGGTGTCGCACGAGTTCCGCACGCCGCTGGCGATCATCCACACCACCGCGCAGCAGATCGCGAAGAACCTCGAAGCAGCGCGCGAGAAGACGCTGGCGCGCTGCCTCAACCTGCGCGCCGCCGCGCAGCGCATGACCGCGCTGGTCGACGAGTACCTGACCTCCGATCGCATGGAGGCCGGCCAGACGCCATTCCAGCCGCGCCCCTGCGAGCGCGACGAGTTGCTGGAACTGTTCGAGGACCTGGTGGCGGACTGGCCCGACGGCCGCGTCGTGTGGCAGGGCAGCCACCTGCCGCCGCAGCTGGTGTGCGACCTCGGCCTGCTGCGCGTGGCGCTGCGCAACCTGCTGGCCAACGCCGACCGTCACACGCCGGCCGGCCGCGCGATCGTGCTCGATGTGGTGCCGGCGGAAACGGGCGGACTGGACATCCGCGTGAGCAACCCCGGCGACGCGATTCCGCACGACGAGGTGCCGCGGCTGTTCGAGAAGTACTTCCGCGGCCGCCAGGCGGCGCGCTCACCGGGCGCTGGCCTCGGCCTGTACCTCGTGCACCAGATCGCCGAGTTGCATCGGGGGCACGCCCGGCTCGACAGCGCCGGACAGGACGGTCACGTGCGCTTCAGCCTCGCGCTGCCTTGAAGTGCCTTGAAGGCGCGCGGCTTCAGCGCAGCATCGACGACATCGCCGAACAGCAGTTCAGCATGCGCACGGCCGACTCCACCGAGTCGGCGCTGAAGCGCAGCGTCACGCCGTCGACGCGCTCGAAGCTCGGCCACTGGCAGAACAGGTCGGCCATCATCGGCGACTGGGTGCGCAGCGTGACGACCTGCGGGCCCTGGAAGACCAGCGGACGTGCATGGGCACGCGCGGCCAGCCCTTCGATCACGCCGGCGCGGATCGCCTGGCGCGACTGCTCCGGCGACAGCGACACGCCGCTGTTGAAGCCGGTCGCTTTCTTGGTCTGCACGAAGCTCGCATGCGGGAAGAGCGCCCGGTTCTCGGAGATGAACACGTCGTCGCCGCTGGCCATCACGACCGGCACGCCGTATTCGCCGGCCAGTGCGCCGTAGATTCCGGCCTCGCCGAGTTCCTGGTCGCCCAGCCGGATGCCCGCGAAGGCAAAGCCGTTGATCGTGTGCGCCAGGATGCCGCGGCCCTGCGCGCGCGAGTGGTAGCCCACCATGCACAGCGCGTCCACGCCTTCTTCCACGCCGGCCACCATGCTCAGGTAGCGCGGCTTGCCTTGCACCACGCGGGCGCGTGCATCGAGCACGTCGGGCGGCATGTTGCGAAAGCCGCCGTGCGAGTCGTTCACCAGCACCTCGGTGGCGCCGGCGTCGAAGGCGCCGGCAATCGCGGCGTTGGCCTCCTGCGCCATCAGCACGCGGGCGCGCTCGTACTCGGGGTTGCCCTGGCGCGCCTGCTCGTGGTGGTAGACGCCCGCAACGCCTTCGATGTCGGTGGAGATCAGGACTTTCATGGACGTGTGTTCAGACGAGAGGTGAAAGGGAAGACGCCGGCAGCAGTTCGCCGAGCGCCGCGCGGTGGTTGCCGTCGCGGCCCGTGACCGGCGTGGCGCGCCACAGCGCGTGAAGTATGGCCTGCTCGGTGCTGTCGGCCGCGGCCTGGAACAGCCCGTCGAGCCGCGTGTCGTGCAGCATCGTCACGGCCGGCATGGGCCGGTCCGCGTGGTCGGGGATCGTGTAGGCGGTCGAGAAGGCCAGCACCAGGTCGCCGCTGCCGTGGCCGTAGACCGAGCCGGTGCGGGCCAGCCCCGCGCCTGCGCGCAACGCCAGGCGGCGCAACTGGCGCGCGTCGAGCGGTGCATCGGTGGCGACCACGATGATGATCGAGCCCTTCTCGGGCTCCGACGCTTCCTTCGCTGCCTGAAGCGCCGCGAGCCGTGCGCCCACCGCGTGCCCGGCCAGCACCAGCTGCGGCTGGCGCCCGTAGTTCGCCAGCACCAGCGTGCCCACCGTGTGGGTCGTGCCGTCGGCCATCGCCACGCGGCGCGACGCGCTGCCGATGCCGCCCTTGAGCTGGAAGCTGGACATGCCGCGTCCCGCGCCGACCGAGCCCTGTTCGAAATCGGCCCCGGCGGCGTCGAGCGCCTGCAGGTAGTCGGCTTCGGTCACCGCCAGCCGCTGGATGTCGTTGAGAAAACCGTCGTTGCACTCGAAGACCAGCGGGTTCACCGTGGGCAGCGCGCGGCCGGTTTCGGGGTTGGCCGCCGCGCAGTGGCGGATCTGCGCCGTCGCCACGGTGCCGACCGAGAAGGTGTTGGTCAGCGCGATCGGCGTTTCCAGCACGCCGAGCTCGGCCAGCTGCACCAGCCCCACGCTCTTGCCGAAGCCGTTGAGCACCACGGCCGCGGCCGGCACCTTGTCGCGGAACGGGTCGCCGGCGTGCGGGCGGATCACGGTCACGCCGGTCTGCACCGGGCCGTCGGCCAGCGTGCGGTGGCCGACCGTGACGCCCGCGACGTCGGTGATGGCGTCGCGCGGGCCCGCAGGCAGCGTGCCGATGAAGGGCTGGGAGGTCGTCGAGGCCATGAAGAGAAAAGAAAAACTTACTGGCGGTCGATCTTCGGATCGAGCGCGTCGCGCAGGGCGTCGCCCAGCAGGTTGAAGGCCAGCACGGTGAAGAAGATGGCCAGGCTGGGGAACAGCGCCACGTGCGGCGAGGTCACCATGTCGGCGCGGGCTTCGTTGAGCATCGCGCCCCACTCGGGCGTCGGCGGCTGCGCGCCCATGCCCAGGAACGAGAGGCTGGCCGCCGTGATGATCGAGGTGCCCACGCGCATCGAGAAGTACACGACGATCGACGAGATCGTGCCCGGCAGGATGTGCCGCACGATGATGGTCCAGTCGGACGCGCCGATGCTGCGCTCGGCCTCGATGTAGGTCTGCTGCTTGAGCACCAGCGTGTTGCCGCGCACCAGGCGCGCAAAGGCCGGCACGCTGAACACCGACACCGCCACCACCACGTTGGTCATGCTGCTGCCCAGGATGGCCACCACGCCCAGCGCCAGCAGGATGCCGGGGAAGGCGAACAGCACGTCCGAGATGCGCATCACGATGCGGTCCCACCAGCCTTCGTAGTAACCGGCCAGCAGGCCGAAGGCCGTGCCGATGATGCCGCCCACCAGCACCGACAGGAAGCCGGCTGCCAGCGAGATGCGCGTGCCCGCCAGGATGCGGCTGAAGATGTCGCGGCCCAGCGGATCGACGCCGAACCAGTGCGTGGCTGAGGGCCCGCTGTTCAGCATGTCGTAGTCGAAGAAGTTCTCAGGGTCGAAGGGCACGATCCACGGTGCGAACACCGCGATCACCACCAGCAGCAGCACGAAGATGGCCGCCACGATGCCCACGGGCTGCTTCTTGAAACGGCGCCAGCATTCGCCCCAGGGCGTGCGGACCTTGCCGGCGGTGAGCGCAACGGCAACGGGGGACAGGGGAACGATGGATTCGGCAGACACGCCGGTAGCTTGCGTCATGGCTGCGTGCTCACTTGTAGCGGATGGTCGGGTTGATGTAGCCATAGAGCACATCGACCACGAGGTTGATCAGGATGAATTCGAGCGAGAACAGCAGCACCAGCGTCTGGATCACGGGGTAGTCGCGCATCTGCACGGCATCGACCAGCAGACGGCCCAGGCCGGGCCAGTTGAACACCGCCTCCACAAGAATGGAGCCGCCCAGCAGGAAGCCGAACTGCAGGCCCATCATCGTGACCACCGGAATCAGCGCGTTGCGCAGCGTGTGCTTGAACACCACGCTGGTTTCGTGCACGCCCTTGGCACGCGCGGTGCGCACGAAGTCTTCCTGGATCACTTCGACGAAGGAAGCGCGCGTGAAGCGTGCCATCACGGCCGCGACGGCCGCGCCCAGCGTGATCGAGGGCAGGATGTAGTGCTGCCAGGTCGCGGCGCCCACCGTGGGTAGCCAGCCCAGCTGCACCGAGAAGATCTGCATGAGCAGCATGCCCAATGCAAATGCGGGGAATGAGATGCCCGACACCGCCAGCGTCATGCCGATGCGGTCGGGCCATTTGTTGCGGTACACCGCCGACACGATGCCGATCCCCATGCCGAAGATCACCGCCCACACCATGCTGGTGATGGTCAGCATCACCGTCGGGAAGAAGCGCTCGGCAATTTCCGTCGACACCGGCCGCCGTGTGCGGATCGAGGTGCCGAAGTCGCCTTGCACCATGTGGGTGAAGAAGCTCACGAACTGCTGCGGCAGCGGCTTGTCCAGCCCGAGCTCCGCGCGCACCATGGCCACGGTCTGCTCGTCGGCGTCCTGGCCGGCGGCGAGGCGCGCCGGGTCGCCGGGAAGCATGTGGACGAACAGGAACACCAGCACTGCCACGATGAGCAGCGTGGGGATCAGGCCCAACAGTCGTTTGAGGAAGTAATTCAGCATGGGATACGGTTGTCGCGAACGGGCGATGGCACGGTGCCACCGCCCGCCGGACAGTCAGTCAGGAAAACGAAGGAGCCGCGATCAGTTCGACACCGACATGGCATCGATGTTGATATTGGCGTCGGGCATCACGAACACACCCGACAGGCGCTTGGCGTGCGCCGACAGGTTCTGCTCGGTGACCAGCGGCACGCGCGGCAGGTCCTTGCGGATCTCTTCCTGCGCGGTCTTGTACAGCGCGGCCTTTTCCTTGTCGTCCACGGTCACGAGCGCCTTGGCGATCGCGGCGTCGACCACGTCGCTCTTGTAGAACGACATGTTGTTGAGCTTGGGCGCCCACGACTCGGAAGCGAACAGCGGGCGCAGGCCCCAGTCGGCTTCACCGGTCGACGACGACCAGCCCGTGTAGTACATGCGGACCTTGGCCGTCTTCGGATCAGGCCAGGCATCGACCTGCTCGGTGCGCTGGCCCACTTCGAGCGCCTGCACCTGCAGCTTGATGCCCACCTGTGCGAGCTGCTGCTGCACGAACTGGATCGTCTTCTGGCTGGTCGTGTTGTTGTAGGCGCTCCACAGCACCGACTCGAAGCCGTTCGGGTAGCCGGCCTCGGCCAGCAGGGCCTTGGCCTTCTTCACGTCGTAGGGAATGGGCGCCATCTTCTCGGCGAACTTCACGCCCTGGGGCATCACGCCCTGTGCGGGGAAGGCATAGCCGCCGAAGGCCACCTTCGACAGCGCTTCCTTGTTGATGGCGTAGCCGATGGCTTCGCGCACCTTCGGGTTGTCATACGGCTTTTGCAGCATGTTGAAGGCCAGGAAGCGCGTGATGATCGAAGGCGACGCCACCACTTCGAGCTTGTCGCTCTTCTTCAGCAGCTCGGCCTGCTCGTAGGGAATGGGGAAGGCAAAGTCGGCTTCGCCGGTCTGCAGCATCGCGGCGCGCGTGTTGTTCTCGAGCACCGGCTTCCACTGCAGGTTGTCGACCTTCGGGTAGCCCTTCTTCCAGTAGCCGTCGAACTTCTTGGCCTTCACGGCGTCTGTCTGCTTCCACTCGACGAACTCGAAGGGGCCGGTGCCCACGGGGTGGAAGGCGATGTCCTTGTTGCCCCACTTCTTCAGCGCGGTGGGCGAGATCATGGCGGCCGAGGCGTGGGCCAGCGAGTTGATGAAGGGGCCGAAGGGCTCCTTCAGCGTGATGCGCACGGTGGTCGGGTTCACGGCCTCGACCTTGCCCACGCGGTTGAACTGGTTGTAGCGCAGCAGCTTGTTGTCCTGGTTCAGCACGCGGTCGAGCGTGACCTTCACGGCTTCGGCATTGAAGTCGGTGCCGTCGTGGAACTTGACGCCGCTGCGCAGCTTGATGGTGTAGACCAGGCCGTCCTTGGACACGTCGTAGCTCTCGGCGAGCACGTTCTGCACCTTCAGGTCCTTGTCGAACTGGAACAGGCCTTCATAGAAGGTCTTGGTCACGGCCGTGGTGATGGTCGTGTTGGTGTTGTACGGGTCCAGCGTTTCCGGCTGGTAGCCGATGGCCAGCACCACGTCTTTGGCAGCCAGTGCCGAGCCCGAGGCGGCGAGCGCGGCCAGGCCCAGCAATGCGGATGCCCAGCGCAGGGAGGAAGAAGATTGCTTCATGGAAGAACTCCAGTCGGTTCGTGGAAAAAATGCAGGGGGCCTGCGGGTGAAAAAACGGATCGAGATCAGAAAGCCCCGCCGATGGCGTGGCGTGCAACGAAATGGCCCGGCGCAACCTGCACCAGCGGCGGCACGTCGGGCTCGTCGCCCACGGCGCGGATCGGGCTGGGAATCTCGCCTTCGAGCAACGCGCGCGGCTTGTGGCGGCGCGACGGGTCGGCCACCGGCACGGCGGCCATCAGCTTGCGTGTGTAGGGGTGCTGCGGCGCTTCGAACACGGCGCGGCGCGGGCCGATCTCGACGATCTGGCCCAGGTACATCACGGCCACGCGGTGGCTGATGCGTTCGACCACGGCCATGTCGTGCGAGATGAACAGGAACGCCACGCCCAGCTCGCGCTGCAGGTCGAGCATCAGGTTGACGATCTGCGCCTGGATGGACACGTCGAGCGCCGACACCGATTCGTCGGCCACCACCACCTTCGGGTTGAGTGCGAGCGCGCGCGCAATGGCGATGCGCTGGCGCTGGCCGCCCGAGAACTCGTGCGGGTAGCGCTGCGCCACCTCGGGCGGCAGGCCGACTTTCTGCAGCAGCCAGTCGACGCGTTGCTGCGCCTCGGTGCCCTTGGCGATGCCGTGGATGAGCAGCGGCTCCATGATCGAGAAGCCCACCGTCACGCGCGGATCGAGCGAGGCGAACGGGTCCTGGAAGATGAACTGGATGTTGCGGCGCAGCGCCTGCAGCTCGCGCGTGGGCAGCTCGCGGATGTTCTTGCCGCCGAACTCGATCGCGCCGCTCTGGCTCTCGACCAGGCGCAGCAGCGAGCGGCCCGTGGTCGACTTGCCGCAGCCCGATTCGCCCACCAGCGCGAGCGTCTCGCCGGGGTAGAGGTCGAAGCTGATCTTTTCCACGGCATGCACGCGGCGCTTCACGCGGCCGAAGATGCCGCTGCGCACGTCGAAGCGCGTCACCAGGTCGCGCACGCGCAGGATCGGGCCCGCGTCTTCGCGCACGGTGGTCTGCGGCGTGGTGTCGGTGCATGGCACGGTCTCGGTGCTGTCTTCGGTGCGCAGCAGCTCGAACTTGGCCGGCAGGTCGGTGCCCTGCATCGCGCCCAGCTTGGGCACGGCCGACAGCAGCGCCCGGGTGTAGGGGTGCTGCGGCGAGGCGAACACGGTGTCGGAGCTGCCAGCTTCGACCTTGTCGCCGCGGTACATCACGAGCACGCGGTCGGCAATTTCGGCCACCACGCCCATGTCGTGCGTGATGAAGAGCACGCCCATGCGCATCTCTTTCTGCAGCTCGCGGATGAGCTGGAGGATCTGCGCCTGGATCGTCACGTCGAGTGCGGTGGTGGGCTCGTCGGCAATCAGCAGCTGCGGCTTGCACGACAGCGCCATCGCGATCATCACGCGCTGGCGCATGCCGCCCGACAGCTGGTGCGGAAAGCGGTCGAGCACGTTGCGCGCTTCGGGAATGCGCACGAGTTCGAGCATGCGCAGCGCCTCGGCGCGCGCCGCCGCGTTGCTCTTGCCCTGGTGGATGCGGATGGCCTCGGCGATCTGGTCGCCGGCGGTGAACACCGGGTTCAGCGAGGTCATCGGCTCCTGGAAGATCATCGCGATGTCGGCGCCGCGGATGCCGCGCATCGTGCCGTCGCGTGCCTGCGCCAGGTCGAGCACTTCTCCGTTGCGCCGGCGGAAGGCCATGCTGCCGCCCAGGATGCGGCCACCGCCGTGTTCCACCAGCCGCATCAGCGCGAGCGAGGTGACCGACTTGCCCGACCCCGATTCACCCACCACCGCGAGCGTTTCGCCGTGGTCGACGTGGAAGGACAGCTTCTTGACGGCATCGACCGTGCGCTCGGAGGTCGAGAAGCGCACGGTGAGGTCGTCGACGGCGAGGACGCGGCCGTCGGGCAGGTTCAGGGCAGGGGAGGACATGGCGGATGCGGGAGAAAAAGAGGGCGGGCGTCAGGCGAAGATGGCGGTGACCGGGGCTTCATCGCCGCGCGCATGGCCGCGATACATGCCTTCGGTGTTGAAGGCCAGGCTCAGGTTGCCGTGGCGGTCGACGGCGATCAGGCCGCCGGTGCCGCCGATGGCGGGCAGCGACTGGTGCACCACGGCATGCGTGGCCGCTTCGAGCGTGGCGCCGCCGTAGGCCATGCGCGCGCAAATGTCGTAGGCGGCCGCGACGCGGATGAACATCTCGCCGCTGCCGGTGCACGAGATGGCGGCGGTGCGGTCGTCGGCGTAGGTGCCGGAGCCGATGAGCGGCGTGTCGCCGACGCGGCCCACGCGCTTGTTGGTCATGCCGCCGGTCGAGGTGGCGGCGGCCAGGTGGCCGTGCATGTCGAGCGCCACGGCGCCGACGGTGCCGAACTTCTTGTCTTCGTCCAGCGGCGGCTTGGTCATGGCGGCGCCTTCGTGGTCGGTGACCACGCGGCCCGTGTCGCGCACGCGGTACAGCTGCTGGCGGCGCGCGTCGGTCGAGAAGAAGAAGGGCTCGACCATCTCCAGGCCGCGGTCGCGCGCGAAGGCCTCGGCACCCGCGCCGGCCAGCAGCACGTGGGCGCCGTCCTCGAGCACGGCGCGCGCGGCGCGCACCGGGTGGCGCACGTGGCTCACGCCGGCGATGGCGCCGGCGGCGAGCGTGGCGCCGTCCATCACGGCCGCGTCGAGCTCGTGCGTTTCCTCGTGCGTGAACACCGCGCCGTAGCCGGCGTTGAAGAGCGGGCAGTCTTCGAGCATCTCGACCGCCAGGCAGGTGGCGTCGAGCGCGGACATGCCCTTGAGCAATGCGGCCTGCGCGGCGCGCACGATGGCCTGCAGCGCGTCGTGGTAGGCCTGCGCCTGCTCGGGGTTGGTCGTCGAGGCGCTGATGGTGCCGGCGCCGCCGTGGATGGCGATGACGGGCGTGACGTTCTTCATCGGGAAGCTTTCTTCTTTTTCTTGCCGGCGTCGGAAGCGACGGCGGCAGGGAGGGAGGGCATGGAGACTTCGCCGCGCGCATGGCCCTGGCCCAGCCCGCCGTGCAGCCACGGGCGCACCGCCTGCAGGATGCGGCCGGCCGACTGCGCCGCGCCGGGCGCGCGCAGGGCGACCGCGCTGGTCAGTGCCTCGATCAGCGCGAGCACGCTGGTCTCGCAGTTGGGGCGGTAGCTGGTTTCGGTCTGGCCGTACAGCACCACGTCGGCCAGCGGCGCGATGGGCGAGCTGGGGCGGTCGGTCAGCGCGAGCACCGCGCAGCCCTGGCCGCGCGCGATCTGCGCCAGCGCCACCGTGTCGGTGAGGTAGCGCGGAAAGGTGAGGCCGATGAACAGGTCCTGCGGGCCCGCATGCATCAGCGTGCGGGCCGAGTGCGTGACGCCACTCACGCTGGAGAGCATGCGCACGTCGCTGCAGGAGCCATCGAGCCCGTGCTGCAGCAGCCCCGCGAGCCAGGCGCTGGCGCCGAAGCCGCCGATGTAGATCGAGCGCGCCTTCAGGATGCGCTGCACCGCGGCCTCGCAGGCGGCGTAGTCCAGCGACTGGCGCGTGGCTTCGATGTTGCGGCGGCTCTCGTCGAGCGCGGTGGCGAACACCTCGGCCACCGTGGTCGGGTGCTCCAGGTTGCCGCGCAGCCGCTCGACCGGCGCCACCAGCGGCTCGAAGCCGCGCACGAGCTCGGCGCGGAAAGCGGCGTAGCCGTCGAAGTCCAGTGCGCGCGCAAAGCGGTTGGCCGTGGCCACCGACACGCCGGCCGCGGCGGCGAGCTCGTCGATGGGCAGCGTCGCGACCTGCAGCGGATGCCCGAGCACGAAGTCGGCCACCTGCCGGTGCGAACGCGTCAGCCGCGGCAGCGCCTGCGCAATGCGCTGGGCCACGGTGGTGCCAGGGGTGTCGACGTTGGTGCTCATGGGGCGGGCGATGCACCGGGAAGGGTGCGTGTGATGTAAATCAGTTTACAAATATATGTCAGTTATGAAAATTTTCTGTCATTCCCGAGCGATATCGCAAGTAGCGGGCCAGCCGCGAGGGGCTTTGGCGAGGGGTGGAAAGGGCGTGTTTCCCTTGTGGGGCGGCGTGTTCCGGGCCGTTGGGGCGCGGTCTTCAGGGATTTCCCTGATGCTGTCGTTTCATCCCCACGGGCGGGGGGCGGGGGCTTTGGAAACGAACGAATTAACTGCGATGGCCGGGTTGCATGGCGACATTGACGGCGTGGAAGCCAGCCCTGAGTATCCCGTGCGGCGCGTCTTGCGCCGGGGGAACGAGGAATCAATATGAGACTGGAATGGCTTCGCCGCGCGCTCGCGGTGATGGGCTGCTGTGCGGTGTTCGCGGGCGTGTCCGCCTGCGGTGGTGGAGGGGGGGGTGGAGGCGGCGGCGGTGGCCTGCCGATCCTCCCGCCGACCGCAGGGCCCGTGCCCCAGCAGCCGGCACCAGCGCCGACACCCACCAACCGCGTGGTGTCCGAATCCATCCAGTCGGGGTTCACTGGCGCGCCTTACCCTCTTTCCGTCTACCTGCCCGCCGGGTACGACCAGGGCTCCGATGCCTACCCCGTCATCTATGCCCTCGACGGCGATGCCACCAACGGCTTGCCGCAGACACGGTTCGCGAATCTCATGGATGTCCTGGTGAAGCGCGGAACGAAAGCCATCCTCGTCGGCATCGGGAACACCGGGCGACGTCAAGAGGACTACAACTTTCCCGGGGCCTTCAAGTACCACGACTTCCTCGCGAAGGAGTTGATTCCCTTCATCGATGCGAAGTACCGGACCAATCCCAAGAACCGGATGCTCACGGGCCTGTCGACCAGTGGCAACTTGGCGGCCACGGCGCTCTTTCTCGAAGCGCCGGACAACCTGGTGTTTTCTTCCTTTGTGTCGATCGAGGGCGCTTTCTGGCAACAGGAGGCCCAGAACAACGATCTCGAAAAGAAGATGTTCGACGCGTTGGCGGGCAGGCCGCTGCCAGTCACGTTGATACTTGCAAGTTGCATAAGTGGCTGCAATCAACAGTACGTGAGGGCGCTGTACCAACGAATGGCGGCGCGGGGCTATGTGGGGCTGCAGCTGCTCAGTACGGAGTTCAACGCCACGCACGTCGGCGCGGATGTCCTGGCGTTCGAAGACGCGGTGGTGCGAATCTACAAGTAGGTGGCCATGGCCGCGCCGCGAACCCGACGCCCAGGGTTCGCGGGCGGCGTGCTCATGCCGACAGCGGTTTGGGCGGGTAGCCGGCCTCTGTCAGCGCGGCCACCACGGAAGGGCTGTCCTCCATGGTGTCGATGCGCACCGTCCTGCTCTTCAAGTCCACCTCGATCCTGGCCCGCGGGTCCAGGTCCTTGACGGCCCGGGTGATGCGGCCGGCGCAGCTGCCGCAGGTCATCGACTGGATTTCAAACGCTTGCATGGGGTGAGTCCTTTCAAAAGAGTGACTCGCAGTGTCAAGCTTGGCATCGTGTGAAGGTCAAGCGCGTCGAGTGCCTGACCCCTGGCGTGCCAAGGTCATGCGCTGTTCGCGTTTGACTCTCTCATGGTGTGAAGGTCGAGACTTCGCGCTTTGGCTCGAAGGAGAAACCCATGGAACATCCCACGGCGCCGGCTGCTGCTGCTGCGCGCTTGTCCCTTGCCGATGTCGTTGCGCGCTCCGGTGCGTCCGCGCAGTTGCTGAGTGACTGCGAATCGCTCGGGCTGCTCGACGACACGGCGCACGGCGGCCTCTACGACGAACGCGCCGTGTCGACGCTGCGCTTTGTGCGGCGCGCACACACGTTGGGTTTCGACACACAGGAAGTCATCGAGCTGCACGCCTTGTGGCAAGACGGGCGCCGCGCAAGCTTCGACGTGAAGCGCGTTGCACTCGAACGTGCCGAGGACCTGGCCCAGCGCATCGAAGAGCTCGCGCACATGAAGCGTTTGCTGGAGCGCCTGGCCCACTGCTGCGAAGGTGACGAGCGCCCGGAGTGCCCCATCCTCGATGAGCTGGCCGGGCTGAAGGGATTCGCCGGCTGTGAAGTACGGCGAGCCTGAAGCCGATCCTCAACCCGGAATGTTCGGCTCGACCAGCTGCGCCAGCGCGACCAGCGATTCCTGCCAGCCCAGGTAGCACATCTCGACGGGAATCACGTCGGGGATGCCTTCCTGCACGACGGACATGTCCGTGCCGCACGAGACCGCGGTCAGCACCACCGTGGTCTTCATGGTGCCCGGCAGGTGGGGATCGTCGAAGCTCGCGTCGTAGGCAATGCGCTGGCCGGGCACGAGTTCCAGGTACTTGCCGCCGAACGAATGGCCGTGGCCGGTGCCGAAGTTGGTGAAGGACATGCGCCACGCGCCGCCCACCACCGGCTCCATGGTGTGGACCTTGCCGGTGAAGCCGAAGGGCGGCAGCCAGCGCTCGAAGGCGCCGGGCTCCACGAAGGCGCGGTAGAGCTTGTCGGGGGTGGTGCGCAGCACGCGGTGCAGGCGGACGGTGTTGGTGGCCATGGTTGCTTTCTCCTGATGAAGTACAGAGGACGACCCTCTGTGATGACGTCGGATGAGCCCGCTGCGATTCGACACGATCACGGGCTAGGAAAAACCCTGGGTCGACACCCCGCGCCTCAATCGATGAACCGCGCCACGATGTCCTCGAACGACGGCAAGTCCATCGGCGTGTGCCCTCCGGGGTAGCCCTTCACGCTCAACTGAAGGCTTTTGTAGTTGTGCGCTGCGATCTTGTCGTGCAAGGCGGTGATCTCCGGGCCGCCTGTGTTGGCAGCGGCGAAGCCCAACAGCAAGGTCACAGGAATCTCCCGCGTGCTGCTGTTGGCGTACATCTGGCTTTCGAGCGGCTCGAGTTGCGCGCTGGCGCCTTTGACGGGTGGATCGGAGGGGAAGAAGTACTGGAAGGTGAACTTGCCGGCCGCGCCTTCCGTGAAGAAGGCGATGAGCGTGAAGACGCCGCCGTTCGACAGGCCCGAGAGCATGCGCTTGGCCGGGTTGGCGCGGTAGTTCGATTCGACATACGGCACCAGCTGGTCGGTCAGAAAGTCGTGGTACGGCTTGGCGCCGGGCATCAGGTAGTCGGTGTTACGGCGCGCCGTGCCGCCGATGCCGACGACGATGGCCTTCTTGCCGGCCTTCTCGAGGATGTCCGTGAAGTTCTGGAAGCGCGTCACGCTCTGGTTGAAGACCGCATCGCCATCGGTGATGTAGATCGCGGGGTACGTCGTCGTTGCACCGTCGTAACCCGACGGCAGGTAGATGTGCAGGGGATAGGTCGCACCCGTGGCCTCGGACTTCACCGAGGCCTGGACCACCCGGCTGCGTCCTGTGTCCGCGGGCGGTGGCGTCGGCGTGCCACCGACCGGTGGCAGCGGCAGCATCGCCACACCGCCTCCGCCGCCCCCACCACCCCCTCCGCCGCCGCAACCTGACAACCCCAGCAGCAGGGCGCAGCCCGCTGTGAACATGAGCCGGCGAAGAATCCCTCTTGTCTGCATGTGACGTTCCTTGTTGTGATGACCGTGGTGGCGGAAGCCGGGGCGATCTTAGGGGCGATGGGGTGCGGCTGTCGCGGCCGTTTTCTGCATGAACACACTCAACGGATCGTCCGGGTAGTCCCCGAAGCGCTCGCGCCGCGCATACCCCGCGCGTGCATAGAAGGCCAGCGCCTCGGGCTGGCTCACGCCTGTCTCCAGCCGGAACATCGCGCATCCGCGCGCCGTCGCTTCGGCTTCGAGAAAGCCCAGCACCTTCGCCGCGACGCCTTGCCCGCGGTTCTGCGGGCGCACGTACATGCGCTTGAGTTCGCCGTAGCCGGGATTCATGACGACGGCGCCGCAGCCGATGGCTGTGCCGGCCGCGTCGCGCGCGACGGCGAACAGCACATGGGCCGCTGACAGCGCGGCGATGTCGATGCCGTAGTGGCTCTCGGGCGGGTACAGCGGCTTCTGGTACGCGTCGAGGTCGTCGATGAGCTGGACGACGTCGGGCTGGTTCGGGTTTTCGATCGAGATCTGCATCGTTCGATCGTAGCGAGCCGAAGCGCTGCAAAGCCCGACGCGCGACGGGGTTCTGCGCGGCGGCCAACAATGGCCGCGTCATTCATCCGTGTTCGTTGTTCGTTCGATTCAAGGAGTAGAACTTTGGAATACCGTCATCTGGGCAAATCAGGCCTCAAGGTCCCCGTGTTGAGCTTCGGCACCGGCACCTTCGGCGGCAAGGGCGAGTTTTTCAGCGCGTGGGGCAGCACCGACGTGGCCGAGGCGCGCACGCTCATCGACATCTGCATGGACGCCGGCGTGAACATGTTCGACAGCGCCGACATCTACTCGGGCGGCGCCGCCGAATCGGTGCTGGGCGAGGCGATCAAGGGCCGGCCGCGCGACCGGCTGCTGATCTCGACCAAGGCCACCTTCCGCAGCGGCGAGGGGCCGAACGACGTGGGCTCGTCGCGTCACCACCTCGTGCAGGCGGTCGATGCGTCGCTGAAACGGCTGGGCACCGACTACATCGACCTGTTCCAGCTGCACGGCTTCGACGCCAGCACGCCGGTCGAAGAAACCCTGTCCACGCTCGACGACCTCGTGCGCGCGGGCAAGCTGCGCTATGTGGGCGCGTCGAACTTCTCGGGCTGGCACCTGATGAAGTCTTTGGCGGTGTCGGAGCAGCGCGGCTATGCGCGCTACGTGGCGCACCAAGCCTACTACTCGCTGGTCGGGCGCGAGTACGAGTGGGAGCTGATGCCGCTGGCGCAAGACCAGGGCGTGGGCGCGGTGGTCTGGAGCCCGCTGGGCTGGGGCCGGCTCACGGGCAAGATCCGCCGCGGCCAGCCGTTGCCGGCCAACAGCCGCCTGCACGTGACGGCCGACATGGGCCCGCCGGTGCCCGACGAGCTGCTGTATCGCGTGGTCGAGGCACTCGAAAAAGTTGGCGCCGAGGTCGGCAAGACGGTGCCGCAGGTTGCCCTCAACTGGCTGCTGCAACGCCCGACGGTGTCCAGCGTGGTGGTCGGCGCGCGCGACGAGGCGCAGCTGCGCCAGAACCTCGGCGCGGTGGGCTGGAACCTCACGCCGGCGCAGGTGGCCGAGCTCGACGCGGCCAGCGCGACCACGCGCACCTACCCGTACTGGCACCAGCAGGGCTTCAAGGAGCGCAACCCGAACCCCGTCTGACCGGGTTCAGTCGGGTGTCAGCCCCAGCACCCACTGCTTGAACTGCTCCAGCGCCCCGGAGGCCGGCCGGCCTTCGGGGTACGCGAAGTAGTAGCCCTGGTGCACGTCCAGGTGCCGGTCCACCGGGATCACGAGTTCGCCGGTGCGCAGTTCCTGCTCGACCAGGATGCGCGGCGCCAGCCCCACGCCCATGCCCGCCGCCGCGGCGGCCACCACCATGGTGAACAGCTCGTAGCGCGGCCCGCGCGAGGCATGCACCGTGTATTCCCATTCCTGCTGCGCGTACCAGTCGCGCCAGGCATGGGCGCGCGTGCTCAGGTGCACGTGGCGGCAGCGCTCGAAGCCGGCTTCGTCCCACCGGGCGTGCGCGTCACGGAACGCGGGGCTGCAGATGGGCACCATCTCGCCTTCGGAAAAGATCAGCCCGCCGCGCGTGTTCGGCCAGAACTGGTCGCCGAAGTAGATCGCCGCGTCGTAGGCGTTTTCCTGGAACGAGAAGGGCTGCGAGCGCGCCGACAGGTTCACCGTGATGTTCGGGTGCAGCCGGCTGAAGTCGGGCAGCCGCGGGATGAGCCATTGCGTGGCGAAGGTCGGCACCACGGCCAGCTCGAGCACGAAGCCCATCTCGTGGCCGGCGCTGATCTCCAGCGTGTCGCGGCGGATCTGGTCGAGGTGGCGGCGGATGCGCGCGGCGTACTCGCGGCCCACGTCGGTGAGCGTCAGCCGCTTGCGCACGCGCGAGAACAGCGGCACGCCCAGGCGCTGCTCCAGCATCGCCACCTGGCGCCCGACGGCGCTTTGCGTGAGCGCCAGCTCGGTCGCCGCGCGGGTGAAGCTCCCCAGGCGCGCCGAGGCCTCGAAGGCCTGCAGCGCGCCGAGGTTGGGAATGTCTTTTCTCATCGCGCTATTCTGGCGGGAGCGTGCGCGGCCCGGGCAACGAACCGGGCCCGCACATCGAAGACACGGAAAGGCATTACATGCGGCGTGTGGCGATCATCGGCGGCGGGGCCATCGGCTCGGCCATCGCGTACTTCCTGGGCGCCGACCCGACGGGCGAGGCCTTCGACATCACGGTGGTGGAGCGCGACTTCTCGTACCGGCAGGCCTCGTCGGCGCTGTCGGCCAGCTCGATCCGGCAGCAGTTTTCCACCGCCATCAACATCGAGATGTCGCTCTACGGCATCGAGTTTTTCCGCACGCTGGGCAAGACCCTGCGCGTGGGCGACGACGCGCCGGACATCGGACTGACGGAACCCGGCTACCTGTACCTGGCCTCGCCGGCAGGCGTCGACGTGCTGCGCGAGAACCACGCGACGCAGAAGGCGCATGCGGTGGACGTGGCGCTGTTGACGCCCGAGGAATTGAAGGCGCGCTTCCCGTGGCTCTCGACCGAGGGCATCGCGCTCGCATCGCTCGGCCTCTCGGGCGAGGGCTGGTACGACGGCTACAGCCTGCTGCTGGCCTTTCGCAAGAAGGCGGTGTCGCAAGGCGTGCGCTATGTGCAGGCGCAGGCGACGGGCTTGCGGCGCGAGGGCCGCCGCGTCACCGGCGTGCAGATCGACGGCGGCGACACGCTGCAGGCGGACATCGTCGTCAACGCGGCGGGTGCGTGGGCGGCGCCGGTCGCGCAGTGGGCCGGCATCGCGCTGCCGGTGCACGGGCGACGCCGCAGCGTGTTCAGCTTTTCATGCCCGAGCACCTTGCCGGGTTGCCCGCTGGTCATCGACACCTCGGGCATCTGGCTGCGGCCCGAAGGGCGCCAGTTCATCTGCGGCTTTGCGCCGCCCGAAGACCGGGACCCCGACGACGCGCCGCTCGAAGTCGACCATGAGGCCTTCGAAAGCTTCATCTGGCCGGCGCTGGCCGAACGCATCCCAGCCTTCGAAGCCGTCCGCATGACCGGCGCCTGGGCCGGCTACTACGAGATGAACGTGTTCGACCACAACGCGATCCTCGGCCTGCACCCGGACTGCGACAACCTCTACTTCGCGAACGGCTTCTCGGGCCACGGGCTGCAACAGTGCCCGGCGGCGGGGCGCGGCATCGCGGAGCTGATCCGCTTCGGTGCTTACCGCAGCCTCGACCTGTCGCCGCTGTCGTTCGCGCGCATCCTCGAGAACCGACCGCTGCGCGAGAAGAACATCATCTAGGGTTGCTGCTCCGCCGGCTTGATGTCCCCCGCGGGCGACAGCAGCGCCGGGTCGAACGCGGCGAGCGCGCGGCCTTCCTTCAACCGCTTCGGCCAGTCGGGGTTCGACAGCGCGCCGCGTCCCAGCGCCACGAAGTCGGCACCATCTGCGAGCGCTGCCTCGGCGCGCCCCGGATCGTGCAGGCTGCCGTTGGCGACGATCGCAAGCCCGGGCGCGTGGCGGCGCGCGAGCTGCAGCAGGCTCGGTCCCGCATCGCCGAAGGCCGGTCGCCAGGCTTCGAACTCGGTGACGTGCAGGTAGTCGATGCCGCTGTGTGCCAAGGCCCCGAACACCGTCGCCGCGCCGGCCTCGGCTTCCGGCCACTTGCGGCTGAAGTCGTTGACCTTGCCTTGCGAGATGCGCACGCCGACCGGCGCCGAGGCGCCCAGCATCTGCCGCACGGCGCGCGCCACCTCGACCGTGAGCTGCACGCGCTGCGCGAGAGCGCCGCCCCAGCGGTCGGTGCGCGTGTTGGTGTGGCCGCTCAGGAACTGGTCGAGCAGGTAGCCGTTCGCGCCGTGGATCTCCACGCCGTCGAAGCCCGCCACTTCCATCGCCAGCAGCGCCGCCCGGGCGAAGCCGCGAATCGCCTCGGCGATGTCGGCATCGGTCATCGCGCGGGGCACCGGGTACTCGCCTTCGCCACGGTAGGCCGTCATCTGCGTGCCCAGCGGACGAACGGCCGATGGCCCCGCCGTGTGGTCGCGAAAGCGGTTGAACTGCGACAGCGCGCCCGCATGCATGAGTTGCGCGATGGCACGACCGCCCGCGTCCTGGATCGCCTTCACCACCGGACGCCATGCGCGGGCCTGTTCGCCGTCGCTCAGGCCGGGCTGGCGGGCATAGCCTTGGGCGTACGCCGTGTCGGTGTAGATGCCTTCGGTGATGACGAGCCCGAAGCCGCCCCGCGCAAAGCGCTCGTAGTAGCGGGCCATGGTGCCGTTGGCGCGGCCCTCGGGCGAGGCGCTGACGCGCGTCATCGGCGCCACGGCGAGCCGGTTGGGCAGCCGTAGGCCGTGCAGCGTCGCCGGCGCGAGCAGCGGCGTGCTCATCGGGCGTCTCCGGGCGCGACGGCGATGGCCTCGATCTCGATCATCGCGTCGGGCGAGTACAGGCCCGAGACCTCGACGATGGTGTCGGCCGGGTAGGGCGCCGAGAACCATTGACGGCGCAGTTCGACGATCTTCGGAAAGTTCGCCATGGAGGTCAGGAAGATCGTCACCTTGACCACGTTGCCCAGGCCCGTGCCGGCGGCCCGCAGCACGCGGTCGAGGTTCTTGAAGGCCTGCTCGGCCTGGCGGTCGAAGTCGCCCTTGCCGACGATCTCGCCGTCGTCGCCGATCGCGGCCTGGCCGGACACGAAAACGAGGTTGCCGAGCTGGATGGCCTGCGACAGCAGGAAGGGGGCGTAAGGGTCGGGCTGCGTGTGGATCTGCTTGGGTTGGAGTTGCATGACAGGTGCCTTCTATGGTGAATTTCAAATCAGCCGTGGAAGTGATTTCTTCCTGCGACACCTGAAATTTAGGGGCGAAGAGGGCGTCCGACAAAGGCTGATTTTTCAGTCGATGGATGAGTTGAGCTAATCTGTCCGCATGCGAAGACTTCCTTCCCTGGGCGCACTGCGCGTGTTCGAGGCCGCGGCCCGCCGGCTGAGCTTCAAGGCCGCCGCCGACGAACTGCACGTCACGCCCACCGCCGTCAGCCACCAGATCAAGCAACTCGAAGAAACACTCGAGGTGCGGCTGTTCGAACGCGGCACGCGGCAGGTGCACCTGACGGCCGCCGGCCACCAGCTGTTTCCCGCGCTGCGCGACGGCTTCGACAGCTTCGAGCGCGCGGTCGACGGCGTGCGCCGCCTGAAGGGCACGCGCATCGCCACGCTGTCGTCCACCGTCGGTTTCATGGCCCGGCGGCTGGCGCCGCGCGCGGGCACCTTCCGCGACCTGCATCCCGAATGGACGCTGCGGCTGGACGCCACCAACCAGGTCGTCGACCTCGACACCGAGGCCGATGCGGCGATCCGCTACGGCAACGGCCGCTACGCCGACCTGGTCGTCGAGCCGCTGTTCCAGGACCACTACGCGCCGGTCTGCAGCCCCGCGCTGGCGGTCGCGGCGCGGCAGGACCTGAAGGCCGTCTCGCTGATCCATTTCGAATGGGGGCGGGCGGGGCGCGACGAGACGCTGGCGCCCGTGTGGCGCACCTGGCTCGCGCGCGCGGGTCGCACCGACGTCGATGCGCAGGCCGGTCTGTCGTTCACCGAAGAGATCCACGCGGTGCAGGCCACGGTCGCGGGGCAGGGCGTCGGCCTGCTGAGCCTGGCGCTGGTGGCCGACGAGCTGGCGTCGGGCCTGCTGGTGCAGCCCTTCGAACTGTCGGTGGAAAGCTACCGCTACGACCTGGTCTACAGTCCGCGCGCCGCCAGCCGGCCCGCCACGGCCGTGCTGCGCGACTGGGTGCACCGCGAGTTCGGCGGCGGCGAAAAGAAGGCATAGTGGCAGGCATGACTGCCCAGACCCTGTACGCGCAAAAGCGCGTTTCCGCCGCCGATGCCGTGCGCCAGGTGCGCAACGGCGACATGATCATCGTGCCCACGGGCGTCGGCGAGCCGCCCTCGCTGCTCACGGCCTTGTCGGAGCAGCGCCGCGATTTCCGCGACGTGAAGGTGGCGCAGATCCTGGCGATGCGCAAGTACGCCTACATCGACCCCGAGACGGTCGAGCACGTGCGCCACGTCGCGCTGTTCTTCGGCGGTGCCACGCGCGCCGGCGGGCAGGCGGGCTGGATCGATTTCATTCCCAACTACTTCTCCGAGATCCCGGCGCAGATCGAGCGCGGGCAGATCGCGGCCGACGTGGTGTTCAGCATGGCTTCGCCGATGGACGCGCACGGCTACTTCGCGCTGAGCCTGGGCCCCGACTACACGATGGCCGCCGTGGCGAAGGCCCGCGCGGTCGTGCTCGAGGTGAACCCCAACGTGCCTTATGCGCACGGCAACTGCCACGTGCACATCTCGCAGGTGGGGGCGCTCGTCGAGAGCAGCGAACCGGTGATGGAAGTCGGCCTGCCGAAGATCGGCCCGGTGCAGGAAGCCATCGGCAAGCACGTGGCCGACCTGATCGACGACGGCGCCACCTTGCAGATCGGCTACGGCGGCATTCCCGATGCGGTGGTGATGCAGCTCACGGGCAAGCGCGACCTGGGCATCCACACGGAGATGATCGGCGACGGCATCCTCACGCTGGTGGAAAGCGGCGCGGTCACCAACCGCCGCAAGAACTACCTGCCGGGCAAGTCGGTCGCGACCTTCGCGCTGGGATCGAACAAGCTGTACCGCTTCATGGACCGCAACCCGGGGCTGGAGATGCACCCGGTGAACTTCACCAACGACCCGGCGCTGGCGGGGCTGACCGACAACCTCATCGCCATCAACGCCACCATGCAGATCGACCTGCTGGGCCAGTGCGGCTCCGAGAGCCTGGGCCATGCGCCGTACTCGGGCACGGGCGGGCAGTCGGACTTCGTGCGCGCGGCCAACCGCTCGCGCGGCGGCAAGGCCTTCATCGTGCTGCCTTCGACGGCCAAGGACGACACCATCTCGCGCATCGTGCCCTCGCTCTCATCGGGCACGCACGTGAGCACGAGCAAGAACGACATCAACTACGTCGTCACCGAACATGGCGTGGCGCAGCTGCGCGGCAAATCGGCCAAGCAGCGCGCGCAGGAGCTGATCTCGATTGCGCACCCGAACTTCCGGGCGGAGCTGACGGAGCAGGCGAAGCGCGCGAAGCTGCTGTGAGCGTGGCGCAGAGCGCCGCTCAGCTGGCCTTGGCCGCCCGCACCAGCGACGGCGTGGCCTTGTAGCTCTCCGGGAACAGCTTCTTCAGGTCGTCGATCTTCGGCAGGTCGTGGACCGCGATGTAGGGCTGGTTCGGGTGCAGCGTGAGGTAGTCCTGGTGGTAGTCCTCCGCCGCATAGAAGGGCTTGGACACCTCGACCGTGGTCGCCAGCGGCTTGTTGCCGAAGGTCTTGGCCTGGTTCAGCTGGGCGATGTAGGCGTTGGCGATGCGGGCCTGTTCGGCGTTTTCGGCGAACACGGTGGAGCGGTACTGCGGGCCGGTGTCGGGGCCCTGGCGGTTGAGTTGGGTCGGGTCGTGCGCCACCGAGAAATAGATCTGCAGCAGCTTGCCGTAGCTGACCTTGCGCGGGTCGTAGCTGATGCGCACGGCTTCGGCATGGCCGGTGCGCCCGGAGCCGACCTCGTTGTAGCGCGCGGTGCGGGCCTCGCCGCCCGCGTAGCCCGAGAGCGCATTGCTCACGCCCTCGACGCGCTGGAAAACGCCCTGCACGCCCCAGAAGCAGCCGCCCGCGAACACGGCGGTGGCGGTGGTGGCGCCTGCAGGTGCGGTGAGGTCGACCGTGGGCGCGGGCACGCGGCGCGCGGTCTCGGCAAAGGACGGGGCTGCGTGCCAGGCGAAGGCGGCGGCAAGCGCGCCGGCGGCGATGGCGAAGGATTTCATGGCGGTCTTTCGTAGGGAGCGCAAGAAAGGGACAGTGATCCCGATCCCGCCGGCCGTCAATGGCGGCGGGGCCGGGGAAAAAGGCGGCTTACTTCTTCATCTCGTCCTTGCCCATCGCGTCCTTCTTCATGTCGTCTTTGCCCATGGCATCTTTCTTCATGCCATCTTTGGCCATGCCGTCCTTCTTCATGGCGTCCTTGCCCATGGCGTCTTTCTTCATCCCGTCCTTGGCTATGCTGTCCTTCTTCATGCCGTCCTTGGCCATGTCGTCCGCGGCCAAGGCCGAGGCGCCGGCGAAGGCCATGCAGGTGGCGAGGAGGGTGGCGGTGAGCTTGTTCATGTCGGTCTTCCTGAGTTGAGGTTGGGTCTTGTTGTCGAGATCGGCCTGGTTCCCTGTCGGGATTCGGCCTCGCGCTTTCTTCGGCAGTCGAGCGGCTGTGGCAGCCGCTCAGCTCCCTCCGAACCAGTTGTAGCCCTGGTCTTCCCAGTAGCCACCGGGATAGGTGTTGGTCACGTACATCGCCTGGATGTGCTTCGGGTTCTTGTAGCCAAGCTTGGTCGGCATGCGCAGCTTCATCGGGAAGCCGTACTTCGGCGGCAGCGGCTGGCCGTCGTAGCTCAGCGCCAGCAGCGTCTGCGGATGCAGCGCGGTCGGCATGTCGATGCTGGTGTGGTAGTCGTCCGCGCACTGGAAGCCGACGTACTTGGCGCTCAGGTCCGCGCCGACGTGGCGCAGGAAATCGGCAAAGCGCACGCCGCCCCATTTGCCGATGGCGCTCCAGCCTTCCACGCAGATGTGGCGCGTGATCTGGTCTTCTTGCGGCAGCGCGCGCAGTTCAGCGAGCGTCCAGCGGCGCTTGTCGGCGACCATGCCGCTCACTTCGAGGCGGTAGGTGGCTTCGTCCACCTCACGGACCTCGTCCTCGCCGTAGTAGGCGTTGAACGGAAAGGGGCGCGTGATCTCGGCTTCGGTGTAGGTCGGCGCCAGCCGCGTCGAGCTGAAGAGCCAGCCTTGCACCTCGTCGTTGAAGCGCGAGACCTTCGCAAGCGCGGCTTCCACGTGGCTGTCGTCGCTGATGCTGCAGCCGGTGAGCATCGACAGTCCGCCCAGCGTCAGCGAACGGCGCAGGAACAGGCGACGCGAGGGGGCGTCGAGCCGGCGCTCGATGAGGGCACGGGCTTCGCGCACCACGACGTCGCCGTCGACACCGACCAGGGGAGGGCGTTTGAAAAAGAGGCTCATGGGGTGTGGGGCGCGCGACCGCGCAGCATGGTGAGCAGGGTGCGGGGCACGAGCGCCACCATCACGAGGTGCACGGCAACGAAGGCCACCAGGGCGGCCATCGCCACGAAATGGACGCGGCGCGCGGCTTCGTAGCCGCCCAGCAGTTCGCGCAGCATCGGAAACTGCACCGACTTCCACAGCACCAGCCCCGACAGCACGATCGCGACGAGGTCGACGATCACGAACAGGTAGGCGAGCTTTTGCACATGGTTGTAGTGGCGCGGGTCGGCATGCGAGAGCTTGCCGCCGAGCGCGGCCCGCGCATCGCGCCAGAGGCCGGCCGGCGTGAGCGGGAAGAACTTGCGCGCGAAGCGCCCGCTGGCCAGGTTCAGCACCAGGTAGACCCCCCCGTTGAACACCAGCAGCCACATCGCCGCGAAGTGCCACTGCAGCGCGCCGCCGAGCCAGCCGCCCAGCGTGATCGAGGCCGGAAAGCGAAAGTCAAAGAAGGGCGCCGCGTTGTAGATGCGCCAGCCGCTGGTCACCAGCACCAGCACGGCCAGCGCGTTGAGCCAGTGCGTGACACGCATCCACAGCGGGTGGATCGGTCGGTGGTCGGGGGCGGAGCGTGTCTGCATGGGCCGGATTGTTGGGCGAACCCCCTCGCCGATTCATCACGCAAAGTTCAAAGATTCGTGATAACTCCGACGGGCGTCTCGCGGGACAATCGCGGCCATGGACACCGCCAAACGCGTGCTGATCGTCGAGGACGACGCCCACATTGCCGAGCTGCTGCGCATGCACCTGCGCGACGAGGGCTACGCGGTCGAGCACGCCGCCGACGGCAACGCGGGCCTGCGCGCGCTGGAGCGCGGCCAGTGGGATGCGTTGGTGCTCGACCTCATGCTGCCCGGCATCGACGGCCTCGAGATCTGCCGCCGCGCCCGTGCCATGGCGCGCTACACGCCCGTCATCATCGTGAGCGCACGCTCGAGCGAAGTGCACCGCATCCTCGGGCTGGAGCTGGGCGCCGACGACTACCTGGCCAAGCCCTTCTCGGTGCTGGAGCTGGTGGCGCGCGTGAAGGCGCTGCTGCGGCGCACCGACGCGCTGGCGCGCAACGCGCGGCTGGAGTCGGGCAGCCTCACGCTGGGCAACCTCGACATCGAGCCGCTGGCGCGCGAGGTGCGCGTTGACGGCAAGCCGATCGAGCTCACGCCGCGCGAGTTCGACCTGCTTTACTTCTTTGCGCGCCATCCCGGCAAGGTGTTCTCGCGCCTCGACCTGCTCAACCAGGTCTGGGGTTACCAGCACGACGGCTACGAGCACACGGTCAACACGCACATCAACCGGCTGCGCACCAAGGTCGAAGCCGACCCGGCTGCGCCGCGGCGCATCCTCACGGTGTGGGGGCGCGGCTACAAGCTCGCGGCGGACGACGCCGCACCGAAGGACGACCTTCCATGATGGCCTGGGCCACGCTGTCGCGGCGGCTGTCGATCGCGTTCGCGGTGCTGCTGCTGGCCTGCTGCGGCGCCTCGGCGTGGCTGCAGATGCGCGCCGGCGCGCAGCACGCGCAAGAGGTGACGCAGCGCCTGTCGCTGGGGCTCGCGGCCCACATCGCACAGAACACCGAGCTCATGAAGCCCGGCGGCCTCGACCCGGTGGCGGTGAAAGACCTGTTCGACAAGCTCATGACCGTCAACCCCAGCGTCGAGGTCTACGTGCTGGGGCCCGACGGCCACATCGAGGCCCAGGCCGCGCCGCCCGGCCACCTCAAGCGCGACAAGGTGGCGCTCGGCCCCATCCGCCGGCTGCTGGCCGGCGAGCGCCTGCCCATCGCGGGCGACGACCCGCGCAGCCCCGACGGCGCCAAGGTCTTCAGCGCCGCGCCGCTGCGCATGGGCGGGCGCGACGCCGGCTATGTGTACGTGGTGCTGCAAGGCGAGGACCACGATGCGCTGGCCGCCAACCTCTCGGCCGACACCGTGCTGCGCACCACGCTGTGGTCGATGGCGCTGGTGGCGCTGCTGGGGCTCATCGCCGGGCTGGTGGCGTTCCGCCTCATCACGCGGCCGCTGCGCGAGCTGACGGCAGCGGTGCGGCGTTTCGAGGCCGAGGGCATCGCGGCATTGGAGTGCGAGGCGCCCATGCCCGCGCCGCCGCGCCACGCCGACGACGAGATCGCGCAGCTGCAGCAGGCCTTTGCGCAGATGACGCGCCGCATCGCCGAGCAGTGGCGCGAACTCAGCCTGCAGGACCGCCAGCGCCGCGAACTTTTCGCCAACATCTCGCACGACCTGCGCACGCCGCTCACATCGCTGCACGGCTACCTCGAGACGCTGCTGCTCAAGGCCGGCACGCTCAGCGAAGAAGAGCGCCGCCGCTACCTGGAGATCGCGCTCGGCCAGAGCCGCAAGGTGGGCCGACTCGCGCAGGAGGTGTTCGAGCTGGCGCGGCTCGAGTACGGCGTGGTCAAGCCCGAGAAAGAAAACTTCGCGCTCGCCGACCTCGTGCAGGACGTGTTCCAGAAGTTCGAGCTCGCGGCCGAAGCGCGGCGCCAGCAGCTCAAGCCCGACATCGCGCCGAACCTGCCCGTGGTGTCGGCCGACCTCGGCATGATCGAGCGCGTGCTGACCAACCTGCTGGACAACGCCATCCGCCACACGCCGGCCGGCGGCGAGATCGAGGTGCGCCTGCGCCCGTCCGACGCCGGCGTGGCGGTGCAGGTGAGCGACACCGGCCCCGGCATTCCGGGCGAGCTGCAGAAGGGCTTGTTCACGCGGCCGGCCTTTGCCGACGGCGGTGCGCGCGGCGGCGGGCTCGGGCTGATGATCGTGCAGCGCATCCTGCAGCTGCACGGCAGCGACATCCGGCTCGTGCCGCAGCCGGGCAAGGGCGCGGTGTTCCTGTTCCGACTCGGGGGCGCCACGGGGCGTTGAGCCCGGCGGTCGGCGGGTTTGCCAGCGGGCGGCGGGCGATGCTACAAGCGAAGCGGCATCACCCCCCAAAGAACAGAAGGAGACCACCGACCATGCCCGCTTTCGAGACCGTCCTGATCGACAAGGACCCGCAGCGCCCGCGCATCGCGCGCCTCGTGCTCAACCGCCCCGAGAAGCTCAATGCCATCGGCGACAGCACGCCGACGGACATCCGCCGCGCGGTCGAATGGGCCGAGGCCGACGACGAGGTGCATGTGATCGTGGTCGAAGGCGCCGGCCGCGCCTTCTGCGCCGGCTACGACCTGGGCGACTACGCGGAGGGCCACGGCCGCGAAGGCCAGGCCGACCATCCCTGCCGGCAGGAAAAAGCGCCGTGGGACCCGATGCTCGATTACGCCGCCATGAAGCGCAACACCGAAGACTTCATGTCGCTGTGGCGCTGCCGCAAGCCGACCATCGCCAAGGTGCACGGCTACGCGGTGGCGGGCGGCAGCGACATCGCGCTGTGCTGCGACCTGCTCACCATGGCCGACGACGCGCGCATCGGCTACATGCCCACGCGCGTGTGGGGCTGCCCGACCACCGCGATGTGGACCTACCGCCTCGGCGCGCTGCGCGCCAAGCAGCTCATGTTCACGGGCGACACCATCACCGGCACGCAAGCGGCCGACTGGGGCCTGGCCAACTTCGCAGTGCCGGCGGCGCAGCTCGACGAGGCCACGCTGGTGCTCGCGCAGCGCATCGCGGGCGTGCCGAGTTCGCACCTCATGATGCACAAGATGGTCGTCAACCAGGTCTGGCATTCGATGGGGCTGGAGCAGACCCAGATGTTCGCCACCGTGTTCGACGGCATCACGCGCCACAACCCCGAGGGCATGTGGTTCCGCCGCCAGGCCGAAGCCGAAGGCTTCAAGAGCGCGGTGCAGTGGCGCGACAGCGGCCGGCCGATTCCTGAAGGCGACGAGGCGAGGGCGCGCATCGCCGAGCTCGAGGCGAAGCTGGCTGCGCGTGGCTGAGCAAGGCTGATCGCGCGGTGGCTCAGCCGCCCTTGCGGCGCTTCACCACCACCGTGGCGTCGAGGCCTTCGTAGGCCTCGGCGTCGCCGTACCAGCTGCCTGAGATGGGCGCCGCCAGCGCAGGGTCGCGCGCCACACCCACGCGGATCAGCTGGCCGCTGCCCATGAGGTTGTTGGTGGGGTCGAAGGCCAGCCAGCCCGCGCCTGGCAGGTAGGCCTGCAGCCATGCGTGCGTGCTGCCGGCGCCGGTGACCGATTCGCCGGGCGCCTGCCCGGTGGCGTCGTTGTCGAGCGACGCGTCGTAGAGGTAGCCCGAGACGAAGCGCGTCGCGATGCCGAGACGGCGCGTGGCTTCCATCATCAGCAGCGCGTAGTCGCGGCAGCTGCCGCTGCCCAGCGCCAGTGTCTCGAGCGGCGTCTGCGTGCCTTCCTCGTCGCGCGCCTTGTATTCGAAGCTCTGGCCGATGTGCGCGTTCATGCGCGTGAGCACATCGCGCGTGCTGTTGGGCTGGTCGGTGTGCAGGAACTGGTGCGCCCAGCGGATCAGCGTGCCGTTGGCATCGTCGTTGTGGTGCGGGCGCAGGTAGTGCTCCAGGTCCAGGCGCTCCTGCACCGAATAGGCAAAGGGCAGGAACTCGGCCGACGGGTCGAGCGTGAGCAGGTCGCGCTGCGACGGCGGCACGTGCTCGATGGTGAAGGAGCAGACGATGCGCAGCTCGGTCGCTTCGCCCAGCGGCTGCACCAGCGCGACGGAGTTCGAGTACGGGTCTTGAATGAGCCGCGTGAGGGCCTGCGGGCTCACCTGCAGGTCGGTGGCGAGCACCCGCAGGTCGTGGCTGTCGCGCGGACGGAACATCACGCGGTGCAAGCCGAAGGTCACCGGCTTGTTGTAGCGGTAGACGGTGGTGTGGGTGATGTCGTACTGGATGGCCATGGCGCGCATTGTGCGGTGCGCGCGTGGCGCCGGGGAGCCGGGAAGCCCGTACGGGCCGATTCAGTCCGATCCGGGCCAGAGCCGCTGCGTGCCCAGCGCCTTGGCGAGCGTCGCGGGCAAGGGCAGCGGTTCGCCATGCCACTGCGCCGCCAGCAGCTCGGCGCACAGGGTGGCAAAGCTCAGGCCGCGCGAGCCCAGCGCGGTGCAGGCCCACAGGCCCTCGTCGGCGCCCGGCGCCAGCGGGCCGACCAGCGGCCGGCGGTCGCCCGAGGCGCAGCGCACGCCGACCCAGGCATGCACGTCTTCGCGTTCGAAGGCGGGCGCGAGCGCGGCGGCGGCGCCCGGGTGCAGGCGCGCGAGCCGTTCGCGGTTGGCGAGGCGGTCGGCGTCGGTGGGGGCGAGGTCGGTGCTGTCGCGGTCGAAGGTGGCGCCGATCAGCCACAGCGGCTGCGGTGCCTCGCCGTCGGGCACGCCGGCGATCAGGTGGCCGTCGCCGTTGATGGGGGTGACGGGCAGGGCGCTGTCGTCCGCCCGGCCCCAGGCGACCTGGCCGCGCACGGGTTGCAGCGGCAAGTCGGGCGCGAAGTGGTGCGATTCGAAGCCCGCGGCCACGACGACGCGGTCGGCTTCGGCGAGCAGGGCGCCGGCACCGTCGAGCAGTTGCCAGCCGCAGTCCGTGCGTGCGAGGCGCGCGACGTGGCAGTTGCCGCGGAATTCGACGCCCGGTTGGCCCAGCCACGCGGCGATCAGCCGGAGCGGCCGCACCCAGGCCGCGCGCGCATGCCAGAGCGCCGGCGTGTCGGGCGGCAGGCCGGCCGCGGCGAGCCGATCGGGCTGCGCGGGCCAGGATTCGTTCGGGCCCTGAGCGCTCCAGCCGGACGGCACGCGCACGTCGCCGTCAGGGCGGCGTTCGAGCGATCCGTAGGCGCCCCAGTCGCGGCCGGGCTCGAGCCGCAGCGCCAGTTCGGTCCAGGTGGAGCGGATGCCGGCGCGCGTGAGCCGCGACAGCAAGGCGTCGTCGGACGACACATGCGGCGCCAGCAGCCCGACCGGCAGGCCTGACGCGCCCGAGGCCGGGGTGTCGGCCACGTCGAGCACCGTGACCCGCCAGCCGCGCCGCGCGAGGCTGGCCGCCACGGCCGCACCCGCGAGCCCGGCGCCGATCACCGCGCAATGGCCGGGCGCGTCGACGCCCTCACGCACCGGCTGGCGACGCCGCACCGTCCAGGCGGGCGCGAACACGCTGCGCAGGCTGCCGGGGCCCGGGTCGAGCTGGAATCCGTTCTGCGCCAGCGCATGGCGCACCCCGTCGTCGTCGGTGCGGGCCGCGAGGCCGGTGCCCTGGCGGGCGAAGCGCGACACCGCCTTGAGCGTGTCGGGCGAGGCCATCGCCGGGCCGAAACCGTCGAGGAAGAGGCTGTCGGCCTCGAAGCGTTGCGCGCGCAGCATCGGCTGCAGCTCGCCCACGCACAGCGTGAGCAGCACGCGGCCGTCGTGGAAGGCCAGCCGGTGGAAGCCCGGCAGCAGCCCGGCCCATTGGCGGGTCAGCTCCTCCGCGAGCGGTGCGAGCGCCGGATCGGCTTCAGCCGCGCGCAGCAGATCGCCGACCGGCGCCGGATGGGCGTCGACCGCGACGTAGTGCAGCAGGCGCGGCCGGTGCGGGTCGGCGCGCCAGGCCTGCCAGGTTGTCAGGAAATGAAGGCCCGGCCCGAAGCCGGTTTCGAGAATCCGCCATTGCGGACGCCCGGACCAGGCGGCGGGCAGGCCGCAGCCGTCCAAAAACACACGGCGCGAAAGCGCCGGTGTGTCGTTGTCGAGGGGGGAGGTGTCGTCGCCGGAGCGCGCGCCGAGCGGGGTGCCGTCGGCGGCCACGCCGGACTCAGGCTGCAGGAGGGGGAACGTAGCCTTGCGCCACGTCGGCGCCTTCGCCGAAGAAGTGCTTTTCCATCTGGCGGGCCAGGTACTGGCGGGCGCGCAGGTCGGCCAGGTTCAGCCGGTTTTCATTGACCAGCATGGTCTGTTGCTTGAGCCAGGCGGCCCAGGCTTCCTTGCTGACGTTTTCCCACAGGCGCTTGCCCAGGTCGCCGGGGTACGGCGGAAAGTCGAGTCCTTCGGCCTCTTTGCCGAGCTTGATGCACTGAACCATGCGTGCCATTTGATTGCCTCTTGTGGGGGAAAGCGGTTGCTTAGTTGATTTGGCTATTAAGAACTGAAAACTTGGTCGTTCCAGTTCCTATATGTCGTATTCAGAATACGTGGCTTCATTGATATGCCTTTTTAAGAGCAAGACACCATGAGCCTTCGCCGCGACTTTATCAAGCTTTCCCTGGGTGCCGGCGTGGCCGGTGCCTTGGCCCTGTCGGCATTGCCGTCGTTTTCGCAGGGTGCGGCGGGTGCCAAGGGCCCCGTGACGCTGCTGAACGTGTCGTACGACCCGACCCGCGAGCTGTACGTGGACTACAACCAGGCCTTCGCCAAGTACTGGAAGGCCAAGACCGGCCAGGACGTGAGCGTCAAGCAGTCGCACGGCGGCTCGGGCAAGCAGGCCCGCTCGATCATCGACGGCATCGATTCCGACGTGGCCACGCTGGCGCTGGGCGGCGACATCGACGCCCTGGCCACGCATGGCGGCCTCGTCAAGGCCGACTGGCAAAAGCGCCTGCCGCACAACTCCGCCCCCTACACCTCGACCATCGTGTTTCTGGTGAAGAAGGGCAACCCCAAGGGCCTGAAGGACTGGGACGACCTGGTCAAGCCCGGCGTGCAGGTGATCACGCCCAACCCCAAGACCTCGGGCGGCGCCCGCTGGAACTACCTCGCGGCCTGGGAATTCGCCAAGCGCAAGTACGGCGGTGAAGCCAAGGCCAAGGAATTCGTCGGCAACCTGTACAAGAACGTGCCCGTGCTCGACACCGGCGCGCGCGGCTCGACCATCACCTTCGTGCAGCGCGGCGTGGGCGATGTGCTGCTGGCCTGGGAAAACGAAGCCTTCCTGGCGCTGAAGGAATTCGGCCCCGAGAAGTTCGAGATCGTCGTGCCATCCATCTCCATCCTGGCCGAGCCCAGCGTGGCGGTGGTCGACAAGGTGGTCGACAAGAAGGGCACGCGCGCCGTGGCCGAGGAGTACCTGAAGTACCTGTACTCCGACGAAGGCCAGGACATCGCGGGCCGCAACTTCTACCGCCCGACCTCGGACAAGGCCAAGGCCAAGTACGACAAGCAGTTCCCCAAGCTCACGCTGGTGACCATCGACCAGGCCTTCGGTGGCTGGGCGAAGGCCGACAAGGAGCACTTCGCCGACGGCGGCTCCTTCGACCAGATCTACGCACCCAAGCAGAAGTAAGCGCAGCTCCTCTGGAACCGATCGCTGGTGGCACCCCGTGGGAGGGCGCCGGGGATCGCTTCGCCCTGAATTTCTCCTGAAGCCCAACGAAAGTTTCTCGTGTCCGTTCTCCTGATTGCCGGCAGCCCCTCGGCCCCCTCCCGCTCCACCGCCTTGCTCGACGCGGTGGGCGAGCGGCTGGCCCAACGCCATGCGCGCATCGAGCGGCTCGCGATCCGTGACCTGCCGGCGCAAGCGCTGCTGCTGGCCGAGTGGGCGCACCCGGCCATCGAGCGTGCCGTTGCCCAGGTGGCGGCGGCCCGCGTGATCGTGGTGGCCACGCCGGTCTACAAGGCGGCCTACAGCGGTGTGCTGAAGGTCTTTCTCGACCTGCTCTCGCAGAACGCGCTCAAGGGCAAGACGGTGCTGCCGCTGGCCACCGGCGGCAGCCCGCACCACATGCTCGCGCTCGATTACGCATTGCGGCCCGTGCTGCAGTCGCTGTCGGCGCGCCACATCCTGCCGGGCGTCTACGCGAGCGATTCGCAGATCGCGCTGACGCCCGAGAACGCCTACCAGGTGCACCACGACCTGGCGGAGCGCCTGAACGAGGCCGTCGAGGTGCTCGCGACCGAAGGCCTCAAGTTGCCAGCCACTCACGGCTTCGAGCCGGTGCCATTTTCCCGTGTGCGATGTAGCGTTTGACGACCGGGTTCGCTGCTGAACCCGGCCCCGGCCAGACCTCTTTCCGTTCCCCGTTTTTCGAAGCCGCCTGTGTGCGGCCGGGGGATCGCTTTGCCCCACGTTTTTGCACCAAGGAATTCCGCATGAACCCCGTCGCTCCCGAAGACTCCGTGTTCGAAGTCGCGCCGCGCTCCTTCTGGCAGGCGCTGCGCGACCTCGCCATCAGCGCCATCGTCGTCACCGCCATCGCGCTCATCGTGAGCTTCATCTCCGCCGCTTCGGCACACGCCCAGACGCAGACGAAGGCCAAGGGCGAGCTGCGCATCGGCTACCAGAAGTCGGCCAGCCTGTTCGTGCTGCAGAAGGCACAGGGCACGCTCGAGAAGAAGCTCTCGCCACTGGGCTTCGGCGTGAAGTGGGTCGAGTTCCCGGCCGGACCGCAGCTGCTCGAAGGGCTGAACGTGGGTGCGGTCGACGTGGGCTATGTCGGCGAGGCGCCGCCCATCTTCGCGCAGGCCGCGGGGGCGAAGTTTGTCTACTTCGGCTACGACCCGGCCGCACCGCGCGCCGAGGCCATCCTCGTCACCAAGGATTCGCCCATCCGCTCCGTGGCCGACCTCAAGGGCAAGAAGGTCGCGCTCAACAAGGGCAGCAACGTGCACTACCTGCTCGTGAAGCAGCTCGAGAAGAACGGCCTGAAGCTGTCCGACATCCAGCCCGTGTACCTCGCACCCGCCGACGGCCGTGCCGCCTTCGAAAGCAAGAACGTCGACGCCTGGGTGATCTGGGACCCGTTCCAGGCCGCCGCCGAGAAAGCCACCGGCGCCCGCGTGCTGGCCGATGGCGCACCGGACGTGGTCAACAACTACCAGTACTACCTGGGCGAACGCGGCTTCGTGAAGAAGCACCCGCAGGTGATCGACGCGCTGTTCGCCGATTCGGTGGAGCAGGGCATCTGGCTCAAGAAGAACCTGCGCCAGGCCGCCGAGCTGATCGCGCCGCTGCAGGGCTTGCCGGTGGACGTGGTCGAGCTGGCGCTGCGCCGCTACGAGTTCAACGTGAAGCCGATCACCGCCGCCGTCGCGGCCGACCAGCAGCAGATCGCCGACACCTTCTACGCGCTGAAGCTCATTCCCAAGCCCATCAAGGTCAGCGACGCGGTCGTCACGGCCCAGCCCTGAACAGTTTCGAAGGACCTCATTCCATGACCCGCATTGCCATTCCCCGCCGCCGCCTGCTCCAGGGCGCGGCCGCTGCCCTCGCGCTGCCGTCGTCGCTCGCCGCCCTGGCGCAGAGCCCCGCGCGCCAGTTGCGCATCGGCCACCAGAAGGGCTACCTGAGCGTGCTCAAGGCCCGCGGCACGCTCGAGAAGCGGCTCGCACCGCTGGGCGCGACCGTGAAGTGGACCGAGTTCACGGCCGGCCCGGTGCAGCTCGAGGCGCTGAACGTCGGCTCGATCGACTTCGGCGACGTCGGCGAAGCGCCGCCCATCTTCGCGCAGGCCGCCGGCGCGCCGCTGGCCTACGTGGGCGCCACGGTGCCGCGCCCGAAGACCGAGGCGGTGCTGGTACCCAAGGGCTCGGCCATCCAGACCGTGGCCGACCTCAAGGGCAAGAAGATCGCGCTCAACAAGGGCTCGAACGTCCACTACTTCATCGTCAAGCTGTTCGAGAAGCACGGCCTGGCGTACAGCGACCTGAGCCTGGTCTACCTGCCGCCGGCCGATGCGCGCGCCGCCTTCGAAAAAGGCTCGGTCGACGCCTGGGTGATCTGGGACCCGTTCCTGGCCGCCGCGCAGCAGTCGCTCGACGCACGCATCCTGGCCGACGCCGTGGGCGTGGTCGGCAACCGCGCCTACTACTTCTCGTCGCTCGACTACGTGGCGAAGAACGCCGACGTGCTGGCCGTTGCGATCGAAGAGGTCAACAAGATCGACCAGTGGGGCGCCGCCCACCGCAACGAACTGGCGACCGAGCTGTCGACCATCTGGGGCCTGCCCAAGGCGGTGGCCGACCTGTCGCAAGGCCGCACCGCCTACGGCACCGGCCCGATCACCAAGGCCATCCTGGCCGAGCAGCAGCAGATCGCCGACACCTTCTTCGCGCTCAAGCTGATCCCCAGAAAGATCAACGTGCTCGAAGCCGCCGGCGCTGGGATCGCGTGATGGCTGCCGTGTTGTCGACTGCGCTGCACGAACGCGCCGGCCACGTGCTGGCCATCACGGCGCGCGCCTGGGGCGTCGTGTCTGCGGCGCGCCGCCTTCCTTTCCTGCTTGCCGTCTGAACGGGCAAGCCAACGAACGATCGAGAGTTTCCGATGCAGATCTTCTGGTTCCTCCCCACGCACGGCGACAGCCGTTACCTCGGCACGAGCGAAGGCGCGCGCGCCGTCGACCTGCCGTACCTGCAGCAGATCGCCGGCGCGGCCGACCACCTCGGCTACGAAGGCGTGCTGATTCCCACCGGCCGCTCCTGCGAAGACCCGTGGGTGATCGCGTCCAGCCTCATCGGCGCGACGAAGAAGCTCAAGTTCCTGGTGGCCGTGCGCCCCGGCCTGCACCAGCCCAGCCTGGCCGCGCGCATGGCCGCGACCTTCGACCGGCTCTCGGGCGGGCGCCTGCTCGTGAACCTCGTCACTGGCGGCGACCAGGCCGAGCTGGAAGGCGACGGGGTGTACCTCGACCACGCGGCGCGCTACGAGCAATCGGCCGAGTTCATCCGCATCTGGCGCGAGATCATCGCGCGCAGCCACGAGACCGGCACCTACGACTACGAGGGCAAGCACCTGAGCGTGAAGGGCGCGCGGCTGCTGTTTCCGCCGGTGCAGAAGCCCTATCCGCCCGTGTGGTTCGGCGGCTCTTCTGCGGCGGCGCATGACCTCGCGGCCGAGCAGGTCGATGCCTACCTGACCTGGGGCGAGCCGCCCGCGGAGGTGTCGAAGAAGATCGCCGACGTGCGCGCCCGCGCCGAGCGCCAGGGCCGCAGCGTGCAGTTCGGCATCCGCCTGCACGTGATCGTGCGCGAGACCGAAGACGCGGCCTGGAAGGCCGCCGAAGAACTCATCAGCCGTGTCGACGACGAGACCGTTGCGCGCGCCCAGGCCGCGTTTGCGCGCATGGACTCCGAAGGCCAGCGCCGCATGGCCGCGCTGCACGCCGGCGGCGCCAAGCGCGGGCGCGCTGACCTGGAGATCGCGCCCAACCTCTGGGCCGGCGTGGGCCTGGTGCGCGGCGGTGCGGGCACGGCGCTGGTCGGCGACGCCAAGACCGTGGCGGCGCGCATCGAGGAGTACGCGGCGCTGGGCATCGACAAGTTCATCTTCTCGGGCTACCCGCACCTCGAAGAGGCCTACCGCTTCGCCGAGCTGGTGTTCCCGCTGCTCTCGCGCAAGGCGAAGACGCAACTCGCGGGCGGCTCGCTGAGCGGTCCTTTCGGCGAAGTCGTCGCCAACCTCGACGCGCCTTCCCGACTCGTCTCCCAAAGCTGAGGACACGCATGACCGAACAAGTACAGGAACTGCCGGCGGTGGCGCCGGCATCGAACGCCGCAGGCGATGCAGGCAGCGCGCTGCGAGGCTTCGGACTCAGCGTCGCGAAGCGGCTCATCCCGTGGCTGGTGCCCGTGGGGCTGATCGTCGTCTGGCAGATCGCCTCGTCGCTGGGCTGGCTCTCGACGCGCGTGCTGCCGGCACCGCTGGACGTGGTCAAGGCCGCGTGGTCGCTCACCGTGTCCGGTGAGCTCTGGACGCACGTGAAGGTCAGCGCGGGCCGTGCGCTCGCGGGGCTCGCCATCGGCGGCGGTGCAGGGCTGGCGTTGGGCCTGCTGACCGGCTCGGTGAAGTTCTTCGAGACGCTGCTCGACTCCACCATCCAGATGGTGCGCAACATCCCGGCGCTGGCGCTCATTCCGCTGGTGATCCTGTGGTTCGGCATCGACGAGTCGGCCAAGCTGTTTTTGATCTCTGTGTCGGTGTTCTTCCCGATCTACCTGAACACCTTCCACGGCATCCGCAACGTCGACCCGCAGCTCATCGAGATGGGACGCACCTACGGCCTGTCGCGCTGGCAGCTGTACCGCGAGGTGATCCTGCCGGGCGCGCTGTCGTCGATCCTCGTGGGGCTGCGTTTCTCGCTGGGCCTGATGTGGGTGATCCTCATCGTGGCCGAGACCATCTCGGCGCAGGCCGGCATCGGCTACCTCACGATGAACGCCCGCGAGTTCCTGCAGACCGACATCGTGCTCGTGGGCATCCTGCTGTACGCGCTGCTCGGCAAGCTGGCCGACCTGTTCGCACGCGGCCTGGAGCAGTGGTGGCTGCGCTGGCATCCGGGCTACCAGAAGAAGCCGGCGAAGTGAGGGCAGGGCACATGAAACAATTCATCAATCGCCGTACCGCGCTGGCGACGCTGGGCGCGCTGAGTGCAGGTGCCGTGCTGGCACAGCAACAACGGCCCGCCACGGTGCGCTTCGGCTACCAGAAGTCGTCCACGCTGATCGCACTGCTGAAGGTGCAGGGCACGCTCGAGAAGCAGCTCGCGCCGCTCAACGTTTCGCTGAGTTGGCACGAGTTCACCAGCGGCCTGCCGCTGCTCGAGGCGCTGAACCTCGACAACCTGGACATCAGCGCCGACGTCGCCGACACCGTGCCCGTGTTCGCACAAGCGGCCGGCGCCAACCTGACCTTTCTGGCGCAGGAAGCACCGTCGCCGGCCGCGCAGGCCATCGTCGTGCGCGACGAGTCGCCGCTCAAGACCGTGGCCGATCTCAAGGGCAAGAAGGTCGGTTTCGCGAAAGCGGCCGGTGCGCACTACCTGCTGATCGCCGCACTGGAGAAGGCCGGCCTGTCGTTCAAGGACATCGAGCCTGCGTACCTCACGCCCGCCGACGGCCGTGCCGCCTTCGAGAAGGGCGCCATCGACGCCTGGGTGGTGTGGGACCCGTTCCTGGCCGCCGCCCAGCGCCAGTCGAAGGTGCGCATCCTGGCCGACGGCGCGGGCATCGCGTCGTACCAGCGCTACTACCTGGCGAGCACCAAGTTCGCGAAGGCGCGGCCCGACGTGCTGCGCGTGGTCTACGCCGAGCTGGAAAAAACCGGCAAGTGGGTCAAGCAGCACCCGAAGGAGGCTGCGGCCTTGCTCGCGCCCGTGTGGGGGCTCGACGCCCCGACCATCGAGCAGGCCAACAGCCGCCGCAGCTACGCCGTGCGGCCGGTGGTGGCCGGCGGGCTGGCCGAACAGCAGCGCATCGCCGATGCCTTCTTCGCCGAGAAGCTGCTGCCCAGAAAAATCGATGCGCTGAACGTGGCGCTGTTCAACCCCGGGGCCTGAATTCATGAGTGCCGTTCTCAAAGACATCCAACCCCAAGCCATCGCCGGTGGCGTGCGCCTTGAGGCGCGCGGCCTGCACAAGCGCTATGGCGCGCGCGAGGTGCTGCGCAACACGCAGCTGACCATCGAGCCGGGCCAGTTCATCGCCATCGTCGGGCGCAGCGGCTGCGGCAAGAGCACGCTGCTGCGGCTCATCGCGGGCCTCGAGGAAGCCACGTCCGGCGGCCTCTACACCGACGGCAAGGCCGTGAGCGGCCTGCACGACGACACGCGCATCATGTTCCAGGAGGCGCGTCTGCTGCCCTGGCGCCGCGTGCTCGACAACGTGACGCTGGGCCTGCCCAACGATGCCAAGGCGCGCGGCAAGGAAGTGCTGGCGCAGGTCGGCCTGGCCGACCGCGAGAACGAATGGCCGGCGCGCCTGTCGGGCGGGCAGCGCCAGCGCGTGGCCCTGGCGCGCGCGCTGGTGCACCACCCACGCCTGCTGCTGCTCGACGAGCCGCTGGGCGCGCTCGACGCGCTCACGCGCATCGAGATGCACCGTCTCATCGAGAACCTGTGGCAGCGCCACCGCTTCACCGCGCTGCTGGTGACGCACGACGTGCAGGAAGCCGTGGCACTGGCCGACCGCGTGATCCTCATCGAGGACGGCCGCATCGCGCTCGACGAGAACATCGCGCTGGCCCGTCCGCGCTCGCAGGGCGACCCGGCCTTTGCCGCCATCGAAAAACGAATCCTCGACCGGGTGCTGCAGAAGTCCGAAGAGACCGATGTGGAAAGCACCGATGCCAGCTGGCTCACGCCTCAAGCCCATGCCTTGCGCTGGGCGATCTGAGTCGTTTCATCCATTCCCCCTTTGAAAGGCAGTCGCATGTCGCAGAACTGGAAATTCGAAACCCTGTCGGTCCACGCCGGCTACTCGCCCGAGCCCACCACCCGCGCGGTCGCGCCGCCGATCTACCAGACCGTGGCCTACGCCTTCGACAGCGCGCAGCACGGCGCGGACCTGTTCGACCTGAAGGTGCCGGGCAACATCTACACCCGCATCAACAACCCGACGCAGGACGTGCTGGAGCAGCGCGTGGCCGCGCTCGAAGGCGGCATTGCGGCGCTGGCGCTGGCCTCGGGCCAGGCGGCCGTGACCTACGCGATCCAGACCATCGCCGAGGCCGGTGACAACATCATCAGCAGCACGGCGCTGTACGGCGGCACCTACAACCTGTTCGCCCACACGCTGCCGCAGTTCGGCATCACCACGCGCTTCGCGGACCACCGCGACCCGAGCAGCTTCGAGAAGCTGTTCGACGAGCGCACCAAGGCGGTGTTTGTCGAGTCGCTGGGCAACCCGGCGGGCAACGTGACCGACATCGCGGCCATCGCCGAAATTGCGCACCGCCACGGCGTGCCGCTCATCGTCGACAACACCGTGCCTTCGCCGTACCTGAGCCGGCCCATCGAGCACGGCGCCGACATCGTGGTGCACTCGCTCACCAAGTACCTGGGCGGCCACGGCACCAGCATCGGTGGTGCCATCGTCGATTCGGGCAAGTTCCCGTGGGCCGAGCACAAGGAGCGCTTCAAGCGCCTGAACGAGCCCGACGTGAGCTACCACGGCGTGGTCTACACCGAGGCGCTGGGCCCGGCCGCCTACATCGGCCGTGCGCGCGTGGTGCCGCTGCGCAACACGGGCGCGGCCATCTCGCCGTTCAACGCCTTCCTGATCCTGCAGGGCATCGAGACGCTGGCGCTGCGCATGGACCGCATCAGCAGCAATGCGCTGGCGGTGGCGCAGCACCTGAAGCAGAGCAAGGCCGTCAACTGGGTGAACTACGCCGCGCTCGAAGACCATGCCGACTACCCGCTGGCGAAGAAATACTTCGGCGGTCGTTCGAGTGGCGTGCTGACCTTCGGCATCGGCGCGGGTCGCGAGGGTGGGGCGAAGTTCCTCGATGCGCTGAAGCTCTTCACGCGCCTCGTGAACATTGGCGACGTGCGCTCGCTGGCCACGCACCCCGCATCGACCACGCACCGGCAGCTGTCGCCCGAAGAGCTGGCAAGGGCCGGCGTCACGGAAGACACGGTGCGCCTGTCGGTGGGCATCGAGCACATCGACGACCTGATTGCCGACCTCGACCAGGCCCTGGCCGCCGCATCGAACTGACACAGCGTTCCAAGAAATGACCACATTGCAAGCCATCCCTGACGCCGCGCTGGACCAGCTTTTTCGCAAGGCGCGCACAGTGCACGCCTTCAAGCCGGTACCCGTGACCGACGCGCTGATCCACCAGCTGTATGACCTCGTGAAGTGGGGGCCGACCGCCTACAACGCCCAGCCCGCGCGCTACGTGTTCGTGCGCAGCGAGGAGGCCAAGGCCAAGCTCAAGCCGGCGGTGTCGGCGGGCAACACCGCGCAGACGCTGCAGGCTGGCGTGACGGTGATCGTGGCGCACGACACGCGCTTCTACGAGCACCTGCCCACGCAGTTCCCGGCCTACGACGCCAAGCCCTTCTTCGAGAAGAGCGCCGACGCCGCGCAGGCCACGGCCTTTCGCAACAGCAGCCTGCAGGGCGCCTACCTGATCCTGGCGGCGCGTTCGCTCGGGCTCGACGCGGGGCCGCAGTCGGGCTTCAACGCCGACCTGGTCGACAAGGCCTTCTTCCCCGACGGCCGCTATCGCGCGAACTTCCTCGTCAACCTCGGCGTGGCCGACCACGCCGGCACTTTCGAACGCGGGCCCCGGCTGGCGTTCGACGACGTGGCCGAGATCGTCTGAGCGCCGGCCGTTTTCACTCACAACCCCTGTCAACCCTGAAAGAGAAATCACCATGTCCATCCAAGCCATCAACGTCCGCAACCAGTTCAAGGGCAAGGTCCGCGAGATCATCCGCGGCGACGTCGTCTCCGAAGTCGATGTCGAAACCGCCTGGGGCATCGTCACTTCCGTGATCACCACGCGCTCTGTCGACGAGCTGCAGCTGAAGGTGGGTTCCGACGTGGTCGCACTCGTGAAGTCGACCGAAGTTTCGATCGCCAAGCTCTGACGGACCCTCGGGCTTTGCGATTCCCCGGTGCTGTCTTTGGTGCCGGGGTTTTTCGTTTGAGGTCGCTGGTTCGGGGCGTGTGCCCAGGCCACCGGGTACTTCCCTCCGCGAATGTCCCCCGCCTTCGGCTCCTCCTTGATTTCGCTGCGGAAAGCACCCAGTGTCCTGAGCACACCGGGCGCTGTCGTTGTGCTCGCCGATCAACGACCGCTGCGCATGACGCTCACGTCGATGGGGTGCCTTGCGCAGCGAAATCAAGGAGGAGCCCGAAGGGCGGGGGACATTCGCGGAGCAAGGTACCCCGTCGGCGGGAGCGCGCCCTGAAGCACCCAGACCCAGCCCCCCATAGATCACAAGGTTGTTAAGAATCGACTTTTGAGTCGTTTGACCTTGGCCTTCGCACTCCTACAGTGGTGGTTATCGCCATCAAGGAAGATGGAATGACCAACGTACAACAGGAGCCGAACCGCATGTCCGTGGAAGTTGAAGACGTCATCGCCTTGCCGCCCGCCCTCGAACAGGCGCGCGCTCAAGCCATCGAAAAGAACTGGCCCTACGCCGGCGGCGTGACGCCCCCCGTGGCCTGGCAGCTGGTGCAGGACGGCCACGCCCTGCTCGTGGACGTGCGCTCCGGCGAAGAACGCAAGTTCGTCGGCCACGTGCCCGACAGCCTGCACGTGGCCTGGGCCACAGGCACCGCGCTCACCCGCAACCCGCGCTTCGTGCGCGAGCTCGAAGCCAAGCTGGCCAAGGACGGCGGCAAGGAGGCCGTGGTGCTGCTGCTGTGCCGCAGCGGCAAGCGCTCCGCGCTGGCGGCCGAAGCCGCGGCCAAGGCCGGCTTCACGCAGGTGTTCAACGTGCTCGAAGGCTTCGAGGGCGAGATCGATGTGCAGCAGCATCGCGGCGGGTCCGACGGCTGGCGTTTCCATGGCCTGCCGTGGGTGCAGGACTGAACCCACACCGATAGAAACACACGGGAGGAAAAAACACATGGCTCAATTCGAAGTGAGTGACATCGTGCGCGCCCTGCACGAGGTGCGTGACGAATGGCGCGATTCGCAGCGCCGTTCGCGCGAGCCCGGTGCGCGCGAGTTTCCGTCGCGCGATGCGCTGGCGCAGATCGTCGAATCGCTCAAGGGCGCGCTCTTTCCGATGCGGCTGGGCCCGCCGGACCTGCGCCACGAGAGCGAGGATTTCTACGTGGGTCACACGCTCGACGCTGCCCTGCAGGCGCTGCTGGTGCAGGCGCGGCTCGAGCTGAACTTCAACGCACGGCTGGCGCCGCGCCCCGCTAGCGAGATCGACGCTGCGGCCACCGAAGCGGTGCGGCAGTTCGCGAATGCGCTGCCGGGCCTGCGCCGGCTGCTCGACAGCGACGTGCTCGCGGCCTATCAGGGCGACCCCGCGGCGCGCAGCGTCGACGAGGTGCTGCTGTGCTATCCGGGTGTGCTCGCGATGATCCACCACCGCCTCGCGCACCGGCTCTACGAGCTCGGCCTGCCGCTGCTCGCGCGCATCGTCGCCGAGCTGGCGCATGCGCAGACCGGCATCGACATCCACCCGGGCGCGACGATCGACGCGGGCTTCTTCATGGACCACGGCACCGGCGTCGTGATCGGCGAGACGGCCGTCATCGGCAAGCGCGTGCGGCTGTACCAGGCCGTCACGCTCGGCGCCAAGCGCTTCCCCACCGACGCCGAAGGCAACCTGCAGAAGGGCCTGCCGCGGCATCCGGTGGTGGAGGACGACGTGGTCATCTACGCGGGCGCCACCATCCTGGGCCGCGTGACGCTCGGCAAGGGCGCGGTCATCGGTGGCAACGTGTGGATCACCGACGACGTGAAGCCCGGTGCCAGCGTCACGCAGGCCAGCCTGCAGAACAACAGCGCACCGAAGGCGGGCAGCGTATGAAAGCCTTTGTCGAAGACTTCGGCGTCACCGTGCGCCAGCTGCGCGAAGGGCAGGGCTGGTCACAGGAAGAGCTGGCAGAGCGTTCCGATCTGAACCGCTCGTACGTGGGAGAGATCGAGCGCGGGCGCGTGATCCCGTCGATCGTCACGGCGCAGAAGCTGGCCACCGCACTGGGCATCAACATCGTCAACCTGCTCGCGCGTTGCGAGCAACTGGAGCAGTCGCGCCTTGCACGGCGGATCAACTTGGCGGCTATAGCCTGTTGAGGGGAAACCCGTGGTCGCCAGACACTGGCGATCACTTTTTCCTCAACCCACGGAGCCTTGATCCATGAGTGCAACAGTCGGTGGTACCACCGCCCTTGGCGACAACGCCGCCCGCCAGCTAGCCAACGCCACCAAGACCGTTCCCCAACTCGAGACCATCAGCCCGCGCTGGCTGACGCACCTGCTGCAATGGGTGCCGGTGGAAGCGGGCATCTACCGCGTCAACAAGGTCAAGAACCCCGAGTCGATCAAGGTCACCTGCACCTCGCGCGAAGAAGAGAACCAGCTGCCGCGCACCTTCGTCGACTACGAAGAGAACCCGCGCGAGCACTACCTGAATGCCGTGAGCACCGTGCTCGACGTGCACACCCGCATCTCCGACCTGTACAGCAGCCCGCACGACCAGATCAAGGAGCAGCTGCGCCTGACGATCGAGACGATCAAGGAGAACCAGGAGAGCGAGCTCATCAACAACCCCGACTACGGCCTGCTGGCGCAGGTGAGCGAAGAGCAGCGCATCTTCCCGCTGACCGGCGCGCCCACGCCCGACGACCTGGACGAGCTGCTGACCAAGGTGTGGAAGGAGCCCGCGTTCTTCCTCACGCACCCGCTGGCCATTGCCGCGTTCGGGCGCGAAGCCACGCGCCGCGGCACGCCGCCGCCCACGGTGAGCCTGTTCGGTTCGCAGTTCATCACCTGGCGCGGCATTCCGCTGATTCCGTCGAACAAGGTGCCGGTGGCCGACGGCAAGAGCAAGATCCTGCTGCTGCGCGTGGGCGACAAGCGCCAGGGCGTGGTGGGGCTGTTCCAGCCGGGCTTGTCGGGCGAGCAGAGCCCGGGGCTGTCGGTGCGCTTCATGGGCATCAACAACCATGCGATCGCGTCGTACCTGATCTCGCTGTACTGCTCGCTCGCGGTGCTGACCACCGACGCGCTGGCCGTGCTCGACGACGTCGAGATCGGCAAGTACCACGACTATCCCGACACCTACAAGTAAGCCGCGGTGAGCAGCACACCCACGTTCCCGGGCGAGGCGCCGTTCGATCCGGCCGTTCTCGCGCGCATGGCCAGCGCCATGTTCTCCGCGCCGCCGGGCGCGCAGTTTCCCGCCAACGTCGCACCGCCGGGCTCGCCGCTGGTGAGTCCTGCCGGCTTCGGGCCGAGCGTGCCGGGCACGCCGATCCCGCAGGGGCAGATTCCGGGCGCCAATGTGCTGCCTGCATCGCCCACGCAGCTGCCGTCGCTCGCGAACCGCGCGCCGGCCTTGCTGCCGCATGCGGTGGCGGGCAACGGCGTGCCGGACACGGTGCTGTCGGTGGCGCCGGCCTTCGAGCCGCGCTCGGGCGGCGTGGTGCAGGGCGTGCCGCAGCAGGTGGGGGCGCCTGCGTCGCCGCAGGCGGCCTCCGCATCGCCGTTCTACTTCCTGAACAACAGCTACGGACATCCGACGGCCGTTGCCCGTGACGGTTTCGCGATCCACGATCCGTTCGCGGGCCTTGCCGTGCCGACCGCGCAGCCTGCGTTGCCACCGAGCCCGCCTTCGGCACCGGCCGGACGCGACGCGCAGTTCTACTTCGTCGATGCGGTGCGCCTGCCCAACGGCTTCGTCACGCCGGCCAAGCCCGATCCGCGCGGCCCCGATGCCGTACCGCTCGCCGGCAGCGGCCAGCATCCGCCGTTCGACGTGCATGCCGTGCGCCGCGACTTCCCGATCCTGCAGGAGCGGGTGAACGGCAAGCAGCTCGTGTGGTTCGACAACGCGGCCACCACGCACAGGCCGCAGTCGGTCATCGACCGCATCGCGTACTTCTACGAGCACGAGAACTCGAACATCCATCGTGCGGCGCATGAACTCGCTGCGCGTGCGACCGATGCGTACGAGGGCGCACGCGAGCGCGTCCGCAAGTTCATCAATGCGCCGGAAGTCGAAGAGGTGATCTTCGTGCGCGGCACCACCGAGGCCATCAACCTCGTGGCCAAGAGCTGGGGCGGCCAGCACGTGGGCGAGGGCGACGAGATCATCGTGTCGAACCTGGAGCACCACGCCAACATCGTGCCGTGGCAGCAGCTCGCCGCCGCCAAGGGCGCGAAGCTGCGCGTGATCCCGGTGGACGATTCGGGGCAGGTGCTGCTCGACGAGTACCGCAAGCTGCTCAACGACCGCACGAAGATCGTCGCCGTCACGCAGGTCTCGAACGCGCTGGGCACCGTGGTGCCGGTGAAGGAAATCGTCGAGCTGGCGCACCGCGCGGGCGCCAAGGCGCTGGTCGATGGTGCGCAGTCGGTCTCGCACATGCGCGTGGACGTGCAGGACATCGGCGCCGACTTCTTCGTGTTCTCAGGCCACAAGGTATTCGGCCCGACCGGCATCGGCGTGGTGTGGGGCAAGCGCGAGGTGCTCGAAGACATGCCCCCGTGGCAGGGCGGCGGCAACATGATTGCCGACGTGACCTTCGAGAAGACCGTGTTCCAGCCGATCCCGAACAAGTTCGAGGCCGGCACCGGCAACATCGCCGATGCCGTGGGCCTGGGCGCGGCCATCGACTACGTGAACAAGGTCGGCATCGAGAACATCGCGCGCTACGAGCACGACCTGCTGGTGTACGGCATGGCGCAACTGGGTGCGATTCCCGGCGTGCGGCTGATCGGCACGGCGACCGACAAGGCGAGCGTGATGTCCTTCGTGCTCGACGGCTACACCACCGAGGAAGTGGGCCATGCGCTGAACGACGAGGGCATCGCGGTGCGCACGGGCCACCACTGCGCGCAGCCGATCCTGCGGCGCTTCGGCGTCGAGACCACGGTGCGGCCGTCGCTGGCGTTCTACAACACCTTCGACGAGATCGACCGGCTGGTGACGGTGGTGCGGCGGCTCGCGGGCCAGCGGCGTACGCGCTGAGCCGGCTCAGGGCTTCGATGCCAGGTGCTGCCTGAAGAAGGCGAGCACCTTGGCATTGAAGTCGGCGTGGAAGGCGATGCGGTCGAAGCCGCCGGCATCGCTACAGATCTCCGGCAAGGCCTTGGCCATGGCCGGCGCGCAGGGCGCCAGGAAGGCGAAGTGCGCGGTGTTCGCGGGCACGTACCAGTCCGGCGCTGAAGGCAGGTTGCGGCGAACCGCTTCGACGTCGTCCAGCGTCACCCCGTCGCCGCCACGCGCGGAGGCCCAGAGCTGGATGGGCACCGTGACCTGCTTCAATCCCTCGGCATCGAAGAAACTCAACGGATCGACGATCACCGCCGCCTTGATGCGCGCATCGCGCGCCGGCGGCGCGGGCAGTTCCTGGCGCTGGATCTGGCCGCAGAACGGAATCTTCGATGCTGGTGTGCAAAAGCGCAGGCCCAGCTTGAAGTCGGGCACCGCGCCCGTCGCCACGAGGCCGGTGTAGCCGCCGCGGGAGAAACCGAAGAAGCCGACCTGATCGGCGGCGAGCTTCGTGTGCCCAGGCCACGCCTTGAGCATGTGATCCGCCAGCCGGCGCATGTCGACGGGCCGTGCGGCAAATGTCGAGAGATGGCCCCGGCGCTCCATGTCCTGGAAGTTGTCGTTCGGATGGTTGATGGCGGCGACCACGAAGCCCGCGTCGGCCAGCGCCGCCGCCGTGTCGTGGTGCCCGAGGAACGAGCCGCCCGAGCCGTGCGACATCAGCACCAGCGGCAGGCCCGTGCCGGCAATGGGGCAGTCCTTGGTGGCCGAAATGGCGATCAGGCCGAACGCGATCTCGCCGGGCGCCGCCTCGCAGGGCGTCCACACGGCGCCGCGCAAGGCCGGCCCGTCCTTGTCGGCCGGCACTTCGATGAAGCTGAACCCCGCCGCATGGCTCCATGCGGCAGACACACAGAGGGCGGCAAGCAGGGCAAGGCGATGCAGGGTCATGGTGCGCAAGGGGTCGAGGGCTGAACGGGCCGCCAGTGTGCCGCCTCCGGCCCCGTGCCGCCAGCCCGTTTTGCGTCGTGCGATGCGGGCGCGCTATGCTCTGTCGCTGTCCATCACGCTGCTTGTCTTCGCATGTCCCAGCCTCAGGTTTCTTCTTCCGGTGCTCCTTCTTCTGTCAGCGATTCCTGCGATGTGTTCGTGATCGGCGGCGGCCCCGCGGGTTCGACCGTCGCGGCGCTGCTGGCGCAGCAGGGGCGCAGGGTGGTGCTGGTCGAGAAAGAGCACCATCCGCGTTTTCACATCGGCGAATCGCTGCTGCCCGCGAACGTCGAGCTGTTCGACAAGCTCGGCGTGCGCGACCAGGTCGAGAAGATCGGCATGCCGAAGTTCGGCATCGAGTTCGTCTCGCCCGAGCATGAGCACCGCAGCTACGTGGAGTTCGCCGAAGGCTGGGACAAGTCGCTCGACTCCGCCTGGCAGGTGCGTCGCTCCGAGCTCGACGAGCTGCTCTTCCGCAACGCCGCCACGCGCGGCGCCCAGACCTTCGAAGGCTGTAAGGTGCGCGACGTGGCCTTCGACGCCGACGGCGCCACCGTGCAGGCCGTGATGGACGACGGCGCCAAGCGCAGCTGGCGCGCGCGCTTCGTGATCGACGCCACGGGCCGCGACACGCTGCTGGCCAACAAATTCCGCTGCAAACAGAAGAACCCCGACCACAACAGCACCGCGCTGTTCGGCCACTTCACGAAGGCCGAGCGGCTCGAGGGCAAGAAGGAAGGCAACATCAGCATCTGCTGGTTTCCGCACGGCTGGTTCTGGTTCATTCCGCTGGCCGACGGCACGACCAGCGTGGGCGCGGTGTGCTGGCCCTACTACCTGAAGACGCGCGAAAAATCGCTGAAGGAATTCTTCTACGACACCATCGCCCTGTGCCCCGTGCTGGCCGACCGCCTGAAGAACGCCACCCTGGTCGACGACGCGGTGCACGCCACGGGCAACTTCTCGTACTCGAGCACGCACGCCACCGGCGACAACTACCTGCTGCTGGGCGACGCCTTCACCTTCATCGACCCGATGTTCTCCTCGGGCGTGTACCTGGCGATGCACAGCGCCTTCGACGGCGCCGAGCTGGTGGCCACCGCGCTCGACCAGCCGACCGAACTGGCCCGCGCGCGCGAAGGCTTCGAAGCCATGATGCGCAAGGGGCCGCGCGAGTACTCGTGGTTCATCTACCGCGTGACCAACCCGACCATCCGCGACATGTTCATGTACCCCGGCAACCCGTTCCGGGTGAAGGAGGCGCTGATGTCGCTGCTGGCCGGCGACATCTACAAGGGCACGCCGATGTGGGGCGCGCTGCGCATGTTCAAGGTGCTGTACTACGGCATCTCCCTGGCCAACTTCCGACGCACCATGGCGGGGTGGAAGCAGCACCGCTTCAACATCCGCGACATGGGGGCGTTGAAGGGGGAGACGATCCAGAAGTCGGACTGAGGCCAGGCGCATGGCCGTGCGGGTGTCCCGAACCACCATTGGCGTGGCGCTGGTCGGCCTCGGGTTGCTCATGGCCGTCTGGAGCTACAACGGCTATGGCGATGCCCGCACCTGCGGCTATATGGCATTGACCTGCCTCTATCGCGCGCTGGCCTGGCACCTCGGTCTCCAGGGCATGGCGACGGTCGTGCTGTGGTGGGACGTTCTTTCACCGCAGAAGAACACGCGTCAGAAATGGGCTCGCTGTGCGTTGGCCATGGGCGCCACGCTGGTCCTGCTGTTTCCGGCGCTGGTGCTCGCGTCCGTGTTCCTGCTGTAGGCGCTACCAGCCCCGCAGGTCTTCGCGCCCGGTCGCCCAGGCTGTGCTCGACGCGCGCAGCGTGGCCACGGCATGTGCCACCCCCAGCTGCGGACTGCTGAGCACATCGACCCCGAGGTCCGCCAGCAACCCCGTCACCGGCGCCATCGACGCCTGCGCCAGCACGATCACATCGGTGCCGTCGGCCGCGGCGCGGATCGATTCCGCCAGCGTGGTCACGTAGCGGGCGATGTCGCCGGACTGGAAGTGCACCCAGGCATCGTCGACCAGCAGCGTGCTGGCGCGGATGCCGACACCGGCTTGCCGCGCGGCTGAAAGCACGAGCGACAGGGTCGGGTCGATGGTGCTCTCGACGGCGCCGACGATCAGCACGCGCGGGCCGTTGCGCACGGCGCGGTCGGCCATGGCGCGGTCGATGCGCAGGGCGGCGAAGGCGCCGCCGGTGGCGGTTTTCTCGGCGATGCCGCCGATGGTCGAGCAGGTGCACACGACCACCGAGGCGCCGTCCGAGGCGGCGTCGCGCATGGCTTCGTGGACGCGCGCCACCAGGCCGGCATGGTCGACGCCCAGGGTGCGCGCATCGGCGAGCAGCTCTTCCATCACCAGGTGCTGCACGCGCAGCTCGGGCGCGATCTCGCGGGCCAGGCTGCCGAAGGTCTGCACATGCACCTGCGCGGTATGGAGGAAGGCGAGGGTGTCGGCCATGGTGTTGCTGCCGTTCAATCGGCCTCGTGGGCGCGCCGGAACTCGTAGGCCTTGAGGTGCACGTAGGCCGTGCGCAGCACCGAAGGCGTGGTCGATGCGGCGCGTGGCGCGCGGGCCAGCAGGTCGCCCAGGATGTGGTCGGCCTCGACGCGCGCGCCGCGGGCCATGTCCTTGTACATGGAGGCGGTCATGGGCGAGCCGGCGGTCGTGACCACCGCGCGGCCGCGCGTGAGGGCGCCGGGCCGCGGGGCAAAGCCGTTGTGGGCGGCGATGGCGCAGCACTCGTCGAAGATCGCGAGCGCCACGTCTTCGCCGCCGGCCGCCACGATGTCGCCGATGGAGGCGTGCATCAGGCTCGTGAGGCCCGCGGCCGAGGCGATGAAGACCCACTTCTCCCACATGTCTTGCGCGATGGTCTCGCTCGCGGTGGCCGTGAAGTTCGCGCTGGCGAACTGGGCCGCGATGGCGTCGACGCGCGGCGAGCGCCCGCCGACGCGTTCACCGTAGCTCAGGCTGTGCATGTCGTTCAGGTGCTGCACGCGGCCCTCGTCGTCGAGCGTGGCGGAGATCATGCACAGGCCGCCGAGCACGCGCGCCTCGCCGAAGCGCGCGACCAGCCGGTCGATGTGGCCCAGGCCGTTGAGCATCGGAAGGATGACGGTGTCGGGCCCGACGGCGGGCGCGAACGAATCCATGGTGGCGTCGAGGTCGTAGGCCTTGCAGCCGACCACGACCACGTCGTACGGGCCGCCGATCTGCTCGGCCAGCACATGCTTCGGCGTGGGCAGGTCGAGGTCGCCGAAGGGGCTGCGTACCACGAGCCCGGTCGTGGCCAGCTGGGCCGCGCGGCCGGGACGCAGTAGAAAGGTCACATCGCGGCCTGCCGCGAGCAGGCGTGCGCCGAAGTAACCACCGAGTGCTCCCGCACCCACCATCAGGAATCGCATCGCGCGCTGCCTCCGAAGAAACTGAAGATCGGAAGCGATGATGCCCCGGATCGCGCGCGGGCGCCTCAGGGGTGTTGCGAGGCCGCCAACCGCTCGCGGGCGAAGGGCCGCAGGTCGAGGTCGTGCGCGCTCTCGCGGCCCAGCACGCGGTCGGCGATGGCGTCGCCCAGCCCGGCCGAGTGCTTGAAGCCGTGGCCCGAGCAGGCCGAGACGATCAGCACATTCGGCAGGCCGTCGAGCGCGTCGATCACGAAGCGGCGGTCGGGCGTGACGGTGTACATGCAGGCGCGGGCCTTGAGTGCGTGCCCCGCGATCTGCGGAAAGCGACCGGCCACGCGGTCGCGGTACATGGCGGCGGTTTCTTCGGCGCTCACCTCGCGCTCGAGCGCGTCGGGCGTGGTGGCGTCGACGTACTGCTCGGTGGCGACCTTCAGTGCGGGCTGCGACGCGTCGGAGGCCGGAAAGCCGTACATGTAGTCTTCCTGCGCGTCGCCGAACATCCAGATGAAGATGGGGAAACGCCCGGGCGCGAAGTCGGCTGCGGCGGCGGGGCCGGTGTCGAACCAGTGCATCACCTGCCGGTGCACCGAGAAGTGGGCCTGCCAGTCGGTGCGCACCTGCCGGCCGAGGAACTCGGGCAACCAGGCGCCGGCCGCGACCACCACCTGGTCTGCGGTGAAACTCGCGGTTTCGGTGCGCACGCGCACGGTGTCGCCGTTGCCCACGGGCTCGACGCCCAGCACGCGCTCGCCGGTGCGGGTCTGTGCGCCGTCGGCGCGGGCCACGGCGAGCTGGGCGGCGATGGCGTCTTCGGGGCGCACGAAGCCGGCGTCGCGTTCGAGGTAGCCGATCTCGTCGCCCTGCAGGTGGAACTGCGGGTAGCGCGCGCGGATGCCGGCTGCGTCGAGCACCTCGTGCGCGATGTCGAAGCGCTCGGCGCAGGCGATGGTGCGGCGCACGAAGTCGGACTTGCCGTGGTGCTCGGCCACGCGGTCGCGCGGCGCGAGGATGAGGCCGCCGGTGGTGGTCATCAGCGGGCGGCCGGTGCGCGCCTCGAGTTCGCGCCAGATGGCGTGCGAGCGGTGCACCAGCGGCACGTACTCGTCGCCTTCGCCGACGGCCAGCCGCGTGATGCGCGAATCGCCGTGCGAGGAGCCGCGGTCGTGCGGCGGTGCGAACTGGTCGATGCCGAGCACGCGCGCGCCGCGTTGCGAGAGCTGGTAGAGGGTGGCCGCGCCGAGGGCGCCCAGGCCGATGACGATCGCGTCGTAATGAGTAGGGGAACGGGTCACGGGGCGAGAGGTTTCGTCGTCACACAAGGTTCAGGTCGAGAAACGCATCCTTCACCGCGATGGGCTGGGGAATGAGCTTCAGCTGCGCGAACACGTCGGCCAGGCCCTGCTGTTCGCGGGCGATGGCGGGCGTGAGCGCCACGACGCCATAGTGCCGCCGTTCGGTCGCCAGCGCCAGCACCTTGGGCTCGACCTTGAGTTGCGGCGCGAGCGTGGCCACCACGTCGCCGGGGTGGGCCTGGGCCCAGTCGTTGGCCTTGCGCAGTTCGGCGAACACGGTGCGCAGCGTGTCGGCGTTGGCGCGCGCGAAGGCGGGTTGCGCGAAGTGGTAGGTGCGGTTGCCGCTCAGGCCGGTGCCGTCGAACAGCAGGCGCGACTCGGTCGCCACCTGCGCGCCGGCCAGGAACGGGTCCCACAGGCCGATGGCCGCGACGCTGCCCGACTGGTAGGCGGCCACGGTGTCGGAGGCCGTGACGATGTAGACGGGCTCGATGTCTTCGTAGCGCAGGCCGGCCGCTTCGAGCGCGCGGATCAGCACGTACTGCGTGTTGTAGCCGCGGCCGGTGACAACCTTCTTGCCCTTGAGGTCGCGCACGCTGCGGATCGGCGAGTCGCGCGGCACCAGGAAGCCGACGCCGCCGGGGTAGGGGCTTTCGGCCGCGAGGTAGACCAGGCCCTTGCCGCTGGCCTGCTGGAACACGCCGATGCCGTCGGAAGCGTGGCCGAAGTCGATGGCGCCGGCCGCCAGCGCTTCCGACAGCTGGCTGCCGCCGAGGAACTCGCGCCACTCGACGCTCACGCCAGCCGGCGCGAGCGCCTTCTCGAGCTGGCCCGTGCCCTTGAGGATGTTGAGCGTGTTGAACTTCTGATAACCGATGCGCAGCGTGCGGGCGCGCGGCTGCGCGAACAGCGGGGCCGACGCGGCCACGGCGGCGGCACCGACGCCGGCGCGAAGCAGAAGGCGCCGGGAGACGGCGGGTGAGGAAGAGCGTGGGAAATGCATGGGAAGAGCGGGGCCGCATCGCGCGGCCGAAGAAGAAAAAAGCAGTCAGTCGGAAGGCAGAGGCTGGCCACTCTAGGGGCCGATGCCTTCGCGCGCCACGAAGCTTTTGTCATTTGTTCATGCGCAACTCATCGCTGCATATGCAAGCGGAAATTGCTTCGTTGGCGCCGCACGCGGCGCTGCCTAGAGTCGCGCTCTCTTTTTCCACTTCCAGCGAAGCGCAGGCATGACCCGCAACACCTACTCTTTCACCGTTTCCAGCCTGGCCCTGGCAATCGGCGCTCTCACCACCCTGGGCAACATCGCCTGGGCCGACAAGCTCGACGACATCCGCAAGGCCGGCGTGCTGCGCGTGGCCGCGTTCGACGGCAACCCGCCCTTCGGCTACATCGATCCGGCCAGCAAGAAGCAGGTGGGCCACGACATCGACCTGGCGACCGAGTTCGCAAAGAGCCTGGGCGTGAAGATCGAGCTGGTGCCGACCAACCCGGCCAACCGCATCCCGCTGCTCACCTCGGGCAAGGCCGACGTGGTGTTCGCCAGCTTCACCATCACCGACGAGCGCGCCAAGGCGGTGGACTTCACCACGCCGTACTTCCTGGTCGGCCAGCAGTTCCTCGCGAAGAAGGGCGTGCTGAAGGAGGCCGCGCAGATCAAGGACATCCGCATCGGCACCGAGAAGGGCACGACGATGGAGTCGAACCTGCGCAAGAACTACCCCGACGCCAAGGTCGTGCTCTACGACGATTCGCCCTTTGCGCTGGCCGCGCTGCGCAACGGCAACGTGCAGGCCATCACCAACGACGGCGTGAAGCTCACGGCGCAGTGGAACGCGATTCCCGACAAGGAGAAGTACGAGATCCCGGCGATAACGGTGTCGAAGGAATACCTCGGCGCGGCCGTGGCCAAGGGCGAGACGCGCCTGCTCGAGACGCTCAACGCCTGGCTGGTCGACAGCGAGAAGAACGGCCGCGCCGTCGCGATCTACGACACCTGGTTCGGCCCGAACAGCAAGGCGCCGCTGCCGCGCCTGCTGAAGATCGGCGACCAGCGCGTGGCCGCCAACTGATGAGGCGCGCAACGACCGGATCGATGCGGCCTTGAGCGATTTCCTGCGCGAGCACCTGCTCGCGCCCCATTACCTCGGCTGGCTGCTCGACGGCTGGCTCGTGACCGTGGGCGCCTCGCTGCTGGTGGCGGCGGGCGCCACGCTGCTGGGCGTCGTCGTGGCGGCGGGGCGCTCGTCGAGCCGGCCCGCGTGGCTGCGCGCGAGCGGCGCGTACGTCTCGCTGTTTCGCAACACGCCGCTGCTGGTGCAGCTCTTCTTCTGGTACTTCGGCGCGCCCAGTTTGCTGCCCGAGGCGCTGCGCGAAGGGCTGCTGGCGGGGCGCTTCATTTCCTTCGAGCTTCTGTCGGCGCTGCTCGGCCTCACGCTGTATGCGGCGGCCTACGTGGGGGAGGACATCCGCTCGGGCATCCGCGGCGTGCCCATGGGGCAGACGCTGGCGGCGCAGGCGCTGGGCTTCACGCGCGCGCAGGTGCTGGCGCAGGTGGTGCTGCCGCAGGCGCTGCGCATCGCGCTGCCGCCGCTGCTGGGGCAGTACATGAACATCGTCAAGAACACCTCGCTCGCGATGGCCGTGGGGCTGGTCGAGCTGTCGTACACCTCGCGCCAGGTCGAGGCGGAAACCTTCAAGACCTTCCAGGCCTTCGGGGTGGCGACGCTGCTCTACATCGTGACCATCGGCGCGATCGAGCTGCTGGCGGCGTGGGCTGCGCGCCGGCAATCGGCGGTGTCGGGGAGGGCGACTGCGTGACGGATGCATTGCACATGCTGTGGGACAGCCTGCCGTACCTGCTGTGGGGCGCCTTTCCGCAGGGCGAGCTGGGCGGTGCGGCGCTCACGGTGCTGCTCAGCGCCGGCTCGGGCATCGCGTCGGCGCTACTCGGCTTGGCGTGGGGCATCGGGCTGGCCATGGCGCGGGGGCCGCTCAAGCGCGTGCTGACGCTGGGGCTGGCGTTCCTGCGCGCGATCCCGGTGCTGATGCTGATCTTCTGGACCTACTTCCTGCTGCCGTTCGCGCTGGGCGTGAGCGTGCCGGGCGTGCTGTCGGTGATGTGCGCGCTGTCGCTGGTGGGCGGCGCCTATCTGGCGCACGCGGTGCATGCGGGCATCCGCGGCATCGGTGCGGGGCAGTGGGCGGCGGGGCTGTCGCTCGGGCTCACGCGCTGGGGCACGCTGCGCCACGTCGTGCTGCCGCAGGCGCTGCGGATGATGCTGCCGTCGTTCGTCAACCAATGGGTCACGCTCGTGAAGGACAGCTCGCTGGCCTACGTGGTGGGCGTGGGCGAGCTGTCGTTCGTGGCTTCGCAGGTGAACGCGCGCACCATGGTCTATCCGGCGGAGATCTTCGTGCTGGTGGGCGCGATCTACTGGCTGCTGTGCACCGGGCTGGACCGGCTGGCCCACGGGGTCGTGCGCCGCGCGCAGGCGGGCGCGCCGGTTGTCATGAACTTTTCTGGAAAAGGTCTTGAGCGCTTCGCATAATCGTCCCGGTCATTCCGACAGCCTTTTCCATTTCAAGGAGTTCCACCCATGGCACAGACCCGGATCGCCGTCATCGTCGGCAGCCTGCGCAAGGATTCGTTCAACCACAAGCTGGCCCTGGCCCTGGCGCATCTCGCGCCGTCGGACTTCACGTTCGAGACCCTGCGCATCGACGACCTGCCGCTGTACAACCAGGACGACGACGGCAACCAGGCCGCGCAGGTGAAGCGCCTCAAGAGCGAAGTGGCCGCCGCGCAGGGCGTGCTGTTCGTCACGCCCGAATACAACCGCTCGATCCCCGGCGTACTGAAGAACGCCATCGACCACGCCTCGCGCCCCTACGGCCAGAGCGTGTGGGCCGGCAAGCCGACCGGCGTGCTCGGCATTTCGGTGGGCGCCATCGGCACCGCGCTGGCGCAGCAGCACCTGCGCAACATCCTGGCGTATCTCGACGCGCCCACGATGGGCGGCCCCGAGGTGTTCCTGCAGGCCAAGGAAGGCCTGTTCGACGACAAGGGCCACATCGGCAACGAAGGCACGCAGAAGTTCCTGCAGGGCTGGATGGACAAGTACGTGGCCTGGGTCAAGGCCCATTCGGCAGCCTGAACGCAAGGCAATCGCTCATGAAAAAGCCGCCCCAAGGGCGGCTTTTTCGTTCCGGTGTCGGAGCCATCTAGCTGTTGCACAAGATTCCTCGCCCCTCACGACGAGGGGTTTCTTCGGGACCGCTAGTGGAGCGATTTAAGCCCGACTACGCCCATGACAATCAGCCCAATGCAAAGTAGCCGGAGTGCCGAAGCCGACTCTCCCAAGAGAACCATGCCCACAATCGCTGTTCCGACCGCACCGATGCCTGTCCACACGGCGTAGGCAGAACCGACTGGCAAATGCCTCAGCGAGAAGGTGAGCAGTGACAGGCTGCCGAGAAGCGAAGCGATCGTGCCTGCCAACACCCAAGGGCGGTCGAATCTTGTGGCCGATTTCAGCCCGACGGCAAATAGGATTTCGAGTCCCCCAGCAGCGAAAAGCGCTAACCATGCGGTCGCCGCATTCATGATTGGGCCCATTCGGCTGCGAGTCGCATGCGCAAGATCAAGGGCACAGAAGCAACACGGTGCTTTGAGCGACCAACGTGAAAGGACACCTTGCTGCTGAAGAGGCAGAAGTGAGCGGCCTGTTGGTCCGTCAAGTGAAATCCGACATACAAGACGAGCTCAGATGCTGTGCCGTGCTCAAACGCGCGCTTACTGAGTTGGCCTCTTACCGCATGCCCACAGAAAACCAGATCCGTTGCCTGCTCGGCATCGGCTTCTTGGGCACGTCGAGACGCTGAGGGAACTTCTTGTTGACCGGTCGTGGGATCGAATGTGATGCGCGCCATCAGTTCGTTGCGTGCAGGAGCCATCGCAACGTAGTTGCTGATTTCATTCCCAATCGCTTCTCCTCGGAGTCCTTGTGCATGCAAGGCTTCCTGACCCTGCAGCCAAAGCGACTCCTTGGTTTCGAAACTGACGGTGTATGGCGGCCTTGTCGGCAAGCTGTGAGCGGCTCGGAGATCAAGAAGCCGTTGGCTGTGCGTACCGCGTGCCTGCTCAAACTGCCTTCGTGACAGGGGCTGCGACCCTCTTGGTGAGCGCTGAGTTTCGGTCACTTCAGTTCGCAAGGAGTTTGCCATTGAAGACGATACGGAAGGTCCGCACAGTCAGTAGCGACAGAGCCGCAGTGAGCAGGATCAGCAAGCCCCACGCAAGCCACGTCAGGGGCTGTGATGACTGCACGGACGCATATTTGAGTGCAGCGTTGACGAGCGCGGCAAGGGGGAAACTGATCGCCCACCAAGCGGGACCGAACGCAATGCCCGGCCGAAACACTTTGGGCGCCAGAACCAGGAACAGGAAGAGACCGAAGTAAAAGAGCATTGCGGCGAAGGCGTCGACTTCGCCTGTGAGATTGGTGTAGGCGAGGAAGCCAACCTCAAACGGGGCCACGAGAATCATCAGAGAAGGCGTCATGGCCGCAGCGAGCGGCTCTCGCTGCACGAGTCTCACAACGATCATCGTGAACATCACCAAGGCGAGGGCCGTGCCAATGCCGGCAGCGACACGCAAAGTCTCGGCGGAGCCCGGTAGATCGGTGTAGGCGAAGGTCACGGCAATGTCCAGCGCGGCAACACCGGGAATCAACCAGGCAGGCACGGCGTGCGAGGGGTCGCCCCCGCCGGATAGCAGCCGGGAAACGACGACGTAGCTCACCAGGAGTGTCGTGACGGTGCCAACGATCCACAACACCAGTCCCACCTGCCCGAAGTAGTGGCCCAGTACGGCCGACTGCAGCAACAGCGAGATGGTGATTGTTCCGAAGAAGTTGCCAGCGATGGGGTGGCGGAACTCGGCCAGGACAGCGCCGGGATGCTTCACCAGCTTGAAAAGATACGCGACCGTGATGGCCAGAAAAACGAGGCTGGAAAAGATGCTCAGGGCATCCGCGACTTGCACGCCAAAGCCAAGAGACCGGGTGGCCAGGCGCCAACCCAGTGCAAGGCCTGAGAGGCCCATGACAGCTCCGAAAAGGTTGACAGGAAGATTTCGGATGGAACCAGTTACTGCAGGGCGGGACTGCTGTTCAGCAGAGAGGAGATCGGCGGTCATTTGTTGCTCCGTATGTTGGCGGAAAGTGCCATATACGAAAGTTTCCGCCAACAGGCGAGGGCGCGGGCTGCAGTCCTCCGTTCTTTTCTGCCAATGTTCAAGCAGATACAGCCGACCTCGTTACATCATGGTCAAACCCTGTGGCTTGAATTGCCAATCCCGTGAGATCCCGCCAAACTTCCGGCACGGCGCGCCCATGGCGCGCATGACGGAGCCACCCCGATGCGTATCGCCATCCTTGCTTTCCCACGTGTTCAGCTGCTTGATGTTGTCGGCCCGGCTGACATCTTTGCCGAGGCTTCGAGGCAGCTGGGAGATCCGCGCGCGTACCGTGTGCAGGTCATCGCCCCAGACGAAGGGGCACTCAAGAGCAGCAGCGGGCTGCGTCTGATGGTCGATGCCACGATTGCCAGCCATCGAGGTGCGATCGACACGTTGCTGGTTGCGGGCAGTCCAGATGTGCACAGCGTGACGGGCAACGAAGCGCTCAAGACGTGGCTTCGGCAGCAATGTGGGAGGGTGCGACGCATCGGGTCGGTTTGCAGCGGTGCCTTTGTGTTGGCAGCAGCCGGTCTTCTGAGCGGAAAGAAGGTGGCCACGCACTGGAATGCAGCAGACCGACTTGCCGCGGACTATCCAACTACAGACGTTGACGCTGACGCAATATTCGTGAGAGATGGGAATCTCTACACATCTGCGGGCGTATCTGCAGGAATGGATCTCGCGCTCGCTCTGGTCGAGGAAGATCATGGGCGCGATCTGGCACTTCGCGTGGCTCGCGAGATGGTGATGTTTCTGAAGCGCCCCGGGGGCCAGTCCCAGTTCAGTGCGCACCTCGCGGCCCAGACCGCCGAGCGTTCCGCAATTCGTGAGATTCAAGACTTTGTCCTGGGCAACCTCCGGGCCGACCTCAGCGTGCCTGCGCTCGCCCTGCAAGCAAAGATGAGTGAGCGGAACTTTGCGCGGATTTTTCGACTTGAGGCTGGCATGACGCCAGCAGACTATGTCGAGAGCGTTCGAATCGACGCAGCGCGCAGGCGCATCGAGGAGTCAAACGTTTCGTTGAAGGGTTTGGCCGACGAAGTAGGCTATGCCAATGGGGACGGTCTTCGCCGGGCGTTTCACCGGCGGCTCGGGGTCGGACCTGCGGACTACCGCAAAAGATTCTCCAGCTGAAGCTCTTGGGTCTGCAGAAGGTAGCGCACAGTGAACGCTCGATTGGCCCAGACAGCTCTACGCTGCATGGGCTCAACCAAGCGGCAATGACATCCAGCTTCTTAAGCGACTGGTTCTGTTGGCTTTTGCATCAGCCAGACAAGTCCGTTCCGGCCACGGAAGCTTCAGGCGGCTTGCGCGACGTTCTTCTGGTTCGCAGCTTCGGTTGTGGCCACGAGGATGTCGGCGCGGGCGGCGGCCAGGGCGGCGGCCTTGGGCGCGTCACCCATCGCGATGCCTTCGGCGCGCACGAAGCGCACGTCGGTGATGCCGAAGAAGCCGAAGATCACCTTCAGGTAGCTCTCCTGGTGCTCGGCCGCCTGGCCGCCTTCGGAGGTCGAGTAGATGCCGCCGCGGCTCGATGCCACGATCACGGTCTTGCCACCGGCCAGGCCGACGGGGCCCTTCTCGGTGTACTTGAAGGTGCGGCCGGCTTGCGCGAGGCGGTCGATCCAGGCCTTGAGCTGGGTCGGGATGGTGAAGTTGTACAGCGGGGCGCCGAGCACCACGACGTCGGCGGCCAGGAACTGGCTCACCAGCTTTTCCGACAGGGCGTTCTCGCGCAGCTGCGCTTCGGTCGGCTGGGCCTGCACGCCGGTCTTGATGCCGAGGGCGTCGACGCCGAAGTGGGAGGGCGCGTCCACGGCGAGGTCGAGGTACTCGACTTGGGTGTCGGGGTGGGCGGCGCGCCATGCGGCGACGGTTTCGGCGGTCAGCTGGCGCGAGGTGGAGCCGGCGGCGAGGATGCTGGAGTCGATGTGGAGCAGCTTCATGTCAGTCAATCACTTTCTGTGCAAGGTGTCGGCGCTGAGAAGTGGCCGGCGTTGGGAGAATTCTATTTTTGATGTGAGTGACTGATAAGTAGCCAAAATTTGATCAGATCGTTCTGTTGGTAGGACAATAAAGCCATGCAAGACCTCAACGACATGGTGTTCTTCGCCGAGGTGGCCGAGCGGGGCGGCTTTGCCGCCGCCAGCCGGGCGCTGGGCATTCCCAAATCGCGGTTGTCTCGGCGCGTGGCCGAGCTCGAGGAACGGCTGGGCGTGCAGCTGATGCAGCGCAGCACGCGCCGCCTGTCGCTCACGCCGGCCGGCGAGATCTACCTGCGACACGCCTCGGCGATGCGCGACGCGGCCCAGGCGGCGGCCGAGGCGGTGGCGCAGGTGCAGACCGAGCCGAGCGGGCTGGTGCGGCTGACCTGCCCGGTCACCATCTCGCACAGCGGGCTGGCGCAGCTGATGCCGGTGTTCATGGCGCGCCACCCGGCGGTGCGCGTCGACATGCGTGTCATCAACCGGCCGGTGGACCTGATCGAGGAGGGGATCGACATCGCGCTGCGCGTTCGCCCGACCATCGAGGACAGCACGGTGCTGGTGGCCAAGACCTTCGGCCACAGCCGCGGCGTGCTGGTCGCGAGCCCGACGCTGCTGGCCAGCCAGGGCCCGGTCGACACGCCCGCCGACCTCGCGAAGCTGCCCACGGCGGCCATGTCGGTCAACGGGGAAGGGCGCTCGGAGTGGCGGCTCGAAGGCCCCGAAGGCCGCAGCCACGTGCATGTGCACACGCCACGCTACGTGGCCGACGACCTCGCGACGCTGCAGTTCGGCGCGCTGGGCGGCGTCGGCGTGACCCTGCTGCCCGACTACATGTGCAGCGCCGACATCGAGGCGGGCCGGCTGGTGCGGGTGCTGCCCGGCTGGGGGCCGTCGCCGGTGGTGGCGCACATGGTGTTTCCGGCGCGGCGCGCGCTGGTGCCGGCGGTGCGGCGGCTGATCGACTTCCTGTCCGAACACTTGCAAAGCGAGCAGATGCGGATGTTTTGAGGCAAATTGCTATCTAAAAGATAGCGTCATAGTGGGCCCCTGCAGGTTCTATATGCGAAAAACGTCATATCCAAACAAACAGATATTCGTTTGCCATTGAAGCAGCGGTTCGCACAATCCAGGGCTTCACCCCCTCCTTGGAGCGACCATGGCAACCCTGCGACTCGGCGACACCGCCCCCAATTTCACCCAGGACTCCAGCGAAGGCCCGATCGACTTCTATCAGTGGGCCGGCGATTCGTGGATCGTGTTCTTCTCGCACCCGGCCGATTTCACCCCCGTGTGCACCACCGAACTCGGCAAGACGGCGGCGCTGTCGGGCGAGTTCGCCAAGCGTGGCGTCAAGCCCATCGCGCTGAGCGTCGACCCGGCCACCAAGCACAAGGAGTGGATCTCGGACATCAACGAGACGCAGAACACCACCGTCAACTTCCCGATCATTGCGGACGCCGACCGCAAGGTGGCCGACCTGTACGACCTGATCCACCCGAACGCCTCGACCACGGCCACGGTGCGCAGCGTCTACATCATCGACCCCAAGAAGGTCATCCGCACCACCATCACCTACCCCGCGTCGACCGGCCGCAACTTCGACGAGATCCTGCGCGTCATCGACTCGCTGCAGCTCACCGACAGCCACAAGGTCGCCACGCCCGTGAACTGGAAGGACGGCGACGACGTCGTCATCGTGCCGAGCATCCAGGACCCGGCCGAACTGGCCGAGCGCTTCCCAAAGGGCTTCAAGGCCGTCAAGCCTTACCTGCGCATCACGCCGCAGCCCAACAAGTAAGAAGCCGCAGGACCGCGCCGTCATGCAGACTCGTGTCGTCATCGTGCCCGGTTGGCGCGACTCCGGGCCCGGCCACTGGCAGAGCCTGTGGGAAGAACGCATTCCGGGCGCGGCGCGGGTGGCGCAGGACGACTGGGCCTCGCCCAAGCGCGATGCCTGGGTGCCCGCGCTGGCCAAGCTGGTGCTCGAAAGCGAAGGCCCCGTGGTCATCGCGGCGCACAGCCTGGGCTGCATCGCCACGGCGCACCTGCCGCCCGAGGCCGCCGCCCGCATCCAGGGCGCGCTGCTGGTGGCGCCGGCCGACCCCGAGCGCCGCGCGGTGCTGTCCGACTTCGCACCCGTGCCCTACGCGGCGCTGCCGTACCGCAGCATCGTGGTGGCGAGCAGCAACGATCCCTATTGCCCGATCCGCCTGGCGGGCGCCTATTCGCGCGCCTGGGGCAGCGAGTTCGTGCGCATGCAGAATGCGGGGCACATCAACATCGATTCGGGGCACGGAGACTGGCCGCTCGGCCTGGCCCTGCTGCAATCGTTGACCGACGAACCCGCCGCCTGGTCGGCGGGACGTGAATTTTCAGAAAACCTGGCAACCACATGACTTCCAGAATCAAGACCTTCGTCGCCGTGCTCGCGCTGGCGTCCTCCGCACTCGCCGGCAGCACCGCCTTCGCACAAGGCACCGGGCTGCTGAACGCCTCGTACGACGTGGCGCGCGAGTTCTACAAGGACTACAACGCGGCCTTCGTGGCGAACTACAAGAAGGCCACGGGCAAGGACGTCAAGATCGACCAGTCGCACGGCGGCTCCAGCGCCCAGGCGCGCGCCGTGGCCGACGGCCTGGATGCCGACGTGGTGACCATGAACACCTCGACCGACATCGACTTCCTGGCCAACGCCGGTGTGGTCGCCAAGGACTGGAACAAGAAGTTCCCCGAGAACGCATCGCCCACCACCTCGACCATGCTGCTGCTGGTGCGCAACGGCAACCCCAAGGGCATCAAGGACTGGGACGACCTGGTCAAGCCGGGCGTGCAGGTCGTGATCGTCAACCCCAAGACCGGCGGCAACGGCCGCTACGCCTACCTGGCGGCCTGGGGCTACATCAAGAAGAAGGGCGGCACCGACGCCCAGGCCGCCGAGTTCGTCGGCAAGCTGTTCAAGAACGTGCCGGTGCTGGCGCGCGGCGGCCGCGACGCGACCACCGCCTTCCTGCAACGCAACATCGGCGACGCGCTGATCACCTTCGAATCCGAAGTGGTCTCGATCGACCGCGAATTCGGCACCGGCAAGGTCGACTCGGTCTACCCGTCGATCTCCATCGTGGCCGAGAACCCGGTCGCCATCGTCGAGCGCACCGTCAAGAAGAAGGGCACGGGCGAGCTGGCCAAGGCCTACCTCGACTGGCTGTACTCCGAAGAAGCGCAGGAAATCGCCGCCAAGCATGCGCTGCGCCCGCGTTCGCAGACCGTGCTCAAGAAGTACGCCTCGACCTTCAAGCCGCTGCAGCTGTTCACGGTGCAGGAACTGTTCGGCAGCCTGAGCGAAGCGCAGAAGGTGCACTTCAATGACGGCGGCCAGTTCGACAAGCTCTACACGCCCGGCGCGAAGTAAATGAGCGGCGCTGCTTCTTCGGCGCTCCCGGCAGCGGGAGCGCCTTTTTCACGTGCCAACCGGGCAGGGGGCGCCAAGCGCGTGCTGCCCGGTTTCCACATCACGCTCGGCTTCACGGTCTTCTATCTGTGCCTGATCGTGTTGATCCCGTTGTCGGCGCTGGTCTTCAAGACCTTCACGATGACCTGGGAGCACTTCTGGGTGTCGGTGACCGCGCCGCGCGTGATGGCCTCGTACCGCCTGACCTTCGGCGCCTCGCTGATCGCTGCCATGGTGAACGCGGTGTTCGGCCTGCTCGTGGCCTGGGTGCTGGTGCGCTACAAGTTCCCGGGCAAGCGCATCGTCGATGCGCTGGTCGACCTGCCGTTCGCGCTGCCCACGGCCGTGGCCGGCATCTCGCTCACGGCGCTGCTGGCGGGCAACGGCTGGATCGGTCAGCTGCTCGAGCCGCACGGCATCAAGCTGGCGTTCACGCCGGCGGGCATCGTGATTGCGCTGATCTTCATCGGGCTGCCCTTCGTGGTGCGCACGGTGCAGCCGGTGCTCGAAGACGCCGAGAAGGAACTCGAAGAAGCCGCCACCTCGCTGGGCGCCACGCGCCTGCAGACCTTCACGAAGGTGATCTTTCCGTCGATCGCGCCCGCGCTGCTGACGGGCTTTGCGATGGCCTTCGCACGCGCCATCGGCGAGTACGGCTCCGTGATCTTCATCGCCGGCAACATGCCGATGATTTCCGAGATCACGCCGCTCATCATCATCGGCAAGCTGGAGCAGTACGACTACACGGGCGCCACGGCGGTCGCGCTGGTGATGCTGGTGCTGTCGTTCATCCTGCTGCTGGTCATCAACGGCCTGCAGGCGTGGCAGCGCAAGCGCGCGGGGGCATGACATGAGCGCACCTTCGAAAATCATCCGCCGCGCGCAGGCCGGCACCACCGAGTCGGCCTGGGTCCGCTGGACGCTGATCGGCATCGCCCTGGCGTTCATGTTCCTGTTCCTCGTGCTGCCGCTGGCGGCCGTGGCGGTCGAGGCGCTGCGCAAGGGCCTCAATGCCTACCTCGAGGCGCTGAAGGAACCCGATGCGTGGAGCGCCATCCGCCTCACGCTGATCACCGCCGCCATCGCGGTGCCGATGAACCTCGTGTTTGGCGTGGCCGCGGCCTGGGCCATCGCCAAGTTCGAGTTCCGCGGCAAGGCCTTCCTCACCACGCTGATCGACCTGCCGTTCGCGGTGTCGCCGGTGGTGGCGGGCCTGATCTACGTGCTGGTGTTCGGCGCGCAGGGCTGGTTCGGCCCGTGGCTGGCGGAGCACGACATCAAGATCATCTTCGCCGTGCCCGGCATCGTGCTGGCCACCGTGTTCGTGACCTTTCCCTTCATTGCGCGCGAACTCATTCCGCTGATGCAGGCGCAGGGCACCGACGAGGAGCAGGCCGCCATCGTGCTCGGCGCGACCGGCTGGCAGACCTTCTGGCGCGTGACCTTGCCCAACATCAAGTGGGGTCTGCTGTACGGCGTGATCCTGTGCAACGCGCGCGCCATGGGCGAGTTCGGCGCGGTGTCGGTGGTGTCGGGCCACATCCGCGGCCAGACCAACACGATGCCGCTGCACGTCGAGGTGCTCTACAACGAATACCAGTCGGTGGCCGCCTTCGCGGTGGCCTCGCTGCTGGCGATCCTGGCGCTGGTCACCCTGGTGATCAAGTCGGTCATCGAGTGGCGCCATGAGCGCGAAATGAAAGCCATCGCCGAGCTGCCGCCCGAGCGTCCCCCCGAGCCTTCGGCGGCCTGAGAAGACGAGAGAACAAGACCATGAGCATCGAAATCCGCAACATCAGCAAGCAGTTCGGCGACTTCCGCGCGCTGAACAACGTGAACCTCGACGTCGAGTCGGGCGAACTCGTCGCGCTGCTCGGCCCCTCGGGCTGCGGCAAGACCACGCTGCTGCGCATCATCGCGGGCCTGGAAACGGCCGACACCGGCAGCATCCACTTCTCGGGCGAAGACACGACCGACGTGCACGTGCGCGAACGCCAGGTCGGCTTCGTGTTCCAGCACTACGCGCTGTTCCGCCACATGACCGTGTTCGAGAACGTGGCCTTCGGCCTGCGCGTGAAGCCGCGCAAGGAGCGCCCGAGCGACGCGCAGATCAAGGCCAAGGTGACCGACCTGCTCAAGCTGGTGCAGCTGGACTGGCTGGCCGACCGCTACCCGTCGCAGCTGTCCGGCGGCCAGCGCCAGCGCATCGCGCTGGCCCGCGCGCTGGCGGTGGAGCCCAAGGTGCTGCTGCTGGACGAACCCTTCGGCGCGCTCGACGCCAAGGTGCGCAAGGAACTGCGCCGCTGGCTGCGCCGGCTGCACGACGAGCTGCACGTCACTTCGATCTTCGTCACGCACGACCAGGAAGAAGCGCTCGAAGTGGCCGACCGCGTGGTGGTGATCAACAAGGGCCGCATCGAACAGGTCGGCTCGCCGCAGGACGTGTGGGACAAGCCCGCGAGCCCGTTCGTGTACGGTTTCCTGGGCGACGTGAACCTGTTCCACGGGCGGGCCGACAACGGCGCCGTGCAACTGGACGGCATGCGCATCGACTCGCCCGAGCACAGCAGCGCGCGCGACGCCAAGGCGCTGGCCTACGTGCGCCCGCATGACCTGGATGTGACACGCTACGTGTCGGGCGCCACGGGCATCGTCGCCACGCTGTCGCGCGCGATCGTGGTCGGACCGATCGCGCGGCTGGAACTTGAGCCCACTGAAACGAATCCAGATAATCCGGGCTCCGGAACCATCATCGAAGCGCAACTCCCTGCGCAACAGTTCCGCGACCTGGGCTTGAAGGAAGGCGACACCGTCGTCGCCAACCCCCGCAAGGCCAGGGTGTTCGTAGAAGAAGATTGGGTATCTCCTTGATCCATTGGTACTTCGGCGCGCCGCGCCGCGCGCTCGGGCTGATCTGCCTGGCCTGTGTCCTCATGCTGGCCTTCGGGCTGTATCTGCAGCACGTGGTCGGGCTCGAACCCTGCCCGATGTGCATCGTGCAGCGCTATGCGCTGATGCTGGTGGCGCTGTTCACCGGCTTGGCGGCGCTGTTCAGCAGCCGCGGCCTGCAGGTGACGGGCGGGGTGCTGGCGCTGGCGGCGGCGGTGGGCGGTGCCTACACGGCGGCGCAGCAGAGCTGGCTGCAGTGGTATCCGCCCGAAGTCGTCTCGTGCGGGCGCGACCTGTACGGGATGATCGAGACCTTCCCGCTCAAGCGCGCGCTGCCGATGATCTTCCGCGGCGGCGGCGACTGTTCCAAGATCGACTGGTCGCTGTTCGGCCTGACGCTGGCGAACTGGTCGTTCATCGCGTTCACGGTGCTGGCGCTGTTGCTCCTCACCTTGCTCTTGCGCCGGCGCACCGCGCGCTGAGTTCTTTTTCAGTAGTTGTTGCGGGGGGGGGGGGGGGGGGGGGGGGGGGGGGGGGGGGGGGGGGGGGGGGGGGGGGGGGGGGGGGGGGGGGGGGGGG
>NZ_JBXAJX010000003.1:0-31493 GCF_058797695.1 Variovorax sp. GW823-FHT02B07
AGCGAAATCAAGGAGGAGGGGCGAAGCCCCGGGGGACATTCGCGGAGGGAAGTACCCGGTGGCCTGGGCACGCGCCCTGAATCAGCCGCCGTACAACCAGGGCTGATCGAGCAACCGGGAGCCCAGCAAGCGCATCGCCATGTCGCGCCCGAAGCGCACCGCACCCGTGGCATGAAAGATCTCGCCATTGCGACGCGCCCTCGCCTGCACCTGCGCGTTGCGTTCCCAGCGCGCCTCGGCATAGCGCGCGAACGCAGCCGGCACACCCAACGCCGAGGCATCGCCCAGGGCATCCGCCAAAGCGACCGCATCCTCGATCGCCATGCCAGCGCCTTGCGCGAGGTACGGCACCATCGGATGCGCAGCATCGCCCACCAGCGCCACGCGCTCGTGCGCCATGTCGCCAGGCCCAGCCACGGGCGCACGGTCACTCAGCGTCCAGGCGCGCCAACTCGGCATCGCATCGAGCAGCGCCTGCAGACTCGCACAACTGCGACCCATCGCCTGCTTCAAGGCCACAAGGCTGCTGGCCTGATCCCAATCGCGCGCATCACCCGCGGGTGCAGATTCGGCAATCACGACGACGTTGAGCGCATCCCCCGCGCGCACCGGGTACGCAACCGCATGCAAACGCGGCCCGAGCCACACATCCACACGCGAACGACGCAACGCCGCAGGCAGGTCGGCCTGACGCACCAACGCACGCCAGGCCGTGTGGCCCGTCACGCGCGGCGGCGCTTCGGCGGATGCGGATTCAAGCTGCGCCCGCACCAGGCTCCACAGGCCATCGGCCCCCACCAGCGCCTCGCCCTCCCACGCACGCGCGTCGGTGCTCGAGACGCAGACGAGGTCGTCGCTGGTCTCGACCTGCCGGATGCGCGCGGCCGTGACCAGCGAGCCCGTGCCCTGCGCGCGCACGGCATCGAGCAGCAGCGTGTGCAGGTCGGCGCGGTGTACGCAGCAGTACGGTGCGCCGTAGCGCTGCTGCATGGCATCGCCCAGCGGCATGCGGGCCAGTTCGGCGCCGCTGCCGGCGCTGTGGACCACCAGCGCCTCGGGGCGCGCCGCGATGGCTGCGAGGCCGCGGCCGAGGTCGAGTTGTTGAAGGCGGCGGGTGGCGTTGGGGCCGAGCTGCACGCCAGCGCCGATTTCGCCGAAGTCGGTGGCCTGTTCGAAGACGTCGGCGCGGTGGTGGGCGCGAGACAGCGCCAGCGCCGTGGCCAGCCCTCCGATCCCGCCCCCGGCGACGAGGATGTGCGCGGGCATCGGACTCAGCGTCCGGTGCTGGGCGTGGTGGAGGTCAGCGCGGGGCTGCTGTGGCTGTCGGCCGGGTCGGCGCCAGCGGGTTTCTTGGGGGCACAGCTGCCGCAGCTGTCGCACGAGCCGCAGCCCGAGGTCTTGGCCAGCGAGGCGGCAAGCTGATCGGCGCGGGCCTGATCGATGAGGCCCGCGCGCTGCGTGCCGGCCGCGAACTTGCGCGCGGCGCCACGGCGCCAGCCGGCAGGCATCCAGCGCCAGACCGCGTAGAGCGCGGCGGCCGCGACGATCAATCCGACGATCAGTTGCTGTGTCATGTCTTCTTCAACCCTTTCCCTGTGGTTTTACCCCGCGCCGAAAGCGAGTGCAATGCGATAGGTCAAGAAGCATGCCACGTATGCCAGGGCGAATAAGTAGCCCGCCATGATCCACACGTATTTCCAGGAGCCGGTTTCACGCTTCACGGCCGCCAGCGTCGAGATGCACTGCGGCGCGAACACGTACCAGACCAGCAACGACAGCGCGGTCGCCAGCGACCAGCTGCCGGCGATGAGCGGCTCCAGCGCGCTGGCCACGTCGTCGCCAGTGGCCGAGAGCGCATACACCGTGCCCAGCGCGCCCACCGCGACTTCGCGCGCGGCCATGCCCGGCACCAACGCGATGGAGATCTGCCAGTTGAAGCCGATGGGCGCAAAGATGTGCTCCAGCCCGCGGCCGATCATGCCGGCCAGGCTGTGCTGGATGGCAGGGCCGGTCGCGCCTTCGGGCGGCGACGGGAAGGTCGACAGGAACCACAGCAGGATCGTGAGCGTGAGGATGATCGTGCCTACGCGCTGGATGAAGATCCACGCCCGCTCGTACAGCCCCAGCGCCAGGTTGCGCAGGTTCGGCCAGCGGTAGGCCGGCAGCTCCATCAAGAGCGGCGAGTGCTTCGTGCTGTCGCGGAAGCGCTTCATCACCCAGGCCACAGCCATCGCCGAGACGATGCCGAACACGTACAGCGCGAACAGCACCACGCCCTGCAGGTTGAAGATGCCGCCCACCTCGCGCGCCGGAATGAAGGCCGCGATGAGCAGCGCATACACCGGCAGCCGCGCCGAGCAGGTCATGAGCGGCGCGATCATGATGGTCGTGATGCGGTCGCGCCAGTTGCTGATGGTGCGCGTGGCCATCACGCCCGGAATGGCGCAGGCAAAGCTCGACAGCAGCGGAATGAACGAGCGGCCCGACAGGCCCACGGTGCCCATCAGGCGGTCGAGCAGGAAGGCCGCGCGCGGCAGGTAGCCGGAGTCTTCGAGCGCGAGGATGAACAGGAACAGGATCAGGATCTGCGGCAGGAACACGATCACGCCGCCCACGCCCGCGATCACGCCGTCGACCAGCAGGCTCTGCAGCATGCCTTCGGGCATGTGCGTCTTGATGAGGTTGCCCAGCCCTTCGGTGCCGGCCTTGATGGCGTCCATCGGCACGTTGGCCCAGCTGAACACGGCCTGGAACATCAGGAACATGGTGACCGCCAGCACCAGCATGCCCCACACCGGGTGCATCACGACGCGGTCAATGCGGTCGCTGGTGTCCAGGCTGCCCACGGGCTCCTTCACGGCCAGGCCGAGGATGCGGCGCACCTCGCGCTGCGTGGCGAGCACGTCGTCCAGGCCGGGCGCCTTCCAGGGCTGGGGCGCCGCGGCGGCGACCGGTGCGTCGAGCGCCTCGAGCAGGTTCTTCGCGCCGCCGGTGTGGACACCCACGGTCTCGATCACCGGCACACCGAGTTCGCGCGAGAGCACGGCGGTGTCGACCGCGATGCCCTGCTTCTTGGCCATGTCGGTCATGTTGAGCGCCACCACCATCGGCAGGCCGAGCTGGCGCGCTTCGAGCACCAGCCGCAGGTTCAGGCGCAGGTTGGTGGCGTCGGTCACACACACGAGCAGGTCGGGCAGCGCTTCCTGCGCCTGGCCGGTGACGATGTCGCGCGTGACGGCTTCGTCGGCGCTCAGCGCGTTCAGGCTGTAGGCGCCCGGCAGGTCGAGCACGAACACGCGGCGGCCGGTGGGCGTGCGCAGCGTGCCTTCCTTGCGCTCGACGGTCACGCCGGCGTAGTTGGCGACCTTCTGGCGGCTGCCGGTCAGCAGGTTGAACAGCGCGGTCTTGCCGCAGTTGGGGTTGCCCAGCAGCGCGATGCGCGCGGGCTGCGCGGTGGCGCCGAGGCGGCCCGGCCCCTGGATGACGGCTTCAACCATGGTTCGCGGCCCCCGGCGTGACGTGGATCAGCGCGGCCTCGTGGCGGCGCAGCGCGAAGGTGGTGTGGCCCAGGCGCACGGCCAGCGGCTCGCGGCCCGGGGTGCCCGTGGCGACGATGCGCACGGCCTCGCCCGGCACGAAGCCGATTTCGGTCAGGCGCAGCACCAGCTCGCGGTCGTCCGCGCTGTCGGGGCGGGCCACGTCGAGCACGGTGGCCCACTGATGGGACGGAAGCTGGTCGAGGCTCAGCGCGGTGGTGGTCGGCGCTGCGCCGAGGTCGTTGTTTCGCACGGTGGAGGTGCGCCCCCCGGAAACCCCGGGGCACGCCAGTAAGCAAAAGCCAGATGCTAGCAATTCTCACTCGCGAAAACCTGACCAACCCCAAAAAGTCCCGGGTCAGCCGGAAATGAGCGCGTCCCCCGGGGCCGGACTCAGTTCAGTCCGAGCATCCCGCGCAGCTTGGACAGGTCTTCGGCCAGCGTGTTCACCCGGCCGGCCAGCATCTTGCGGTCGCGCTCGGTGAGCTTCGAATAGGTTTCGAAGCCGCCGTCGGCCGTGCGGTACTTGGCCAGCGTGTCGAACACCACCTTGAAGTTGGCGTCGGCCTTCTCGGCAAACGGCTTGTCCTGCTTCACGACCAGCGGGCGCAGCAGCTCGACGATCTTGTAGGCGCCCTCGAAGTTCGACTGGAAGTCCCACAGGTCGGTGTGGCTGTAGCGGTTTTCCTCGCCGGAGATCTTGGTGGCGGCCACCTCTTCCATCAGCACGGCGGCGCCGCCCACGACCTTCTCGGGCGGGAAGGTCAGCGCGCCCAGGCGCTTTTGCAGTTCCAGCACGTCGGCCAGCAGCTTGTCGGCCACGGGATTCAGGTCCTTGGTGCTCTTGAGCGTCCACAGGCTGTACTCGATGCGGTGGAAGCCGATGAAGGCCGGGTCTTTCTCGGCCTTCTCGTGGTCGTCCGCGCGCGAGTCGATCGACTGGTCGAGGTCGGTGAACAGCTCGGCCACGGGCTCCACGCGTTCGTAGCTGGTGCGCGTGGGCGCGTAGAGCTTCTTGGCCTTCTCGATGTCGCCGGCCTTCACGGCGGCGGTGAACACGCGCACGTCGGCGGCCAGCTTGCGCACGTTTTGCGTCACGTAGATCTTGTAGTCCGAGATCGGACCGACCAGCTCGAGCGGCGACACGGCGGCCTGCGCGCCGACGGCGTAGAGCCCGGCAAAGCCTGCGACGAAAGCGGCGAGGAAGCGGCGGCGGAACTGCACGGTCATGGATCTCCTTGGATGCGGTGCGGTGGTGATGAAAAAGGGAGCGATCAGGCGGCCAGCAGGCTGCGCCCGAGCCAGTCGTCGGTGCCCTGCACGCCGGGCAGCGTGAAGAAGAAGCCGCCGCCGATGGGCTTGATGTATTCCTCGAGCGGCTCGCCATCGAGGCGCGTCTGCACGGCGACAAAGCCCTTCTCGAGGTCGGCCTGGTAGCAGATGAACAGCAGGCCCATTTCGAGCTGGCCCGACTTGGTGACGCCGTTCGAATAGTTGAAGGGCCGGCGCAGCATCAGGTTGGCGTCCGAGGCCTTGGTGCGCGGGTTCGCCAGGCGGATGTGCGCGTCCATCGGCGTCGCCTTGCCTTCGGGGTCCTTGGTGTAGTCGGGCACGTCATGCTCGGTCTTGCCGCCGTCCAGCGGCGCGCCGCTGGGTTTCAGGCGGCCCATGATGGCCTCCTGCTCCTGCAGCGGTGTGCGGTCCCAGCGCTCGACGAAGTTGCGGATGATGCGCACCGCCTGGTAGCTGCCGCCCACGGCCCAGGCGGGCTCGTCGCCGTTCGGCTGCACCCAGACGTGCTTGTTCATGAGCGTGTCGTCGGCCGAGTCGGGGTTGGCCGAGCCGTCGCGAAAACCGAGGAAGTTGCGTGCGCTCTCCGCCGGCTGGCCCGCCACGGCCGGGATCGGCGGCACGGAGCCTTCCTGCTTCCAGTGCAACACCAGCAGGTCGGGCGTGTTCTTGATGATGTCGCGCAGCGCGTGAATGTTGGTGTCGGGCGTGTTGGCGCAGAACTGGATCGACAGGTCACCGTGGCACAGCGCGGCATCGAGCGCGTCGTTCGGATGGCGCTGCATCGGCTTCAGGCGCAGCGGCTTCTTCTTGTCGAGGCCGAAGCGCTCGTCGAACAGCGAGGCACCGACCGACACCGTCACGGTCAGCCCGTCGGGCTGCACCACCGGGCCGAGGATGCCGGAGCCCGCGGGCGGCAGCTTGGGGTCGGGATCGGTCTGCGGACCGCCCTGCGTGAGGAAGGCGATGCGCTCGGTGAGCGTGCGCATCAGCCGCTCCAGGTCGGCGCGGTTCTCGGCCAGCACGTAGAACGAGGCGATCATGCCGGCCGTGGGGCGCGGCGTGACCACGCCCGCCTGGTGCTTGCCGCGAAAGGGCACGCGGTCTTGCGTGTGGGTGCTCTGCGGGGCGTCGGTGACTTGCGCGCCGGCGTCGGGCGCGCCCGGAATGGCCGCGCCGGCACGCGCGCTGGCGGCGAGCCCGGCAAAGGCCACGCCTGCGGCGCCGAGCATGCGGCGGCGGTGCGGCGAGGCGGGATGTCCCGCGACGGGGTCGTTCTTCTTCGTCGGTTCCATGGGGTCGTCGTTCTCTCTCAACTCATTCCAGACCGAGCGCGGCGTTCACCTTGCCCAGTTCCTCGGCCAGCGCACGCACCGGCACGGCCAGCGCCTGGCGCTGCGCGTCGTCCAGCGGCGCGGGCTGGAAGCCTTCGCCGGCGCGGTACGGCGCCAATGCGGCGTCGAAGGCGGCAAAGCGCTCGTCCACGGCCTTCTGCTGCGCGGGCGCGGCCTTCACGAGCAGCGGCTGCAGCAGGTCGGCGATCTTCTTCGTGCCTTCGTAGCTGCCCTGCAGGTTCACCAGCTCGGCATGGCCGTAGTGGTCTTCGCCGCCGGCCGGCAGGTTGTCGGCCACGCGGCGCAGCAGCTTCGAGGCGGCGCTGGCGAGCCGCTCGGGCGGCACGCTCAACTCGCGCAGGCGCGCCTGCAGCGTCTCGGTGTCGGCCAGCAACTGGTCGAGAACCGGGGCCAGCGCCTTCGCGTCGCCCTGGCCGTACAGCGCGTACTCGATGCGATGGAAGCCGCTGAAGCCCGGGTCGGCCTCGCGCTTCTCGAAGTAGTCGGCGCGGGCGTTGATGCGCGCGTCGAGGTCGGCGAACAGCTCGGCCATCGGCTCGATGCGCTTGTAGGCCTGGTGGGCCGGTGCGTAGAGCGCGCGCGCCTGCGCCAGGTCGCCGGCCTTGACGGCATCGGCCAGCGCGCGAACTGCGTCGTCGAGCGTGGCGGCCTCCAGCCGCAGGAACACCTGGTACTCGGCCAGCGCGCCCACGTAGTTGACGAGCGAGGGCCGCGCCTCCTCGGCCAGCGAGGCCGCCGACGGCGTGACGTGCAGCTTGCCGCGCGGGTTGCTCAGCAGGCCGCAGGTGATGGCGAAATCGCCCGGCGAGAGCTTGACCGTCATGGTCTGCGAGAAGCCGGGCGCGATGTTCTCGCGCTCTTCGACCACCATCACGCCGTCGAGAATTTCCCATTCGAGCGCGCGGTTCGACTGGTTCACGATGGTGAAGGTCGTGCGCCCCGCAGGCACGGTGATCTCGTTCGGCTCGCAGGCATTGCCGCGGATCGTGACGGTGACGGCATGGTCGACCGCCTTGGGCGGCGCCTTGCGCGCCTCATTCGAGGCGTACCAGAAGGCCGCGAGGCCGGCGACGACCAGCAGCGCCGAGGCGCCCACGGCGACGCGCATGAGCGTCGATGACGAAGAAGAAGAGGAAGAAGACATCGGGAAAAAAGATCAGCCGGCAGTCGCCGTGCGCGGCGCCGCAGCAGCCGCCGGGCGCAGGAAGAAGAACAGGGCCACGGCCAGGAAGGCCAGGTAGACGATCACCTCGCCCACCACGGGCGCGGCCTGGTAGCCCAGCAGGCCCGACAGCACGGCGCCCACGGGGCTGTCCATCGGCAGGGTTTCGCTCATGTCGAACACCACGGTCTGCAGCTGGTTCCACACGCCGGCCTCGTGCAGCTTGCGCAGCACGCCGGCCAGCAGCCCGGCCGCGACCAGCAGGATGAACAGGCCCGTGAAGCGGAAGAAGCGGCGCAGGTCGAGCCGCACGCCGCCCGAATAGATGCCCCAGCCGACCACCACCGACACGGCGATGCCCGCGAGCGCGCCCACGGGCGCTTCCCAGCCGGTGCTCTGCTGGAACACGGCCAGCAGGAAGAAGACCGACTCCAGCCCCTCGCGCGCGACCGCCAGGAACACCATGCCGATGAGCGCCCAGCCCTGCCCGTCGGCATGCTGCGCCAGCGCCTTGTCGATCGACGCGTGCAGCTCGCCCTTGATGGAGCGGGCCGCCTTGCGCATCCAGAACACCATCGTGGTCAGCATGACCACGGCGATGAGCCCCACCACGCCTTCGAACAGCTCCTGCTGCTTCTGCGGAAACTCGGCCGCCAGCAGTTGCAGGCCGGCGCCGGCGAACAGCGACAGCGCGGTGGCCAGCAGCACGCCGACCCACACCGCGGGCATCAGCACGCCGCGACCGCTTTGTTTCAGGTAACTGGCAACGATGCCGACGATGAGCGCGGCCTCGATGCCTTCGCGCAGCATGATGAGAAAGGGAATGAGCATCTCGGAACAGAAGAACGTCCTTTGAAAATGCCCCGATATGGTGCATTTTTCAAAGAACGGCCCGAGGATACCCCATCAAATAAGATTTATTCTCAATTAGGGGTATTCGACCCCGCCCCGCTCACAAGGGCAGTTCGACGATGCGCGCGCTGACGGTGTCGCCGTCGACGATCAGTTCGGCCACGGCGATAGGCAGCTTGAATCGGCGCGGGCCGGCGCTGCCCGGGTTGACGTAGAGCACGCCGTCGCGTTCTTCGACCTTGGGTTGGTGCGAGTGGCCGGAGATCACGACACGCACGCCGGCACCGGCGGGGTCGATGTCGATCTGAGAAAGGTCGTGGATCGCGTAGACATACGCGTCGCCGACCTTCAGGAATGCCGTCTCTGGAATGGCCCCGGCCCACGCCTCACGGTCGTTGTTGCCGCGCACCACCGTCAGCGGCGCGATCGCCGCGAGGGCGTCGAGGATGCCGGCGTCGCCGATGTCCCCGCCGTGCACGATGAAGTCGCTGCCCTGCAAGGCCGCCACGGCCTGCGGGCGCAGCAGGCCGTGGGTGTCGGAGATGAGCCCGACGCGGATCAAGCGATCAGGCCGCCAGCAGCTGCCGCAGCACGAACGGCAGGATGCCGCCGTGCTTGTAGTAGTCGACCTCGATCGGCGTGTCGATGCGCAGGCGCACCGTCACCTCCTGGTGCGTGCCGTCGGCGCGGTGCACGACCAGCTTCACGTCCATCTGCGGCTTGAGTTCGCCGCCGATCACGACGTCGATCTTTTCCTCGCCCGTGAGGCCCAGCGTCTGCCACGAGTCGGCGCCGCGGAACTGCAGCGGCAGCACGCCCATGCCGACCAGGTTGGCGCGGTGGATGCGCTCGAAGCTGCGCGCCACCACGGCCTTGATGCCCAAGAGCTGCGTGCCCTTGGCGGCCCAGTCGCGCGACGAGCCGGTGCCGTACTCCTCGCCGCCGAACACGATGGTGGGCGTGCCCGCTTCCATGTACTTCATGGCGGCGTCGTAGATGAACATCTTTTCGCCGCCCGGCTGGAACAGCGTGACGCCGCCCTCTTCCTGCGTGCCGTTGGCGTCCGGCGGAATCATCAGGTTCTTGATGCGCACGTTGGCGAAGGTGCCGCGCACCATCACGTCGTGGTTGCCGCGGCGCGAGCCGTAGCTGTTGAAGTCGGCCTTGGGCACGCCGTGCGCCTTGAGCCAGATGCCCGCGGGCGAGCTTTCCTTGATGGAGCCGGCCGGCGAGATGTGGTCGGTGGTGATCGAGTCGCCGAACAGCGCCATGACGCGCGCGCCCTGGATGCCCGCGTCCGACGCGTGCGGCTGCATCTGGAAGCCTTCGAAGAACGGCGGCTCGGCGATGTAGGTCGAGGTGGGCCAGTCGTACACCTGGCCGGTCGTGCCCTTGATGCTCGTCCAGAACTTGCCCGGATCGCTCTTGACCTTCTCGTAGTTCGCGCGGAACGACTTGGCGTTCATCGCGAAACGCAGGTTGTCGTCGATCTCCTTCGGCGTGGGCCAGATGTCGCCCAGGTACACGTCCTTGCCGCCCTTGCCCTTGCCCACGGGCTGGGTCATGAGGTCGGTCATCACGTTGCCCGCGATGGCAAAAGCCACCACCAGCGGCGGCGAGGCCAGGAAGTTGGCCTTCAGGTTCGGATGGATGCGCGCCTCGAAGTTGCGGTTGCCCGAGAGCACGGCCGCGCCGATGAGGTCGTTCTTGGTGATGGCTTCATTGATCTCGGGCGTGAGGTCGCCGGCGTTGCCGATGCAGGTGGTGCAGCCGTAGCCCGCGAGGTAGAAGCCCAGCTTCTCCAGGTACGGCAAGAGGCCCGCCTTCTCGAGGTATTCGGTGACGATGCGCGAGCCCGGGGCCAGCGAGGTCTTGATGTGCGGCTGCACCTTCAGGCCCGCTTCCACCGCCTTCTTGGCCAGGATGCCGGCCGCGAGCATCACGCTCGGGTTGGAGGTGTTGGTGCACGAGGTGATGGCCGCAATGAGCACGTCGCCGTTGCCGATGGTGACGTCGCCCTTGGGCGCCGACGGCGCCGTGGCGCTGGTGTGGGCCGCGGCCTTGGTCGAGCGGTTGGCCACCATCTCGATGACCGGGCGCGGCGAGCCGGGCGGCGGCGGGGGCACTTCGGTGTCGCCGCTCTGGCCTTCGCGCGTCAGCGCGTAGCGCTGCTTGAGTTTGTCGGCCGGCTGGTTGAAGCCGTTGGCGTCGTTGGGCTTGCTGTACAGCTCGGCGAACTTGGTCGACAGGTCGCCCAGGTTGATGCGGTCTTGCGGGCGCTTGGGGCCGGCCAGGCTGGGCGAGACGGTGCCCAGGTCGAGCTTGACGACCTTGGTGTAGTCGATGTCGCCCGGCGCGGGCATGCCGAACAGGCCCTGCGCCTTGTAGTAGGCGGCGAAGCGCTCCACTTCCTCCTTGGTGCGGCCGGTGCCTTCGAAGTAGGCCACGGTCATCTCGTCGACCGGGAAGAAGCCCATGGTGGCGCCGTACTCGGGCGCCATGTTGCCGATGGTGGCGCGGTCGGGCACGGCGATGGACGCGGCACCGGGGCCGAAGAACTCGACGAACTTGCCCACCACCTTTTCGGCCCGCAGGATCGAGGTGACGTACAGCACCAGGTCGGTGGCCGTGACGCCTTCGCGCAGCTTGCCGGTGAGCTCGAAGCCCACCACGTCAGGCGTGAGCATGTAGACCGGCTGGCCCAGCATGGCAGCCTCGGCCTCGATGCCGCCCACGCCCCAGCCGACCACGCCGATGCCATTGATCATGGTGGTGTGGCTGTCGGTGCCCACCAGCGAGTCGGGGTAGTACACCGGCGTGTCGCTCTTGTCGGCCGGGCTCTTGTAGACGCCGCGCGCAAAGTACTCGAGGTTGACCTGGTGCACGATGCCGAAGCCCGGCGGCACGACGCCGAAGGTGTCGAAGGCCTGCATGCCCCACTTCATGAACTGGTAGCGCTCGTTGTTGCGCTGGAACTCCAGCTTCATGTTCAGGTCGAGCGCCTTGGGCGTGCCGTAGTAGTCGACCATCACCGAGTGGTCGACCACCAGGTCGACGGGCACCAGCGGCTCGATGGTCTTGGGCGACTTGTTCAGCTTGGCGGCCACGCTGCGCATGGCGGCCAGGTCGGCCAGCAGCGGCACGCCGGTGAAGTCCTGCAGCACCACGCGGGTGACGACAAAGGGAATTTCGTCGGTGCGCTCGGCGTTGGGCGCCCAGTGGGCCAGCTCTTCGACGTGCTTGGCCGACACCTTCTGGCCGTCGCAGTTGCGCAGCACCGACTCGAGCACGATGCGGATCGACACCGGCAGGCGCTCCACCGAGGGGTACTGCTTGGCCAGTTCCTTCAGCGACCAGTACTTGCCGGACTTGCCCGACGCGGTCTTGAAGGTCTTGAGGGTGGACGCAAACGCGTGCGCCGGGGCTTTGGCCATGAGAAGACTCCTGTGTGTTCGTGGAAGCCTCTCAAGGATAGCGAGGTTCGATGTCAGTGGCTGTAGTCGGTCTTCCTTGTCGGGCTCTCCCGGAACTATCGTTCTCATAGCGAAAACGCCCGCCGCACGGGGTGCGGCGGGCGTGGAGCGGACGGTCGTCAGGCGTTCAGGCCATCGCCATCTGGGCACTGGCCCGGGTGCGGCGCAGGCCGGTCCATTGCAGCTCGGCCAGCACGACCACGCACAACGCCTGCGCCAGCACCCAGGCCGTGCCGAGCGCGGTGACCGCGAACACGCCGCTCACCAGCAGCGCCACGCAGGCCACGGCCCAGGCGAAGTTGCCGACGACCACGAGGCCGATCAGCGTGCGCGGCGGCGTGCGGCGGCTGGCCATGAAGGCGGCGGCGGCGGCGTAGGCCAGCAGGAACACGCCGGTGCCCATGAGCAGCCAGGCCGGCAGGCCGGTCAGGGAGGCAAGGACGTCGGTGAACGCCACCTGCAGCGCGCCGGTCGCGGCGCACGAAGCGGCATCGGCCCACATCACGTTCGACAGGAAGCGGGGGGAAGCGAAAACAGACATGTGGATCTCCTGGGTGGGTACGCGGCAGGCCAGTCCTGCTGCGTTGGGGTCGATGATTCCGCCGGGCGTGGATCGCGTCGATGACCTGGGAGGTCATGGCGCCGCGCCGCCGCCGCGCCAGAATGCGGCTCCATGAACACCCCCCGCACCCATTCGTCCAAGGCCGCCGCCGGCCTGCCCGGCGCGCGCGATCCGTTCGGCGCCCACCTGCGGCACTGGCGCACCCACCGCCGCCTGAGCCAGCTCGACCTGGCGCAGGAGGCCGAGGTTTCGACCCGCCACCTGAGCTACGTGGAAACCGGCCGCGCCGCGCCCAGCCGCGAGATGGTGCTGCGCCTGGCCGAGCGCCTGGACGTGCCGCTGCGCGAGCGCAACGCGCTGCTGGTGGCCGCCGGCTTCGCGCCCATGTACCGCCAGCGCTCGCTGGACGACCCCGCCATGGCCTCGGCGCGCCGCGCCATCGACCTCGTGCTGAAGGGCCACGAGCCCTTCCCCGCGCTGGCCGTGGACCGCCACTGGAACCTGGTGGCGCACAACGCGCTGGTGCCGCTGCTCATGGAAGGCTGCTCGGCCGAGCTGCTGAAGCCGCCCATCAACGTGCTGCGCCTGAGCCTGCACCCCGAGGGCGTGGCGCCGCGCATCGCAAACCTGGCGCAATGGCGCACGCACCTGCTGGAGCGGCTGCAGCAGCAGATCGCCGCCACCGGCGACACCGTGCTGCAGGCGCTGCACGACGAGCTGGAGGGCTACCCGCCGCCGGCCGTGAGCCACGACGCGCCGCTGCTCGACACCGCACTGTCGGCGGTGGCCGTGCCGTTCCAGGTGGTGATGCCCAGCGGCGTGCTGAGCTTCATCAGCACCATCACCATCTTCGGCACGCCGGTGGACGTCACGCTGCAGGAACTCGCGGTGGAGTCGTTCTTTCCGGCGGACGAGCAGACGGCGGCGGCGCTGACGGCACTGGCGGCGCAGCAGGCGCGCTGAGGCCGGCGCTGCCGTCCGCGTTGCGCGCCGGCCCTTCGAAGTCGTCGACCTGGATGACCTTGTCGGCCGCCTGCAGGTAGGCCAGCGCCAGCGCGGGGTCGCTGGCCGAGCGCGCGGCCTCGTCGAGCGATCGCGTGCGGCGCAGCACCTTGTTGAGCGCGGCCGTCTCCTCGCCCAGTTGCGCGCCGAGCGCCATCGCCTGCATCAGGTCGCGCAGGCCGCCCGGTCCGGGCTCCGACAGATCGGGCACGAGCCGCGCGACCACGTCCGGGCGCGTGCGCAGCAGCTCGGCCAGCGCCATCAGCTGCACATCGCGCAACGGTGCCAGGTGCGCGGTGCGGCGCAGCACCAGCGCGCCGAGCAGGCGCCGCCCCGGCGTCGGCAGGTTGGCGTACAGGTCGCGCAGGATCTTGCCGGCCTCGTCCAGCTGCAGCCGGATCGCCGCCTGCGCAAAGGGCAGCAGTTCGGGCGCCGCATCGACGCGGTAGCGCCACACGCAGGCGCTCGCCAGGTACAGGTGGGCCAGCACATCGCCCAGCCGCGCCGACAGTAGCTCCATGCGCTTGAGCTTGCCGCCGAGCAGCCCCATGGCGAGGTCGGCGGTGAGCGCGTACTTGGCGCTCATGCGCGCGATGAGCCGCGCTTCGGCCGCCAGCGCCTCGGGGGGATCGCCGAGCACCGGCGCGCCGAACAGGCTGTGCCACAGGTTGCGCGCCACATGCCGGCCGTGCGCAATGAGCGCCTTGCCCAGCGCCGTTTCGTCTTTGGCCTGCACCGCCGCCATCTCGTCGAGCACGTGCGGGTGGCAGCGCACCGCGCCCTGGCCGAACACGATGAGCGCGCGCGTGAGGATGTTCGCGCCCTCCACCGTGATCGCGATCGGCGCCTGCCGGTAGGCCACCCCGAGCAGGTTCGACGGGCCCGAGATGATCCCTTTGCCGCCGAGGATGTCCATGCCATGGTTGACCGCGCGCCGCCCGGCCTCGGTGAGCTGCACCTTGAGGATCGCGCTGGCCACGCTGGGCCGCTCGCCCTTGTCGAGCGCGGCCGCCGTGAAGCGCCGCGCGGCATCGGTCGCGTACAGCTGCGCCGACATCTGCGCGACCAGCCCCGCCACCGCATGGAACTTGCCCACCGGCAGGCCGAACTGCTCGCGGATCTGGCCGTAGGCGTTGCTCACGTACAGCGCGGTCTGCTGCATCGCCGAGCCCAGCGCGGGCAGCGAGATGGCGCGGCCCGCGGCCAGGCATTCCATCAGCATGCGCCAGCCCTGCCCCACCTGCGGCTCGCCGCCGATGACCCAATCCATCGGCACGAACACCTGCCGGCCGCGGATCGGGCCGTTCATGAAGGCGCTGTCCATCGGGCGGTGGCGCCGGCCGATCTCCATGCCCTCGTGCGGCACGGGAATCAGCGCGCAGGTGATGCCCAGCTCACGCTGGCTTTCGTCAATGGCATGGAACGCCAGCCCGACCACGGTGGCGACCGGCGCGAGCGTGATGTAGCGCTTGTCGAAATCGACCAGGAAGCCGCGCGTGCGCCGGCCCTGGAACTCGCGCTCGACGAGCACGCCGCGGTCCGGGATGGCGGCGGCGTCGGAGCCCGCGTAGGGCGAGGTCAGGCCGAAGCACGGCAGCTCGCGGCCGTCGGCCAGGCGCGGCAGGTAGTGGTCTTTCTGCGCGTCGGTGCCGTAGCGCAGCAGCAGCTCGGCCGGCCCGAGCGAGTTGGGCACCATCACCGTGACGGCCGTTGCCACGTTGACGCTCGCGATGCGCGCCACCACCGTGGCATGCGCGTAGTGCCCGAAGCCCAGACCGCCGAAGGCCTCGGGAATGATCATTCCGAAGAAGCGCTTCTCGCGCAGGAAGCGCCACACCTCGGGCGGCAGGTCGTGCGCCTGGTCGATGGCGTGGTCGTCGAGCATGCGGCACAGCGCGGGCACTTCGTTCGCCAGGAAGGCTTCTTCGCGCGCGCTGAGCTGGTTGGGGCCGGCGGCTGTCAGCGCATCGAAATCGGGACGCCCCGCGAAGAGCTGGCCCTCGAACCCGACCGTGCCGGCCTCCAGCGCGGCGCGCTCGGTGTCGCCCAGCGGCGGCAGGGCCTTGGAGAAAGGCTGCATCGCCCATCGGCCGATCAGGGTCGCCAGTGGCATGGGGTCTCCTTGCGCCGCACCGGAGCGCACGGCATGCGTCCATTCTTGGACGGCACCGGCCCGCACCGGGCCGGTCAAGGGCGTTCACGCGTGTCGGAGACGGGCTCGCGCGCCCTAGGGGATCAGCGGCGCTTGGGCGCCTGCCCGGCCGGCGCGGCGGCCGGCACGGGTGCGTTCGGATCGCGCCAGCCGTACTCGACGTAGCGGCGGATCACGAGGCAGCCCGGCGGCGAATCGATCAGCGAGACCGACGAGGTCGGCTCCTTGTCGTCGGTGTAGACCGTGTAGATCGGCAGCAGCGGCGTGCGCTTGTAGTTCTTCAGTTCCTGCTCGGCCACGCTGGCGCAGGTGAAGGGCGCCACCGAGATGCGCTCGGCCGCCACGGTGCACGCGCCGCTGTCGTCGGGAATGGCGGTGATCGACGCGGCCACGCCCGCGTTCGGGTACTGGATGCCGACCAGCGAGAACACCGGGCCGGCGTCGGGGCGCTTGCGGTCCCAGTCGAGCAGCACGTCGTGCGCGCGGCTGCCCTGCACGGTGAGCGTGGCCAGCCGCGTGATGGCGGGCAGGCAGCGCTGCACGCCCACGCTGGCGGCGGCGCGCGTGAGCGTGTCCTGCGGCGCCGCGGGCGGGGCCAGCACGCCCTGCGCGAGCGCGCTGCCGGCCATCGCGAGCGTGCAGGCTACAACGGTGGATCGGGCGAGGACGTTCATCGGTGTCGCCTTCACGCGTAGAGGCTCTCGATAGCCGCCGAGTAGAGGCGCACGTTCTCCTCGCCTTCCGGGTCGAGCTTCGCGATGAGGGCGCGGGCGCGCTCGCGGTAGGCCGGCAGGTTCGCGTCGTGCTCGGCGAACGCGCGCCGCAGCGCCTGCCCGCCCTCCTCGCAGTCGAAGCCGTGGTAGCGGTAGCCGCAGTCGCCGATCAGGTGCGAGTTGTGGATGAGCGGCCAGCCGCCGTACAGCGCCTCGTAGTAGAGGTAGTTCTGCGCGTTCTCCCAGTGGTGCGCAAAGACCGCGTCGATGGCGCCCGGCAGCACCTGGTACAGCGGAAAGCGCCCTTCGAAAGTCGCCAGGCCGTGCCGCACCAGATCGAGGCTCTGGGCGAAGGCGACGAAGTTCGGCTTGTCCTTCAGGTGGAAGCTGTTGTAGACCCACATCTTCTCGATGAGGCGCGGCTGCGCGCGGTGCGCCGACTCGCAGCCCAGCATCGGGATGAAGCTGGTCTTCACCATGCAGATGTTGGGCTCGAAGATGGCCACGCGCCACTGCTTGCGCCCCGGTTCGTAGGCGAAGCGCTTGCCCTCGGCGCCGCGCGCCATCGCCTTCTCGACCACCATCGGGCTCCACAGGTGCGGCATGAGCTTGGTGGGCGCGCGGAAGGTGCTCGCGAAGTACGGCTTGCAGGAGGTTTCGTACTCGGGCAGCGTCCACACCTCGTCGTACGGTGCGCCGCTGACCAGCATGCCGTGCGGCTTGTTGAAGGTCATGCGCTCGATGTCGATCACGTAGTCGTTGCCCACGCGCATCGAGACGATTTTTCCGCCGCGCTCGCGGAACGCCACCGACCAGTCGCGCCCGAGCTGCGCGCTCATCTCGATCATGAGGTCGAGCTCCTGCGCGGCGGTGGCCATGTCGATGATCGGCACCGGCGAGTCGGCCAGGAAGTTGGTGGCGTCGGCCGGGCCGCCGTCGCCGCCGCCGGCCACCAGCACCGTGCGCTCGACGCAGGGCGAGCGCAGCAGCAGCATCACGAGGAACAGGCAGTTCTGGTAGACGCCGTTCTCCCACAGGCTCTGCTCGCCCTTGCGGATGAAGATGGAGACGCCGACTTTCAGCCGGGTCGGTGCAGCGGCCGCGCGCGGGCCTGCGGTGGGGTTCTGCACGTCGCTCATGCGGCCACCTTTGCGTTGCCGGCACGGAACGCCGGATCGCCGCCCACCAGGTTCAATAGCCGCTGTGCGTAGCCGTCGATGTTGGCGGGGTGCATCGGATCGATCGCGTCGAACACGCGCTGGCTGCGCGCGCGGTAGTCATCGAGCTGCGCGTCGTGGCCGCGCACGGCCACGGCCAGCTGTTCGGCACCGACGGCGATGTCGAAGTCGGGGTAGTAGTAGCCGGCGTCGCGCAGCCAGGGCGAGTTGTGCACCAGCGGATAGTTGCCGTACAGCGCGTCGAGGTAGCTGTAGTTCTGGTCGTTCTGCCACTGGTGCGACACCACCGCGTCGGCGTGCTGCACCATGAAGCCGGCGAAGTCGTGCCGTCCGTGGAAGGTGGCCTTGTGCTGGCGCACGATGTCCAGCGAGTTGGCCAGGTAGAGCATCGTCGGATGGTCTTTCAGGTGCAGCGTGTTGAGCACGTGCATCCCCGCGACGTGCTCGGGGTTGGCGCGGTAGGCCTCGTCGGTGATCAGCATCGGGATGCTGCACGACTTCACGACCGAGATGTTGGGCTCGAAGATCGCCACCCGGAAACCCGGCTGCTGCGCCGTGCGCGGCTGGTAGCCGAAACGAAAGCCCTGCGCCTGCACCTCGTCGACGCGCTGCGCCAGGAACTGCGGCGACCACAGGTACGGCACCTCGTGCACCGGGCAGCGGTGCAGCGTGCGCATCATCGGCGCAAAGGCCGTGTCCTTGGGCAGCAGCCAGATTTCGTCGCAGCGGTCGGTGGCGCCGAAGTGCCCCTTGTCGGCAAAGACGATCGGCTCGGCCAGCGCCACGAAGGGCTGCCCCACGCCGTGGAAGGCCACGCGTCCGCCGCAGGCGCGGAAGTACGACAGCCACTGCACGTCGAGCGCGCCCGCCATTTCGATGACCACGTCGAGCGCGTCGGTCAGCTCGCGGGCGCGGCCCAGCGAGAGCCCCATGGCCGACAGGTCGACCTGCGGCGGCATCGCCTGCTGGTCGCCCGCGTCGATGAGCGTGACGGACTCGACGAATTCGATGCGTTGCAGCAGCCGGGCCAGGAACAGGACGTTCTGTCCCATTCCGTTTTCCCAGATGTTCTGCCCCGCGTGGGAGAGGACTGAAATACCGATGCGCATGGCCGAAGTGTGTACCAAAAAAACAATGGCTCCCGCGCGCAGGGCGCGGGAGCCACCGGACCGGGGGCGTCGGCCTAGTGGCCTTTTACTTCCACTTCCAGCCGATGCCCGCGTTGACGCCCCACTCCTTGCCGGTGGAGCTCAGGCCCGCTCCCCAGGAGATCTTGCCGTCGTCCGACAGGGCCTTGAAGGTCAGCGCCACGGCGCTGTAGCCCTTGTACGAACCCATGCCGATGCCGATCGTCTTCTCGCCCGGGTACAGCGTGGGCAGGTAGGTGCCCGACATCGCGAAGGCCATCGCCGAGCCCGAGTAGGCGATGCGCGCCACGTCACCCACCTGCTTTTGCACCTGCTGCAGCTGGCCCAGGTTGACCGCGTCGCCCGGCAGCACGCCCGGTGCCACGTTGCTGATGCGCGCGGGACCCGAAGTCTCGGTGCCCAGCGTGATCTGGTTGTAGTTCACCGACCCGTCGGGGTTGGTGGCGTACTGCACGCTGCTGGCCTTCGCAGCCGCCGAGACCGCCTTCAGCTGCGCCACGTTGGTCGCGTCGCTGTCGGCCGAGCCGGCTGCCACGCCCGTGATCTGGCGGAACTGGTTGTTGGCCGCATCGCCCACCGACACCGCCGCCTGCGTGCTGGTCGTGGCCTTGATGGCCGCTTCCTGCTGCGCATTCGCGCTGCCCGGCACGTAGCCAGCCACGCCCGCCGCCCGGGAGGCCACCGAGTTCGCACCCAGTGCCACGCCGCCGGTCTGCTGGACCACCGCGCCGAAGCCGATGGCCGTGCCCTGCGCGATGTTCTGCGCCTTGCTCAGCGGCGTGCCGCCGGCGTCCGCACCGTCACCCAGGGCCACGCCGCCGCCGCCGGCACGGGAGTTCGCGCCGATCGCCTGCGAGCCCGTGGCCAACGCCCCGGTACCGATGGCGATCGCGTTGGTGCCCGTGGCCTGCGCCCCGAAGCCCACCGCCACCGCGCCGTCGGCCGTGGCCCGCGCGCCGTTGCCGGCCGCGAAGGAGTTGGCGCCGCTGGCTTCGGAACGCGGCCCGATCGCCACTGCTTCCGCACCGCTGGCCTTGGAGTCGGTGTTGGTCGAGTTGGCGTGGAAGTACTTGGTGCCCTTGTCGTTGATCGTGTTGACCGTCGTGCTCAGGCTGCTGATGCTGCTCGTGGCGGTGCTCAGGCCGGTCGACGTCGAGGTCGACAGGCTGGAGAGGCCGCTGGCCGCGCCGCCCACGCTGGTGGACAGGCTGTCCAGGTTGCTGTTGGTGGTGCTCAGGCCGGTCGACAGGCTGTTGACGGTGCTGTTGGTCGTGCTCAACCCGGTGGACAGGCTGCTCACGTTGCTGTTCGTGGTGCTCAGGCCGGTCGACAGGCTGCCGACGGCGCTGTTGGTCGTGCTCAGGCCGGTCGAGAGGCTGTCGACGCTGCTGCCCACCGTGCTCAGGCCTGTCGACAGGCTGTCGATGCGGCTGGCCGAGGTGCTCAGGCCGGTGGACACCGAGCTCGACAGGCTGTTCACGCTGCTCGTGACCGTGCTCAGGCCGGACGACGTGGAGGTCGAGAGGCTGTTCAGGTTGCTGTTCGTCGTGCTCAGGCCCGACGAGAGGCTGCCGACATTGCTGTTGGTCGTGCTCAGGCCGGTCGACAGGCTGTTGATGCCGCTGTTGGCGGTGCTCAGGCCGGTGGACAGGCTGCCGATGCCGCTGTTTGCGGTGCTCAGGCCGGTCGAGGTCGAGGACGACAGGCTGCCCAGGTTGCTGTTCGTCGTGCTCAGGCCCGTCGACAGGCTGAAGATGCCGCTGTAGGCGGTGCTCAGGCCGGACGAGAACGAGGTGGACAGGCTGCTGACGTTGCTGTTGGTCGTGCTCAGGCCGGTCGACAGGCTGTCGATGCTGCTCGTGGCCGTGCTCAGGCCCGACGAGGTCGAGGTCGAGAGACTGTCGACGTTGCTGTTCGTCGTGCTGAGGCCGGTCGAGAGGCTGTCGATGTTGCTCGTGGCGGTGCTCAGGCCCGAGGACGTGGAGGTCGAGAGGCTGCTGACGTTGCTGTTGGTGGTGCTCAGGCCTGTGGAGAGGCTGGAGATGCCGCTGGTGGCGGTGCTCAGGCCGGTCGACAGGCTGGAGATGCCGCTCGACGTCGAAGTCGACAAGCTACCCACGGTGCTGTTCGTGGTGCTCAGGCCGGTGGACAGGCTCGAGATACCGCTGGTGGCGGTGCTCAGGCCGGTCGACAAGCTGTCGATTCCGCTCGTTGCCGTGCTCAAGCCACTCGACGTCGAGGTCGACAGGCTGCTCACGTTGCTGTTCGTCGTGCTCAAGCCGGTGGACAGGCTGGAGATACCGCTGGTTGCGGTACTCAGACCCGTCGACAAGCTATCGATTCCGCTCGTGGCCGTGCTCAGGCCAGACGACGTAGACGTCGAGAGGCTGCTCACGTTGCTGTTCGTCGTGCTCAAGCCGGTGGACAGGCTGGAGATGCCACTGGTCGCCGTGCTCAGACCGGTCGACAGGCTGTCGATTCCGCTCGTGGCCGTGCTCAGGCCACTCGACGTCGAGGTCGACAGGCTGCTCACGTTGCTGTTGGTCGTGCTCAAGCCAGTGGACAAGCTGGAGATGCCGCTGGTGGCGGTGCTCAGGCCCGTCGACAGGCTGTCGATTCCGCTCGTAGCGGTGCTCAGGCCACTCGACGTGGAAGTCGACAGGCTGCTGACGTTGCTGTTCGTCGTGCTCAAGCCAGTGGACAGGCTCGAGATGCCACTGGTCGCCGTGCTCAGACCGGTCGACAGGCTGTCGATTCCGCTCGTGGCCGTGCTCAGGCCGCTCGACGTCGAGGTCGACAAGCTGCTGACGTTGCTGTTCGTGGTGCTCAGGCCAGTGGACAGGCTCGAGATGCCACTGGTCGCTGTACTCAGGCCGGTCGAGAGGCTGTCGATGCCGCTCGTGGCGGTGCTCAGGCCGGACGACGTCGAGGTCGACAGGCTGCTCACGTTGCTGTTGGTCGTGCTCAAGCCAGTGGACAAGCTGGAGATGCCACTGGTCGCCGTGCTCAACCCAGTCGAGAGGCTGTCGATGTTGCTCGTGGCGGTGCTCAGGCCCGAGGACGTGGAGGTCGAGAGGCTGCTGACGTTGCTGTTCGTGGTGCTCAGGCCCGTGGACAAGCTGGAGATGCCACTGGTCGCTGTGCTCAAACCGGTCGAGAGGCTGTCGATGCCGCTCGTGGCCGTGCTCAGGCCGGACGACGTGGAGGTCGAGAGGCTGCTCACGTTGCTGTTGGTCGTGCTCAAGCCAGTAGACAAGCTGGAGATGCCGCTGGTGGCGGTGCTCAGGCCCGTGGACAGGCTGGAGATGCCGCTCGACGTCGAAGTCGACAAGCTACCCACAGTGCTGTTCGTGGTGCTCAGGCCCGTGGACAGGCTGGAGATGCCACTGGTCGCCGTGCTCAGACCAGTCGAGAGGCTGTCGATTCCGCTCGTCGCGGTGCTCAGACCAGACGACGTGGAAGTCGAGAGGCTGCCGACGTTGCTGTTGGTGGTGCTCAGGCCTGTGGAGAGGCTGGAGATGCCGCTGGTGGCGGTGCTCAGGCCGGTCGACAGGCTGGAGATGCCGCTCGACGTCGAAGTCGACAAGCTACCGACGTTGCTGTTCGTCGTACTCAAGCCAGTGGACAAGCTGGAGATGCCACTGGTCGCCGTGCTCAAACCAGTCGAGAGGCTGTCGATGCCGCTGGTAGCGGTGCTGAGACCGGACGAGGTCGACGTCGACAGGCTGCTGACATTGCTGTTCGTCGTGCTCAGGCCCGTGGACAGGCTGGAGATACCGCTGGTAGCAGTGCTGAGGCCGGACGACGTCGACGTCGAGAGGCTGCTGATGTTGCTGTTCGTGGTGCTCAGGCCGGTCGACAGGCTGGAGATGCCACTGGTCGCCGTGCTCAAGCCGGTCGAGAGGCTGTCGATGCCGCTCGCCGCGGTGCTCAGACCAGACGACGTGGAGGTCGAGAGGCTGCTGACGTTGCTGTTCGTTGTGCTCAGACCAGTAGACAGACTCGAGATGCCGCTGGTCGCCGAGCTCAAGCCGGTCGAGAGGCTGTCGATGCCGCTCGTGGCCGTGCTCAGTCCCGACGACGTTGAAGTCGACAGGCTGCTGACGTTGCTATTCGTCGTGCTCAAGCCGGTGGACAGGCTGGAGATGCCGCTGGTTGCCGAGCTCAATCCCGTGGAGAGGCTGGAGATACCACTGGTTGCGGTACTCAGACCCGTCGACAAGCTGTCGATGCCGCTGGTAGCGGTGCTGAGGCCGGACGACGTGGAAGTCGACAGGCTGCTCAGGTTGCTGTTCGTCGTGCTCAAGCCGGTGGACAGGCTCGAGATACCGCTGGTCGCCGTGCTGAGACCGGACGACGTCGACGTCGAGAGGCTGCTGATGTTGCTGTTCGTGGTGCTCAGGCCGGTCGACAGGCTGGAGATGCCACTGGTCACTGTGCTGAGACCCGTCGACAGGCTCGAGATACCGCTGGTCGCCGTGCTCAAGCCCGACGACGTCGAAGTCGAGAGGCTGTCCAGGTTGCTGTTCGTGGTGCTCAGTCCCGTGGACAGGCTGGAGATGCCACTGGTCGCCGAGCTCAAGCCGGTCGAGAGGCTGTCGATGCCGCTCGTGGCCGTGCTCAGTCCCGACGACGTTGAAGTCGACAGGCTGCTGACGTTGCTATTCGTCGTACTCAAGCCGGTGGACAGGCTCGAGATACCGCTGGTCGCCGTGCTCAGGCCAGACGACGTCGAAGTCGACAAGCTGCTGACGTTGCTGTTCGTGGTGCTCAGGCCGGTGGACAGGCTCGAGATGCCGCTGGTCGCAGTGCTCAAGCCAGACGACGTCGAGGTCGACAAGCTACTCACGTTGCTGTTCGTCGTGCTCAAGCCCGTGGACAGGCTGGAGATGCCGCTGGTGGCAGTGCTCAGGCCAGACGACGTCGAGGTCGACAAGCTGCTCACGTTGCTGTTCGTAGTGCTCAGGCCCGTCGACAGGCTCGAGATGCCGCTGGTTGCCGTACTCAAACCCGACGACGTCGAGGTCGAGAGACTGCTGACGTTGCTGTTGGTCGTGCTCAGCCCGGTCGACAGACTGTCGATGCTGCTCGTCGCAGTGCTCAAGCCGGACGACGTGGAGGTCGACAAGCTGCTCACGTTGCTGTTCGTGGTACTCAAGCCGGTCGACAGGCTCGAGATACCACTGGTCGCCGTGCTCAGGCCAGACGACGTAGACGTCGAGAGGCTGCTGACGTTGCTGTTGGTCGTGCTCAGCCCGGTCGACAGGCTGTCGATGCTGCTCGTCGCAGTGCTCAGGCCAGACGACGTGGAGGTCGACAAGCTGCTCACGTTGCTGTTCGTCGTGCTCAAGCCGGTCGACAGGCTCGAGATACCACTGGTCGCCGTGCTAAGGCCAGACGACGTAGACGTCGACAGGCTACTGACGTTGCTGTTCGTGGTGCTCAGGCCGGTCGACAAGCTATCGATGCCGCTGGCAGCAGTGCTCAGGCCACTCGACGTCGAAGTCGACAGGCTGCTGACGTTGCTGTTCGTCGTGCTCAGGCCGGTGGACAGACTCGAGATGCCGCTCGTGGCCGTGCTCAGGCCGCTCGACGTCGAAGTCGACAGGCTGCTCACGTTGCTGTTCGTGGTACTCAGCCCGGTCGACAGGCTGTCGATACTGCTCGTCGCAGTGCTCAAGCCAGACGACGTGGAGGTCGACAAGCTGCTGACGTTGCTGTTCGTCGTGCTCAAGCCCGTAGACAGGCTGGAGATGCCGCTGGTGGCAGTGCTCAAACCCGACGACGTCGACGTCGACAAGCTGCTGACGTTGCTGTTGGTCGTGCTCAGCCCAGTCGACAGGCTGTCAATGCTGCTTGTCGCAGTGCTCAAGCCAGACGACGTGGAGGTCGACAGGCTGCTCACGTTGCTGTTCGTCGTGCTCAGGCCCGTGGACAGGCTGGAGATGCCGCTCGTGGCGGTACTGAGGCCGGACGAAGTGGACGTCGACAGGCTGCTCACATTGCTGTTCGTCGTGCTCAGACCCGTCGACAGGCTCGAGATGCCGCTGGTCGCCGTGCTCAAGCCACTCGACGTCGAGGTCGAAAGGCTGTCCAGGTTGCTGTTCGTGGTGCTCAGGCCGCTCGACGTGGAAGTCGACAGGCTGTCGATGCGGCTATTGGCCGTGCTCAGACCCGACGATGTCGAAGTCGACAGGCTGCCCACATTGCTGTTTGTCGTGCTCAGGCCCGTGGACAGGCTGGAGATGCCGCTCGTGGCGGTGCTGAGGCCAGACGACGTGGACGTCGAGAGGCTGCTGACGTTGCTGTTCGTGGTGCTCAGGCCGGTGGACAGACTGGAGATACCGCTGGTTGCGGTGCTCAAACCGGTCGACAAACTATCGATGCGGCTCGTAGCCGTGCTCAAACCCGAGGACGTCGAGGTCGACAAGCTGCCGACATTGCTGTTCGTCGTGCTCAGGCCAGTGGACAGGCTGGAAATGCCACTGGTCGCCGTGCTGAGCCCCGTCGACAGGCTATCGATGCCACTCGCGGCCGTGCTCAGCCCGGTCGACGTGGATGTCGACAGGCTGCTCACGTTGCTATTCGTGGTGCTCAGGCCAGTCGACAGACTGGAGATACCGCTGGTTGCCGTGCTCAAGCCGGTCGAGAGGCTATTGATGCTGCTCGTGGCCGTGCTCAGGCCCGACGACGTAGACGTCGACAAGCTGCTCACGTTGCTGTTCGTGGTGCTCAAGCCAGTGGACAGGCTCGAGATGCCGCTGGTCGCCGTGCTCAGGCCGGACGACGTCGAGGTCGACAGGCTGCTGACGTTGCTGTTGGTCGTGCTCAGGCCAGTCGACAGGCTGTCGATGCTGCTCGTCGCAGTGCTCAAGCCGGACGACGTGGAGGTCGACAGGCTGCTCACATTGCTGTTCGTGGTGCTCAGGCCCGTAGACAGGCTCGAGATACCGCTGGTGGCCGTGCTCAAGCCACTCGACGTGGACGTCGACAGGCTGTCCAGGTTGCTGTTCGTGGAGCTGAGGCCAGTGGACAAGCTGGAGATACCGCTGGTCGCAGTACTCAAACCAGACGACGTCGAGGTCGAAAGGCTGCCAATGCTGCTCGTCGCCGTGCTCAAGCCAGACGACGTCGAAGTCGACAGGCTCGAAATACCACTGGTTGCCGTGCTCAAGCCGCTCGAGGTGGATGTCGACAAGCTGTCCAGGTTGCTATTGGTGGTGCTCAGGCCGGTGGACAGGCTGGCGATGCCGCTGGTCGCCGTGCTCAGCCCTGACGACGTGGACGTCGACAGGCTGCTCACATTGCTGTTGGTCGTGCTCAGACCGGTCGACAGGCTGTTGATGCCACTGGTGGCAGTGCTCAAACCAGACGACGTCGAAGTCGAAAGACTGTCGATGCTGCTCGTGGCCGTGCTCAGACCGGACGAGGTCGAGGTCGACAAGCTGCTGACGTTGCTGTTCGTCGTGCTCAGCCCCGTGGACAGGCTGGAGATACCGCTGGTGGCCGTGCTCAGACCCGACGATGTGGACGTGGAGAGGCTGTCGATGCTGCTCGTCGCGGTGCTCAGGCCAGACGACGTCGACGTCGACAGGCTGCTGACGTTGCTGTTCGTCGTGCTCAGGCCGGTAGACAGGCTATCGATGCCACTGGTCGCCGTACTCAAGCCCGACGACGTGGACGTCGACAGGCTGTCGATACGGCTGTTCGTCGTGCTCAAGCCAGACGAAGTCGAGGTCGACAAGCTGCCGACGTTGCTGTTCGTGGTGCTCAGACCCGTGGACAGACTGGAGATACCGCTGGTGGCCGTGCTCAAGCCGCTCGACGTGGACGTCGACAAGCTGTCCAGGTTGCTGTTGGTGGTGCTCAGGCCGGTGGACAAGCTCGAGAAGCCACTGGTCGCCGTGCTCAAGCCCGTCGACAGGCTGTCGATGCTGCTCGTGGCCGTGCTCAGGCCGGACGATGTAGACGTCGACAAGCTGCTAATGCTGCTGTTCGCCGTGCTCAAACCCGACGACGTGGAGGTCGAGAGGCTGCCGACGTTGCTGTTCGTCGTGCTCAACCCAGTGGACAGGCTGGAGATGCCGCTGGTGGCGGTGCTCAGACCCGACGAGGTCGAGGTCGAGAGGCTGCTGACGTTGCTGTTCGTCGTGCTCAGGCCGGTCGACAGGCTGGAGATACCGCTGGTGGCGGTGCTCAAACCAGAGGACGTAGACGTCGAAAGGCTGTCGATGTTGCTCGTCGCCGTGCTCAGGCCGGACGACGTCGAGGTCGACAGGCTGCTCACATTGCTGTTTGTCGTGCTCAAGCCAGTCGACAGGCTGGAGATACCGCTGGTGGCGGTGCTCAAACCAGACGACGTGGACGTCGATAGGCTGTCGATGTTGCTCGTCGCCGTGCTCAGGCCGCTCGACGTGGAGGTCGACAGGCTGCTGACGTTGCTGTTGGTCGTGCTCAAGCCAGTGGACAGGCTAGAGATGCCGCTGGTCGCAGTGCTCAGACCCGAGGACGTAGACGTCGAGAGGCTGTCGATGCTGCTCGTCGCCGTGCTCAGGCCGCTCGACGTGGATGTCGAAAGGCTATCGATACGGCTGTTGGTCGTGCTCAGGCCCGACGACGTCGAAGTCGACAGGCTCGAAATTCCACTGGTTGCAGTGCTCAGACCGCTCGACGTGGAGGTCGAAAGGCTGTCCAGGTTGCTGTTCGTGGAGCTGAGGCCGGTAGACAGGCTGGAGATGCCACTGGTCGCGGTGCTCAAACCAGAGGACGTCGAGGTCGACAGGCTGCTCACGTTGCTGTTCGTCGTGCTCAGACCCGTGGACAGGCTGGAGATACCGCTGGTGGCAGTGCTCAAACCAGACGACGTCGAAGTCGAAAGGCTGTCGATGCTGCTCGTCGCAGTGCTCAGGCCCGTGGACAGGCTGGAGATACCGCTGGTAGCGGTGCTCAAACCGGACGACGTCGACGTCGAAAGACTGTCGATGCTGCTCGTGGCCGTGCTCAGACCGGACGAGGTCGAGGTCGACAAGCTGCTGACGTTGCTGTTCGTAGTGCTCAGGCCAGTGGACAGGCTGGAGATGCCACTGGTCGCCGTGCTGAGCCCCGACGACGTCGACGTCGAAAGGCTGCTGACGTTGCTGTTGGTGGTGCTCAGACCGGTCGACAGGCTGGAGATCCCACTGGTCGCCGTGCTCAAACCCGACGACGTCGAAGTCGAAAGGCTATCGATGCTGCTCGTAGCCGTGCTCAAACCAGACGACGTCGAGGTCGACAGGCTGCTCACGTTGCTGTTCGTCGTGCTCAGGCCCGTGGACAGGCTGGAGATACCGCTGGTTGCGGTGCTCAGCCCCGACGACGTCGAAGTCGAAAGGCTGTCAATGCTGCTCGTGGCTGTGCTCAAGCCCGACGACGTGGACGTCGACAGGCTGCTCACATTGCTGTTGGTCGTGCTCAGACCGGTCGACAGGCTGGAGATCCCACTGGTCGCCGTGCTCAGACCCGACGATGTCGAAGTCGACAGGCTGCCCACGTTGCTGTTCGTCGTGCTCAGGCCCGTCGACAAGCTGGAGATGCCGCTGGTCGCCGTGCTCAAGCCGCTCGACGTGGACGTCGACAGGCTGTCGATACGGCTGTTGGCTGTGCTCAGACCCGACGATGTCGAAGTCGACAGGCTGCCCACATTGCTGTTCGTGGTGCTCAGGCCTGTAGACAGGCTGGAGATGCCGCTCGTGGCGGTGCTGAGGCCAGACGACGTGGAAGTCGACAGGCTGCTGACGTTGCTGTTGGTCGTGCTCAGACCAGTCGACAGGCTGTCGATGCCACTCGTGGCTGTGCTCAAGCCGCTCGAAGTGGAGGTCGACAGGCTGCTGACATTGCTGTTTGTCGAGCTCAGGCTCGTGGACAGGCTAGAGATCCCGCTGGTCGCTGTGCTCAGGCCGCTCGACGTAGAAGTCGACAGGCTGCTCACATTGCTGTTCGTCGTGCTCAGGCCAGTGGACAGGCTCGAGATGCCGCTGGTCGCGGTGCTCAGGCCAGACGACGTGGACGTCGACAGGCTACTCACGTTGCTGTTGGTCGTACTCAGGCCCGTCGACAAGCTCGAGATGCCGCTGGTCGCGGTACTCAGACCGCTCGAAGTCGACGTCGAGAGGCTGTCGATGCTGCTCGTGGCTGTGCTCAGGCCCGACGACGTCGACGTCGACAAGCTGCTCACGTTGCTGTTGGTCGTGCTCAGGCCCGTCGACAAGCTTGAGATGCCGCTGGTTGCTGTACTCAGACCGCTCGAAGTCGACGTCGAGAGGCTGTCGATGCTGCTCGTGGCGGTGCTCAGACCCGACGAAGTCGAAGTCGACAGGCTACCCACGTTGCTGTTCGTCGTGCTCAGGCCCGTCGACAGGCTCGAGATGCCACTCGTCGCCGTGCTCAGCCCCGAGGACGTGGAGGTCGAAAGGCTATCGATTCGACTGTTGGTCGTGCTCAAACCACTGGACGTCGAGGTCGACAAGCTGCCCACGTTGCTGTTCGTCGTGCTCAAGCCCGTGGACAGGCTGTCGATGCCACTCGTGGCTGTGCTCAAGCCGCTCGACGTGGAGGTCGAAAGGCTACTGACATTGCTGTTCGTCGTGCTCAGACCCGTGGACAGGCTGGAGATGCCGCTGGTCGCGGTGCTCAGACCAGACGACGTCGAGGTCGACAGACTGCTGACGTTGCTGTTGGTCGTGCTCAGGCCCGTCGACAAGCTTGAGATGCCGCTGGCCGCGGTGCTCAGGCCCGACGACGTCGAAGTCGACAGGCTGCTCACGTTGCTATTGGTCGTGCTCAGGCTCGTGGACAAGCTGGCGATGCCACTGGTCGCGGTGCTCAGACCGCTCGAGGTAGACGTCGAGAGGCTGTCGATGCTGCTCGTGGCGGTGCTCAGGCCCGACGACGTGGAGGTCGAAAGGCTATCGATTCGACTGTTGGCCGTGCTCAAACCACTGGACGTCGAGGTCGACAAGCTGCCCACGCTGCTGTTCGTTGTGCTCAAGCCCGTCGACAGGCTGGCGATGCCACTGGTCGCAGTGCTCAGGCCCGACGATGTCGAAGTCGACAGGCTACTCACGTTGCTGTTGGTCGTGCTCAGGCCAGTAGACAGGCTCGAGATGCCGCTGGTTGCCGTACTCAAGCCCGACGACGTCGAGGTCGACAGGCTGCTGACGTTGCTGTTCGTGGTGCTCAGGCTCGTCGACAAGCTGGAGATGCCACTGGTCGCGGTGCTCAACCCACTCGACGTGGAAGTCGAGAGGCTGCTGACGTTGCTGTTGGTCGTGCTAAGGCCCGTCGACAAGCTGGAGATGCCGCTGGTTGCTGTGCTCAGTCCGCTCGAGGTAGACGTCGACAAGCTATCGATGCTGCTCGTCGCCGTGCTCAGGCCCGACGACGTAGACGTCGAGAGGCTGTCGATACGACTATTGGTGGTGCTCAGGCCCGAGGACGTCGAGGTCGACAGGCTACCCACGTTGCTGTTCGTCGTGCTCAGGCCCGTCGACAGGCTCGAGATACCGCTGGTTGCCGTACTCAAGGCCGACGACGTCGAGGTCGACAGGCTGCTGACGTTGCTGTTCGTGGTGCTGAGACCGGTCGAAAGGCTGGAGATGCCGCTGGTCGCGGTGCTCAGGCCGGACGACGTCGAAGTCGACAGGCTGCTCACGTTGCTGTTGGTTGTGCTCAGGCCCGTAGACAGACTAGAGATGCCGCTGGTTGCCGTGCTCAAGCCGCTCGACGTCGAGGTCGACAAGCTGCTGACATTGCTGTTCGTGGTGCTCAGACCTGTGGACAGGCTGGAGATACCACTGGTCGCCGTGCTCAGGCCCGACGACGTAGATGTCGAGAGGCTGTCGATGCGGCTATTGGCCGTGCTCAGACCCGACGACGTCGAGGTCGACAAGCTGCCCACGTTGCTGTTCGTGGTGCTCAAGCCCGTGGACAGGCTCGAGATACCGCTGGTTGCAGTGCTCAGACCGCTCGAAGTAGACGTCGACAGGCTGTCGATGCTGCTCGTGGCAGTGCTCAGGCCGGACGACGTGGACGTCGACAGGCTGCTCACATTGCTGTTGGTCGTGCTCAGGCCCGTCGACAGACTGTTGATGCCGCTCGCAGCGGTACTCAAACCGGACGACGTGGACGTCGACAAGCTGCTGACGTTGCTGTTCGTCGTGCTCAGGCCCGTGGACAGGCTCGAGATTCCACTGGTCGCAGTGCTCAGGCCGCTCGACGTGGACGTCGAGAGGCTGTCGATGCGGCTGTTGGTCGTGCTCAGACCCGACGATGTCGAGGTCGACAAGCTACCCACGTTGCTGTTCGTGGTGCTCAAGCCCGTGGACAGGCTGGAGATGCTGCTCGTGGCCGTGCTCAGGCCGGACGAGGTCGAAGTCGACAGACTGCTGACACTGCTGTTCGTGGTGCTCAGGCCCGTCGACAAGCTGGAGATGCCGCTGGTCGCGGTGCTCAGACCCGACGACGTGGAGGTCGACAAGCTGCTGACGTTGCTGTTCGTCGTGCTCAGACCTGTGGACAGGCTCGAGATGCCGCTCGTGGCCGTGCTCAGGCCGCTTGAAGTCGACGTCGACAGGCTGTCGATGCGGCTGTTGGTCGTGCTGAGGCCAGTCGACGTGGACGTTGACAGACTGCCCACATTGCTGTTCGTCGTGCTCAAGCCCGTGGACAGGCTCGAGATTCCGCTGGTCGCCGTGCTCAGACCCGACGACGTCGACGTCGAAAGGCTGCTCACGTTGCTATTCGTAGTGCTCAGGCCTGTGGACAGGCTGGAGATGCCGCTCGTGGCCGTGCTCAAGCCGGACGACGTCGATGTCGACAGGCTACTGACGTTGCTGTTCGTGGTGCTCAGGCCAGTCGACAGGCTGGAGATACCGCTGGTAGCAGTGCTTAGACCAGACGACGTCGAAGTCGACAGGCTGCTCACGTTGCTGTTGGTCGTGCTCAAGCCCGTCGACAGACTCGAGATGCCACTGGTCGCCGTGCTCAGACCGCTCGATGTCGATGTCGAAAGGCTGTCGATGCGGCTGCTGCTG
>NZ_JBXAJX010000003.1:31592-656020 GCF_058797695.1 Variovorax sp. GW823-FHT02B07
GGTGCTCAGCCCGGACGACGTGGAGGTCGACAAGCTGCTGACGTTGCTGTTCGTCGTGCTCAGACCTGTGGACAGGCTGGAGATACCGCTGGTAGCAGTGCTCAGACCAGACGACGTGGACGTCGAGAGGCTGTCGATGCGGCTGTTGGTCGTGCTCAGACCCGATGACGTGGAGGTCGACAGGCTGCCGACATTGCTGTTCGTTGTGCTCAGGCCAGTCGACAGACTCGAGATGCCACTGGTCGCCGTGCTCAGACCACTCGACGTCGATGTCGAAAGGCTATCGATGCGGCTGCTGCTGGTGCTCAGCCCGGACGACGTGGAGGTCGACAAGCTGCTGACGTTGCTGTTCGTCGTGCTCAGACCTGTGGACAGGCTCGAGATGCCGCTCGTGGCCGTGCTCAAGCCAGACGACGTCGATGTCGACAGGCTACTGACGTTGCTGTTCGTGGTACTCAGGCCAGTCGACAGGCTGGAGATTCCGCTGGTCGCCGTGCTCAGCCCGCTCGACGTCGAAGTCGAAAGGCTGCTGACATTGCTGTTCGTTGTGCTCAGGCCAGTCGACAGGCTGGAGATGCCGCTGGTCGCCGTGCTCAGCCCGCTCGACGTCGAGGTCGACAGGCTGCTGACGTTGCTGTTCGTTGTGCTCAACCCCGTGGAGAGGCTGGAGATGCCACTGGTAGCGGTGCTCAGGCCAGACGACGTGGACGTCGAGAGGCTGTCGATGCGGCTGTTGGTCGTGCTCAGACCCGACGACGTCGAAGTCGAGAGGCTGCCGACGTTGCTGTTCGTTGTGCTGAGGCCAGTCGACAGACTGGAGATGCCACTGGTTGCGGTGCTCAGACCCGACGACGTGGAGGTCGACAGGCTGCTGACGTTGCTGTTCGTCGTGCTCAGGCCCGTCGACAGACTCGAGATGCCACTGGTCGCCGTGCTCAGACCGCTCGACGTCGATGTCGAAAGGCTGTCGATGCGGCTGCTGCTGGTGCTCAGCCCGGACGACGTAGAAGTCGACAGGCTACTGACGTTGCTGTTCGTGGTGCTCAGGCCAGTCGACAGGCTGGAGATGCCGCTGGTGGCCGTGCTCAAACCGGACGAAGTCGAAGTCGACAAGCTGCCGACGTTGCTGTTCGTGGTGCTCAGGCCAGTCGACAGGCTCGAGATGCTGCTCGTGGCCGTGCTCAGTCCCGACGACGTCGACGTCGACAGGCTGTTGATGCGACTGCTCGCCGTGCTCAGGCCCGACGATGTGGATGTCGACAGGCTGGCGACGTTGCTGTTCGTAGTGCTCAGGCCGGTGGAAAGGCTAGAGATGCTGCTCGTGGTCGTGCTTAGGCCAGTCGAAAGGCTCGAAATACCGCTGGTGGCAGTGCTCAACCCCGTAGAGGTCGAGGTCGACAACGACCCCACTGCGCTGGCGACGGAGAACAACTGGCTGCCATTAATCGCATCGGTCGAAGTCGAGGTCACCTGGCCCGCAGCCACGTTGGTGATCTGACGTTCCTTCCCGCCAGAACCAACGCTCACCACGCCGACCGGCGCGGTGCCGGCAAATCCACTGAGCACCACCCCATTAACCGTCGCGCTGGAAACTGCGACCGCCACGGCGGTCGCACTGTTGCTGCCCAAAGCAACGCTGTTGTCAGTACCCGCCGTGGCCCCCACCCCAATCGCTACAGCGTTTTGACCAGCGCTTGCTGCACCACCACCCGCGGTCGAGCCGCCACCAATTGCCACGCTGTTTGTGCCGCCAGCGTTGGTATACCGGCCAATGGCCACAGCCTGATCACCCGAGGCCACGGAGCCACCACCGCCAGTTCCGTTTCCACCGCCGATGGCAACCGACGACACACCATCGGCATTTGCATCGTTGCCAAGCGCGAATGCACCAGCGCCCCCCGTTGCTTTAGCCCCAGAACCGATCGCAGTCGCACTCCCTCCCGCCGCGGTTGCCGCGGCGTCATGACCAATCGCAAGGCTGTAGCCACTGCTGCCGGTAGTGCGCGCCTTGAGGCCGATGGCGATGTCTGCCGTGCCAGATACAGCTGTGTTTTGGCCAATCGCGACTGAAGCACTGCCGCTAGCACTGGCCGCGTTGCCCAATGCGACCGTGTTGTCTCCCTGGGCATTGGCATTGAAACCGATGGCGAGTGCGTTAGCACCCTGTGCATTTGCGAGCCCCTTGGCCGTCGTCGTACCGGCGCCAATCGCGATGCCAGTGGTAGAAGCCGAACCGACCGTTGAGCTAGAGCCTATGTAGCTGGCACGCGCCACACCACTCAAACCGGCTGCAGCTGAAACCACGGCAACTGCTACAACCGCAGCCACCCGCGACTTGCTCTTCTTCCCCCGCGCCGAAGTGATTTCAGACGCCGCAACCCAGGCCCCCAGGGCTTCATTCCAGATACTTCGGTAAGACTTGTTCATATTCTTCGAGCTCGGTTCGCAGAGGGCGGGCGCGGTATCAACGGCGGAGGAAGGCAACGACCGCCCGCGGTTCGTCGCCCCAGCCAGGGTCGTAGTTACCCTGACGTTCACAATGGACGCGGTAATGTACGCAGCCGTTTACATTTGCAGCCATTTCGGTCTACCGGAAACCGTGAAATGATGATTTAGTTCACAAACTTTCACGATTGGCGACAAATCCGGGCGCGGCGATGTCGCTGTGGAACGTCGATCCGAACGCCCCGCCTAGAATCGCCGCCGCTGTCTGTCACAGCGGTTTTCCTCACAAAAGGTGCCCAATGAAGCCGTTTCTCCCCCGTTTCCTGGCCGCATGCACGCTGGCCCTGGCCGGTTCCTGCGCCCTGGCGCAGGACGGCAGTTCCGCTGACGAACTCATCCAGGCGGGCCTCAGCAGCCTCAAGCAGATCGACGAAAACCGGGCAGGAGAGATCTGGGACACCGCGTCGGCGTTTGTGAAGACTCGCTTTCCCAAGGCCGAATTCGTTGCCAACACGCAACGCTCGCGCCAGACCGTGGGCGTCGTGGCCCGCCGCGACTGGGCCAGCGTGACCCGCATCCGCTACCTGGACGACAGCACCGGCATCCCAGCAGGCCTGTACGCCAACGTCGACTTCGCCACCCGCCTGACCAACGACAAGACGGTCTTCGAAAAAGTCAGCTTCCGCCTCGAACCCCAAGGCTGGCGGCTGACCGGCTACGTCCCCCGCGAAAACCAATGACCACCGCCTCGGGTGCCGGCCTGCGCATCGGCATCACGATCGGCCTCCACCACGAGGCCGAGACCCTCTGGAACAACGGCATCAAGCAGAACGCCGTGTTCCTGGCGGAGGCGCTGAAGCACTGCCCCAGCGTCGCCTCGGTGGTGCTGGTCAACACCACCGCCACGCCCATCACCCCCGCCCTGCCCTGGGACCAGGCCCGCTGGCCGACCGTGACCTTCGAGGCGGCCAAGGACAGCGTGGACGTGCTGATCGAGCTGGGCGGCCAGATCGACGGCGACCAGACCGACCACCTGAAGCGCCGCGGCGCGCGGCTGGTGTCGTACTGCTGCGGCTTCGAGTACGTGCACGCGATGGAGTCGATGCTGTTCGGCAAGCCGCTGTGGGGCCGCAACCTGTTCATCAACCAGCGCTACGACGACATCTGGATGGTTCCGCAGGTGGCCCACATCAGCCAGCCGTACTTCGAGGTGCTGCGCCGCGCCGAGGCGCGCGCCGTGCCCTTCGTCTGGAGCCCGGTGTTCCTGCAAGAGCGCGCCCGCGCTCTGCCCGACGGCGGCGCGTACCAGCCGCGCAGCGGCCCGCGGCGGCTCAGCGTGATGGAGCCGAACATCAACGTGGTGAAGTTCTGCGTCTACCCCATCCTGATCGCCGAGCTGGCCTACCGCGCCCGGCCCGACGCGATCGGGCTGCTGCAGGTCACGAACGTGGAGCGCATGGCCAAGGACAGCATGGAGTTCATCACGCTGATGAACCAGCTCGACCTGGTGCGCCAGCATAAGGCGGTCTTCCTGGGTCGGCACGAGACCCCGGTGTTCCTGGCGCAGAACACCGACATCGTGGTCTCCCACCAATGGGAGAACCCGCTCAACTACTTCTACCTCGAGACCTGCTGGCAAGGCTATCCGCTGGTGCACAACGCGCACCTGTGCGCGGACCTGGGCTACTACTACACAGAAAACGACGTGGCCGCGGGCAGCGCCCGCGTGCTCGAGGCCGTCGACGGGCACGACGCGCAGGCCCAGGCCTACCGCGACCGGCAGCGCGCGCTGATCGGGCGCTACCTGCCCGGCGACGCAGTGGCCACGCAAACCTACGACACCCTGCTGCAGGGCCTGATGCAGCGCCCCGCCCGCTAGACCCACGGAGCCCCCTCGCATGCTCGACCCGTCCGAACTCCGGCACTTCTATCCCGTGATCGTGACGCCGAGCCACGACGGCAAGTTCTTCCAGAACTACGTGGCCTCATTGCTGAACTTCACCGTGAGCGCCGAGCGTGCCGGCATGAAGGTGCAGGTGCTGATGCACCAGGGCGAGAGCCTGGTCACACGCGCGCGCAACAACTGCGTGGCCCAGTTCCTGGCCAACACGGAATGGACCCACCTGTTCTGGATCGACGCGGACATCGGCTTCTCCGCCGAAGCGGCGTTCCGCCTGCTGCTGTCGGGCTACGACATCGCCGCCGGCGTGTACCCGCTCAAGCGCGAAGACTGGCCCGCCGGCGGCGTGGCGGCCGGCACCACGCAGCAGCAGTTCGAGGCCGCGTTCACGCGCTACACGGTCAATGCCAGGGCCGAAGAAGGCGCATCGCAGATCGAGCTCGAGGTGCAGCCCGACGGCTTCATGAAGATGACCGAGGCGCCCACGGGCTTCATGGCAATCCGGCGCGGCGTGTTCGAGCGGCTCATGACCGCCTACCCCGAGCTGCAGTACGTGCCCGACAGCATCGGCGAAGCCGACCGCGGGCTGCACTACCGCTTCTTCGACGTGATGGTCGACCCGGTCACGCGGCGCTACCTGTCGGAAGACTACGGCTTCTGCCGGTTGTGGTCGGGGCTGGGCGAGTCGATCTACATCGACGCCAACTCGAACCTGACCCACCAGGGCGCCAAGCTGTACCGCGGCGATTTCGCGCACTCGTTGCAGGCCTCGCTGCCCTACGCGGTGGGCGGCCCCGCCGGTATGGCGATGGTGCTGAAGGGCCAGGAGCACCTGAAGCCGAATCCGCCGCCGGGCTGACACCGGCAGCGAACGCCCACGAAAAAGCCCCGCCGAAGCGGGGCTTTTTCATGAGGCCGGCGAACCGATCATTTGATCGCTCGCCGGCTGCAACGACCCTCAGGCCGTGACCGTGTCCGCCACGCCCTTGTAGTCTTCGATCTTGTCGAAGTTCAGGTACTGGTAGATCTGCGCGCTGGACGCATCGATCACGCCCGTGGCGGCCATGTACTCCTCGCGGGTCGGGATGCGACCCAGGCGCGAGCAGATGGCGGCCAGTTCGGCCGAGCCCAGGTACACGTTGGTGTTCTTGCCCAGGCGGTTCGGGAAGTTGCGGGTGCTGGTCGACATCACCGTCGCGCCTTCGCGCACCTGTGCCTGGTTGCCCATGCACAGCGAGCAGCCCGGCATTTCGGTGCGGGCGCCGGCGTTGCCGAACACGCCGTAGTGGCCTTCTTCGGTAAGTTGCTGCGCGTCCATCTTGGTCGGCGGCGCGATCCACAGCTTGACCGGGATGTCGCGCTTGCCTTCGAGCAGCTTCGATGCGGCGCGGAAGTGGCCGATGTTGGTCATGCACGAGCCGATGAACACTTCGTCGATGGTGGCACCGGCCACGTCGCTCAGCGTCTTCACGTCGTCCGGGTCGTTCGGGCAGGCCACGATGGGCTCGTGGATCTCGGCCAGGTCGATCTCGATGACAGCGGCGTACTCGGCGTCGGCATCGCCCTTGAGCAGCTGCGGGTCCTTGAGCCAGGCTTCCTGCGCGGCGATACGGCGTGCCAGCGTGCGGGCGTCGGCGTAGCCTTCGGCAATCATCCACTTCATCAGCGTGATGTTGCTGTTGATGTACTCCTGGATCGGTTCCTTGTTCAGGTGCACCGTGCAACCGGCGGCCGAGCGCTCGGCGGAGGCGTCGCTCAGTTCGAAGGCTTGCTCCACCTTCAGGTCGGGCAGGCCTTCGATCTCGAGGATGCGGCCCGAGAAGATGTTCTTCTTGCCTTGCTTGGCCACAGTCAGCAGGCCCGACTTGATGGCGTACAGCGGAATCGCGTTGACCAGGTCACGCAGCGTGACGCCGGGCTGCATCTTGCCCTTGAAGCGCACGAGCACCGATTCGGGCATGTCCAGCGGCATCACGCCGGTGGCGGCCGCAAAGGCCACGAGGCCGGAGCCCGCGGGGAAGCTGATGCCGATGGGGAAGCGGGTGTGGCTGTCGCCGCCCGTGCCCACGGTGTCGGGCGTCAGCAGGCGGTTGAGCCAGCTGTGGATCACGCCGTCGCCCGGACGCAGCGAGACGCCGCCGCGGTTGGCCATGAACTCGGGCAGTTCGTGGTGCATCTTGACGTCGACCTTCTTGGGGTACGCCGCCGTGTGGCAGAACGACTGCATGACGAGGTCGGCCGAGAAGCCCAGGCAGGCCAGGTCCTTCAGTTCGTCGCGGGTCATCGGGCCGGTGGTGTCCTGCGAGCCGACCGAGGTCATCTTGGGTTCGCAGTACGTGCCCGGGCGCACGCCCTGGCCTTCGGGCAGGCCGCAGGCGCGACCGACCATCTTCTGTGCGAGCGAGAAGCCCTTCTTGGTGTCGACCGGGCTTTGCGGCAGGCGGAACAGCGTCGAGACGGGCAGGCCCAGGGCCTCGCGCGCCTTGGCCGTCAGGCCACGGCCGATGATCAGCGGAATGCGGCCGCCGGCGCGCACTTCGTCGAACAGCACGTCGCTCTTGACCTGGAATTCGGCGATGACCTTGCCGTCCTTCAGGGCCTTGCCTTCGTAGGGACGCAGTTCGACCACGTCGCCCATGTTCATCTGCGTCACGTCGAGCTCGATGGGCAGTGCGCCCGAGTCTTCCATCGTGTTGTAGAAGATGGGAGCGATCTTGCCGCCGAGGCAGACGCCGCCGAAGCGCTTGTTCGGCACGAAGGGAATGTCTTCGCCGGTGAACCACAGCACCGAGTTGGTGGCGCTCTTGCGCGACGAACCCGTGCCGACCACATCGCCGGCATAGGCCACGAGGTGGCCGCGCGCGCGCAGGTCTTCGATGAACTTCACCGGGCCGCGCTTGCCGTCTTCTTCAGGGACGATGCCGGGGCGGGCGTTCTTGTGCATCGCCAGGGCGTGCATCGGAATGTCGGGACGCGTCGTCGCATCAGGAGCGGGCGACAGGTCGTCGGTGTTGATTTCGCCAGCCACCTTGAAGATGCTGACGGTGATGCTCTGCGGCACTTCGGGGCGGCTGGTGAACCACTCGGCATCGGCCCAGCTTTGCAGCACGCCCTTGGCGTGGGCGTTGCCCTTGTCGGCCTTTTCCTTGACGTCGTGGAACTGGTCGAACATCAGCAGGGTCTTCTTCAGGCCCTCGGCTGCCACGGCGCCGACTTCGGCGTCGTCCAGCAGGTCGATCATGGGGCTGATGTTGTAGCCGCCGAGCATGGTGCCGAGCAGTTCGGTCGCGCGGGCGCGCGAGATGAACGCGTTCTTCTCGGTGCCGTGGGCCACGGCCGCGAGGTAGCTCGCCTTGACCTTGGCGGCGTCGTCGACGCCGGCGGGCACACGGTAGGTGAGCAGGTCCAGCAGGAAGGCGCCGTCCTTGGCATTCGCGCTCTTCAGGAGCTCGATCGCTTCGGCGGTCTGCTTCGCGCTCAGGGGCAGCGGCGGGATACCGAGCGCGGCGCGTTCGGCAACATGATCAACGTAGGCTTGCAACATCTTCTTTTCTCCGGAAACTAGGCTATCGGGCGTGCGCTGCGGTCTCTAGCGGCCAAGCAAGAGCCGCGCCGCACCCCGGGTTCGGTGCTCTTCTTACTTCTTGGCTGCGTCGGCACCTTCGAAAAGGGCCTTCGGCGGGTTCTTCTTCATCTCGTCGGCAAAGGCGACCTGAGCGGCGGTCTGGCATTCGTCGGCGATGCGCAGGCCGGCCTTCTGATTCATCAGCATCGACTTGTTGCCCAGCTGGAGCCACATGGCGCCGGCACGCGGGTCTTCGAGGCGGATGGCGCCGGTGCGGCTTTCGACCGGGTGCATGCGGTACTTCAGGCCCTTGGTGGTCACGGTGAAGAAGCCGGGCTTCTTCTCGTCGGGCGTGACGGTCACGTCGGCGCCGAGTTCGCACTGGGCCTTGCCGATGGACACGCGTTGCGCCACGGCCAGGTCGGACTCGGACAGCACGATGTTGGTGTCGTCGGCGATCGGCGTGACCTCTTCGACGGCCTTGGCCGCCTTGCGGGTCACCTGGCGCTTCGGCGGGGTCTTCTTGGCTTCGGCCTTGGCCGCGGCCGGCTTGGTGGCGGTGGCGTTCTGGGCCACGGCGGCGAAAGGCAGGGCCAGCGCAACGGCGGCGATCAGTGCAATTTTCTTCATGAGCGGGGTTCCTTCAGGCTGATTCAGTGGGTTTCAGGAGACCGCGATGCAAACCAGGCTTTCGCCTCGGAGGGCAACGCGCGCCCTGTTGCGTGGGCGCGCGTCAGGACCTGCCAGAAGTGGCGGTAGCTCGCGCGGTCGTGCAATGTGCCATCAATTTGTGTCGGTGCCCAATCCGCGTCTACGGCTTTTGTAATGATTTTTGTGGCAATTTGAATCTGCGCCTCGTCGGGCGCGAAGGCCTCGAGGATCGGCCGGATCTGGTTCGGGTGGATGCTCCACATGCGCGTGTAGCCGAATTCGGTGGCCGCCTTGCGCGCCGCCAGGCGCATCGCATCGGTGTCGTTGAACTCGGTGACCACGCAGTGCGAAGGCACCTTGCCGTAGGCATGTGCCGCCGAGGCCAGCGCCAGCTTGGCACGCACGACCAGCGGGTGGCTGAACTGCCCCGCCGCGCCCATGCCGTCGGCGGGAATGGCGCCGGCATGCGCCGACACGAAATCCATCAGGCCGAAGCTCAGCGACTGCACGCGCGGATGCGCGGCAATTTCGAAGGCGTTGTGCACCGCCAGGGGCGATTCGATGAGCACGTGCAGCGGCAACGTGGCGGCATCGGCCGCGTCGAGCGCGGCAACAGCCTGACACACATCGGCCACGGATTCGACCTTGGGCACCATGAGGTGGCTCAGCCGCTGGCCGGCGCGTCCGGCGATGGTGACCACGTCGCCGGCAAAAGCCGGGTGGTCGACCGGGTGCACGCGCACGCCGACGCGCATGCCGGGCTGGGCGGCCAGCGCGAGCTCGGTGACGAGCGCGGCATGCTCCGCCTCGCCGCCGACCGGGGCGCCGTCTTCGCAGTCGAGGGTGACGTCGAACACGCAGGCGCCGAACTCCTGCGCCATCTCGGCCTGGAGCGCGAGGCTCTTCTTCATGCGGGCTTCGACGCCGCTGTAGTGGTCGCACACCGGCAGGGTCACGGCGCCGGCCTGTGCGCCGAGCAGCACGTCCGCGGGATGGGCAGCGGCGGTCTTCGTCGTCATGCGTCTTTTTTCTTGTGCGCCACGATGAACATGCGCGGGAAGGCGAGCAGGCGCTTGCCGTCGGTGCGCACCGGATAGGCCTCGTCCACCCGGCGTTCGTATTCGGCGAGGTAGCTCGCCTGCAGGTCGGGCGGCAGGCGGTCGACAAAAGGCTTCAGGCCCGTGCCGCGCACCCATTCGACGATGGCCGCGGCGTTGGCCATCGGGTGCTGGTAGATGGTGTGCCAGACATCGACATGGGCCGCACGCGCGGCCAAGAGGTCGTAGTAGCCGCCGAGCGGCAGCAGCAAGGTGCGCAGCTTGTCGGCATCGCCGATGGGCTCGGCCCAGGGCGCTTCGGCCGCCACCGCGCGCATCAGGCGGTGCGTGGGCTCCTGGCGGTTGTCGGGCATCTGGACGGCGAGCACGCCGCCCGGGGCCAGCGCGTCGAACAGGCGGGGGATCAGCGTCTCGTGATCCGGCACCCATTGCAGGGACGCGTTGGCATAAATGAGATCGGGCGCTTCTGTTTCACGCGGCGCCCAGGTCGCGATGTCGCTCAACTCGAAGCGCGCCGCCGGCAGGCGCTCGCGCGCGCTGACCAGCATGGCTTCGGAGTTGTCGGTGCCCGTGACCTGCGCCGTCGGGAACCGATGTGCCAGCAGCTCGGTGGAATTGCCCGGTCCGCATCCGAGGTCGACCACGCGGGCGGCCTCGGCAAGCGGGACCCGCGCCAGGAGTTCCTGTGCGGGCCGGGTGCGCTCGTCCTCGTAGCGACGGTAGAGCGCGGGGTTCCAGTCGAGCATGCGGGCGGCTTGCTTGACTTACAGCAGGTGGGCGACGCCGGCGCGTTCGCCTTCGAGCTCTTCGAGCGTCTTGTTGATGCGTTCCTGGCTGAATGCGTCGATCTCGAGGCCTTCGACCAGCTTGTACTCACCGTTTTCGCAGGTGACCGGGAAGCCGAACATCACGTCCTTCGGAATGCCGTACTGGCCGTCCGACGGGATGCCCATCGTGACCCACTTGCCGTTGGTGCCCAGGGCCCAGTCGCGCATGTGGTCGATGGCGGCGTTGGCAGCCGAAGCCGCCGACGACAGGCCGCGTGCTTCGATGATGGCCGCACCGCGCTTGCCGACGGTCGGCAGGAAGGTGTTGGCGTTCCATTCCTGGTCGTTGATCATCTTGGCGACGCTTTCGCCGTTGATGGTCGCAAAGCGGTAGTCGGCGTACATCGTGGGCGAGTGGTTGCCCCAGACGGTGAGCTTCTCGATGTCGGCCACGGCCTTGCCGGTCTTGGCGGCGATCTGGCTGGCAGCGCGGTTGTGGTCCAGGCGCAGCATGGCGGTGAAGTTCTTGCGCGGCAGGTCCGGTGCCGACTTCATGGCGATGTAGGCGTTGGTGTTGGCGGGGTTGCCGACGACCAGCACCTTCACGTTGCGCGAAGCGACAGCGTTGAGTGCCTTGCCCTGTGCCGTGAAGATGGCGCCGTTGACGGCCAGCAGCTCGGCACGTTCCATGCCGGGGCCGCGGGGGCGCGAGCCGACCAGCAGGGCGTAGTCGGCGTCCTTGAAGGCGGTCATCGGGTCGCCGTGGGCTTCCATGCCGGCCAGCAGCGGGAAGGCGCAGTCGTCGAGCTCCATCATCACGCCCTTGAGCGCCTTCTGGGCCTTCTCGTCGGGGATTTCGAGCAGTTGCAGGATGACCGGCTGGTCTTTGCCGAGCATTTCGCCGGAAGCGATACGGAACAACAGGGCGTAACCGATTTGACCGGCGGCACCGGTAACGGCAACGCGGACAGGCTTTTTGCTCATGGGAAGACTCCAGAAGGTGGTGAAACGGGTTAGCGCTCTCGTGGGGCGCCGCGGTCCAGCGGGGGGAAGCTTTCCCGCGGCGCGGGACCGGGCCGCATTTTAAGCCGATTCGACAAAGGCCGTCTTATGTCTTATATAAGATATCCTCTGGGGGTCCGCCACGGCGCACCCCACCGCTGCCATGAACACGCCCTCCACCCTCGACGAGCCCACGACGCCGTCCTTCAGTCCGCTCTACCAGCAGATCAAGACCCTGATCCTGCAGAGCCTGCAGGCCGGCGAGTGGAAGCCGGGCGAACCCATCCCCAGCGAGATGGACCTGGCCGTGCGGTACCGCGTGAGCCAGGGCACGGTGCGCAAGGCGATCGACGAGCTGGCGGCCGAAAACCTGGTGGTGCGCCGCCAGGGCAAGGGCACCTTCGTGGCCACGCATGCCGAACAGCATGTGCAGTACCGTTTTCTGAAGCTCGTGCCCGACGCCGGCAGCCCGAGCGCCGAAGGCCCGGCCGAGCGCACCATCGTCGACTGCAAGCGCCTGCGCGCCTCGGCCGACGTGGCGCGCGCGCTGAGCCTGCGCACCGGCGACGCCGTGCTGCAGGTGCGCCGCGTGCTCGCCTACGGCGGCGTGCCGACCATCCTCGAAGACCTCTGGCTGCCCGGCGCGCCCTTCAAGGGCCTCACGGCCGACCGGCTGCGCGCCTGGCCCGGCCCGATGTACGCGATGTTCGAAACCGAATTCGGCGTGCGCATGGTGCGCGCCGAAGAAAAGATCCGCGCCGTGCTGCCCGATGCCGAACAGGCGCAGCTGCTCGACGTGCCGCTGCAGATGCCGCTGCTCAGCGTGGAGCGCGTGGCGCACACGTACCACGACATGCCGATGGAACTGCGCCGCGGCCTGTACCGCACCGACACCCACCACTACCGCAACCAGCTGGGCTGATCCGATGGCGCCGAAGAACCTCGCCCGCGCGGGCACAAACGCGCACACTCAGCCCGCGCAACGCGACCTCGAGCCCCGAGCATCCGACTGCCGCAGTGCGTTGACTCCTGTGCGTCCGATGCGCGATGGTGCATTGCAATAGAATTTTGCGTTGTTTGCATTCCGCAGAAGAAACAAAAGCGTTCGCTCTCAGAACAAGCCAACAAGTCACAAAGCCACGAAAGCCATCTCCCTATGACAGAGCTTGCAACTCCCCCCCGGCCGCCGCGTCGCGAATTCCGGAACATCAACGCCTTCACCGATCTCACGACCTACCGGCTGCCGCCGGCCGGCATCGTGTCGATCCTGCACCGCGTGAGCGGTGTGCTGATGTTCCTGCTGATGCCCTTCATCATCTGGATGTTCGACACCTCGCTGTCATCTGACTATTCGTTCGCGAAATTCAAGTCTGCTTTCAACATCGGCATCGGCTTCGCTCCGGGATGGTTCTTCAAGCTCGTCGCACTGGCGCTCATCTGGGCCTACCTGCACCACTTCATCGCCGGCCTGCGTCACCTCTGGATGGACGTGAGCCACTCCGCCGTGACCAAGGAGTTCGGTCACAGCTCGGCCATGTTCACGCTGGGCGCAAGCATCATCCTCACGTTGGCGCTCGGCGCCAAGCTGTTCGGCCTGTACTGAGAAGGAGCCAACCATGTCTGTGAATTACGGCTCCAAGCGCATCGTCGTCGGCGCGCACTACGGTCTGCGCGACTGGCTCAGCCAACGCATCACCGGCGCCCTGATGGCGCTGTTCACGATCATCCTGCTCGCGCAGTTGGTCTTCTCGCGCGGCCCCATCGGTTACGACCTGTGGGCCGGCATCTTCGCCGCACAGTGGATGAAGGTCCTGACCTTCTCCGTGATCGTTGCCCTGCTCTATCACGTGTGGGTCGGCATGCGCGACGTGTGGATGGACTACGTCCAGCCTGTCGCCATCCGTCTCGTGCTGCAAGTTTTCACCATCGTCTGGCTTGTCGGTTGTGCGGGTTGGGCCATTCAAGTGCTTTGGAAGATCTGACCCACCATGACCTACACAAAAGAAAACATCACCAAGCGCAAGTTCGACGTCGTGATCGTCGGTGCCGGCGGCTCCGGCATGCGCGCCTCGCTGCAACTCGCCCGTGCCGGCCTCAACGTGGCCGTGCTCTCCAAGGTGTTCCCGACCCGTTCGCACACCGTCGCTGCCCAGGGCGGCGTGGGCGCCTCGCTCGGCAACATGAGCGAGGACAACTGGCACTACCACTTCTACGACACGATCAAGGGTTCCGACTGGCTCGGCGACCAGGACGCGATCGAGTTCATGTGCCGTGAAGCACCGAAGGTCGTGTACGAGCTCGAACACTTCGGCATGCCGTTCGACCGCAACCCCGACGGCACGATCTACCAGCGTCCGTTCGGCGGCCACACGGCCAACTACGGCGAGAAGGCCGTGCAGCGCGCCTGCGCCGCGGCCGACCGCACCGGCCACGCAATGCTGCACACGCTCTACCAGAAGAACGTCGAAGCCCGCACCCAGTTCTTCGTCGAATGGATGGCGCTGGACCTCATCCGCGACAACGAAGGCGACGTGGTCGGCGTCACGGCCCTCGAAATGGAAACCGGCGACCTGCACATCCTGCAGGCCAAGACCGTGCTGCTGGCCACCGGCGGCGCAGGCCGCATCTTCGGTGCGTCCACCAACGCGTTCATCAACACCGGCGACGGCCTGGGCATGGCCGCGCGCTCGGGCATCCCGCTGCAGGACATGGAGTTCTGGCAGTTCCACCCCACCGGCGTGGCCGGCGCGGGCGTGCTGCTGACCGAAGGCTGCCGCGGCGAAGGCGCCATCCTGCTGAACAGCAACGGCGAACGCTTCATGGAGCGCTATGCGCCCACCCTGAAGGACCTGGCACCGCGCGACTTCGTCTCGCGCTCGATGGACCAGGAAATCAAGGAAGGCCGTGGCTGTGGTCCCAACAAGGACTACATCCACATGAAGCTGGATCACCTGGGCGCCGACACCATCCACAAGCGGCTGCCGTCGGTCTACGAGATCGGCATCAACTTCGCCAACGTCGACGTCACCAAGGAACCGATTCCCGTGGTGCCCACCATCCACTACCAGATGGGCGGCATCCCGACGAACATCAACGGCCAGGTCGTCATCCAGAAGGGTGAAGACAACAGCGCCGTGGTCAACGGCCTGTACGCCGTGGGCGAATGCTCCTGCGTGAGCGTGCACGGCGCCAACCGCCTGGGCACCAACTCGCTGCTCGACCTGCTGGTGTTCGGCCGCGCGGCCGGCAACCACATCGTCGAGTTCAACGACAAGCTCAAGGAACACAAGGAACTGCCCAAGGATGCGGCCGACCGCACCCTGCAGCGCCTGAACGAGCTCGAAGCCTCCACCGGCGGCGAGTACGCGCAGGACGTGGCCGGCGAGATCCGCGCCGTCATGCAGCAGCATGCCGCCGTGTTCCGCAAGCAGGCCTCGATGGACGAAGGCGTGGTCAAGATCGCCGCCGTGCGCGAGCGCGTCAAGTCGATCGGCCTGAAGGACAAGTCCAAGGTGTTCAACACCGCCCGCATCGAAGCGCTGGAAGTCGACAACCTGATCGAAGTGGCGCAGGCCACCATGGTCTCGGCCGCCGCCCGCAAGGAATGCCGCGGCGCCCACACGGTGGAAGACTACGAGCGTCCCGCGGACGACCCGGTCGCACCGCTGGGCCGCGACGACGCCAACTGGATGAAGCACACGCTCTGGTACAGCGCGGACAACCGCCTCTCGTACAAGCCCGTCAAGCTGCAGCCGCTGACGGTGGCATCCGTGCCGCCCAAGGTCCGCACGTTCTAAGAATATTTACAAGGTCCATACGATGAAGCGCACATTCCAGATCTACCGCTACGACCCGGACAAGGACGCCAAGCCCTACATGCAGACGGTCGAGGTCGAACTCGACGGCCACGAACGCATGCTGCTGGACGCCCTGATGAAGCTCAAGGCGCAGGATCCCACGCTGTCGTTCCGCCGCTCGTGCCGCGAAGGCGTCTGCGGCTCCGACGCGATGAACATCAACGGCAAGAACGGTCTGGCCTGCCTGACCAACATGAACACGCTCAAGGGCACCGTCGTGCTCAAGCCGCTGCCGGGCCTGCCCGTCATCCGCGACCTGATCGTCGACATGACCCAGTTCTTCAAGCAGTACAACTCGATCAAGCCGTACCTGCAGAACGACACCGTGCCGCCCGAGAAGGAGCGCCTGCAGTCGCCCGAAGAGCGTGAAGAGCTCGACGGCCTGTACGAGTGCATCCTGTGCGCGAGCTGCTCCACGAGCTGCCCGAGCTTCTGGTGGAACCCCGACAAGTTCGTCGGCCCGGCCGGCCTGCTGCAGGCCTACCGCTTCATCGCCGACAGCCGCGACGAAGCCACCGCCGAGCGCCTGGACAACCTGGAAGACCCGTACCGCCTGTTCCGCTGCCACACGATCATGAACTGCGTCGACGTGTGCCCGAAGAGCCTGAACCCGACCAAGGCCATCGGCAAGATCAAGGAACTGATGGTGCGTCGCGCCATCTGACGGTTTTTCCGAGAAGCCTTACTTATGTCGACCCCCGCCAACGCCCCCGATACGCTGCTCGGCGAACGTGCGCTGAGCAAGCTCAAGTGGCGTTGCCGGCGCGGCCTGCTGGAGAACGACCTGTTCATCGCCCGCTTCTTCGAGCGGCACGAATCCCACATGACCGTCGGTCAAGCGGGAGCGATGGAGACATTGATGGACCTGTCGGACAACGACCTCCTCGACCTGCTGCTGTGCAGAAAGGAGCCCGAGCCCGCATGGGCCGGGGCCGAGGTGGTCGCATTGCTGCAGCTGATGCGTACCGACGGCGCTCAGCGTCCCGCCATTTTTTCTCCTTCGTCCTGAATCCACCTCTGAAAGTAAACCGAAATGAAAGCATCCGATACCAAGGCCACGCTGTCGTTCAGCAATGGCGGCGACAACGTCGAACTGCCGATCTACAAGGGCACCATCGGGCCCGACGTGATCGACATCCGCAAGCTGTATGCACAGACCGGCATGTTCACGTACGACCCGGGCTTCATGTCGACCGCCGCCTGCCAGTCGGCCATCACCTACATCGACGGTGACAAGGGCGAGCTGCTGTACCGCGGCTACCCCATCGAGCAGCTCGCGACCAACTGCGACTTCATGGAAACCTGCCACCTGCTGCTCTACGGCGAGCTGCCGGACGCAGGCAAGAAGGCCAGCTTCACCAAGCTCGTGACGAACCACACGATGGTCAACGAGCAGATGCAGTTCTTCCTGCGCGGCTTCCGCCGTGATGCCCATCCGATGGCCATCATGACCGGCCTCGTGGGCGCCCTGTCGGCCTTCTATCACGACAGCACGGACATCAACAATCCCGAGCACCGCGAGATCGCCGCGATCCGCCTGATCGCGAAGATGCCCACGCTCGTGGCCATGGCCTACAAGTACACCGTCGGCCAGCCGTACATGTACCCGAAGAACGAACTCAGCTATGCAGGCAACTTCCTGCACATGATGTTCGCCACGCCGTGCGAAGAGTACAAGGTGAACCCGGTGCTCGAGCGCGCGCTCGACCGCATCTTCATCCTGCACGCAGACCACGAGCAGAACGCCTCGACCTCGACCGTGCGCCTGTGCGGCTCGTCGGGCACGAACCCCTTCGCGGCCATTGCAGCCGGCGTGGCCTGCCTGTGGGGCCCGGCCCACGGCGGCGCCAACGAAGCGGCGCTGAACATGCTGTACGACATCCAGCGCGAAGGCGGCGTGGAAAAGATCGGCGAGTTCATCAAGAAGGTCAAGGACAAGAACTCGAACGTCAAGCTGATGGGCTTTGGCCATCGCGTGTACAAGAACTACGACCCGCGCGCCAAGCTGATGCAGGAAACCTGCAACGAAGTGCTGACCGAGCTGGGCCTGGAAAACGACCCGCTGTTCAAGCTGGCCAAGGAACTCGAGAAGATCGCCCTGGAAGACGAGTACTTCGTGTCGCGCAAGCTCTACCCGAACGTCGACTTCTACTCGGGCATCGTGCAGCGCGCCATCGGCATCCCCGTGCCGCTGTTCACCGCGATCTTCGCGCTGGCCCGCACGGTCGGTTGGATCGCCCAGCTGAACGAAATGATCGGCGACCCCGAGTACAAGATCGGCCGCCCGCGCCAGCTGTTCGAAGGCTCGCCCAAGCGTGACGTGAAGCCGATCTCGGCCCGCTGATCGACCGGCTGCGGAACCTCCGCCCCCTGAAAAAGCTGCCTCCGGGCAGCTTTTTTATTGCCCGTTCGGCATGCCCCTCCTCGCCAGCCGGCAGCGAGGTCATCGCGCATCGCGATGGCAAAGGCTTCAAAACAGGAAGAAAATAGCCAACTCATCGCCAAACGCGATGCCCAAACCCCCATGAGCACGTCCGAACGCAACTTTGCCCGCCGCATCGACCTCACGTCGCTGCAGCTGTTCGTGGCCGTGTGCGAGCTGGGCAGCATCGGGCGCGCGGCGGAGCGCGAGTTCATCGCGGCCTCGGCCGTGAGCAAGCGGCTGTCCGACCTGGAAGCCACGCTCGGCACCGCCCTGCTCTACCGCCATGCGCGCGGCGTCGACCTCACGCCGGCCGGCGAAAGCCTGCTGCACCACGCCCGCTCGGTGCTCTACAGCCTCGAGAAGATGCAGGGCGAGCTCAGCGAATACGCCGACGGCGTGCGCGGCCACGTGCGCGTGCACGCCAACATCTCGGCCATCGTGCAGTTCCTGCCGGAAGACCTGGGCGTGTTCTCGCGAGCCCATGAGGCCATCAAGATCGACCTCGAGGAGCACCTGAGCAGCGAAGTGATCCGCGCGGTACAAGAGGGCGCGGCCGACCTCGGCGTGTGCCACGTGGCCGGCGGCGCGGGCGAGTTGCAGAGCCTTTCCTACCGCCACGACCGCCTCGCGCTGATCGTTCCCGAAGGGCACGCGCTGGCCGCGCAGGACGCGATCGATTTCGTCGACTCGCTGGCCTTCGACCACGTCGGCCTGCACACCAACAGTTCGATCTACGTGGCGATGCACGAAGCGGCGCTGAGCGCCGGCCGCAGCGTGAAGCTGCGCATCCACGTCACGGGCCTGGACGCCATGTGCCGGATGATCGACAACGGCCTGGGCATCGGCGTGATGCCGCAGCGCGCCTTCGAACTCATGCACAACGGCATCGGCCGCGGCCTCGTGAGCGTGACGCTCAACGACGCCTGGGCGGCGCGCGAGATCCGGCTGGTGGCGCGCGACTTCTCCACCCTGCCGGTGGCGGCGCGCACGCTGGTGAACCACCTGCACGTGGCGGCCGACTCGGCCGGCGCCACCGAACGACTCGCGGCCTAGACCGCGTCGACAGACAATCCATTTCCCCACGAAAGACAAGAGACCGACATGGCACGCACGCTCTACGACAAGATCTGGGACGAACACGTCGTCCACACCGAGGAAGACGGCACCGCGATCCTCTACATCGACCGCCACCTGGTGCACGAGGTGACCAGCCCGCAGGCCTTCGAAGGCCTGCGTGAAGCCGGCCGCAAGCTGTGGCGCATCAGCTCGGTGGTGGCCACCGCCGACCACAACACGCCGACCACCGGCTGGGAGCGCGGCTACGAAGGCATTGCCGACCCGACCAGCAAGGAACAGGTCACCACGCTGGACCACAACATCGCCGAGTTCGGCGCCGCCGCGTTCTTCCCGTTCCTGAGCAAGCGCCAGGGCATCGTGCACGTGATCGGCCCGGAAAGCGGCGCGACGCTGCCGGGCATGACGGTGGTCTGCGGCGACTCGCACACCTCCACGCACGGTGCGTTCGGCGCGCTGGCGCACGGCATCGGCACCAGCGAGGTCGAGCACGTGATGGCCACGCAGACGCTGCTGGGCAAGAAGGCCAAGAACATGCTCGTGAAGGTCGAAGGCAAGCTGCCCTTGGGCTGCACGGCCAAGGACATCGTGCTGGCCATCATCGGCAAGATCGGCACCGCCGGCGGCACGGGCTACACCATTGAATTCGCCGGCTCGGCCATTCGCGACCTGAGCATGGAAGGCCGCATGACGGTCTGCAACATGGCCATCGAGGCCGGCGCGCGCGCCGGGCTGGTGGCGGTCGACGAAAAGACCATCAGCTACGTGAAGGGCCGCCCGCTCGCGCCCACCGGCGTCGAATGGGACCAGGCCGTGAGCTACTGGCGCACGCTGCAGTCCGACCCCGGCGCGACCTTCGACGCCGTGGTCGAGCTTGACGCCACGCAGATCCAGCCGCAGGTCACCTGGGGCACCTCGCCCGAGATGGTGGTCGAGATCAACGGCCGCGTGCCCGATCCCGACAAGGAAAAGGACGCCAGCAAGCGCAGCGCCATCGAGCGCGCGCTGGTCTACATGGGCCTGGAGCCCAACAAGGCCATGAACGACATCTTCATCGACAAGGTGTTCATCGGCTCGTGCACCAACAGCCGCATCGAGGACATGCGCGAAGCCGCCGCCGTGGTGAAGAAGCTGGGCCAGAAGGTCGCGAAGAACGTGAAGCTCGCGATGGTCGTGCCCGGCTCGGGCGTGGTGAAGGAACAGGCCGAGCGCGAAGGCCTCGATGTGATCTTCAAGGCCGCGGGCTTCGAATGGCGCGAGCCCGGCTGCTCGATGTGTCTGGCGATGAACGCCGACCGCCTCGAGCCCGGCGAGCGCTGCGCATCGACCAGCAACCGCAACTTCGAAGGCCGCCAGGGCGCCGGTGGCCGCACCCACCTCGTGAGCCCCGCGATGGCCGCCGCTGCCGCCGTGCACGGCCATTTCGTGGACGTCCGTACGTTCGCCTGAACCCAGAGAGATTCACATGCAGAAATTCACCGTGCACAAGGGCCTCGTGGCCCCCATGGACCGCGAGAACGTCGACACCGACGCGATCATTCCCAAGCAGTTCCTCAAGTCGATCAAGAAGACCGGCTTCGGCGTGAACCTGTTCGACGAATGGCGCTACCTGGACGCCGGCTTTCCGGGCCAGGACCCGGCCAGCCGCAAGCCGAACCCCGACTTCGTGCTGAACCAGCCGCGCTACGCGGGCGCTTCGGTGCTGCTGGCACGCAAGAACTTCGGCTGCGGCTCGTCGCGCGAACACGCGCCGTGGGCGCTCGACCAGTACGGCTTTCGCGCGATCATTGCGCCGAGCTACGCAGACATCTTCTTCAACAACAGCTTCAAGAACGGCCTGCTGCCGATCGTGCTGCCCGAGTCGCAGGTCTCGCAGCTGTTCGACGAAGCCTTCGCCTTCCCGGGCTACACGCTGACCATCGACTTGGAGCGCCAGGTGGTCGTGAAGCCCGATGGCCAGGAGTTCGCGTTCGACGTCCAGGCCTTCCGCAAGTACTGCCTGATCAACGGGCTGGACGACATCGGCCTGACGCTGCGCCACAAGGACAAGATCAAGGCCTTCGAGACCGAGCGCCTGGCGCAGAAGCCCTGGCTCGCGCACACGATGATCTCGTGATCGGCGGCCTTTCCGTTTTCAAGAAAAAACCTCAGACCAACTTATGAAAATCGCAGTTCTCCCGGGTGACGGCATCGGCACCGAAATCGTGGCGGAAGCCGTCAGGGTGCTCGAAGTCCTCGACCTGAAGTTCGAGATGGAATCGGCCCTGGTCGGCGGCGCGGCCTACGAGGCGCACGGCCACCCGCTGCCCGAAGCTACGCTCAAGCTCGCCAAGGACGCCGACGCGGTGCTGTTCGGCGCCGTCGGCGACTGGAAGTACGACAAGCTCGACCGCCCGCTGCGGCCCGAGCAGGCCATCCTGGGGCTGCGCAAGAACCTGGGCCTGTTCGCCAACTTCCGCCCGGCCATCTGCTACGAGCAGCTGGTCGGCGCCTCGAGCCTGAAGCCCGAGCTGATCGCGGGCCTGGACATCCTCATCATCCGCGAGCTGACCGGCGACATCTACTTCGGCCAGCCGCGCGGGCGCCGCATTGCCACCGACGGCCACTTCCCGGGCGCCGAAGAGGCCTTCGACACGATGCGCTACTCGCGCCCCGAGGTCGAGCGCATCGCCCGCGTGGCCTTCGAGGCGGCCCGCAAGCGCAGCAAGCGCGTGACCAGCGTGGACAAGGCCAACGTGCTCGAGACCTTCCAGTTCTGGAAGGACATCGTGACCGAGGTCGGCAAGGAGTACCCGGACGTCGAACTCGACCACATGTACGTCGACAACGCGGCCATGCAGCTCGTGAAGGCGCCCAAGAAGTTCGATGTGGTGGTCACCGGCAACATGTTCGGCGACATCCTCTCGGACGAGGCCGCGATGCTCACCGGCTCCATCGGCATGCTGCCCTCGGCCTCGCTCAATGCGAGCAACCAGGGCCTGTACGAGCCCAGCCACGGCAGCGCGCCCGACATTGCTGGCAAAGGGGTTGCCAATCCTTTGGCTACAATCCTGTCCGCTGCCATGATGCTCCGCTTCTCCCTCAACCAGCCCGAAGCTGCCGACCGTATCGAGTCGGCGGTCAAGCACGTGCTCGCCTCCGGGCTGCGCACGGGCGACATCTGGTCCGAAGGCACGAAGCGCGTCGGCACCCGCGAAATGGGCGACGCGGTCGTAGCAGCCATCACCAAAAAGACGATTACCGGCTAACCGCAGCCCGCTTCGTCACGCCCTCCCCCGGCCGACGAGTCGGGGGCAAAAAAGACTGATTTTTTCTTTCTTCACTAAGGGCAAACTGAAATGGCGAACGCATCCAAGCAACCTCTGGTCGGCCTCGTGGGCTGGCGCGGCATGGTCGGCTCGGTCCTCATGGACCGCATGCAGGCCGAAGGCGACTTCGGCCTCATCGAGCCGGTCTTCTTCTCGACCTCGAACGCGGGCGGCAAGGCCCCGGCGATGGCCAAGAACGAAACCGCGCTGAAGGATGCGAACGACATCGAGGCACTGAAGAAGTGCGACATCGTCATCACCTGCCAGGGCGGCGACTACACCAGCGAGGTCTTCCCCAAGCTGCGCGCCGCCGGCTGGAACGGCCACTGGATCGACGCGGCCTCCACGCTGCGCATGAACGATGACGCGATCATCGTGCTCGACCCCGTCAACCTGCCCGTGATCCAGAACGCGCTCGCCAAGGGCGGCAAGAACTGGGTCGGCGGCAACTGCACCGTGAGCTGCATGCTCATGGGCGTGGGCGCCCTCTACAAGGCCGGCCTGGTCGAGTGGATGACCAGCATGACCTACCAGGCGGCCTCGGGCGGCGGCGCGCAGCACATGCGCGAACTGCTGACCCAGTTCGGCACCCTCAACGCCGAAGTGCGCGCCCTGCTCGACGACCCGAAGTCGGCCATCCTCGAGATCGACCGCAAGGTGCTGCACAAGCAGCAGAACCTGAGCGCCTCCGAAATCGCCAACTTCGGCGCGCCGCTGGGCGGCTCGCTGATCCCCTGGATCGACAAGGACCTGGGCGACGGCATGTCCAAGGAAGAGTGGAAGGGCGGCGCCGAGACCAACAAGATCCTCGGCCAGGGCGCGGGCTTCGGCACCGCCGCCACGCCGGTGGACGGCTTCTGCGTGCGCATCGGCGCGATGCGCTGCCACAGCCAGGCCCTGACCTTCAAGCTCAAGAAGGACGTGCCGGTGGCCGACATCGAAGCGATGATCGCCGCCGACAACCCCTGGGCCAAGGTCGTGCCGAACACGCGCGAAGCCACCGTGAAGGACCTGACGCCGGTGGCCGTGACGGGCACCATGGACATCCCGGTCGGCCGTATCCGCAAGCTGGCGATGGGCCCCGAGTACGTCGGCGCCTTCACCATCGGCGACCAGCTGCTGTGGGGCGCGGCCGAACCGCTGCGCCGCATGCTGCGCATCCTGCTCGAAGCCTGATGCGGGCAGCTCAGGGCCTTGAAATACAAAAATGTTGCCAAAAAGCAACACAGGATGTCATCGGAAGTATGCGCGCACTGGGTAGATCAGGCGCATTGCCTTGTCAGTGCATGTTGATGATGCTAACGTCCTCTTACAAATTCAGGGCCTGAGCCGCCCCTATCAGCATGACAAGACATCTGTTGCCCGCGGCCCGCCCTTCGGCCGCCCGCCCCGCCCTGCCGTCGAATGGCTGGCGCCTTTCCATCCTGGGTGCCGCTGCGGCCCTGACGCTGGGACTGGCCAGCGCCGACGCCAGCGCCTTCGCGCTGGGACCGCTGCGGGTGCAGTCGGCACTGGGCGAACCGCTGCGCGCCGAGATCGATGTCACTGAAATGGCCGCCAACGAGGCGGAAGGCCTGAAGATCAACATCGCCACGGCCGAAGCCTTCAAGAATGCAGGCATCCCGTACAACGCGGCCCTCGGCGACGTGAAAGCCACGCTGCAGCGCCGCGCCGGCGGCCAGTACGTGGTGCGCCTGGCCGGCAACCGTCCGCTCAACGACCCCTTCATCGACCTGCTGCTCGAAGCCAATGGCGCCTCGGGCCGCATCGTGCGCGACTACACCGTGCTGCTCGATCCGCCGGCCACGCGCCAGGCGGCAGCCGCGCCGGTGACGCCCATCGCGCCGCAGATCGCCACGCCGGTCGAGCGCCCCGCGCCCGCCCCGCGCGTGCGCCGCGAACCCGCGCCTGCAGTGGCCGCAACGCCCGCACCCGCTGCGGCTGCGCCGGCCCCTGCGGCCGCACCGGCTCCTGCGCCGGCACGTGCCGCCGTTGCTGCCCCCAGCGGCGGCAGTGGCGAGCAAGTCACGGTGCGCCGTGGCGACACCGCCGGCAAGATCGCCTCTACTCACAAGCCAGCCGATGTCTCGCTCGACCAGATGCTGGTCGCGCTGCTGAACGCCAACCCCGACGCCTTCGTCGGCGGCAACGTCAACCGGATGAAGGCCGGTGCCGTGCTCGACCTGCCGAACGCCGCCGCAGCGAGCGCCGTGCCGGCCGCCGACGCGCGCCGCACGATCACCGCGCAAAGCCGCGACTTCGGCAGCTACCGCCAGCGCCTCGCCGAAAACGCCCCGACCACCAACGTGGCCGCCGCGAGCCGCCAGGCCTCGGGCAAGCTGCAGGCCAGCGTGGAAGACCGCAATGCCGCCGCCAGCGCGCCCGACAAGCTCACGGTGTCGCAAGGCAACGCCGCCGCGCGCGCCGCCGATGAAAAGGTCGCCCAAGCCCGCCAGGCGCAGGACAGCAACAACCGCGTCGCCGAGCTCACGAAGAACCTCAACGAGCTGAACAAGCTCAAGGCCGGTACCGGCACGGGCACCGGATCGTCCGCTGCCGCCGCCGCGCCCGCAGCGCCGGCCACCACGCCCGGCATCGCCGTTCCCGCACCGCTGACCGGTGCCACGACGCCGACGCCGACGCCAGCGGTAGCGGCCGCTCCTGCGCCCGCCGCGGCCCCTGCTGCCGCAGCCACCGCACCGGCAACGCCGGCGCCGGCAGCCGCACCAACCGCTCCCGCTGCAACGGCCCCCGTCGCCGCGGCCTCCGCTGCAGCACCCGCCGCAGCCGCCGCACCGTCGGCCACCGACGCAGCCGCCCTGCCCGTGGCAGCCGCAGCCAGCGCTGCAGCCGCCGCCGCGCCCATCGTCGCTCCCAAGCCCGTGGTCAAGGCCGCACCGCCGCCGCCACCACCGGAACGCAGCTTCCTCGACGAGCTGCTCGACAACCCGCTGATGCTCGCGGGGGCCGCGCTGATCGCGCTGCTGGTCGGCTTCCTGCTGTACCGCGTGCTGGGCCGCCGCCGCGAAGAGATGAGCGAAAGCGTGTTCCTCGAAAGCCGCATTCCCAAGGACTCGTTCTTCGGCGCCAGCGGCGGCGAATCGGTCGACACCAAGAACCGCGGCGACTCCACCGTGTCGTCGCTGTCGTACTCGCCGAGCCAGCTCGACGCGGGCGATGTCGACCCGGTCGCCGAAGCCGACGTCTACCTCGCCTACGGCCGCGACCTGCAGGCCGAAGAAATCCTGCGTGAAGCGCTGCGCCTGAACCCGGACCGCACCGCGATCCACCTGAAGCTGCTCGAAATCCACGCCAAGCGCCGCGATGTGCGCGCCTTCGACGGCCTGGCCACCGAAGTGCACAAGCTGACCAACGGCGCGGGCTCCGAATGGAACCGCGTGGTCGACATGGGCAAGGACCTCGACCCGGGCAACCCGCTGTACGAATCGGGCACGGGCACCGCGCGTGGCGCCAGCCAGGCCGAAACCGCCGCATTCGCCGGCGCGCTGGCCGCGGCTGCCAAGCCGGCTGCTGCAGTCGCAGTCGCCGTCGTGGCACCGCCGCCCCCGGCCGCACCGCCCGTGGCGTCGGCTCCGCCGGCCTTCATGCCCTCGGTCGCGCCGCTGGACTTCGACCTCGACCTGACCCAGCCACCCGCACCGGCGCCCGCCCCCGTGGGTGCCAGCCTGCCGAAGTCGGTCTACGCGCCGACGGCCGCACCGGCCCCGCTGAGCAACGGCCACGCCGCAGCGCCTGTCGATCTCGAAAACGACTTCGACACGGCGCCCGGCGCCCTGACCGCCCACACGCGCCCCTCGTCGCTGAACGACGCCGAGCACAACACCCGCCCGGCCATGCTGCGCGATACGCTGCCCGCCGATTCCGGCTTCATCGAGTTCGACATGAGCGCCCTCGCCGGCCTGCCGGCCCGCTCCGCCGTCGCCGAAGCACCGCGCTCCGCGGCCGTGACCACCTCGCCGTCCGCCTTGGACGACGACGGTGACGACAACCCGCACGCCGTGAAGCTCTCGCTGGCCCGCGAACTGCAGGCCATCGGCGACGTCGAAGGCGCGCGCTCGCTGGTCGAGGAAGTCGAAGCCGAAAGCGCTGGCGACCTCAAGTCGCAAGCCAAGCAGCTGCTCGCCGAACTGCGCTGAGCCGGTTGCCGACTGCCCTTCTGATCGCTTCGTGAGGCTGGCACTCGGCATCCGCTACAACGGCCAGGCATACGAGGGCTGGCAGAGTCAGCGCTCGGGCCGCACGGTGCAGGACAAGCTCGAAGCCGCCCTCGCGAAGTTCGCCGGCCTGCCCGCCGGCAGCCGGGTCAGCACGCTGTGCGCCGGCCGCACCGACGCCGGTGTGCACGGGCTGATGCAGGTGGTGCACTTCGACACCGACATCGAGCGCGATCCTTTCTCCTGGATGCGCGGCACCAACCGCTACCTGCCCGACGACATCGCGGTGCAGTGGGCGCATCCGGTGCCCGCCGAATTCCATTGCCGCGCCAGTGCCCTGGCGCGTCGCTACGTCTACGTGCTCTCGCAGTCGCCCGTGCGGCCCAGCCTCGATGCGGGCCGGGTGGGCTGGTCGATGTACCCGCTCGACGGCGATGCGATGCGCGCCGCTGCGGCGCTGCTGGTGGGCCGGCACGACTTCAGCTCGTTCCGCGCCTCCGCCTGCCAGGCCCTCTCGCCGGTCAAGGACCTGCGGCGCCTCGAGATCACGCGCGTGGGCGACGGCGAGCGCTGCCGCTGGCACTTCGAGTTCGAGGCCGACGCCTTCCTGCACCACATGATCCGCAACCTGATGGGCAGCCTGGTGCGCATCGGCCGCGGCGATGAACGGCCCGAATGGATCACCGAGGTGCTCGAGGCACGCAGCCGCAAGGTGGCGGCGCCCACCTTCTCCGCCGACGGCCTGTACTTCCTCGGCCCGTTGTACGACGCCAAGTGGGGTCTGCCGGCCGAGGCCACGTTCCAGGGCGAGCGGGCTTCGTATGATGGCCCGCCATGACATCTCCCGCCCCCCTCGCCCCGCGCACCCGCATCAAGATCTGTGGCCTCACGCGTGAGGCCGACGTGGACGCGGCGGTCGAGGCCGGCGCCGACGCGATCGGCTTCGTGCTCTACCCGAAGAGCCCGCGCGCCGTGAGCGCCGAGCGCGCCGCCGAACTGGCCTCGCGCCTGCCGCCCTTCATCACGCCCGTGCTGCTGTTCGTGAACGCGGACGCTCCCGAAGTCCTGGCCTCCCTGGCCCGCGTGAAAGGCGCCATCGCGCAGTTCCACGGGGAAGAAACGCCCGAACAGTGCGAGGAAGCCACCGGCCCGGGACGCTTTCGTTACATGCGCGCCGCCCGGATTCCGCTGGGGGCTGCCGGGGCCGGCTTCGACCTCGTAAAATACGCGTCCGATTACTCCCGCGCCCAGGCCATCCTGCTCGACGCCCATGTCGAAGGTTATGGCGGAGGCGGCAAGGCTTTCGATTGGTCACTTCTTCCACCCGCCGTCGACGCTCACCTCGTCTTGAGTGGTGGGCTCACACCTGCAAACGTGAGCGATGGCATTCACAGCCTGCGGACGCGCTGCAAGACGCTGTCCGTTGATGTGAGCTCGGGCGTCGAAATCGACGGTCCCGGGCACAAGGGCCTCAAGGACGCCGGAAAGATCCGGGCATTCGTCGCCGCCGTGAGAGCCGCAGATGCGGCGAACACAGTCAAAGCCTCGGCTGCCGACGCTTCGTCCTTCTCCAGTTAGCCGCCGCACCCGATCGCATTCGGGCTGCGGCCCATCGATCGAGAACCATGCAAAGCCAATTTCAGGACTACCAGCAACCCGACGCCAGCGGCCACTTCGGCCCCTACGGCGGCACCTTCGCGAGCGAAACGCTCACGCACGCGATCAACGAGCTGCGCGACGCGTACGCCAAATTCAAGGACGACCCGGCCTTCCTGGCCGAGTTCCACTACGAGCTGAAGCACTTCGTCGGCCGCCCCTCGCCGATCTACCACGCCGCGCGCACCAGCCGTGAAATGGGCGGCGCGCAGATCTACCTGAAGCGCGAAGACCTGAACCACACCGGCGCCCACAAGATCAACAACGTGATCGGCCAGGCGATGCTCGCGCGCCGCATGGGCAAGCCCCGCGTGATCGCCGAGACCGGCGCCGGCCAGCACGGCGTGGCCACAGCCACCATCTGCGCGCGCTACGGCCTCGAATGCGTGGTCTACATGGGCAGCCAGGACGTGAAGCGCCAGAGCCCCAACGTCTATCGCATGAACCTGCTGGGTGCGACCGTCGTGCCCGTCGAATCGGGCAGCAAGACGCTGAAGGACGCGCTCAACGAGGCCATGCGCGACTGGGTCACCAACGTCGAAAACACCTTCTACATCATCGGCACGGTGGCGGGCCCGCACCCCTACCCAACCATGGTGCGCGACTTCCAGAGCGTGATCGGCACCGAGTGCATCGCCCAGATGCCCGCCATGCTCGCAGCCGACGGCATCACCGGTGAAGCCGAGGGCAAGCAGCCCGACGTGGTGGTCGCCTGCGTGGGCGGCGGCAGCAACGCGATCGGCATCTTCCACCCCTACATTCCGTTCGCGGGCACGCGCCTCATCGGCGTGGAAGCGGCCGGTGAAGGCCTGGACAGCGGCAAGCACGCCGCCTCGATCCTGCGCGGCAGCCCCGGCGTGCTGCACGGCAACCGCACCTACCTGCTGCAGAACGACGACGGCCAGATCACCGAGACGCACAGCATCAGCGCCGGCCTCGACTATCCGGGCGTGGGCCCCGAGCACGCCTACCTGGCCGACATCGGCCGCGCCGAGTACGTCGGCATCACCGACGTCGAGGCGCTCGAAGCCTTCCACTACCTGTGCCGCACGGAGGGCATCATTCCCGCGCTCGAATCCAGCCACGCCCTGGCCTACGCCCTGAAGCTCGCCAAGACCATGCGCCCCGACCAGTCCATCCTCGTAAACCTCTCGGGCCGTGGCGACAAGGACATCGGCACCGTCGCCGACCTGTCGGGCGTCGATTTCTACGACCGCCCCTCGATGCGCGGTCTGAGCGTGAAGGGAGGCAAGTGATGAGCCGCATTGCCGCCAAGTTCCAGGCCCTGCAAACGCAAGGCCGTCGCGCGCTGATCCCCTACGTCACCGCCGGTTTCCCCTTCGCCGACATCACGCCCGAGCTCATGCACGGCATGGTCGAGGCCGGCGCCGACGTGATCGAGCTGGGCGTGCCCTTCTCCGACCCGATGGCCGACGGCCCCGTGATCCAGAAGGCCGGCGAGGCCGCGCTGGCGCTGGGCGTCGGCATGAAGCAGGTGCTCGCCATGGTGGCCGCCTTCCGCACGAAGGACACGACCACGCCGGTCGTGCTCATGGGTTACGCCAACCCGGTCGAGCGCTACGACCTCGTGCACGGCAAGAAGGCCTTCATCCGCGACGCGGCCGCGGCCGGCGTCGATGGCCTGCTGGTCGTCGACTACCCGCCCGAGGAATGCGAGGACCTCGCCGCCGACCTGAAGGCCGCCGGCATCGACCTGATCTTCCTGCTGGCCCCCACCAGCACCTCCGAGCGCATGGCGCAGGTGGCGCGCATCGCGAGCGGCTACGTGTACTACGTGTCGCTCAAGGGCGTGACCGGCGCCGGCCACCTCGACACCGAGGCGGTCGGGCGCATGATCCCGCGCATCCGCGAGCACGTGAGCATCCCCGTCGGCGTGGGCTTCGGCATCCGCGACGCGCGCACGGCGCAGGCCATCGGCTCGGCGGCGGACGCCGTGGTCATCGGCACCAAGATCATTCAACTCATCGAAGACCAGCCCCGCGACAACGTGGTGCCCACGGTGCGCGAATTCCTGGCCGGAATCCGGGAGGCGCTCGACGCGCTGCCGGCCGCCACGGCCAAGAACGCGGCTGGTCGATAATCACTGCCCTCACAAGGAGCCCCCATGAGCTGGCTTGAAAAACTGCTACCCGCCAAGATCGCACAAACCGACCCGTCCGAGCGCCGCCAGGTGCCCGAGGGCCTGTGGATCAAATGCCCGGCCTGCGAGACCGTTCTGTACAAGACCGACCTCGAGCACAACCAGAACGTCTGCCCGAGCTGCAGCCACCACCACCGCATCGGCGCCCGCGCCCGCCTGGACGCCTTCCTGGACGCCGAAGGCCGCTACGAAGTCGGCCAGGAAGTGCTGCCGGTCGACGCCCTGAAGTTCAAGGACAGCCGCAAGTACCCCGAGCGCCTGAAAGAAGCGCTGGAGAACACCGGCGAAACCGACGCACTGGTCGTCATGGGCGGCTCGGTCCACAGCATCAGCGTGGTCGTGGCCTGCTTCGAGTTCGAGTTCATGGGCGGTTCCATGGGCAGCGTGGTCGGCGAGCGCTTCGTGCGCGGCGTCGAGACCGCCATCGAGCAGAAGGTGCCCTTCGTGTGCTTCACCGCCACCGGCGGCGCGCGCATGCAGGAAGGCCTGCTCTCGCTGATGCAGATGGCCAAGACCAACGCCGCGCTCACCCGCCTGGCGAAGAAGGGCCTGCCCTACATCAGCGTGCTGACCGACCCGACCATGGGCGGCGTGAGCGCCGGCTTCGCCTTCGTGGGCGATGTGGTGATCGCCGAGCCCAAGGCGCTGATCGGCTTTGCCGGCCCACGCGTGATCGAGTCGACCGTGCGCGTGACCCTGCCCGAAGGCTTCCAGCGCGCCGAGTTCCTGCAGACCAAGGGCGCGATCGACTTCATCAGCGACCGCCGCGAACTGCGCAAGACCATCGCCAGCACGCTGGCCATGCTGCTGCGCCAGCCGGCCGACGCGGTGCTCTGACCTTCACCGTAGCTCAGGCTTCGGCCTGAACGCCCGCACGCCGAAAGGCGGTGCGGGCGTTTTGCTGTCTGGGGTACCCCCGACGCGTCAGGCGCCGAGCCGGAACGCGAAGACCAGCAGGTTGCCCAGCACGATCGCCACCACCTGCAGCACCAAGATGGCGGCCAGCGGCGACAGGTCGACGCCGCCGATCAGCGGAATGAAGCGCCGGAACGGCCGCACCAGCGGCTCGGCCAGGCGCGAGATCAGGTCGAGCAGCATCGGCGACGCGCCCGGAATCCACGACAGCACCGCGTACACCACCAGCAGCGCCGTCAGGCCCGACACCGCCAGCTGCAGCAGGCCGACCAGCGACACCAGCGGCAGCGCCGTGATCCGCGCCAGGCTGCCGGCCAGCAGCCACAGCACCAGGAACTTGAGCATCACCAGCAGCCAGGCCGCGATCAGGCTCGCGAGGTCCCAGCGCTTCACCGCGGGCACGATGCGCCGCAGCGGCAGCACGATCCAGTCGGTGATGGCGAACACGAAACGCCCCAGCGGATTGCCGAAGGGCACGCGGTGGTATTGCATGTACAGGCGCAGCAGGCAGGCGCCGCCGAGCAGGCCGACGATCACGTCGAGAAGAAACGAGGGTATCTGGTACAACATGTCGGATGGGCAGGGAGGTGCGCACGCGCGCGACTGCTCCGATTCTGGACCACAAGCCTCGCCCCCGGCCACACCGCCCTACGGAACCCCATGCCTTTGCTCAGCGTCGTGCTCCCCACCTTCAACAGCGGCGAGTTCCTCATCGAGACGCTGCAGTCGCTGCAGGCACAGACCTTCACCGACTTCGAGCTGCTGGTCATGGACGACGCCAGCACCGACGGCACCTGGGAGCACCTGGCGGCCTTCGACGACCCACGCATCCGGCGGCACCGCAACGCCTGCAACGTCGGCCTGCCGGCCAACATGAATCTCGCGATGGCGATGGCCCGGGGCACCTACCTGGCGCGCGTCGACCACGACGACTGCGCCACGCCGGACCGCTTCGCCAAGCAGGTCGCGTTCCTGCAAAGCAACCCGTCGGTCACCGTCGTCGGCAGCCAGCTCGAGCACTTCCAGGACCAGGCCGGCGTCACCGGCCTGCCGCTGGACGACGCGACGATCAAGGCCCGCATGGTGGAGGGCTACGACTACCTCGCGAACCAGAGCACGACCGGGCGGCTGGACTTCTACCGCGCCCACGGGCTGCAGTTCGACCCCAACCTCTACGCCGTCGACGACCTCGGGTTCTGGGTCGATTGCATGCTGCACGGCGCGCGTTTCGCGAACCTGCCCGAGCCGCTGACGCGCTACCGCATCCACCCGGGCATGACCTCCCGCACCTTGCCGCGCGACCGGCTCTATGCCTCGAAGGACCGCATCTACCGGCGCCTGCTGCCGCTGGTCTTCCCGCGCCTGCGGGGCCGCGAGTGCGAACAGCTGCTCACGCTGTACCGCAACCCCGGCGACATGCCCCAGACCCTGGCCCACCTGGTCGACCTGCATCGCGCGGCGCACAGTGCCCTGTCCGAGGTCGACACGCGCTGGGGCCAGAGCGCCGGCGAGTGCCAGCAATCGATCCTGAACCTGCTCAACCACGCGCGCCACGCGTTCCAGACACAGGGGATACTGCGGCCCGAGCACGCGACCGTCCTCAACCTGATCCTTCAACCCAGCTGACCGCGGCGACTGGCCCGGCCCTTTTCAACGTGCGCATTCCTCTCTTTCCGCTCGGTACGGTCCTGTTTCCCGGCGGCCTGCTGCCGCTGCGTGTCTTCGAGGTCCGCTACCTCGACATGGTCGGCAAGTGCCGCAAGGCCGGCACCCCGTTCGGGGTCGTCAGCCTGACGAGCGGCGCCGAAGTGCGCAAGGCCGGCGCCGAAGCCGAAAGCTTTGCCGCCGTCGGCACGCTCGCCGACATCCGCACCTTCGACGCACCGCAAAGCGGCCTGCTGCAGATCGAATGCGTCGGCACACAGCGCTTTCGCGTGCGCAGCAGCGAGCTGCAGAAGCACGGCCTGTGGATCGCCGAGGTCGACGCCGTCGCCGACGATGTCGACCTCGAGATCCCCGACGACCTGCGCCACACTGCCACCGCGCTGCGCCGCCTGATCGACACCCTCGAAGAGCGCCGCCACGCGCAGGGCGACACCGTGCGCCTGCCGATCGGCGCGCCCTATCGCCTCGACGACTGCGGGTGGGTGGCCAACCGCTGGTGCGAGCTGGTGCCGATGCAGGTCGAACTGAAGCAGCGCCTGATGGAGCTCGACAGCCCGTTGATGCGCCTGGAGCTGGTCAGCGACCTGCTGGCGCGCACCGGTATCACCGACTAAACACGGCCCGCTGCGAGATGAGCCCGGCGCCGGTCCGCTTCCACTCGATCCTGCTGCGCGCGGGCGCGGAGGCCTTCGCGGACAACCACCGCGCCTACTGCGCCCGCTGGGGCTACGCGCACCGCCTGCACGCCATCGGCACGCCGCACAACAGCGCGCGCACGCTGCTGGTCTACAAGTACAGCGTGGTGAGCGCCGCGCTGGCCGATGCGCCCGATGGCACGCTGCTGGTCTTCGCGGACGACGACGCGGCCTTTCTCGTGCCCCTGCCCGCGCCGACCGTGATCGGCGACGCGCCCTACTGGATCGCCGAGAACGAGCACCACCACCGCCCCGAAGGCAGCTGCTTCATGCTGCGCGCCGGCCCCGAGGCCGCGGCTTTGGTGGCTTCCGTGCTCGACCGCCTGCGCACCGCGCCCGACGCGGGCACCGACCGCTGGGCGCACCGGGAGCTCGAAGGCTTGGCGGCCCATCCGCACCACCAGCTCATCGACGGCCGGCACTACCCCAACCTGCTGTTCGCCCGCTTCGGCCACTACCTGCCGGAGGTCTCGGCCTTCGTGCTCTCGTTCAATCCCGCGGTCCACATCGATGTCCAGGACATGCGGGTGCGGGGCCTCTTCGTCGCGCACCTGAACGCAGTGCTCGCGCGCGACGGCCAGCTCTACGACGACCTGCCGCCAGCCCCCACGGGCCAGCCGGACTACGAAGTACGCAACCCCGGCCGCCCCGTCGCCTTGCTGACCAGCTACACGCCCAACATCGCCGGCTACGCCACGCTGTCGGAACGCAACATCGCCGCGTACGCCGACCACCACGGCCACACCCACCACGTCTACCGGGACCTGCCCGCCGAGCTGCGGGGCCGCGTGGCCGGCAACTGGATCAAGCCCCCGCTGCTGCTCAAGCACCTGGCCGAGCACGAACAGGTCGCGTGGGTCGATGCCGACATCCTCATCCACGACCGCACACGGCCGCTCGCATCCCTGTTGCGCGGCCGGCCGGTGGCGCTGGCGCGCGACGTGTCGGGCTACGAATTCAACAGCGGCTTCATGGTGTTCTCGAACACGCCGGCCTGCATCGCCTACCTGGAGCGCGTGCAGGCGCTCATCGACGCCGTGCAGGACAAGCGCGGCGTCTACGCCTCGGGCGGTGACCAGGCCTTCTTCGTCGCCGCCTGGACCGAGGCCGGCGGCGACGCGGTCATGCCGCGTTCCGACGGCGTGTCCTTCAATTCGCACCCCGCGCTGTACGACGGCGACAGCTTCATGCTGCACTACATGGGCTACCCGGATCGCCTGCGCACGCTGGTGATGCAGCACGACGCCCAGCAGATCGCGCACCGCCACGCAGGCACGCCAGACGCCGAGACACCGCCGAACGGCTGAAAACGTTGAGGGTTAAGCTCTACTTTTGATAGCAACCCTCACAGAACTGACGGGCGCTTCAGGCCGATTCCGTTCAAGGCCGATGGGCTAAAATGCACGGCCCGCGCACACCCTCCCTCTTCTTGCTGCGCCCCCACACGCCTCCCATGTCCGACGAACAACTGCCCTCCTCTTCTCCCACGTCCACGGCCGACGACAACCAGCTCATCGTCGAACGCCGCGAAAAGCTCAAGCTGCTGCGCACAGCGCAGACCGAAGGCAAGGGGGTCGCGTTCCCGAACGACTTCAAGCCCGGCCACCGCGCCGCGGCGCTGGTCGAGCAGCATGGCGGCACCGAGCCGGAAGCCTTGGAAGCGCAGGCCGTCGCCGTCAGCGTGGCCGGCCGCATGATGCTCAAGCGCGTGATGGGCAAGGCCAGCTTCGCGACCGTGCAGGACGCCACCGGCCGCATCCAGCTGTACGTGACGCGCGACGCCATCGGCGAAGAGGCGTATGCCGACTTCAAGCGCTGGGACCTCGGCGACATCCTCGGTGCCGAAGGCACGCTGATGAAGACCAAGACCGGCGAACTGTCGATCAAGGTCAGCCGCCTGCGCCTGCTCACCAAGAGCCTGCGTCCGCTGCCCGACAAGTTCCACGGCATGGCCGACCAGGAGCAGAAGTACCGCCAGCGCTATGTCGACCTGATCACCGACGAGTCGGCCCGCGTGCGCTTCACCGCGCGCAGCAAGGCCGTGAGCGCGCTGCGCGAGTTCATGGTGGCCAACGACTTCCTCGAAGTCGAGACGCCCATGCTGCACCCCATCCCGGGCGGCGCGAACGCCAAGCCGTTCAAGACGCACCACAACGCGCTCGACCAGGAGATGTTCCTGCGCATCGCGCCCGAGCTGTACCTCAAGCGCCTGATCGTCGGCGGCTTCGAGCGCGTGTTCGAGATCAACCGGAGCTACCGCAACGAGGGCATCTCGGTGCGGCACAACCCCGAGTTCACGATGATGGAGTTCTACGCGGCCTACTGGAACTACCGCGACCTGATGGACTTCACCGAGACGCTGATCCGCACCATCGCCGACAAGGCCGTGGGCACGCAGCAGCTCACCTACGGCGGCAAGGCCGTCGACCTCACGCAGCCCTTCGAGCGCCTGACGATCCGCGAAGCGATCCTCAAGCACACCGATGCCGGTGACGGCGTGGACGACACCGCCTGGCTCATCAACGCCCTGCGCAAGCTCGGCCTGAGCGAAGAAAAGGACAAGCTCTCGCAGCGCAGCCTCGCCAGCCTGCAGGTGATGTACTTCGAGGAGACCGTGGAAGAGAAGCTCTGGCAGCCGACCTTCATCATGGAGCACCCGACCGAGATCTCGCCGCTGGCGCGCGCCAACGACGAGCGCCCCGAGGTCACCGAGCGCTTCGAGCTGTACATCACCGGCCGCGAATTCGGCAACGGCTTCAGCGAGCTGAACGACGCCGAAGACCAGGCCGCGCGCTTCAACGCGCAGGTGGCCGCCAAGGACAGCGGCGACGACGAAGCCATGTTCTACGACCACGACTTCGTGCGCGCCCTCGAATACGGCATGCCGCCCACTGGCGGCTGCGGCATCGGCATCGACCGCCTGATGATGCTGCTGACCGATTCGCCGAGCATCCGCGACGTGATCCTGTTCCCGGCGCTGCGCCGGGAAGGCTGACCCACCCGACGGGGACGCTGTCCGTGACCGACTTTCTCTGGCAAGACCGCGACAAGAAGGAATACGTCTACCCGTTCAACCCCAGGCCCGAGTGCCTGGACATGATCCAGCGTCCTCCCACGGTCGCCCTCGACATCGGGTGCGGCTCCGGTGGCGTGGGCCACGAACTGCGCCGGCGCCACCCCGGCTGCGAGCTCTGGGGCTGCGAGTTCAACGCCTCGGCGGCGCAGGTGGCGCGCGAACATTTCGACAAGGTCGTCGAGCAGGACGTGGAAACCGTCGACTTCGCCGCGATGGGCCTCACGCGCCCCTTCGACCTCGTGTGCCTGTTCGACGTGCTCGAGCACCTCGTCAATCCGTGGCAGCTGCTCAGCGGCCTGAAGCGCATCGTTGCGCCGGATGCGCAGATATTGGTCAGCCTGCCGAACGCGTCCAACCTGCCGATGCTGTACGACGCCATGCGCGGGCATTGGCGCTACACCCACTGGGGCCTGCTCGACTTCACGCACCTGCGCTTCTTCACGGACTTCGACGCGCGCAAGATGTTCTACCAGACGGGCTTTCGCGTGATCGACCACCGGCTCGACTACCTCGGCGAAGGCCGCGGCATCTACGAGCGCCACCAGGCCGAGCCCTTCCCCCTGGTGCTGACGCTGGGCGGGCTCTCGCTGCAGGTCGCATCGGCCGACGACCTGGCGCGGCTGTGCGCCGACCGCAACCTTTACCTGCTCAGCCCGCACCACGGCGACTTCCGCGACGACAGCGAGCGCGAGATGGCGTCGAACAGCTACCCGACGACCTACACCTTCGGCGGCTGAAGCGCGGCGCGCGCCGCCCGCTCAGCCCAGGCGCTTGGACCGCGCGTCGACGTCCGCCATGTACACCGACCGGTAGGGCCCCCCGAGCCCCACGAAGTGCACCAGCAGGCTGTCGTCGCCTGCCAGGTGCGGCGGCGTGTTGATGCTCAGCAGGTCGGTCACGACCGCGTCGCCGATCAGGCCGTGCTCGCCCAGCACCACGTTCGTGTAGTACTGGTCGCCCTGGCTGGCGTACACGGTCGACTTGTCGTCGACGCCGGTGATGCGCTCCCACAGCTGCGTGAGCAGTTCGAGGTTGCGCTCGGTGTGGCGAAACCCCATCACGCCCGAGTTGACGTCCCACGCGCCGATGTCCTTGGCGAACAGCAGGTCGCGGCCTTCGAGCAGCGGCTCGATACGTTGGGCCTGGTTGACGAACAGGGTGTCGGCGTCGATCCAGACCACCCACTGGTGCTGCACGAGATGCCGCTTCACGAGCCAGCTCTTCACCCAGGCGCCGCTGATCGACGGATCGAGCTCGTCCGGGATGGCGCGGTAGACGTGGTAGCCGTACCCGTGCCGCTCGCAGTAGCGCCGCACGTTGTGCTCCGACACGCGCGCGTAGTCGTTGATGTGGTGCGTGTAGAGCGTGACGAAGGCAATGGGCGCCTGCGGGTTGACGCATGAATACACGTCTTCCGAGATCGCCGGATAGGCCGGCGGCGGCAGCACGGGCTCGCCGTCGATCAGCGCCGCGTTCACCCGGCGCACCAGCAGGCGCTGCAGGTTCGCGTCGTGCAGCAGCTCGTCCACCACGCGGCCCTCGGCATCCAGCTCCACCAGAGGCGCCAGGTGCACCACGAAGATGCGGGCGGTGAACCAGTTCGCGATGCGCCACGAGACGTTCACGTAGCAGTCGCCGATGAGCCCGTTGCACGACAGCATGCCGGCCGGACGCAGCAGCGCCGCGGCGTCGAGGCGGGGCGTGACGCGCGCCACCACCTGGCTCGTCGCCCGGATGAGCGCATGCAGCAGCGCGCGGTTGGCCGCCGTGTTGCGCAGGATCATCAGGTTGCACAGCGGCAGGCCCTTGGGCCCGTCCACCACGAGCAGGTCGCGGCCTTCCATGAGCGTTTCGACGGCCACCGGGTGGAACACCACCGAATCGCCATCGAGAAAGAGCAGCCAGTCGCCCTCGTCAAGCCCGCGCAGGCGGCGCAGCATCTCGGCGTACTTCGCGCAGTCGCGCAGCGCGGGGTGCCCGGCGCGCTCGCTCTCCACCCAGGCATGGGGGTAGCCGAAACGGCGGCAGTAGTGGCTGTGGTTGCGTAGCACCGGCTCGTCGAGCCGGTCGAAGAAGGTCAGGCACAGCGGCATCGACGGCGTCCGGGTGGGGTGGTCATTGGGGCGCAGTCTATCGCGCGCTCCGGCCGACCCTCTACACTCTTGGGCCCTCCGATTTCCTGCTTGAATGAATCCCTTACGCACCCCGGCCATCGGCATCGATTTCGGCACTTCGAATTCCGCGGTTTCCTTTGCCTCCCCCGGCGAGGCCGCGCGCCTGCTTCCCATCGAGGGCAGCGCCACCACCCTGCCGACCGCCCTCTTCTTCAACGCCGAGGACCGCAGCACGCACTTCGGCCGCGACGCCATCGCGCTGTACCTGTCCGGCGTCGAAGGCCGGCTCATGCGCTCGCTCAAGAGCCTGCTCGGCAGCCCGCTGATGCAGGAGAAGACCGCCGTCTACGACGGGCTGGTCAGCTTCGAGGACATCATCGCGCGCTTCCTGCACGAGCTGGTGACGCGCGCCGAACGCGAGCTGGGCCAGCGCCCCGAGCGCGTGGTCATCGGCCGCCCGGTGCATTTCGTCGACGACGACGCCAAGCGCGACCAGCGCGCCGAGGAAAGCATGCGCCACGCCGCGCGCGCCGCCGGCCTGCGCGACGTGTCCTTCCAGTACGAGCCCATTGCGGCGGCCTTCGACTACGAGCAGCGCGTCATGCGCGAATCGCTGATCCTGATCGTCGACATCGGCGGCGGCACCTCCGACTTCACCGTGGTGCGCCTGGGCCCCGAGCGCATGGCGCGCCCCGACCGCGCCGACGACGTGCTGGCCACCAGCGGCGTGCACATCGGCGGCACCGACTTCGACCAGCGCCTGAACCTGGAGCGCGTGATGCCGCTGCTCGGGCTGCGCCACCTCGGCCCGAGCGGGCGCGAGGTGCCCAGCAAGGTGTTCTTCGAGCTGTCGTCCTGGCACCTGATCAACTGGCTCTACGCCCCGAAGGCCGTGCGCCAGGCGCGCGAGCTGCGCACCAGCTACAGCGACCGCCAGCTGCACGACCGCCTGATGACGGTGCTCGAGGAACGCCACGGCCACCGCATCGCCAGCGAGGTCGAACAGGCCAAGATCAACGGCTCGGTCAGCGACGCCGAAGTGCAGATCGACCTGTCGTGCATCGAGGCGGGGCTGGCTTCCGCGCTGACGCCGACCGACATGGCGCAGCAGCTCGCGGCGCCGCTGGAGAATGTGGTGGCCTGCGCCCACGCCTGCGTGAAGCGCGCCGGCCTGCGCAGCGGCGACCTCGACGCCATCTACCTCACCGGCGGCTCGTCGGCCCTGCGCCCGTTCCAGCGGGCGCTGCGCGCGAGCTTCGCGGGCGTACCGCTGATCGAAGGCGACCTGCTCGGCGGCGTCGCGGCCGGGCTCGCCTATTCGGCGCGCACGGCGGGGTGAGCCGCAGATGAAGTACCTGTCCGCGTACCCGCCCGCGCTGCTGGCGCAGGTGAGCGAGCTGATGGCGGCCGACACGCTCGGCGCCCTGCTGCGCGGACGCTACGCCGGCCTGCACGACATCCGCACCGACCGCGCGCTGTACGACTACGCCTGCGAGCTCAAGGGCGAGTACATGCGCAAGGCCGAGCCGCTGGCCAAGGCGGTGTTCGACAACAAGCTGCACGTGGTGCGCCATGCGTTGGGCACCCACACCACCATCGCGCGCGTGCAGGGCAGCAAGCTCAAGACCAAGCGCGAGATCCGCGTGGCCAGCCTGTTCAAGACCGTGCCGCTCGAATGGCTGCGCATGATCGTCGTGCACGAGCTGGCCCACACGCGCGAGAAGAACCACGACAAGCCCTTCTACGCGCTGTGCACGCACATGGAGCCCGAGTACCACCGCTTCGAGTTCGAGCTGCGCCTGTACCTGACGCACCTGGAGGCGGGCGGCGCGCCGCTGTGGCCCGCGGCCGTGGGCGCGCCGGCCGCGGACTGACCCGGTACAGTCCTCGCCCATGACCCTGCCACGGCTGCACTTCACGTCACTGTCCGAAGACGCGGTCTGCGGCGACATCGTGCGGACCTACCGCCTGGCGGCCGAGCGGCTGGGCTACCCGACGAGCTACACGCCGGCGAACATCGACCCCGGCGCGATCAACATCCTGTTCTTCTTCTGGAACTTCCCCTGGAAGAGCCTCGAGCCGTTCCACCCGAATTGCATCGTCGTCAACTTCGAACCGATGGTCGAAGGCACGCATGCCTGGAACGACCGTTACCTCGACCTGCTCCCGCGCTGCTACCTGTGGGAGTACAGCAAGACCAACTTCCATCGCCACCGCGAGCTCGGCTACCAGAACGCCGACTACGTGCCGCTGGGCTGGGAGCCCGACGCGGCCCGCATCCTGCCGTTGTCGGAAGTCCTGCCCGAGGAGGAGCGCGACATCGACGTCTGTTTCTTCGGTTCGTTCACGCAGCGCCGGATCGACGTGCTCGAGGCGCTGATGGCGCGCGGCCTGCGCGTCGAGATGACGCGCGGCGGATTCTGGACCCAGGCCGAGCGCGAAGACCGCATGCGCCGCGCCAAGGTCATGCTGAACCTGCACAACTGGGAAGCCTCCCGCGTGGTCGAGACGCCCCGGCTGTCGATCCTGCTGCGCCATCGCAAGGCCGTGGTCTGCGAGCTCTACCCCGACAGCGAGATCGACCCCGCCTTCCGCGATGCGGTGGTGGGCGTGCCCTACGACCAGCTGGTCGACACCGTGGTCGCGCTGGTCGCCGATGCGCCGCGCCGCGCGCAGCTCGAACGCGACGGGCTCGACACGCTCGAGCGGGCCTTCGCGCCGCCGGACATCGGCCCCGCACTCGAACGCTACTTCGCCTGGCGCGCCCAGCAGCCCGACCGCGTGCCGCCCGTGGCGATGCCGCGCGTGACGGTCTGCCTCACCGTCAGCGTGGTGCCCGACGGCAGCCGCGACGACTGGCTGCAGGACCTGCGCGACTGGACGACACAAGCCGACGTGGCGCTGGAACTGGTCGTGGTGGCGGCAGGCCTGCCCGCAGTGGCCGAAAGCGAGGCGCGCGCCATCGCCCCCGACCTGCGCTGGATCGCGCTGCCCATGGCCTGCGACCGCGCCACCTTGCGCAACCTCGCGCTCGCACAAGCCACCGGCGAGCACGTCGTCTTCGCCGATGCGGGCGACCGCGCCCTGCCCGGCCGCCTGCAGCGGCAAGCTGCACTGCTCACCGCCCGCCCGGACCTGGACATCGTCGGCTGCTGGAGCGAAACGGCGGCCGGGCCGCTGAAGTACGCCCAGCGGCACGACGAGATCGTGGCCGAAGCGCTGGGCCCCGAGCCGCTGCGGCTGTCGGCCTGCCTGGTGCGCCGCCGCTTCCTGGAACGCACCGGCGTGCGCCACGACCCCGAGTTCGCTGTCCATGATGCGCTGCAGATGCTGTGCCGCTGCATCGTGGCCGGCGCGCGCTTCGCGGTCATTCCCGAGCTGCTGCACCGCGCGGCACCGGTCGCGCCGCCGGCCGACCTCGCGCACGCCGCGTCGCTCGCCATGCGCGCGCGGCGCGCGGTGCTGCGCCATCTGCTGCCGCGCAGCCGCGTGGAAGACATCGACCTCATCGCCCAGCTCTACGCCCACCTGTGGCCGCCGCAGCGCGACTTCGCCGAACAGCTGCTGCGCACCGTGGCGCACGCCTGCGCCGCGCCCGCCGGCATGCCGCGAATCGACGCTGAAATGCTGACGCGCGCGCTGCGCACCGAAACCCTGCGGCTGCTGCAGGTGTTCTTCCAGGCCGGCCTGGCCGACAAGCCCTGGCTGGAGTCGCTGTTCGAGACGCCCGAGGTGGCCGCGTTGCTCGGCCCCGCGGCGAATCAGCTGCCGGTGCGGCCCTTCCGCGACTGAGCGCCGGCCAGCAGGCGTTGCGCCTGCAAGTAGCGCGTCGAGGCCGTGAGCGCCTGCCAGTCGAGCGCTTCGTCGCCCGGCAGCAGCGACCGGCGCCGCGCTTCGCTGGCCGCATCGCCCTGCCAGCGCCCGTCGGCCGCCGCAGCCGTGAAGCCGTCGAGCATCTCGTCCAGCGGCCGGCCTTCGCCGATGCTCTGGTTGCACAGCAGCGCGAGGTCGCAACCCGCTGCAAGGGCCGCCAGCACGGCGTCGGTGTAGCTCAGCAATTGGCCGTCGATGTAGCGACCGGCCTCCATGCTCAGGTCGTCGCTGAACACCGCGCCGTCGAAAGCGAAGCGCTGGCGCAGGATGTCCTTCAGCCATTTTTCGGAGAAGCCTGCCGGCCGCTTGTCGACCTTCGGGTAGATCACATGCGCGGGCATCACGGCCGCGAGCGTGCCGCCCAACCAGTCGTAGGGCCGTGCGTCGTCGGCCAGAATGGCCTTCAGGCTGCGCTGGTCGACCGGGATCTCGACGTGCGAATCGGCCTGCACGAAACCGTGCCCCGGAAAGTGCTTGCCGCAGTTGCGCATGCCCATCTGCAGCATGCCGTGCATCACGCTCTTGGCGAGCAGCGCGACCACGCGCGGGTCGCGGTGGAAGCTGCGGTCGCCGATCACGCTGCTGCCGCCGTAGTCCAGGTCGAGCACCGGCGCGAAGCTGAAGTCGACGCCGCAGGCGCGCAGCTCGCCGGCCAGCACCTGCCCGGCGGCGGTGGCGACCTGCGTGGCGCGCAGTGCATCGCGCATCCACAGCTCGCCCAGGCTGCGCATCGAGGGCAGCCGCGTGAAGCCGTCGGTGCGAAAGCGCTGCACCCGGCCACCTTCGTGGTCGACGCAGATCAACAGGTCGGGCCGGATCGCCTTGATCTCGGCGTTCAGCGCGGTCATCTGCGCGCGGTCCTGCCAGTTGCGGGTGAAGTGGATCACGCCGCCCACATGCGGGTTCGCGAGGCGCCGGCGGTCGGCGGGGGTGAGTTCGGTGCCGGCCACATCGATGAGGAGCGGCGCGTGGTTCAGTTCGGTCATGTCTGTCGATCGGTCGGCAAGGCGCAACGGCGCCGGAGATTCGTTCAGGCCTTTTCCACCACCACGAAGCTGGCGGCGTACTCGATTTCGTCGGTGACGGTCACGTGCGCCGTCAGGCCCTGCGCCTCGAACCAGTCTTTGAGTTCGCCGTGCAGCACGATCACCGGCTTGCCGCTGCGCAGGTTGGCGATCTCGCACAGGCGCCAGCTCATCGGCATGCGCATGCCCAGGCCGATGGCCTTGCTGAAGGCTTCCTTGGCGGAAAAACGCGTGGCGAGGTAGCTCAGGCCGCGCTTGGGCCAACGTGCAGCACGGGCCTGCCAGATGGCGAACTCGGCGTCGCTCAGGACCCGGCGGGCGAAGCGCTCGCCCTGGCGCTCGAAAGTGGCCGCGATGCGGCGCACGTCGCAGATGTCGGTCCCGATGCCGTAGATCATGCGGCGTCGGCGATGCAGCGCAGGTAGTCGCGCGTGGTCGCGGCGTACCCGAGTTCGAGCGCATCGGCGACGAAGGCATGGCCGATCGACACCTCGTGCACGCCGCGCACGGCGCGCAGGAACGGCGTGAGGTTGTCGCGGCTCAGGTCGTGGCCGGCATTGACGCCCAGGCCCGCCGCATGGGCGGCCTGCGCCGCGGCCACGTAGCGCGCGAGCACGGCGGCTTCCTGCGGCGTGCCGCGCGAGGCGGCGTAGCCTTCGGTGTAGAGCTCGACGCGGTCGGCGCCCACGGCCTTGACCGCGGCCATCATCTCGGGGATCGGGTCCATGAACAGGCTCACGCGCACGCCCAGCGCCTTGGCTTCGGCGATCAACGGGCGCAGGCGCTCGGCGTCTTCCGGGAAGCTCCAGCCGTGGTCGCTGGTCGACTGGGTCTCGCTGTCGGGCACGAAGGTGGCCTGGTGCGGCTTCAGGTCGCGCACGAAGTCCATCAGGTTGTGGAAGGGATTGCCTTCGATGTTGAACTCGATGCCCGGCCAGTCCTTGGCGAGCAGTTCCGACAGGTCGCTCACGTCGTGCGCGCGGATGTGGCGCGCGTCGGGGCGCGGGTGCACGGTGATGCCTTGCGCGCCTGCGGCCAAACAGGCCTGGGCCGCACCCACCACGCTCGGAATACCGAGGTGGCGCGTGTTGCGCACCAGGGCCACCTTGTTGAGATTGACCGATAGGGCCGTGGTGGCGCGAGGGAGGGAGGAGGAGGTGCCGGAGGTATCGCTCATGGACGCAATCGCTTTCTTCTCTTCGTTCATGCGCCGCCCGCACCGACCCGGAGGTCGTCGGTGGGGGTGACGGCAAGCCAGTGACAGTAGCCGCCGAGCGTCGTCCTGTCGATGTTGCCGGGCGCCATGTGGTCGTAGGCGCCGGCACGGAAATGGTGCTTGGACCAGTATTGGTCGGTGTGCCAGCCGTGGATGTGCAGCACGTCACCGCCCAGCCTGCGATCGGTGTACGGCAGGTGGTCGAGCAGGCCCAGCGAGCAGCGCTGCGGGTAGGTGCGCCGCAGCGCCAGCTCGCCGGCGTACATGGTGAGCACGTTCTTGCACCAGCCGGGCCACTCGCCCTGGAAGTCGCGGAACTCCTCGTCGAGCAGCTTGTGGCAGTAGTCCAGCTGGGCCTGCACGAAGTTGCCCACGAACTCGGTCGGCCCCAGCACCGACGCGCCGACGTTGTGCAGCCCCGAATGCGGAAAGCCCCAGCGCGCGCTGCATTCGGAGAGTTTGCGGCGCACCTCTTCCTGGTACGCATAGGCGCCGAAGCCGAAGCACAGGCCGGTCGGCTCGAAGCTGGCCAGCGCCGGCGTGACGAAGGTGTCGCAGTCGGTCTTGAGGATCGCGTCGTAGTTGCGGCACACGGCGAGCACCGCCGGGTCGCACAGGTTCGCGATCGAATTGATGTAGCCGTAGCCGGCCCATTCGGGGTGCTGGTCGGCGTAGGGCAGGCCCGGAATCACGACGATGCGGTCGTCGGTGGGCAGCTGCGCGATGACGTTCGGGTGGCACACCGCGATCAGCTCGCCGCCGCGCGCGAAGACACCGGAGACGATCATGCTCCGGTAGAGCCAGTGGAACTCGTCGACGATTTCTTTCTTGTCGTCGACGTAGACGAGGACACCCAGACGCATGGCTTCGGTTCTCAGGTTGGCGTTTCGATCGATCGTGCGCCGGGCTAGAGCGCTTGCAGGTCTCTCATCATCTGCCGCGTGCGCAGCGTGGTCACGCCGCAATGGTAGTTGAGCAAGGTGCGCAGCTGGTTTCGCAGGGCACTGTTGCTGCCGGCGTTCATGGTCGCGACCTCGCGCAGGGTGGCGGTGAACGGCGTGCGGTCGTCGAGCACGCTCTGCAGCACCTGCCAGTCGGCACCGGCCAGCGCGGCCTCGTCCTTGGCCGCCTGGCGCAGGCCGGCTTCGGGCACGAGGGTGTAGCGCGTGCGGGCCGCCAGCGGCTCCAGGGTGAGCGTCTGCACGTCGAGCGAGGGCAGCAGGCCGACCGAGCGCAACAGCAGCAGCTCGAAGGCGCGCAGCGCGGCGGCCTGCGTCGCGGCCTGGGCGCCCGCGTGGTCGCCGGCCAGCACCTGCACCACGCCGGCGTAGGCGTCGAACAGCGCCTCGTGCGCGTCGTCGCGCGCCAGCAGGCGCAGCAGCAGTTCGTTGACGTAGTAGCCCGAAAGCAGCGCCTCGCCGGTCGGCATGACGTGCCCGCCCATCCACTCGGCACCTTTGAGCGTGCGGATCTCGGCGTCGCCGCCGTAGTTGAGCTGCAGCGGCTGCAGCGGCAGCAGCACGGGACGGAAATTGGAACTCGGCCGCTTCGCCCCCTTGGCCACGAGCGCGATGCGCCCGTGGTGGCGGGTGAAGACCTCGAGGATCAGGCTCGACTCGCTCCAGTCGTAGCGATGGAGCACGTAAGCCGGTTCATGCGAAACGCGATGAGCGGCAGCCACTTCATTCGTAGCCGAAGGAGCGAACGCGCGCCTCGTCGTCGGCCCAGCCCGAGCGCACCTTCACCCACAGCTCGAGGAACACCTTGGCGTCGGCCAGCTTCTCGAGCTCGACGCGGGTTTCCATGCCGATGCGCTTGATGCGCTCGCCCTTGTCGCCGATCACCATGGCCTTGTGGCCGTCGCGCTCGACCACGATGGTGGCGGCAATGCGCAGCAGGCGCTTTTGGCCCTTCTTCTGGGGCGGCTCTTCCTCGAACTTGTCGATGATGACGGTCGAGGTGTAGGGCAGCTCGTCGCCCGTGAGGCGGAAGAGCTTTTCGCGCACCAGCTCGCCGGCGAGGAATTTCTCGCTGCGGTCGGTGAGTTCGTCCTCGTCGTAGAACCAGGGCTGCTCGGGCAGGTATTTCTCGCAGATGCCGAACAGGCGCTCGACGTCCTTCGAGTTCTTGGCCGACATCGGCACGAACTCCGCGAAGCTGTGCTTGGCCTGCATCGTCTGCAGCCAGGGCGCGATGTCGCCGCGGCGGTGCACGTTGTCCAGCTTGTTGGCCAGCAGCACCGTGGGGATGCCCTTGCCCAGCAGCTTGAGCACGCGCTCGTCGGCCGGCGTGAAACTGCCGGCCTCGACCACGAACAGGATCAGGTCGACATCGCCGACCGCGCCCTGCACGGTCTTGTTGAGCGACTTGTTCAGCGCGTTGGCATGCAGGGTCTGGAAACCCGGCGTGTCGACGAACACGAACTGCGTGGCGCCCAGCGTGCGCATGCCGGTGATGCGGTGGCGCGTGGTCTGCGCCTTGCGCGAGGTGATGCTGATCTTCTGGCCGACCAGCGCATTGAGCAGCGTCGACTTGCCCACATTGGGCTTGCCGACGATGGCGATCAGGCCGCAGTGCTGCGGCCCCGTGGCAGGCGTGTCGCCTGCGGTGTCTTCGGGTCCCGCTTCGGGATGGGTTACATCGTTCATTCTGATTTCACGCGGCGCCGCGTGCCTTGAGCCGGATCAACATGGCGGCCGCGGCAGCTTGCTCGCCGGCGCGGCGCGAGCCGCCGATACCGCGCTCGCGAAGGCCCAGCTCGGGCACCTCGCACTCGACATCGAAGGTCTGCTTGTGCGCTGCACCCAGCGTCGCTGCCACGCGGTACACCGGCAGCTTCATTTTGTGGCCCTGCAGCCATTCCTGCAATTCGGTCTTCGGGTCTTTCGCGGCGGCTTCCATGCGCGGATTGATCTCGACCGCCTCGTAGAGCCGGTGCACCAGCGCCTGCGCGGCGGCAAAGCCGGCGTCCAGGTAGACCGCGCCGATCAGCGCTTCGAGCGCGTCGGCCAGGATGGAAGGCCGGTTCGGGCCGCCCGAGCGGGCCTCACCTTCGCCCAGGCGCAGCAGCGGCGACAGCGCCAGTCCCAACGCGAGCCGGTGCAGCGTGTCCTGCTTGACCAGGTTGGCCCGCACGCGCGACAGGTCGCCCTCGGGCAGTTCCGAGAGACGGATGTACAGCAGGTGCGAGACGGCCAGGTTCAGCACCGAGTCGCCGAGAAACTCGAGGCGCTCGTTGTGGTCGGCCGAGAAACTGCGGTGCGTGAGCGCGAGCTGGAGCAGGCGCGGGTCCGAGAACGTGTACTGAAGGCGCGCCTGCAGCGCGACGAGGCTGCCGTCCACCTTCTTGTTCGACACCGCGGTCAGCGGGACGCGCCCTTGTATTTGAGCGTCAGGTAGGCCGGCCCGAACAGGGGGATCTCGCGCTCGTACGCATACGACACGACGACCTTGTCGCCCACCTTCTTGATCTCGAGGTCCCGGCCGCTGACCGACTTGAAGTCGTCGATGGCCTGAGCGCGGTCGAAGATCGCGCGGATCTCGGGCACCGTGGCGCCTTCCTTGGCCTTGTTGGCGGCCTTGTCGATGGCCTGCCATTCGATCAGCGTCGGAATGACCTGCGCGACGACAACGCCCACGCAGCCCAGCACCGCCGCGACGAACACCAGGCCGATGAACGAGATGCCGCGCTGGTGCGCGGCACTGCCACGGACGGACCGACTGTTGGTTCTCATGCCCTCTTACCCCTCGAACAGTAACGTTGACTGTTGATTAATTATTGAAACGGACCGATGCGACCGAGATCGCCGAAGTTCATCCAGACGAAGAAGGCCCTGCCCACGATGTTCTTGTCCGGTACGAATCCCCAGAAACGGGAATCGGCCGAATTATCGCGGTTGTCGCCCATCATGAAATAGTTGCCTTCGGGCACCTTGCACACCACGCCCTCGACCGAGTAGCGGCAGTTCTCGCGGAACGGGAAGTCGCTGGCACCCGGCACGAAGGCGGGGGCGTTCTCGTCGTTGAGGATCTTGTGCTGCTTGCCGCCGAGGTCTTCGTCGAACTGCTTCAGGATGCGCATCGACTCGCCATCGAGGTAGTCGGCGATCGGGGCCTTGCCCACCGGCTGGCCGTTGATCGTGAGCTTCTTGTTCAGGTAGGCCACCTCGTCGCCCGGGATGCCGACCACGCGCTTGATGTAGTCCATGCTGGGCTTGGGCGGATAGCGGAACACCACCACGTCGCCGCGCGCCAGCGGCGTGCCGTCGGTGAGCTTGGTGTTGACGACCGGCAGGCGCAGGCCGTAGGTGAACTTGTTGACCAGGATCAGGTCGCCGGTCAGCAGCGTGGGCATCATCGAGCCCGAGGGAATCTTGAAGGGCTCGTACAGGAACGAGCGCAGCAGGAACACCACCAGGATCACGGGGAACAGGCCCGCCGTCCAGTCGAGCCACCAGGGCTGCATCAGCAGGCGCTCGCTGGCCTTGGCATCGGTGGTGTCGACCTGGGTGATGCCCTGCCCCGCCAGCCGCGTGTTGCGTTCGGCGATGGAGCTCTCGAGCGTGGCGGCGGCGCGTTCGCGCTGCGGCAGGAAGTAGAAGCGCTCGGCCAGCCAGTAGACCCCGGTGACCACCGTGGCCACGAACAGCAGCAGCGCGAAGTTGCCTTCGAGCGCGCCGAAATACCAGGCGCCGACGTAGCTGGCGAACGCCGCGAGAACCAGGGTGGTGAGGTATGCCATGTTCGTGGTGATCAGTCTTCGACTTGCAGAATCGCGAGGAAGGCCTCTTGCGGGACTTCGACGGAGCCGATCTGCTTCATTCTTTTCTTGCCCGCCTTCTGCTTCTCGAGCAGCTTCTTCTTGCGGGAGATGTCGCCGCCGTAGCACTTGGCGAGCACGTTCTTGCGAAGTGCCTTGATTGTCTCACGCGCAATGATCGTGACCCCGATGGCCGCCTGGATCGCCACGTCGTACATCTGGCGCGAAATGATCTCGCGCATCTTCGACACCACCGCCCGGCCGCGGTACTGCGACTGGCTGCGGTGCACGATGATCGACAGCGCATCGACCTTGTCACCGTTGAGCAGGATGTCGACCTTCACCACGTCGGAGGCGCGGTACTCCTTGAACTCGTAGTCCATGGACGCGTAGCCGCGGCTCACCGACTTCAGCTTGTCGAAGAAGTCGAGCACGATTTCGCCGAGCGGCATCTCGTAGGTCAGCATGACCTGGCGGCCGTGGTAGGCCATGTTCAGCTGCACGCCACGCTTCTGGTTGGCCAGCGTCATGACGGAGCCGACGTATTCCTGCGGCATGTACAGGTGCACGGTGACGATGGGCTCGCGGATTTCCGCCATCTTGCCGACGTCGGGCATCTTGGACGGGTTCTCGACCATGATCACTTCGCCGTCGTTGCGCACCACCTGGTAGACCACGCTCGGCGCGGTCGTGATCAGGTCCTGGTCGAACTCGCGTTCCAGGCGCTCCTGCACGATCTCCATGTGCAGCAGGCCGAGGAAGCCGCAGCGGAAGCCGAAGCCCAGCGCCTGGCTCACTTCGGGTTCGTAGCGCAGCGACGAATCGTTGAGCTTGAGCTTCTCGAGCGCGTCGCGCAGCGAGTCGTACTCGCTGGCTTCGGTCGGGTACAGGCCCGCAAACACCTGCGGCTGGATTTCCTTGAAGCCGGGCAGCGCCTCGGTGGCCGTGGCGGCCGCGCCGCCGGTGCCGGGCCGGATCAGCGTGACCGTGTCGCCGACCTTGGCCGCCTGCAGCTCCTTGATGCCCGCGATGATGTAGCCCACCTCGCCGGCTTCGAGCGACGCGCGCGCTTCGTTGGCGGGCGTGAAGACGCCGATGCTGTCGGCGTTGTACATCGCACCCGACGCCATCATCTTGATGCGCTCGCCCTTCACGAGGCGGCCATCGACCACGCGCACCAGCATCACGACGCCGACGTACGGGTCGAACCAGCTGTCGATGATCATCGCGCGCAGCGGGCCGTCGGGATTGCCGCGCGGCGCGGGCATGCGCGCGACGATGGTCTCGAGGATGTCGTCGATGCCGACACCGGTTTTTGCGGAGCACGGAATCGCGTCGGTCGCATCGATGCCGATCACGTCTTCGATCTCAGTGCGCGCGTTGTCGAGGTCTGCATTCGGCAGATCGATCTTGTTGAGCACCGGCACCACTTCGACACCGAGGTCGAGCGCGGTGTAGCAGTTGGCCACCGTCTGCGCTTCAACGCCTTGCGATGCGTCGACAACGAGCAATGCGCCTTCGCATGCCGACAGCGATCGGCTCACTTCGTACGAGAAGTCGACGTGGCCCGGCGTGTCGATCAGATTGAGGTTGTAGACCTGTCCATCGCGTGCCTTGTATTGCAGCGCGGCGGTCTGCGCCTTGATGGTTATCCCACGCTCTTTTTCGATGTCCATCGAGTCGAGCACCTGCGCTTCCATCTCGCGTTCCGCGAGGCCGCCGCAACGTTGGATCAAACGGTCTGCGAGCGTCGACTTGCCATGATCGATGTGCGCAATGATCGAAAAATTTCTGATGTGATTCATCAACGGGAACGCTTAAGTACTTGAATTGGCTCGGGCGCCGAGGGGCGGGGCCAAGAAAAAAGGGCGCGTCTTCTGGAGACGCGCCCTGAACCAACAAGCAATGGCAACTGCAGTAGTTGGAACTTCATTGTAGGCAAAAAGGGAAGCACGTACATCCGGGAACAGGGTCCAAAGGGCTCGTTGCAGGTCCACAACATCAAAGATACTCACAACTTATCAACAGGATCGGTGGAGCAGTAGCTGAACAACTTGTGGGCGATCTGTGGAGCACCGGTGGACGGCTGTGTGACATCTCGCATCGTGAAGGCCATCGCCCTCTTTATGCGCTGACTGGCCGCCAGGAGCTGTCTATTCTACCGAAATTCGTCCTTAGCCCTTTTATAAGTTAGTGATCGCAAACAAATCTTGGCGTTTTCGAGGCCTCGGATTTTTTTAGAGGCCGGCGCCGAAGCGTCGTAAACACCTCGAAAAAATGGCCCCAAACCCGACTGCCGGGTGGGGCCACTTGACGCCGCCGCCGTATCAGCGTGCGGGTCGGATCAAGGCGTACTGCGCCCAGTCGCCTCGGCGGTAGAGCACGCTGAGCGACTTGGCCTTGTCCGCCTTGGCGACCGCCGCCTCGAATTCGCGGGCATTCGCCACCTCGAGATTGCCCACCGCCAGGATGACGTCACCCTCACGCAGGCCGGCCCGTGCCGCGGCGTCGTTGGCGGCATCGACCTTCACGCCGCCCTTCAGCTTGAGCTCTTTCTTCTGCGCATCGCTGAGGTCGCTGACCGCGAGGCCGAGTGACTTGAGGGCCGCGGAAGCAGACGGCTTCGCAGCCGGCTCGTCGCGGTCGGTTGCGCGCTTGGCGGGCTTGTCCGGCTCGATCTCGGCGATGGTCACGCTGAGGTCGCGCGAGCTGCCGCGGCGGAACACGGTCAGCGTGCTCTTGGTGCCCGGCTTGGTGTTGCCCACGAGGCGCGGCAGATCGCTCGGCTTTTCGATCGCCTTGCCGTCGAACTTGGTGATGACGTCGCCCGGCTCCACGCCGGCCTTCTCGCCCGGCGACCCGGCTTCGACGCCGCGCACCAGCGCGCCCTGCGCCTTGCCCAGGCCGATGGCTTCGGCCACGTCCTTGGTGACCTGGTCGATCTGCACGCCGATGCGGCCGCGCGAGACGCGCCCCGAGGTGCGCAGCTGCTCGCTGACGCGGATGGCCTCGTCGATCGGGATCGAGAACGAGATGCCCATGAAGCCGCCCGAGCGCGAATAGATCTGGCTGTTGATGCCCACCACTTCGCCGCGCATGTTGATCAGCGGGCCGCCCGAGTTGCCGGGGTTGATGGCCACGTCGGTCTGGATGAACGGCAGGTATTCGCCCGTGTCGCGCTGCTTGGCGCTCACGATGCCGGCGGTGACGGTGTTCTCCAGGCCGAAGGGCGAACCGATCGCCATCACCCACTCGCCCACGCGCAGCTTGGAGATGTCGCCCACCTTCACCGCAGGCAGGCCCGTGGCTTCGATCTTCACCACGGCCACGTCGGTGCGCTTGTCGGCGCCGATGATCTTGGCCTTGAACTCGCGCTTGTCGGGCAGCGTGACCAGCACCTCGGAGGCGTCTTCCACCACGTGTGCGTTGGTCATGACGTAGCCGTCGCCCGTCAGGATGAAGCCCGAGCCCACGCCACGCGGACGCTCTTCTTCCTGCTGCGGACGGTTCGGGCGCGGCCCCTGGCGCGGCGTGCCCGGCAGCGGCTGACCGAAGAAGCGGCGGAAGAACTCCTGCATCTCCTCGTCCATCTCGCCGTTGCCGCCGCCGCGCTGCGCGACCTTCTCGACGGTGCGGATGTTGACCACGGACGGACCGACCTGGTCGACCAGGTCGGTGAAGTCGGGCAGCGTGCGCGTCTGCGCATGCACCGACTCGACCGGCAGGAAAGTGGCGCCGGCCGTCAGCGCCAGCGCAAAGGCCAGCAGACCGGAACGAAGCTTGTGTCCCTCGACTTTGAACATCATCGGTTGTCTTTCAAAAAGAACAGAGCTGCAAATAACGACAGAGGCTATGAGTACCCGGCGCCGGCTTGGTTCAGCCCGAACGCCTGCACGGCGTCAGCCCATCGCCCGTCAGCGCGTGCGCGCGAGGCTCTGGGCAAAGGCATTGAGCGTCTGCTGCGGCACCTCGCCGACCGCGGTCAGCCACCAGTCGCTGGCCGGTGCGGGCAGTCGCCGGCGGATCGCGTTGGTGGCGCCGATGGTCAGCACGCCGTCGCCCGGCGTGCGCGTGGGATCGTAGCGTTCGATGAAGAGCGAGACCGTCGCCAGGCCATCGGAGAAGGTCCACTGGACGGTGGTCGCCTCGGGCTTGGGCGGCTTGCCGTCGCCGGCGGGCAGCGCGGGGCGCCGGAAGAAGCTTCGGGGCTTGAATCCGGCCACGGGTGTGCGCAGCATCCAGCCTTCGTCCTGCGCCGTGCTGCGCTCGAGTTCGAGCTTCTCGATGCGGTAGCCGTTCGTGTTGGCCATCATCTGCGCCAGCGCCTGCGCCTTCACGGGCGCATCGAGCTGCAGCTCGGAGAACGCCGACTGCTCGACCACGCGGGTGTCGCTGTCGACGGTCTGGAGCTTCACCACGAGGCCGGAGCGGCGTTCGCTCCAGATGCGGTAGCCGAAGCGCAGGCCGTCGCGCGGCACCAGCTGCACCACGTCGGCGTCGAAGCCCGCGACGCGATCCTTGCCGATGGCGCGCACGTCGTAGTAGTCGCCCACCGACGAATCGGGCTTGTCGGGCAGATTGGGGAAGAGATCGAGGTTCTCGCGCTTCTCGACCTTCACGACCTTCGCCTCGGGCAGGAAGGTCATCACGTTGCGGTTGCGCCGGAAGGTCGAGCGCGGCGGGCCCGACAGCGCTTCGATGCGCTCCAACTGGTGATCGCCGTCGCGCACGTGCCAGATGCGCGCGCTCGACAGGTCACCGCCCGGGGCCGACACCACGAAGGTGCCCACGTAGCTGCGCTGCCGCGCGCCCGCATGCATGCGCTGCAGCCACTCGGTCACGCCCATGGCCGGCGGTTCGTCGGTCTGCGCCGAGGGCACGCTCTTCGTGTTCGCCGCACCGTAGCGGGTCTGCGCGGTGGCCATCTGCCCCAGGCAAAGAACAGCAAACGCGAGCACCAGGGTGCGTGCGGAAATCGGCATATGAACAACGGTCATTGCAGGCGGCGACGGTCGCGCAATCAGCGCGTGGGGCCCTCGAAGGTGGCGTTGCGCAGGAAACCGGACGGCATTTGCGATGCACCACCGGCCTGCTGGTGGGCTTCGAGCAGCTGGTCAAGGCGCGGATCGCGCAGCATGACCTGCGGATTGCCGCTGCCGACCAGCACGCGGGTCGGCGTCAGGGCGCCGTTGCTGGGCAACGCACTGCCACCGGCAGCCGCCGCCAGAACCGAGTTCGCCACGGGCTGCTGCGCCGCTGCCAGTTGTGCACCGCCGCTCGGCACCGCGGCACCGTTGCCGACCAGCGTCCAGCTGATGGCCGCCACGGCCATCAGCGACGCGGCGCCGGCCACCAGCTTCCAGCGGAAAACCGGCTCGTTGGCCGCCTCGGCGCGTTGCCGCACGGGCATCGCGGCCGGCACGGCTGCCAGCGGTGCCACGGCCGCGGGCGGAGCGATCACGACCGGCTCCTGCGCCAGCCGCTGCTGGAAGCGCGCCAGGAAGGCCGAGGTGTCGCTGCAGCGCGAATGCGCCGACGAGCGCAGCACATCGCCCACCACGTGGTACGCGTGCCAGGCGTCGCGCGAGTCGTCCTCGGCGCAGACGGATTCGATCGCACGCGCGAACGCCTCGCCCTGCAAATGGCCGTCCGCCAGTGCGGACACCTGTTCCCGAACCGTCATCGTCTGATTCATGTCATTCACCTGCTGATCTACCAACGCTTGCCGGACTGGTTGTCCAGCAGCGGCTTGACCCTGGCCGAAATGGCCTCGCGCGCCCGGAAAATACGCGAGCGCACCGTGCCGATCGGGCAATCCATGACCTCGGCAATCTCTTCGTAACTCATCCCCTCGATCTCGCGCAGCGTGACCGCCTGGCGCAACTCGGTGGGGAGCGCTTCCATGGCAGCCTCGACGGCACTGGCGATTTCATTCGCCGCCATGACCGATTCGGGGGTTTCATCGCTGGTTGGTTCGTTTCCAGGACGGTAAGTTTCATCTTCGTCGTCCGAGGACGAACGCAGTGCGCTTTCGGAGACGGTCGGATCGCGCTTCATGTCCACCAGCGCCTTCTTGGCGGTGTTCACGGCGATCCGGTACAGCCAGGTGTAGAACTGCGCCTCGCCGCGGAACTGGTGCAGCGCGCGGTAGGCGCGGATGAAGGTTTCCTGGGCGATGTCCTCGATCAGGTCGACATCGCGCACCATGCGCCCGATCAGCCGTTCGATGCGGCGCTGGTACTTGATGACCAGCAGCTCGAACGCCTTCTGGTCGCCCGCGACGGTGCGCTGGACCAGCTGGAAATCGACCTCACCCGGGCGCGGCGCCTCCGCAGCCCCATCGGGCGACGCGGACTCCGGGGGCGCGGGCGGCAAGGAAGTGGTCATCGAAACGGGTCAGGGCGCATCGGCCGGAGCGGTCGCGCGCCAGGGGTCGCCAGCCGGCTCGGCCGCCGGGGGCCGCGCGTAGACCGCGCGGCGCACGTCGCGCCAGCGCTCAGGCATGGCCCGCTGCTCGAGCCAGACCCAGCGCGCAGCACGGCCAGGCTCGGCCAGGCGGATCAGCAGCAACGACTGGAAATCAAGCGCCACGATGGCGCGTGCAGCGAGCACGCCGCGCGACGGATCGGCACCGGTCAGCGACCAATGCGATCCGTCGAAGTGCAACGTGGCTGCACCGTCCCGCCGCAGGCCAAAGCCCGCGGCGACACCGGAAAAGACGACGCTGAGAAGCAGCAGCAACTGGCGCCAGCCATTGCTATCGAACAGATAGCAGGCCGCGCCCGCGCAGCAGACGCCCAAGGTCCAAAGAGCCAGGAGAATCCGGGTTGCACCGCGGGTGCGCCCCACCGGATAGGTCACCGACGGTGCGCTGTGCATGGGAGAGCGACGCTCAAGCGCGCTTGAACACCAGCGTACCGTTGGTACCGCCGAAGCCGAAGTTGTTCTTGACCGCGACATCGATCTTCAGATCGCGCGCCTCGTTGGCGCAGTAGTCGAGATCGCACTCCGGATCTTGGTTGAAGATGTTGATCGTCGGCGGGCTCTTCTGGTGATGCAGCGCAAGCACCGTGAACACCGATTCGATGCCGCCCGCGCCGCCCAGCAGGTGGCCGGTCATGGACTTGGTCGAATTGACGACGAGCTTCTTCGCGTGATCGCCGAACGCCAGCTTGACCGCGTTGGTCTCGTTGAGGTCACCGATCAGCGTCGAAGTGCCGTGCGCGTTCAGGTACTGGACCTCGTCGGCGTTGACACCCGCATTGGCCAGTGCCATCGCCATCGAACGGCGCGGGCCGTCGACGTCAGGTGCGGTCATGTGGTACGCGTCGCCCGTCATGCCGAAGCCGGAGACTTCCGCGTAGATCTTGGCGCCGCGCGCCTTGGCGTGTTCGTACTCCTCGAGCACCAGCACGCCGGCGCCCTCGCCCAGCACGAAGCCGTCGCGGTCCTTGTCCCACGGGCGCGAGGCCGTGGCGGGATCGTCGTTGCGGGTGCTCAATGCGCGAGGCGCGGTGAAGCCGCCGATGCCGAGCGGAGAGATGGTCGATTCGGCGCCGCCCGCGATCATGACGTCGGCATCGCCGTACTCGATCATGCGTGCCGACGTGCCGATGGCATGCAGGCCGGTTGTGCAGGCGGTCACGACGGCGATGTTCGGGCCCTTGAAGCCGTACTTGATCGAGACGTGGCCCGAGATCATGTTGATGATCGACGCCGGCACGAAGAACGGCGAAATGCGGCGCGGGCCGCGGCTCGCGTATTCGCCGTGCGTCTGTTCGATCATCGGCAGACCGCCGATGCCCGAACCGATGTTGCAGCCGATGCGCACGGCCTTTTCATAGGGCAGCGCGTCGCCGGTCGGCAGTCCGCTGTCCTGCACCGCCTGGATGGCGGCGGCGAGTCCCAGATGAATGAAGCGGTCCATGTGACGCGCTTCTTTCTCCGAGATGTATTGGGTGATGTCGAAACCCTTGACCTCACCGGCGAACTTGCAGGCGAAGGCGCTTGCATCGAACGCGGTGATGTTCGCAATGCCCGACTTCCCGGCCAACAGGTTGGTCCAGGATTCGGTTGCGGTGTTTCCGACAGGAGCGATGCAACCGAGTCCGGTCACGACGACGCGGCGTTTGGTCATGCCGGCAAACCTTTCTGGAAGCGCTGAGCAGCTGCCGATCGGCGCGGGCGGTTGAAAAAAGAGCCGCCGGCCGTCGTTGCAGTGTCAGCTGGCCGATCAGGCCTTTTGATTCTTGGTGGCGTAGTCGACGGCGTTCTGCACCGTCGTGATCTTCTCTGCGTCTTCGTCCGGGATCTCGATGCCGAACTCGTCTTCGAGTGCCATCACGAGTTCGACCGTGTCGAGCGAGTCAGCGCCGAGGTCGGCCACGAAAGCCTTTTCGTTCGTCACTTGGGACTCTTCCACGCCGAGCTGCTCGGCGATGATTTTCTTGACACGTGCTTCGATATCGCTCATTTGATTCCCTCTAAGGGTTGTAGGTAACTGGTGGATTTTAGCCGGGCGGCCCGTGGCATTTGCCCCGCGCTCCGGTACGGAAAAAGATTGCGCCTTTCGGCTACATGTGCATGCCGCCGTTGACGTGCAGCTCCTGCCCCGTCACGTACGAGGCCTGCGGCGATGCGAGGTAGGCCACCGCATGCGCGATGTCGGCCGGCTTGCCCAGGTGGCCCAGCGGGATCTGCGAGAGCAGCGCCTGTTGCTGGGCTTCCGGCAGGCTGGCCGTCATGTCGGTTTCGATGAAGCCCGGCGCGACACAGTTGACCGTGATGTTGCGGCTGCCGAGTTCGCGGGCCAGCGCACGGGTCATGCCCGACACGCCGGCCTTGGCGGCCGCGTAGTTGGCCTGGCCGGCATTGCCGGACGCGCCCACCACGCTCGTGATGCTGATGATGCGGCCATAGCGCTGCTTCATCATCGGGCGGATCACCGCGCGCGAGAGACGGAAAACGGCCTTGAGGTTGGTGTCGAGCACCGCATCCCAGTCGTCATCCTTCATGCGCATGGCGAGCGTGTCGCGCGTGATGCCGGCGTTGTTGACCAGCACATGGATCGCGCCGTAAGCCTGCACGATCTCGTCGATCAGGGCTTCGACGGCAGCGCCGTCGTTCACGTCGAGCGCACGGCCGCGGCCGTCGAACGCGCTCAGCGCCTGGGTGATCTTGGCGGCGCCATCGTCGGTGGTACCGGTGCCCACGACCTTCAGGCCGCGCTGCGCCAGTTCGAGCGCAATGGCAGCGCCGATGCCGCGCGTTGCGCCGGTGACCAGGGCGACCTGGCCTTCGAATTTGGGAGTGCTCATAAAAGAGAAAAAGTATCGGGGCCTGGCGGCGTTCAGCCGGCGAGCGATTGTCGGACGTCCGCGAGGGTGGCTGGGTCGTACACCGACGCGGCTTCCAGTTCGGGGGCGATGCGCTTCACCATGCCGGCCAGCACCTTGCCGGGACCGCACTCGATGATGGCGGTTGCACCGCGCAGTTTCAAGGCCTGAACGCTCTCGACCCAGCGCACCGGACCGGCGGCCTGGCGCACCAGGGCTTCGCGGATGCGGTCGGCATCGGTCTCGACGGCCACGTCGATGTTGTTGAGCACCGGAATCTCCGGCGCGGCCAGCGCCACGCTCGCGAGCTTCTCGCGCAGGGCTTCGGCCGCGGGCTTCATCAGGCTCGAATGGAACGGCGCCGACACCGGCAGCGGCAATGCGCGCTTGGCGCCGTTGGCCTTCAGCAGCTCGCAGGCCTTGTCGACCGCGGCTTTGCTGCCGGCGATCACGGTCTGCATCGGATCGTTGAAGTTCACGGCCTCGACCACTTCGGCGCTGCCGGGGCCGAACGTGGCGGTGGCTTCGGCGCAGCCGGCGACCACCTTGTCGGACGCCATGCCGAGGATCGCCGCCATCGCGCCAACGCCGACCGGCACCGCCTGCTGCATGGCCTGCGCACGGAAACGCACCAGCGGCGCGGCCTGCGCGAGCGTGAGCACGCCCGAAGCCACCAGCGCCGAATACTCGCCCAGCGAATGGCCCGCCACGACGGACGGCGTGGCGCCGCCTTCGGCCAGCCAGGCACGCCAGGCAGCCACGCCGGCCACCAGCATCACGGGCTGCGTGTTGGTGGTGAGCGCCAGCTCTTCCTTGGGGCCGTTCTTGATCAGTGCACCAATGTCTTCACCCAGCGCTTCGGAGGCTTCGCGCAGGGTTTCGGCCACGGCCGGGTGATCGCCCCAGGCGTCGAGCATGCCGACCGCCTGCGAGCCCTGACCCGGAAAGACAAAAGCAAAGGATTTCATTGTTGTTTCTTCGTCACCGCGCCGACGCCCGCTTCGGGGCGCCGCGACGCACTACAGATTCAATAGCACCGCGCCCCAGGTGAAGCCACCGCCCACGCCTTCCAGCATGAGGGTCTCACCCTTCTTCACCTTGCCCGAGCGCACGGCTTCGTCGAGCGCCAGCGGGATCGAGGCGGCCGAGGTGTTACCGTGCTCGTGCACCGTGACCACCAGCTTCTCGCGCGGCAGCTTCAGCTTCTTGGCCGTGCCTTCCATGATGCGGATGTTGGCCTGGTGCGGGATCAGCCAGTCGATGTCGGCTTCGGTCTTGCCCGCCTTGGCGAGCGTGGCGCGCGCGGCGTCCTCGAGCACGCGAACCGCCAGCTTGAAGACGGCCTGGCCGTCCATGTGCAGCAGCGGCGTGCCGAGCACGTTGCCGCCCGACACGTGGCCGGGCACGCACAGAATGCCGACGTGCTTGCCGTCGGCATGCAGGTCGCTGGCCAGGATGCCGGGCTCATCGGAGGCCTCGAGCACCACCGCGCCCGCGCCGTCGCCGAACAGCACGCAGGTGGTGCGGTCGTTGAAGTCGAGGATGCGGGAGAACACTTCGGCGCCGATCACCAGCGCGCAACGCGCGGTGCCCGTGCGGATCATCGCGTCGGCCACCGTCAGTGCGTAGACGAAACCGCTGCAGACCGCCTGGACGTCGAAGGCCGGGCAGCCGGCAATGCCGAGCTTGTGCTGGAGGATCGCGGCCGACGACGGGAACACCATGTCCGGCGTCGAGGTCGCGACGATGATCAGGTCGACGTCGCTCGCCTTGCGGCCGGCGGCTTCCAGCGCATGCTTCGCGGCTTCGAGGCCGAGATCGCTGCTGCTGACATCGGGCGCCGCGAAGTGGCGCGCGTGAATGCCGGTGCGCTCGACGATCCACTGATCGGAAGTTTCGATGCCGCGTGTCGCCAGATCCTTGGCAAGGTCGTCATTGGTGACGCGGCGAGGGGGCAGGTAACTGCCGGTGCCGGTAATGCGCGAAAAAGGGGTCATCAAGCGTGAAGGGCTGTCGCGTCGGCCGGCGCCGCCGACTCCTGCCGCGCGAGCAAAGGCGCGGCGTGGGCGATGCGGGCCCGCACGCGATCGAGCAGGTTGTTGCGAGCGGCATCATAAGCGCGATCCAACGCATGGCCGAAAGCCACTTCGTCGGCCGAGCCATGGCTCTTGAACACCAGCCCGCGCAGGCCGAGCAGGGCCGCGCCGTTGTAGCGGCGGTGATCCAGACGACCTTTGAATGCTTTTAGAACCGGGTAAGCAACAATAGCCGCCAGTTTCGTGAGAATGTTTCGCGAAAACTCGACACGAATGAACTCGCCGATCATCGACGCGACGCCTTCGCTGGCCTTCAGCGCCACATTGCCGACAAATCCGTCGCACACGACGATGTCGGTCGTGCCCTTGAAAATGTCGTTCCCTTCGACGTTGCCGTAGAAGTTCAGATCCTTGGAGTTGGCAGCTGCACGCAGCAGTTGGCTGGCCTTCTTGATGGTTTCGCTGCCCTTGATGGCCTCTTCGCCAATATTGAGCAGACCTACCGAAGGCGATTCGTTACCGGTCAATGCCGAAACGAGCGCCGAGCCGAGCACGGCGAACTGGAGCAGGTCTTCGGCATCGCAATCGACGTTCGCGCCGAGATCGAGCACGGTGGTCGCCCCACCCTTCACGTTCGGTAGCTGGGGCGCAATGGCAGGCCGATCGATGCCGTCGAGCGTTTTAAGCAGATAGCGCGCGATCGCCATCAATGCACCCGTGTTGCCGGCAGATATCGCCGCTTGCGCCGCACCATCCTTGACCTGCTGGATCGCGACGCGCATCGAAGAATCCTTCTTCTTGCGCAGGGCGATTTCGATGGGATCGTCCATGCCGACCACTTCGCTGGCCGGCACGATGCGGGCGCGCGGATGGTCGGCAAACCCCGCCAATGCGGCCGGCGCACCGACGAGCAGCAACGAGGCTTCGCTGTGCCGCTCGAGAAACGCGCGGCAGGCCGCGAGCGTGACACGCGGCCCATGGTCACCCCCCATGCAATCCACGGCGAGCGTGATTGCGGCGGGCGCAGCAGTGAGTTCGGGAGAAAAAGGCGCAGCCATCAAAACAAAGGCCCGACGCTACAGCAAAAGTAGCTTCGGGCCTTGGCCTTGGGATTCGAGATCAGGCTTCGGACTTGTTCTTGAGCACCTGACGGCCGCGGTAGAAACCGTTCGGGCTGATGTGGTGGCGCAGGTGCGTTTCGCCGGTGGTGGGCTCGACAGCGATGCCGGGCACGCCCAGGGCGTTGTGGGAACGGTGCATGCCGCGCTTGGAAGGCGACTTCTTGTTTTGCTGGACGGCCATGATGGCTCCTGGACGGTTAGGTGGGTGACTGGATGCGGGCTCAAGCGGTGGCAATGAGGCGAAAGCTCCGGCGGCATGCATGGAATGCCACGTTCTGCCTTTGCCTTGTATGCATTGCTGCTCACGGCGGCGCGCGCGAAGCCCATGATTATAGCCCAGCCAGAGAGAAAGGGCTACTTTCCCTCTTCGGGCTTGCGCGGACGCAACGCACCAAGCACGGCGAAGGGGTTCGGCTTGGCCTCTTCGGCCGCCTGGAAATCGTCGTCGCTGGAGGACAGGCGCACCGGCGTCGGGCACACGTCGTGGACCGGCATGACGGGGATTTCCATCAGCAGCTCGTCCTCGATCAACCCGCGCATGTCGAAGTCGCGGCTGACAACCAGCAGGTCTTCGTCGGACTCCTCATCTTCCGCCTCGGCCGTGGCCTCGTCGGCCACGAAACGGAACCAGCGGTCCACGAACAGTCCGGTATCGACCGGCGACAGGCAGCGCTGGCAGACCAGGGGCACGGTGGTTTCGACATCCAGGTGCAGCCAGGGCGTTGCCTTGCCGTCGGCGCCGGGGCGCTCTTCGCCGGTCGCTTCCCAGCGGACCACGGCATCGGTGGCCGGCGTCGCCAGTTCGGCGACCAGGCGTGCGAAACCCGGGACCGGATCGGCACCATCCAGCGTGGCAGCCGCCGCGGTGAACGCGGGCACATTGAGCCTTTCGGGGGCAAATTCTCTCTTCATCCGTCCCAGTCTAGCGCGCCGGCCGGCCTCCCAGGCGAGCAACCCGCCGAGCCGGTCGGGTCCGGTCGCTCACGCACAATCGCTGCATGCAACGCACCGTGATCCTCGCCTCGACCTCGCGCTACCGGCGCGAACTGCTCACCCGCCTCCATGTGCCCTTCGAGGTGCACGCCCCCGAAGTCGACGAAACCCCACTCGCAGGCGAGACGCCCCGCGCGCTGGCCGAGCGCCTAGCGCTGGAAAAAGCCAACGCCGTGGCCGCGCGCTTTCCCGAGGCGGTGGTGATCGGCTCCGACCAGGTCGCCGACCTCGCGGGCGAAGCGCTTGGCAAGCCCGGCGACCACGTACGAGCCACCGCCCAGCTGCGCCGCATGCGCGGCCAGACGCTGATCTTTCAGACCGCCGTGGCCGTTGTCTGCCATGCGACGGACTTCGTCCAGCGCGACATCGCCCCCGTGCGCGTGGTGTTCCGCGACCTCTCCGATGCCGCCATCGAACGCTATCTATTAGCCGAACAGCCCTACGACTGCGCCGGCAGCGCCAAGAGCGAGGGCTTCGGCATCGCGCTGCTCGATGCCATCGACAGCGACGACCCGACCGCGCTGGTCGGCCTGCCCCTGATCCGCACCTGCCGGATGCTGCGCGCCGCGGGGGTCGACCTGCTGTGACCACAAAAGGCAAGCTCTACCTCGTCCCCGCGCCGCTCGATTTCGGCTGCGACCTCCAGGCCCCGCTGCAGGACGCCCTGCCGCTGGGCACGCTGCAGGCCGCCGCCGGCATCACGCACTGGATCTGCGAGAACGCCAAGTCGGCCCGCGCCTACCTGAAGCGCATCGACGCCGTCGTGCCGCTGGCTGCGCCACTGCAGGCGCAGAACATCCAGGAACTGCCGCGCGAAGTGCACAAGAAAGGCGACCACGCCGGCCAGTTCGACGCCCGCCCGCTGCTGGCCGCCGCGCTCGAAGGCCACGACATCGGCCTGCTGAGCGAAGCCGGCATGCCCGCGGTGGCCGATCCGGGCTCATCGGTGGCACGCGCCGCGCACGACCTGGGCATCACCGTCGTCCCGCTCACCGGACCGGTGTCTTTGCTGCTGGCCCTCGCAGCAAGCGGCCTGAACGGACAGAACTTCGCCTTCGTCGGCTACCTGCCGCAGGATGGCGGCGAACGCCAGGCGCGCATCCGCGAACTCGAGGCGCTCGCACTCAAGACCGGTCAGACGCAGCTCTTCATCGAAACGCCGTACCGCAATGCCGCCCTGCTGCAGGCGCTGGTGCAGACGCTGCAGCACAACACCCGTCTCGCGGTGGCGCGCGGCCTGACGCTCGCCACCGCGCAGGTGCGCAGCGAGACGGTGAAAGCCTGGCGCGCCGCCAAGCCGCAGGCCACGACCGACGAGCGCCTGCCCGCCGTGTTCGCGATCGGGCGCTGAGGGTGGGGCCGGGCGTCACGGCCGGTACGCGCTGGGCGTCGCGCGCCCAGTTCTTCGCGTCGGGCTTCATCTTCGCGACCTGGGGCGTGCACGTGCCGACAGTCAAGGCGCACTACGCCATCGACGAGGCGCAGCTCGGGCTCGCCATGCTCGCGGCCGGTGCCGGCGCGATGGTCGGCCTGACCAGCGCCGGGCGCTGGATCGGCCGCCACGGCCCGCGCCGCATGGCCGCCCTCTGTGGTTGCATCTACGCCCTGCTGATCGCCGGCCTGATCGCGATGCCCGGCTATGCCGCGCTGCTGGGCCTGCTGGCGGTGTTCGGCCTGGTCACCAGCGTGTTCGACGTGGCGATCAACACCGAGGCCGCACAGCTCGAGTTGCGCGGCAATCAGCCGTTGATGAGCGGCATGCACGGCATGTTCAGCCTCGGCGGCATGGTCGGCGCCGCGAGCGGCAGCGCGGCGCTGGCCGCCGGCATGGCGCCGCAGACCCACTTGTGGACGGTGGCCGTGGTGATGATCGGGCTGGTCGCAATCGCGTCGACGCGCATGCTGCCCACGCCGGCCGCACCCGCCGACGGTGCGGCTGCGGCGGACCACGGCTTTCGTCTGCCACGCGGCGTGCTCGCGGTGCTCGGCGTGCTGGCCGCGCTGGGGCTGATCGCCGAGGGCGCCATCTACGACTGGAGCGTGCTCTACATGCAGCAGGAACTGGGCAGCCCGCAGCAGCAGGCCGCGCTGGCCTATGCGAGCTTTTCCGCCGCGATGGCAGCCGCACGTTTTGGCGGTGATGCGATGCGCGCCCGTTTCTCACCCACGGCCTTGCTGCGCGGCAGTGGCCTCCTCGCGGCGGGGGCGATGACGCTGGTATTGCTGACCGACCTGCCCTGGCTCGCACTGCTCGGCTTCGCAGGCGTCGGCGTTGGTTTCGCGAATGTGGTGCCGATCCTGTTCGGCGCCTCGGCCCGCGTGCCGGGCGTGGCGCCCGCCAATGGCATTGCCGCCGTGTCGGCCATCGCTTACTTGGGGTTCATGGCAGGGCCCGCGGTGATCGGCCTGCTGGCGCGGGTCAGCACGCTGACCGCCGCGCTCTATGTGGTGGTGGCCTTTGCCGCCGCGCTGGCGGCCTCGGCCCGGTTCACCGGCAGCGGCGACAGCAGCGCCGCCTGAAAAAAAGCCGCGCTCAGCGCAGCGCCGGCGAAGTCTTCAGCGCACTCACCGAGGCCGCGCCCATGGCGGCGCCGAACTTCTTGGCCAGCTTCTCGGCCACGTTGTCGCGGCGCGTGTAGTCGATGACTTCCTCGGCCTTGATCACCTCGCGTGCCACGAAGTCGACGTTGCCCAGCTGGTCGGCCAGGCCGAACTCGACGGCCTGCTCGCCGCTCCAGAACAGGCCGCTGAACAGGCCCGGGGTGTCGAGCTTGAGGCGGTCGCCACGGCCTGTCTTCACCACGTTGATGAACTGGGTGTGGATCTGGTTGAGCATCGACTGGGCATGCGCGCGCTGCGCGTCGTTCATCGGGCTGAACGGATCGAGGAAGCCCTTGTTTTCACCGGCCGTCAGCAGGCGGCGCTCGACGCCGACCTTTTCCATCACGCCGGTGAAGCCGAAGCCGTCCATCAGCACGCCGATGCTGCCGACGATGCTGGCCTTGTCGACGAAGATCTTGTCGGCGGCCGCAGCGATGTAGTAGGCCGCCGAGGCGCAGGTTTCTTCGACCACCGCGTAGACCGGCTTCTTGTGCTTGGCCTTCAGGCGCTTGATCTCGTCGTTGATGATGCCGGCCTGCACCGGGCTGCCGCCGGGCGAGTTGATCAGCAGCACCACGCCCTTGGCACCCTCGTCCTCGAAGGCCGTCTTCATGGCGGCGATCACGAACTCGGCGCTGGCGTCGCCGCCGTTGGCGATCTCGCCCTTGATCTCGACGACGGCCGTGTGGGCCGTGGTCTTGGCGGTGCTGGGCGTGCTGCGCGAGAACGCAAACCAGGCCAGGAACACGAAGAAGGCCAGCCAGCCCAGGCGCACGAAGGTCTTCCAGCGGCGCGTGGCCTTCTGCTCATTCAGGGAGGCGAACGCGAGTTTCTCGAGCGTGGCGCGCTCCCACCCGGGGCGCTGCGTGGGATCTTGGGCCATGGTGCGGGGGCTGTCTTGGGATGTCGTGAGGGGGACGGCCGGCTCCAGCGGTTCGAAACCCTGGGGTTCCCTGCGGTTCGGATCGGTCATGTCAGAAGGAAAGAGGTTGGAGGTTGGAGGTTCCAGTCAGTATGCCAGTGCACCACGCCGTCTTCTTCGCTCAGCGCGATCTTCACGAGCCCGCCGCGGCAGGGCCCGCCCGCGCATTCGCCGGTATCGGGCTTGTAGACGGCGCCGTGGGTGGCGCACAGCAGCCACTGGCCGCTGTCGTCGAAGAAGCGGTCGGGCTGGAAGTCCATCTCCATCGCCACATGGCTGCAGCGGTTGAGGTACGCATGCGGCAGGCCCTCGAAGCGCACCGCGAAGGCGCGGCAGGTTTCGCCGCCGTGGACCACGTCGAAGGGCACGGCGTTGCCGCCCTCGACCAGATCCGAGGCATTGCACAACGGGATGCGCTGGTCGCTCATGCAGCGTCCCTCAGGCGTTGTCGAGCAGCCAGGCCTGCAGCTCGGCGATCGACTGCGCCACGTACAGCGGCTTGAATTCGTCGAAGGTCGACGACGCATGCGCGCCGAAGCCCACGCCCACGCTGGCGCAGCCGGCGTTCTGCGCCAGCTGCAGGTCGTGCGTGGTGTCGCCGATCATCAGCGTGCGCTCGGCCGGCACGTCGAGCTCTTCCATCAGTTCGAGCAGCATGCGCGGATGCGGCTTGCCGAAGGTTTCGTCGGCGGTGCGCGAGGCGTCGAAGCGGTCGCGCAGCGCCACCGTCTTCAGGGCCTCGTTGAGGCCGCGGCGCGACTTGCCCGTGGCCACGGCCAGCTTGTGGCCGCGCGCGCGCAGCGCATCGAGCATGGGCAGCACGCCGTCGAACAGCACGAGGTCGTCCTGGTGCTGCAGGAAGTGGTAGCGGTAGCGGGCGCCGAGCTCGGGGTATTTTTCCTTCGGCACGTCGGGCGCCGCGCGCGCGAGCGCCTCGGCCAGGCCCAGGCCGATCACCCAGGCGGCATCGTCCTCGCTGGGCTTGGCGCCGCCGACATCGACCACGGCCGCCTGGATGCAGCGCACGATCAGGCGGGTGGAGTCGTAGAGCGTGCCGTCCCAGTCGAAGGCGATCAGGTCGAAGCGCGGGGGGCGAACGGAAGAATCAGTCATGGGCCGTGGGGGTGGGGTGTTGCGCCATCGCCTCGAGCGCCGCACGCGACATCAGCGCATGCAGCTCGGGCGGCAGTCCGGCCTGCAGCGCAATGCGCTCGCCGCTGGCCGGGTGGTTGAATTGCAGCCGCCACGCATGCAGGAACATGCGCTTGAGGCCGAGTTTGTGCAAGGCACGCTGCCGATCGGACTCGCCATATTTGTCGTCGCCGGCAATCGGATGCCCGGCCGAGGCCAGGTGCACGCGGATCTGGTGGGTGCGCCCGGTCTTGATGGTCACCGCCAGCAATGACAGCGGCGTGGCGTCGCCCGGCAGGCTGAGGCGGGCCAGCACGCGCACCAGCGTGACGGCGCGCATCGCGTCGGGGTGGTCCTTGGCGACCACGCGCACGCGGCGTTCGCCGGCACCGGCGCCCGAACCGTCGGGCAGCAGGTACTTGGCCAGCGGCGCGTCGAGCACCTTCTTGTTGGCGGGCCAGTCGCCTTCGACCAGCGCCAGGTAGGTCTTGCCGGTTTCGCGCTCGCGAAACTGGTCCTGCAATGCCACCAGTGCGCTGCGTTTCTTGGCGACCAGCAGGATACCGGAGGTTTCGCGGTCGAGCCGGTGCACCAGTTCCAGGAACTTGGCGCCCGGACGCGCCGTGCGCAATTGTTCGATCACGCCGAAGCTCACGCCGCTGCCGCCGTGCACCGCGACACCGGCGGGCTTGTCGATGGCCAGCACGGCCTCGTCTTCGAGCAACACCGGAAACTCGCGCGCCGGCGCGGGCGGCGTGGCGCCCTCTTCGGCGCGCGACGATATGCGGACCGGCGGAATCCGGACCAGGTCACCGTCTTCGATGCGGGTGTCAGCCTGGGCGCGGCCCTTGTTGATGCGCACTTCGCCCGACCGGATGATCCGGTAGACGTGCGTCTTCGGCACGCCTTTCAGATGGCGAAACAGGAAGTTGTCGAGCCGTTGCCCGGCGGATTCGGCGTCGACGGTCAGGAAGTGGATGGCGGCGTGCGGCGTGCCGGTGTCGGCGCCCGCGGGTCGATCCGCGGGATTTGGAGCCCCCGCGGGGCTTTTCTTCGCACCTATAATGTTTTTCACCAGCGCGGTCGTGTAAGTGCTTGATTAGACAGAAGTTTAGAGCACTGACGACCATGCTGTGAGGTCGATGCCGCTTTGGCGTCCAGCCCGCAAACCCCGCGCAATCGCGCAAAGTGGCAGGCCAGGCACCCAAGTCAAGCCGACACCCACGAAACACCGATACGGAATACCCAGCCTGCAGCTTCCAAGCTGCAGGCGGATCGAAGCGAGTCCCTTGTTGTGTTGATGCTGCTGATTCAAATATGCCTGCGCTGGTCGACCTGGTTTCGACCAGTCGCCTCAGGCATTGAATCGCCCGCAGTGCGCGCCACCCTTGCGCAATCAGCTATCAAAAAGATAGCTACCCAACACCGAATCTGGCTCGCGCCCATCCACGCGCCCCCACCCCGGCTGTCTTCTTGAGCTGACGCTCGAGAGGCCTGCTCGCGCCTGGCGCGGCAGTCACAGCATCCGGGGCCAAGCGGCAATTCCCTGGTTTCGCGGGCGTCGTCCGTGCATCGTTGGCTCGTCATGAGCCGGTAGAACGATACATATAAGGACAACGCATCATGAAGCGGATGCTGATCAATGCCACGCAGGCCGAAGAACGCCGCCTGGCCATCGTCGACGGGCAGAAACTGCTCGACTACGAAATCGAAATCGAAGGGCGCGAACAGCGCAAGGGCAACATCTACAAGGCGGTCGTGACCCGCGTCGAGCCGTCGCTCGAAGCCTGTTTCGTCGACTACGGCGAAGACCGCCACGGCTTCCTGCCGTTCAAGGAAATCTCCAAGCAGTACTTCGCCGAAGGCGTGTCGGCCAGCCAGGCCCGCATCCAGGACGTGATCCGTGAAGGCCAGGAACTCACCGTCCAGGTCGAAAAGGAAGAACGCGGCAACAAGGGCGCCGCCCTCACCACCTTCATCTCGCTGGCCGGCCGCTATGTCGTGCTGATGCCCAACAACCCCCGTGGCGGTGGCGTGTCGCGCCGCATCGAGGGCGACGACCGCGCCGAACTCAAGGAGGCGATGGACCAGCTCGAGTACCCGAAGGGCATGAGCATCATCGCGCGCACCGCCGGCATCGGCCGCTCGGCGCCCGAACTCCAGTGGGACCTGAACTACCTGCTCAAGCTCTGGACCGCCATCGACGGCGCAGCCAAGGGCGGCAAGGGCGCCTTCCTGATCTACCAGGAATCGTCGCTCGTCATCCGCGCCATCCGTGATTACTTCAATCACGACATCGGCGACATCCTGATCGACACCGACGACATCTACGACCAGGCGCAGCAGTTCATGGCGCACGTCATGCCCGAGCATGCCGCCCGCGTGAAGCGCTACCGCGACGACGCGGCCCTGTTCAGCCGCTTCCAGATCGAGCACCAGATCGAGTCGGCCTACGCCCGCACCGTGCAGCTGCCTTCGGGCGGCGCCATCGTGATCGACCACACCGAAGCCTTGGTCTCGGTCGACGTGAACTCGGCCCGCGCCATCAAGGGCGGCGACATCGAAGAGACCGCCACCCGCACCAACCTCGAAGCCGCCGACGAAGTGGCCCGCCAGATGCGCCTGCGCGACCTGGGCGGCCTGATCGTCATCGACTTCATCGACATGGACGAGTCGAAGAACCGCCGCGAAGTCGAAAGCCGCCTGCGCGACGCGCTCCGGCAAGACCGCGCCCGCGTGCAGTTCGGCTCGATCAGCAAGTTCGGCCTGATGGAAATGAGCCGACAGCGCCTGAAGCCGGCGCTGTCCGAAGGTTCGTCGATCCCCTGCCCCCGTTGCGGCGGCTCGGGCCACATCCGCGACACCGAATCGAGCGCGCTGCAGATCCTGCGCATCATTCAGGAAGAGTCCATGAAGGACAACACGGCCGCCGTGCATGTGCAGGTGCCCGTGGAAGTCGCCTCGTTCCTGCTGAACGAAAAGCGCCCCGAAATCGCCAAGATCGAGCTCAAGCAGCGCGTCACCGTGCTGATGGTGCCCAACAAGACGCTCGAAACGCCAAACTACAAGCTCGAGCGCCTGAAGCACGACGATCCGCGCCTCGATCACATCGAAGCCAGCTACAAGATGGCCGACGAGATCGAAGACCCGACCTCGGTCACGCGCCGTTCGCAAGAGCCCACCAACAAGCAGACGCCGGTCATCAAGGGCGTGCTGCCCGACGCACCCGCGCCCGTGGTGCCGCCCAAGCCCGAAGCGGTGCGCGCTGCGCCTGCTCCCGCACCGGTGGCCCCGCCCGCGGTGGTCGCTCCGGCCCCGGCACAGACCGGCTTCATGGCCTGGATCAAGAGCTTCTTCGGCGGCGCCTCGCCGGCACCCGCACCGGCACCGGCCCCCAGCGCCATTCCGGTCGAAGCACCGAAGCCCCGCCGCGAAGGCGGTCGCCCGGGCCGTGACGGCGAAACGCGCGGTGCGCGCGGCGCCGATGGCGAACAGCGCCGCGGCGGACGCGGCGGCGAAGGCCGTGGCGAAGGCGGCGGCCGTTCGGGTGGACGCGACGGCGACCGCCGTGGCGGACGCGGTGGCGAGCGCCGTGAAGGCGGCGGTGGCGAACGCCGCGGCGAAGCTCGCAACACCGAGCAACGCAACGACAGCATCAACCCGGCACGCGAGCAACGCGAGCCCCGTGAAGCACGCGCACCGCGCGACGGCGAACAACGCCGTGGCGGTCGCGGCGAGCGCCGCGAAGGTGGCGAAGGCCGCAACGCGCCGGCCGAAGCCCTGCTCGACGGCAACCTGAACCTCGACGCGCAGCAGCAGCAGCCGGCACCCGGCGGCGACGAGAACGGCAATGCCGCAGCGGAACGCGCACCGCGCGCCCGCGGCGAGCGCCGTGAACGTGGCGAGCGCGGCGAGCGTGGTGAACGTGGCGGCGAACGCAACGAGCGCGGTGAGCGCAACGGCGACGCACAGCAGCAACAGCCGCGCGACGAAGCCGCCGCCGGCGACGGCGAGCGCCAGCCCCGCAACGGCCGTGGCGACGAGTCGCGCGGCCCGCGCGGTGAGCGCAACGACGGCCGCCGCGAGCGCCGCAACGACGCGCCTGCCGCCAACGAAGGCGACGCACGCGCGGCCGAATCGGCTGCCGCCGGCGATGCCGAGCAAGGCAACAACAACGAAGGCAACGAGCAGCAAGCCCCGCGCCGCGAAGGCGAAGAGCGCCGCGGCCGTTCGCGCGACCGCTACGGCCGTGACCGCCGCGAACGCGGTCCGCGTGACGACGCCGGCAACGAAGCCAACGGCGCAGACGCCGCACCGGTCGCCGAAGGCGCCGTGGCTGCCGAAGGCCAGGCCGAGCGCCAGCCTCAGCAGCAACTGCCGCTGGTGGCGGAAGCCGCTGCCGTGGCGGTGGTGGCCACCGCTGTCGAAGTGCGCGAACCGGCACCGCAGGTGCAGGAGCAGCAGCGCTTCGAGCGCCCCGCCGCGCCCGCACCGGCACCCGTCGCAGCGCCCATCGTGGTCGAAGCCGCAGCCAAGCCCGCAGCAGCAGCGCCCGCCGGCAACGGCCGCGCACTGCCCAAGGTGCAAGCCTTCGAACTGCCGTTGAACGAACTCGCGCAGATCGCCGAAAGCTCGGGCCTGCAGTGGGTCAACTCGGATGCCGAGCGCATCGCGCAGGCGCGCGCCGCGATCGCCGCCGAGCCGAAGCCGGTGCACGTGCCGCGCGAACGCCCGCCGGTGATCGTGCTGGACGAAGGTCCGTTGGTGCTGGTCGAAACGCGTCGCGACCTCGGTTCGATGTCGCTGCCGTTCGAACAGCAGCAACAGCAGCCGCAGGAACAGCAGCGCTCGCTCTGAGCCCTGCTCCCTCGCAAATGAAAACGGCGCCTTCGTGGCGCCGTTTTTTTTGCTTCGGAGTTCAGGCCTGCTGCGGCAGTGCCTCGACGCCGGGCAGGTCCGGCATCTCCAGGATCAGCTGCCCGAAGCGGCAGGCGCAGGGCGTCTTGCCGTTCTCGCTCCAGATCAGCGAGAAGTTCACGCTCGGCAGCGGCGGCAGGCCGTAGCGGCCGTCGACGATCTTCATGCCCGGCTCCACCTCTTCGCGCGTGAGCACCGTCACCGCGAGCCCCGCCAGCACCGCCGCGCGAATGCCCTGCGGGCTGGCCGAGGTGAAGACCACGTGCCAGTCGAGCGACGACGCGAGATCGAGCGCCGACCCGGCCACCTGCCGGTTGACGCACGGCTTCGGAAAGAAGGCCAGCGGCAGCGATGCGCCCTTCGGCGCCTCGAAGGCCTCGGCCGCAGCCCACACCAGTTGCGTGCGCCGCAGGCAGGTGCCCTCCACCACGTCGGGCGGCGACATCACGACCGCGAGGTCGAGCTCGCCGGCGCGGATGGCCGCGCGCAAGTCGGTGTGCATGCTCACGCAGACCTCCATGCGCACCGCCGGGAACCCGCGCGCGAACTGCGAGAGCAGCGGCGGCAGGCGGTCGCCCATGAAGTTGTCCGGCACGCCGAAACGCACCACGCCCGAGATCGGCGAGGGCTGAAAGCGCCGCGTCATCGCGTCGAGCGTGTCCAGGATCTGCGTCGCGTAGCGCAGGAAATCTTCACCGTCCTCGGTCACCGTGAGGCGGCGCGTCGTGCGGTGCAGCAACGGCCGACCCACCTGCTCCTCGAGCTTGCGGATCTGGTGGCTGATGGCCGACTGGGTCAGGTGCAGACGCTCGGCGGCGCGCGTGAAGCCGCCGGTTTCCTTGACGGCCACGAAGGCGCGCAACAGCGTGGGGTCGAAGTCCATGGCGAGTTTTGATCAATGATGTTTCCTAATGAATTCTAGGAAATCAAATCATTTCCATCATGAAGAGGGTTTCACCAGAATCGGCCGCTCTGCCTTTTTGGAAACCGTCCGATGTCCCTCTCCCCTGCCGGCAAGAACCGGATCGCCCTGTCCGCGGTCTGCCTGATTGCCTTGATGTTCGGCCTGGAAATCTCCAGCGTGCCGGTCATTCTTCCCACGCTCGAAAAATCACTGCATGGCGACTTCAGCGACATGCAGTGGATCATGAACGCCTACACCATCGCCTGCACCACGGTGCTGATGGCCGCCGGCACGCTGGCCGACCGCTACGGCCGCAAGCGCGTGCTGATCGTCGGCGTGGTGCTGTTCGGCGCCACCTCGCTGGCCTGCGGCGTCGCGGGCAATGCGCCGGTGCTGATCGTCAGCCGCTTCCTGCAGGGCCTGGCCGGCGGCGCGATGCTGATCTGCCAGCTCGCGGTGCTCTCACACCAGTTCCAGGAAGGCAAGGAGCGCAGCAAGGCCTTCGCCATCTGGGGCGTGGTGTTCGGCATGGGGCTGGGTTTCGGGCCGATCGTCGGCGGCGCGATCGTGGCGCTGTCGAGCTGGCAATGGGTGTTCCTGGTCCATGTGCCGCTGGCCGTGGTGGCACTGGCGCTGGTCCTGGGCAGCGTGGAAGAGTCCAGCGACCCCGATGCGAAACGGCTCGACCTGCCGGGCATCGTCACGCTGTCGCTCGCGGTGTTCGGCCTCACCTACTTCATCACGCAGGGGCCGGGCCTTGGGTTCGCGAGCCCCGTGGCCATCAGCATCCTCGTGGCGACGCTGGCCTGCTTCGCGGTCTTCGTGTGGGTGGAAAAGATCAACCCGCACCCGATGTTCGACTTCTCGGTGTTCCGCATCCGCAATTTCTCGGGCTCGATCGTCGGCTCCATCGGCATGAACTTCAGCTTCTGGCCGTTCATGATCTACCTGCCGATCTACTTCCAGAGCGGCCTGGGCTACGACGCCGTCACGGCCGGCTCGGCGCTGCTGGCCTACACGCTGCCCACGCTCGTGCTGCCGCCGCTGGCCGAGCGGCTGTCGATGCGCTACCGGCCCGGCGTGGTCATCCCGGCGGGGCTGTTCGTGATCGGCCTGGGCTTCGTCGCGATGCGCTGGGGCAGCGGCGTGGCGCACGCAAGCTGGCTCACGCTGCTGCCCGGCTGCCTGCTGGCCGGCATCGGGCTGGGGCTGACGAACACGCCCGTCACCAACACCACCACCGGCTCGGTGTCGAGCGCGCGCGCGGGCATGGCCTCGGGCATGGACATGAGCGCGCGGCTGATCACGCTGGCCATCAACATCGCGCTGATGGGCTTCCTCCTGCTCGAAGGGATTCACTCGCATCTGAAGAGCGCCCTGTCGGCATCGCTCGATGCAGAGCAGCTGCGCGCGCTGGCGGAAAAGGTCGCGGCAGGCAGCTTCGCCTCGCTGCCCGAGCAATTCCCGGCGCTGGCGCAGGCCGATCCGTCGGGCACCGCCGTGCATGCGGCGCTGGTGCACAGCTTCGGCTGGGTGATGCTCTACGGCGGGATCGGGGTGTGGGTGCTGGCCGGCTTCAGCCTGCTGATCTTCGGCAACGGCAAGCCGTCGGTACGAACAACGGGCCTGGCGACCGCAAAGGAATCCGCGTGCTCCTGAGGCCAGGACGCACGACGGAACCAGAAAACGCTCAGGGCGTGTTGTCGACCTGCGCCGCGCGCTTCCACGCGTCGGCCGCCTGCGCGTGGTCTTCGCGCGCCTCGGCCAGCTGGGCCAGCGCGAGCCAGGCGCGCCGGTAGAGGTCGGGGTCCTGCAGGCCCAGCCCGGCCTGCGTGAGCAGCTGCTGGGCCTTGCCCCACAGCTGACGCTTCATGCAGGCCATGCCGGCGAGGTACTGCAGGTTGGCGTCGCGCGGGTTATTGCGCTGCGCGCTCTCGATGCGTGCGAGCCAGTCGGCGTCGACCGAGTCGAGCCCCGCCTCGAGCGCGCGCGTGAGCTTCACGCGCAGCCCGTCACCGAGGCCGCGCGGGTTCGCCACCATGCGCTCCCAGGCCGGCAGCAGCCAGCCGCGCGCCAATGCCAGGTCGCCACGCAGCGCGACCATGCGCTGGGCCGCGTGGATGGCCACTTCGGGCATCTGGCGTTCGGCGGAATCGAGTTCGGACCACGCACGCAGCAGCTGTGCCGGGTCGTGCGCGCCGGTCAGCAGCTCGGTTGCGAGGCCGCGCACGATGCTTTGCGCCGCCGCGTCGGAGAAGGCGCGGTGCTTGGCCAGCAGGCGCGCGGTGTCGAGCGCCTCGACCGTGCGACGGTCCTGCCGCGCGGCCTTGAGCCGCAGCCGCAGCGCCAGCGTGCGACGCTGCGCGCCCTGCGGCAGTTCTTCGAGCCGTGCGAGCGCGGCCGTCGGGTCGCGGTCATCGAGCGCCCAGCGTGCGGCGCGCAGTTGCACGCCTTCGCGGGTTTCAGGGCTCGCGAGCACGGTGCGGTCGGCGCTTTCGTTGAGAGCCTGCTGCAGGTGGGCGTCGCGCGCGGCCTTGTCCTGCAGGGCCTGCGCGCTTTCAGCGGCCAGCAGGTGCGACAGCACGCGCACCTGCTGCGCCTGCGGCAGCTCGGCGCCGAGCGCGGCCAGTGTTTTTTCCTGCGTGAGCGCGGCCTGCGCGGCCTTGCGGGCGCGCGAGAAGCGGCCGGCGATCAGCTGCACCATCGCATCGAGCAAGGCGGAGTGCAGCATGCGTTCCTTCTGCTGCAGCCGCCAGTGGCGCGCCTGCGTGGGCAGCGAGAACAGCGCCGCGAGCGCGCGCAACGCAACGTGCAGCAGCACGAAGGTCAGCAGCAGGATCACGAGCACGAGGTTCAGCGAGAGGTCGACCCGCCACGGCGGCCAGAACACGGTGATCGTGCCCTGGTTGTTGCCGGCGAAGAGCGCCACCGCCGCGGCGACGGCGAACAGCGCGAGGAGCCAGATTGCAGCGCGCATGAGCGGATCAGCGCCCTGCGGCCGCGGTGGTCAGCGCGGCCAGCGTGTCGTCGATGCGCACCGGCTCCGTGCTGCGCACGAGCTGCTGCAGTTGCTGCAGCTGCGTGGCCGCGGCCTGCGTGCGGCGCGAGGCCGGATCGAAATAGCGGTTGAGCGATGTGGTGACCTGGCCCAGTTCGCCGCGCGCGGCGTCCATCTGGCGCGACAACAGCGACAGCCGCGCGTTGAGCAGCTTGAGCTTGAGGTTCTCGCGCAGGAAGTACGACTGCTCGGGCGCCAGCAGCACCGCCTCGGGGCTCTCGATGCGGCCCACGCGCACCAGCGAGCGGGCCTCGCCGCGGATGGTCAGCAGCACACGCTGCCACCAGGGCGCATCAGCGGGAATGGGTTCGGGACGCCAGGCGTTGACGCCGTTGCCGCGCACGGCCACCGCGTTGAGCGTGGGCAGGTCGTCCACGCTGCGCACCAGTTCGTCGAGCTTCTGCAGCGCTTCGGCGCTGTCGGTGCTGGCGCTGCTGCGCAGGCGGTCGGCATCGCGCTGCATGGCGCGCTGCACGGGCGCCAGCCGCGGTTGCGCGGCGCGTGCGATGCGCAGGTCGCCGGCCTTGAGCGCGGCGAGCAGCGGCTCGAGGCTGCCGGTGACCTGTGCCTGCTGCAGCGCGAGGCGCACGGCGGATTCGATGTCGATCACCAGGTTCTCGTCGCGCGAACGCGAGAGGCTTTGAATGAGTTCTTCCAGCTGTGAGCGCTGCAGCGCGACTTCGGCCACGCGGGTCTCGATGAGGGCCACGCGGGCGGCGGCATCGCGCACCGTGTCGCTGGCCTGGCGCGCCAGCGTGCGCGCTTCCATCGACTGGGCGGTGGCCTCGGCGCTCTGGCGCGCGAGCTGTTCCTTCATGCCGCCGACCTTCTGCCACAGCGCGATGGTCGACAGCAGCGCGATCAGCGCCACGAGGGCCACGAGGCCCATGCCGATGCGTGCCAGCAGGGTGGCCGCAGCCGCCTGGGCGGCGGGCGTCTGGTGCGGCGCCACCGTGGCGGGCACCTGCACCGGGGCGGCGGAAGGGGGAGAAAGGTCGTCGGACGGGGACGCGGCGCTCATGCGAAGGATTCTATCGACGCGATCAGCGCTTCCCGCAGGGGTGTGCAGACACGCAACGCCCCGAAACCCGCGGCCTGTGCGGCTTCGCCGATGCGTGCATGGGTGGCGATGGCGCGCGCGGCCTGCCACGAGGTGCCCGGCATGGCGCGCTGCAGGTTGCCGATGGCTTCCGAGCTGCTGAAGAGCCAGATGCCGTGTCCGCCTGCGGCTTCGGTCGCGATACGGCGCTGCGCCTCGTCGAGCGCGGGCGCGAGGCGCCGGTAGGCCACGACGGTGTCGCGCACGCCGCCGGCGGCATCGATCTCGCGGGCCAGCCATTGGCGCCCGGCCGGCTGGCCGGCCTCGTCGCCGCCGCGCACGATGAGCACGCGCACGCCCGGCGACACCTGCCCGTGGGCCAGCGCCCACAGCGCCTCGGAGTCGAAGCGCGTGGCGCCGGGTGGCGGCGCGTCGATGGCGGCGGGCGGCACGCCGGCACGCAGCAGTGCGCGCTCGGTGCCCGGGCCGGTGGCCCAGAAGCGGCAACCGGCGAGTGTGGAGGTGCCCCGGTGCTGGAAGAAGTGGTCGACGGCTGTGGCGCTCACGAACATGAGCGCCGCGTAGTCCGCGAGCCGCGCCCAGGCGGCGCGCAGCGGTTCCACATCGAGCGCCGGCGCAATGGCGATCAGCGGCAGCGCCACGGCCTCGAGCCCGGCCGACTGGAAATCACGGACCCACGCCGCCGCTTCGTGCGCCGGCCGCGTGACGATGACAGGCCCCGCGCGCATCGCTCGGCGCCCACCGTGATCAGTGGGCACCGGCGTCGCGCAGCAGCCCGGCGGCGCGCTGGCCGAGGGCATCGGCCCCCGCGAAGTCGCCGGCCTCGGCCAGCGCGTGCACACGCACCAGCGGCGCATCGCCTTCCGGGTCGCCCCAGGCGGCGTCGATGCGCAGCGTGCCGTCGGCCTGCCGACGCGCATGGGCCGCGAGCGGCATGGAACAGCTGCCGCCCATCGCGCGGCTCACGGCGCGCTCGGCGGTGGTGCTGAGCCAGTCGCCGCGGTGCGCCAGCGGCGCCAGCAGGTCGATGAGGTCCTGGCGGTCGGCGCGCACCTCGATGCCGAGGGCGCCCTGCCCTGCGGCGGGCAGCATGGTGTCGGGGTCGAAGGCGACGCGGATGCGGTCTTCGAGGCCCAGCCGCTTGAGCCCGGCCGCCGCCAGCACGATGGCGTCGTAGTGGCCTTCGTCGAGCTTGCGCAGGCGGGTGTCGAGGTTGCCGCGCAGCGGTTCGATGCGCAGGTCGGGCCGCTGCGCGCGCAGCAGCACCACGCGGCGCAGGCTGGAGGTGCCGACCACCGCGCCCTGCGGCAGCTCGTCGAGCGAGGCGTAGCGCGGCGACACCAGCGCGTCGCGCGGGTCTTCGCGCTCCAGCACGCAGGCCAGCGTGAAGCCCTCGGGCAGCTCCATCGGCACATCCTTGAGCGAATGCACGGCGATGTCGGCGCGCCCGTCTTCGAGCGCGGCTTCGAGTTCCTTGACGAAGAGGCCCTTGCCGCCGACCTTGCTCAGCGTGCGGTCCAGGATCTGGTCACCACGGGTCGTCATGCCCAGCAGGCTGACGCTGTGGCCTCGTTCTTGCAAAAGCGTTTGCACGTGTTCGGCCTGCCACAGGGCCAGCCGGCTTTCGCGCGTGGCGATCACGATGTTGCTCAAGATCGCTCCCAAAAAAGTACATGGTTTCTGACCTCTGGAATGCTAGCATGTTGCGCCGCAGCAACGGAGGCGGCGCGTCCATTCAAGTCCCCAGGAACAACATCGAATGAAAGCCAGCAAGACTCCTGCATCTCCCGCCAAGCGCCGCCAGACCGAAGACCAGCCATTGATCGACGACATCCGGCTGTTGGGCCGAATCCTCGGCGACGTGATCCGGGAGCAGGAGGGCGACGAAACCTACGCGCTGGTCGAGAAGATCCGCACCCTGTCGGTGTCGTTCCGGCGCGACGCCGACCATGCCGCCGACCGCGCGCTGAAGAACCTGCTCAAGGGCCTGAGCGCCGCCGAAACGGTGCGCGTGATCCGCGCCTTCACCTACTTCAGCCACCTGGCCAACCTGGCCGAAGACCGCCACCAGATCCGCCGCCGCACCGAGGCCGAGCGCGAAGGCGTGCAGGCCGACGGCGACCTGCAGACCGCCCTGGCCCGCATCCGCAAGGCCGGCATCAAGCCCGACGAGATCGTCGCCTCGCTGGCCCACAGCTACGTGTCGCCCGTGCTCACGGCGCACCCCACCGAAGTGCAGCGCAAGAGCATCCTCGACGCCGAGCGCGCCATCGCCCTGCTGCTGACCACGCGCGACGAGATCAAGCTGCGCCAGAACGCCTACGCCGGCGGAAAAGACGCGCTCTCGCCCATCGAGCTGGCCGACAACGAAACCCAGGTGCGCATCCGCGTCACGCAGATCTGGCAGACGCGCATCCTGCGTTTCTCCAAGCTCACGGTGGCCGACGAGATCGAGAACGCACTGAGCTACTACGAAGCCACCTTCCTGCGCGAGATCCCGCGCGTGTACGCCGACCTCGAGAAGGCGCTGGTGCAAGGCGGGCAGACGCCCTCGGTCGCGCCCTTCCTGCGCATGGGCCAGTGGATCGGCGGCGACCGCGACGGCAACCCCAACGTCACGGCCGAGACGCTCGAGTACGCGCTGAGCCGCCAGTCGGAACTCGCGCTGCGCCACTACCTCACCGAGGTGCACTACCTGGGCGGCGAGCTGTCGCTGTCGGCCACGCTGGTCGATGTGTCGGTCGAGATGCAGGCGCTGGCCGAGCGTTCGCCCGACACCAATGAGCACCGCAAGGACGAGCCCTACCGCCGCGCCCTCACCGGCGTGTACGCGCGCCTGGCGGCCACGCTGCGCGAACTCAGCGGCGGCGAGGCCGCGCGCCATGCGGTCGCGCCGCAGAACCCGTATGCCAATGCCGAAGAATTCCTGGCCGAACTGCGCACCATCGAAGAGTCGCTGGTCGAGAAGCACGGCACCGTGCTCGCGGCGCCGCGCCTGCGCCCGCTGATCCGCGCGGTGGAGGTGTTCGGCTTCCACCTGGCCACGGTCGACCTGCGCCAGAGCTCCGACAAGCACGAGGCCGTGATCGCCGAGCTGCTGGCCACCGCACGCATCGAGCCCTCGTATGCGTCGCTGGCCGAAGAGGCCAAGCAGACGCTGCTGCTCAAGCTGCTCGACGACGCCCGCCCGCTGCGCGTGCCCGACGCCGACTACTCGCCGCTCGCCCGAAGCGAGCTGGCCATCTTCGCGGCCGCGCGCACCGCGCGTGCGCGCTACGGCGCGGCCGCCATCCGCCACTACATCATCAGCCACACCGAAACGGTGAGCGACCTGCTCGAGGCGCTGCTGCTGCAGAAGGAAGTGGGCCTGCTGCGCGGCGCGATGGACAGCAACGCGACCTGCGACCTGATCGTGGTGCCGCTGTTCGAGACCATCGAAGACCTGCGCAACGCCGCGCCCATCGTGCGCGCCTTCTACGCGCTGCCGAACATCCAGGCGCTCATCGAGCGCTCGGGCGCCGAGCAGGACGTGATGCTGGGCTACTCCGACAGCAACAAGGACGGCGGCATCTTCACCAGCAACTGGGAGCTGTACCGCGCGGGCATCGCGCTGGTGTCGCTGTTCGACGAGCTGAACAAGAAGAAAAAGAACCCGATCCGCCTGCGCATGTTCCACGGCCGCGGCGGCACGGTGGGACGCGGCGGCGGCCCGAGCTACCAGGCCATCCTGGCGCAGCCGCCCGGCACGGTGCGCGGCCAGATCCGCCTCACCGAGCAGGGCGAAGTGATCGGCTCGAAGTACGCCAACCGCGAGATCGGCCGGCGCAACCTCGAGACGCTGGTGGCCGCCACGCTCGAAGCCACGCTGCTGCCGCAGGGCAAGTCAGCGCCGGCGAACTTCCTCTCGGCCGCAGGCGAACTCTCAACCGCGAGCATGGCCGCGTACCGCAAGCTGGTGTACGAGACCCCGGGCTTCGGCGACTACTTCTTCGGCTCCACGCCGATCCGCGAGATCGCCGAACTCAACATCGGCTCGCGCCCCGCTTCGCGCAACCCGAGCCACAAGATCGACGACCTGCGCGCCGTGCCATGGAGCTTCAGCTGGGGCCAGTGCCGCCTCACGCTGCCGGGCTGGTTCGGCTTCGGCTCGGGCGTGGAGCAGTTCCTGGCCGCCGCCGGCACCGCCGCGGGCAAGAAGGAGCGCCAGGCGCTGCTGCAGCGCATGTACGCGCAGTGGCCGTTCTTTCGCACGCTGCTGTCGAACATGGACATGGTGCTGGCCAAGAGCGACCTCGCGCTGGCCTCGCGCTATGCCGAGCTGGTCACCGACCGCAAGCTGCGCCAGAAGGTGTTCTCGATGATCGAGGCCGAGTGGCAACGCACCTCGGATGCGCTCACGCTCATCACGGGCGCCAAGCAGCGGCTCGAGGGCAATGCCGAGATGCAGCGCTCGGTGCGCCACCGCTTCCCCTACATCGACCCGCTGCACCACCTGCAGGTCGAGCTGATGCGGCGTTATCGCGCGGGCGACGGCGGCGAGCGGCTGCAGCGTGGCATCCACATCTCGATCAACGGGGTGGCGGCGGGGCTGCGCAACACGGGCTGACCTGCACACCGCCTCCATGGACAAAGGGCGCCTTGTGCGCCCTTTCCTACGTGCGCTGTCGGCAATGAGGTACCTGTAAGGTCATTTAAAAGGGTACGGTCGGGACACGTTCACAGTTCTCGCAATCGCGCGGCAGCTCGAAGTCGTTTCACAGGAGCCCGTTGCAATGTCCATCCCGCAGTCCCTTTCCCATTCGCATGTCGATTTCGTCGGCAGCGATTTCGAAGCCCTGGCTTCCCACATGCACCACTGTGCACGTGCCCATGGGCGATGGTTCTCGCTGCGAAGCCACATGCAACGTGTGCGCGCGCTCGCTGCGGGCCGCATTGTCACGATGGCCTGCGTAGCCGTGGTGTTGGGCATCGGCCTGTTCGCGGTCACTTGAGCGCCGCTGCCGTCGTCGACCGCCTCCAAGGGCTCAGTCACTACGCCCGGACCCTTCTGCTCGGTCCGCACGACCCGGTAGCCCTCCCGATCCGCGCCGAACTCTTCGGCGCCCAACGTTTCGAACAGCACGGCCACAGCCTGGCCCGTGCCCAGGTGGTGGAAGACGAACACCACCGCGCGCGCGAAGGCGCGCCCTTCTTTCCGCGGGTCGACGAAAACCTCGAGTCGCTGCGCGCCGCCTTCGACTACATCGCGCTGATCTCGCTGAGCGGGCGCTATGTGTCGCCGGCGGCCGAATGGCTGCTCGACAACTTCCACCTCGTCGAGGCGCAGCTCCAGCAGATCCATGACGGCGTGCCGCGCAGCTACTACGCACGCCTGCCCAAGCTCGTCACGCCGCCGCTGGCGGGGCTTCCGCGCGTGTACGGCATTGCGTGGGCCTATGTGGCGCACACCGACAGCGTGCTCAACAAGACGCTGTTCACCGCCTTCCTCAACGCGTATCAAGACATCGACGAGCTGATGCTCGGCGAGCTGTGGGCGCTGCCCACCACCCTGCGCGTGGTGCTGCTCGAAAACCTGCGCCGCGTGGCCGAGCGCATCGCCGAGAACAAGGTCGCGCGCGAGATCGCGCATGCCGCGTGGGACGCGGCGCCGCACCTCTCGGTGCAGGACCTCGACGTGCTCTACCGCGCGCTGCAAAGCCACGGCCTGCAGGACAGCTACCTCACGCAGCTGTGGCAGCGCCTGCCCGTCGAGCACGGCGACGACATGCCCGCGCTGGTGCGCTGGACCGAGCAGCACTGCCCCAACGGCCCGGCGTTGATCGGCGACGCGCAGAACGCGCAGGCCGCCGCCAACCTCACGGTCGGCAACATCATCACGACCTTGCGCATGATCGGCCAGGTCGAGTGGAGCGACCTCATCGAGCCGGTGAGCCGCTCGCTGCGCGTGCTGCGCGAACTGCCGAGCTTTGCGAACGAGAGCGAACTCACGCGCCAGCAGATCACGCATGCGATGGAGCAGGTGGCGCGCAGCACCGAACGGCCCGAGCGCGAAGTGGCGCAGGCCGTGGTCACGCTGGCATCGGGCGCGCCGGCCGACGAAGCCGGTGCCGAGACCGACCGTGCCGACGGCACTGCGGGCTATTACCTCTTCGGCCAGGGCCGGCCCGCGCTGATCGCTTCGCTGCAGGCGAACGCAGCGCCGGGCCAGGCCACACGCACCGCGCACACACGCCCCGCGCGCAGCCATCGCGGCTGGCGCCTGCCTGTCTACGTGGGGTCCGTCGCCCTCGGCACTGCGCTGCTGCTGGCCGCCGTGCTGCACAGCCTGCCGCATCGCGGCGACTGGACCACCGTCGCGGCGTTGCTGCTGCTCGCGTGGCCGCTGTCCGAAGCGCTGATTGCACTGGCGCAACGCATCATGGCGGAGTCGGTGCGCGTGCAGGCCCTGCCACGCCTCGATTTCGCGAACGGCATTCCCGAGCGGCACCGCGCGCTCGTCGTCATGCCCACGATGCTGGGCTCGACCGCGAACAACGCCAGGCTCGCGCACCGGCTCGAACTGCATTGGCTCGCCAACCGCGAGCCCCACGCGCAGTTCGCACTGCTGACCGACTGGGCCGACGCTTCGCAAGCGGCGATGCCCGACGACGCGCCCTTGCTCGACGACGCCCAGCAGCGCATCGCCGCGCTCAACGCCAAGTACCCGCCGGCCGAAGGCGCCGCGCCGCGCTTCCTGCTGCTGCACCGCCCGCGCAGCTGGAGCGAGACCGAGCAGCGCTGGATGGGCTGGGAGCGCAAGCGCGGCAAGCTCGAAATGCTGATGCGCCTGCTGGCCAGCGGCGACGCCAGCGGCTTTCTTCCGCTCGCACCGGGCCAGCAGCTCGCGCCCGGCCGCACGCCCTATGTGCTGACGCTCGACAGCGACACCGGCCTGCCGCCCGGCGCGCTGCGCGACCTCGTGTCCATTGCCGCGCATCCGCTGAACGCGCCCGAGATCGACATGCCGAGCCGGCGCGTGGTCGCGGGCTTCGGCATCCTTCAGCCGCGCATCGTCACGCCGTTCCCGATGCGCAGCGAGCGCTCCTTCTTCCACTGGGTGTTCGCCGGGCAGTGCGGGCTCGACCCGTACGGCAGCGGCGCCTCCGACATCTACCAGGACGTGTTCGGCAGCGGCTCCTTCACCGGCAAGGGTTTGCTCAACGTGCGCGCGGTGCACGCCACGCTGAACGACCGCCTGCCCGACAGCGCCGTGCTGAGCCACGACCTGCTCGAAGGCAGCGTCGCGCGCTGCGCGATGGTCAGCGACGTGGTGCTGGTCGAAGACCATCCGCACCATGCCGGCGTGGCCGCCTCGCGCGTGCACCGCTGGGTGCGCGGCGACTGGCAGCTGCTGCCGCTGATGTGGCGCGCGCGCCGTTTCGGCATCGACGCGCTGGGCCTGTGGAAGATGAGCGACAACCTGCGCCGGTCGCTGGTGGTGCCGGCGTCTTTCGCGCTGCTGGTGCTGGTGATCTTCACGCAGGCCATGCCGCTGGGCTGGGCGCTGGCCGCCGTCGGTGCGGCGCTCACGCTGGGGCCGCTGCTGGGCGCGCTGGCCGGCCTGGTGCCGACACGCCGCGCCATCGAGCTGCGCCACTTCTTCGACGCGGGCGCGGTCGAGCTGCTACGCGCCCTGGCCGGTGCGGCCTGGCAGTTCGTGCAGCTGGCGGCGCAGACGCGCCTGCTGCTCGACGCGGCCTTCCTCGCCACCTGGCGGCTGGTCGTGAGCCGCAGGCACCTGCTGCAGTGGACGACGGCCGACCAGGCGCAGGCGCAATCGAGCCAGCGCCTGAAGCCCTTCGTGCGCAGCGCGGCCCTCAGCAGCGCGGTGTGCCTGGTGCTGGCCGTGCTCGCCAACTGGAGCGCCTGGCCGGTGCTCGGTCCCCTGCTCTTCGTGCTCTGGTCGCTGGCGCCCATTGCGGCCTGGTGGGGCAGCCGTGTCGACGTGCACGCCGAAGACCCGCTCGCGCCCGCGCAACGCAGCTACCTCGAGACGCTGGCGCACGACACCTGGCGCTTCTTCGAGCACGTGGTCGGCCCGGACGACCACCACCTGCCGCCCGACAACCTGCAGCTCGAGCCGCAGCCGACCCTCGCGCACCGCACCTCGCCGACCAACATCGGCATGTACCTGCTGGCCACCTGCTGCGCGCGCGAGTTTGGCTGGATCGACACACAAGCCTTGCTGGCGCGCCTCACGGCCACGCTCGACACCGTCGACCGCATGCACAAGCACAACGGCCACCTGTTCAACTGGTACGACACGCAGACGCTCAAGCCGCTGCCGCCGGACTATGTGTCCAGCGTGGACAGCGGCAACTTCGCGGGCCACCTCGTGGCCGTGGCGCAGGCCTGCCGCGCCTTCGCGGCGGACGCAAGCTGCCAGCCCCATGAAGCCCCCGCACTGGAAGCACTGGCCCGACGCTGCGACGCGCTGCACGACGGCATGGATTTCAGCGGCCTCTACGATGCCAAGCGCCACCTGTTCCACATCGGCCTGCGCGTCGAAGAGAACGTGCTCGACGCGAGCTACTACGACCTGCTGGCCTCCGAATCGCGGTTGTTGAGCTTCCTGGCGATTGCCAAGGGCGACGTGCCGCGCCGCCACTGGATGGCGCTGGGCCGGCCGTTCCTTCTGGTGGGCTTCCAGCCCAGCTTGAAGTCGTGGTCGGGCTCGATGTTCGAGTACCTGATGCCGGCGCTCGTGATGACCGAGCCCACCGACGGCCTGCTGCAGGTGGCCAACGCCGCGGCCATCGCCGAGCAGCAGGCCTTCGGCCGCGCGCAGAACATGCCGTGGGGCGTGTCCGAGTCGGCTTACTTCGCGCAAGACCATTCGCTCGCCTACCAGTACTCGCCCTTCGGCGTGCCGCGCCTGGCGCTGCGGCGCACGCCGCCGACCGACCGCGTGGTGGCGCCCTACGCCAGCCTGATGGCCGCGCCGTTCGCGCCCGAAGCGGCGGTGCGCAACCTCGAGCTGCTCGAATCGCTCGGCGCGCGTGGCGAGTTCGGTTTTCACGACGCGATCGACTTCACCACCTCGCGCCAGGCCGAGGGCCAGGACTTCACCGTCGTGCGCAACTTCATGGCGCACCACCAGGGCATGTCGCTGGTGGCGCTGTGCAACGTGCTGCGCGACGATGCGCCGCGCCGCTGGTTCGGCAGCGCCGCGCTGGTGCAGGCGCACGAGTCGCTGCTGCACGAGCGCACGCCGCGCCAGATCATCGGCAGCGCCGACCCGCGCACGCCGCCCGAGCCCAGCCAGGCCGAGCTGGCGCCGCTGTTCCAGCCGCGCGTGGTCGACCCGACGGGGCCGGGCTTCCAGCCCACGCACCTGCTGTCGAACGGCCGCTACACGGTGGCGCTGCGGGCCAACGGCGCGGGCGTGAGCCGCTGGCGTTCGTTCAACGTGACGCGCTGGCGCGACGATCCGCTGCGCGACAGCTACGGCACTTTCTTCTACGTGCGCGATATCGAAAGAGACGGAGGGCAAGCCGAGCTCACCTCGCTCACCGCCCTGCCCGCGCCCGGTGCCGACTGGCACTACCGCACCCGCTTCCTGGCCGACCAGGTGCAGTTCGATGCGACCGGCCCCGGGCTGCAGGTGCGCACCACGGTGCTCATCAGCCCCGAGGACGACACCGAGCTGCGCCACATCACGCTGCACAACTCGGGCGACGAAACGCGCACGCTCGAACTCATCTCGTACTTCGAGCCGGTGCTGTCGAACCCCAAGGCCGACGAGGCGCATCCGGCCTTTGCCAACCTGTTCGTCGAATCGCGCTGGGAACCGGCATGGCGCGCGCTGCTGCTGTCGCGCAAGCCGCGCCTGCATGGCGATGCGGTGGTGGCCGCGGTGCACTTCGTGGCCTCGGTCGATGCCAACGTGCTGTCGATCGACTGCATGACCGACCGGCGCGCCTTCATCGGCCGCAACTGCACGCTGGCCGACCCTGCGCTCGACCCGCAACCGCTCACCGCCCAGGGCAAGCAGGTGAACGGCCTGGACCCCATCGCCTGCCTGCGCGTGCGCCTGTCGATCGCGCCGGGCACCACCGCGCGCCTGAGCTTCGCCACCGCCGCCGACGAGAGCATCGAGGCGCTGATGCCCTGCATCGACCGCTACCTGCAGCCCATGCACGTGGAGCGCGCCACCCGCATGGCCGCCACGCTGGCGCAGGTGCGGCTGCGCGACCTGAGCATCGCGCCCGCGCAGAACCTGGCGCTGCAGGACCTGACGACCATCCTCACCTACACCACGCCGCGCGTGATGCGCGACCGCGGGCTGATCGACCTGCGCCAGATCTGGCGCTTCGGCATCTCGGGCGACAAGCCCATCGTGCTGGTCTACATCCACTCGATGAACGGCATGGGCCTGATCAACACGCTGCTGCGCGCGCAGCCGTGGTGGGGCTTCGGCGGCGTGGCCTGCGACCTGGTGGTGCTCAACAGCGAACCGAACTCGTACCTCATGCCGCTGCAGCGCGAGATCGAGATGCTGCGCACGCGCGTCGCGCAGCAGACACAGAACAGCTTTCCGCGCAACGACACCGCCGGCTTCTACCTCTTGCGCGACCAGGACGTGGTGCCCTCGGAAAAGGCCGCGCTTTCCAGCCTGGCGCGCGTGGTGTTCACGGCCGACGGCCGCGCGCTCGAAGTGCAGGTGGCGGCGTTGCATGAGGCACGCAGCCCGACGATTGCGGACGACAGCAGCGCACCGATTCAACATCGCACGCCGCTGTTGACGAGACAAGCAACCTCGCCGGCCAACACGCCCCCCACCGGCGACTTCGATGCCGAGAGCGGCGAGTTCCACTTCGAGGTCGGCCCCGACCGCCGCACGCCGCGCCCCTGGATCAACGTGATCGCCAACGCCACCTTCGGCTTCCAAGTGTCCGAGTGGGGCACCGGCTACACCTGGGCCGGCAACAGCCGCATGCACCAGGTCACGCCGTGGTCGAACGACCCGGTGCAGGACCCGGCCTTCGAGCACTACCTGCTGCAGGACGTGGCGACGCGAGAGATGCTGCCGCTGACACCTGCCGGCGGTGGTGACGGCACCACCCGCCACCGCGTGCGGCACGGGCAGGGCTACACCGTCTTCGAATGCCGCCAGGGCGACCTCGTGCTCGAAACCACCTTCTTCGCGGACCGCGACGAGGCCGTCAAGCTGGTGCACGTGCGCGTGCGCAACGAAGGCGCCGGCCAGCGCCGCCTGCGCGCGCTCGCGATGGTCGAGTGGCAACTGGGCGCCGCACGCGGCGAACGGCGCACCGTGCATTGCTGGAAGCCCGAAGACCAGCCGGCCGTGTTCGGCCAGCAACGCGAATCGAGCGCGGGCTTCGGCGGCAGCGCGGCCTTCCTGCTGCTCGCAGGCCTGCAGGGCGCGACGACCGGGGCCACGCAATGGACCTGCGACCGCAGCGAGTTCTTCGCCGGCCGCGGCATCGTCGAAGTGCCCGACACGCTGGCGCGGCGCGCCGGCAGCGGGCTCGATGCCTGCGCGGCGATTGGCGGGGAGTTCGTCGTGGCGGCGGGCGAGACCGCGAGCTTCAACTTCGTGCTGGGCCACGCGGGCAATGCCGACGCGGCGCTCGAGCTTGCGCGCCGCTGGCGGCAGCGCGACGTGCCCGAGGCGCTGGCGCAGGTGCGCGGCTTCTGGGACGAGCTGCTGGGCCGCCTGCAGGTGCGCACGCCCGACCCGCTGTTCGATGCGCTGGTCAACCGCTGGCTCGTGTACCAGACGCTGGCCTGCCGGCTCTGGTCGAAGGCCGGCTTCTACCAGGCCGGCGGTGCCTTCGGTTTTCGCGACCAGCTGCAGGACGCGATGGCCTTCGCGCTCACCGACCCGCCGCGCCTGCGCGCGCAGATCCTCGTGAACGCGGCGCGCCAGTTCCCCGAGGGCGACGTGCAGCACTGGTGGCACATGCCCGGCGGCGCCGGCGTGCGCACGCATTTCTCCGACGACCTGCTGTGGCTGCCGTACGCGTCGGCGCACTACGTCGAGGTGACGGGCGATGCCTCGCTGCTCGACGAGATGGTCGGCTTCATCGAAGGCCCCGGCATTCCCGAGGGCGCCGAAGACGCCTACTACGCGCCGCAGAACAGCGGCCGCATGGCCACCGTGTTCGACCATGGCGCGCGCGCCATCGACCGCAGCCTGAAGACCGGCGTGCACGGCCTGCCGCTGATGGGCACCGGCGACTGGAACGACGGCATGAACCGCGTCGGCCACGAGGGCCGTGGCGAATCGGTGTGGCTCGCGTGGTTTTTGTGCAGCGTGGTCGAGCGCTTCGCGCCTATCGCCGAGGCGCGCGGCGAACACGAACGCGCCGCGCGCTGGACCGAAGCGCGCACGGGCTGGATCGCCGCGCTGCACGACGCCGGCTGGGACGGCGCCTGGTTCCGCCGCGCCTTCTTCGACAACGGCGCGCCGCTGGGCTCGTCGATCAACGGCGAGTGCCGCATCGACCTGATCGCACAAGCCTGGTCGGTGCTGTCGGGCGCCTCGGACGCGGCCCACACCGGCCCGGCCATGGCCGCCATCGGCAAGCACCTGCACGACGAACCGGCCGGCCTGCTGCGGCTGCTGGCGCCGCCTTTTTCCCAGTCAACCCACAACCCGGGCTACATCCAGGCCTATCCGCCGGGCGTGCGCGAGAACGGCGGCCAGTACTCGCACGGCGCCGTGTGGGCGCTGATGGCGCAGGCGCTGCAGGGTGACCATGAAGCCGCCTGGCAGAGCTTCGAGGGCCTGAGCCCGGCCCACCGCGCAAAGCACCCCGAGCGCGGCCCGGTCTACGAGCTGGAGCCCTATGTGATGGCGGGCGACGTCTACGGCGCCGCGCCCTATGTGGGCCGGGGCGGCTGGAGCTGGTACACCGGCTCGGCCGCGTGGCTGCATCGCGCGGCCGTCGAGACCTTGCTGGGCCTGAACGTGAAGGGCAGGCAGTTGTCGATGACGCCGCATGTGCCCGCGCACTGGCCAGGCTTCGAGCTCGCGCTGCGGCTCGGCCAGCACCGGCTCACACTGCAGTGGGGCACCGTCGAAGGCGCCGCCGCGCCCACGCACCACGTGGCGGTGGGCGAATGGATCGACTGGCAGGCGCTGCCGGCGGATGCGGTGCTGCGGGTCGCTCAAGCGGCAGGCAAGGGGCAGATGACGGCGTAGGTTATGGTCCGGACCCGCTTTCACCCCGCGCATTCATGACCAAAATCCAGTTCCGCCGACGCGTCATCGTCCTGATCCTCCTGTGCGTGGCCGTGGGCGGCGGCATCGTGCGGCACTACGCGGCGCCCGGCACCACCACGCGCGACATCGCCACGCTGCTGATGGTGCTGTGGGTGCCGATCATCGGCAACGTGATCGGGTGGCTCATCGGCAAGCTGCCGCGCCGCACGCCCAAGCAGGCACCGCCCGCGGGCTTCGACGCGCGGCCCGAGTTCACGCCGCACCTGGCCGTGGAACTCACCTTCCGCCGTCCCTCGGTGCCGGCGCAGGACGTGCCGCTGGGCCCCGGCGAATACCGGGGCGCGCTGGTGCTCGACACCGAAGGCTTCTCGGCGCGCTGGCGCGTGCCGCAGGGCATATCGCTCGCGCGCGGCACGCCGGTCGCGCTCGACATCGAATTTCTCTCGCCGGCCGTGGCGCAGCCGAAGTTCGTGCAGGGCACGGCCTTTCGCGTGCTGGTCGACGAATCGTTCGTGGCCGACGGACAGGCGATCGAGTTGCGCCCCGCCCACACTTAATCTCGGCAACTCAAAAAGACGGTGATGGCGAAAGGCGCCATTGCCGCATCCCCGGGCGGCTTCAGGCACCAAAGGGGTCGATTGTTCGCCGCAGGGAAACTGTCTACTGCTCCACCGCCCCTTGGTCGCAAGGCGGCCGGCTCGCACACTCCAATGCCCCCTCACCGGCATTGGCGTCTTCATCGCCGATGCGTTCAAGGACTGCATCTCCATGATGAATTCTTCCGGCAGCACCCCCTGCATCGACGACCTGGCGGCGCCCGCGCGCGACGCCGTGGCCGCCCCCACCCGCTCCGCGTGGCTCGCGGTCGGCTCCATCGCCGTCGGCACCTTCGCGATGGTGTCGACCGAGTTCATGCCCATCGGCCTGCTCACCGACATCGCGCGCGGCCTGAACGTGTCGGACGGCACGGCCGGCCTGATGATCACCATGCCCGGCGTGCTCGCCGCCTTTGCCGGGCCGGCGCTGATCGTCGCGTCGGGCCGGCTCGACCGGCGCACGGTGCTGATCGCGCTCACGCTGCTCCTGATCGCCTCGAACCTGCTGGCCGCGTTCGCGCCCAACTTCACGACGATGCTGGTCGCACGCCTGATGCTCGGCCTGGCCGTGGGCGGCTTCTGGACCTTCGCGCCCGCCGCTGCCACGCAGCTGGTGCCCGACGCCTCGAAGGCGCGCGCCATGTCGCTGGTGCTGGCCGGCGTGTCGGCCGCCACGGTGCTCGGCGTGCCCGCGGGCTCGTGGCTGGGCACGATGTTCGGCTGGCGCGCCTCGTTCGCCGTGACTGGCGCCCTGGCCGCGGCGGTGCTGCTGGTACAGCTGTGGCTGCTGCCCGCCATTCCGCCGCAACGTGCCATCGGTGCGCGCGACCTGCTCACGCCGCTCACGCGCCGCATGGCGCAGGTCGGCCTGCTCGCGGTGCTGTTCTTCATCGCCGGCCACTTCGCGGCCTACACCTACCTGAAGCCGCTGCTGCAGCAGGTGTTCGGCCTGCAGGCCAACGCGGTCTCGACGCTGCTGCTGGTCTACGGCGCGGTGGGCTTCATCGGCACCTTCCTGGGCGGCAGCCTGGTGGCGCGCAGCGTGCGCGGCACCACCTTGCTGGCGGCGCTGATGCTCGCCACCGCGCTGCTGCTGTCGACGCTGATCGGCACCGGCATGGTGGCCGGCGCGGTGGTGGTGGTGATCTGGGGCGTGGCCTTCGGCCTGATCCCGGTGGCGCTCACCGGCTGGATGATGGAAGCCGTGCCCGACGCGCAGGAAGCCGGCCAGGCCCTGCTGGTGACGGGCTTCCAGGTGGCGATCGCCTCGGGCGCGCTGATCGGCGGCCTGATGGTCGACAGCCGCGGCATCTCGCCCACGATGGTGCTCAGCGGCGTGCTGGTGCTGATCGCCGCGCTCATCGTCGGCACGCTGGGCCGCGCACGCGGCGGCGCGGTGCCGCTGGCGGCGATTCCGGAGTAAGTACCTTCAACGGCGGCCGGGCTTCCTGCCGGCCGCCACGATCGCCTCGAGCACCGTGCGCAGCGCCTTGTTGAGCGGCTTGTCGCGACGGATCACCACCGCCAGCGTGCGGTGCATGCGCGGGGCCAGGCGGCTGGCCTTCAGCGCCGGATGGGCACCGCGCCCCGCCATCGACATGCCGGGCACCAGGCCGTAGCCCAGCCCCGCGGCCACCATCTCCTTCATCGCCTCGACGCTGCCCAGCTCCATCACGGGCTGCGGCTGCAGGCCCTCGGCGGCAAACCAGCGATCGACCAGCTTGCGCGTGTTGGCCGCGGGCTCGAACAGCACCAGCGGCAGCGTCGCCAGGTCGGCCGGCGTGACGCGAGCCTTGAGCGGCGCGAGGTCGGCGCGGCCGATGGCGACGAACTCGTCGTCGCACACCGGAATCACGCTCAGCGAACGCCCGGCCGCGGGCAGCGTGACCAGCGCGAGGTCGATGCTGTTGTCTTCCACCTTGCGCACGTGCTCGTCGGTGTTGCCGGTGCTCACCACCACGCTGAGCGCCGGGAACGCCTCGCGCAGCTGGCGCAACACGGCCGGCAGGAAGTACAGGCAGGCCGTCGCGCCCGTGCCCAGCCGCACGCGGCCCGTGACGCCGCGCGCATGGTCGGCCACCGCGTCGACGGCGTTCTCGACCGCCGCCTCGATCTGCGGCACATGGCGCAGCAGCTCCGCGCCGGCCGGCGTGGCCCGCGCGCGCTTGCCGACGCGCTCGATGAGCCGCACGGCGAGCCGTCGTTCGAGCTGGCGCACCTGCAGGCTCACGGCCGGCTGCGACAGGCCGAGCCGGTCGGCCGCGGCGGAGAAGCTGCCGGTGTCGATCACCAGGGCGAAGGTGGCGAGCTGGTCGAGGTTGAGGTTCTTTTCCAAAGTATTTCTTATGCGCTGCATAGGTTGACCAAGCTTCACTTATCGATCCCGGCTCGTCAAGATCGACCCATGCCCTCTCCCACCCTCGCTCTCGCCACGCTCGACATCGCCGATGCCGAGCCCCACCACATGGCCCGCGTGCAGGCCATCTACAGCCACTACGTGCAGCACGACCTGTGCTCGTTCGAAGAAGAAGTGCCCCCCGTCGCGCAGATGCAGGCGCGCCGCATCGACGTGCAGGAACGCGGCCTGCCGTACCTCGTGGCGCTGAAGGATGGCGAGGTGGCCGGCTACGCCTACGCCGGCCCTTACCGCACGCGCTCGGCCTACCGGCACACGGTGGAAGACTCGATCTACGTCGCGCCCGACATGCACGGCCACGGCATCGGCACGGCGCTGCTGCAGGCGGTGATCCACCGCTGCACCGAGGCGGGCTTCATGCAGATGGTCGCGTGCATCGGCCACAGCGGCAACGCGGGCTCGCAGCGGCTGCATGCGCGCCTGGGCTTCGAGAGCGTCGGCGTGCTGCGCCACGTCGGCTTCAAGTTCGGCCGGTGGGTCGACACCGTGCTGATGCAGCGTGCACTGCGCTGACCCCACCCCGGCGGCGCCGCGGCGCGGATGGCTCGCGCTGCTGTGCGCGAGCCGGCTGCTGCAGGGGATGATCGTCACGGCCTACTCGGGCGTACTGCCGTTCATGCGCGACGACTGGCAGATGACGGCCGCGCAGGCCGGCTCCATCCAGAGCGCCTGGCACGTGGGCTACATGAGTTCGCTGTTCGCCGTGGGCCTGCTGGCCGACCGCTTCGGCCCGCACCGCATCTTCGCGGTCGGTGGCGCGATCGGCGCGGCCGCCTCGCTGGCCTTCGCCCTCTTCGCGCACGACCACCGCTCGGCCCTGCTGCTGTACGGCCTGGCGGGCCTGTGCGCGGGCGCCTCGTACACGCCGGGGCTGCAGCTGCTGTCGCTCAACGCCGGGCCGGCGGTGCGCGGGCGTGCGATGGGCCTGTTCCTCGGCGCGGCGTCGATGGGCTATGCGCTGTCGCTCGCGGTGGTGGCGGGGTTCAGCGTGGTGGCGCACTGGCGCACCGGGCTGCTGGTGGCGGCGGGCTGCACCGTGATGGGCGTGCTGCTGGCCCAGCTCGCGCTGCGGCGCATGGCACCGCCCGTGCCACGGGCCGCCGGTGCGCCGCGCGAAGGCGTGCTGCAGGCCCTGAACGCAACCGTGCGCGACCGGCCCGCGATGGCCGGCAACTGGGCCTACGCCTTCCACTGCTGGGAGCTGATGGCACTGTGGGCCTGGCTGCCCGCCTACCTCATGGCCTCGTCCCGTGGCGGCGCGACCGCGTGGCCGGCCGCGGGCATCGCGCTGGCGGCGTTCGCGCACCTCGTGAGCGTGTTCGGCAGCGTGGTGGGCGGCGCCGCCTCCGACCGGCTGGGCCGCGCGCGCGTGATGATGATCGCCACCCTCGCGAGCCTGGCCCTGTCGTTCAGCTTCGGCTGGATGTGGACCTGGCCGCTGTGGGCGCTGGCCGCGATGGCGGCGCTGTACAACCTGCTGGCCATCGCCGATTCGTCGGTCTACTCGACCGCGCTGGCCGACGTGGTGGCGCCGCACCGGCTCGGCGTGGCGTTCTCGGTGCGCTCGGTGATGGGCTTCGGCGCGGGCGCGCTCAGCCCCTGGGTGTTCGGGCTGGCGCTCGACTGGGGGCAGGCGCGGTTCGGCTTCGGCAGCACGTACGCGTGGGTCGCTGCCTGGAGCTCGGTCGGGCTCGGGGCGCTGCTCGGGCCGTGGATGATCGTCCGTTTTTCCCGCCTTAGCGCGGCAGTGCCTGCGCCCCGCGATAGCCCAGCATCGCGTCGTACAGATCGGTTCGCCGGTCGCGGTGCAGGTCGTTGAGCGGCGTCCAGATCGGCGCGGAGCGCGCGGCGCCCAGGTCGACGTCGGCATAGAGGATGGTTTCTTCCTCGGGCCCGGCGATGCGCCCCATCGGCCAGCCGTTGGTGCCCGCGATCAGCGAGTTGCCCATGAAGCCCGTGCCGCGCTCCTGGCCCACGCGGTCGGCGGTGGCGATGAAGACGTTGTTGGCGTGCGCGGCCGTCATCGTCAGGTAGGCCGCCATGCACACGCCGCTGGCGTCGTACAGCGGCGGCGGTGTCCAGACCCAGCCCGTGGGCACGCAAATGATGTCGGCGCCCTGCTGCGCCACGATGCGCGGCGCCTCGGGAAACCAGATGTCCCAGCACACGAGCAGGCCGATGCGGCCGATCTTCGTCTCGAACACCGGGTAGCCCTCGTTGCCGGGCGTGAACCACAGCTTCTCGTTGTTCCACAGGTGGGTCTTGCGGTAGCGGCCGATGTAGCCCTCGGGGCCGACGAGCACGGCCGTGTCGAACAGCTGCATGCCGTCCTGCTCGGCCAGGCAGCCGACGAGGTACACGCCGTGCTTTGCCGCGAACGCGACCCAGCCCTGCACCGTGGGGCCGTGCGGCACGGGCTCGGCGTGGGCGAAGGCCTCGGCGCGGCCGTTGAAGCAGTAGCCGGTGGTCGCCAGTTCGGGCAGCACGATGAGCTGCGCGCCGCCGGCCACCGCCGCTTCGAGTTGTGCGCGCACCGCGGCGGCGTTGCGCGCGAGGTTCTCGACGCCGACCTGCGGGTCGAACTGCACGACGGCCACGCGCACGGGGCTGGCGCGCAGGCCGGGCACGGCGTCGCCGCCGGAGGGAATGTTTACTGGGACGGTCATGGCCATTTTAGGTTTCAAATTAAAACCAGATGGATGCTAACGGCATCGGTTTTAATTTGCAACCAACTCGGCGCTACGGTCTAATCCCGCCATCCCCGAGGACGCACAGGACAAACACACGATGGCCAGGAGAAAAAGTCTGAGGTTCGACGCCTGCCCGATGGCGCGCGCCCTCGAGATCGTCGGCGACCAGTGGTCGCTGCTGATCGTGCGCGACGCCTTCGACGGCATGCGGCGCTTCGGCGAGTTCCAGCAGAGCCTGGGCGTGGCCAAGAACATCCTGGCCGACCGGCTGAAGTGGCTGGTGCAGGAAGGCGTGTTCGACCTCGTGCCGGCCTCGGACGGCTCGCTCTACCAGGAGTACGCGCTGACGGCCAAGGGACGCGGCCTGTTCCCCGTGGTCGTCGGCCTGCGGCACTGGGGCGAGGCGAACCTATTCGCGCCCGGCGAGCCGCATTCGGTGCTGCTGGAGCGCGAGAACGGTGAGCCGGTAGCGCCGATCGACCTGCGCACGCGCGACGGCCAGCCGCTCGACCCCGCCGCGACCTTCGTGAAGAAGCTGCCCGTCACGGCCCCCTGACCGCGCCGCCCGCTCAGTCGTTGCCGATCGGGTACTCCAGCGCGACGCGGATCTGGCGCGTGTTGAGTTCGGCCTGCGCCTTGTTGTTGCGGTGCTCGCCGTAGCGCAGCAGGAAGGCCAGGCCCTTGGCGCTGCCTTGCTGGACCATGTAGCGCAGCCAGAGGTCGCGCTCCCAGTGCCGGCCGCCCTGCCCGTAGCCCAGCCATGCGTAGCCTCCGCGCGGCGGCACCCGGCTGCCGTCGATGCCACTGCCGCGGATGTAGGCCGCGCCCAGGCTCAACCCGGGCGCGCCCCAACGCGCGGCATCCACTTCGTACCGCAGCTGCCACGACCGCTCATGCGGCGCATTGAAGTCGGACAGCTGCGCCGCATTGCCGAGCCAGACGGCGCCGCGCGTCACGTAGTCGAACGGCGTGTCGCCCGCGACCTTCTGCCAGCCCAGGCCCACGCGGTGGGGGCCGTGGGTGTAGCTGGTCATGAGGCTCGCGGTGGTGTTGTCCACCGGGCCGGCCAACGCGCGGCCCGTGTCCTTGCTGCGGTACACCTGCAGGTCGAAGGACAGCGCACGCTTCTCCGGGAGCGGCACCGTGTAGTGGGCGCCCAGGTAGCCCGTGCGCCAGGTGTCCTCCAGGCGTCCGACATAGGCCGTGAGCGACAGCGAAGCGCTGCCCTTCCAGGTGCCGCCGGCAAAGTCGAACACGTCGCCGCGCGGTGACTTCGGGTCGAGGTAATTGACGATCAACGGGTGGTTCGTGCCGCGCGCATGGCGGTCGGTCGACCCGGTGAAGCGGCCGGCCTGCAGCGTGAGCGTGTCGAACTCGCGGCTCGTCAGCAGCCAGCCGCGCATGGTCTCGGGCAGCAGGCGGGAATCGGACGCGCTGAAGACCGGCGTCTTGACGCGTTGCTCACCCACCGTCAGCACGGTGGCGGAGATGCGCGCCTTCAGCGCCACGCCGCCGCGCGCGATGCCGTCCTGCGCGTAGCCCGCGCCGTCCACCGGCAGCATGCGGATCTTGCCGACGCGCAGATCGTCGCCGTCGAGGCTGCGCGCGAGCGAGGCATGCGCGTCGACGCCGAAGCCGATCCAGCCCGGGGTGAAGCCAGACGCGAGGGTGCCCATGACGCCGTAGCCCCACTCCTGCGCGTAGTCGCTGCGCCGCGCCTTCGGCAGCGTGGCGTTGCGCCCGCCGTTGCTGCGGTCGCCGTGCAGGTAGCTCCGGTGCTCGTACACGCTGCGCTGGAGCACGTGCCAGCGCGTGTCCTCGACGAAGCCGCCGCCTTCGGCCGCGAGGGCGGACGTGCCCAGCATCGCGAGGGCCGCGCCGCAGACCCGCTTCATCGCCGGCCCTTCAAAGGTACTTGAGCCACGCGATGTCGCGGCGCCGCGCCTTCAGGGCGGCGAAGGCGCGCACCGCCGGATACAGCGCAAAGGCCAGCACCCCGGTGACCAGCCACACCATCCAGACGGCGTCGAAGCCGAACAAGCGGCCCTGGTTGGGGCCCCAGATCGCCTCGGCCCCCAGGTAGAGGAACTTGAGCACGTACAGGTGCAGCACGTAGAAGAACATGGGCGCCGCGCCGAACACGGCCAGCGGTGCGAGCCAGGGCGCGCCCTGCCGGCGCTCGAACAGGCGCAGCAGCCACAGCCCCGCGCCGAGCGTCAGCGCGATGAACAGCAGCGACGGCGGGTACTTCGTGACGTTGAGGAAGGCCATCACGGTCGTCAGCGCGCTGTCGCCTGCTGCCCAGGGCTTGTCGCCGTAGGCATCGAGTGCGCGCAGCGCCACGAAGCCAATGAGCAGGCCCACGGCCCACGCGAGCAGCCGCCGCTGGCGCTGCGACGCATCGGCGCCGGGCAGGAACCACGGCCCGGCGACGTAGCCCAGCGCGATCACGCCGATCCACGGCAGCAGCGGGTACGACGTGCGCAGCCTCAGGGCCTCGGACACCTCGATCCAGCCCCGGTCGTGCAGCACCGCCCAAGGCACGTGCAGCACATGGCCGACGGGAAAGTGCACGCCGTCGAGCAGGTTGTGCCCCGCCACCAGCACCACGCCCAACACGACCAGCGCCCGGCGCGGCAGCCACACCAGCGCCGACAACGCCAGCATCGACAGCCCGATCACCCAGATCACCTGCAGGAACACGGTCGCCGGCGGGAACTGGAAGGTCCAGGCAAAGTTGACGACCGTGACCTCCAGCAGCACGAGGAACAGGCCCCGCTTCCACAGGAACGAGGACGCCGCCGCGCGGCCGTCCGCCTGCTTCGCGCCGTAGAGAAAGGCCGACAGCCCGGTCAGGAACACGAACACCGGCGCGCACAGGTGCGCCAGCAGGCGACCGAAGAACAGCGCCGGCGGCGTCTGCGCCACGAGCATCGGGTCGGGCACCTGGTGGTGCAGGTAGAAGGTCTCGCGCACGTGGTCCAGCAGCATGAACAGGATCACGAGGCCGCGCAGCGCGTCGATGGAGAGCAGCCGGGCCGGGGCGCCGGCCCCGGGTGGCAAGGAAGCGGATGAAACGTCGGGCATTTAATTATTGCGAATTGATTCGCAATAATTTACAGCATCGGACGATGCACCCTCCTGAAGGGTTTGAAGGGCCGGTTTATTCGCCGAGCAGTTCGCCGATCGGCTGCAGGTCTTCCACCCGGTCGCAGATCGACTTGATGACCATGGTGATCGGGATGCCCAGCAGCAGCCCCCAGATGCCCCACAGCCAGCCCCAGAAGATCACGCCCACGAACACCGCCACCGGGTTCATGCGGCTGGTGCGGCTGGTGAGCCAGGGCATCAGCAGGTTGCCCACCACCGTGTGGATGGCCAGCGACACGCCGCCCACCAGCAGCGCCATCTCGATGCTGCTGAACTGCAGGAAGGCCACGAGCCCCGCCGCCACCAGCACGATCACCGAGCCGATGTAGGGAATGAGGTTGGTGACGGCCGCGATGATTCCCCACACGGCCGCGTTCTCCACGCCGAGCAGCCAGAACGCCAGGCCGGTGGTCAGCCCCACCAGCCCACTCACCAGGATCTGCACCAGCAGGTAGCGTTCGATGTTGCGCGTGATGTCGTCCAGCACGTGCACCGTGACCTTCTTCTTCTGCAGGCTGGGCCCGGTGATCTTGATGAGCTTGCGCCGGAAGGTGTCGCCCGAGCACAGCGCAAAGTAGGTGAGGAAGGCCACCAGCGTGAGCTGCCCCAAGGCGTTGAGCAGGCCGACCGTGCCGCTGAGCAGGTAGTCGCGCACGTTGAAGCCCGGCCGCTCGATCACGACGCGCGCCACGCCCTTGCGCGAGGCGACGCGCGCGGAGTTTTCCTCGGCCGCTTTCTCCAGCTGCGCGGCGGCCTGCTGCACGCTGTCCAGCGGGGTGGCGCTGGCGTTCTTGTCGCGGCGCATGGCCTGGCCGAGTTTTTGCGCGGCGACCGGCAGCGAATCGAGCAGCTGCGAGGCGCTGCCCGAGAGCGAGTAGCCGGTCCACCCGAGCCCGCCGAACAGGCCCAGCAGGATCGCCGCCGCGCCGATCCAGCGCGGCACGTACCAGCGGTGCAGGCGCTCGACCAGCGGCGACAGCGCGTAGTTCAGCAGCAGGCTCAGCATCAGGGGCACGAACACGGCCTGCCCCCAGCGCAGCGCGAAGACGCTGGCGAGCACGGCCAGCACCACCAGCGAGGCGCTGCGCACGTCGACCGGCATGTGCAGCACGAAGCGCCTGCGCAGGGCGGAGGTCGCCTCTTCGGCGGTCGCGCTCGGTTCGACCGGCGCTGCGGGCTCGACGGGGTCGACCGGCGGCGCCGGCACCGGTGCGGGCGCAGGCGGCGGCTCATCCGCAGCCACCGGCCGTTCAGGCGCCGGTTTCGGGCCGGCCGGGGTGTCGTCGGTCATCGCGATTCCTTCAGCATCTCGCGCACCGCGGCCAGCTGGCGGCGCGACACCGCCACGGGCTCGGGCACCGAGTCGAGCCGCAGCGCCCAGCCTTCGGCGTCCTCGCCGTCGTCGTAGCGCTCCAGCGCGCGGATCGCCGCGCGCGCCACCAGCGCGTTGCGGTGCACGCGCAGGAAGCGATGCGGGTAGCGCTCCTCGAAGTCGTTGAGCGAGCCGTCGAGGATGTGGCTGCGCGTGGCGGTGCGCACCGTGAGGTACTTGTATTCGGACTTGAGGTAGAGCACCTCGGACAGCGGCACGCGCTCGGCGCGGCCCCGGTCCTGGATCAGCACGCACTCGGGCGTGGCCTCGGTCGCCGGCTGGGCGGCGCGGCGCTCCTTCAGGAAGCGCTCGACCTTCTGCAGCGCCTGCTGCAGCCGCTCGGCGCGCACGGGCTTGGTGAGGTAGTCGACCGCCTCCAGCTCGAAGGCCGTGACCGCGTGGCTGGCGTGCGCCGTCACGAACACCACGGCCGGCGCGTCGGGCCGGCTGCGCAGCGCGCGCGCCACCTCGATGCCGTCGACGCCGGGCATGTGCACGTCGAGCAGCACGAGGTCGAGGTCCATCGCGGCCAGGTGGGCCAGCGCCTCTTCGCCCTGCGCGGCCTCGGCCGCCACCTCGGCGGCGGGCGAGGTGCAGTCGCGCAGCAGCGTGCGCAGGCGCGAGCGGGCCAGGGCTTCGTCGTCAACGATCAGGGTCTTGAGGCTCATGATTCGGCGGGGATGGCAATGCGTACGCGGTAGTTCTTCTGGTCCATGCCGGCGCTGAACTGCATCTGCATGTCGTGCAGCAGGCGCAGCCGCTCGCGCACGTTGTCCAGGGCGATGCCGTGGCCGCGCGGCAACGGCTCGTCGGCCCAGCGCAGCGGCGGCAGGCTGTTGACCACCTCGATCACGACCATGCCACCGCGACGCTCGGTGCGGATGCGCAGCTTGCCGCCCTCGGGGCTGGGCTCCACGCCGTGCTTGATGGCGTTCTCGACCAGCGGCTGCAGCAGCAGCGGCGGCAGGCGCGCGTCGCTGGCGGCGGCATCGAGGTCCCAGCGGATGCGCAGGCGCTCGCCGAAGCGCACCTGCTCGATGGCCAGGTAGCGCTCGGCCAGCGCGATCTCGTCGGCCAGCGTGCCCGATTCGCCCGGCACGGTGAGCGCCTGGCGGAACAGCTCGGCCAGGTCTTCGAGCATGGTCTCGGCCTTGGCCGGCTCTTCGCGCACCAGCGCGATGGCGCTGTTGAGCGTGTTGAACAGGAAGTGCGGGCGGATGCGCGACTGCAGCTCTTCGAGCCGGGCCGTGGTGGCGGCCGGCGTCTGGCCGCGCGCGCGCAGCACCATCGCCGCCATCACCAGCCCCGCGAACAGCGCGCCGGCCAGCGCGCTGGCCAGCCAGGGCGCGCTGGCGATCACGCCGGTCAGGCGCAGCAGGCCGCAGCCGTACAGCGAGGCCACGGCGCCCAGCACGGCGCCGGCGGCGTACTGGCCCGGGGGCGGCAGGCGCCGCAGCTGCTTCTTGAGCCCGCAGGCCGCCACCAGCCACAGCAGCGTGGCGGGCAGCGCGCCGCCGGTGACCGTGGCCGCCTGCACCAGCCATTCGCCGAAGGAGCCGACCACGAACAACGTGGCCACCGCCACCACCGCTTCGACGAACACCACGGTGCGCAGCACCACGCCAATCTGGCAGGCGTCGAACAGCGCCGGGCCGCCGCGCACGGGCGCGCGCGCGCGTTCCGGGGACGAAGCGGACGTGGAGGGGGAGCTGGCCGATAAAATCGCCGGGTTGCGCATCGCAGACATCAGATCCATCGGGTGACCAACCCATTATTGCCTTCCTGGACGGCTCCCATGACCCAAAACCAACTCGACAAGAAATCCGAAGCCTGGTCGGCCCTGTTCTCCGAACCGATGAGCGACCTGGTGAAGCGCTACACCTCCAGCGTCTTCTTCGACAAGCGCCTGTGGCAGGCCGACATCGAGGGCTCGCTGGCGCACGCCGGCATGCTCGCGGCCCAGGGCATCATCAGCGTGCAGGACCACGCCGCCATCGAGCGCGGCATGGCGCAGATCCGTGGCGAGATCGAGGCCGGCAGCTTCGAATGGAAGCTCGACCTCGAGGACGTGCACCTGAACATCGAGGCCCGCCTGACCCAGCTCGTGGGCGACGCCGGCAAGCGCCTGCACACCGGCCGCAGCCGCAACGACCAGGTCGCCACCGACGTGCGCCTGTGGCTGCGCGGCGAGATCGACCTCATCGGCGACCTGCTGGTTGAGCTGCAGAAGGCGCTGGTGGACATCGCCGAGAAGAACGTCGAGGTGATCCTGCCCGGCTTCACCCACCTGCAGGTGGCCCAGCCCGTGAGCTTCGGCCACCACATGCTGGCCTACGTGGAAATGTTCAGCCGCGACGCCGAGCGCATGGGCGAGGTGCGCAAGCGCGTCAACCGCCTGCCGCTGGGCGCCGCCGCCCTGGCCGGCACCAGCTACCCGCTGGACCGCGAACTCGTGGCGCGCACCCTGAAGATGGACAGCGTCTGCCAGAACAGCCTGGACGCCGTGAGCGACCGCGACTTCGCGATCGAATTCACCGCCGCCGCCAGCCTGTGCATGGTGCACGTGAGCCGCCTGAGCGAAGAGCTCATCATCTGGATGAGCCAGAACTTCGGCTTCATCAACATCGCCGACCGCTTCACCACCGGCTCGTCGATCATGCCGCAGAAGAAGAACCCCGACGTGCCCGAGCTGGCGCGCGGCAAGACCGGCCGCGTGGTCGGCCACCTGATGGCGCTCATCACGCTCATGAAGGGCCAGCCGCTGGCCTACAACAAGGACAACCAGGAAGACAAGGAGCCGCTGTTCGACACCGTCGACACGCTCAAGGACACCCTGCGCATCTTTGCCGAGATGATCGGCGGCATCACCGTGAAGCCGCAGGCCATGGAAGCCGCCGCGCTGCGCGGCTACGCCACCGCCACCGATCTGGCCGACTACCTCGTGAAGAAGGGCCTGCCCTTCCGCGACGCGCACGAAACCGTGGCCCACGCCGTGAAGGCCGCCACCTCGCACCAGGTCGACCTGTCGGAGCTGCCGCTGGCCGTGCTGCAGCAGTTCAACCCGAACATCGAGAAGGACGTCTACGACGTGCTGAGCCTGCGCGGCTCGCTCAACGCCCGCAACGTGCTGGGCGGCACCGCGCCCGTGCAGGTCAAGGCTCAGGTCGCCCGCCACCGCGCGCGCCTGGGCTGAAGCCCGCGGCCGCACCACCGAGGGCCGCGCTTCATGTTCTACGCCATCCCGCTCGAAAACAAACCGAGCTGGCGCAACCCGCCGTGGATGACGGTGCTGCTGATCCTCCTGAACATGCTCGTGTTCTGGGGGCCGCAGCGCAGCGAAGAAAACGGCCGCGAGCGCGCGGCGCAGTTCTACGTGCAGAGCGTGCTGCCCGAACTGGAGCTGCCGCCCTTCGTCGAGTGGCTCGAAAAGACCGACCCCAAGCGCGGCAAGCTGGCGCGCCGCATGCTGGCCCATGAAGAGGCCTACCCGCAGCTGCTCGAAGGCCTGCAGAACGACCAACCCTTCCTGAAGAAGCTGCGCGCCGACCAGGTCGTGAAGCCCGCGAACCCGCGCTTCGACGAATGGCAGCGCGACCGCCGCCAGTACGAGGCGATGCTGCCCGCGCCGTTCACCGCGCGCTGGTCGCAGGACTACGGCAAGGACGCCGAATTCAAGCCCTGGACCTGGCTCACCGCCGCCTTCCTGCACGGCAGCACGGGCCACCTGCTGGGCAACATGCTGTTCCTCTTCCTGTTCGGCTTCTCGGTCGAGCTGGCGCTGGGGCGCGGCACCTACCTGAGCTTCTACCTGCTGGGCGGCGTGGGCTCCGCATTGCTGGCCGGCTGGGCCTATGCGGGCAAGGGCGGCTACGGGCTGGGCGCCTCGGGCGCGATCTCGGCATTGATGGGCATGTACGCCGTGATGTACCGGCTGCGGCGCATCCGCTTTTTCTACCAGCTGTTCTTCTATTTCAACTACGTCACGGCGCCCGCCCTGCTGCTGTTGCCGGCCTGGATCGTCAACGAGCTGGTGCAGCACTGGATCGGCGGCCAGGGCATCGCCTACATGGCCCACCTGGGCGGCCTGCTGACGGGCGCCGCGCTGATGGCCGGCGCCATGTGGCTGGGCCGCGTGAAGACGCCCGAGACCGTGAAGTCGGAAATGGTGACCGACGACCACCGCTTCGAGCAGCACGTGGCCGCTGCGCGCAGGCTGTCGGCGGCGATGAAGTTCGAGCCCGCGTGCGTTGAATGGCGCGCCGCCGCCGCCCTGCGCCCCGGCGACACCGACACGCTGCGCGCCTGGTTCCACACTGCGCGCCTGCAGCCCGCCAGCGACGATTTCCACCAGGCCGCGCGCCGCATCTTCCGCCTGCCCGCCACCGACGCCGACACCCTGGCGCTGCAGCACGCCAGCTTCACGACCTACCTCGACCAGGCCAAACCGGGCGTGCGCCTGAAGCCCGACGACATGGCCCGGCTGGCGCGCCGCTTCGCGCGCATCCGCCAGTTCGGCGATGCCGACAAGCTCTGCCGCATCCTGCTAAAGACCGCGCCCGACCACCCCGAGCTGGCCGACACGCTCTCGGTGTGCGCCAACGGGCTGCTGCACGCGGGCGAACGCGATCGCGCCCTGGGCCTGCTGCCGCACCTGCTGCGGCTGGCGCCCAACGACATGGTCACGCGCGCGTTGCAACGCACGTAAAAAACCCGGCGCGAGGCCGGGTTCGTTGATGAAGCGCCGCTGCGCTTACTTGTCGTTGTGCAGGTAGGTGGCCTGCTTCGGCAGCAGCAGGCTGACCAGGAAGGCCACGCCCATCATCGCCGTCACGTACCAGTAGAAGTACGACTCGTGGCCGATCGACTTCAGGCCCAGCGCCACGTACTCCGCGCTGCCGCCGAAGATGGCGTTGCCCACCGCGTACGACAGGCCCACGCCCAGCGCGCGCACTTCGGGCGGGAACATCTCGGCCTTCACGATGCCGCTGATCGAGGTGTAGAAGCTCACCACCGCCAGCGCCAGCGTGATCAGCACGCCGGCCATCAGCGGGCTGCTCACGTTTTGCAGGTTGCTCAGCACGGGCACCGTCATCAGCGCGCCCAGGGCGCCGAACAGCAGCATGTTGCTGCGACGGCCAATGCGGTCCGACAGCGCGCCGAACAGCGGCTGCATGCACATGTACAGGAAGAGGCACGCCGTCATCACGTTGCTGGCGGTCTTGATCGACATGCCGGCCGAGTTCACCAGGTACTTCTGCATGTAGGTGGTGAAGGTGTAGAAGATCAGCGAGCCGCCGGCCGTGTAGCCCAGCACGACGAGGAAGGCGCGCTTGTGGTGCTTGAACAGCTCGGCGACGCTGCCGGCGCCCTTGGCGGCGCGGGTCTTGGTGCTGGCGGTCTCGGTCAGCGTGCGGCGCAGCATCAGCGCCACGACGGCGGCCAGGGCACCCAGCACGAAGGGAATGCGCCAGCCCCAGGCCTTGAGCTCGGCCTCGGTGAGCAGCTGCTGCAGCACCACCACGGCCACCACGGCCAGCAGCTGGCCGCCGATCAGCGTGACGTACTGGAACGACGAGAAGAAGCCGCGCTGGCCGCGCATCGCCACTTCGCTCATGTAGGTGGCGGTGGTGCCGTACTCGCCACCGACCGACAGGCCCTGCAGCAGGCGCGCGGCCAGCAGCAGCGCGGGCGCCCAGGCGCCGATCTGCGCGTAGGTGGGCAGGCAGGCAATGACCAGCGAGCCGACGCACATCATGACGACCGAGGTCACCATCGACGTCTTGCGGCCCTTGCGGTCGGCCAGCCGGCCGAACAGCCAGCCGCCGATCGGGCGCATCAGGAAGCCGGCGGCGAACACGCCGGCGGTGTTCAGCAGCTGGACCGTCGGGTCCGACTTGGGGAAGAACGAGGGCGCGAAGTAGATCGCGCAGAAGGCGTAGACGTAGAAGTCGAACCACTCCACCAGGTTGCCGGACGAGGCGGCAAAGATGGCGAAGATGCGCTTGCGCTTTTCCTCGAAGGTGTAGGGGGTGGTGTCGCGGGTCGCGTCCGGGCTGGAAGCGCCGGCGCTCGTGCTGCTGCTGGCAATGGCGGTCATGCGGGGGGTCCTTGTCTCTGGCTGCAGCCCCCGCGAAGCCCGCGGAAAGCCGTGCCGGGGAGTCTGGTCCGCCGGGGGCGCGCTGTCGTCCGTAGGGCCCCCGCCGCGGGACTGCGTACCGGTACGCAGGGGTAAACCCTAAGTTCCAGCCAGAGGTTGGGGCGCCTTCAGGGCGACGCTCCCGCCGACGGGGCACCTTGCTCCGCGAATGTCCCCCGGGCTTCGCCCTCCTCCTTGATTTCGCTGCGCAAGGCGCCCCATCGGCGTGAGCGTCATCAGTGCAATCGTTGATCGGCGAGCACCCACAGCGTGCCCTGTGCCCAGGGCACTGGGTGCTTCCCGCAGCGAAATCAAGGAGGAGCCGAAGGCGGGGGACATTCGCGGAGGGAAGTACCCGGTGGCCTGGGCACGCGCCCCGAACGGCCCCTACAACCCGTGCTCGCGCAGGAAGCGATCCAGCTCCAGGCTGCTCGAAAAGCCCAGCTTCGCGAACATGTGCGCCCGGTGCGTTTCCACCGTGCGCAGCTCCAACGGCGCGAGTTCCTGCGCGATGCGCTTGTTGGGCAGGCCTTCGGCCACGAGCCGGGCGACCTGCATCTCGCGCGGCGTGAGCTTGGCCCACAGCGCCTGCGCGGCCTGCCGGGCCTGGCGGCGCACGGCGATCTCCTCGGCCTTTTGCAATGCCTTGGCGATGCTGTCGAGCAGGCGCTCGTCGTTGCAGGGCTTTTCCAGCCAGCCGAAGGCGCCGTTCTGCACCGCCTCGACCGCCATCGGGATGTCGCCGTGCCCGGACAGGAAGATCACGACCAGCGGGCTGTCCTGCGCGCGCAGCGCGTCGAACACCTGCAGCCCGCTCATGCCCTCCATGCGCAGGTCGAGGATGGCGCAGCCCGGGCGCTGCAGGTCGGCGCCGGCCAGGAAGGCCTCGCCCGAGGCAAAGGCCTGCACCGCATGGCCGCGCGACAGCAGCAGCAGGCCCAGGGAGCGGCGCACGGCCTCGTCGTCGTCGACGACGCACAGGTGGTTGGCAAGCAGGGGTGCGTTCACGGGGAAGCCTCCAGTTCGAGGGTGAAGACCGTGCCGCCGCCGGGCCGGTCGGCAAACGACAAGCGGCCGCGGTGGGCCTCCACGATGGTGCGGCAGATGTTCAGGCCCAGCCCGAGCCCGCCGGCCTTGGTGGTGAAGAAAGGCGCGAAGACCTGCTCGGCCAGCGCGGCGTCGATGCCCGGGCCGTGGTCGGCGATGCGGATGTGCACGCGGCCTTCGCGCAGTTCGGCCTCGACCTCGACCATGCGCCGCTCGGGCGGCGTGCCCTGCTGCATCGCCTGCAGGCTGTTGGACAGCAGGTTCAGCAGCACCTGCTCAAGCAGCACGCGGTCGCCGCGCACCGGCGGCAGCGCGGGCGGAATGCGCACCTCGGCGCGCACCTGCCGCTGGCGCATCTCGCCCTGCAGCAGCGCCAGCGCATTGGCCACCAGCGCGGCCACGGCGCAGTCTTCGGTGCCGGCGGTGCGCTGGCGCACGAAGCCGCGGATGCGCCGCACGATCTCGGCGCTGCGCTTGGCCTGCGCCACGGTCTCGTCGAGGCTGCTGGCCAGCAGCGGCTGGTTGCCCTGCGCGGCAAAGGCCTTGGCGGCGCTGGCGAAGTTGCTCAGCGCCATCAGCGGCTGGTTGAGTTCGTGGGCCAGCGTGGAGGCCATCTCGCCCAGGCTGGCCAGGCGCTGCGCGTGCTGCAGCTGCTCGTCGTTCTGGCGCTGGCGCAGCTCGGCGCGCTTCTGCTCGGTGATGTCGACCACCGAGCTCATCCAGCCGCTGTGGCGGCCGTCGGCGTCGATGAGCCGCGCGGTGTAGACCATGGTGATGACCTCGTGCCCGTCGCGGTGCCGCAGGCGCGACTCGAAGCCCGAGCGCGCGGGCTGCCCGCTCATCATGGCCTCGTAGTGGAACCAGTGCTGCGTCACGTCGTCGGGGTGCCAGTAGGGGTACGGCGGCAGCCGCCCCAGCAGCTCGTCGGCGCCGTAGCCGGTCATCTCGCAGAAGGCCGGGTTGACGTAGATGATGCGGCCCTGCAGGTCGCGCGCGCGCATGCCAACCAGCAGCGAGTCTTCCATCGCCTTGCGGAAGGCGTGGGCCTGGTCCAGCTCGTGGGTGCGCTCGCGCACGCGCAGCTCCAGGTCGCGCCGCGCGTCGCGCTGCTCGGCGAAGCGGCGCTCGCGCAGCCGCCAGTACAGCGCGCCCAGCAGCAGCACGCCGGCGCCCAGCAGGCCGAGCATCCAGGTGCGCTCACGCGCGCGGGTGACTTCGGCGTGGTCGGCCATCACCGTCAGGGTCCAGCCCAGGTCGGGCAGCGGCTCGTCCACGGCGAGGAAACGGCGCGCCTTGCCGCCGACCGTGGTGCGCACCAGGTAGCCCGGCGCGCCCTCGAGGTGCTCGACGCGCCAGGGCAACGGCGCGAAGCGGGTGCGCGCGCCGTACTGCTGGTCGTGCTCGATGCCGGCCAGGTCGGCGGGGCTCAGCGCCCGCGTGGCCTGGTACATCCAGCCCGGCACCGAGCTCAGGAACACGATGCCGCGCGCGTCGGTCAGCAGGATCGGATCGCGCACGAAGGCCCAGGCGTCGTGCAACTGGCGCAGGCTGACCTTGACGGTGACCACGCCCAGCACCTCGCCGCCGCCCTCGGCGCGCACCGGCGCCGACATGAACAGCCCCGGCTCGCCCGTGGTCTGGCCCACGCCGTAGAACAGGCCACGCCGCCCGGCCCGCGCATCGAGAAAGTACGGCCGGTTGGCGTACGACTCGCCCACGAAGCTCTGCGGCGTGGCCCAGTTGCTCGCGGCCAGCGTGAGGCCCTGCGGGTCGGTGAGGTACAGCGCGTCGGAGCCCGCGAGGCGGTTCACTTCCTCGATGTGGTGGTTGGCGCGCTGCCGCGCGGCGGGGTCCTGCGGATGGGCCAGCACGGCCAGCACGTCGGGGTGCATGCCGGCGGTGAACGGCAGGTAGCCGTACTTGCCGGCGGCGTCGCGCAGGCCGAGCACGTGCACTTCCATGGCGCGGCGGATCGAGTCGGCCTGGAAGTTCGCCTCGCGCCGCGCGGCCCACTGGCCGGCCACGGCGATCAGCAGCAGCGCCAGCGCGACGGCAGCTGCCCAGGCCACCAGCGCGCGGCGGCGGGAGCGCGTCGGCGATGGAGATGAAGGAGCAGGAAGGGACGGTTCGGGCGTGAGGGGCGGCATGGGAGGCGGGTCCGCAGGTCCGGCCGGCGCGGCGTGCGGAATTTTGCCCTGATCCGCGGGCCGGCCCTCTCTCAGGCCGCCGGCCGCAGCAGCCAGCGCACTTCCTGCGTCTGCTCGCTCTCGGGGTAGCGGGCCTCGAGCGTGGTCAGGATCGGCTGCGCCATGTCCGTGCGGCCCAGCCCCTGCACCAGCGCGCGGGCCGCGAGTTCGTAGGCCTGCGGGATCGCCGCGTGGCCGCGGAAGCGCTTGTCGAAGCCCGACAGCAGCGCGAGCGTGCCGTGCGCGTCGCCGCCGCGCCATTCGGCGCGGGCCATCGCGATGACCATCGCCGGGTCGTCGAGCACGAAGGTCTTGTCGATGGCGCGGCAGGCCTTGAAAACCTTCAGCGCATCCGATGCGAGGTCGCGCCGCATCAACAGCGGAATGAAGCGGCGCGCGTGGTCGAACAGCGTGTCCTTCTTCTCGGGCATGAGCGCCAGCACGCGGTGGTAGCGGCGCTGCGCGGCCAGGTCGTCGGCGTCGGCGGTGCGCTGCGCCTCGTAGGCGATGCCGAGCGCGGCGGCCAGGTCGCCGTCGGTGATGCACTGCGCCACCTCGGCGTCGGTGCGCTGCGCGGCGATCTGCGCGGGCGTGCGGCGGTCGGCCGGCGCGCCGATGTCGGCACCCGCGCCGGGCACGAGGTCGATGCCGAAGGCGTCGTGGTGCTGGTACATCACGTAGCCCAGGAGGCTCGCCATCACCCAACCGAAGTAGATGAACGCGAAGTTGACGATCGGCAGCACGATGCGCCCGTCGAACACCGGCAGCACCATCGAGATCGCCACCTGCGCGCCCGTGCTCAGCAGGAACAGGAAGAAGCACAGCAGCGCATAGGGCCAGCCGATGGTGCGCATCGCGTCCATCACGTAGCCCGGGTTCATGGCCTGGAAGAAGCTGCCCGACTGCACCAGCACGATCACCGCCGCCGGGAAGGTGAAGGACATGATGAACAGCCCCACCGTGCCCAGCACCGGCTCGTACCACGCGAGCCAGCCGATGAGCATCGTCTGCACCAGCGAGATGGCGAAGAGCTTCCACGGCAGGTAGGTCCACTCGTCGCTCGACTCGCGCCCGAAGTCGGCCGAGTCGCGGATGCCGCGCGCGCCCAGCGCGATGACCTTGAAGCCGTAGCGGCTGGCCGCCAGGATGATGCCGACCTCGATGACGACGAAGGCCAGCGCATCGGGCAGGAAGAACACGGCCTCGAACAGCAGGCTGCAGAACGACAGCACCAGGCCGTAGGCCAGCGGCCGCAGCTGGAGCGGAAAGGCGAAGAAGCTGTTGAGGCGGTGCCAGAACGGCGGGGGCGGCGGCAGGGAGTCGCGGTCGATCATGGCGGGGCCTGTGGCGTTGCTGCTGCGGCTACTTGCGGAAGAAGTCGCTCTGGCTCATGGCGCCCGCGCCGCCCATGCGCACCACGGTGACGCCGTTGGAATGCACGAGGCGCATCTGGCCGAGTTCGCGCTCCAGGCGCTGGGTGAAACTGCTCTTGTACTGCAGCACCGACTCGCCCATCTTCAGCACGCTGGTGCCCGTGACGGTGGCGCTCTTGCGGTCGGTGGCCACCTCGATGCTGTCGATGTGGTAGTCGTACTCGATGGTGAGGATGCCGCCCATGCGGTCGCCGACGGTGCGGAACAGCTCGATGTTCTCCTTCACCGTGTCGCAGGCTTCGTCGCGGTTCTGGGTGGTCTCGAGGGTGCGGCCCATGGCCGTGACCTTGCTCTCGATCACCGCCTTGCGGCTGAGCTGCTTGCAGATCGCCTCGGCGTCGCGCGAGTACACGGCGTGGGCGTCCTTCCGGTAGTAGTCGCGCACCATCGCCTCGTCGAGCTTGCGGCCGCCGACAAAGAAGAACCACGCGCCCACGCAGAGCGCGATCACGATCGCAATTTGCTTCATTCCCACCCCCGCGCGCACGCGGTCCCGCTCCGTTTTGCGGCGCAGTATACGTTGCCGAATGTTTCCAAACGGCGGCGCGGCGGGGGTTCTCAGTGCTTCAGCCAGCGCGGTAGAAGATGTAGTCGGCCTGGTACTTCACGACCTGTTTCTGGCCCATGTTCGTGGCGCCACAGGCGGCGGCGGGGGCCACGCCGCCCTGCGTGGCGACGCGCTGGATGTAACTCACGCCCTGCATGGCGCCCATGCCGGTGGCGGGGTTGGCCTTCACCAATTGGTGGGGAATGTTGCCGGTGCCGTTCGGCGCCACCGCCACCTGCGTGGCCGTGACCTTCGAGCCGTCCGCGTTCTCCCAGGTGGCGGGCGGGCCGTAGTACTTGCCGACCTGCTTGCCGGCGCGGTCCATCAGCTTGGCGTCGGGGCCGACGAAGACCCACTCGTGCGCGCCCGGCGTGTTGGCCTTGGCGCGGCATTCGTAGGTGATGTCGCCGGCGCCCACGGTTTCCATGGCCACGCGGTGGCCGGCGGGCACCTTCACGGCATCGGGCAGGCTGGCCTGCGAGAACATCGGCAGGGGCTTGGCGCCCATGCCGGAACAGGCGGCCAGGCCAAGCGCCGCTGCAATGGTGGAAGCCAGGACGGTCAGGGTGCGGATGTGCATGGTCGTTTCCTCGGTGTGTGTTTGATCGGTGGTGAAAGAGAAAGAGCCGCCGTCTGGAGTTCTGCATCTCGACGCCCCCTGCCCCGTGTACGCAGCCCGGCGGCCAATGGATTCAGGCGGGCCGCGCTGAATCCGCCGCCCCGGCCGGGCCGTACCTCGGACATGCGCACCGATGCCCCACAATCCGCCGATGACCGCACCCAGCCCCGACGCCGAACTGATGGCGCTGATCGACCGGATCGGCCATCGCGACGAAGCCGCCCTGCGACAGCTGTACGACCGCACCGCGCCCCGCCTCATGGGGCTGGCGATGCGGGTGGTGCGCCAGCGCGAGTGGGCCGAAGACGTGCTGCAGGAGTCCTTCCTCACCATCTGGCGCGTGGCCGGCGACTACCGCGCCTCGCTGAGTCCGCCGCTGGCCTGGCTGGGGCTCATCGTGCGCAGCCGCTCGCTCGACCTGCTGCGCCGCCGCACCGCCGACCGCGCCCAGCTCACGCAGGAATTCGACGAGCTGATGGCCGACACCTTCGAATCCGACACGCCCAACCCGGCCGACATGGCCGATGCGAGCGAGCAGGCCTGGGCACTGCACCAGTGCCTGAGCCAGCTCGAGGGCCGCCAGCGCGAGGTGGTCAGCCTGGCCTACCTGCGCGAGATGAGCCACGGCGAGCTGGCCGAACAGCTCAAGCTGCCGCTGGGCACCGTAAAGACCTGGATCCGGCGCGGGCTCGAGAAGCTGCGCACCTGCATGGGCCGCTTCGCCTGATCACGAGACCCGCCCCATGAACCTCCTTGCCCACCCCGAACTGCTCGAACTGCTGGCCGCCAGCCATGCGCTGGGCACGCTGCGCGGCGGCGCCCGCCGCCGCTTCGAAACCCTGGCGCGCGAGCAGGCGCCCGTGCGCGCCGCCGCGCTGGTCTGGCAGGGCCGGCTGGCCGGCATGACCGAACTGCAGCAGCCCGTCACGCCCGACCCGGCCGTCTGGACCCGCATCCGCAACCTGATCGACGCCGAGCAGGCGCAGCAGGCCCTCGAGCGGCAGCGCGACAAGGCCGCGCCCATTGCGTCTGCATCGACCGGCGGCTGGCTGCGCAGCCTCGCGCTGTGGCGCGGCGCCGCCGCGGCCGGTGCGCTCGTGGCCGTGCTGGCCGTGGGCGTGGGCCTGAACCTGCGCGAGCAGCTGATCAACGCGCCCGCCGTGCAGTACGTGGCCGTGCTGTCCGACGACAAGGCCGCCGCCTCCATGCTCGTGACCTTCGACCCGAAGAAGAAGCAGCTCGTGCTGCAGCGCGTGGGCAGCTTCCGCGAAGGCGCCGACAAGTCGCTGCAGCTGTGGGCCCTGCCGCCCGGCGGCGCGCCGCGCTCGCTCGGCGTGCTGGACAATGCACCGGCGCTGCGGCTGGCCGCCTCGGAATCCGATGTGCGCGTGCCGGCGCTGGCGATCAGCCTGGAGCCCAAGGGCGGCGTGCCGAGCGCGGGCGGCCCGACCGGGCCGGTGCTGTTCCATGGGCCGCTGATCGAAAAAACGCTCTGACCCTGTCCTGAATTCCCTGTCTCCTGTCCGTTCGATGCCTTCGATGAAATCCGTCCGCGCGGCGGCGCTGCTTCTTGCAGCCGCCCTCACCTTCACTGCCCAGGCCCAGGCTCAAACCGCAGCCGCCGCCTTCCCCTACGAAGCCGACGGCGCCACGGCCGCCGACACCGCCTCCGCCTACCTCGCCGCCAAGGCCCGCTGGCACAACGAACTGGCCGCCTTCGCGCGCGCCGACCAGGAGCGCTTTCCGCAACCCGGCGGCGTGGTGTTCGTGGGCAGCTCCACGGTGCGCATGTGGACGCGCCTGTCGCAGGACTTTTCCCGCGTGCCGGGCGGCATCGTCAACCGCGGCTTCGGCGGCTCGACGCTGGCCGACTGCGCCCTGTTCGCGCGCGACCTCGTGGTGCGCTACAAGCCCCGGCAGGTGGTGCTCTATGCGGGCGACAACGACCTGGCCGAGGGCCGCACGCCGCTGCAGGTGCTCGACAGCTTCGCGCGCTTTGCCAACACGGTGCGCGCCGAGCTGCCCGACGCGCGCATCAGCTTCATCTCGGTCAAGCCCAGCCCGTCGCGCGAGCAGCTCATGCCGCAGATCCGCGAGACCAACCACGTGATCTCGGCCTACCTGAACCTGCTGCCCAACAGCGAGTACATCGACATCCACACGCCGATGCTCGGCGCGGATGGCCGCCCGCGCCCCGAGCTGTTCCGCGGCGACCGGCTGCACCTGACGGACGAGGGCTACCGGCTGTGGCAGTCGGTGGTGGCGCCGCACCTGCCGATGCCGCCTGCGGTACAGCCCTGAACGGACCTCCCGCTGTCCGATGGCATGAAGCGGCGCGATTCAGTCGCGAGACACCGCGGAACCGGCTTTGCCGGGCTGCAGGTGTCGCCCCCGGTAGGGGGTAGGAGAAGCGACACGAAGTGCGCGAAGCCTGGGGGCGAGTTCTTTCACGCCGGCGCAGGCTCCGAAGGCACATCGTCCGCCGGCGGCGGCACGTCGGCGCCGCGCGTGAAGCGCGCCACGAAGTACATCCCCGCGAACACCGCCGCCAGCAGCAGGCCGTCGCCCCACCAGGGCCGCGCCATCTGGTTGTCGCCGTAGAAGGCCAGCACCAGCAGCACCGCCACGAGGTGCGCGCAGAACACCGGCAGCGAGGCCGAGCCCATGGCCTCGAGCCAGTGCAGGCGCGGGATCTTGCGCATGAGCCAGGGCCCGAAGCGCACCGCCAGGATGCCCAGCGCCACCAGGTTCACGATCCGCAGCGGGCCGAGCTGCCACTTGTCGAACAGCAGGTTCATTTCCACGTCGCCGCCGAACGGCGCCTGGCCGTTGATGCCGGTGTGGCGCCAGTAGAAACCGTAGAGCGCAATGCCCGCCGCCAGCACCAGCAGCCAGGCCGGAAAGCGCAGCGGCCGGGCGTCGGGCGCGTTGCGGCTGGCGCCCAGGCACAGGCCGGCGAACCACAGGAACTGCCAGGCGTAGGTGTTGAAGGCGCCCATCTCGTGGAACGGCACCGGCACGCCGAGGTAGCGCACCGCCAGCCCGTAGACCCATTCGCTGAGCCCGAACTGCGCCATCGCCCAGACCGTGGCGCTGGCCACCATCACGAGCGTCCAGCCGTGGCGCATGGCGAAGGCCAGCACCCAGGGGCTCATGAGCATGAAGAAGATGTACATCGGCAGGATGTCCAGCAGCGGCGGCTCGTAGATCAGCAGCAGCCCGAACAGGAAGCCGTCGCGCGGCTCGGCCAGGTAGTACGACACGAGGTTCTTGACCGCCGGCTGGTCGATGTGCACGCCGAGCGCGGCGATCACGGTGAACAAAAACAGCAGGATCGCCGCCTGGCACAGGTAGACCTTGAGCACGCGCCGCCAGAAGGCCTGGCGCATCGAGTCGACCCCGCGCACGTGGCCGATGCGGCTGTAGACCAGCCCCGCCACGAAGGCCGACAGCAGCACGAAGCCCTCGGCGGCCGACACGAAGCCGAAAGGCTGACCCAGCGGATCGGTCAGCCGCGTGGGCAAGTGGGTGACGGTCATCAGCACGAGCATCAGCCCGCGCAAGGCGTCTATTTCCCAGTAGCGTTTCATTCGGTCGGCGGCGAGGTCTTGGTGGCGGTCTGCGCAGCGCACGCACGACGTCAGCGATTGTAAGAAGACCGGCGTACGTCGACCGAACACGCGCGTCAAACACGGACGGCCTATGACGCTTGGCACTCCCGGAGCGCCATGCAAATCGGCTACGCTGCGCGCTGCCTCAAGGTGGAGAACTCCGTGAACCGTTTCATTCCGACATTGCTACTGGCCGCCGGCGCGCTCGCGGCGGGCCCGGGCTTTGCACTTCAGATCACCAGCCTGACCCCGCAGGGCGAAGTGGCGCGCGTGCGCCAGGTCGTCGCCAAATTCGATCAGGCGGCGGTCAACTTCGGCGACCCCAAGGCGCCCGCGCCGCTCACCGTGAGCTGCTCGGACGCGCAGGCCGGCAAGGGCACCGGCCGCTGGACCGACGCCAAGGCCTGGGTCTACGACTTCGAGAACGACCTGCCGCCCGGCGTGCGCTGCTCGGTCACCCGCATTCCCACCTTCAAGCCCGCCGGCGGCGGCGAGCTGACCGGCCCCGAACGCTATCAATTCAATAGCGGCGGCCCGTTCGTGCGCAACTACATGCCGGGCACCTACGCCCGCATCGACGAACAGCAGATGTTCGTGCTCGAGCTCAACGGCGCGGCCACGATCGACAGCGTGCGCCAGAACGTCTGGTGCGCGGCCGACGGCGTCGGCGAACGCATTCCGGCCAAGCTGCTCGAGGGCGAGGCGCGCACCGAGCTGCTCAAGGCCTTCCACCGTGAGAAGGAAGCCGCCAAAGACCCGCTGCGCTTCATCACGATGCAGTGCAACCGCACGCTCACGCCGGGCGCCAAGGTGCAGGTCGTCTACGGCAAGGGCGTGGCCACGCCGTCGGGCGTCGCCAACAACGTGGAACGCCGTTTCGACTACCAGGTGCGCGAGCCCTTCGCCGTGTCCTTCACCTGCGAGCGCGAGAACGCGCAGGCCGCCTGCCTGCCGCTGCGCCCGATGCAGCTGCAGTTCAATGCACCGGTGACGCGCAAGGTGGCGTCGCAGATCGTGCTCAAGGGCGACGGCAAGACGATCAAGGCCACGCTCGAAAGCGGCGGCGGCTCGCAGAACGACGACGACGTGGTCAACAGCGCGAGCTTCGGCCCGCCGCTGGCCGAGAGCACGCAGTTCAGCGTCGAGCTGCCTTCCGGCTTCCAGGACGCCTCGGGCCGCGCGCTGGGCACGCCCGGCAGCTTTCCGCTGAAGGTGGCGACCGGCGCGATGCCGCCGCTGGCCAAGTTCGCGGCCTCGCCCTTCGGCGTGATCGAGCGCCTGGCCGAGCCCGGCACGCCGGCCATGATGCCGGTCACCGTGCGCCGCGTGGAGCCGCAGCTGATGGTGCAGGCGCTCACGCCCGGCAAGGTGAGCGACCTCAACCCCAAGACCGACGCCGAGATCATCGCGTGGTACCGCAAGGTGCGCCGCTACGACAGCTACACGGTCAGCCGCGACACCGCGCGCCGCGACGTGAAGGGCGCCCTGCCCCCGGTGATCGACAAGAACGAACGCTCGCACGTGCAGACGCGCATGGTGTCGCTGCTCGGCGGCCAGCCCGGCGTGAAGGCCCTGGACATGCCCAAGGCCGAGAGCGGCGACCCGCGCCCCTTCGAAGTGGTCGGCATCCCGCTGACGCCGGGCTTCCACGTGCTGGAGATCGCCTCGCAGAAACTCGGCGAAGCCCTGCTCGACGAGCGCTACAACGCCGGGCGCACGATGTACGTGCGCACCACCGCGCTGGCCACCAACCTGGCCGTGCACTTCAAGCTGGGCCGCGAAAACTCGATGGCCTGGGTCACCACGCTCGACAAGGGCAAGGTGGTGGCGGGCGCCGAGGTGCGCGTGTCCAGCTGCGACGGCAAGGCCGTGGCCACCGGCACCACCGACGCCAGCGGCATCGTGATGCTCAACGGCGTGTCGCCCGATGCCCCCAGCTGCAACGGCCCGAACGAGTACGAGACCAGCGCCTGGTTCGTGAGCGCGCGCGCCAAGGACGACAAGGGCGTGGAAGACCTCGCCTTCACCTGGAGCGACTGGCAGCGCGGCATCGAGCCCTGGCGCTTCAACGTGCCCACCAGCCTGGACGTGCGCCCCGACGGCATCGCCCACACCATCTTCGACCGCACGCTGCTGCGCGCCGGCGAGACGGTGTCGATGAAAAGCCTGCTGCGCACGCAGACCAGCAAGGGCTTCGGCCTGCCGGCAGACCGGCCCGACACGCTGGTCGTCACCCACATGGGCAGCGGCCAGCGCTTCACCCAGCCGCTGGCCTGGCGCAAGACCGCCACCGGCGGCCTGAGCGCCGAGAACAGCTTTGCCATTCCGCCGGCCGCCAAGCTCGGCGTGTACCAGGTCGAGCTGCGCAACGGCGACAAGGACGGTGAGAGCAGCGACGAGGGCTACAACCGCAGCTTCTCCACCGGCATCTTCCGCGTCGAGGAGTTCCGCCTGCCCGTGCTCGAAGGCCGCATCGCGCCCACCGAGAAGAAGCCGCTGGTGGCCGCCACGAGCGTGCCCACCGACGTGCAGATCAACTACGTGGCCGGCGGCGGCGCCGCCAACCTGCCGGTGCGCGTGTCGGCCATGGTGCGCGGCAAGGGCCTGAGCTTTTCCGACTACGACGCCTTCAGCTTCAACCCGCCGCGCGCCGCCGGCGACGGCAGCGAAGCCGCCACCGCCGCCGACACGAGCGCCGGCGAGGAAGACCTCAACAGCGTGAACGACACCCGCGTGATCGCCGACAAGCTGCCGCTCACGCTGAACAAGGACGGCGCCGGCAAGGTCACGATCGACAAGGTGCCCAAGGTGAAGGCCGCGCGCGAGCTGCTGCTCGAAGCCACCTACGCCGACCCGAACGGCGAGGTGCAGACCATTCGCAGCACGCAGACGCTGTGGCCCGCGTCGGTCATCGCCGGCATCAAGACCGAGGGCTGGGTCTCCACCAGCCAGAAGCTCAAGTTCCAGGCGCTCGCGCTCGACCTCACGGGCAAGCCCCAGGCCGGCGTGACGCTCAACGTGCGCGCCGTGGCGCGCATCACCACCACCAGCCGTAAGCGCATGGTGGGCGGCTTCTACACCTACGACAACAAGACCGAGACCAAGGACATCGGCACCGTCTGCTCCGGCAAGAGCGATTCGCGCGGCCTGCTGCTGTGCGAGTCGGAGCTGAAGGAGGCCGGCGAGGTCGAGCTGGTGGCCAGCGCCACCGACAGCGACGGCCGCAGCGCCAGCGCCGTGAGCTCGGTCTACGTGACCAAGCAGGGCGAACTGTGGTTCGGCGGCGAGGACAACGACCGCATCGACGTGCTGCCCGAAAAGAAGAGCTACCAGCCCGGCGAGGTCGCCAAGTTCCAGGTGCGCAGCCCCTTCCGCTTTGCCACCGCGCTGGTGGCCGTGGAGCGCGAAGGCATCATCGAAACGCACGTGGTGCAGCTGGACGGCAAGGACCCGACGGTCAGCCTGCAGGTCAAGCCCGAGTGGGGCCCGAACGCCTACGTGAGCGTGCTCGCGCTGCGCGGGCGCCTGCGCGAAGTGCCGTGGTACAGCTTCTTCACCTGGGGCTTCAAGGCACCGCGCGAGTGGTGGACCGCCTTCTGGTACGAGGGCAAGGAATACGTCGCGCCCACCGCGATGGTCGACCTGAGCAAGCCCGCCTACCGCCTGGGCATGGCCGAGATCCGCGTCGGCACGCGCGCGCACCAGATCGACGTGACCGTCACCAGCGACAAGCCCAGCTACCCGATCCGCAGCAAGGCGCAGGTCACCATCACCGCCAAGCTGCCCGACGGCAAGCCGGCCGCCGGCGCCGAAGTGGCGCTGGCCGCGGTCGACCAAGCCCTGCTGGAGCTCATGCCCAACGACAGCTGGAACCTGCTCAACGCGATGCTGCAGCGGCGCAGCTGGGGCGTGAGCACCTCCACCGCGCAGATGGAAATCGTCGGCCGGCGCCATTACGGGCGCAAGGCCGTGCCCGCGGGCGGCGGCGGCGGCAAGGGCCAGACGCGCGAGCTGCTCGACACCCTGCTCGTGTGGAACCCGAAGATCGTGCTCGACGCCAACGGCCAGGCCGTGGTGACGGTGCCGCTGAACGACGCGCTCACCACCTTCAAGATCGTGGCCGTGGCCGATGCGGGCACCAGCCTGTTCGGCACCGGCCAGGCCAGTATCCAGGCCACGCAAGATTTGCAGATCATCAGCGGCCTGCCGCCGCTGGTGCGCGAGGACGACCAGTTCCGCGCGCAGATCACCTTGCGCAACACCACGCAGAAGCCGATGAAGGTGGAAGCCACGCCGCGCGCCACGCTGCTCACGCTCGAAACGCAGACCGTCGACATTCCCGCCGGCGAATCGCGCGAGGTGGCCTGGAACGTGACCGCGCCCGCCCAGCTCGCGCAGACGCGCGCCGAAGCCATCCTGTGGGAGATCGAGGCGAAAGACACGGTCGGTGGCGCGCGCGACGCGCTCAAGGTGCGCCAGCGCATCGTGCCCGCCGTGCCGCTCACGGTGCAGCAGGCCACGCTGGTGCAGGTCGACGGGCCGTTCACCCTCGACGTGGCACCGCCCGCCGACGCCCTGCCCGGCCGCGGCGGCCTGAAGATGTCGCTGCAGCCCAAGCTGGCCGAAGGCCTGCCGGGCGTGCGCGACTGGTTCGCCAACTACCCCTTCAGCTGCCTCGAGCAGAAGACCAGCAAGGCGGTCGGCCTGCGCGACGCGAAGATGTGGCAGGGCGTGCTGGCCACGTTGCCCACCTACCTGGACAGCGACGGCCTCGCCAGCTACTTCCCGCCGCGCGACGGCGAAGCCAACCGCGGCAGCGACATCCTCACGTCGTACCTGCTCGCGGCCACGCACGAAGCGGCGCAGCTCAACCCGGCCTTCGCGCTCGCCGACGACGCGCGCGCACCGATGGAATCGGGCCTGATCGCGTTCGTCGAAGGCCGCGTCACGCGCGAGTTCTGGAGCCCGCGCAAGGACCTGGACGTGCGCAAGCTCGCCGCGCTCGAAGCCTTGTCGCGCTACGGCAAGGCCAAGGGCAGCATGCTCGGCAGCATCACCATCGCGCCGAACCAATGGCCCACCAGCGCGGTGATCGACTGGGTCAACATCTTGAAGCGCGTGAACGACGTGCCGCAGCGCCAGCAGCGCCTGGACGAAGCCAACAACGTGCTGAAGGCGCGCCTGTCGTACCAGGGCACCAAGCTCATCTTCAGCACCGAGCAGGACGACTACTGGTGGTGGCTCATGACCAACGGCGACGTCAACACCGCGCGCCTGCTGCTCACGGTGATGGACGACCCGGCCTGGAAGGACGACATCGGCAAGCTCGCCAACGGCTTCATCGGCCGCCAGCAGAACGGCGCCTGGCACACCACCACCGCCAACCTGTGGGGCGGGCTGGCGCTGGAGAAGTTCAGCAAGGTGTTCGAGAGCACGCCGGTGGCCGGCATCACCGCCGCCACGCTGGGCGCGGTGAAGGCGCAGGTCGACTGGAGCAAGGTCGAGCGCGTGAAGGCCAGCGACGCGACCGGCACCCCGAACCAGACCACCATGTTCGGCGCCCCCGCCTCGCCGGGCAACCTGCGCAACAACACGATGTTCCTGCCCTGGTCCGCATCGCCCACGGGTGCGCCCGTGCGCGACACGCTGCTGGTGACGCAGCAGGGCACCGGCAAGCCGTGGCTCACGCTGCAGTCGCTGGCCGCCGTGCAGTTGAAGGCGCCGTTCGCGGCGGGCTACACGCTGAAGAAGACCGTCACGCCGGTCGAGCAGGCCGTGGCCGGCAAGTACACGCGCGGCGACGTGCTGCGCGTGAGCATCGAGGTCAACGCCAGCGCCGACATGACCTGGGTCGTGATCACCGACCCGGTCCCGGGCGGCGCCACCATCCTGGGCAGCGGCCTGGGCCGCGACTCGCAGATCGCCACGCAGGGCGAGAAGAAGTCGGGCAGCGGCTGGCCAGCGTTCGAGGAACGCAGCTTCGAGGCCTTCCGCAGCTACTACGAGTACCTGCCCAAGGGCGTCGTGAAGATGGAATACACCGTGCGCCTGAACAACGTCGGCGACTTCGCGCTGCCGCCCAGCCGCGTAGAAGCGATGTACGCGCCCGAGATGTTCGGCGAGACGCCGAATGCGCGGGTGAAGGTGGAGGCGGCGAAGTAACGGGGCACCTCACGGTGAAGGCGGGCCGTCATCCCGCCTTCACCGCGCCTCGTCACCATCGCGGCGAACCTACAACCTGGAGGACCCCATGGGCCTGGCCATTTGCGTCGGCATCCTCGCCGACCTGATCGAGAACGATCCCGAGGGCGCCGAACACTTCGAGGCAGATTTCGCCGCCGCGAACCGCAAGCTCGCCGAAGCCGGCCTGCCGCCGCACGTGGAACCCCGCAGCCTGCCGCCGCTCGAATCCCGCGCGCCGCTGGACGGCCTGCCCTACTCGTTCATCCACTACCTGCGCCGCGCCTACGCACACCGCGTGACGACGCCCGGATGGATGGCCACACCGCTGCCGGAAGACACCGATCCCACGGAAGACGAGACGCTCGAAGACGTGGCCGGCATGTTCGAAAGCCATCTGCTGTGCCACTCCGACGCGGAAGGCTTCTACCTGCCGGTCGACTTCGACGAAGTGATCTTTGCCGAGGAAGACGAGACCGACCTGCCCGGCGGCATGCTCGGCTCGTCGTACCGGTTGCTCGAAGAACTGGTGCTGGTCGCCCCCGCGCTCGGCATCACGCTCTCGGACGGCGAGCTGTCGGACGAGGAAGCCGCGCGGCTCAGCGACAGCATGGGCGAGGACGAAGGCCTTTACCGCGAGATCGAATCGTGGCTGCTGCTGTACGAATCGGCGCGGCTGAGCATCGCGCACAAGACGGCGATCGTTTTCACCTGAGGGCGATGCGGCTGATCGATCGGCTGTAAGGTCCGCAGACCATGTTCGAGACCACCATCCACTGGGTCCGCGACATACAGCCGCATCGGCTGGGCCTGATGGCACGTCCGCGCGGCGGCGACCTGCTGCGCGCCGAGGTGGCGTCCTGGCAGCGTGCATCGCTGGACATGGTGGTCTCCCTGCTCGAGGCACAGGAAATCAGGGCACTTGAACTCCGGGAAGAGCCTGCGCTGTGCGCCGAACATGGGATCGTGTTCCGGCATTTCCCGATTCCGGACCGAGGCCTGCCGGCATCGCAGCAGGACGCGGCGGCCTTCATTGCCGAACTGGGCGCCGAACTGGCGAGCGGAAAGGCCATCGCCATCCACTGCCGCGCCGGCATCGGCCGCACGGGCCTCATCGCGGGCAGCCTGCTGCACGGGCTCGGCGTTCCGCGCCAGAACATCTTCCACCTGCTGAGCCGCTCGCGGGGCGTCGACATGCCTGACACACCGGAGCAGGCGGAATGGGTCGCGCAGTACATCCTCGGCACCCACCGCCCACCGCCCCCATGAAGAAGTCGATCCGCATCGGCCGCGCGCCGGTCGATCCGCAGGCACCGTCGGAAGGCGGGCACGACGGATCGCTCTCGTGCCCCAAGCCCTGGGACGCACTCGAAGCCACCGCCACGCCCGGCATCCGGTATTGCAGCGACTGCGGCAAGAACGTGTTCCAGGTGAACACCACCGAAGAGGTGCGCGAGGCCGCCCTGCTGGAGCGCTGCATCGCGGTCGCGGACGACAGCGCCCATGCCCGCGCACACGACAGCGCAACGAACACACACGACACCCGCCCCATGACGCCTCCAAACCGCATTCACTTCGCCGGCAACCCCTGGCCCGAAGGCCATCCCGTCAAGGAGTTCCGCTGGACAGCGTCCGTGAGGAACAACGAGGTGTGGTTCGACCTGCACCTGCGCAGCGAAGACTACGACGCCGAGCGCGAGATCGACGAGCCGGAAGACGAGGACATCGATTACCCCTCCGACTGGGACGCGCCCGGGGTCTGGACCAACTACCACCGCTGCACGCTGTCGTCGACCGCCTGGGGCGACGGCGGCGGCTTCGCGGTCTGCGCACTGTCCGACTTCAGCTTGGCGCACATCGACGGGCTCGAGGTCAGCATCGACCTGCCGCCGCCTGAAGACATGGAAGACAACGTCTTTCACATCTACCTGCTCGGACACGACGCCGCGGCCCACCACCGCATCCGCTTCGACCGCATCGCGGGCACCGACCGCTTCGACATCACGTGGACCGGAAAGATCGCGCTGGCCTACGCGGGCGACTACACCTACAAGTACGACTTCAGCGCGCGGCTGCACGATGTCAAAGTACCGCGCATTCCCGCATGAACGCTGCCGTCCATTCCCATGAAGCGCCTGCTCGAAATCCGCACCTACCGCCTCAAGCCCGCCACCCTCGACGACTTCCACCGCGCGATGCATGAACGCGCGGTGCCCATGCTGCGCAGCAAGGGCATGGACGTGGTGAGCTACGGCCGGTCGGACCACGAGGAAGAAAGCTACCACCTCGTGCGCGCCTACGCGAGCCGCGAGGCGCTGGAGGCCGAGCAGGCGGCGTTCTATGGTTCCACCGAATGGCGCGAGGGCCCGCGCAGCGCGCTGGTCGACCGCATCGAGACCTACCTGAACACGCTGCTGTGGCTCTCGCCGGAGGGCGTCGACAGCCTGCGCGCGCTCAACGAACCAGCGCGTTGAACATCGGTCGACGACGCACGGTGCGCGGGCCTACACTGCGCCTCCCGCCATCCCCCCAACTCACTGGAGAAACGCATGAACACCCAGGAAATCGCCGCCAAGCTCGTGGCGCTGTGCAAAGCAGGGACATTCGATGAAGCCCAGGCGCTCTACGCGCCCGAGGCCGTCAGCGTCGAGGCCAGCGCGCCGCCCGGCATGTCGCGCGAGTCGGTGGGCCTGTCGGCCATCCGCGCCAAGGGCGAATGGTGGGTCGCCAACCACGAGGTGCACTCGTTCCAGGTGGCCGGCCCCTGGCCGCACGACGACCGCTTCATCGTTGGTTTTCGCTTCGACGTGACCATGAAGCCCACGGGCCAGCGCTTCACGATGGAAGAGATGGCGCTGTACACCGTCAAGGACGGCAAGATCGTGCGCGAAGAGTTCTTCTACGACGGCGACTGAGCCCGGGCAGGCGCGCTCCGCGACCGGATCGCCCGTCTGCTTCACCATTGTTGACGATTGAATCGTTCTCTCCATGGCAACGCCAATGGGCACCTCCCGCCTTCTGAACTAACGTCGAAACCGGCGCCTGCACGGGCTGTCAGGCAGGCGCACCGGCGTTCATTCACAGAGGGAGGAAATCATGGTCACAGGACTCCACGTCACGCAACAACGCTCGTTCACCAACCCGGCGGACTACGAGGCTTTCTCGCTGATCCGCGTGCACAACCAGCGGCTCGCGCCGCTGGGCGGGCGCAACGCCTGGGTGGTGCTGAAGACGAACGCCGGCAAGCGCTGCTGCCGCATGATCCGGGGCATCGGCCGCGACCCGGGCTTCCCCGAAGACGGCATCGAGATCGACTACGAAACCCGGCTCGCGCTGCAGATTCCCAAGAGCAGCATCAACATGCAGGGCTTTCACGGCTGCGCGATGGAAATCCGCCGGGCCACCGCGCTGGAGGTGCTGCGTGCGCACTGGGACCACCCCGATCCCGCCTACCGCATCCCGCTGCAGATCAGCCTCGTGAGCTTCGTGCTGGGGGTGATCGGGCTGGGGCTGGGTGTCCTGAGCCTGAAATAGCCTTTCCCCGGCGGGTGCTGCGCAAGAAAACGCGATTTCGCTAGACTGGCCGCGCGGCCCTTGCGCCGCGCCTGACCGGAGCATTCGCCATGTGCCGCAGCATCAAGACCCTCTACAACTTCGAGCCCCCTGCCACCGAGCAGGAGATCCGCGCCGCCGCCCTGCAGTTCGTGCGCAAGCTCAGTGGCTTCAGCGTGCCCTCGCGCGCCAACGAGCAGGCCTTCGAGCGCGCCGTGGACGAGGTGGCCGCCACGGCCGCGCGGTTGATCGAATCGCTGGTGACCACGGCCGAGCCGCGCGACCGTGCCATCGAGGCCGAGCGCGCCAAGGCGCGGTCCGCGCTGCGTTTCGGCGCACCGGCTTCGACCTCGGACGCATGAAAAAGACTTCGTTCCCGCGCTGAACGGCGCACCGCCCTTCCCTCTCTCCTTCCCTCTTTTAGGAACACCCATGCCCATCGAACTCTGGCTCGCCTTCGTCGCCGCTTCGGCGCTGCTGCTGATCATTCCGGGGCCGACCATCCTCACGGTGATCAGCTATTCGATGTCGCACGGCCGGCGCGCCAACGTGCCGCTGGTGGCCGCCGTGGCGCTGGGCGATTCGACCGCGCTGGTGGTGTCGCTGCTGGGGCTGGGCGCGCTGCTGGCCACCTCGGCCTTCTGGTTCACGGTGGTGAAGTGGGTCGGCGGCCTGTACCTGCTGTACCTGGGCATCAAGCTGCTGCGCGCGGGCATCTCGTCCACCGAGACCGCCGCGCCGGCCGCACCGGCCTCGCGCTGGCGCCTGTTCGCCAACACCTACCTGGTGACGGCGCTGAACCCCAAGGGCATCGTGTTCTTCGTGGCCTTCCTGCCGCAGTTCATCAGCCCGGGCGCCGACGTGTCGCAGCAGATGTGGGTGCTGGCCCTGACCTTCGTGGCGCTGGCGACGCTCAACGCCACGCTCTACGCGGTGTTCGCCAGCTCGGCCGGCCGGCTGCTCGCCTCGCCGCGCGCGCAGCGGCGCTTCCACCTGGCGGGCGGCTCGCTGCTGAGCGCGGCCGGCCTGTGGGCGCTGATGGCGCGCCGCGCCACCTGAGCACATCCACGCACACGAAAAAAAAGACCACGGGGCTGCGTGCCTCGCGGTCTTTTTCTTTGGGGGCCTTCGGCCCCGGCGTCAGTAGCGGTAGGGGTTGTTCGGCCGGCGGTCGTAGCGATTGGGCACGCCGTCGTTGTCGCGGTCACGGTCGTAGCGGTTGGGCACGCCGTCGCGGTCGCGGTCGTAGCCGTGGCCGCGCGGGGGCGGGCCCCGGTCGTAGGGCGCGACCACGCAACCAGCCAGGATGGCCGAAGCGGCCAGCAGAAGCGCGAGTGTTTTCGTCATGCGGAGTTCTCCTTGGGTGGGGCTGTACGGTCGGGCGCGCCTCCTGCGAGCCCGTACCGTATTGAAGCCCCGCTGCGTGCGCATCGGGTGTCCAGATGCAGGCGCTTGTGTGAAGTTCGTTACCGGATGTGGAACCTTTGCCTGCGCTTGAGCACGCCGTAGCGACGTGGCACGATCCCGCCGATGACCGCCACGCAGCCCCAGCCCTCCTTGCCCGACCTCGCACGGCTGCGCCGCGTGCGCGACCGCATCGACCGCGAGCACGCGCAGCCGCTGGACGTGGAAGCGCTCGCGCGCGACGCGAACATGTCGGCCGGGCACCTCAGCCGCCAGTTCCGCCTGGCCTATGGCGAGTCGCCCTACGCCTACCTGATGACGCGGCGCATCGAGCGCGCGATGGCGCTGCTGCGCCGCGGCGACCTGAGCGTGACCGAGGTCTGCTTCGAGGTCGGCTGCGCCTCGCTGGGCACCTTCACCACGCGCTTCACCGAGCTGGTGGGCGTGTCGCCCGGCGTCTACCGGCGCGAGGCGGCGCAGGCGACGGCGGGCATGCCGGCGTGCGTCGCCAAACAAGTGACGCGGCCGATCAGGAATCGAGAAGCGCGAAACCCCGCCTCGCACCTAGCATGACGGCCCGACACAACCACGGACCCTCGCCATCATGAATCTCAGCATCCATTCGAGCTTTCTTCCGCACACCGACCCGCAGGCCTCGCTCGCCTTCTACCGCGACACCCTCGGCTTCGAGGTGCGCAACGACGTCGCCTACGGCGGCATGCACTGGATCACGGTCGGCCCGGCCGGCCAGCCCGCCACCTCCATCGTGCTGTACCCGCCGGCCGCCACGCCCGGGCTCACCGACGACGAGCGCCGCACCATCGCCGAGATGATGGCCAAGGGCACCTTCGCCTCGCTGCTGCTGGCCACGCCCGACCTGGAAGGCACCTTCGAGCGGCTGCAGGCCCGCAACACCGAGATCGTGCAGGAACCCACCGACCAGCCCTACGGCGTGCGCGACTGCGCGGTGCGCGACCCGGCGGGCAACCTGATCCGCATCCAGCAGACACGCTGAGCCGGCCTCCGGCGCCGCAGCCCCCTGACCTCCTGCACGGGCGCCGCCGTCGTGGCGGCCCCGTGTCCCTTCCAGAGAAAGACCCGATGAGCAGCAAGGCCCCGAAGAAGGAAACAAAGAGCACGAAGGACGCGAACGGCAGGCACGCCGCCGACCACCACGACCTCATCCGCGTGCAGGGCGCGCGCGTGAACAACCTGAAGGACATCAGCGTCGAGCTGCCCAAGCGGCGGCTCACGGTGTTCACGGGCGTCTCGGGCTCGGGCAAGAGTTCGCTGGTGTTCGGCACCATCGCGGCCGAGTCACAGCGGCTCATCAACGAAACCTACAGCGCCTTCGTGCAGGGCTTCATGCCGACGTTGGCGCGGCCCGAGGTCGACGTGCTCGACGGCCTGACCACCGCGATCATCGTGGACCAGGAGCGCATGGGCGGCGACCCGCGCTCCACCGTCGGCACCGCGACCGACGCCAACGCGATGCTGCGCATTCTCTTCAGCCGCCTGGGCAAGCCGCACATCGGCTCGCCCAGCGCCTTCGCGTTCAACGTGCCCTCGGTGAAGGCCACCGGCGCCATCACGGTGGAGCGCGGCGCCAGCAAGACCGTGAAGCAGACCTTCAGCCGCACCGGCGGCATGTGCCCGCGCTGCGAAGGCCGGGGCGCGGTCACCGACTTCGACCTCACCGCCTTCTACGACGACAGCAAGTCGCTCAACGAAGGTGCGCTCACCATCCCGGGCTTCAGCATGGAAGGCTGGTACGGGCGCATCTTCAACGGCTGCGGCTTCTTCGACCCCGACAAGCCGATCCGCAAGTTCACGAAGAAGGAGCTCGACGCCCTGCTCCACAAGGAGCCGACCAAGATCAAGATCGACGGCATCAACCTCACCTACCAGGGCCTCATTCCGCAGGTGCAGAAGTCGTTCCTGGCCAAGGACGTCGAGGCGATGCAGCCGCACATCCGCGCCTTCGTGGAGCGGGCCGTGACCTTCACCACCTGCCCCGACTGCGGCGGCACGCGGCTGAGCGAGGCGGCGCGTTCGTCGCGCATCAAGAAGCTCAACATTGCCGAGGCCTGCGCGATGCAGATCAGCGACCTCGCCACGTGGGTCGGCGGCCTGAACGAGCCCTCGGTGGCGCCGCTGCTGGCCAAGCTGGCGCACACGCTCGATTCCTTCGTCGAGATCGGCCTCGGCTACCTCAGCCTCGACCGCCCCTCGGGCACGCTCTCGGGCGGCGAGGCGCAGCGCGTGAAGATGATCCGTCACCTGGGCTCCTCGCTCACCGACGTGACCTACGTCTTCGACGAGCCCACCATCGGCCTGCACCCGCACGACATCCAGCGCATGAACGAGCTGCTGCTGCGGCTGCGCGACAAGGGCAACACGGTGCTGGTGGTGGAACACAAGCCCGAGGCCATCGCCATCGCCGACCACGTCGTCGACCTCGGCCCCGGCGCGGGTTCGGCGGGCGGCACGGTCTGCTTCGAGGGCAGCGTGGAAGCGCTGCGCGCCAGCGGCACGCTCACGGGCCGGCACCTGGACGACCGGGCCGCGCTCAAGAAAAAGCTGCGCCAGCCCACCGGCGCGCTGCCGATCCGCGGCGCCAAGGCGCACAACCTGCGCAACGTCGATGTCGACATTCCGCTGGGCGTGCTGGTGGTCGTGACCGGCGTGGCGGGCTCGGGCAAGAGTTCGCTGGTGCACGGATCGATTCCCGCCGGCGCGGGCGTGGTGGCGGTCGACCAGGGCGCCATCCGCGGCTCGCGGCGCAGCAACCCAGCCACCTACACCGGCCTGCTCGACCCGATCCGCAACGCCTTCGCCAAGGCCAACGGTGTGAAGCCGGCGCTGTTCAGTGCCAACTCCGAGGGCGCCTGCCCCACCTGCAACGGCGCGGGCGTGATCTACACCGACCTGGCGATGATGGCCGGCGTGGCCACCATCTGCGAAGAGTGCGAGGGCAAGCGCTTCCACGCCTCGGTGCTCGAACACCGCTTCGGCGGGCGCGACATCAGCGAGGTGCTCGCGATGCCGGTGACCGAAGCCACGGCCTTCTTCGGCGAGGGCCCGGCGCGCACGCCGGCCGCGCACGCCATCCTGCAACGCCTGGCCGACGTGGGCCTGGGCTACCTGAGCCTGGGCCAGCCGCTCACCACGCTGTCGGGCGGCGAGCGACAGCGGCTCAAGCTGGCCACGCACATGGCCGAGAAGGGCGGCGTGTACGTGCTCGACGAGCCGACCACCGGCCTGCACCTGGCCGACGTGGCGCAGCTGCTGGCCCTGCTCGACCGGCTGGTGGATGCGGGCAAGTCGGTCATCGTCATCGAGCATCACCAGGCGGTGATGGCGCACGCCGACTGGATCATCGACCTGGGCCCCGGCGCCGGCCACGACGGCGGGCGCGTGGTCTTCGAGGGCACGCCGGCCGACCTGGTCGCCAAGCGCGCCACGCTCACAGGACAGCATCTCGCGGCGTACGTCGGCACCTGACGCGCCCGGGGACGAGCCCCGCAAGGCATGGCGGAGAATGGGCCGTCTCCGCTTTGCCTGCCGCCCCGCGGCCCCGTCTGCTGCGATGCCTCTTGCGTTCTCGTTTTCTTCCACCGCCCGGCACACCCTGGCCGTGGTCCTGCTGACGGCAGCCGCTGCACCCTCCGCCTGGGCGCTGGCCAGCTTCGAGGAGGTGAAGCGCGACTTCCGTTCCTCCGAGACCGCCGTGCTCGACCGCCAGGGAGAGCTGCTGCAGCGCGTGCGCACCGACCCCACGGTGCGGCGCGGCCAGTGGACCGCGCTGGCCGACGTGTCGCCCGCGCTGCGCGCGGCCATGGTGCTGAGCGAGGACAAGCGCTTCTACGAACACAGCGGCGTCGACTGGCGCGCCGCCTCGGCCGCGGCCTGGGGCAACCTGTGGAACACGCGCACGCGCGGCGCCTCGACCATCACCATGCAGCTGGCGGGCCTGCTCGACGACGACCTGCGCCGCGCGGCGGGCGGGCGCAGCTTCACGCAGAAGATCGGCCAGACCGTGGCCGCCACGCAGCTGGAGCGCCGCTGGCGCAAGGACCAGATCCTCGAGGCCTACCTGAACACGGTGCCCTTCCGCGGCGAGATCGTCGGCATCGACGCGCTCTCGCGCACGCTCTTCAGCAAGGCCCCGAGCGGGCTCGACGCGCGCGAGGCCGCCGTGGCCGCCGCGCTGGTGCGCGCGCCCAACGCCCGCCCCGCGCTGGTGGCGCAGCGCGCCTGCGAGGTGCTGCGCGTGATGGAGCCCGGCGCCAGGACCGACTGCGAGGCACTCGACATGTTCACCAGCGCGGTGGTGCAGCGGCGTGCGTTCGAGCCCAACGAAGGCATCGCGCAGCATGCCGCGCGGCGGGTGCTGCGCGAGCTGCGTGATGCCGGGGATGCAAAAGCCACCGCGCCCACCAGCGTGCGCACCACGCTGCGCGCGCCGCTGCAGCGCTACGCGCTCGACAGCCTGCAACGCCACCTGCGCGAACTGCGCGACCGCCACGTGGAAGACGGCGCGCTCGTGGTGCTCGACAACGCAAGCGGCGAGGTGCTGGCCTGGGTCGGCTCCTCGGGCCCGCTGAGCCAGGCCGCCGAGGTCGACGGCGTGACCGCGCTGCGCCAGCCCGGCTCCACGCTCAAGCCGCTGCTGTACGCGCAGGCCCTGGCCGAAAAGCGCATCACGGCGGCCTCGCTCATCGAAGACTCGTCGGCGCAGATCAGCACCGCCAGCGGCCTCTACATTCCGCAGAACTACGACCGCCGCTTCAAGGGCCCGGTGTCGGCGCGCACCGCGCTGGCCGCCTCGCTCAACGTGCCGGCCGTGCGCACGCTGGTGATGGTGTCGCCCGAGGCCTTCGCGCGCGAACTGCGCGCCGCCGGCCTGCCGCTGCGCGAGAGCGGCGACTACTACGGCTACAGCCTGGCGCTGGGCAGCGCCGAGGTGTCGCTGCTGTCGCTGACCAATGCCTACCGCATGATGGCCAACGGCGGACGCTTCGGCGCGACCACGCTCACGCCGCGCCCGCCTGTGCCGGCTGGCAAGGCGAAGCCCGCAGAGGCCGCGCCGCTGCTCGACCCGCGCGCCGCCTTCATCGTCAGCGACATCCTCTCCGACCCGAACGCGCGCACGCGCACCTTCGGCCTGGACAGCATCCTCTCGACCCGCTTCTGGACCGCCGTGAAGACCGGCACCAGCAAAGACATGCGCGACAACTGGGCCGTGGGCTGGTCGCAGCGCTACACGGTCGGCGTGTGGGTCGGCAACGCCAGCGGCGCCTCGATGTGGGACGTGAGCGGCACCAGCGGCGCCGCGCCCGTGTGGGCCGAGGTGATGCGCTTCCTGCACGCGCGCGAACCCAGCCGCGCGCCCGCGCCGCCCGCCGGGCTGGTCGAGGCGCGCGTGAGCTTCGGCCCGGGCGCCGACGGCAGCCCGCTCGAAGCGGCGCGCAGCGAATGGTTCTTGCAGGGCACCGAGCAGCCGCTGTTCGCGCTCGACACCGGCATGGCGAGCGACGCCGCCTCGGCGCGCATCACGGCGCCGGCCGACGGCACGATCCTGGCGCTCGACCCCGACATTCCACCGCAGCGCCAGCGCGTGCGTTTCGAGTCCGAAGGGCGCGGCGTGCAGTGGCGCATCGACGGCAAGTTCCACGCGCGCGGCAACAGCGCGCAGTGGCTGCCGTGGCCCGGGCGGCACCTGATCGAGCTGGTGGACGCCAGCGGCAAGGTGGTCGACCAGCGCCGGGTCGAGGTGCGCGGCGCGGGCGTGGTGGCGGCGAAGGGCGCGCGCCGATGAACGCGCCGACGAGTGCGCCGACGAACGCGACGCTGTCCATGCCCCGCTGGCTGTCGCTGTGCCTGGGCCTGCTGCTGTTGGTGCTGTGCCTGGCCGGCCCGCGTACCGCGCAGGCCAAGCCCGTGCCGGTGCCGCCGATGAGCTCGCGCGTGGTCGACCTCGCGCAGGCGCTGCCGCCCGGCGAGGCCGAGGCGCTGCGCGCGCAGATCGCCGACATCCAGGGCCGCACCCAGGCCCAGCTCGCCGTGCTCATCGTGCCGACCACGGGCGAGGACACCATCGAGAGCTACGCCACGCGCGTCTTCGCGAAGTGGCGGCTGGGCCGCAGCGACGCCGACGACGGCATCCTGCTGCTCGTGGCGCAGAAAGACCGCCGCATGCGCATCGAGGTCGGCACCGGGCTCGAAGGCACGGTGACCGACATCCAGGCGGCCCGCATCATCGACCGCGAGATGGCACCGCGCTTTCGCGAGGGCGACTTCGCCGGCGGCGTGCAGGCGGCCGTGGGCGCGCTCGCGCGGCTGCTCGACGGCGAGGTGGGCGTTGTCGCGCCCGAGTCGCAGCAGATCGTCGTGGACCGCGCCGCCGCACCCGACGAAGAGAAAGTCACCAGCCTGACGAGCGGCGGCCACGTCACGCCCGAGGGCTGGGGCCTGATGGGCGTGGTGCTGTGGGGCCTAGGCCTGGGCATCTGGCACGGCCGCGGCGTCCCGCGCGACACGACGCGCGGCAGCTCGGCCTCGCGGCGTGCCGAAGAGAAACAACGCAAGGGCCAGCGCAAGGGCAGCGCGCGCCCCGAACCCTGGGCCGACGCCCTGGCGGCGATCGAGCCCGAACCGGCGCGTGCGCGTCCTGCCCCGCGCGACCTGCGCCTGATGCTCGGCCTGCTCGGGGCCGGCCCGCTGGCGGCCGGCGCGGCGCTGCTGAATCCGGCCATCGCGCTGGTGCTGGCGATGCCGGCGATCTTCGGCTACGGCCTGGGCTTTCTCTGCGGCATGTCGCGCACGGCCGCCATCTTCATGGGCGGCTTCGTGCTCGTGATCGCGTCGCTGGTCGCCATCGCGTGGACGGTCGGCGCCGACCGCTTCTGGTGGGGCTTCCTGTGGGCGCTGTGCCTCGGCGGCGTGACGCTGTTCGCGGTGATCATCGTGCGCTGCATGGTCAACACCTTCCAGCGCAGCGTGGTCAGCTTCCTCGTCCGGCTGGTCATCGTGGCGGGCATCTGCGGCTACGTGTTCCACATCACCTCGCCCGGCCCGGTGCCGGACACCTCGTGGATTCCCATCGCGCTGGCGGCGTTCTTCTCGATGCTGATCGGCTTCCTGCCGCCCGGCGTCTGGGAATCGGGCAGCAGCGACGACGACGACAGCGGCTGGAGCAGCAGTTCATCATCGTCTTCCTCGTCGTCGTCCTCCTCCTCGGACAGCGGCGGTTCGAGCAGCGGCGGCGGCGCCTCGGGCAGCTGGTAAAGCGGGCGGCCGGACACCCGCCGCGCCGCCTTCATGCCCCTCCCGCCGACCGCGTCTTTTTAACAGTGGTTAAATTCATCCAATCATTCAATGAATAAGCCGCCCTGATCCCATGCTCGTCCAACCGCCCCGCACCTCCCTGGCCGACGCCGCCGCGAACAGCATCCGTACCGAAATTGCGGCGGGCCGCTGGCCCATCGGCTCGCGCATTCCGATCGAGCCCCAGCTGGCGCAGCTGCTGGGCGTGAGCCGCGGCACGGTGCGCGAGGCGGTGAAGACGCTGGTGTCGCGCGGCCTGCTCGAGGTGCGGCAGGGTTCGGGCACGTACGTGCGCTCGGGCTTCGACCCCTCGGCCAGCCTGCAGAAGCTGCGCCTGGCCAGCCTGCGCGACCAGTTCGAGGTGCGCCGCGCGCTCGAGGTCGAGGCCGCCCGGCTCGCCGCCGTGCGCCACACCGCGAAAGACCTGCGCCGGCTGAACGCCCTGCTCGACAAGCGCGGCCAGCCCGACCTGGCCGACGGCGGCGCGGCCTTCATCGAGCGCGACCTGGCCTTCCACCTGGCCATCGTCGATGTGTCGGGCAACCTGGCGCTGGTCGAGACCTGCCGCTTCATCACCGGCTACATCAAGGAAACCATCGCCAGCACGCTGAGCGCCAGCCTGCCCGAGCCCGACGAGGCGGCGCACCGCGCCATCGTCGAAGGCATTGCCAGCCGCGACCCCGAGCGCGCCGCCGCCGCCGTGCGCGAGTTGATGGCGCCGACGCTCAACGCGCTCGCACTGGGCACCGCATGAACTCCATGACCTTGCCCACGGGTGTTGCTGCGCGCACCCAGGCGGCGCCATCGGGCGCCGAAGAACTGCTGATCGACGCCGAAGTCGACAGCCTGCCCGCGCCGCGCCCCACGCCGACGCCCAGCCGGGGCCGCCGGCTGTTGCTGGGCCTGACGGTGGTGCTCATCGCCTTCAACCTGCGGCCGGTGTTCGCCAGCCTGTCGGTGGTGCTGCCGGAAATCATCCGCGCCACCGGCCTGTCGGCCACCGCCGCCAGCCTGCTGACCACGCTGCCGATCGTCTGCCTGGGCGTGTTCGCGCCGATGGCGCCCTGGCTCGGGCGCCGCTTCGGCACCGAGCGCACGCTGCTGGGCTGCATGGTGCTGATCGGCGTGGGCACGGTGCTGCGCGGCACCGGCAACATCCCGCTGCTGTTCCTGGCCTCGGCCATCGCGGGCAGCGGCATCGCGGTGTCGAACGTTCTGCTGTCGGGCCTGGTGAAGCGCGACTTCGCGAAGCAGGCTGCGCTGATGATGGGCCTGTACACCATGGCCGTCTGCGGCGGCGCCGCCAGCGCCGCGGGCCTGACGGTGCCGCTGGAGCACGCGCTGGGCGGCGGCTGGACGCTGGCGCTCGCCATGTGGGCCGTGCCGGCCGCGCTGGTCACGTTCATCTGGGCGCCGCAGGCGCTGCCGCTCAAGCCGGTGGCGAGCGAATCGGGCTTCACCGTGCGCGGCCTGTGGCGCGACCGGCTGGCCTGGCAGGTGACCTTCTTCATGGGGCTGCAGTCGGCCCTGGCGTACATCGTGATGGGCTGGCTGGCGCCGATCCTGCGCGAGCGCGGGCTCAGCGGCGAAATGGCCGGCTACGTGGTGTCGCTGTCGGTCATGACGCAGGTCGTGACCTGCCTCGTGGTGCCGGCGCTGGCCGTGAAGCTGCGCAACCAGCGCGCGCTGGCGGTGGTGCTGTCGGCGATGACGGTGGCGGCCATGCTGGCCATGCTGTTCGCGCCGCTGGACGCCCCCGGCGGCATGTGGACCTGGGCCGTGGTGCTGGGCATTTCGCAGGGCGGCACCTTCGCGCTGGCGCTCACGATGATCGTGCTGCGCTCGCCCGATTCGCACATTGCCGCGCACCTGTCGGGCATGGCGCAGGGCGTGGGCTACATGGTGGCGGCCTTCGGCCCGCTGCTGGCCGGGCTGCTGCACGGCTGGACCGGCAGCTTCCACGCCTCGGCGTGGCTGTTCGTCGGCCTGGGCGTGGTGCTGGTCATGGCGGGGCTGGGCGCGGGACGCACGCTGCACGTGGGTGCGGTGACGGTACCGCGGCACTGAGCCGCAGTCTGCTGCCTGCCTACTGCAGCCCGCCGTCGCAGGCGGTCGGCTTCCGGGCGCTGTCGTCCGTAAAGTCCACGCTGGTGCGCTTGTTGCCGGCCGGCCCCGTGTGCGCCGGCCATTCGCTCTGCAGCCAGGTGTAGCGCCACACATACGGACCACCGGCCTTCGCCGGCGCGTCGTAGGCGATGCGCAGGCTGCCGCGGCTTTCGTCGTGGCAGTGCTTCGAGGTCTTGTATTCCTTCTCGCTGAAGCAGGCGCGGATCGACCGCGAGCACCAGTACGGGATGCTCTCGCGCGCGGCCTTGGCGCGCTGCCCGGGCGGCGTGTCCAGCGGCACGAAGTCGGCCGTCACATAGGACGCGCCGCCGCCCGAATAGCTTTCCGATTCGTGCTGGGTCACGGCCACGGCCCAGCGGCCTTCGGCCAGCGGGTAGAGCACCGGCGCGAGGGCCAGGTGCAGCTCGGGGTGGTCGCTGGGGCGGTCGCGCTGCTGCGAGGCCACGTAGGTCGAGAAGTCGTGCAGCTGCGCGAGCTGCCAGGTGTCGGCGCCGGCGTCGCGCTTCAGGCGGGCCATGGCCAAGGGCTTTTCCGAGGTGAGCAGATAGTCGCCGGGTGCGCCGCCGTCGCGCGGGCGGTGCAGCTTCAGCGCCCGCGCATCGCAGGGCTGGGGCAGCAAGGCGCACAGGTGGGCGCGCCACATGGCATCGACGGCCTCGGGCGTCTTGACAGCCACGAAGACCTGCGCGGCAGGCGCGGCGAGCAGGGGGCCGGCCGGCAGCGCCGCGAGAAGACCGACGATCCCGGCAAGAGGCAGCTTTTTCATGGGGCGCAATGGTAGCCATCGCGCGAAGCCCTGGCAGAGGGGTCATCGGGGTTTCTCCGGCCGCGCCCCGGCCCGACCGGGCGACAATGGGGGGCTCCGGCGAAAGTCCATTTCGCCCAATGAAATTTCAGCCCTCTCGACAACCCAGAACCTACGGAAGCAAGCGCATGAGCACGAAGCAACCCACCATCGTCTACACCCTCACCGACGAGGCGCCCCTGCTGGCGACCTACGCCTTCCTGCCCATCGTGCGCGCCTTCACGGCTCCGGCCGGCATCAACGTGACGACGAGCGACATCTCGGTGGCCGCCCGCATCCTGGGCGAGTTCCCCGAGTTCCTGAGCGACGACCAGAAGGTGCCCGACAACCTGGCCGAACTGGGCAAGCTCACGCTCAAGCCCGAAGCCAACATCATCAAGCTGCCCAACATCAGCGCCTCGGTGTCGCAGCTCAAGTCGGCCATCAAGGAACTGCAGGGCAAGGGCTACAAGATCCCCGACTACCCGGAGAACCCGACCTCGGACGAGGACAAGGACATCCGCACGCGCTACAACAAGTGCACCGGCAGCGCCGTGAACCCCGTGCTGCGCGAAGGCAACTCCGACCGCCGCGCGCCCCGCGCCGTGAAGGAATACGCCCGCAAGAACCCGCACAGCATGGCCGAGTGGAGCCAGGCCTCGCGCTCGCACGTCTCGCACATGCACGGCGGCGACTTCTATCACGGCGAAAAGTCCATGACGCTGGACCGCGCCCGCAACGTCAAGATGGAACTGCTCACCAAGAGCGGCAAGACCATCGTGCTCAAGCCCAAGGTCGCACTGCTCGACCGCGAAATCATCGACTCCATGTTCATGAGCAAGAAGGCCCTGCTGGCCTTCTATGAAAAGGAAATCGAAGACGCGCACAAGACCGGCGTGATGTTCTCGCTGCACGTCAAGGCCACGATGATGAAGGTCTCGCACCCCATCGTGTTCGGCCACTGCGTGAAGATCTTCTACAAGGAAGCCTTCGAGAAACACGGCAAGCTGTTCGACGAGCTGGGCATCAACGTCAACAACGGCATGGTCGACCTGTACAACAAGATCGCCACGCTGCCCCAGAGCACGCAGGACGAGATCAAGCGCGACCTGCACGCCTGCCACGAAGGCCGCCCCGAGCTGGCCATGGTCGACTCGGCCAAGGGCATCACCAACTTCCACTCGCCCAACGACGTGATCGTGGACGCCTCGATGCCCGCCATGATCCGCAACGGCGGCAAGATGTGGGGCGCCGACGGCCGCCTGAAGGACGTGAAGGCCGTGATGCCCGAATCGACCTTCGCCCGCATCTACCAGGAGATCATCAACTTCTGCAAGTGGCACGGCGCCTTCGACCCCAAGACCATGGGCACCGTGCCCAACGTCGGCCTCATGGCCCAGAAGGCCGAAGAGTACGGCTCGCACGACAAGACCTTCGAGATCCCCGAAGACGGCGTGGCCAACATCACCGACCTGGACACCGGCGAAGTGCTGATGAGCGAAGACGTGGAGCAAGGCGACATCTGGCGCATGTGCCAGGTCAAGGACGCCGCCATTCGCGACTGGGTGAAGCTGGCCGTCAACCGCGCACGCAACTCCGGCATGCCGGTCGTGTTCTGGCTCGACGCCTACCGCCCGCACGAGGCGCAGCTGATCACCAAGGTCAAGATGTACCTGCATGAGCACGACACCACGGGCCTGGACATCCAGATCATGAGCCAGGTGCGCGCCATGCGTTACACGCTGGAGCGCGTCGTGCGCGGCCTGGACACCATCAGCGCCACCGGCAACATCCTGCGCGACTACCTGACCGACCTGTTCCCCATCATGGAACTGGGTACCTCGGCCAAGATGCTGTCGATCGTGCCCCTGATGGCCGGCGGCGGCATGTACGAAACCGGCGCGGGCGGCTCGGCCCCCAAGCACGTGCAGCAGCTGGTGGAAGAAAACCACCTGCGCTGGGATTCGCTGGGCGAATTCCTCGCGCTGGCCGTGAGCCTGGAAGACCTGGGCCTGAAGACCGGCAACGCGCAAGCCAAGATCCTGGCCAAGACGCTCGACGCCGCCACCGGCCAGCTGCTGGACAACAACAAGAACCCGTCGCCCAAGACCGGTCAGCTGGACAACCGCGGCAGCCAGTTCTACCTGGCCATGTACTGGGCACAAGAGCTCGCCGCGCAGACCGAGGACAAGGACCTGCAGGCCAAGTTCAAGAAGCTCGCCGAGACGCTCACCGCCAACGAGAAGAAGATCGTCGACGAACTCGCGGCCGTGCAAGGCAAGGCCGTGGACATCGGCGGCTACTACCTGGCCGACCCGAAGAAGTACGAAGCCGTGATGCGCCCGAGCGCCACGCTGAACGCGGCGCTGGCACCGGCGGCCTGATCCCGCTGCGCCTGCGTCTTCCGGGTCTGCACTGACCCGGAAGCCCCCACACCAACGGCCTGTCGCTCACGCGGCAGGCCGTTTGTTTTTGCGTTTGTCTTTGCGTCTGCTGCCGCGCAGCGCGAAACTAGACGCCGATTCCCCCGCCCCCATTCCACTGCAAGAGAAAAGAAAGGCAGGCCCCTCATGAAACTCCGTCTGCTTGTGACTGCTGCTGCCGCCTCGACCCTGCTCGTGGCCGCCGGCGGCGCCCACGCCCAGAGCAACTGCGACACGCTGCGCGCCGAGATCGAAGCCAAGATCGCCGCGTCGGGCGTGACGAACTTCAGCGTCGTCACCGTCGATGCCACCGCCACGGCAAGCGGACAGGTCGTGGGCAGCTGCGACCTCGGCACCAAGAAGATCGTCTACCAGCGCGAAGGCGGCGCGGCCTCGCCGGCCCCTGCATCCCCATCAGCCCCCGCACCGCGCGGCGAACCGATGCTCACCGAGTGCAAGGACGGCTCGGTGTCCATGGGCGGCAGCTGCAAGCCCTGAGCCGAGGGCAGCATCGCGTGATCTGGCCCGCCCTGCGCCTCTTCTTCGGCCTGTTGACCCTGGCGGCGATCGGCTGGCAGCTGACGATCCATGTGCGCATGGGCTTCAACGTCGTCAACTTCTTCAGCTTCTTCACCAACCTCTCGAACCTGTTCGCGGCGATCGTGCTGGTGCTCGGCGCGCGCCGCCTCTGGCAGCCGGCGTCCACGGGGCCCGACGAAGGGCTGCGCGCCATCTCGGCCGTGAACATGGTGGTGGTCGGCATCGTCTTCTCGCTGCTGCTGCGCGACGTCGACCTCGGCGCGCTGCGGCCGTGGATCAACACGCTGCTGCACTACGTGATGCCGTGCGTCGTGCTGCTCGACTGGCTGCTGCAACCGCCGCGCACGCGCCTCGGCGGCCGGCATCTGCTGTGGACGCTGGTCTTTCCGATGGCCTACCTGGTCTACACGCTGGTGCGCGGCAGCCGCACGGGCTGGTACCCCTACCCTTTCCTCAACCCTGCCAACGTCGACGGCTACGGCGGCGTGGCCCTCTACGCCGCAGGCATCGCGCTGACCTTCGGGTTGGCGGGATGGGGGCTGCTGGCGTTGGGGAACCGGCTGGGCCGGCGCGGCCTGTAGCACCGTTCGATCACTTTCATTCCATGACCCACGTCTTCACTCTGCATCGAGAAAGCCTCAAACGCCGCTTCGCCGTCTACGTTGTCGTTGCCCACTCGCAAGACGACGCGCGGCTGTACGTCGGCAAGACCGGCGACAACCGCATGGGATGCAACCCGCTGATCTCCCGCTGCGGCAACCACTTCTCGTACAACGACATCCACAGCCAGATCCGCAACGAACTCAGCGATCACGAAGAGCGCGACTACACCTACGTCTTCGATCACTTCGACGACTACACCGACGACGAGTTGCTTCGCCGCACGCGCATCGACCGGATCAACGAGATGGAGCGCTGGCTCAACCAGGAGGTCCAGGCGATGCTGCAGAGCTTCGACTGCACCAACCTGACGCTCCTGAACGTGTACCAGGGCGTTGGCCATGTGCCGCAGGCCAAGCGCGCCAGTCGCGCGGCGTTCCGCACGACCGAAGCACAACAGAAGATCGACGCCATCGTCGAGGCCGTGCGCAAGCACTGCGCCCAATTGCCCTGCGTGCCAGCCAAAGCCCGCACCTCGTGATCCGGCCCCGGCCGGGTGCCGCCCAACGTTTTCGCAGGATCAGGCAAAAACCTCGTTCGATCCGGATACCGCCTCAGGCCCCTTCGCCCCGAGACTCATCCCCATGCCCGGCGCACCCTTCGCGCCATGGCGCATCGACCCGCATGAGGAGTTTTGTATGAGTGCAATCCAGGACACAGTGGTTCTCGTCACCGGCGCCAGCAGCGGCATCGGCGAGGCGACGGCGCGGCGGCTCGCGCGGCGCGGCGCCCATGTGGTGCTCGGCGCGCGCCGCACCGAACGGCTCGCGGCGCTCGCGGCCGAGATCAATGCCACCGGCGGCTCGGCGAGCTTCCGGCGGCTGGACGTGACGCACCGGCCCGACATGGAGGCCTTTGCCGAGTTCGCCCTCGACACGCACGACCGCATCGACGTGCTGGTGAACGCCGCCGGCGTGATGCCGCTGTCGCCGCTGTGGCAGCGCAAGATCGAGGAGTGGGAGCTGATGATCGACGTCAACCTGCGCGGCATGCTGCTGGGCGTGGCGGCCGTGCTGCCCACGATGCAGGAGCAGGGCTGGGGCCACATCGTCAACGTCGCGCCGGTGGCCATGGGCGGCGCCACGCCCGACTCGGCCGTGTACCACGGCACGCAGTACGCGGTGCAGGCGATCTCCGAAGGGCTGCGGCGGGAACACGCGGGGCGCGTGCACGTCTCGCTGGTGAGCCCCGACGTGGCCGAGGCCGCCGACCCGCTGGCCGAGCGCATCGCCGACAGCTACGCCTTCGAGCGCATGCGCACGCGGCGGCGGCTGACGACGCCGGTCGACGGCGTGGCGCGCGCCATTGCGGGTGCGATCGAGGGCGCGCGCTACGGCATGGCGGGCCCCGGCTGGCGCCCGGCCCCGACGCCGCGGCCGAAGCCGGCGGCACCGGTGTACTGACTGAACGCCGAACGTCAGTAGCTCTTGTACGGCAGGAACTTGCCCGACAGCACCACGTTGACGCGGTCGCCCTTCGGGTCGGGCTGGCGCTGGATGTCCATGCTGAAGTCGATCGCGCTCATGATGCCGTCGCCGAACTCTTCATGGATCAGTTCCTTGATGGTGGTGCCGTACACGCTCACCACCTCGTACCAGCGGTAGATCAGCGGGTCGGTGGGCACGGGCGTGGGCAGCGAGCCCTTGTAGGGCACGACCTGGAGCCACTTCTGCTCCTCGGGCGTGAGGCCGAAGATCTTGCCGACGACCTTGGCCTGCTTGTCGTCGAGCGTCATCTGGCCGAGGCAAGCCGCGGTGGTCCACTCTTTCGACAGGCCGACCTTTTTGGCCACGTCGGCCCACTGGATGCCCTTGGACACCTTCACGGTGATGATCTTCTCGGTGACGTCGTTGCGGTTCATGCGGCTTGGCTCCTGGGTATGAAGGGATGCGACAGGGCAAGCAACAGGCATGCCCGTTGTCGGCCCCTGCGCCTCAGCGCTCCCAGCGGAACTTGCGCTCCGACTCCGCGATGGGCTGGTCGTTGATGCTCGCGTAGCGCCTTTGCATCAAGCCGTTCTGCGCAAACTCCCAGTTCTCGTTGCCATGGCTGCGGAACCACTGGCCCGCGGCGTCGTGCCATTCGTACTCGAAGCGCACCGCAATGCGGTTGTCCATGAAGGCCCACAGCTGCTTCTTCAGGCGGTAGTCGTGCTCACGCTCCCACTTGCGCGACAGGAACGCCACCACCTGCGCGCGGCCGTTGACGAAGTCGGCGCGGTTGCGCCATTCGGTGTCGGGCGTGTAGGCCAGGCTCACGCGCACGGGGTCGCGCGAGTTCCAGGCGTCTTCGGCGGCCTGGACTTTCTGGAGGGCGGATTCGAGGGTGAAGGGCGGCAGCGGCGGGCGGGATTCCATGGCGGTCTTTCAGTCAAGAAATGAAGTGATGAAGGCCCGCAATGTGCCATGAGTAGACAGACCTGTCTACATGCCTACAATCGCCGCATGGACATCTCTGCACTGCCCGCGCGCGAGCGCATCCTGCTCACGGCGCACGAGCTCTTCTATGCCGACGGCATCCGCGCCACCGGCATCGACCGCGTGATCGCCGCGTCGGGCGTCACCAAGGTCACCTTCTACCGGCACTTCCCCTCGAAGGACGACCTGGTGCGCGCCTTTCTCGACCATCGGCATGGCGTGTGGATGGCCTGGTTCGTCGATGCGCTGGGCCGGCGCGACGCGCAGCAGCGCATCGCGCAGGGGCAGGCGCTGCCGGTGCTGGCCGACGTGATGGCCGAGTGGTTCGCCGACCCGCTGTTTCGGGGCTGTGCCTTCATCAACTCGGTGGTGGAAGTGGGGGCCAGCGTGGCCGGTGCCGCCGACATCGCGCGCGAGCACAAGCGCGAGATGGTCGAGGTGATCGCCGGCCTGTTGCCCGACGGCCCGCAGCGCATGGCCATTGCACAGGCGGCCGCCCTGGGCGTCGACGGCGCCATCGTCAAGGCGCAGATGGGGGATGCGGCGCTGGCGCGCGAGGCGGTCGACGACCTGCGGCGGCTGCTCGATGCGCTGGTCGCCCTTCGATAACATCGCATCGCTCACTCCTTCCCAAAACACATGGCATCGACGCGACTTCCCTCGACCCAGGGCCTGCAGGCCTTCGAGGCCGTCGCGCGGCTGCGCAGCGTGAACGTGGCGGCCGAAGAGCTCAGCGTGACGCCCAGCGCGGTCAGCCACCGCATCCGCCAGCTCGAGACGCAGCTCGAGCTCAAGCTCTTCACGGGCAACGACTTCGGCCTGAGCGCCGACGGCGTGGCCTACCTGGCGCGCGTGCGCGAGGCCATCGCGGCGCTGCAGCAGGTGCCGGGGCGCGAGCCCGCGTCGCAGGTGCGGCGGCTGCGCGTGGCGGTCACGCCCACCTTCTCGCGCCAGATGCTGCTGCCCCGGCTGGCCGAGTTCCGCGACGCCTACCCGACCATCGAGCTGATGCTGCAGGTGACCATGCCGGTGCGCAACTTCACGGCCGAAGACGCCGACATCGAGCTGCGCTTCGGCACCGGCCCGTTCCACGACCGCGAGTTCTGCCAGCTGCTGGCCGACGACGTCTCGCCGGTGTGCAGCCCGGCCTACCTGGAGCGACACGGGCCCTTCGAGCAGCACTTCTCGACCGATGCCGAGGTGGCGCGCGTGCAGATGCTGCGCACGCCGCTGGAGTCGTGGCGCATCTGGTTCAAGGCCTGCGGCATCGGCCTGCCCGAGCCGGCCGTGGGCCACCAGTTCAACGACCTGGGGCTGGCGCTCGATGCAGCCGCCGAAGACTTCGGCGTGGTGCTCATGCACCTGCGGCTGGGCCGCGCCTGGCTGGACAACGGCCGGCTGGTGCGCCTATCGCCGCACAGCGCGCCCTCGCCCAACGCCTACTTCCTGTGCTGGCGCCCCGGCACCATGGAGCGCTGGGAATGCGCCACCTTCGTCGAATGGCTGCGCCAGGCGCTGCGCGAGCCGGGCTGAATAATTTTCAGCCGGGGTGTGGGCTTTTTTCAGGTGACCGGCGCGTTTCCCCTGCAGACTCGACCCCCGGCGCTGCCGTGGCCCGCATGGGCTGCAGCGCGCCGCGCCCCCATAACACCAGCCAGGAGACTCCCCCGTGCCCGACCTTTCCAAGATCACCTGCATCGAAGACCTGCGGGCGATCGCCCAGCGGCGCGTGCCGAAGATGTTCTACGACTACGCCGATTCCGGCGCCTGGACCGAGGGCACCTACCGCGCCAACGAGAGCGATTTTCAGAAGATCAAGCTGCGCCAGCGCGTGGCCGTGAACATGGAAGGCCGCTCCACCCGCACCACCATGATCGGCCAGGAGGTGGCCATGCCCGTGGCCATCGCGCCCACGGGCCTGACCGGCATGCAGCACGCCGACGGCGAAATCCTGGGCGCGCGCGCGGCCAAGGCCTTCGGCATTCCGTTCACGCTCTCGACCATGAGCATCTGCTCGCTGGAAGACATTGCCGAAAACACCGACCGCCACCCCTTCTGGTTCCAGCTCTACGTGATGAAGGACCGCGACTTCATCGAACGCCTGATCGACCGCGCCAAGGCCGCCAACGTGTCGGCGCTGCAGCTCACGCTCGACCTGCAGATCCTCGGCCAGCGCCACAAGGACATCAAGAACGGCCTGTCGACGCCGCCCAAGCCCACCATCAAGAACCTCATCAACCTGGCGACCAAGCCGCGCTGGTGCATGGGCATGCTGGGCACCAAGCGCCGCACCTTCGGCAACATCGCCGGCCATGCCAAGGGCGTGAAAGACCTGTCGTCGCTGTCGTCGTGGACCGCCGAGCAGTTCGACCCGGCCCTGAGCTGGGCCGACGTCGAATGGATCAAGAAGCGCTGGGGCGGCAAGCTGATCCTCAAGGGCATCATGGACACGGAAGACGCACGCCTGGCCGTGGCCAGCGGCGCCGACGCGCTCATCGTCTCCAACCACGGCGGGCGCCAGCTCGACGGCGCGCCCTCCTCCATCGCCGCGCTGCCGGCCATCGCCGACGCCGTGGGCAGCCAGATCGAAGTGTGGATGGACGGCGGCGTGCGCAGCGGCCAGGACGTGCTCAAGGCCCGCGCCCTGGGCGCGCGCGGCACGCTGATCGGCCGCAGCTTCCTGTACGGCCTGGGCGCCTACGGCCAGGAAGGCGTGACGCGCGCGCTGCAGATCATCCACAAGGAACTGGACATCACGATGGCCTTCTGCGGTCGCACGCAGATCGACGATGTGAAGTCGGACATCCTGCTGCCGGGGACGTTCTGACAGGCGGCTGAAGACCTCGTCGAGGGCGGGCCGATGCGGCGGCGGAGTGCTCAGCGCGACGCGAGGCTTTCCATGTAGACGCAGAACATGTCGGCCATCGCATCCGCCCAGGCCTCGATCTCGGCGTCGGTGCGGGGACGCTCGGAGAACTCTTTTCCCACTGCGCTGAGCGTCGCCACGATCAGGTCGCCTGCCATCTGGCGCGTGGCGTCGGAGGCCGCTGGCAGCGCCTGCTGCATGAACACGCGGACGATCTCGTCGCCAGCAGCGCGCACCTCTTGTGCCTCGGGTGCGTCGCGATAGAACGGCGCAGCGTCGTCGAGCGCCGTTCGCACGTCGGCTTCTTCACACTCGGAGCGGACGAAGGCGTGCGTGAGCAGGCGCAGGCGCTCGAGTGCGGGCCGCTGCGTATCCCCGAGGATGCCGCGCATCATCTCCGTCGTCTGCCGCCATTCATCGCTCTGCAGACGGAACAGGATCGACGCCTTGTTCGGGAAGTATTGGTAGACCGACCCGACGCTCACGCCCGCCCTTTCGGCGACGCGCGTCGTCGTGAAGCGGCGCACGCCCTCTTTCGCCAAAACCTGAACAGCGGCCTGAAGAATGGCCCCAAGAAGGTCGGCCGAGCGCGCCTGCTTGGGCTGTCTGCGAGAGGAGATCGAGGGGCTCGGGCGGTCGGTCATGGGAGCGTGGCGGAACGCGAATGGAAAACATGAAGGGTTCTTCATAGTATTTCCCATCTGCTTTTCACACGAAAGAACCCCGTGACCACCTTGACCACCGCACCCCTGGCGCCCTTGCTGGACCGCCTGTTCCAGGAGGCCAGCGCGGCCACCAGTCCGGCCATCGCCGACGTGAGTCCGGAGGAACGCCACCGGCTGATGCACAGCAAGACCGAGTACATCGCGCTCTACAGCCGGCTCAAGGATCTGTGGCTGCCGGTGTCGCGCGAGACCGGCGTGCTGCTGTACCAACTGGCGCGCAGCACGAACGCGCGCCACATCGTGGAGTTCGGCACCTCCTTCGGCCTGTCCACCCTGTACATGGCAGCGGCGCTGCGCGACAACGGCGGCGGCCGCCTGATCGGCAGCGAGTTCGAGCCCTCGAAGGTCGCCAGGGCGCGCGCGCACCTGGCCGAAGGCGGCGTGTCCGACCTGGTCGAGATCCGCGAAGGCGATGCGCTGCAGACGCTGGCGGTCGACCTGCCAGCCTCCATCGACCTCTTGCTGCTCGATGGCGCGAAGGCGCTCTACCCCGACGTGCTGGCGCTGGTCGAACCGCGCCTGCGGCCGGGCGCGCTGATCGTGGCGGACAACGCCGACCACAGCCCGGAATACCTGGCGCGCGTGCGCTCGCCTGACAGCGGGTACCTGTCGGTGCCGTTCGGCGGTGATGTGGAGTTGTCGATGCGGTTGGGGTGAGGTCTTTCTCGCAACCTCCATCGAAGAGAGATTGCAATGAAAGCACGAGGGCCCGTCGGCAGCTCGATGGTCTCTCGTGATCCTACGGGCCTCCGACCTTCGTGAAGGTCGCGCCATAGCGAGTGAGGCAAGCGGTTGCGGCGGTGGTCTCAGGTACCAGCGTGGTGACCATGCGCCGCTCCTTCATGCGCGAGATGGTGACGATTCCATCGTCTCGCAATTCCGCAGCCATCAGCTTGTTGGTCATTGAGATGGAATCTACCCGGTAGCCCCAAGCACGCTTGACGAGCCTTGCCTGAGAAAACGCTGCGTAATTCATCACCGTGTCCCATCCATCGAAGATGCAGTCGGCGAGAAGCCCTTGTTTGCTCGGGTCATAGCGCCCCTCGATGATGGTCTCGAACGTCTCAGCCGTCATTGCGATCGGATACTGCGTGCAGCCCGATATCGCCATCAAGGCCGTGATCGAGGCCCAGATCTTCCAACGAGATTTCATTCGCTCTTCGCTCCTGGTTATAGGGGCGACAGCATAGCGTGACCCATTGGCAGGTGCCCCAACTTGCGCGTGCACAGCCCGATCTCGCCGCACATGAGTGAACGCACGGAAAACCCGCAGGCCCGGGAAGCGGCGCTCGTGAAACAAGAGACGATCTATCTCCCGCTGGTGAGACACGGTCTGCAAGTGGCAGCCGCGGCCATGCGGCATCACCTGCAGGCGTCGCGCGTCCGATGGAGCGGAGAGTCCGTCGCACCGGGCGGCTGACGCCAGCCGACAAACTCAGTCCGCGTACACCCCCGCCGCCTTGATGATCGGGCTCCACTTCGCGATCTCCGCCGCCACGAACTTCTTGTGCCCCTCGGGCTCGATGCGGCCGTCGGTGGCGACCACGGCGCCGAGCGCTTCCTCGCGCTTGATGAAATCGGCGTCCTTCAGTGCTGCCTTCAGCGCATCGCTGATCTTCTTGAGCACCGGCGCGGGCGTGCCCTTGGGCGCGTACAGGCCGTGCCAGATCGTCACCTGGAAGTTCTTCAGGCCGGCCTCGTCGAGCGTGGGCAGGTCTTTCAAGAGCGGCGTGGTCAGGCGCTTGGGCGTGGTCACTGCATAGGCCTTGACCTTCTTCGCCTCGATCTGCGGCGAGGTGTTGGTGCTCTGGTCGCACAGGAGGTCGATCTGGCCACCGATCAGGTCGGTGATGGCGGGCGCCGTGCCCTTGTAGGGCACGGGCGTCATCTCGGTCTTCGTGGCGCTCTGGTAGAGCAAACCGCACAGGTGCGAGGCCGAGCCGATGCCCGCGTTGCCCAGGTTGATCTTGCCCTTGTTGGCGGCGATCCAGGCGGTCAGTTCCTTGTAGTTGGTGGCCGGCAGGCTGGGCTTGGCGATGAGCGTCATGGGCACGTCGTTGACGATACCCAGGTACTCGAAGTCGGTCTCGACCTTGAACGGCACGTTGCGCACCAGCGTCGGCACGGTCGCCATCGCGATGTGGTTGAGCAGCAGCGTGTAGCCGTCGGGGTTGGCGCGCGCCACCTTGGCCGCGCCGATGGAGCTGCCCGCGCCGGGCACGTTGTCGATGATGACGCTGGCGCCGCCCAGCGGCTTGCGCAGCGCCTCGGCGAGGTCGCGCGCCACGCGGTCGGTCGGGCCGCCGGCCGCGAAGGGCACGACGATGGTCACGGGCTTGCCCGCGGGAAAGTCTTGCGCGTGGGCGCACACAGCCAGGGCCAGCGCCGCGAGGGCGAACAGTTTTTTCATGGAGATCTCCGTCAAGGTCAAAAAGAAAAATCAGGGCGCACGTGAAGGCACGCGGCTTTCGAGCGTGGGCGGTTGCCACTCCGGCTGGATGTGGCAGCCGTTCTTGCCGTCGGTGTCGTAGCGCGGCATGAGCGAAGCACAGCGCTGCGCCAGGCTCTGCGGCGTGGGCTTCTCGCCCTTGTCGATCCAGTCGAGCAGCGCGCCGAAGAGCGCGGGATATTCCGAATCGCTGAGGTAGCTGTGCTCGCGCTCGGCGCTGAAGCTCTGCACCAGATGCCCGCCGGTGCCCGCCGCGTCGCGGATGCGGCGGTAGGCGTTCTCGAGTTCGACAAACGCCGTGGGGTCGTCGATGGCATGCAGGCCCACGGTGGGCAGCGAGGTGCGGCCGGTGGGCTGGCTGTCGGCCGCGAGCGCGCCCTGGGCCTGCGGGTCGGCCGCGTAGCGCAGCACGCCGGCATTGAGCGCCGCATCGTCGCTCGAGCCGCTGTAGACCACGCCGATGTTGCCGAAGGGGTTGCGCCCCTTCAGGCGCTGCTGCACGAGGTCCTGGAACAGCCAGGTCGCCCAATTCAGGTGGCCGACGAGCGAGCGCTCGGGGATCTTCACGACCGAGAGAATCGTCTTCAGCCGCGCCGCCTGCTCGGGCGTGCGCTGCGCGGCCGGCGTGCCGACGCCGGTGCAGTCCTTGACGCGCGCGGCGAGCTCGGCGCGCGTGAGCTTCGCGTCCATCGGCAGGCCCATCCACAACGGGTACTGCGGCTCGTCGGGCTTGGGATGGTTGCGGCAGACGTACTGGTAGACCACGCGCAGGTCGAGCCGGAAGTCGTAGGCGCTGTTGCCGCCGCCGAGCACGCCGCTGGTGAGCAGCAGGCCGTCGTAGGGCGACTTCGCATCGCTCACGGGCGCATAGAGCTCGGCCGCCTTCGCCGCCACGCCCGCGCCGTAGCTCTGCCCATGCAGCAGCGTGCGCTGGGGCTGGCCGAAGTGGCGCACGACGATCTGCCGCAGCCGCTCGGTGTCTTCGGCCGCCATCGTCACGCCGTAGCCGCCGCGCCGGTAGGTGGAGCCGGCCCAGGCATAGCCTGCTTTCACGGTGACGGCCCAGCGCTTGAGGTCTTCCTCGCTGCGTGCGAGCTTGGGCGCGCCGGTTTCAGGGCCGCCGTGCGCGTGCATCACGAGCACGCCGCGCTGCCAGTCTTTCGGGATGGCAATCCAGTAGAACGAGCCCGCGCCGTCTTCACCGGTGTAGCAACGTGCGGTCTCGGGCACGGGCGACGGGCAGGCCGTGGGCTTGGGCGCGGTGGCGGGTGCCGCGTGCGCGGACAGCAGCGGCGGCGCCGCCAGCAAGGCGAAGGCGGCAAGTTGCGAGAGGTATTTTTTCAATGGCGTACTCCAAGGTCCAGCGTCGCGTTCGCTCCGTCGGTGGTGACGAAGGCCACGACGCCGCTGTTGAAGATGAGATGGCCCGGCCGGCCGGCGCCGGCCTGCGCCACGCCGAGCACCGGCGTGTCGTAGCCCAGTGTGGTGGCCGCGCCGCCGAGGTTGAAGGCGGTGCCGACCACGGTGGCCTCGCGGCCCTCGCCCTTCACGCTGGCCATGGCATAGCTGCCGTCGGCCGCGCCGGGCATCAGCGTCTGCTGCACCGCGAGCAGGCGCAGGCCCGGCTGGATGACGGTGGCCGCGCCGCTGCTCGTGTCGCCCGCCGGCACGGCGGTGGCCACGCGGCGCAGGTACAACGGCGTCGACACGCCGTTGACCAGCCCGATCACCACCGAGCCGGTGAGCGTGCCGCCCTCGGTCTCGGCGGTGCCGCTCGACGAGGTCGAGGTCGTGTACATGTCGAAGGCACCGCGCGCCGTGCTGTAGCTGAGATAGCCCTTCTCGGTGTTCTTGCAGGTCTGGTCGTAGGTCATGAAGCTGTTCGACGCCGGGCTGCGGCAGAACTGGAAGGTGCCCGCATTGCGCAGCCGCCCCGCCGACGAGAACGCCGCCGTGGTGCCCGCGCCGAGCTGTTCCACGCCGGCCGCATTGAAGATCAGCGACACCGAGCGGAAATCCGTCGACGGCGACACGTTCTGGAAGGTGTTCTGGAACGCCACCAGCGGCGAGAAGCCGCTGCCGCTCGGCGGGTTCACGCCACCCAGCAGCACGCCGCCGGCACCGAAGCTGAACACCGCCCCGCTCTCGCCGCTCGTGTAGCTGCAGCTGCCCTGCGACACGAGCGAGCCGCTGCGCTGCGTGCCGACCCGCGTGGGTACGTGGCTGGCATCGATGGTCACGGTGTAGGCCATGGTGGCCGGATCGATCTGCACCTGCAGTTCCTCGCCGAAGCTGTTGCCGCCTTTGTAGCGCGTCGCGCTCGCCGGCAGGTTCGGGCAGGCGAGCGGGTCGCCGACCTCGGTCACGCAGCTGTAGTTGACGGCCGCATCGAGGCTGCCGCTGCCGCGGTACTTGGGCCACGACGGAAACTGGCACAGCGGGCGCGTGCGACCGTAGCTGCCGGCCACGGCGTCTACCGCCACGGGCGTGGCGGGCGCCAGGCCGGCCTCGACCCAGCCTTCGAGCGCCGCGAGCGAGTCCCAGTTGGGAATGAAGCTGCCGGTGCCGTGGCCCATGCCGGGCACGGTGTAGAAGCGCACGTTCTGCGTGACCGCGGCCTGGCCCAGCGTGGCGACGAGCTGCCGGTAGTAGTCGATGGTCGAGTTGGGACTGATCACCTCGTCGGCCAGGCCGTGCAACATGATCAGCTTGCCGCCGCGCGCGAAGAAGGGCGCGAGGTTCGGATCGGTCGCGTCGGTGAGCTTCGACACCTCGGCCACGCGCGCCGCATACGTGCCGGGGTTCTGCGGATCGAAGGTGAGCGTGTTGAAACCGGCATCGCGCGTGACGAAGAACTTCACCCACTGGTCGCCCGTGACGTACATGTTGGCGTCGGCCGAGGTGGCGGGGTTGCCCGGCGCCTTGCGCGTGCCAAGGTCGCGCGTGGTGTACGGGCCGGCCACCAGCGCACCTTCGAGCAGGTTGTAGCCGCCCGCGCGCTTCACGCCGTTGGCCAGCGAGTACGTCGTGAACTCCAGCGGCGATTCGATGGCGTGCACTGTGTCGATCTGCGCGTCCGACAGGCAGGTGTCCGCCGTGTCGGCACCGTTGGGGCAGCGCAGCGAGGCAAGGATCTGCGTGTTGAGCTGGCGACAGCTCTCCACATTGCTCACGATGTTGTCGATCGCGCCGTCGAGCTTGTCGCAGGCCTGCATCGCGGCCTTCTGCACCAGCAGCGTCTCGGTGAGGTTGAGCCAGCCCTTGGCGTCGTTGTTGTACAGCGCGCGTCCCACTGCCACGTTCGACAGGCGCGTGCCGGTGTAGTTGAGCGCGGGCTCGTTGGCGATCACGCCGTCGTAGTCCTGCGGCCAGCGCTGGATGTAGCTCAGCGCGTCGCGCCCGCCGGTCGAGGTGCCGAGAAAGTAGGCGTGTTTTGGCTTGACCGCGTAGCGCGCGAACACCAGCGCCTGCGCCACGTCGCGCGTCTTCTTGAGCGACTGGCCGCCGTAGTTGGCCAGCTGCTCGTCGTTGGCCGCGAACTTGCCGTCGGTGATGCTGCTCGACTGGTGGCCCGAGTCGTCGCCGTAGGTGGCGTAGCCCAGCGCCAGCGGCGCGGGCTTGCCGGCGGGGCCGAAACGGATGACCTCGGTGCCGTCGATGAGCACGCCGTCGAAGCCGCCGCCGCCGAAGTGGATGGTCTTCTGGTTCCACTGTTCGGGCAGGTTGACCGCGAAGTGGATGAGCTGCGAGGCCGGGTCCACCGGCGCGATGGTGCCGCGCACGCGGCAGTAATCGCCCAGCGTGTTGCCCGCGTCGCCGGCGGCCACGGGCGTGGCACTGGTGACGGTGGCGCCCTGCGTGGGCGGGCTAATCAGCGCGGCCGGCAGGCTCTTGCCGGCCAGGTCGGCGCAGGCCACGACGGGCAGCACGGGCGGGGGCGGAGTGCCGGGCGGCTCCTCGGCGGGCGGGGTGTCGCCGCTGGCGGGCGGCGGGGTCGGCAGGAAGAAGCCGGGGCCTCCTCCTCCCCCGCTGCCGCCACCGCAGGCGGCCATGACCAGCGACGCGCAGATCAGCGCAACGACGACACGAAACTTCGAGGCAGGGCGCGGTGTGCGCATGGATTTGTCTCCGGCATGCAGCCTCGGTGGACTGCTTTTTGAATAGGCGGCCGGACGATAGATTCCGTGTGACCTAGGGTCAAATAAAATAACAAGGCCTATTCAATACAAAAAACATATGGACATACGCGCCCTGAGGTACTTCGTGGCCGTGGCCGGCACCGGCCACATGACGCGCGCCGCCGAGCAGCTGGGCATCCAGCAGCCGCCGCTGAGCCTGCAGATCAAGGCGCTGGAGCGCGAGCTGGGCGTGCTGCTGTTCAAGCGCCATCCGCGCGGCGTGGCGCTCACCGACGCCGGCCGGCTGTTCCAGGCCGAGGCGCTGCGCATGCTGCAGGACATGGAGGCCATGAAGCAGCGCATGGCGCGCGTGGCCCAGGGCCAGACCGGCACGCTGGCGGTCGGCTTCACCAGCTCGGCCGCCGCGCACCGCTTCATGCCCGAGGCGCTGCGCGCGTTCCGCCGCGCGCACCCCGGCGTGGAGCTGCAGCTGCGCGAAGACAACGCCGCCGAGCTCACCGAGGCGCTGGCCGCGGGCCGGCTGCACTGCGGCCTGCTGCGCGTGCCGGTGGCGCGGCCCGAGGGGCTGGTGTTCGAGACGCTGCTGCGCGAGCCCGTGTGGGTCGCGATGCCGAGCGATCACCGCTTCGCGCCGCCTGCCCATGGCAAGAAGCCCGCGAAGCCGCTGCCGCTGTCGAAACTCTGCGAAGAGGGCATCATCCTCGTGCGCCGCCCGGGCGCGCCCGGCCTCTATGCCGAGCTGCTCGCGCTGTGCCACGCGCAGGGCCTGCGCCCGCGCGTGGTGGCCGAAGTCGATCGCATGATGACCAACCTGAACCTCGTGGCCGCAGGCGTCGGCCTGTCGGTGGTGCCGACCTCGATGACCGGCGTGCACGCGCACGCCATCGCCTACACGCGGCTGGCCGACGGCGGCCAGCTCGACGCACCGCTCACGCTGGTGTCGCGCGCCGACGAAGACAACCTGCCGGCGCGGCACTTCGCGGCGCTGCTGCGCGGGCTGGCCGAGGGGAAGCCCGCCGCATGACCGTGCCGCTGCTGCGCCGCCATTTCCTGCAACGCGTCGGCTTCGCGGCGGTGTGCGCGTTGCCGCATCTGTCGCACGCGGCCTCGTCGCCCTGGCCCAGCCGCCCGGTGCGCCTGATCGTCGTCTACCCGCCGGGCGGCGTGAGCGATGGCATGGCGCGCGCGCTGGCCGAGCCGCTGGCGCAGTCGCTGGGCATGCCGGTGCTCATCGAGCACCGCGCCGGCGCGGGCGGCAGCCTGGGCATGGACGCGCTCGCACGCGCCACGCCCGACGGCCACACGCTGGCCTTTTCGGCCATCAGCCCGCTCACCCTGCACCCGCTGCTCGCGCGTGCGCCCTACGACCCGCTGCGCGCCTTCGCGCCCGTAGCCAGCGTGATGCGCACGCCGGTGCTGGTCGTCGGCACGCCGGCCTTCGCGGGCCGCGGCTTTGCCGAGTTGATCGCGCTGGCGCGCCGCCAGCCCGGCGCGGTGCGCTGGGCCACCTCGGGCGTGGCCACCATCGGCCACATGGTGCTCGCGCAGGTGCGCCTGCAAAGCCGCACCGACATCACGCACATCCCCTACCAGGGCGGCGGGCCGCAGCTCAACGATGCGCTCGGCGGGCAGTTCGAGGTGCTGTCGACCAACGTCGCGGCGCAGCAGCTGCAGTACATCGAAGGCGGTCGGCTGCAGGCGCTGGCAGTCGGCGCGCCCGCACGCATCGAAGCCTTGCCGGCGGTGCCCACGCTCGCGGAGCTGGGCTACGAGAAGGCGAACCGCGATTCACTGTTCGGCATCTTCGCGCCCGCCCGCACGCCGGCGGCAGTGGTGCAGCGCCTCAATGGCGAGATCAACCGGCTGCTGCAAGGCGACCCGTTGCGCGCGCGCCTGCGCGAGGCCTACAACCTGCCGGCCGGCGGGAGCATCGAGGACTTCGCGCAGGAGATTGCGGCGGACCGGCGGCGCAACCGCGCGCTGGTGGCGGGGGCGCGGGCGCAGTTCGACTAGGGCTGCGCGGCCACCCAGCCGAAGCCCGCGTACCAGGGGCTGAAGCGCGCCGGGCGCTGTTCGATGTCGACCTGCTTCACCGCCGTGGTCAGCGCCGGCGACACGTTGCGCAATGCCATCACGATCCATGCACGGTCGAGCTGTTTGAGCAGGCGGGCCTCGCAGCCGGGGCTCTCGCGCAGGCCGACGGGCGCCAGGCCCAATTGCACCGAAACATGCCCCTGCGCGGCCGCCCGTTCCCAGAGCACGCGCTTGCGCTCCGAGCCCAGCAACGTCAGCTGGCGCAGTTCGTACGTGCCGGCCGGCAGCACGCCGGGCACGGCGTTCACCTGCAAGCGCACGTCCTTGCCCAGGCCGTTCCGGTCGGCCCCGAAGAGCCACTCGAAGTGATCGGTGGGCACCTGCGCCTGGATCGCCATCAGGCAGGGCGCGGGCAAGGGTTGCGTGCCCCGCAGCGTCTGGCGCGTGAGCACCATCAGCTCGGCGGTCTTCGACACCAGCGACAACGGGACCGGTGCCTGGTCGCCCGCCACGATCTGCGCGTCGATCGCGGTAGGCAACGTCGGCACGGTGGCGGCGTTGGCCGCATGCGCCAGCACCTGCGGGAACAGCACAGGCATCGTCTTGCCATTGCCGAAGCTCTCGCCCGTGGCGATCTCCAGGCGATCGGCGGTCAGGCGGTAGTAGCTCGGCAGCGTCGCCTCGACGTCGTAACCGCCGCGGCGCGTGGTGACGCGTTGGTAGAACTCGCGCGACGTGCTCGCCAGCAACGGCTGCAGCGCGCGCACCAGTTCATGGCGCTGCGCTTCGCTGACATTGTTCAGGTCGATGCGAATGCGGTTGGACGGGTAGGTAAAGAGCTTGGCCATGCCTCGCTCGAGTTCCGCCTTGTCCGGCGCGCGCGTCACGTAGAGAACAAAGCCGCCCACCAACGCGGCAATGCAGGTCCCCCACGTGAAGTAGCTCGTGACCTTGCGAAAACGGTCGGCGGCCCGCGAAGTGCCCATCCACCCCGCCAGCGCCTCCCGGACGCCAAAGAGCACGACGCCGAGAACCAGGACGCCGAACATCAGCAGCACCACGGTGGCTGCATTGAAGGCGAAACTCAAAAAGCCCATGCCGCTGCGTTCAGGCGCAGCGCCCGACAACTCCAAGCAACGCGTCAGTCCTCCGCGCGCCAGAGCCGCGGATAGTCGCTCACGAACCCGTCCGCCGTGACGCCCAGCACCTCCGCGTAATCGAAGCGCTTGGCCTCGTACGCGTACGTGCTGTCGCTTCGCCGTTCATAGCGCTGCATCAGCTCGCTGAGCCCGCCGTCTTCGATGTCGACCCAGGCCGCCGGTGCATCGGCGCTTTCGCCGGGTGCGAGGTTCAGGCGGCGCAGTTGCAGCAGGTTGGTGGCGGGCGTGAAGCCCAGGTCGAGGTCGACGCAGTGCGACATGTCGGACACGGCTTCGTCGTTGAGCTTCCAGTGGCCGCGCGCGTCGCGCGTGATCGACAGGTCGACGGCCGACTCGCCGAGCCAGCCGCGCACCGTGCCCCATTGCGTGTGCCAGAGCAGGTCGCAGCGCACGCGGTAGTGCAGCTGGGCGATGCGTCCGCCCTCGGTGCGGAACACCGCCGCGCCGTCGAGCTGCCAGGCCGAGGCATTGCGTTCGAGGCGACAGGCATCGTGGCCCGGTGCATCGAGCCTGCGCCAGAGGATGGAGGCGACGGTTTGCATATGGCGCGGATCATGGCACCGGCATGCCGCGGGGCGCAAGCGGCATCCCGCAAAATGCCCTGCATGTCGAAAGCCCTTTCCGCGTCGTTGTCTGCCCTTTTCACCCTCCTGACAGCCAGCGCAGGCCATGCGGCCACCGCACTGAAGGACGGCGACATCATCTTCCACACCTCGCGCTCGGCGCAAAGCGTGGCCGTGCAGCGCGCCACCGGCTCGCGCTACAGCCACATGGGCATCGTGCTGCTGCGAGAGGGCAAACCCTACGTGTTCGAGGCGGTCTCGACGGTGCGCTACACGCCGCTGGCGCAATGGACCGCACGCGGCAACGGCGGGCGCTACGTGGTGAAGCGGCTGCGCGATGCCGACACGCGGCTCACGCCCGGCGCCGTGGCGCGCCTGCATGCGCGCACCTCGGACTTCGCGGGCCGCCCGTACGACCTGACCTTCGAATGGTCGGATTCGCGCATCTACTGCTCGGAACTGGTGTGGAAGCTCTACGACCGCGCACTGGGCGTGCGCATCGGCGAGCTGCAGAAGATCCGCAGCTTCAACCTCGGCGACCCGGCCGTGCGCGCCAAGATGCGCGAGCGCTACGGCGAGGCCGTGCCCATGGACGAGCCGGTGATCTCGCCGGTGGCGATGTTCGACTCGCCGCTGCTGGTGACGGTCGAATCGCGCTGACGACCCGCTACTGCACCGCCGCCAGCACGCTGTCGAGAAACTGTTTCGCCGGCGTGCCGAAATCTTCAGGGATGTAGTCGCGCGAGAAGTCGCGCGCAAACGCCGCTTCGAGGTCCTCGTGCGAACCGAGGTAGTCGGCGATCTCGGCGCGCAGCGCGGCCAGCTCGGCCTCGGTGCTCGACTCGCGGTACGAGGCCATGATCTCGGCGCCGGTCTCGCCGAAGAGGATGTCGGCGTCCTGGCCGAAGTAGACCTTGGTGAGGTGGTCGATCAGTTCGAATCGCATCGTGGGTCGTAGGGGAAAAATCAGAACGGATGGGCGGTGAGGATGTAGAACGGCTTGCCGTTGTACGTGCGCATGTTCAGCGTCACGCGCACCTTGGTGAGCTGGCTCACGGCAGTGCTGCCGCGCTGCACGCCGATGCCGACCACGGCGGCGATGTCGTGCTCGAAAGCCACGGGCTTGGAGCCCACCGCCGCGGAGCGCGACCACGCGCGAATGGCCCGTGCGTTGGCGCGCACGGTCTGGCTGATGGCCGACTCGGCGGTGGCCAGGTCGAAGAACGACGACGAGCGCTGCAGGCTGGGCTTCTTCGCGAAGCGGTCGAACAGTTCCTGCGCCGACTTGCCCACGTGCTCGCGGATGGTGTGGCCGCCGGCCTTGGAGCCCGCAATGCCCTCGTGCTCGATGAGGCGCACGGGCTCGAGCTTGAAGCGGCTCGCGCGCACCGCGATGACGCGCGATGCGGCCAGCCCGCCGGCCACGAAGAGCGGCACCGCCACGTCGACCGCGAGCCCCACCTGCGCGCCGGTTTCGGGCGAGGCGCCCAGCGCCTGCGCGGTGGCGTCGGCGGTGAGCGCGGTGGCCGTGCGCTGCGTCTGGCCGGTCCAGATCTGGCGCGCGGCCGTGGCGGTGACGTCGCTGCCGTGCGCGCCCAGCACCACGCAGCCGACCTTGCTGGCCATGGTGGGCTCGGGGGCCACGCACAGCACGCCGGCGCCGACCAGTTCGATCACGCCGCCGATCAGCGCCGCCGTGCCCCAGAGCCGGTTGCTGAGGCTGGCCGACTCGGGCACGTCTTCGCCGCCGAGCACCGCCGCCATCTGCACCGGCGTCAGCGCGACCGACAGGCCGCCTTCCACCTCGTCGTCACCCATCGTGCATTCCTTTCCGTTCACCACCTGCGTGGGGATTGAAATTCCGCCGCATTCTTGCACGCGACACCGGGGCGGGCGAACATGCCCGGAGAGCGAGACAATTGTCACCGTGAGTTTCCAGCCCGCGCCGCCCCCGGCCCCTCCGATCCGCCGCATTGCCCACCTCGACATGGACGCGTTCTACGCGTCCGTCGAGCTGCTGCGCTACCCGCAGCTCAAGGGGCTGCCGGTGGTCATCGGCGGCGGGCGGCGCCGCGTCGACGAGGCGATCCGCGAACTGCCCGAGGGCGCCACGCTGGCCGACATTCCGATCGAGGCCTTTCCGCGCCTGAAGGACTACACGGGGCGCGGCGTGATCACCACCGCCACCTACCCCGCGCGGCAGTTCGGCATCGGCTCGGCCATGGGGCTCATGAAGGCCGCCAAGCTGTGCCCGCAGGCGCTGATCCTGCCGGTCGATTTCGACGAGTACCGGCGCTTCTCGCGCACCTTCAAGCAGGTGATCCTGGACATCGCGCCGCTCATGGAAGACCGCGGCGTGGACGAGGTGTACATCGACTTCACCGACGTGCCCGGCGGCCAGCGCGACGGCGGGCGCTCGCTGGCGCGGCTGATCCAGAAATCGATCTTCGACGCCACGGGCCTCACGTGCTCGATCGGCGTGGCGCCCAACAAGCTCATCGCCAAGATGGCCAGCGAGTTCGAGAAGCCCAACGGCATCTCGGTGGTCTACGAACACGACCTCGAAAGCCGCATCTGGCCCCTGCCCTGCCGCAAGGTGAACGGCATCGGCCCGAAGGCCGACGAAAAACTCAAGCGCTTCGGCATCGAGACCGTGGGCCAGCTGGCGGCACGCGAGCGCGGCTGGCTCATCGACACCTTCGGCAAGGCCACCGGCGCGTGGATGCACGAGGTGGCCTGGGGCCGCGACAACCGTCCCGTCGTGACCGAGAGCGAGCCCGTGTCGATGAGCCGCGAGACCACCTTCGAGCGCGACCTGCACGCGGTGCGCGACCGCGCCGAGCTGGGCGCGATCTTCACGCACCTGTGCGAGAAGCTGGCCGAAGACCTGCAGCGCAAGGGCTACGTGGGCAAGACCATCGGCATCAAGCTGCGCTACGACGACTTCAAGATCGCCACGCGCGACCAGACCATCGACCGTTTCACCGACGACGGCAAGACCATCCGCCAGGTCGGCGGCCAGTGCTTGAAGCGCGTGCCGCTGGAGCGGCCGCTGCGCCTCTTGGGCGTGCGCGTGGGCGCGCTGGCCAAGGCCGGCAGCCCCGAGGCGCTGGCGCCCGCTGGCAACACTCGCAGCGCGGCGCCGGTGGCGACCACGGCGTCGCTCTTCTGACACCACCATGATTCGACGCTGGCTGAGACGCATCGCCCTCACCCTGCTGGGATTTCTGCTGGCCATCACGCTGTACGTGGCGGTGGCCTGCGCGCTGGTCTTCCTGCCGGCCCACACGAAACCACCGGCCGAGCCTGCGACCGTCGAGGCCTGGGTGCTGAGCAACGGCGTGCACACCGACCTGGTGTTTCCGGTCCGCTCGGCCACCATCGACTGGTTGCAGCTCTTTCCACTGTCCGACTTCAAGGCACCGCCACCCGATGCCGAGTTCGTCGCCATCGGCTGGGGCGACCGCGAGTTCTACCTGCACACGCCGACCTGGGGCGACCTGACAGCCGCGCGCGCCTTCGGGGCGCTGTCGGGCGGCAACCGTTCGCTGCTGCACGTGACCTACCTGCAGCGCGCGCAGCTGCGGCGCGGGGCCTACAAGCTGCCGCTCTCGCAGGCGCAGTACGCGCAGCTCGTGGCCCATGTGCGCGCCACGCTGCCTTCAGGCCGCGCGGTGCCGATCGCGGGTGCGCACTACGCGAACGACGATGCCTTCTACGAAGCCCGGGGCAGCTATCACCTGTTCGAGACCTGCAACACCTGGACGGGGCGCGGCCTGCGCCAGGCAGGCGTCACGGTGAGCCGTTGGACGCCCTTCGACTTCAACGTGACGTGGCATCTGCAGCCGGTGCTGCAGCCCTGACGATCTTCAGGGCTTGGGCACGCCTGCCGACCAGGTGGGCCAGTTCTTCACGATGTGATCGACCACGCGCGTGCCTACCAGCGCGATGTTCTCCACCGTCTCGGCAAAGCCGCCCGCCGTCTCGCCCGGTGCCGGGTCCAGGTGCTGCAGCGTGCTTTCCTTCGGGTTGCCCTGGTCGAAGTTGACCGCGCCGCGCAGGCTCATCACGCGGTCGGTGCCGTGGGTGCGCTTGATCACGAGGGTGATGGCGGCGGCTTCCATTTCGGTGATCACGTAGTCGTCGGCGCCATACAGCTTGGCGATGTACTGCGCCTGCTTCGACATGCCCGGGCCGTGGAAGAAGGTGTCGCCCGTCATGTGCGTGCCGGTGCCCACGAAGGGGGCGCGGCGCGCGGCGGCGTCGGGGTAGCGCAGGCGGTACTTGCGGGCCGATTCCGCGTCCTTGAGCGGCGTGTCGGCCGACAGCTTCATGGCCCAGCCGACGAGGTCGGGGTTGAGCTTGAAGCGGCGGTACTCCTCGTAGCCCTTGCGCGGCATGAAGGTGGGCTCGCCGGGCTTGTTCTCTTCGGGGGCCCAGCGGTGGCCGAGGTCGTAGTCGACCAGCCAGGTGGCCCAGCTCACCTCGCCGATGGTGCCGCGCTGGGGCGGCGTGCCGGCCACGCCGGAGATCACGTAGTAGGCCTGCGAGAAGTCGAACTTCGGGTTCAGCAGGATGGCCTGCATCGACGACGACGAGTTGACCTTGCCCATGCCCAGCACCGCGCCGCACACGCCGTCGGCGTTGCAGTACACGGGCTGCAGCGCGCCGGGCACGGCCACGGGCGTCGCGCCCTTCCAGTAGCGCTCGTACCAGTGCTGGAACTCGCCGGCGCGGTCGCCGGTGTTCTGGCCGATCTCGAACATGGCGGCCACGAACACCTTCACCTTGACGGGGGCGGCGGCAGCAGCGCGGGTGTCGGCCGTGGGCGAGGTGGAGGCACAGGCCGTGGCGAGCAGCACGGCGCCGCACAGCGCCAGACCGCGGCTGCCCAGGGAGAAGCGACGGGAGTTCAGGAGGGACATGGGTGGAATCCGAAGAGAAGGAAGGAAAGGAAAGCGCGCCTCGGCAACAGCGTGCGGCGTCCTACACCGCACGATTGTCGATGCTGGCACAAGCGCGATGTCATGCCTTCGATGCAAACCCCATGCCGGCCCGCACCGGCTGCCACCTCAGCGCTGGCCGGCGGACTGGTCTACGTGAACCCCGGCATGCCGGGCATCCGCCGGCTGAAGTGGGGCGACGGCTTTCGCTACCGCGACGCGCTCGGCCGCTGGCTGCGCGATGCCGACGCGCTCGCGCGCATCCGCAGCCTGGCGATTCCGCCGGCCTACACCGAGGTGTGGATCTGCCCGCTGCCGCAAGGCCACCTGCAGGCCACGGGCCTGGACGCACGCGGCCGCACTCAGTACCGCTACCACCCCGGCTGGCGCGCGCTGCAGGACGGCACCAAGTTCGAGCGCCTGGCGGCCTTCGGGCGCGCCCTGCCCCGTTTGCGCGCCCGCGTGGCGCGCGACCTGCGCACGGGCACCAAGACGCCCGGTCGCGCGCAGGTGATCGCCACGCTGGTGCGCTTGCTCGACACCACGCTGCTGCGCGTGGGCAACGAGGCCTACGCCAGCAGCAACGGCTCGTTCGGCCTCACCACGCTGCGCAACCGCCACGCGGCGGTGCAGGGTTCGGCGCTGCGGCTGCGCTTTCGCGGCAAGAGCGGCGTGACGCACGAGGCCCGCGTCGACGACCCGCGCGTGGCCCGCGTGGTGCGCCAGTGCCAGCAGCTGCCGGGGCAGGCGCTGTTCCAGTACACCGACGAGACGGGCGAGGTGCGCGGCGTGTCGTCCAACGACGTGAACGACTACATCGCCGACGCCACCGACACAGGCAAGGGCGAAGGCGAGCGCTTCACCGCCAAGGACTTCCGCACCTGGCACGGCACGGTGCAGGCGCTGGAGCTCACGCGGCGGGCCTGTGCCTGGGAAGGCGAGCGCCGGCCCGGCGCCAGGGACATCCTCGTGGCCGTGGCGCGGCAGCTCGGCAACACGCCGGCGGTCTGCAAGAAGGCCTACGTGCACCCGGCCGTGCTGGCGCTGGGCGAGGCGCTGGCGCGCGCGGACGACACGGCGGCGACGGGCACCTTGCTGGAGAAGATCGCGGCCCGTGCCGCCACGACCGGCCCGGCGCGCGGCCTGGTGGCGGCGGAGCGGCGATTGCTCGCCTTCCTGCGGACGACTCAGCCCGCCGCGAGGGCGAAGCGCACGGTGTCGGCGTCGAGCAGCACGGCGTAGCCGAGGTCTTCGGCCAGGTTCTGCAGCGCCACGGTGTCGATGGCCAGGGCGCGCGGCGCGCGGTGGGCGTCGAGCACCGCGTTCGCGCCGCCGGCCTCGCGCACCCGGGCGTGCAGGCGCAGCGCGTCGGTGCCGTCGGGTTCGATGCGGATGGTGCCGGCCTCGTCCGCGCCGTCGTGCAGGTAGCCCAGCGCGCCCAGGAACAGGTAGCGCAGCGCGGCGGCATTGGGCCAGCGCGGCTCGTCGTCCTGCGGGGCGGCGAGCGCCTCGTCGACCTCGAGCGCCACGCCGTGCAGGTCGAAGGCCGAGCGCATCAGCGTCATGCACTGCGCCACCAGCGCGCTGCGCGTGATGCCGTCGTCGGTGGTGGCCAGTTCCCAGTCGCGCAGCGAGCGGATCGCGGCCACCAGCTCGGACACCTGGCTGTCGATGAGGTTCACCCGCTCCTCGCAGGCCGCGGGGTCGACGGGGTCGGCCGCCACCTGCCGCTTGAGCATCAGCACCGCCATGCGGATCACCGAGACGGGCGCCGTCATGTCGTGCCGCAGCGCCGGCAGGGCGCGCGTGAGCAACTCGTGGCGCACGCCGGCCGCAATCCAGCTGCGGGCGCTGGGAGACGACTTCATCGCGGCGCAGCGGCCCGCAAGGGCGCGCGGCCCGTGGGACGAGAGGCGGCAGGGAGCACGGTCAAGGCAGGATTCCTGAAGGCGGGAACAAGGCCACGAGTATCGGCCCCGCTCCGCGCCGCGGCTGTAGGAGCCTGCCTACGCGCGCCCTGCCCGCCGGGCCGCACCTTCAGCGCGCGCTCAGGGTTTGCCGAGGTAGGTGCGCACGTCCTTCACCTCGACCCCGGCGGCCGCGACGGCCGAGCGCAGCTGCGCCTCGGTCACGCCCAGCGTCTGGGTCCAGTAGCGAACTTCGTGGAGTTCGTTGACATTGATGCGGGCCGCATCCTGCGGTCCGCGCTTGCTCAGGTCATCGGCCATGGCGTGGATTCCTTGTTGAAGGCTCCCACGATGCGGCCTGCACGGCGCATCGGCTGGCGGACAGCAGCGCGGCTCCTTGCAGGATAAGTCCGAGAGCGCGTTGCAGATGTCCGGAAGCAGCGGGCCGGCGCAACGCGGCGCACCTATCGTCCCCGCTCCTTCACTTCATCCGCCGCACCCCATGACCCCCGAGCAGAACAAGCGCGCCGTCGTCGACGCCTGGAAGGCCTTCGCCAGCCGCGACCCGCAGCGCGTGCGCGCCGCCTTCACCGACGACGCCGAATGGCTGGCGCCCAAGGACAACGCCACCGGCGTGGCCCTGGGCTTCACCGACCACATGATCGGGCCGCAGACGATCGTGCGCTTCCTGGTCGAAGAGTTTCCGAAGCTGTTCGTGGCCGACGTGTCGGTGGACTTCACCCACCTGCTCTGCGAAGGCGACACCGTGGTGCTGGAGATGCGCCTGCAGGCCACGCTCGCCAGCGGCCGGCACTACGACAACGACTACTGCTTCATCCTCGAGTTGCGCGAGGGCCGAATCGCCCGCATGCGCGAGTACATGGACACGCAGAAGGGGCGCCGCAGCGTCATCGGCGACCTGCCGGCCGACCTCAGGGCAGCCGGGCCCTCGCTTGCAGTTCCCGCTTGAGCAGCTTGCCGTTGGCGGTGGTCGGCATCGCGTCGATCACCTCGATGCGCGCCGGCCGCTTGTAGGGCGACAGGTGCTCGGCCAGGTGCGCGCGCAGCGCCGCCTCGTCGAGCGACGCGCCAGGGTTCAGCTCGACGAAGGCGACGATCTGCTCGTTGCCGTCGGCCTCGGGCACGCCGACCACGGCGCACAGGTGCACGCCGGCGAAGCGGCCGATCACCGCCTCGACCTCGGCCGGGTACACGTTGAAGCCCGAGCGGATGATCATTTCCTTCAGCCGCCCCACCACGAACAGCGCGCCGTCGGCGTCGAAGCGGCCGAGGTCGCCGGTGGCGTACCAGCCGCCGGGGCGCATCACCAGTGCGGTGGCGGGCGCGTCGCGGAAGTAGCCCAGCATCAGGCCCGGGCCGCGCAGCCAGATCTCGCCGGTGTCGCCGGGTGCGACCTCCGTGCCCTCGGCCGTGACGATGCGCCCCTCGCCGCCTTCGACCACGTAGCCGGCCGAGGTGTCGGCGCGCGGCGCCTCGGTGCGCGTGAGGAACACCGAGCCCGCGTACTCCGACAGGCCGTAGCCGTAGTGCAGCGGCTGGCCGAACAGCCGCTCCACGCGCTGCTTGAGCGCCGGGTCGAGCGGCGCGGAGCCGGTGTACACATAGCGCAGTTGCGGAAAGCGCGGCGCCAGCTGCTGCGCCTCGATGTGCGCCAGCAACCGCGCGTACATGGTCGGCGGCCCGAGCAGGTTCGACACCTGCCCGTGCGCCAGCGCCTCGAGCATGTCGGCCGGCGAGAAGCTGCCGCGCAGCACCAGCGCGGCCCCGCCCGTGAGCGCGGCCATCAGCACGGTGCCGATGCCGAAGATGTGGGTCATGGGCAGGAAGGCGTAGACGCGGTCGCGCGTGTCGAGCGCACGCACCGCCGCCGACACGCGGCCGAAGTGCAGCAGCCCGCGGTGCGACACCATCACGCCCTTGGGCGTGCCCGAGGTGCCCGAGGTGAAGATGATCGCGGCGGCATCGGCCAGCGCCGCATCGGGCTCGGGACGGGCATCGGCGCGCGCGGCGGTGAACATCACGCCGGGCAGCGTCGCCGGCACGGCCGACGCGCGCTGCGCATGCGTGCGCGCCGCGTCGGACGCGTCGGTGGTGAAGCCACACAGCCGCGCGTCGGCGCGCTCGGCAATCGCCGCGATCTCGCCCGGCGACATGCGCGCGTTGACGCCGCACGACCACGCGCCCACACGGCTGCAGGCCAGCAGCAGCGCGATGTGGGCGGCGCAGTTCTCGGCCACCAGCAGGACGCGGTCGGTCGGCCGCACGCCGGCGGCGAGCAGGTCGTTCGCGGCGGTCTCGACCATGGCCTGCAGCGCGCCATAGGTGGTGGTGCCATCGGGTTCGTGGAGAAACACCGCGTCCGGCGTGCGGGCCGCGCGGTCTTCGAGCAGGTGATGAATGCGGGGCTGCATCGGCTATTCCGCCTCGATGCCCTTGGAGGCGCTCGCCCACAGCTTGCGGTCCGACACGCCCTTGGTCGCCAGCACTTCCGGCGCACCCGTCCAGACCTCGTAGCCCTGCTCGCGCAGGCGGTGCGCGATGTCTTCGCGCGCCAGCATCTTCTGCGCCGCGGCGTTCACGCGCGCCACCAGCGCCGGGTCCATGCGCGCCGGGCCGTACAGGCCGAACCAGCCGCCCACGTCGTAACCAGGCACGCCCGACTCGATCATGGTCGGCACGTCGGGCAGCATGCGGTTGCGCTGGCGCGAGGTGACGGCCAGCGCGCGCAGCTTGCCCGACTGGATGAAGGGCCGCGAGGTGGCGATGATGTCGAACATCATCGGCACGGTGCCGGCCATCACGTCGGCCAGCGCCGGGGCGCTGCCCTTGTAGGGCACGTGCGTGAGCTGCACGCCGCTCATCTTCTCGAGCAGCGCGCCGCTCAGGTGGTTCGACGCGCCCACGCCCGCCGAGCCGTAGAACAGCTTGCCGGGCTTGGCCTTCGCATACGCCAGCAGCTCGCCCACGTTGCGCACCGGCAGGTCGTTGTTGACCACCAGCACGTTGGTGTAGTCGACCAGCGGCGCCAGCGGCGTGAGGTCCTTCATCGGGTCGAAGGGCATGCTGCGCTGCACGTTCGGGTTGATGGTGATGGTCGGGCTCGCGCCGAAGAACAGCATCGCGCCGTCGGGTGGCGCCTTGGCCACGGCGTTGCCGCCGAGCGAGCCGGCGGCGCCGGGCCGGTTGTCGACGATCACCTGCGTGCCCAGCTCCTGGCCCAGCGCGGGCGCCAGCAGGCGCGCGGCGCCGTCGACCGGCCCGCCGGCCGAATAGCCGACCACCAGCTTGATGAGCGGCGGCAGCGGCTGCTGCGCGAAGGCGCGGTGCGGCAGTGCGGCCAGCGCCGCGCCGCCCGCCAGCGCAGCCATGAGCTGGCGGCGCGAAAAGAGGTCGAGGGATTGCATGAGCGTTGTCTCCAGTTGTGTATGTCTTTGGCGGCTCACATCGCTCAGGCCGGCAAGTCCAGGACTTGCCGCGCGAGGATGTTGCGCTGGATCTCGTTCGTGCCGCCGTAGATCATGGCGGCGGTGGAGCCGATGAGCGGCGAGAGCACGTTGAAGCTCTGGCCGTCGAGCACCTGGTCGCCCGCGACCGCGCCCTGCTCTTCGCCGGCCTCGACCAGCAAGGCGCCGATGCGGTGGTAGGTCTCGCTGGCCCAGATCTTCAGCAGCGACACCGACGCGGGCAGCGGCTTGCCCGCGCGCACGATGTCGGCGAAACCCGTGTACGCGGCCGACAGGTCGAGCACGTCGAGCCGCAGCGCCGCGAAGCGCTGTGCGAACACCGGGTCGGCGAACAGGCGCCGTGCCTGCCCGAGCCGCGCCAGCTGGCCCAGCGCGTACTGCGACTGCTTGGGGCTGCCCAGGAAGATGCGCTCGAAACCCAGCAGCGCCTTCGCGATGGTCCAGCCGCCGTGCAGCCGGCCCACGAGCTGGTCGGCCGGCACGCGCACGTTGTCGAAGAAGACCTCGCAGAACTCGGGCTCGCCCGCCAGCGTGTGGATGGGCCGCACGGTGACGCCCGGCGTGCGCAGGTCGCACAGCAGGAAGCTGATGCCCTCCTGCTTGCGCGCGCCCTTGTCGGTGCGCACGAGCATGAAGATGTGGTTCGCATCCTGCGCGAGCGTGGTCCAGATCTTCTGGCCGTTCACGACGAAGTGATCGCCCTGCGCATCGCGCCCCGCCACTGCCTCGGTGCGCAGGCCGGCCAGGTCGGAGCCGGCATTGGGCTCCGAATAGCCCTGGCACCACACGTGCTCGCCGCTGAGGATGCGCGGCAAAAAGCGCTGTTGTTGTTCGGGCGTGCCGTGCTGGATCAGCAGCGGCCCGATCATCACGATGCCCTGGTCGGGCGCGCGCGCCACGCCGTGCTGCTCCAGCTCCTCGATCCAGGCGATGAGCTTGTCGGCCGGCAGGCCCATGCCGCCGTGCGACTGCGGCCAGGCCGGCGCGATCCAGCCCTGCGCCGAGAGCGTGAGGTACCACTCGCGCACCTCGCTCCAGCGCGCGCGGTGCGACAGGTAGCGCAGATGCGCCGGATAGCGCTGCTGCAGGAAGCCGCGCACCATGCGGCGGAACTCGGCCTCGGGCATGGCGGACCAGTCGGTGGTGCGCGCGAGGAACTCGCCGTTCCAGGCCACCGCACCGCTCGCAGCGGCCTCGGCCTCGCCGGTCAGCGCGGCATGCCGGCGCTGGTGCGCCGTGGCATTGCCCAGCCACGCCGACAGACACAGCACGCGCTTGTAGAACAGGCTCAGGTCGCACTCCTGCGTGTAGCCGATGGCCCCGTGCAGCTGCACCGCCGCGCGCGACGCCTGCAGCGCGGCAGCGGTGCAACGCGCGTTGACGCGGCTGGCCTCGGCTTCGAGCCGGTCAGAAGGCAAGGCGCCGTCGCTTGCCAGCGCCAGCACCTCGTTGAGCGTGGCCTGCGCCACCTCGAGGTGGATGAACATGTCGACGCTGCGGTGCTGCAGCGCCTGGAAGCTGCCGATGGCCTTGCCGAACTGCGAGCGCGTGCGCAGGTAGGCCAGCGTCTGCGCCAGCATCGCCTGCCCTGCGCCGAGCAGCTCCGCGGCCTGCAAGATTTGTCCGGCCGCGAGCGCCTGGCGCAGCGCCTCCTGCGCGGCCGGCCCGCTGGCCAGCACGGCGTCGGCCGGCAGCACGACCTCTTCGAAGCGAAGGTTGGCTGCCTGGCTGCCATCGACCAGCGGCACGAGCGTCTCGCTCACACCGGCTGTGCCGCGCGGCACCCACAGCAGCACGGCGTCGTCCTCGCCGCGCGCCGACACCAGCCAGCCGCTGGCGGCGGCGCCGGGCAGCACCATGAACTTGTCGCCCTGCAGCAGCACGCCACCCCCTTGACCCGCGCGCGCCTCGCAGCCGCAGGCCAGCGGCACGGCGCTGAGGTCGCCCGCGCTTTCCTGCCAGGCCAGCGCGGGCAGGCTGCGGCCCGCCACCAGCTCGGCCAACAGGGCACGCGCAGCCGGCGTGTCGAGCCGCGCCAGCAGCAGCGCGCTCAGGCCCGCCACCGCCAGCAGCGGCTCGGGTGCCGCGTGTTCGCCGGCCGCGCGCAGAATTTCGGCGGCGCCGTCGAGCCCCAGTGCGAGGCCGCCGGCCGCTTCGGGCGCCAGCATGCCGGGCCAGCCGAGCGCGGCGATCTCGCCCCAGCCTTGCGCCTCGTCGGCCTGCGGGTGTTCGGTGCGGGCGCGGCGTCGCGCGGTGGCGCCGCTGCGGGTGAAGTAGTCGAGCGCCGCTTCGCGCACGGCCAGGAGTGAGTCGGAATCCATCGCGCTGTCTGCCTTTTCTTTTCCGTTGCAATGACGGATCGCAGCGTGCCCGAAGACCCCGCCGGCGGGCATTCGCGATTGCGGAAGGGAGGGTTTCGCAATCACTGAGCGCCTGCGGGCGCGTGCGGGGATAGATTTGCGGCCATGACAAAGATCAAGAAATCCCTGCACACCGACCTCGGCCACAGCACGCCCGACAAGATCACCGTGCGCGGGCGCGACCTGCCCTCGGAAATCCTCGGCCACCTCAACCTGGGCGACATGGCCTTCCTGGAGCTGACCGGCCGCATCCCGACGCCGCAGGAGTCCGTGACCTTCAACGCCATCGTCGTCACGCTGGTGGAGCACGGCGTGACGCCCAGCGCGCTGGCCGCGCGGCTCACCTACGCCGGCGCGCCCGAAGCCTTGCAGGCCGCCGTGGCCGCCGGCCTGTGCGGGCTGGGCACCGTGTTCGTGGGCAGCACAGAAGGCGCCGCGAAGATGCTGTACGAGGCCATTCCCTTCGGCGAGAAGCCGAGCCGTCCGCTGGCCGACATGGCCAAGGACATCGTGGCCGACCACCGCGCGCGCAAGATCATCGTGCCGGGCCTGGGCCATCCGCTGCACAAGCCGATCGACCCGCGCACGCCGCGCCTCTTTCAGATCGCGGCCGAGAACGGCCTGTCGAGCCACTACGTCGCGCTGATGCAGGCCGTGCAGGAAGAGGCCGAGCGCGTGTCGAGCAAGTCGCTGCCGATCAACGCCACGGGCGCCATCGGCGCCATTGCGGCCGAGTTCGGCTTTCCGTGGAAGATCATCCGCGGCTTCGGCGTGATGGCGCGCGCCATCGGCCTCGTGGGCCACATCCTCGAGGAGATCGACGACCCGATGGCCATCGAGATCTGGCAACGCGTCGAAAAAGAAGCGGGCGGCCCCCGCCAGGACTGAACACGATGATCGCTACCGACAACCGTTTCCCCGACATCCGCGACGCCGTGCGCGACCTGTGCGCGCAGTTTCCCAACGAGTACTTCCGCAAGGTCGACGAGGCGCGCGCCTACCCCGCCGAATTCGTCGACGCACTCACCCAAGCCGGCTGGATGGCCGCGCTGATTCCGCAGGAATACGGCGGCTCGGGCCTGGGCCTGACCGAAGCCTCGGTGATCATGGAAGAGATCAACCGCTGCGGCGGCAACTCGGGCGCCTGCCACGGCCAGATGTACAACATGGGCACGCTGCTGCGCCACGGCAGCGAGGCGCAAAAGCGCCAGTACCTGCCGAAGATCGCCAGCGGCGAACTGCGCCTGCAATCGATGGGCGTGACCGAGCCGACCACCGGCACCGACACCACCAAGATCAAGACCACGGCCGTGAAGAAGGGCGACCGTTACGTCATCAACGGGCAGAAGGTGTGGATCTCGCGCATCCAGCATTCGGACCTGATGATCCTGCTGGCGCGCACCACGCCGCTGGCGGACGTGAAGAAGAAGTCGGAAGGCATGTCGATCTTCATCGTCGACCTGCGCGAGGCCATCGGCAAAGGCATGACGGTGCGGCCCATTCTCAACATGGTGAACCACGAGACCAACGAGCTGTTCTTCGAGAACCTCGAGATCCCGGCGGAGAACCTCATCGGCGAGGAAGGCCAGGGCTTCAAGTACATCCTCGACGGGCTGAATGCCGAGCGCACGCTGATCGCAGCCGAGTGCATCGGCGACGGCTACTGGTTCATCGACAAGGTCACGGCCTACACGAAGGACCGCGTGGTGTTCGGCCGCCCCATCGGGCAGAACCAGGGCGTGCAGTTCCCGATTGCCGAAGCCTTCATCGAGACCGAGGCCGCGAACCTGATGCGCTACCAGGCCTGCCGCCTGTTCGACGCGCGCCAGCCCTGCGGCGCGCAGGCCAACATGGCGAAGTACCTCGCGGCCAAGGCGAGCTGGGAGGCGGCCAATGCGTGCCTGCAGTTCCACGGCGGCTTCGGCTTTGCGTGCGAATACGACATCGAGCGCAAGTTCCGCGAGACGCGGCTGTACCAGGTGGCGCCGATCTCGACCAATCTCATCCTGAGCTACGTGGCGGAGCACATGCTCGGCCTGCCACGCTCGTTCTGAAGGACTGCACATGAACGCCATCGATCACCCCAGCAAGGTGCTCGCGACCTTCGCGGCCGAGCTGAAGTTCGCCGACATTCCCGCGCCCGTGCTGCGCCGCACCGAAGACCTGATCCTCGACTGGCTCGGCTCGGTGCTCGCGGCCCGCACGGCGCGGCCGATACGCAGCATCGAGCGCTTCGCTCAGATGATGGGCCCCGCTGAAGGCCCGAGCGAAATCCTCACCTCGCGGCGCACCAGCTCGCCGCTGTTCGCGGCGATGGTCAACGCGGCGGCCTCGCACTACGTGGAGCAGGACGACGTGCACAACGGCTCGGTGTTCCACCCCGCCGCCGTGGTCATCGCACCCGCACTCGCAGTGGCACAGAGCCTCGGTGCCAGCGGCGCGCAGCTGCTGACGGCCGTGGTCGCGGGCTACGAGGTGGGCATCCGCGTCGGCGAGTTCCTGGGCCGGTCGCACTACCGCACCTTCCACACCACGGCGACGGCGGGCACGCTCGCGGCGGCCGCGGCGGTGGGCCGGCTGCTCGACCTGTCGCCGCAGCAGATGCTGCATGCCTTCGGCTCCGCCGGCACGCAGTCGGCCGGTGTGTGGGAATTCCTGCGCGACGCGGCCGATTCGAAGCAGCTGCACTGCGCGCACGCGGCGGCCAGCGGGTTGATGTCGGCCTACCTCGCGCAGGACGGCTTCACGGGCGCGGCGAAGATCCTCGAAGGCGCGCAGGGGCTGGGCGTGGGCATGTCGAGCGACGCCGATCCCGCGAAGCTCACCGACGGCCTGGGCACGCGCTGGACGCTGGCCGAGACCTCGTTCAAGTACCACGCCTCCTGCCGCCACACACACCCGGCCGCCGACGCGCTGCTGCAGGTGATGGAGCAGAACAAGCTCCAACCGGCCGACGTGTCCCAGGTCACGACCCACGTGCACCAGGGCGCCATCGACGTGCTGGGCCGCGTGACGGTGCCGGCCACGGTGCACCAGGGCAAGTTCTCGATGGGCACGGTGCTGGGCCTCATCGCCGTGCACGGCCGCGCAGGCCTGGGCGAGTTCGACCGCGACTTTCTCTCGCCCGAGGTCTCGGCCTTCCGCGAGAAGGTGACGATGGCGCTGGACGACGAGGTCGACACCGCCTACCCCGCGCGCTGGATCGGCAAGGTCAGCGTGCACACCGCCGACGGCCGCACGCTGGCCGGCCGCGTCGACGAGCCCAAGGGCGACCCCGGCAACAGCCTGAGCCGCGCCGAGATCGAGGACAAGATGCAGCGCCTGGCGCACTACGGCGAAGGCGCGACGGCCGACGAAGCGAAGGCGCTGTGCGAGCGCGTCTGGCAGCTGGCCGGCACGGCCCGCGTGGGGCGCTGGCTGGCCTAACGGGGTTCAGGCGAACAGCCGGCCCTGCCCCGGCGAGCGCGCATCGAGCCCGGCGGTGCGCACGAGGTCCCAGAAGCCCGCGGGCGAGCTGGACACCACGGGCACCCGCAAGCGCGCCTCGACCTCGCCCACGGCATCGAGCGTGACGAGGCCGCCGCACGAGATGAGGAGGCCGTCGGCGCCGGGCTGGTCCTCGAACACCTTCAGGCACAGGTCGACCAGCACCTCGGTCGACACCTGGCCCACGGCCTGCACGTCGGAGATGGCCAGGCCTTCGAGCGCCAGCGGTTCGAAGTCGCTCTGCTCGAGGTAGGTGCGCAGCTGCGTGTTGACCTCGTCGATGTAGGCGGTGGCGACCGCCACGCGCCGCACCTTCAGGTGGCGCAGGCCCGCAAGGATGGCGTCGCTCATCGTCGTGCAGGGCAGGCCCGTGGCCTGTTCCATCTCGCGCTTCAGCTGGCGGGTGAAAGCGAGGCCGCGAAAGAAGCTCAGCGAGGTGCCCATGAGGGAGACGGCGCTGGCGCCTTCCGCCTTGAGTTCCAGCGCCTTGCCGATGACCGAGTCGATCACCTCGGTGTAGCCGCGCGTGGAGATTTCGCCGAGGCCGAGGCCCTTGGCGCTGAAGCGGATGCGGTCGCCGTAGAGCAGCGGGCCGTCGACCGGCACGGCGCCGGCTGCGGGCGGAACGATGAGGCCGAGATGGGGTTGCGTCACCTCAGTTCCCCTCCGCCACGATGCGCTGGTCCGTGATGATGCGTTTCCATCGCGTCGTTTCCTCCGCCATGTCCTTGCCCAGCTGGGCCGGCGTGGCATAGGCGCGCAACGTGCCTTGCGCAGCGGCGGCCGTGCCCGTCTCGGGCATGTCGAGCACGGTCTTCACGGCGGCCGAGAGCTTGTCGACCACATCGTTCGGCGTGCCCGCCGGTGCCAGCAGGAAGATGCGCGGCGCCACGTCGAAGCCCGGCAGCGCCTCGGCCAGCGGTGTCACGCCTTCGGCACCTTCGAGCTTGGCGTTGTTCAGCAGCGCGAGCGCGCGCAGCTTGCCGGCCTTCGACTGCGCCATCGCAGCCGTGGCGCTCACCACGCCCAGCGGCACCTGGCCGCCGACCACGTCGGGCACGATCTGCGCCGCGCCGCGGTAGGGCACATGCACCACGAACGCGCCGGTGGATTGCTTGAGCATCTCGAAGCCCAGGTGCTGCACGGTGCCGACGCCCGACGACGCGTAGGAGTAACGGCCCGGATGCGCCTTGAGTTCCTTGACAAGTTCGGCGGGTGTCTTCGCGGGAAAGTCGTTGCCCGCGACGATCATCAGCGGCGACACGAAGGCGCCGGCCACGGGCTTGAAGCTGGTGAGCGGATCGATCGCGATCTTCGGCTGCAGCAGCTTGGCGATGAGCAAGGCGCTGTCGCCCATCATCAGCGTGTAGCCGTCGGGCGGCGCCTTGGCGACGAGGTCGGCCGCGATGAGGCCGGTGGCGCCGGTGCGGTTTTCGACCAGCACCTGCTGGCCCAGCACGGCGGGCAGGCGCGCGCTGAGCATGCGCGCGACCGCGTCGACGCCGCCGCCGGCCGAGTAGCCGACGACGATGCGGATGGGCTTGTCGGGAAACTTCTGCGCCCACGCGGCGGGTGCGGCGGCCAGCAGGCCGGCCAGGGCCAGAGCGGCCTGCAGGGCATGCCGGCGCGAGGGCCGCATGGCGTCTGTTCTTCTGTCGTTCATCTTGTCTCCGTGGTGGTCGGGATGCGCCGGCCGTCTGCGCGGCCTGGTCGTGGTCGGAAGTGTCGTCGGGTGGCGCTCAGGCCTTGCCTTTCCCGTGCGAGGTCGGCAGCTTCGCGAGCTCGCGCACGCGCTCGGCGTTGGGCGTGAAGCCCAGCCCCGGCGCCTCGGGCAGCGTGAGCCAGCCCTGGTCGGGCACGGGCAGGCCGTCGAAGATCTGCTTGAGCATCTGCACCGCGACGTAGTGGTACTCGACCAGCCCGCCGTTGGACACGCCCGCGTGCAGGTGCATGTTGTGGAAGGGCCAGGCGCCGCCGTTGTCGATGGGCACGTTGAAGGCCGCGGCCATGCCCGCGATCTTCAGGCACTGCGAGTAGCCGCCCGAGATGGTCACGTTGGGCTGCAGCACGTCGGCCGCCTGGTTCACCAGCAGGTCGCGAAAGCGGAAGGCCAGGCCCTCGTTCTGCCCGCAGGCCAGCGGAATGCGCGTGCGTGCGCGCAGCTGGGCCATCTGGCGCACGTCGTTCTGCGTGAGCGGCTCCTCGAAAAAGCTGATGCCGTAGGGCTCGATGCGGTGCGCGAGTTCGGTGGCATGGAACAGGTCGAGGCCGCAGTTGGCGTCGACGTACAGCTTGACGTCGGGGCCCACGGCCTCGCGCACGGCGGCCACGCGGCGCACGTCTTCGGCAATGACCTCGTCGAGCGGACGCGGCTCGTCGCGGCGCGCGAGCGCGTGGTTGCCGACGGTCATCTTCAGACGCTGGAAGCCCTGCGACACCCACAGCTTGGCGGCGGCGGCGAGCTGGTCGCGCTCGAAGAAGCCGAAGCCGAAGGTGGCGTACACCGGCACCTTGGCGCGCGCACCGCCGAACAGGCGCCACAGCGGCTGGCCCAATGCCTTGCCCTTCAGGTCCCACAGCGCGATGTCGAGCGCGGCGATGGTGTGGCTCGCGTAGCCGGTCTGGCCGCGCGGCGAGAGCAGCCAGTAGAGCTTCTCCCACAGGCGCTCGGTGGCCATCGGGTCTTCGCCGATCAGCGCGGGGCCGGCCACTTCGCGCACGGCGGCGGCAATGATTTCTTCTTCGGTGATGGCGGTCATGCCGTGGCCGACGAGGCCGGTGTCGGTCTCGATCTCGGTGAGGCACAGCGACAGCGAGGTCTGCTTGTTCAGGCCGACCACGTCGATGGTCACGGGAATGTTCAGCGGCGTGGCGCTGACGCGGATGATCTTCAAGGGTGTCTCCTTTGGTGTGCCCGCATCTTTGCGCGAGGGCCGCAGGAGAACAATTCGTTTTTGGCGAGTTCGAGCCTTCGCGCGGCGCGAAGGCTCGTTGCCCGATGGCCTCAGCTCAGTCGGGGCGGCCGAGGTGTTCGAGCACCGAGCGCGCGGCGGCCGTGAGCTCCTGCTGGCGGCGCACGCACAGCAGGTGGCGGCGCAGCGCCCAGGGCGCATCGAGCTTGAGGCAGCGCAGCTTGAGAATCTGCAGCTGCGGCAGGATGGCCGCATAGGGCAGCACGCCGATGCCCACGCCCTGCTCCACCATGCGGCAGACCATGTCGAAGCTGCCCACCTGCATGCGCACCTTGAGCGGCACCTGGGCCTCGAGCGCGGCGGCCAGCAGCACGCGGTGCAGCGCCGTGCCTTCGCGCACCACGATATGGTCGTGACGCAGCACCTCCGCCACGTCGATGCGCTTGCGGCGCGCCAGCGGGTGGTCGCGCGCGACCACCACGGCCAGCTCGTCGGTGCGGTAGGGCAGGCATTCGAGGCCGTCGGCGGGCGTCTGGCCCTCGATCACGCCGACGTCGGCCAGGCCGGCCTGCACGGCCTTCACCACCTCGGTGCTGGCGCGCTCCTGCAGGTCGATCTTGAGCACCGGGTGCAGGCGCAGGAACGAGCCGATCTGCGCCGGCAAAAACTGCGCGATGGTCGAGGCATTGGCCGTGATGCTGACCACGCCCGCCACGCCGTTCTGGAAATCGTCGAGCTCGGCGCCCAGCCGGTCCATGGCCGAGAGCACGGCGCGCGCATGCAGGAGAAGCCCATGGCCGGCCGAGGTGAGCGTGACGCCGCGCGCATGGCGCACCAGCAGCGGCAACCGCGCGCGCGCTTCGAGATCGGAGATGCGTTTGCTCGCAGCCGCGAGCGCGATGTGGCAGCGCTTGGCGCCTTCGCTGATGCTGCCGTGGTCGGACACGGCCACGAACAGGCGCAGCGACTTCAGGTCGGCGGACATGGCCCGTCGCGCCTCAGGTCAAAACGAGGTGATCGAACAGCTCGCGCGCGGAAGCCGGCAGCTGCTCGCGGTTGCGCGCGATGAGCTTGAGTTCGCGTTCGGCCCAGGCGTCGCTCAAGGGCACCGTGGCGATCCGCATCGCCATCGACAGCCGCTGCGCCGACGACGACGGCAGCACGCCGACGCCCACGCCGGCTTCGATCATCAGGCAGATGGCCTCGAAGCTGCTCACCTGGATGCGCGGGTTGAAGCCGCGCCCCGCAAGTTCGGCGCGGCGCTGCAGAAAGCGGTGGATCGCGCTGCCGTGGTGCAGGCCCACGTGCTGCTCATCGAGCGTGTCGGCAAAGGCCACCGACGACGCGCCCGCCAGCGGGTGTGTGGGCGGCACCACCAGCACGAGCTGGTTGCGCCCGAACGGGCGCGCATCGAACTCGCCGGTGTGCACGTCGCCCGCGAGGATGCCGATGTCGGCCTCGCCGTCGGCCACCGCGCGCACGATTTCTTCGCTCAGGTATTCGCGCAGATCGACCTGCACGGCCGGGTGCTGCGTGAGAAAGCCCGCAAGTTTTTGCGGCAGGTACTCGGTGATCGAGGTGGTGTTGGCGAACACCCGCACATGGCCCTTGATGCCCTTGCCGAAGTCCTGCATGTCGCAGCGCAGGTGCTCCATCTGCTGCATCACGCGCTTGGCGTGGTACAGCACCGCCTGCCCCGCCGCCGTGAGGCTCACGCCCTGCGCGCTGCGGTGCAGCAGCTTGCCGCCCACCGCCTCCTCCATCTGCTTGATGCGCGTGGACGCGGCGGCCAGCGAGATGCAGGCCTTCTCGGCGCCGCGCGTGAGGCTGCGCGCGTCCGCCACGTAGACGAACAGTTTCAGGTCGAACAGGTCGAAGTGCAGGTTCACCGGGCGGGCACGAAGGAAGCGGGAGGAACGCGCATTGTCCGGCGAACGGCGTCGCCTGCAGCCGCTTGCGGGTTTGTCCTCAGAAGGTGTGAATGAATCCGGACATGGCGGGTTCGCTCACGCCTTCTCAGACCGGGTCCCAGCTGAACACGTCGGCCGAGCGGTCCAGCGGGAAGAAACTGGCGCGCATCGCGGGCATGGCGTGCTCGGCGATGCTCTCGGGCGTCCAGCCTTCCGAGCGGTGGATGGAGCGCACCGGTCGCGGCTGACTGATGAGTGAGATCTCGTTGTTGCGCACCGAGAAGATCTGCCCGTTCACGTCCGCCGCCGCATCGCTCGCCAGGTACACCGCGAGCGGCGCCACCTTGGCGGGTGTCATCTGCTTGATCTTGTCGACGCGCGCGCGCTGCTCGTCGGTGTCGGTGGGAATGGCGCCGATCATGCGGCTCCAGGCGAAGGGCGCGATGCAGTTGGAGCGCACGTTGAACTTGAGCATGTCCAGCGCGATGGACTTCGACAGCGCCGCGATGCCGAGCTTGGCCGCCGCGTAGTTGGCCTGGCCGAAATTGCCGATCAGGCCCGAGGTGGAGGTCATGTGCACCAGCGCGCCCGAATTCTGTTCCTTGAAATGCGTCGCGGCCGCGCGGCTCACGAAGTAGGCGCCGTACAGGTGCACCTTGATCACCGCGTCCCACTCGTCGACCGACATCTTGTGGAAGAACCGGTCGCGCAGGATGCCCGCGTTGTTCACCACCGCATCGATGCGCCCGAAGCTGTCGACCGCGCATTCCACGATGCGCCCCGCGCTCGCGGCATCGGCCACGCTGTCAGTGTTGGGCACGGCCTGCCCGCCCGCCGCGCGGATCTCCTCGACCACCTGCTGCGCCGGCCCGGCACTGCCGCCGGCGCCGTCGAGCCCCGCGCCGATGTCGTTGACCACCACCTTCGCGCCATGTCGCGCCATCGCGAGCGCGATGTCGCGCCCGATGCCGCCGCCCGCGCCGGTGACGACGATCACTTTGCCTTCAACCATTTTGTCTCTGCTCCGGATGTTCGACCGCGGGTTCGCGGGATCGATTCCAGAATGCCACAGGGGGCGGGCTGCGGGTTCGGGAATTCCGAAGAGGGGCTTCGCCTGTGCCCTGTGAACTCAGCAGCGCGCGCTGGCCTTGAAGGCCGTCACCTGCTCTGGCGTCATGCGTTGCTGCGTGGCCCTGTTGATGTAGTTGGCCTCTTCGCGAATGGCCTGGAACGAACCGTCCGCCTGGCCGTACCAGACGACAAAGCCGCAATGGGTGTCCATGTTCTGGAACTGACTCACCAGGTCGGCCGCGATGTAGACACCAGGCCGCGGGGCCGACGGCGGGTTGTCATAGCGCGTGATCTTCCGGATGCGGCGGCTCGTGACCGGCCCGGAAAGCGCGTTGAACTCCTTCTGGGCAGCGCTCCAGCTTTCCTGCGAAACCGTGGCCTTCATCGAATCTGCAAAGAAGCCATAAGCCTTCGCAAAATCGCCCGAATCCTTGGCCTTCAGATATTGGTACGTCAGCGCCTCGACCTGCTTCTGGTCTTCTTCGGGCGTCGATGGCGGCTTCATCGTGGAGGGTGCGGCGGCCACCTTTTCCGGGGCGACCTGTCCGCATCGGATCTCCTGGCGAAGCGCCAGTTGGCCCGACGCCGCTGAAGAGGCCGGATCAACGGGCTCCTGACGTGCGAAGCTGTAGCGCCCGAAGGTGACCTGGTTTTCGCCGCACAGCTTCTGCGCCGTGGGCCCCAGTCGGGCTTGCCCGGCGGCAATTTCGAGCGGTTCGCTCACCTTGAGCGTCAACTCGTACGCGGCATTGCCGAGCTGCCTGACGGCAACTTCCTCGCCCGCGATGGCGGGACACGCGGTTGCCATGAACAGCAATGCGCCAGCCGTCGCGCGTGAAAGCACTGAACGCATTTTTTCTCCCCGATGGACAACGAGATAGCGACTTACTGCCGCGCCGTGCGGATGTTCTGCGGCAGCGCCTGCGGCCAGCTCGTGCGGAACGGGTTGATGTCCAGCCCGCCGCGCCGCGTGTAGCGCGCATACACCGCGAGCTTGGTCGGCTGGCACTGGCGCCAGATGTCCGTGAACATGCGCTCGGCGCAGGGTTCGTGGAATTCGTTGTGGTTGCGAAAGCTCACGATGTACGCCAGCAGGCCGGCCTGGTCGATGGGCGGGCCGCTGTAGCGGATCTGCACGCTGCCCCAGTCGGGCTGGCCGGTGACGAGGCAGTTGCTCTTCAGAAGCCGGCTGGTGAGGGTTTCGTTCACGTGCACCTGCGTCGTGTCGCTGCTCAGCAGCTCGGGCGCGGGCTGGTAGTGGGTGCATTCGATGTCGAGGCGGTCGAGGTCCAGGCCGTCGATCTCGTGCACCGGCTCGCGGTCGAACAGGTCGGGCGTGAGCAGCTTCACGCCGATGCCGGCCGACTGGTCGCTGCCGCGCCATGCGGCTTCGGAAAGGTCGGTGCGCAGGTGCTCGCGCACGGCATCGATGCTGGCGAAGGTGCTGTTGTTGAAGCTGTTGAGGTACAGCTTGAACGACTTGCTCTCGATGATGTTGGGCGTTTCGCACGGGATGGTGAAGTGCGCGATGGCCACCTGCGGCTTGCCGCGCGGGTTCAGCCAGCTCAGCTCGAAGGCGGTCCAGAGGTCGGCGCCGAAGAAGGGCAAGGCGCCGGCCTGGATGCCCATGGCTTCGCGCTGCGTGGTGCGTGCGATGGGGAACAGCAGCGACGGGTCGTATTTGTCGGCGTAGGCCGAGGCGCGGCCGAGCTGCGACTGTTCGGGGGTGTTGGGGTTCGTGTTGGGGTTGGTGGGGTCGTGGCTCATGGGGCGGTTCCGGCATCCGCCGCGTGTGCGAACGGAGCGATGTGGTGGGCGAGGATCGTGCAGACCTCGGGCGGCAGGTCGTGGCCCATGCCGGGCACGGAAATGAAGGCTGCACCCGGAATGCGTTGCGCCGAATCGCGGCCGCAGGCGATGGGCACAAGCGCGTCGGCGTCGCCGTGCAGCACCAGCGTCGGGCGCTGGATGCGCGCCAGCACCTGGGGGCGGTCGTCGTCGGCGCCGATGGCGAGCATCTGGCGCATCAGGCCGGCCGGGTGGTAGGCGCGGCGCATGCTGAAGGTGAGGCGCGTGGCCAGTTGCTCGTCGGTCTGCGGGTAGGCCGGGCTCTGGATGAGCCGCAGCAGCTTGATGCTGTGCGCGACCAGCGCGGCCTCGTCGTGGCTGCGCGGGCGCCGCATGAGCATGGCCCCGACCTCGCGGCGCGGACCCGGCAGGCCGCGCGCGCCGCTGGAGCTCATGATGCTCACGAGGCTGGCGGTGCGTTCGGGCGCGGTGGCGGCGATGCGCTGCGCGATCATGCCGCCCATCGAGGCGCCGACGATGTGGGCGCGGGCAATGCCCAGCGCGTCGAGCACGCCGAGCGAATCGAGCGCCATGTCCTGCAGCGTGTAGGCGCTGCGCACCTTCAGGCCGATGCGGTGGCGGATGGTTTCCCACACGAGGTTGCCGGTGCCCAGGTGGTCGAAGCCCTGGCTCAGGCCGATGTCGCGGTTGTCGTGGCGCACCACGCGAAAGCCCGCATCGACCAGCTGCTGCACGAACGCGTCGGGCCAGGCAACCAGTTGCATGCCCAGCCCCATGATCAGCAGGATGACGGGGCGCCCTTCGCCGCCGGTGTCGTCGACTTCGATCTGCAGGCCGTTGGCGGTGACTTTCATCGGGTCCCTGTTTTTCTTTTTACTTGAACTCGCGCTCGCGCAGCCACTTGGTGGCGACCCATTTCTCGCCCGCCAGAACCGGTGCGCCGCCGTGCAGCGTGCGGGTGGCGGGGTCGGGCCGGTCGTAGCTGAAGAAGACGCCGGTGCCGCGCACCGGGGCCACTTCGAGCCCGATGTCGGGGAAGGTGGTGGCGCCGCCCTGCTCGGGCTCCTGCAGGTACATCACGAGCGTGGCCACGCGCTGGCCGCCGCGCTTGAGGATGGTGGGCGTGCCGGGCTCGTGCGGGTCGAAGTAGTCGTAGTGCGGGCGGTACTGCGCACCGGGCGCGTAGCGCAGGATCTGCAGGCCCTCGCCGTACTCGAGCGGCCAGCGCAGCAGCATGGCCAGGCGCTGTTCGAGGCGCGCGACGATCTCGTTCTCGCCGCGCTCGAAGAACATGCCGTCGCTGGTGCGGTCGACGTTGAGCACCTCGCCGCCGGTGCGGGTCTCGACGGTGAGCGAGCGCGCCAGCCGCACGCGCGCGGCGGCGATCAGGCCTTCGCATTCCTCGACCGACAGCAGGTTGCCGAACACCACGACGCGCGGATGCCGCACGGTCTGCAGCACCTGCACGCGGCGGTCGCCGGCGTCGAGGTACAGCGGCGCGCCGTCGAGGTCGGGGCCGGGCATCTCGGTGCGCGCCGGCGCCAGGGCCGCCTCGACATCGGGGAACCCGGCCTCCAGCTGGGCCAGCGCGAGGTCGGTGGCGGCATCCTGCCAGCCGGCCGCCCGCATCGACATGCGCAACGCGGGCACCGAATGGCCGGCCGCGAGCTGGGCCACCAGCCATTCGCGCAATTCCGGACTGATCGCTTGGGACATGTCAGTGCTCCTCCACTCTGCAATGAGACCCGCAACACATGACTCCACGCAGTTCTTCGCCAGAAACACCGCGGAACCGGCTTTGCCGGGCCGCTGGTGTTGCCCCCTGGAAGGGGGTTGGCGAAGCGACACGAAGTGCGCGCAGCCTGGGGGTCATGCTAGCTTTCTTCTGAACACCAGCCTTTCGGCTGTCGACACATCGGCGTCGAAACCATAACCCTCGAGGTCGAATTTTTCCAGCGCCTTGGGCGTGGCCGCCTGGTGCAGCACGGCCCAGCGCGCCAGCAGGCCGCGGGCGCGCTTGGCGAAGAAGCTCACGATCTTGTACCTGTCGCCCTTCCACTCCTGGAACACGCATTCGACCACGCGGGCCTTGAGCACTTTCTGGTCGACCGACTTGAAGTACTCCTGCGAGGCGACGTTGACGACGACCGGCGTGCGGTCGGCCGCCAGGCGCTCGTTCAGGTGCTCGGCGATGCGCGAGCCCCAGAACGCGTACAGGTCCTTGCCGTGGCGGTTGGCCAGCGCGGTGCCCATTTCGAGCCGGTAGGGCTGCAGGCGGTCCAGCGGGCGCAGCAGGCCGTACAGGCCGCTGAGGATGCCCACGTGGTCCTGCGCCCAGGCGAGCTGGGCGGGCGTGAGGCTGCGGGCGTCGAAACCGCCGTAGACGTCGCCGTCGAAGGCGAAGGCGGCCTGGCGGGCGTTCTTCTCGGTGCTCTTGGACGACCAGGCGGCGTAGCGGGCCACGTTGAGGGCCGAGAGCTTGTCCGACAGGTGCATCAGCTCGGCGATGTCCTGGGGCGACTTCTCGCGCAAGAGCTTGATGAGTTCGACCGAGGGGCCGCGCGGGGCTTCGAAATGGGGTTGGGTGGCGGGGGTTTCGGAGGGGACGGGGGTGTCGTAGTCGAGCGACTTCGCGGGGGAAAGCAGGAACAGCATCAGTCGATTATGTGGGGCTGGGGTTTCCCCGGGCCGCCCCGGTAAAATCCCGGGCAATCCCACCCTGTCACCAACGGCACCCGAGGGTGCCGTTTTGCATTCCCCATGAGCGAACCTACCTCCCAGCCCGGCCTCGAGAGCCTGTCCAAATCGTTCGAACCCGCCGCCATCGAGGCGCACTGGGGCCCGGAATGGGAGCAGCGCGGCTACGCCAAGGCGGGCTTTCGCGGCACGCAGCAGCCCAAGGAAGGCGCCGAGTCGTTCGCGATCCAGCTGCCGCCGCCCAACGTCACGGGCACGCTGCACATGGGCCATGCGTTCAACCAGACGATCATGGACAGCCTCACGCGCTACCACCGCATGAAGGGCGCCAACACGCTGTGGGTGCCGGGCACCGACCACGCGGGCATCGCCACCCAGATCGTGGTGGAGCGCCAGCTGCAGGAACAGAAGGTCAGCCGCCACGACCTGGGCCGCAAGAACTTCGTGGCGCGCGTGTGGGAATGGAAGGAAAAGTCGGGCAGCACCATCACCGAGCAGATGCGCCGCATGGGCGACACGGTCGACTGGAGCCGCGAGTACTTCACGATGGACGACGACCTCTCGAAGGTGGTCACGCACACCTTCGTGAAGCTGTATGAGGAAGGCCTGATCTACCGCGGCAAGCGCCTGGGCAACTGGGACCCGGTGCTCAAGACCTCGGTGAGCGACCTGGAAGTCGAGAGCGAAGAAGAAGACGGCTCGCTCTGGCACATCGCCTACCCGCTGGAAGACGGCAGCGGCACGCTCACGGTGGCCACCACGCGCCCCGAGACCATGCTCGGCGACACGGCCGTGATGGTCCACCCCGAAGACGAGCGCTACAAGCACCTGATCGGCCAGCGCGTGAAGCTGCCGCTGGTGGACCGGCTGATTCCCATCATTGCCGACGACTACGTCGACAAGGAATTCGGCACCGGCGTGGTCAAGGTGACGCCTGCGCACGACTACAACGACTATGCCGTGGGCCAGCGTCACAAGCTCGAGGTGATCGGCATCCTGACGCTCGACGCGACCATCAACGACAACGCGCCTGAAAAATACCGCGGCATGGACCGCTTCGTGGCGCGCAAGGCCATCGTGGCCGACCTCGAGGCGCTGGGCCTGCTGGTCGAGGTGAAGAAGCACCGCCTCATGGTGCCGCGCTGCGCGCGCTCGGGCGCCGTGGTCGAGCCGATGCTCACCGACCAGTGGTACGTGGCCATGACGCGCCCCGGCGCCGACGGCCAGTCGATCGCGCAGAAGGCCATCGACGTCGTGAAGTCGGGCGAGGTGCGCTTCGTGCCCGAGAACTGGGTCAACACCTACAACCACTGGATGGAGAACATCCAGGACTGGACCATCTCGCGCCAGCTCTGGTGGGGCCACCAGATTCCGGCCTGGTACGACGAAGACGGCAAGGTGTACGTGGCCGAGACCGAAGCCGAGGCGCAGGCCAAGGCACCGGGCAAGACGCTCACGCGCGACGAAGACGTGCTCGACACCTGGTACTCGTCGGCGCTGGTGCCCTTCTCGTCGCTGGGCTGGCCCGAGAAGACGCAGGACCTGGCGCTGTACCTGCCCTCGACCGTGCTCGTGACGGGCTACGACATCATCTTCTTCTGGGTCGCCCGGATGATCATGATGACCAAGCACTTCATGGGCACTGTGCCGTTCAAGGACGTGTACATCCACGGCCTGGTGCGCGACGCCCAGGGCAAGAAGATGAGCAAGTCGGAAGGCAACGTGCTCGACCCGGTCGACCTGATCGACGGCATCGAGTTGCCTGCGCTGCTCGACAAGCGCACGCAAGGCCTGCGCAAGCCCGAGACCGCACCGGCCGTGCGCAAGAACACGCAGAAGGAATTCCCCGAGGGCATTCCGGCCTTCGGCGCCGATGCGCTGCGCTTCACCTTCGCTTCGCTGGCTTCGCTCGGCCGCAGCATCAACTTCGACTCGAAGCGCTGCGAGGGCTATCGCAACTTCTGCAACAAGCTGTGGAACGCCACGCGCTTCGTGCTGATGAACTGCGAAGGCCAGGACTGCGGCCTGCTGGAGCACACGAAGGAAGACTGCCAGGTCGGCGGCAAGGCGCACGGCTACCTGAAGTTCAGCCGCGCCGACTTCTGGATCGTCTCGCAGCTGCAGCGCGTCGAGGCCGAGGTGGCCAAGGGCTTCGAGGAATACCGCCTGGACAACGTGGCCAACGCGATCTACCAGTTCGCGTGGGACGAGTTCTGCGACTGGTACCTCGAGATTGCCAAGGTGCAGATCCAGACCGGCGACGACGCGCAAAAGCGCGCCACGCGCCGCACGCTGATCCGCGTGCTCGAGGCGCTGCTGCGCCTGGCGCACCCGATCATTCCGTTCATCACCGAAGAGCTGTGGCAGAAGGTGTCGAAGGTCGCGGGCCGCGAAGGCGCGTCGATCATGATCGCGGCCTACCCGCAGAGCCAGCCCGAGAAGATCGACGAAGCCGCAGAAGCGCACGTGGCGCGCCTGAAGGCGCTGGTCGACGCCTGCCGCACGCTGCGCGGCGAGATGAACGTGTCGCCCGCCACGCGCCTGCCGCTGTACGCGGTGGCCGACGACGCCGAGGGCGCGGCCTTCCTGCGCGACGCGGCCCCGGTGCTGCAGGCGCTGGCCAAGCTCAAGGAAGTGAAGGTGTTCGACGACGAGGCCTCGTGGCAGGCTGCCGCCGAAGCCGCGCCCGTCGCGGTGGTGGGCACGACGCGCCTGTGCCTGCACATGGAGATCGACAAGGCAGCCGAGAAGCTGCGCATCGGCAAGGAAATTGCACGCATCGAGGGCGAGATCGCCAAGGTGCACGGCAAGCTCGGCAACGAGGCCTTCGTGGCCAAGGCGCCGCCCGCCGTGATCGAACAGGAGCGCACGCGCTTGGCCGATTTCACCGCCACGCTGGAGCGCCTGCGCGGCCAGCTTGTGCGCCTCGGCTGACAGACGGGGTCCGGGTGGGGGATTAGGATTTGGTCATCGGCTTCGCGCCGTCCCTTCTCTCATCCCTCCTCTTTTTCCTGCTTCAAACGACACTGAACCGCCCATGTCCACTTCTTCCCCGACGCGCATCCGCAAGGCCGTATTCCCTGTTGCAGGCTTCGGCACCCGCTTTCTGCCGGCCACCAAGGCCCAGCCGAAGGAAATGCTGCCAGTCGTCGACAAGCCGCTGATCCAGTACGCCGTCGAAGAAGCCTATGCCGCGGGCATCCGCGACATGATTTTTGTGACCGGGCGCAACAAGCGCGCGATCGAAGACCACTACGACACGGCCTACGAGCTCGAAAGCCAGCTCGAAGCCAGCGGCAAGGACGCGCTGCTCGAAATCGCCCGTTCGGTGTCGCCCGACGACATGACCTGCTCGTACGTGCGCCAGCCGCGCATGCTGGGCCTGGGCCACGCCGTGCTGTGCGCCGAGCACCTGGTGGGCAACGAGCCCTTCGCCGTGCTGCTGGCGGACGACCTGATGGTCGGCCCTGTCGGTGGCCGGCCGGTGCTGGCGCAGATGACCGAAGTCTTCGCGCGCCTGGGCGCCTCGGTGCTGGCCGTGCAGGAAGTGCCGCTGGAACACGTCAAGCGCTACGGCATCGTGGCCGGCGAGAACGTGGAAGACGGCCTCGTGAAGGTCAACCGCATGGTCGAGAAGCCCAAGCCCGAAGACGCGCCCTCGCGCCTGGGCGTGGCCGGCCGCTACATCCTCACGCCCGGCGTGTTCGACGAGATCCGCAACCAGCCCAAGGGCGCGGGCGGCGAGATCCAGCTGACCGACGGCATCGCGGCGCTGATGAAGAAGGAATCGGTCTACGCCTACTCGTACAAGGGCATCCGCTACGACTGCGGCAGCAAGGAAGGCTTCCTGCAGGCGTCGGTGGAGCTGGCGCTGGCGCACCCTGAAGTGGGCGTGCAGTTCCGCGAGTACCTCAAGAGCCTGAAGCTCTGAGGGCGCTGCAAAGCGCTGAAAACAAAAGGGGCCGCGAGGCCCCTTTTTCTTTGGCCGGTTGCCGACGCTAGCGCCGCTTCAGCACGTGGATGAAGTCGCTGCCCACGGTCTCCTGCGCCACCAGTTCGTTGCCGGTCTGGCGCGCAAAGGCCTGGAAGTCGCGCACCGAGCCCGGGTCGGTCGACACCACCTTCAGCAGCTGGCCGCTCGCCATGTCGTTGAGCGATTTTTTCGCCTTCAGGATCGGCAGCGGGCAGTTGAGGCCGCGCGTGTCGATTTCGCGGTCAACTTGCATTGCCAGGCTCCGGCGGCAGGTTCAGGCCGCGGCGACGCTCTTCGTTTTCGGCCGCAGTGAAGAACACCGGCTCGTGGCCGCGCGTGCGCAGCCAGTCGGCCAGCGCGTAGCCGGTGCCGGCGGGCCAGCACCGCAGGTCGGGCAGGTCGTAGAGGCGGTAGTCCACCAGCTCGGGCGAGAGCTTCACCTCGCCGTCGGCCACCACGTGGTACGCGATGATGATCTGGTTCATGCGCTGGAAGTCGTAGGCGCCGACGAGCTTGGCGGCGCTGACGTCCAGGTTGGTCTCTTCCTTGACCTCGCGCGCGATGCCCTCCTCGGGCGTCTCGCCGGCTTCCATGAAGCCGGTGATGAGCGCGAACATCTTGCCCGGCCAGGCCGCATTGCGCGCCAGCAGCACCTGGCCGCGGTACTCGACGATGGCCGCCAGCACGGGCGTGGGGTTGTTCCAGTGCGTGTGGCCGCAGTTGGGGCAGCGCAGGCGCTCCTTGGGACCGCCGTCTTCCATCAACGCGATCCATTCGAGCGGGGTGGCGCAGGCCTGGCAGAACTTGGGATGGGGCATGGGAAGTCTCTCTGTTCTTTTTCTCGGGCGTGCGGCGCCCCGTGGGCGCCGCCGCAGTGTGAAGGGATCAGGCGGGGAAAACGCCCGTCGACAGGTAGCGGTCGCCGCGGTCGCAGACCACGAACACGATGGTGGCGTTCTCGACCTTCTTCGACACCTCGATGGCCGCCCACAGCGCGCCGGCTGCCGAGATGCCGCCGAAGATGCCCTCTTCGCGCGCCAGGCGCCGGCACATTTCCTCGGCATCGTCCTGGCTCACGCTGATTTCTTCGTCGACGCGGCTCGGGTCGTAGATCTTCGGCAGGTACTCGACCGGCCATTTGCGGATGCCGGGAATGCGCGAGCCTTCGGCCGGCTGCGCACCGACGATGCGCACCGCCGGGTTCTTTTCCTTCAGGTAGCGCGAGACGCCGGTGATGGTGCCCGTGGTGCCCATGGCGCTCACGAAGTGCGTGATCTTGCCCTGGGTGTCGGTCCAGATCTCGGGGCCGGTGGTCTCGTAGTGGATGCGCGGGTTGTCGGGGTTGGCGAACTGGTCGAGCACGCGGCCCTTGCCCTGGGCGACCATCTGCTCGGCCAGGTCGCGCGCGTATTCCATGCCGCCGCTCTTGGGCGTGAGCACCAGCTCGGCACCGAAGGCCTTCATGGTCTGGGCGCGTTCCACCGAGAGGTCCTCCGGCATGATCAGCACCATGCGGTAGCCCTTGATGGCCGCGGCCATCGCCAGCGCGATGCCGGTGTTGCCCGAGGTGGCCTCGATCAGCGTGTCGCCGGGCTTGATTTCACCGCGCTCCTCGGCCCGCTTGATCATCGACAGCGCCGGCCGGTCCTTGACCGAACCCGCCGGGTTGTTGCCTTCGAGCTTGCCCAGGATCACGTTGCCGCGCTTGGCGTTTTCCGCGGCGTGGATGCGTTGCAGGGCAACCAGGGGGGTCTTGCCGATGGCGTCTTCGATCGTCGGATAATTCATGCCAGCCACTGTGCCATAATTTTGGGCTTCCTTCCGGATGTGCCCGGGTGGTGAAATTGGTAGACGCAGGGGACTCAAAATCCCCCACCGAAAGGTGTGCCGGTTCGATTCCGGCCCCGGGCACCACGAGACGACACCGTCTCACCCCCACATCAAGAAACCCGCTCGCTTCACTGGCGCAGCGGGTTTTTCTTTGCCTCGCGGCCTTCCAGGCCGGGCAGCGCCCCACCCTAGCCAAGCACGTCGGCGAGCTTCACCTGCAGCGACAAGGCGGCCTGGTGCAGCAACTCGAACTCGTCGTCCGGCAGCGGCACGGCCGTGAAGTTGAAGTGGCACAAGGTGCCGGCGACCGCGCCCGAGGCGTTCAACAACGGAACGCCGTGGTAGCTGATGGTGTAGTCCCGCCCGGGATGCGTGGCGAAGCGCTCGTCCACGCTCGAGTCGTCGGTGCGGAACCATCCATCACGCAGGACAAAGGGACAGATGCTCGCCTCGAAGGGCACGATGGCGATGTTCTCGGGGATCAGCTCGCCTTGCTTGTCGTGCAGGTAGAGGCTCGTGACCAGGTCGGCGCGGATCTTGTAGATCCCGGTATACCGATGCGGCACGCGCGCGTTCAAGTAGGCGAGGACAGCCTGTGCGCCTTGATCGGCAAGCAACGCTTCAATCGTTTGGGGCATTCGTTTCGTCCGCTTCGCTTCGATCGGTTCGATCTGGAACCTGTCCTGCCATGGTACGCCCGGACCGATCTGTGAGAGCGGCCCCGGTCACCCGCTTCAGTCGAGCCGCCTGACAGGGCTGCGTCCTGGCGGTCCAATATGGCAGGACCACGCCCCCGACAATCCCTGCCCGTCCACGGCTTGAGTAAATCACCGTCGATCTTGCCTCTGTACAGCGCCTCTGAGCGCCACGGCGTGGAACATGACCATCGTGCCCGGCTCTTCCTTGCAGGCCTTGTCCAGATAGGCGTTGATCGTGTCAGCGGACAGCAGTCGGACCATGTCGTCCTTGTTGGTTGTTGTGTTCAAGCCTGTCAGAAAGCCCAGAACCCAGGAAGTCATCAGATGCGCCGCAATGGCATTTGGATCAGTTGGGGACGCTGCTCGGGCAGCGAGCCACAAACTGCAGCTGTCATCACGGACGCCGACACCTGCACCGTATGTGTCCGACGCCTTGGCGGCAGGCGCCATCACGAAGGCAGCAACAAGGGCAAGGGCAGTCGCAGAAAGGCGGGCTTTGATGAAGATCATGGAGCGAATTAGGCCTCAAGAAAAACCAAACTACACCCTTGAGATCAGCGGAACCCAACACCGCGTCGCGCCTTCCCTTCGTTGCGTTTCGCTGGTGACCGGCGCCCCTCCCTCTCTCCTGTGCAAGCCCGCCTACGCAGCCCTCAACGCCGCCACGGCGCGAATCTCCACCCGCAGCGCCGGGCGCGCCAGCGCGGCCACGCCGAGGATGGTCCACGCCGGGAAATCCTCGGTGATGTAGCGATCCTTCACCTCGCGAAAGCTCGCCAGTTCGTGCTCGACGTCGACGTGGTAGCTCACGATCTCCACCAGGTCGGCGAAGCCGAGCCCCGCGCTCTCGAGCACCACGCCCAGCCGCCGGAAGGCCCAGTCGGCCTGTTCCGCGGCGCTCTCGGGCACGCTGCCGTCGGCACGCAGGCCGACCTGCCCTGCCACGAACAGCAGGCCGCCGGCCTTGACGCCGGGCGCGTACTTGAAGGTGTCGAAGACGGCTGTCGAGCCGAAGGTCGGATGGCCGTCGGGGATGCGCACGCTCTGTTTGCTCACGGGTGCGTCCTTTCAGGCTTGCGCAGGCTGCAGGCCGGTGTGCACCGTCGGATGCGCGAGCCGCACGCGCAACTCGCGCTTGAGCCGCGTGTTGTCGAGGCGGCGCGATTCGCCCATGAAGCTCAGCAGTTGCAGCGGCAATTGCCGCTCGGCCTCGCTACGCGCCACGCGCGGTGGGCGGGGCATGCCGTAGAGGTCGGCGGCCAGGTCGAAGTAGTCGCCCATGCGCAGCTCGGTGTCGTCCGACGCGTGCACCACGCGCTGGGGCTTGCCGCGGAACAGCGCCGCCACGCAGGCGCGCGCGAGGTCGTCGGCGTGGATGTGGCTGGTGTAGACGTCGTCCTCGCGCCGCAGCACGGGCGTGCCGCGTTCCAGGCGACCGCGCGGCGTGCCGTTCTCGCGGTCGGGCGCGTAGATGCCCGGGATGCGCAGGATGCTGGTGCGCACGCCGGTGCTGCGGCCGAACCAGCGCACGGCGCGCTCGGCATCGACGCGCCGGTGGGAGCGCGGGGTGTCGGGGCGCACGCCGCGCGTTTCGCTCACGCGCGCGCCGCCGCAGTCGCCGTACACGCCGCTGGTCGAGCCGTAGACCAGCGCCGAGGGCAGCGAGCGCAGCCGCAGCGCCTGCGCCAGCGACACGGTGCGCTGGTCGCGCCACCAGGCCGCGCCGCCCTCGCGCGCGGGCGGCGCCAGGTGCACCACGCGGGTGGCGATGCCTGCCAGGCGGCGCAGGGTGGCGCGGTCGTCCAGGTTGCCCACCAGCGGCCGGATGCCGGCCGCGCGCAGCGCCGCAACGCGGTCGGCCGAGGACGTGAGCGCCACCAGCTGCATGCGCCCGCGCAGGTTGCGCGCCACGCGCTGGCCGACGTCGCCGCAGCCGACGATCAGCAGGCGCTCGCGCCGGAACCGGGCCGGCAGTGCGCCGGAGGGACTATTGATTGAAGGCAAAATCCGGGTTTCCTGTCTCAATTCAGTTGTCCCGGCCGCACGCAGCCGGGAAAGTTCACCCCCGAAGAATACCGATGACTGCTACAGCGCCGCACGAAGCGGGCTTTTCCATCACCGTCGAGCCCAGCGGGCGCCACTTCGTGGTCCAGGGCGACGAAACCATCCTCGCGGCCGGCATCCGCCAGGGCATCGGCCTCCCCTACGGTTGCAAGGACGGCGCCTGCGGCTCCTGCAAGTGCAAGAAGCTGTCGGGCGAGGTCACGCTCGGCCCGCACCAGAGCAAGGCGCTGAGCGCCGAGGAGCAGCTGGCCGGCTACGTGCTGACCTGCTGCGCCCACCCGACGAGCGACGTGGTGCTCGAATCGCGCCAGGTCACCGAGGCCGGCGCGCTGCCGATCCGCAAGATGCCGGTGCGCGTGATGGCGCTCACGCGCCAGTCGCACGACGTGATGATGCTGCGCCTGCAACTGCCGGCCGGCGAGCCGCTGCAGTTCTATGCAGGCCAGTACGTCGAATTCATCCTGCGCGACGGCGCGCGCCGCAGCTACTCGATGGCCAACGCGCCGCACACGGTGGCCGTGCCGGGCACGGGCCTGGAGCTGCACCTGCGGCACCTGCCGGGCGGCAAGTTCACCGACCATGTCTTCGGCGCGATGAAGGAAAAAGAGATTCTGCGCATCGAAGGGCCGTTCGGCAGCTTCTTCCTGCGCGAAGACTCCGACAAGCCGATGATCCTGCTGGCCTCGGGCACGGGCTTCGCACCCATCAAGGCGCTGCTGGAGCACATGCAGTTCAAGGGCATCGACCGCCCCGCCGCGCTCTACTGGGGCGGGCGCCGCCCCGAAGATCTGTACATGGACGCCTGGCTGCGCGAGCAACTGGCTGCCATGCCGAACCTGCGCTACGTGCCCGTGGTGTCGAACGCCACGCCGGAAGACAACTGGACCGGCCGCACGGGCTTCGTCCACCAGGCGGTGCTGGAAGACTTCACGGACCTGTCGGGCCACCAGGTGTATGCCTGCGGTGCGCCGATCGTGGTCGATTCGGCCAAGCGCGACTACGTGGCATTGGCCGGCCTGCCCGAAGAAGAGTTCTTCGCCGACGCCTTCACCACCGAAGCCGACAAGGCCCTGCCCTGAGCCTTCGCGCTCCCCTTTCCTTTCCGTAGAACAACATGAAGACGAGACACTTCCTCCTGACCCTGATCGCCGGCGCCGCGGCGCTCACCGCCGGCCACGCCGCAGCCCAGCAGCATCGCCCGATCCGCCTCGTCGTGCCCTACGCGGCCGGCGGCCCGATCGACAACACGGCGCGCATCCTGGCCGAGCAGGTGAAGGACACGCTGGGCGGCCCGGTCATCATCGACAACAAGCCCGGCGCGGGCGGCAACATCGGCGCCGACTTCGTCGCCAAGGCACCGGCGGACGGCCTCACGATCGGCATCGCGGCCACGGCCACGAACGCGGTGAACCCGTGGCTGTACAGCAAGATGCCGTTCAACGCCGCGACCGACTTCGCGCCGATCACCCAGATGGTGCGCGTGCCCAACGTGCTGGTGATGAACGCCGACACGGCCAACCGCCTGAACATCCGCACGCTGGCCGACCTGATCCGCTACGCCAAGGCCAACCCGGCCAAGCTCAACTACGCCAGCGGCGGCAACGGCAGCGCCGGCCACCTGGCGGGCGAGCTGTTCAAGAAGGAAGCGGGCATCTTCGCGGTGCACATTCCGTACAACGGCGGCAACCCGGCGCAGCTGGCGCTGCTGTCGGGCCAAGTCGACTTCAACTTCGACAACCTCGCCACGGCCGCGCCGAACATCCGCTCGGGCAAGCTGAAGGCGATCGCGGTCACGACGCTCAAGCGCAGCAGCGCCCTGCCCGACGTGCCGCCCGTGGCCGACACGCTCAAGGGCTTCTCGATCGACACCTGGTGGGGCCTGGTCGCACCGGCCGGCACGCCGCCCGAGGTAGTCGCGAAACTGAATCAGGCCTTCGTCGCTGCGCTGAACGCACCAGAAACGAAGACCCGCTTCGCCTCGATGCTGGCCGAGCCCGTCGGCAACTCGTCCGAGCAGTTCGGCAGCTTCATGAAGAGCGAACTCGCCAAGTACGAGAAGGTGGTCAAGGCCACCGGGGCGAAGGTGGACTGACGAGGTCGTCCAGGGGCGCTGCGGCCTGCGTGTCGGTGGCCGCAGCCACGACCGCCGCCGCTTCGGCCGCCCCGCTCTGGTAGGTGCGCAGGCCCGCGAGGTCGAGCACTTCCACGCCGCCATGTTCGATGCGCAACAGGCCGTCGCGCTGCAGCGCATGCAGCGCGCGGTTGGCACGCTGGCGCGACACCGCCGACAAGAGGCCAATCTCGTCCTGGCTCAGCCGCACGAAGCGGGTGGCGCGCGGATAGAGGATGGGGTCGAACAGGCTGGCCAGGCAACGCGCCACGCGCGCGTCGGGACCGAGCAGGCGATCGAATTCCATGAGGCCGATGAACAGGCTCAGTCGCGCATTGATGTGTAACAACAGAAACCGATTGAAGTCGATGCTGGTGGACATCAGCCGCTCGAAGCTGTGCCGCGGCACGCAGGCCACGCGCGTGGGCCGCAGCGCCACGCCGTCGTAGCGCCAGCATCCGGGGGTGAGCAGCGAGCCTTCGCCGCCCCAGCCGCCGGCGGTCACGCCGGTGAAGGTGGACACGCGCCCGTCGGGCAGCGACACCGACATCTTCATGAGGCCGTCGATCACGCCGATCCAGTGATCGGCGGGTTCGCCGCGCCGCACGACGAAGCCGCCGGCCGGCACCACGCGCTCGTGCGACTCCTGGACGACGCGGTCGAGTTCGTCGTCCGTGAGCGCGCGCGCCCACAGGCTCTCGCGAAGCATGTTCTCCAACGCGTTCGACATCGCGCCTCCTGCTGTCGTCCCTCGTGACATCGCATCGGCCGATCCGTCGCAGGCGCCGGTCGGCGGGGTCCGTAAGAAATGTCGTTGCAACGACATCTTCGGCGCGGCGATGGTGCCACAGTCATCCGCGTTCGCCAAACAACAAGGAGACAACGATGAAGCGTTCGAACAAGGACCCGCGCCCCGCACGCGGGCCGGACGACGGGGATGCGCACGGCCTGCGCCGGCGCGACGTGCTGGGCTACGCCACGGCCGCGCCGCTGGCATCGGCGGCGGCCGGCATCGCAGGGCTCGGCGCCCTCACGGCGCCCGCCTCTGCAGTCGCTGCGCTGCTGCCCATGACCCCGCCCGACACCACCGACCTGATCGACATCGGCGACGCGGTCACGCTGACCTCGCTGCCGACCATGCCGCTGGTGAAAGTGACGAACACCGGCGACGGCCGCGTGCGCCTGGCGCTGCCGCGCCTCGAAGTGGGCCAGGGCATCGCCACGGCCAGCGCGATGATGCTGGCCGACAAGCTGCGCCTGCCGCTGAGCGCCATCGAAGTCACGTCGGCCGACGCGAGCCCCGAGCTGATCTGGAACCAGCTCACGGGCGGCTCGTCGAGCGTGCGCTCGATGCACGCCGGCATGCCGGTGCTGGGCGGCCTCGGTGGCCTGCTCTCAGGCTCGACGCCTTCGGTGGTCGGCCAGCGCGTGACGCGGCTCGATGCGCTGGACATCGTCACCGGGCGCAAGAAGTTCACGCTCGACCAGGCGGTGCCCAATGCCAAGCCGACGATGGTGCGGCGCCCGCCAACCATCAACGGCAAGTTCGTCGGCATCAACAACCTGAACACGGTGATGGGCATGCCGGGCGTGATCGGCGTGGTGCCGATCCCCGCCACCAACGGCATCACGCCGACGCCGCCGGGCGTGGCAGTGATGGCCGAGACCTTCGGCCAGGCCTGGGCCGCGGTGAACGCGCTCGACGTGACCTGGGCCGCCGGCCCGCTCGACGGCGAGTCGAACGCCACCATCATGCGCAAGCTGAAGTCGTCGCTGCTGCCCTTCGCGCTGCCGCCGCTGGGCGCGCTGACGGTCGAGGCCGAGTTCGAGTTCGCGCCGGCCGCGCACTGCCCGATGGAAGTCGAATGTGCGATTGCCGACGTGCGGCCCGATCGCGCGGAGATCTGGGCCGGGCTGCAGAGTCCCATCGTCACCCAGCAGGCGGTGGCCGCCGAACTGGGCCTGCCGCTGAACAAGGTGGTCGTGCATGCGGTGCCCTCGGGCGGTTCCTTCGGGCGGCGCCTGTTCTGGGACCCGGTGCTGCAGGCGATCCAGGTGTCGAAGGCGCTGGGGCGCCCCTGCCGCCTGATGTACCACCGCACCGACGACATGCGCCACACGCGCATCCGCCCGCCGATCTACCAGAAGGCGCGCGCCACGATGCTGCTGGGCCAGGTCATCGCCTTCGAGCAGCGCATCGCCAGCGTGCGCCTGGACACGCGCCACGGCTTCGGCAACATGCTCGAGGCCGCCGCCATCGCGCTGCCCAATGCCTTCCCGCAGACGGTGGGCAACTTCGCGATCGAGCAGGTCATGTTCAAGACCATGGTGACCTCGCCCTACAACTTCGGCGTCACGACCAAGCTGCTGACGCCGGTGCCGATGGACATGAACACCTGCTCCTACCGCTCGGTGCACATCCAGCCCGCGCGGCTGGTGGAAGAGATCCTGGTCGACGAGATGGCCCGCGCCGCGCGCAAGGACCCGATCGCCTTCCGGCTCGAGTACCTGCGCCTGCCGCGCGCCCGTGCGGTGCTGAAGGCGGTGGCGGAGGCCGCGCAGTGGGGCAAGGCGATGCCGGCGGGCTTTGCGCAGGGCGTGGGCGTGCACCAGGAGTCGAAGTCCTTCACGGCCTGCATCGTCGAGATCGACGCGCGCGTGCCGGCGCAGGCCCGCGTGGTGCGCGCGACCATCGCCATCGATGTCGGCACGCCGATCAACCCCTCGGGCATCGAGGCGCAGCTGCAGGGCGGTCTGTGCGAATCGATCGCGCTGGTGCTGTCGGCGGGGCTGCACATCCAGAACGGCCTGCCGCTGGAAGGCAGCTACTCGCAGTACCACTTCTCGCGCATGAAGCACTACCCGAAGGACGTGAAGATCATCATCCTGCCGGCCAATGGCGAGGCCATCGGCGGGCTGGGCGAGGTCGGCCTGTCGGCGAGCTCGGGTGCGATCGCCAACGCCTATGGGCGCGCCACCGGCATCAAGCCGCGCAGCTTCCCGCTGAACTTCCCGGTCGACTTCACGCCGATCCCGCCGGGCAAGCTGCCCACGCCCGTCAACGTTCCGATCCCCGCCTGAGGAGACCCGCCATGCCTGTGCAATCTTTCAAGGTGAACGGCCAGAACGTCGACGTCGAGGCGCCCGACGACCTGGCGCTGCTGTGGGTGCTGCGTGACAAGCTCGGCATCACCGGCCCGAAGTACGGCTGCGGCATCAACGTGTGCAAGGCCTGCACCTGCCACGTCGACGGCAAGGCCGTGACGACCTGCTCGGTGCGCGTGTCCGACGTGCGCGGCCGCCAGGTGACGACCATCGAAGGCCTGGCCAACGGCAACACGCTGCACCCGGTGCAGCAGGCCTGGATGAACCTGGACGTGCCGCAGTGCGGCTTCTGCCAGCCAGGCCAGATCATGGCCGCGGTCGACCTGCTGCGCCGCACGCGCACCCCGACGGACGCCGACATCGACGCCATCGAGAACGTGTGCCGCTGCGGCACCTACGGCCGCATCCGCGAGGCGATCAAGGCCGCCGCCGCGATGATGGGATAAGGGACAGACGAAAAAACGGCCAGCCACCGCGCTCGGCGGTGCTGGCCGGTTGGCGCTGGCGGCGCTTACTCGCCGAGGTAGGCGGCGCGCACGCGCGGGTCGCGCAGCAGTTCCTTGGCGTCGCCGTTCATCGTGATGAGGCCCGACTCCATGACGTAGCCACGGTCGGCCAGCTGCAGCGCGCGGTTGGCGTTCTGCTCGACCAGTAGGATCGTGACGCCTTGCGAGGCCACGGTCTGCACCACCTCGAAGATCTTGTCGCACATGATGGGCGACAGGCCCATGGTGGGTTCGTCGAGCAGCAGCACCTTCGGACGCGCCATGAGCGCGCGGCCCATGGCCAGCATCTGCTGTTCGCCGCCCGACATCGTGCCGGCCAGCTGGTCCTTGCGCTCGCGCAGGCGCGGGAAGGTCACGAACACGCGCTCCATGTCGCTCGCGATCTCGGCCTTGTCGTTGCGGATGTAGGCGCCGATCTGCAGGTTCTCGGTGATCGTCATGCGCGTGAACACGCCGCGGCCCTCGGGCACCATCACGAGGCCCTCGCCCACCAGGTCCCAGGCGCCACGGCCCTTGATGCTGCGGCCCAGGAACTCGATGTCGCCCGCGCCGGCCGGCAGCGTGCCGGTGATGGCCTTCATGGTGGTGGTCTTGCCGGCGCCGTTGGAGCCGATGAGCGAGACCAGCTCGCCCTCGAACACGTCGAAGTCCACGCCCTTCACGGCCTGGATGCCGCCGTAGCCCACCTTCAGGCCGCGGACCTTGAGCAGGTTCTTGCCTGCGGCCTTGGCGGTGGCCGGTGCCGTCGCGGTTGCCATCGTTGCTTCTGCGGTGCTCATCTCAATGTCCTCCGGTGCCGAGGTAGGCCTCGATCACCTTTTCGTTCTTCTGTACCTCGACCGGGTTGCCCTCGGCAATCTGCTTGCCGTAGTCGAGCACGGTGACGCGGTCGCACAGGCCCATGATGAGCTTGACGTCGTGTTCGATGATCAGGATCGTGCGGTTGTCCTTGCGGATGCGGTCGATGAGCTCGCGCAGCAGGACCTTCTCGGTCGAGTTCATGCCGGCGGCCGGTTCGTCCAGCGCGATGAGCTGGGGGTCGGTGGCCAGTGCGCGGGCGATCTCGAGGCGGCGCTGGTCGCCGTAGCTCAGCGTGCGCGCCTTGTAGTCGGCGAACTTGCCGATGCCCACGTAGTCGAGCAGCTCCTGCGCGCGCTTGGCGATGGCCGCTTCCTCGGCCTTGAAGCCCTTGGTGCGCAGCATGGCGCCGAACACGCCCGAGTGCGTGCGGATGTGGCGCCCGACCATCACGTTCTCCAACGCCGTCATTTCGGCGAAGAGGCGGATGTTCTGGAAGGTGCGCGCGATGCCGGCCTTGGCCACTTCGTGCACGGCCGTCGGCTGGTAGGGCTTGCCGGCCAGCTCGAAGGTGCCGCTGTCGGGCGTGTACAGCCCGGTGATCACGTTGAAGAAGGTCGTCTTGCCGGCGCCGTTGGGCCCGATCAGGCCGTAGACCTGGCCGCGCTTGATGGTGATGCCCACGTCCGAGAGGGCCTGCAGTCCGCCGAAGCGCTTGGAGATGCCGCGAACGTCGAGGATGGTGTCTGTCGTCATGTCTGTGTGTCCTTGGCTCACGGATTGATGGACATGGGACGCGATGCCGCACCCGGCACTTCGTCGGCGGGGCTGTCGATGCCCGGTGCGTGGGTCTGGAGCGTTCCGGGCGCCACGGCCGCATGGGTCGGGTCGACGGGCGCGCCGTTCTTCTTCGTCAGCGTCTTGCCGTGTTCCGGCGAGGGCCACAGGCCGCGCGGACGCATCAGCATGATGACGATCATGGCCAGCGCGATGAACAGCTGGCGCAGGATGGACGCGTCGAGGCGGCCGTCGGTCATCGCCTGCAGCGGGCCGGCCACGTAGCGCAGCACTTCGGGCAGCGCGGCCAGCAGCACGGCGCCCAGGATGACGCCAGGCAGGTGCCCAAGGCCGCCCAGCACGACCATGGCGACGATCATCACCGACTCCATCAGGCTGAAGGACTCGGGCGACACGAAGCCCTGGAAGGCCGCGAACATCGCGCCCGACACGCCGCCGAAGCTGGCGCCCATGCCGAAGGCCAGCAGCTTCATGTTGCGGGTGTTGATGCCCATCGCCTTGGCAGCGATTTCATCTTCGCGGATGGCCATCCAGGCGCGGCCGATGCGCGAGATCTGCAGGCGGTGCGAGATGATGATGGTGGCCACCACCAGCGCCAGGAACAGGTAGTAGTACAGCGTGACCGAGGAGATCGTGAAGCCGTCGAACTTCCACGCCTTGCCGAGGTCCAGCCCCCAGAACTTGATGGAGTCGATCGCCGTGATGCCCTTCGGCCCGTTGGTGATGTTGATCGGCTGGTCCAGGTTGTTCAGGAACACCCGGATGATTTCACCGAAGCCGAGCGTCACGATGGCGAGGTAGTCGCCGCGCAGCTTCAGCGTGGGCGCCCCCAGCATCGCGCCGAGCACCCCGGCCACCACCAGCGCGAGCGGAACCACGATCAGGAGCGAGGTGTGCAGCCCGTTCGGGAACATCGCCTTGAACCACGGGAAGGTGTCCGAGAGGTGCGACGAGCCCATCAGCGCGTAGAGGTACGCGCCGACCGCAAAGAAGGCCACGTAGCCCAGGTCGAGCAGGCCGGCATAGCCGACCACGATGTTCAGGCCGAGCGCGAGCATCACGTAGAGCAATGCGATGTCGGCGATGCGCACCCAGGCGTTGCCCTGGGTCTGCAACAGGATGGGCAGCGCCAGCACGGCGACCACGCCGAGGATGTAGAGCGCGAGGTTCTTGCTGTTCTTCATGGTGTGCTGCTCCTCAGGCCCGGTCCGCCACGCGCTCGCCGAGCAGACCCGAAGGCCGCAGCGTGAGCATCACGATCAGCACGATGAAAGCGAAGATGTCGCTGTAGTTGCTGCCCAGCACGCCACCCGTGAGGGTGCCGATGTAGCCGGAGCCGATGGCCTCGATGAGGCCGAGCAAAATGCCGCCGACCACCGCGCCGGCCAGGTTGCCGATGCCGCCGAACACGGCCGCGGTGAAGGCCTTGAGGCCGGGCAGGAAGCCCATCGCGTGTTGCGCGATGCCGTAGTTGGAGGCGTACATCACGCCGGCGATGGCCGCGAGCACGGCGCCGATGATGAAGGTGGCCGAGATGACCATGTCGGGCCGGATGCCCATGAGCGCCGCGACGCGCGGGTTCTCGGCGGTGGCGCGCATCGCGCGGCCGAGCTTGGTGTAGTTGACCAGCCACATCAGGATCACGAGCGAGAACGCCGTGACGCTGAGGATCATGACCTGCGTGGGCGAGATCACGGCGCCGCCCACGTGGATGGGGTCGGTCGGCAGCAGGTTGGGATACGCCTTGTTGGTCGGCTTCCAGATGATCATGGCCAGCGTCTGCAGCAGGATCGACACGCCGATGGCGGTGATGAGCGGTGCGAGCTTGGGGCTGTTGCGCAGCGGCCGGTAGGCCACTTTCTCGATCACGAAGTTGAGGCTTGCCGCGACGACGCAGGCAATGATCAGCGCAACGAAGAGGATCAGCCAGCCCGGTGTGTTGGGCATTCCGTCCTTCATGAGACCGATGATGGTCCAGCTTGTGAGCGCCCCCACCATCAGCACTTCACCGTGCGCAAAATTGATCAGATTGATGATGCCGTACACCATGGTGTAGCCCAAGGCTATCAAGGCATACATGCTGCCGAGAACCAGACCGTTGATGATCTGCTGCAGCAATATTTCCATAACGCGATTCCCTATGTGTTGCACCTTGCGGGTGCCATTCACCTACCGAGGCACCGGTTTGGCGCCACTGGCTTGACAAGCAAAAAACCAGCCAACATGTGTCGCCGGCAGATTTGGTGGGCGGGATTGTAGACACGCCCCGGCGCTGTTTTGGGGCGGGATGACCGGGGTTTACCCGCTCACTTCATGCTGTATGCGCGTGAAGTCATGCAGATGCGCAAACCTGTATCAGCGATCTGAATTTGTGTTGAGGCGACGCAGTTCGCGCAGCTTTTCCGCGATGCGGATTTCGAGTCCACGCTCGACCGGTTCGTAGAACACTTGGCCTTCCAGGCCCTCGGGCAGGTAGCGCTCGCCGGCGGCGAAACCGCCCTCCTCGTCGTGCGCGTAGCGGTACCCCTTGCCGTAGTCGAGCTCCTTCATGAGCTTGGTCGGCGCATTGCGCAGGTGCATCGGCACCGGGCGCGTGCTGTCTTTCTTCACCAACGCGCGCACCGCGTTGTAGGCCTTGTAGACCGCGTTCGACTTGGGCGCGATGGCCAGGTAGACCACGCATTCGGCCAGTGCCAGCTCGCCTTCGGGGGTACCCAGTCGCTCGTAGACCTCGGCCGCATCGAGCGCCAGGCGCAGCGCGCGCGGGTCGGCCAGGCCGATGTCTTCGCTGGCCATGCGCACGAGGCGGCGCGCCATGTAGCGCGGGTCGGCGCCGCCGTCGAGCATGCGCACGAACCAGTAGAGTGCGGCGTCGGGGTCGCTGCCGCGCACCGATTTGTGCAGCGCGCTGATGGTGTCGTAGAACTGCTCGCCGCCCTTGTCGTAGCGGCGCATGCGCTCGCCGAGCACGCGCAGCAGCCACTCGTCGGTGATGTTCGTGAGCCTCTCGGCGCCGGCCGCAACGGCCAGGGTCTCGAGCGTGTTGAGCAGGCGGCGCGCGTCGCCGTCCGCGTAGGCGACCAGGCGGTCGATGGCCGCCTCGTCGATGGCCGGAACCGCCTGGATCGCTTGCGCCTTGGCAACGATCTGCTTCAGGTCGCCTTCGTTGAGCGACTGCAGCACGTACACCGCCGCCCGCGACAGCAAGGCCGAATTGACTTCGAAGGACGGGTTCTCGGTGGTCGCGCCGATGAAGGTGAAGAGGCCCGACTCGACGTGCGGCAGGAACGCGTCCTGCTGGCTCTTGTTGAAGCGGTGCACCTCGTCGACGAAGACGATGGTGCGCTGCTGCGTGAGCCCGTCGCGCGCGGCCGTGGCCTGCTCGACCGCCTCGCGGATGTCCTTCACGCCGCCCAGCACCGCGCTGATGCTCAGGAACTGCGCATCGAAGGCATCGGCCATGAGCCGCGCGATGGTGGTCTTGCCGGTGCCCGGCGGCCCCCAGAGGATGCAGGAGTGCGGCTGGCCTGACTCGAAGGCGATGCGCAGCGACATGCCCGGACCGAGCAGGTGCTGCTGGCCGATCACTTCGCCGAGCGTCTTGGGACGCAGGCGCTCGGCGAGGGGCTGGTGGGTGCGCGGGGCCAAACCGGGGACTGTCCTGCTGTGGGTGATTACTGCTTGAGCACGTCGGCACCCGCGGGCGCCTTGAAGTCGAAGGTGCTGGCGGGCAAGGCCGGGTTCACCTCGACCTTGCTGAACTTGAGCACCGAGCGCTGGCCGAAGCTGTCCAGGATCTCGAGGGCCGCGAGCGCGTCACCCTGGAAGCCGACCATCACGCTCTGCAGCTGGCCGTCCTTGTTCTTCGGTGTGGCCTTGACCCACTGCAGGCCGTCGCGCTCGGGCGCGGCTTCCAGTGCGAAATCGGCCTGCAGGGCGCGCAGGTCGGCCGCAGAGGCAATCAGCGCCGCGGGCGTCGAGCCCAGTGCCTGCGCCTGGGTGCGCTGCGTGACCTGGTTCAGGTCGGCGTCGTAGAGCCACAGCGTCTTGCCGTCGGCCACGATGCTCTGGGCAAAGGGCTTGCGATAGTCGAACTTGAATTTGCCGGGGCGATGGAATTCGAAGGTGCCGGTCGACGTCTTCACGCGGCCCGGCTGGCCCTCGCGCGGCGGGGCCGTCACGGTCTGGGTGAACTCGGCGCGGCCGGACTTGACCGTCTTCACGAAGGCTTCGAGGCTTTCGAGCCCGTCGGCCCAGGCACTGCCGGCCACCGTGCAGATCAGGCCGGCCAACAGCCAGAGGCGGGTTTTCTTCATGGGAGGTTCCTCGGAAAAACGTTGCTGCGATGCCCATCGACACTACCCGCCGCAGGTGCCGGCTTCTGTAGGCTTTCATGAAGATTTGCAGCAGCGCCGGTGCGCGTTTGCAAATTGCCTCTCAGCACGTAACCAGTCCTGGCGCGGTGGTGACGGGGGTCGTCGTCGATGGTGCGCCGGCGAGTCACTCCGCCTGGCGCGCGGGCACGAGGATCTCGCGCTGGCCGCTGCCGCTCATGGCGCTCACGAGGCCGGCTTTTTCCATGTCCTCGACCAGGCGCGCGGCGCGGTTGTAGCCGATCTTCAGGTGGCGCTGCACCAGCGAGATGCTGGCCTTGCGGTTCTTGAGCACGACCTCGACCGCCTGGTCGTACATCGGGTCTTTTTCGCCGTCGCCGCCACCGAGCAGGTCGCCGTCACCGTCGCCATCGACCGTGCCGCCTTCGAGCACGCCCTCGATGTAGTCGGGCTCGCCCTGGCTCTTGAGGTAGGCCACCACGCGATGCACTTCCTCGTCGCTCACGAAGGCACCATGCACGCGGATCGGCAGGCCCGTGCCGCTGGCCATGTAGAGCATGTCGCCCATGCCCAGCAGCGCCTCGGCGCCCATCTGGTCGAGGATGGTGCGGCTGTCGATCTTGGAGCCCACCGAGAACGCGATGCGCGTGGGGATGTTGGCCTTGATGAGGCCGGTGATCACGTCGACGCTGGGGCGCTGCGTGGCCAGGATCAGGTGGATGCCGGCGGCGCGGGCCTTTTGCGCAAGGCGGGCGATCAGCTCTTCGATCTTCTTGCCAACGACCATCATCAGGTCGGCCAACTCGTCGATGATGACCACGATGTGCGGCTCGCGCTTCAGCGGTTCCGGATCGTCCGGCGTGAGGCTGAAGGGGTTGTAGATGAACTCTTCCCGCGCCTTGGCTTCGTCGATCTTGGTGTTGTAGCCGGCCAGGTTGCGCACGCCGAGCTTGCTCATGAGCTTGTAGCGGCGCTCCATCTCGGCCACGCACCAGTTCAGGCCGTGCGCGGCCTGGCGCATGTCGGTGACCACGGGTGCCAGCAGGTGCGGGATGCCTTCGTAGACCGACATTTCGAGCATCTTCGGGTCGATCATGAGCAGGCGAACGTCGCGTGCCTCGGCCTTGTAGAGCAGCGACAGGATCATCGCGTTGATGCCCACCGACTTGCCCGAGCCGGTGGTACCGGCCACCAGCACGTGCGGCATCTTCGCGAGGTCGGCCACCACGGGGTTGCCGATGATGTCCTTGCCCAGGCCCATCGTGAGCATCGACTTGCCCTCGTTGTAGACCTGCGAGCCCAGGATTTCGCTGAGCTTGATCGACTGGCGCTTGGCGTTCGGCAGTTCGAGCGCCATGTAGTTCTTGCCGGGGATCGTTTCGACCACGCGGATCGACACCAGCGAGAGCGAACGCGCCAGGTCCTTGGCGAGGCCGAGGATCTGCGAGCCCTTGACGCCGGTGGCGGGCTCGATCTCGTAGCGCGTGATGACGGGGCCGGGCGAGGCGAGCACCACGCGCACCTCGACGCCGAAGTCCTTGAGCTTCTTCTCGATCATGCGCGAGGTCATCTCGAGCGTGTCGGAGGACACCGTTTCCTGGCGCACCAGCGCGGCGTCGAGCAGGTCGACCTGCGGCAGCTTGCTGTCGGGCAGTTCCTTGAAGAGCGGTTTCTGGCGCTCCTTCACGACGCGATCGCTGCGGGGCACCTCGGTCATCGCGGGCTCGATCTGCACGGGCGGCGATGCGGGGCGGCGCTTGGGAGCGACTTCTTCCTCTTCATCGTCGAAGCTCGGCTCGAGAGGGCCGGCGTCGCCGAACGCGGCCTCCTTGCTGGGGCGCATTTTCTTGGCGCGCGGCGCGGGCGCCAGCTCTTCCTCGTCGCCGGCGCGTTCGCGCGCGGCCTGCTTGCCCATGGCGATGTCGGCCGCCATTTCGCGCTTTTCACGGCGCGACTCGAACAACGAATAAGCCCGCGCGCCGATGCGCTCGGCGATCAGGCTCCAGGAGAAACGGAACACCAGCGCCGAGCCGATCACGCCGCCAGCGATGGCGACCAGCGCCGAGCCCGTGAAGCCCAGCCAGCGCACGCTCGCCGGCCCCACGAGGTAGCCCAGGGCGCCACCGCCCGAACCCGGCAGGTGCGATTCGAGCCGGTACAGGCGCGACCATTCGAGCACCGCGCTGGCGCACAGCAGCAGGACCAGGCCGAACCAGAAAGCGAGGCGGCTGCGGTTGAAGCGGCCGCGCGGGGGCTGTTCGACCGCCGGCGTCGGTTCGCCGCCGCGCAGCCAGCCGGCCAGCGACGAGAGCCACGCGCGCAGGCCCGCCGCAAGACACCACCAGACGGAATAGCCGGCAAGGAAGTAGCTGCCATCGGCCAACCAGGCGCCGATGCGGCCGCCCCAGTTCTTGATCTCACCGCCCGTGCCCGAGGTCGACCAGGCGGCATCGGACGGAGTGAAGCTCAGCATCGCCAGCAGCCAGAACAGGAGGGCTGCAAACCCGGCGATCAAGGTGATTTCGTGGGCGAAGCGCAGGGCGCGCAGGCGCACGGGTTGCCCTTCGGCAGCGGAAGAAGAGGAGGACGATTGAAGCGTATGGAGCGAATAGGTCATGAAAAGCACGGCGCCCGGCCCGAAAAAACGCAGGCCGGCCGCCCCGAACACTACAACAAAAGGCCGTGGACACCGAAAGCGCCCGGCCTATGGGCTCAGGTCAGCGTCAGGAGCCGGTCCTTGATGATCACCGAGCCGTCTTCCTGGGACTGGACGAAACCGCGCTCTTCCAGGTCCTTCATGACGCGGCTCACCATTTCGCGCGACGCACCGACCATCTTGGCCAGGTCCTGGCGGGAGATCTTGTCGCGGACCTTGAGGTTGCCCATGCCGTCCTGGCTGGCGAACTCGAGCAGCGCGCGGGCGACGCGGCCGTACACGTCCATCAGCGCCAGCGACTCGATCTTGCGGTCAGCGTGGCGCAGGCGCTGCACCAGGCCGCGCATGATGTTGTAGGCCATCGAGGAGTTCTCGGGCAGGCAGCGCGCGAAGGCGTCGCGGCCCAGCATGAGCACGTCGCACTGGATTTCGGTGCGCACGGTGGCCGAATGCGGCTCGTCGTCGATCAGGCTCATCTCGCCGAGGTAGTCGCCGGGGTGCAGCGTGGCCAGGATCACCTCGCGGCCACGGCTGTCGGCGCTCGTGACGCGGGCGCGGCCGGTCAGGATGATGTACAGCGCATCGGATTTCTTGCCCTGCTCCACGACGACCTCGGCGCGTTTGAAGCGCTTCTTGATGATCGCATCCGCAATGCTTGCGGACTGCGAGGCCGTCAACGACGCGAACAATGGAACGCGCCGAAGCAATTCAAGGTTGGACAGCATCGACATTAATCAATCCCTGAAACAGCGCGCGATGTGATCCTGATGCTGAGCCCATGGATTACTACAATCGCGCGCATTGAAAACACCGTGCACCCGGTGTTGAACCGGGCGGTGATACTCCCCACGTATCGCTACCACCCTGAAAATGTACACGCTGCCGCAGCGTCCATCCTAGGTTTTCTACTCATGTCCGCACCCCAACACGCCAAGGTTCTCATTCTGGGCTCCGGCCCGGCCGGCTACACCGCCGCCGTCTACGCCGCACGCGCCAACCTCCAGCCTTTGCTCATCACGGGCATCGCGCAAGGCGGTCAACTCATGACCACGACCGAGGTCGACAACTGGCCGGCCGACGTGCACGGCGTGCAAGGCCCGGAGCTGATGCAGCGCTTTCTCGAGCACGCCGAACGCTTCAAGACGCAGATCGTGTTCGACCACATCAACAAGGTCGACCTGAGCAAGCGCCCGTTCACGCTCACGGGCGACAGCGGCACCTACACCTGCGACTCGCTGATCATCGCCACGGGCGCCTCGGCCAAGTACCTGGGCCTGGATTCCGAAGAGAAGTTCATGGGCCGCGGCGTCTCCGCCTGCGCAACCTGCGACGGCTTCTTCTACCGCGAGCAAGAGGTCTGCGTGATCGGCGGCGGCAACACGGCCGTCGAGGAAGCGCTGTACCTCTCCAACATTGCAAACAAAGTCACACTCGTGCATCGCCGCGACAAGTTCCGCGCCGAGCCGATCCTGATCGACAAGGTCATGGAAAAAGTAGCCGAGGGCAAGATCGTGCTGAAGCTGCACAACCAGCTCGACGAGGTGCTCGGTGACGGCACGGGCGTGACGGGCATCCGAATCAAGAACACGCAGACCGGCGCCACCGAAGAGATCACGCTCAAGGGCTGCTTCATCGCGATCGGCCACCACCCGAACACCGACATCTTCCAGGGCCAGCTGGAAATGAAGGACAACTACATCCTGACCCGCTCGGGCCTGAAGGGCTTCGCGACGATGACCAGCGTGCCCGGCGTGTTCGCGGCCGGCGACGTGCAGGACAACATCTACCGCCAGGCCATCACCAGCGCCGGCACGGGCTGCATGGCTGCCCTGGACGCGCAACGCTTCCTCGAAGAGCACTGAGGCCTATCCCCACGGGGAACGGGGCGCCGGCCACCGGCCGGCGCGACCGGATTTCCCGTATCTGCGATGGTCCCCGGCCTCGCTGAGCCCGAAAGGGCTATAATCCGAGGCTTTGCCGAAACAGGGCCTACCTCCCACCGGGAGTCGGGTTGCGGCAAATCCGGGGTACCGCCACCCGTTTCTGGCGAGGTCAAGCTGCAAAACACCCTGCAATCGCCACGATTGCGCCGGTGCCAGCTGTTCAAGAAAGAGTGTCCACATGGCACGCGTATGCGACGTAACGGGCAAAGGCCCGATGGTCGGAAACAACGTTTCCCACGCCAACAACAAAACCAAGCGCCGGTTCCTGCCGAACCTGCAATACCGCCGTTTCTGGGTCGAGACCGAAAACCGTTGGGTTCGCCTGCGCGTTTCGAGCGCTGCACTGCGCCTGATCGACAAGAACGGTATCGATGCCGTGCTCGCAGACCTGCGTGCCCGCGGCCAAGCTTAAGGAGCTGAATCATGGCAACGAGCAAAGGCGGACGCGAAAAGATCAAGCTGGAATCCACCGCGGGTACCGGCCACTTCTACACGACGAGCAAGAACAAGAAGACGATGCCTGAAAAGATGTCGATCATGAAGTTCGACCCCAAGGCGCGCAAGCACGTCGAATACAAGGAAATCAAGCTGAAGTAATTCGGCCTGTTCTCCCCCAAAAAACCCGCTGCTCACCCAGCGGGTTTTTTATTGCCTGTCGTTCTTGTGAAAGCAGAAAAAGGCAGGCACAAAAAAGCCGACCCGCAGGTCGGCTTCTTCACTGAGCGAGGGCAACAGCGCGGGAGGCGCCGGCCCTTTGCCTCGTCAGGCGCGCGCAGCGCGCAGGCGGGTCGAGAACTCGCGCAGGCCGGCGATGCCACTGGCTTCCGCACGGTGACACCAGGCCGCCAGGTCGGCCGCCAGTTGCTCGCGCGATTGCGAGGTGTTCAGCCAGAGCTGGCGCAGCTCTTCGCGCATCGTGACCATCTTGTCGAGCACCGGGTGCGCAGCACGAGCCTGCACCAGATGGGTGCGCGCCGAGGCAGGCACCTTGTCGTCGTCGCGATGCAGCCAGCGCTTGGCCGCCTTGAGCACCGACAGGTCGGCGCCCTTGGCCTTCAGCACGTCGATTTCCTCGCTGGTCGCACGGCGCATTTCGCGGGCGTAGCCGGCCATCACTTCGTAGCGGTTGGCGATGACGGCCTCGAGCGTCTTCTCGTTGGCCACGGGCTGGATGTCGCCCATCTGCATCTTCGGCGGCACCTTCTTGACCTTGGCCCAGCCGAGCTTCTGGAACACCTGGATGTAGACCCAGCCGATGTCGAACTCGTACTTCTTGACCGAGAACTTGGCCGAAGTCGGGTACGTGTGGTGGTTGTTGTGCAGCTCTTCGCCACCGATGATCAGGCCCCAGGGCATGATGTTGCGGCTGGCGTCGGACGCCTCGAAGTTGCGATAGCCCCAGTAGTGGCCGATGCCGTTGATGATGCCGGCGGCGGTAATCGGGATCCAGAGCATCTGGACCGCCCACACGGTCAGGCCGAGCGCGCCGAACAGCGCCAGGTTGATCACCAGCATCAGGCCCACGCCTTGCCAGCTGTAGCGCGTGTACAGGTTGCGCTCGATCCAGTCATCGGGCGTGCCGTGACCGTAGCGCTCCATCGTTTCCTTGTTCTTCGATTCCTTGCGGTACAGCTCGGCGCCGCGCCAGAAGACTTCGTCGATGCCCTTGACCTGCGGACTGTGCGGGTCGTCGGCGGTTTCGCACTTCGCGTGGTGCTTGCGGTGGATGGCGACCCATTCCTTCGTCACCATGCCGGTGCCGAGCCAGAGCCAGAAACGGAAGAAGTGCGAGGGGATCGGACCGAGGTCCATCGCCTTGTGCGTCTGCGTGCGGTGCAGAAAGATCGTGACCGCTGCGATGGTGATGTGCGTGGTGACGAGCGTGTACAGCACGACTTGCCACCAGGCAATGTCCCACAGGCCGTGTCCGAGCCATTGGATGACCGCGTTCAGAACGGCGGAGTCAGGAAGCATCATTGAGTCAGGTACTCCATGGCCACACGAAGGTGCAGCCTTCAGGTAACCCGCGATTTTAGGATGTCAGGGCCAAAACGAGGCCTTTTGTCCTTCTGTCACACCGCAGATTTACCCTAGTTTGGAGCCCCGCGCCTATTTCCGGTTCCACACGGCGGCAAAAAAGCCGTCGGTGGCGTGGCGATGCGGCCACAGACGCAGGTAGCGCCGGCCGTCCTCCCCGCCCGCGCAAAGGGTCTCGGCGCCCTCCATCTTGAGCGCCTGGAGCAATTCCGCGGCATCCATGGGCACGAAATCGGGGTTCGCGGCGGCAAACGCCTCGGCGATGGCCTCGTTTTCCTCCGGCAGCACGCTGCAGGTGGCGTACACCAGCCGGCCGCCCGACTTCACGAGCCGCGCCGCGCTTTGCAGGATGGCGGTCTGTTTGGCCGTCAGTTCGGCCACCGACTTGGCCGATTGCCGCCATTTGAGGTCCGGGTTGCGGCGCAGCGTGCCAAGCCCCGAACAGGGCGCGTCGACCAGCACGCGGTCGATCTTGCCGGCCAGGCGCTTGATCCGGTCGTCGCGCTCGTGGGCGATCGCGGCCGGGTGCACGTTCGAGAGCTTGCTGCGCGCCAGCCGCGGCTTGAGCGCGTCCAGGCGGTGGGCCGATGTGTCGAAGGCGTAGAGCCGGCCGGTGTTGCGCATGGTCGCGCCGATGGCCAGGGTCTTGCCGCCGGCGCCGGCGCAGAAATCGACCACCATCTCGCCGCGCTTGGCGTCCAGCAGCAGCGCGAGCAGCTGGGAGCCCTCATCCTGCACCTCGATGGCGCCGCGCACGAACGCGTCGAGCTTGGTCAGCGCGGGCTTGCCGTCGATGCGCAGCCCCCAGGGCGAGAACGGCGTCACTTCCGATTTAATAGCAGCCTTCGCAAGCTCCGCCTTCACTTCCGCCCGCTTGTCGGTGAACGCATTGACGCGCAGGTCGAGCGGTGCCGGCTGCTGCAGGCTCTCGACCATCGGCCAGAAGCCGTCGCCCAGCTGCGCCTTGAGCGGCGCGACCAGCCATTCGGGCAGGTTGTGGCGATGGCGTTCGAGCAGGTCGTCCGGCTTGACGGCGTCGCAGTTGTCGAGCCAGCGTTTCTCGGTGTCGTTGAGCGCGCTCTTCAGGAAGTCGCGCGGGCCGTGAAAGCCCAGGATCGCCATGCGGCGCTCCTTCGAACCGCTGCCCGAGGGCGACAGGTGATCGAACAGCAGCTTCTTGCGAAGCACGGTGTAGACGGTTTCGGCGAGCGTCGCGCGCTCGCGCGGGCCGAACTCGCGGTGGTCGCGGAAAAAGCGCGAAACGACCTGGTCGGCCGGGTGATCGAATTTCAGGACCAAGCCGACCAGATCGGCGGTGGCCTCCAACAGGGCTTTGGGATGCATAGCCCCGATTGTCTCAGCCGGCCGGCCTCGCGGCCGAAACGCCTCAGGCGCCGCGCACCCAGACGGTCCCGAAGGCTTGCCGCTCGATGTCTTCCAGCGTGGGCGAATGCCCCGCCCAGAGCACGAGCGCCGCGCCCGGCAGGGTCAGTGTCTGCTCGAGTTCGCGGCACAGGTGCCAACGGTCCTCGTCGTCGAGCCCCGGCACCTCGACGAACACGATGTACGCCCGCCGCCAGGCGAACTCGCGCAGGTTCTTGCGCACCACCCACAGCCGCGACACGGGCAGGCAGCGTGCGATGTCGGCGCGCAGCTCGCCCAGCTCGTGGTCGTTCAGGTCGTGGCGCGAAATCTGGCTGAAGAAAGGCGTGTCGGTGATCTCTTCCCAGGCGCGTGCCTCGGCCTCCTCCGCCTCCTTGAGCCGCGCGCGCCACAGCTTGAGCCCCTGCTCGTCGTGCGACCCGGCTTCGGGATCTTCGAGCGAGGCGACGGCGTTCTTGGCCGCCCACCAGCGGCTGGCCACGCCCGACTGGTGCAGCCGTTCGAGCACGGCCAGGCGCTCGGCGCGCTCGCGCGCGGGCAGCATCTGGGCCAGCCCGCGCAGCGCGCCCGGATGGTCCGGTGCGATCCGCAAGGCGCTCTCGTAGCGCGCGCGCACCGGCGCCGCCGGGTCGAGCCGGCGCTCGGCGTCGGCCCACTCGACCATCTCGTCGGGCGTGTTGCGCTCGCCGCGGGCCGCCAGCACCGCGATGCGCTCGCGGATGCGCGAGCGGTGCGCGTGGTGCTGCTTCCAGTCGGCGGCATGGGCGCGACGCCAGGCGTTGTCGAAATGCGAGATCCACTTGTGCTTGTCGGCCAGCATGTCCAGCGCGGGCCGCTGCGACCAGGCCGGCAGCGCCGCCTTCTGGTTCAGCGCTTCCAGCCGGTCGCGCAACACCGGGTGGGTGTCGTCCAGGTCGCTGACGCGGCGCATGGCCTCGCGCAGCGCTTGGCGCGCGAACTCCTCGCTCGGCGGCGTGCGGGCGCGCTGCCGCAAAGCAGCAAAGGGGCCGGGCGGCAGCGGCTCGCGCTCGGCGCGCGCCCAATGCCAGGGCCAGAACTCGCTGGCGTACCAGTTGCCCTTGATGGCAACTTCGGTGAGCGCAGCCGCGGCCACCGCGGTGCCGAGCAGCCGGCCCGAGATGCGGTCGGCCTCGTACTCGTCCTGGCGGGCCAGCGCGAAGGTCTTGGCGGCGAAGCGCGGAAAGTACCAGCGGAAGAAGGCCTGCGACACCAACGCCATCACGCCCTCGTCGCGCTGCAGGCTGGCATCGAGCCGCAGCCACGACAGCCGCGTGCGGTAGATCCAGGCGCTCAGCCGGCCATGGTTGCCGCGCAAGTGACCGTATTCGTGGGCCAGCACCGACAGCAGGCGCTGCCGGTCCAGCATCATCAGCAGCGGCAGGCCGATGCTCAGCGAGTTGAGCGCACCGCCGAACAGGCCGAAGCGCGGCACCTGGCTGATGCTGGCGTTGAAGTTGTCGTCCAGGTAGACGCGGTGCACCGGCGGCCCCTTGATGCGCTCGCGGATGCGGTCCAGCGCCTCGAACAGCCCGGGCGCGTCGGCGCGCGTGAGCGGCTCGCCGTCGGGCTCGTCGAAATGCACCCAGAGCGCGCGCAGGGTCGCCCAGAACAGGCCCAGCGCGAACACGAGCAGCCAGCCGCGGGTGAAGTTGAAACGCCCGTCGGCCACCGAGACGACCACCCAGGCCACAATGCCCACCGCCAGCCCCAGGCAGGCCAGCACCCAGAGGTAGCCGAGCGCGGCGAACGCCGCGACGCCACGCCGGTAGCGCGCGCTGTCGTCCGCACTCGCGTGCTCGCTCAGGCGAACCAGGTGAACAAAATCCGCACGGTCCATCCGACTCCCGTCAAAGACTCATCCGACAGTTGTTACCGAAGAAAGAAGCCCCCGTTGAACGACAAAGACCTCCCTCCTCTGATCGAAACGCCCCCCGGCCGCTACCGCCACTACAAGGGCGGCGAGTACGACGTGATCGGCACCGTCCGCCACAGCGAGACGCTGGAGCCGATGACGCTGTACCGCGCCCTCTACGGTGCCCGCGGCCTGTGGGTCCGGCCCGCCGCGATGTTCGAGGAAACCATCGAGATCGACGGCCGCCCGCAGCGCCGCTTCACCCCGATCGACGCTCAGCCGCAGTGAACGTCCTTGACGCGGCCACGCGCGTCGACGCTGATGTTGAGCCGTCCGGGGTTGAGTTCCATCGTGACCGCCTGGTTCGGCTTGAGCACCCGCGCCGTGCCGGCGCCGGCGCGCGCACGTGCCGCGGCTTCGAGCTGGGGCGTCACCTGCTGGCCCACAGCAAAGCGGGCGCCCTCGGCGTTGCACTGGAAGACGGGCTCGGCCGGCGCGGCGGGCGCAGGCGCAGCGGCGCCCGGTGCGGGCGCGGGGGCCGGCGCGGCGCAGGCGGCCAGCAGGGCCGCGGTGGCCAACGTCAACAGTAGCGATTGGGTTTTCAAAGTTCTGTGCTCCCGAAAACCCAACAATATAAACAACTTTAAGCTTTGTGACTCAATGTATCCAACAGCCATCCAGCGATGGCGCGCGGATACAGCAGGTGCTCCTGGGACAGCACCCGGGCGGCCAGCGTGGCCGCCGTGTCGTCCGGCAGCACCGGCACCACGGCCTGCGCCAGGATCGGCCCGTGGTCGAGCTCCGCCGTGACCTGGTGCACCGTCACCCCCGCCACCTTGCAGCCCGCCTCGATGGCGCGCTGGTGCGTGTGCAGCCCCGGAAAGGCCGGCAGCAGCGAGGGGTGGATATTCACCAGCCGCCCGGCGTAGCGCGCCACGAAGCCGGGCGTCAGGATGCGCATGAAGCCCGCCAGCACCACGAGCGCCGGCGCGTGGGCGTCGACCGCCTCGGCCAGCGCCGCGTCGAAGGCCTCGCGGCTGTCGAAGGCCTGGTGCGGCACCACGGCGGTCGCGATGCCGTGCGACGCGGCCAGCGCCAGCCCGCCGGCCTCCGCCTTGTTGCTGATGACGGCGGCGATGCGCGCGCCGAAGCGCTCGGCCCAGCGGTCGCGCTCGGCGGCGCGCACGATGGCCGCCATGTTCGAGCCGCCGCCGGAGATCAGGATCACGATGTTCTTCATGGGAGGCCGGGATTATCCGTGCCCCGCCAACACCCCGATCAGCCTCCCGTCGACCCGCACGCTGGCGTGCTTGTCGCGACGCGGACACCGGATCGCAGCACGACCGTGCTAAAACTCGCAGTTCCGGAGACACCCCCGCGTCTGCGGTGGACCGATCAACACAGCGAGGCACGCATGGATTTGAGCTTCACACCCGAAGAACAGAAGTTCCGCGAAGAAGTTCGCGCATGGGTCAAGGACAACCTCCCCCAGGAGATTTCGCACAAGGTGCACAACGCGCTCGAACTGACGCGCGACGATCTGCAAGGCTGGGCCAAGATCCTCGGCAAGAAGGGCTGGCTGGGCTACGGATGGCCCAAGGAATTCGGCGGCCCCGGCTGGACCGCCGTGCAGCGCCACCTGTTCGAGGAAGAAACCGCACTGGCCGGCGCGCCGCGCATCATCCCCTTCGGCCCCGTCATGGTGGCCCCGGTGATCATGGCCTTCGGCAACGCCGAGCAGCAAAAGCGCTTCCTGCCCGGCATCGCCAGCGGCGAAGTCTGGTGGAGCCAGGGCTACAGCGAACCCGGCTCGGGTTCCGACCTCGCCTCGGTCAAGACCAAGGCCGAGCGCAAGGGTGACAAGTACATCGTCAACGGCCAGAAGACCTGGACCACGCTCGGCCAGCACGGCGACTGGATGTTCAACCTCGTGCGCACCAGCAACGAGGGCAAGCCGCAAACGGGCATCAGCTTCCTGCTGCTCGACATGAAGTCGCCCGGCGTCACCGTGCGCCCGATCAAGCTGATCGACGGCGGCGTCGAGGTGAACGAGGTGTTCTTCGACAACGTCGAAGTGCCCGCCGAGAACCTGATCGGCGAAGAGAACAAGGGCTGGACCTACGCCAAGCACCTGCTCTCGCACGAGCGCACCAACATCGCCGACGTGAACCGCGCCAAGCGCGAACTCGAGCGCCTCAAGCGCATCGCCAAGAGCGAAGGCGTCTACGACGACCTGCGCTTCCGCGACGAGATCGCCAAGCTCGAAGTCGACATCGTCGCCCTCGAGATGATGGTGCTGCGCGTGCTCTCCGCCGCCACCTCGGGCAAGAACTCGCTGGACGTGGCGGGCCTGCTCAAGATCCGCGGCAGCGAGATCCAGCAGCGCTACGCCGAGCTGATGATGCTGGCCGGCGGCCCCTACTCGCTGCCGCTGATCCGCGAAGCCATGGAAGCCGGCTGGCAGGGCAACTTCCCCGGCGGCAATCCGGCGCTGGCACCGCTGGCATCGACCTTCTTCAACATGCGCAAGACCACGATCTACGGCGGCTCGAACGAAGTCCAGCGCAACATCGTGGCGCAAACCGTCCTGGGCTGAGGAGACACCAACATGGATTTCAATTTTTCGGAAGACCAGGACCAGCTGCGCGACGCCGTTCGCAAGTGGGTCGACAAGGGCTATGACTTCGAACGCCGCCGCGGCATCGAGGCCAAGGGCGGCTTCTCGCGCGAAGCTTGGGACGAACTGGCCGAGCTCGGCCTGGGCGGCCTGTACATCAGCGAAGACGACGGCGGCCTGGGCATGGGCCCGGTGGCCGGCATGGTCGTGATGGAAGAACTGGGCCGCGGCATCGTGCTGGAGCCCTTCGCGCAGACGCTGATCGCCGGCGCCGTGCTCGGCGGCTACGCCGACGCGGCCACCAAGGAAAACTGGCTGCCGCGCATCGCCGGCGGCCAGGCCCTCGTGGTGCTGGCCTACCAGGAGCGCAAGGCGCGCTACCGCCTCGACGTGTGCGAGGCCACGGCCGTCAAGTCGGGCAACGGCTACTCGCTGACCGGCGCCAAGAGCGTGGTGCCCGTGGGTGACGAGGCCGATGCCTTCGTCGTGCCCGCCAAGGTCGACGGCAAGATCGCCCTCTTCCTGGTCGAGCGCAGCGCCAGCGGCGTCGAAGCCCGCGGCTACGGCACGCAGGACGGCGGCCGCGCGGCCGAAGTCGTGTTCGACAAGGCCGACGCCACGCTGGTCACGGCCGACGGCCTGACCGCGCTCGAATACGCGGTGGATGTCGGCATTGCCGCCACCTGCGCCGAAGCGGTCGGCGTGCTCGACAAGACGCTCGACGTCACCATCGACTACATGAACCAGCGCAAGCAGTTCGGCGTGGTCATCTCCAGCTTCCAGGCGCTGCGCCACCGCGTCGCCGACATGAAGATGCAGCTGGAGCTGGCACGCTCGATGAGCTACTACGCGACGCTCAAGCTCAACGCCCCGGCGGACGAACGCCGCCAGGCGCTGGCCCGCGCCAAGTACCAGCTGGGCACGTCGATGCGCTACGTGGCCGCGAACTCGGTGCAGCTGCATGGCGGCATCGGCGTGACCGACGAATACATCGGCAGCCACTACTTCCGCAAGCTCACGCAGCTCGAGCTCACCTTCGGCGACACGCTGCACCACCTGGGTGAGGTTTCTGCCCGCATGCAGGACACGGCCGGCGTCTTCGCCTGACGACTGTTTGTCGATAGCATCCAACGCCCGCCCGCCTTGCGCCGGCGGGCGTTTTCACTTGCGGGGCCCCAGCCCCCTGCCAGGAGAGAGACAGACATGCCTTCCCGCCGCACCCTGCTTGCCTTGGCCCTTGCCGGAAGCACCGCCGTCACCTTGCTGACCGGCTGCGCCACCTCCGCGCCCTCTTCCACCGAGCGTCCGCCCATCGTCTTCATGCACGGCAACGGCGACTCGGCCGCGCTGTGGCAGACCACGATCTGGCGCTTCGAATCGAATGGCTGGCCGCGCGAACGGCTGTTTGCGCTCGACCAGCCGAATCCCCTGGCCCGCGACGACGATGCCGTGGCCCAGCCGGGGCGCAGTTCCACCGTCGAGTCGGCCGCGTTCCTGCGCGCCGAGGTCGAGAAGGTGCTGAAGGCCACGGGCGCGCCCAAGGTCGTGCTCATCGGCAATTCGCGCGGTGGCAACACCATCCGCAACTACGTGCAGAACGGCGGCGGCGCGGCCGTGGTGAGCCATGTGGTGCTCGGCGGCAATCCGGCGCACGGCATCTGGAAGGTGAAGGGCCTGCGCGAGAACAACGAGTTCTCGGGGCTCTCGGCCTTCATGCAGCAGCTCAATGCACCCAAGGGACCGAACGGCGACGAGGTCACGCCCGGCGTGCAGTGGCTCACGCTGCGCTCGGACACCAACGACAAGTACGCCCAGCCCGACGGCCTGTGGATCGGCGCGCCGGGCCAGCCGACGAACATCGGCTTCGACGGGCCGGCGCTCAAGGGCGCCACCAACCTCGTGCTGCCGCGCGTGGACCACCGCGAGACCTCGTTCTCGCCGGCCGCCTTCGCGGCGACCTGGCGCTTCCTGACCGGCCAGGCGCCGACCAGCACGGCGGTGGCGCCGGAATCGAAGGTCGTGCTCGACGGCCGCGCGACCGGCGCGGACAACCTGGCACTGACAGGCGCGCGCGTCACGGTCTTTGCCGTCGATCCGGCCTCGGGTGCGCGGCGCGGCGAGGCGGCGCACCAGCAGACGGTCGGCGCCGACGGTCGCTGGGGCCCGTTCAGCGCGCAGCCCACGGCGCGCTACGAGTTCGTGCTCGACGTGCCCGGCCAGGGCACCACGCACATCTACCGCAGCCCGTTCGTGCGCAGCAGCGGCGTCGTCAACCTGCGGACCGAGCGCCTGGCGCCGGCCGAGAGCGGCGCGGGCGCGGTGGTCGTCTTCACGCGCCCGCGCGGCTACTTCGATGCGCAGCGCGACACGATGAACTTCGACGGCCAGAGCCCGCCCCCCGGCGTGCCGGCCCAGGGCGCGGGGCAGTCGAGCTCGCGGCTGCGCGTCGCGGCCGGCGCGCCGCAGCGCACGGTCAGCGCCGAGTTCAACGGCGAGCGCCTCACCGGCCAGAGCTGGCCCGCCGCGCAAGGGCACGCGACGGTGCTCGAGCTGACGTACTGAACGGCCATGAACGACACGACCCCCTTCGTCCTGACGGCGCGCGACGCGCGCGGCGTGGTCACGCTCACGCTGAACCGCCCCGCCGCCTTCAACGCGTTGTCCGAAGGCATGCTCGGCGCGCTCGAACAGGCGCTCGGCGCGGTCGCCGCCGATGACACGGTGCGCGCCGTCGTCATCGCCGCGGCGGGCAAGGCCTTCTGCGCGGGCCACGACCTGAAGGAGATGCGCGCCGAGCCCTCGCTCGGCTACTACCAGCAGCTGTTCGACCGGTGCGGCGCGATGATGCTGTCGATCCAGCGGTTGCCCGTGCCGGTGATCGCGCGCGTGCACGGCATCGCGACCGCGGCGGGCTGCCAGCTGGTCGCGGTCTGCGACCTCGCGGTGGCCGCGAGTGACGCGCGCTTTGCGGTCAGCGGCGTCAACGTCGGCCTCTTTTGCGCCACGCCTGGCGTCACGCTCTCGCGCAACCTGGGTCGCAAGGAAGCCTTCGAGATGCTGGTGACGGGTGAATTCATCAGCGCCGAGGAAGCGCGCGAGAAAGGCCTGGTCAACCGGGTCGCGCCGCCCGAAGGGCTCGATGCCGCCGTCGAGGCACTGGTCGCCAGCATCGTCGCCAAGCCCCGCACGGCGCTCGCGCTGGGCAAGGCGCTGTTCTATCGCCAGCTTGAAACCGGCATCGAGGCCGCGCTGGCCGACGCCAGCCAGACCATGGCCTGCAACATGATGGACGAGAGCGCGCTGGAAGGGGTGCAGGCCTTCATCGAGAAGCGACCGCCGGCCTGGAAGGGCTGAATGACAAAGGAGGCCGAGGCCTCCTTTTTTCTTGCGCGTCGGGTGTCAGATGTCGTGCAACCGGGACGACTGCGGCAGGTGCGCCATCAAGAACTCCATCTGGTCCGCCAGGATGCGGCGGTTGCGCAGGATGAAGTCTTCCCACAGGCTCGGCACATAGGGCGCGTACAGCAGCGGCATGTTCGCCTGCTCGGGCGTGCGGCTGCTCTTGCGGTGGTTGCAGGGCTTGCAGGCCGTGACCACGTTCATCCAGGTGTCGATGCCGCGCTGCGCGAACGGAATGATGTGCTCGCGCGTGAGTTCGTCTTCGTGGAAATGGCCGCCGCAATAGGCGCAGATGTTGCGGTCGCGCGAGAACAGCTTGCTGTTGGTGAGGCCCGGGCGCTGCGCGAAGGGGTTGATGCGCGGCACGCCCTTGGTGCCGATGATGCTGTTGATCGCGATCTGCGACTGCTCGCCCGTGATCGCGTTGTGGCCGCCACGGAACACGGCCACCTGCGCGCCCACTTCCCAGCGGACTTCGTCCGCCGCGTAGTGGATCACCGCCTGTTCCAGCGATATCCATGACTGGGGCAGCCCTTGGGCCGACAGCTTCAAGACCTTCACACACGCCTCCTCGAAACGAGAAAAACACGCAGAGACCAGAGACTCGGAATGCGTTGGCGACTCACGCCAACCCACCCACTGCGTCACAATATACCGGCTTTGTGACAAATCGGCCTGATTTGCCCATACGACGGGCATCAGGCGCTATCAAAAAGATACTCTCCCATGCAGGTTTTCCGCGGCTTCCGACACCCGGGCGTAGCTCCGGCCTGCGCCCTCACGATCGGCAACTTCGACGGCGTCCACCGCGGCCATCAGGCCATGCTGGCGCTGTTGCAGACCGAGGCCCGCCATCGCGGGCTGCCCAGCTGCGTGCTGACCTTCGAGCCGCACCCGCGCGACTATTTCGCCGCCGTCACCAAGAAACCCGACCTGGCCCCGGCCCGTATCGGCACGCTGCGCGACAAGCTGACCGAGCTGGCGGCCTGCGGCGTCGACCAGACCATCGTGCTGCCCTTCGACGGCCGGCTGGCATCCCAGTCGCCCGAGGCGTTCATCCAGAACGTGCTGATCGACGGCCTGGGCGCGCGCTACGTGCTGGTGGGCGACGACTTCCGCTTCGGCGCCAAACGCGCGGGCGACTACGCCATGCTCGATGCCGCCGGTGAAGCGCAGGGTTTCGACGTCGCGCGCATGAACAGCTACGAGGTGCACGGCCTGCGGGTGTCCAGCTCGGCCGTGCGCGAGGCGCTGGCCGAAGGCCGCATGGCCGACGCCCACACGCTGCTGGGCCGCCCGTACACGATCTCGGGCCACGTGGTCCACGGCCGCAAGCTGGGCCGGGCGCTGGGCGCCTCATCGCCGGGCAAGGACGACGGGTTTCGCACCCTCAACCTGCGCTTCAAGCACTGGAAACCGGCCGCCAGCGGCATCTTCGCGGTGCTGGTGCACGGCCTGGCCGAGCAGCCGCTGCCGGGTGTCGCGAACCTCGGCGTGCGGCCCTCGCTGGACGCCAACGACGTCAACGCGGGGCGCGTGCTGCTCGAGACGCATTGCCTGGAGTGGCCCTCGCCTCTGGGGGCCGAAGGGGCCTACGGTAAAATCGTGCGCGTGGAACTCCTGCACAAACTGCACGACGAATTGCGCTACACCAGCCTCGAAGCCCTCACTGCGGGCATCGCGAAGGATGGCCGCGACGCACGCGCGTTCTTCGCATCGACCCACGCCGAGACCCACCGCCAGACCACGCGCGACCGAATTTAGCCCTGCACGCCCCGTGCTGCCGCCCTTCGACAAGCTCAGGGCGAACGGCTATATCTTCCGCACCGACCGCTCAATGCAGTTCGGGCTGAGCCTGTCGAAGCCCCTCTGTTTCGCCGCACCCAACATGTCTGACGCCGCTTCCCCCAAAGATTACCGTTCCACGCTGAACCTGCCCGACACCCCCTTCCCGATGCGCGGCGACCTGCCCAAGCGCGAACCGGGCTGGGTCAAGGAATGGAACGACGAAGGCCGCTACCACCGCCTGCGCGACGCCCGCCACGGCGCGCCCAAGTTCATCCTGCACGACGGCCCGCCGTACGCCAACGGCCAGATCCACATGGGCCACGCGGTGAACAAGATCCTCAAGGACATGATCACCAAGGCGCGCCAGCTCGAAGGCTTCGACGCGCTGTACGTGCCCGGCTGGGACTGCCACGGCCTGCCGATCGAGAACGCCATCGAAAAGCAGTTCGGCCGCAACCTGAGCCGTGACGAGATGCAGGCCAAGAGCCGCGCCTACGCCACGGAGCAGATCGCCCAGCAGATGGTCGACTTCCAGCGCCTGGGCGTGCTGGGCGAATGGGACCATCCCTACAAGACGATGGACTTCGCCAATGAAGCCGGCGAGCTGCGCGCGTTCAAGCGCGTGATCGAGCGCGGCTTCGTGTACCGGGGCCTCAAGCCCGTGTACTGGTGCTTCGACTGCGGCTCCTCGCTGGCCGAGTTCGAGATCGAGTACGCCGACAAGAAGAGCCAGACCATCGACGTGGCCTTCAAGGCGCACGAGCGCGAGAAGGTGCTCAAGGCCTTCGGCACCGACCACACGATCCTGGGCGACATCTTTGCCGTGATCTGGACCACCACCGCGTGGACCATCCCCGCCAACCAGGCGATCAACCTCAACCCCGAGCTCGAGTACTCGCTGGTCGACACCGAGCGCGGCCTGCTGATCCTGGCCAACTCGCTGGTCGAGATGTGCATGACGCGCTACGCGCTCGACGGCAAGGTGCTGGCCACGGTCAAGGGCGAAGCGCTCGGCGGGCTCGAGTTCGAGCACCCGCTGTACGACGTGGATGCGGGCTACCAGCGCCTGTCGCCCATCTACCTGGCCGACTACGCCACCGCCACCGACGGCACGGGCCTCGTGCACTCGTCGCCTGCCTACGGCGTGGACGACTTCAACTCCTGCATCGCCCACGGCGTGGCGTACGACGACATCCTCAACCCGGTGCAGGGCAACGGCAGCTACGCGCCCGACTTCCCGCTGTTCGGCGGCCAGAACATCTGGAAGGCCGTGCCGGTGATCATCGCCGCGCTGCGCGACGCCAACCGCCTGCTGACCACCGAGACCATCACCCACAGCTACCCGCACTGCTGGCGCCACAAGACGCCGGTGATCTACCGCGCGGCCGCCCAGTGGTTCGTTCGCATGGACGAAGGCGAAGGCGTGTTCACGAAGGACAAGGCGCCCAAGACGCTGCGCCAGACCGCGCTCGACGCCATCGAGCAGACCAGCTTCTACCCCGAGAACGGCAAGGCCCGCCTGCACGACATGATCGCCGGCCGGCCCGACTGGTGCATCAGCCGCCAGCGCAGCTGGGGCGTGCCGATCCCGTTCTTCCTGCACAAGGATTCGGGCGAGCTGCACCCGCGCACCATGGAAATCCTCGACCAGGCCGCCGACATCGTCGAGAAGGGCGGCATCGAGGCCTGGAGCCGCGTCACGGTCGAAGACATCCTGGGCGCCGAAGACGCACCGAGCTACACCAAGAGCACCGACATCCTCGAGGTGTGGTTCGACTCGGGCTCGACCTTCTCGCACGTGCTGCGCGGCACGCACCCCAACGTGCACCACGAGACCGGCCCCGAAGCCGACCTGTACCTCGAAGGCCACGACCAGCACCGCGGGTGGTTCCACTCGTCGCTGCTGATCGCCTGCATGCTGGAAGACCGCGCACCGTACAAGGGCCTGCTCACGCACGGCTTCACGGTGGATGCCAAGGGCATCAAGATGAGCAAGTCGCTCAAGAACGGCATCGACCCGCAGGAAATCAGCAACAAGCTGGGCTCGGAAATCATCCGCCTGTGGGTGGCCGCGAGCGACTACTCGGGCGACATCGCGGGCGACGACAAGATCCTCGCGCGCGTCGTCGATGCCTACCGCCGCATCCGCAACACGCTGCGCTTCCTGCTCGCGAACACCAGCGATTTCGACATCGCGAAAGACGCCGTGCCGCTCGACCAGCTGTTCGAGATCGACCGCTACGCCCTGTCGCGCGCGGCGCAGTTCCAGGCCGAGATCCTCGCGCACTACCAGGTGTACGAGTTCCATCCGGTGGTGGCCAAGCTGCAGATCTACTGCTCGGAAGACCTGGGCGGCTTCTACCTCGACATCCTGAAGGACCGCCTCTACACGACGGCGCCGGGCTCGCTCGCGCGCCGCAGCGCACAGACCGCGCTGTGGCACATCTCGCAAGCCATGCTGCGCTGGATGGCCCCGTTCCTGAGCTTCACGGCCGAAGAGGCCTGGAAGATCGTGGGCACCGGCAAGGCCGGCGAGTCGATCTTCACGCAGACCTACAGCCAGTTCGCCGCACCCGACGAAGCGCTGCTCGCCAAGTGGGGCCGCATCCGCGAGATCCGCGACGGCGTCAACAAGGACATCGAGGCGGTGCGCGCCGAGGGCAAGGTCGGCTCGTCGCTGCAGGCCAACCTGCAGCTGAACGCACCGGCCGACGACCTCGCGCTGCTGGGCTCGCTGGGCGACGACCTGAAGTTCGTGTTCATCGCCTCGGCCGTGGCGCTGGCGGCGGGCGACACGCTGTCGACCGTGGTCACGCCGAGCACCGCGCAGAAGTGCGAACGCTGCTGGCACTACCGCGAGGACGTGGGCCACGACCCGGCGCACCCGACCATCTGCGGCCGCTGCACGAGCAACCTGTTCGGCGCGGGCGAATCGCGCAGCGTGGCCTGATGGCGACCGCACGTTCCGCCTCGTCGGCCTCGCGTTCGCGTGGCGCCAGCATCTGGCCGTGGCTCGGGCTGGCGACGATCATCGTGATCATCGACCAGTTCACCAAGACGCTGATCCTGGGCTACTACAAGCTCGGCGACGCGACCTACGTGACGAGCTTCTTCAACGTCGTGCGCGCGCACAACACGGGCGCCGCCTTCTCGTTCCTGGCCGACCACTCGGGCTGGCAGCGCTGGTTCTTCACGGCCATCGGCGTGGCGGCGGCGATCTTCATCGTCTGGATGCTGCGGTCGCACGCCGGCCAGAAGCTCTTCTCGTTCGCGATGGCCTGCATCCTGGGCGGCGCGATCGGCAACGTGGTCGACCGCATGATGCACGGCTACGTGGTCGACTTCCTGAGCTTCCACTGGGGCAACTGGTACTTCCCGGCGTTCAACGCGGCGGACAGCGCCATCACGCTCGGGGCGATCTGCCTGATCGTCGACGAGATCCGGCGGGTGCGCCGGGGCAAGTAAGCCAGTTCTCGAGACCAAAGGGGCCCACGGGCCCCTTTTTCTTTGGGCCGCGCTCTGTGCCCGCGGCCCCGGGGTTCTCCCCACTTCCCTGCCCTGTCATCGCGAAGTCATACTGCGCCGGTCCAATGTAATCGATTACATGAACCCCGCCACGGACCCCGCACGATGAGCATCCAAGCAGTAGCCGCCCAGGCCGGGGTCTCCGTGGCCACGGTCTCGCGCGCCTTCAATTTCCCCGACAAGGTGACGCCGGCCACGCGCGAACTGGTGGAGCGCGTGGCGCGCGAGCTCAACTACCTGCCCAACGCCAGCGCCCGCACCCTGCGCACCCAGCGCAGCCGCACGCTCGGCGTGGTGCTGCCCACGCTGCTGAACCCGACCTTTGCCGAATGCCTGCAGGGCATTGCGCGCGCGGCCGTCGCAGGCGGCTACGCGATCCTGCCGGTCACCACCGGCTACCGGCTCGACGAGGAAGAGCGCGCCGTCCAGCTGCTGCTGGCGGGCAACGTCGACGGGCTGATCCTCGTGGTGTCGAACCCGTCCACCTCGGCCGCGCTGCAGCGCCTGCAGGCCGCCGGCGTGCCCTACGTGCTGGCCTACAACCGGCACGCCGACCATCCCTGCGTGTCGGTCGACAGCGAAGGCGCGGTGGCCGATGCGGTCACGCGCCTCGTGCTGCTGGGCCACCGGCGCATCGCGATGGTCAGCGGCACGCTGGCCGCGTCGGACCGCGCGCAGCAGCGCTACCGCGGCTACCAGCGCGGCATGGCCGAAGCAGGTCTCGATGCGCCGCCGCTCGTCGAAGTGCCCTTTGTCGAGACCGCCGTCGATGCGCTGTGCGCCGAGTTGCGCCCGCACAGCCGCCCCACGGCGCTGGTCTGCTCGAACGACCTGCTCGCCATCCGCAGCATCCGCGCCGCGCATTTGAGCGGCCTCGCGGTGCCCGACGACCTCAGCGTGGTCGGCTTCGACGGCATCGCGCTCGGCGAAGACCTCACGCCCGCGCTCACCACCATCGCGCAGCCCAACAGCGACATCGGCCGCCACAGCGTCGAGCTGCTGGCGCAGGCGATCGCCGGCGGCCGCGCGCTGCAGGCCGACGCGAGCCTGCTGCTGCCCCATGCCTTCCGAGACGGCGAGTCGTGCGCGAATGCGCGCGAAGACAACGACGCCGCACTGTCCTGACCTCACCCCCCCTCCCAGGAGTTCTTCCATGTCCCTTCGCTTTCACCGCCTCGCCCGCCTCGGCGTGCTGGCCGCCGCCCTCGTCGCCGCCGGCGGCGCCATGGCCCAGACCGCCATCTGCTACAACTGCCCGACCGAATGGGCCGACTGGGGCACCCAGCTCAAGGCCATCAAGGCCAAGACCGGCATCACCGTGCCGGCCGACAACAAGAACTCGGGCCAGTCGCTCGCGCAGCTGGTCGCCGAAAAAGCCAGCCCCGTGGCCGACGTCACCTACCTCGGCGTGACCTTCGCGGTGCAGGCCGCGAAAGATGGCGTGGTCGAGCCCTACAAGCCGGCCGCCTGGAAAGACATCCCCGACGGCCTGAAGGACCCGGCCGGCAACTGGTTCACCATCCACTCGGGCACGCTCGGCTTCATGGTCAACGTCGACGCGCTCAAGGGCAAGCCGGTGCCCAAGTCGTGGGCCGACCTGCTCAAGCCCGAGTACAAGGGCCTCATCGGCTACCTTGACCCCGCCTCGGCCTTCGTGGGCTACGTGGGCGCCGTGGCCGTGAACCAGGCGCGCGGCGGCACGCTCGACAACTTCAAGCCGGCCATCGACTACTTCAAGGCGCTGCAGAAGAACGAGCCCATCGTGCCCAAGCAGACCTCGTACGCGCGCGTGCTGTCGGGCGAGATCGCGATCCTGCTCGACTACGACTTCAACGCCTACCGCGCCAAGTACAAGGACAAGGCCAACGTCGCCTTCGTCATCCCCAGCGAAGGCACGCTGGCCGTGCCCTACGTGATGAGCCTGGTCGCCAAGGCGCCGCACGCAGCCGATGCGAAGAAGGTGCTCGACTTCACGCTGTCCGACGAAGGCCAGGCGATCTGGGCCAAGGCCTACCTGCGCCCGGTGCGCGCCAGCGCCATGCCCAAGGAGATCGAAGCGCAGTTCCTGCCCGCCAGCGACTACGCGCGTGCCAAGACCGTCGACTACGCCCGCATGGCCGACGCGCAGCGCGCCTTCTCCGACCAGTACCTGAAGGAAGTGCGCTGATCCGGCGCCACGCGCGATGACACGCAGCACCACCACCTCTAACTCCAACGCATGGAACCCGCGCTGGCGATTGCTGGCCTGCGTCGCGCCGGCGGCCGTCTTCTTCGCGGCCTTCTGGCTGCTGCCGGTGGTGCGCCTGCTGGCGCTGCCGGCCGACAAGGGCGCCGCCACCTACTTCGCGGTGCTGACCGATGCGCGCTACCTGCACAGCATGGCCAACACCGTCGCGCTGTCGGTGGCCGTGACGCTGGCCACGCTGGTGCTGGGCGCGGCGGTGGGCATCTACCTCGCGCGCCATGCCTTCCCGGGCAAGCGCATGCTGCTGTCGCTGCTCACGCTGCCGCTGTCGTTCCCGGGCGTGATCATCGGTTTCTTCGTGATCCTGCTCGGCGGGCGCCAGGGCGTGGTGGCCGACCTGAGCGACGCGCTGGTCGGCGAGCGCATCACCTTCGCCTACGGCCTGCTCGGCCTCTTTTTGGCGTACCTGTATTTCTCGCTGCCGCGCGCCATCGCCACCTACGCCGCGGCGGCCGAGTCGATGAACACGCAGCTCGAAGAAGCGGCGCGTTCGCTCGGCGCCTCGAAGCTGCGCGTGGCGCGCGACGTGTGGATGCCCGAGCTGGCGCCCACCACGCTGGCCTGCGGCGCCATTTTGTTCGCCACCTCGATGGGCGCCTTCGGCACGGCCTTCACGCTGGCCAGCAAGTTCGAGGTGATCCCCATCACCATCTACAACGAGTTCACCAACTACGCCAACTTCGCGCTCGCCGCGTCGCTGTCGATCTCGCTGGGCGTCGTGACCTGGCTGGTGCTCTTCGTGGCGCGCCGCTTCGGCGCCAACCCGGTCGCCCGATGATGAAGACCCCTTCGCAACCCCGCGCCCCTTTCCTGCTCGCCATCACGGTGATCGTGAGCCTCTTCATGATCGCGCCGATGCTGCTGTCGGTGATGGCCGGCCTCGTCAACAACTACAGCGCGGGCCTCAAGAGCGGCCTCACGCTGCGCTGGCTCGGCGAGGTGTGGGAGAACTACGGCGGCACCGTCGGCTGGTCGCTCGCGCTGGCCGTGGCCTGCGTCGTGTGCACCGTGCTGATTGGCGTGCCCTGCGCCTACACGCTGGCGCGCAGCCGCTCGCGCGCGGCGCGCATCTTCGAGGAACTGCTGACCTTGCCGGTCGCGGTGCCGGGCCTGGCGACGGCGCTCGCGCTCATCCTCGCCTACGGCCAGCTCACGGCCTTCCGACAGAGCTTCGCCTTCATCCTCGTGGGCCACATCGTCTTCACGCTGCCCTTCATGGTGCGCACCGTGAGCTCGGCCTTCCAGCGCGACGACCTGCTCGCGCTCGAAGAGGCCGCGCGCTCGCTGGGCGCGAACTTCCGCCAGCGCTTCATGGGCATCCTCGTGCCCGCCGTGTTCCCCGCCATCGTGGCCGGCAGCCTGATGGTGTTCACGCTGTCGGTGGGCGAGTTCAACCTCACCTGGATGCTGCACACGCCGCTCACGCGCACGCTGCCCGTGGGCCTGGCCGACAGCTACGCCTCGATGCGCATCGAGATCGGATCGGCCTACACGCTGGTCTTTTTCGCAGTGATCCTTCCCGTCCTGTGGGGCCTGCAGTACCTTGCCAACCTGATGCAGAAACGCCATGGAACTTGAACGCATCCCCGTCGACATCTCGAACTGCGCGAAGACCTATGCCGACGGCACGCGCGGCCTGCAGCCCACCAACCTCAAGGTGGAAGCTGGCGAGGTGCTCGCGCTGCTCGGCCCCTCGGGCTGCGGCAAGACCACGCTGCTGCGCCTCATCGCCGGGCTGGAAGCGCCCGACGACGGCAGCCGCATCGTCTTCGGCGACCAGGACGTCACGCAGCGCCCGGTCGAGCACCGCGGCGTGGGCATGGTGTTCCAGAGCTACGCCCTCTTTCCGCAGATGACGGTGGCGGCCAACATCGGCTACGGCCTGCGCATCCGCAGCGTGTCGCCCGAGGAAGAGAAACGCGCCGTGGGCGAGCTGGTCGACCTCGTGCGCCTGGGCGGCCTGGAGAACAAACGCCCTGCCGAACTCTCGGGCGGCCAGCGCCAGCGCGTGGCCCTGGCGCGCGCCGTGGCCGTGCGTCCGCGCGTGCTGCTGCTCGACGAGCCGCTGGCCGCGCTCGACGCCAAGCTCAAGGAATCGCTGCGCGACGAACTGGCCGAGCTGCTGCGCCGCCTGCACATCACGGCCATCCACGTCACGCACGACCAACAGGAGGCGCTGGCCATCGCCGACCGGCTCGCGGTGATGCGCGCCGGGCGCATCGTGCAGGTGGGGCGCGGCGAAGACCTGTACCGCGCGCCCGCGCACCCCTTCGTGGCCGAGTTCCTGGGCCGGGTCAACCGGCTGGAGCGCGCGGCCGACGCCATCGCTCAGGGCGTTGTCCGACTCGGAGGGTCGTCGCTGCCCTGCCCCGCGCCCTGGCAGCAGCATGCGACGCTGCTGGTGCGGCCCGAAGACATCGAGGTCGGCGCGCCCCCGCCCGGCGAGGCGCCCGGCTGGGGCCGCGCCACGGTCGAACGCCGCACCTTCCTCGGCGACCGCGTGCAGTTGCACCTGCGCCTGCAGGACCAGCCCGTGCTGGTGGCCGACGTGGGGCGCGACAACCCCTTCGGACCGGGCGACGCGGTGGGCCTGCGCATCCCGGCCGACCGCCTGATGACCTCGCAGGAAACCCGCGCATGACCACGACCACGACGACGAATCCCAACACCTTCCTGGTCCAGCTGACCGACCTGCACATCCGCGAGCCCGGCCGGCTGGCCTACGGTCGCATCGACACGGCGCCGTACCTCGCGCGCGCCGTACAGTCGGTGCTCGCGCTGCGCCAGCCGCCCGACGCGGTGGTGATCACCGGCGACCTGACCGACTTCGGCCGCGCCGCCGAGTACGAGCACCTGACCGCCCTGCTCGCGCCGCTGACGATGCCCGTCTACCTGCTGCCCGGCAACCACGACGACCGCGACCAGTTGCGCCGCAGCTTCCCGGGCCACGCCTACCTGGGCACGGGCGCCGACACGCACGGCTTCGTGCAGTACTCGGTGCGTGTGGGCGACCTGCGGCTGCTCACGCTCGACACCTGCGTGCCCGGCGCCAGCCACGGCACGCTGTGCGAGCGGCGCCTGGCCTGGCTCGAAGCCCAGCTCGACGCCTGCCGCCACGAGCCCGTGGTGGTCGCCATGCACCACCCGCCCTTCGAGACGCTGATCGGCCACATGGACGAGATCGGCCTGCTCGAAGGCGCCGACGCGCTCGAGGCCCTGCTGCGCCGCTACACGAACGTCGAGCGCGTGATCTGCGGCCACCTGCACCGCGCCATCGACGTGCGCTTCGGCGGCACCATCGCCTCGACCTCGCCGGCGCAGGCGCACCAGGTCTGCCTCGACCTGGCGCCCGACGCTGCCTCGGCCTGGACGCTGGAGCCGCCTTCGTTCCGGGTGCACGCCTGGTCCGCGGCCGGGCGCCGGCTCGTCACCCACCTGGCGGCCTCCGGCAGCTTCGAAGGGCCTTATCCTTTCCACGACAACGGAGCCCTGATCGACTGAAGCGTCTACTTGTGGAAAATGGGGCTGAAACGAATCAAAACGAAAACAAGAGAAAGGTCAGACCCCGCCCTCCATGAAGCACCTTCTGAATCTGCTTGCGGCCGTCGCCCTGCTGGTGTGGGGCACGCACCTCGTGCGCACCGGCGTGCTGCGCGTCTTCGGCGCCAACCTGCGCAAGATCCTCGTGCAGAGCATGCGCAACCGCTTCACGGCCGCGCTCTCGGGCATCGGCGTCACGGCGCTCGTGCAGTCGAGCACGGCCACCTCGCTCATGACCTCCTCGTTCGTGGGGCAGGGCCTGGTCACGCTGCCGGCCGCGCTGGCGGTGATGCGGGGCGCCGACGTGGGCACGGCGCTGATCTCGGTGCTGTTCTCGGCCGACCTCTCGTGGCTCTCGCCGATGTTCATCTTCGTGGGGGTGGTGTTGTTCATCACGCGCTCGGCCACCGTGGCGGGGCGCGTGGGGCGGGTGCTGATCGGGCTGGGGCTGATGCTGCTGGCGCTGCAGCTGGTGGTGGCGGCCACCGAGCCGCTGTTCTCGTCGCCGGCCGTGCGGGCGCTGCTGGCGTCCATCACCAGCGATGTGCTGCTGGAGATCACGCTCGGCGCCGCGCTGGCCATCGTGGCGTACTCGAGCCTGGCGGTGGTGCTGCTGGTGGCGGCCATGGCGAGCTCGAACGTGGTGCCGCTCGACGTGGCCCTGGGCCTGGTGCTCGGCGCCAACCTGGGCAGCGGCCTGCTGGCGGTGCTGACCACGGCGCGCTCGGCCGTGTCGGTGCGGCAGGTGACGGTGGGCAACCTGCTGTTCAAGGCGCTGGGCGTGGCGCTGGTCACGCCGTTCGTGGGGCTGTGGGTGCGCTACGTGCAGCCCCAGCTGCCGAACCAGACGCACGGCGTGGTGCTGTTCCACCTGGCGTTCAACATCGTGATCAGCGTCGGCTTCATCGGTCTCACGCAGTGGGTCGCCAAGCTGGTGACGCGCATGCTGCCCGTGCCGCCACAGCCGGTGGGCACGAGCCGGCCGCATCACCTCGATCCTTCGGCGCTGTCGACGCCTTCACTGGCCATTTCGAACGCGGCGCGCGAGGCGCTGCACCAGGCGGACATCGTGGAGACGATGCTCATCGGCACGCTCGACGTGATCCGCAACAACGACCTGCGGCTGGCGCAGGAGCTGCGGCAACTCGATGACACGGTGGACGAGCTGTACTCGGCGATCAAGTACTACATGACGCGCATTTCGCGCGAGGCGCTGGGCGAAGAGGAAAGCCGGCGATGGACGGACATCATCAGCTTCACGATCAACATGGAGCAGATCGGGGACATCATCGAGCGGGTGATCATCGATATCGAGGACAAGAAGATCAAGCCGCAGCGCAACTTTTCAGCTGCGGGGATGGCGGAGATCGTGGAGCTGCATGAGCGGTTGATTGCGAATCTGCGATTGAGCATGAGTGTGTTCTTGAACGGCAATGTTCGCGACGCGCAGAAGCTTCTTGAAGAGAAGGCGCGGTTTCGGGATCTGGAGCGGGCCTACGCCACTACCCATCTGGATCGGTTGTCGGATCGGACTACTTTGAGCATCGAGACGAGTTCTCTGCACATTGATCTGATCAGTGATTTGAAGCGGATCAATTCGCATATCTGTTCGATTGCTTATCCGATTCTTGAATCGGCTGGGGCTTTGGCGCCTAGCCGGCTTCGGGAGTCTCGGTTGGGGAAGATCGAGGGCTAGTCGTTTTGCTTCCCGAGGCCGGGTCTCGCCCCGGCGGGCGACTCACTTTCTTTGCTTCGCCAAAGAAAGTAAGCAAAGAAAGGCGACCCTGCTGTCTGCGTCCCTCCGCTTCGCTGCGGGCAACCTGCGGTGCTCACGTTTCGCGGGGTCTCGCCCAAACTCGCTTCGCTCAAACAAGGGCGAGCCCTGATCCGCGAAACGCTGCGCTCCTCGGCGCATACAGAAGGGGTGGGGAACCTCACAGGCCTTTGCTTCGCTCGGCCTGGGAACACCGCAAGGCTCTGCCTCGTGTACCAGAAGTCTCCTAAAAGGCCGGCAATGCTCGGGGCTTCGAAGGAGTTCGACATGACCATTGTTCTGCCGCAAAGCGCGGTCGCCGCGTCGCTCGGGGTGCAGCAGCTCGCCACCGCGTTCAGTCCGGCGTTTTCGCATCTGCGCATTCTTCGCAACCTCATCATTCCGATGCCTTCCGGTTGCGCGGTGCCCACGGCGCGCATCGATGCGGTGATCGTGTGCGAGACGGGCGTCTACCTGTTCGAGATCAAGGCCTGGCGCAATGCGTTCGTCTATCGCAAGAAATCCGACGAGGCGCCGCCGCGCTGGTTTCTTCGACTGCATGGGTGCACGCGAGCGCGTGAGGTGAAAGACCCGGCCTGGCAAGGCGGGCGCAAGACGACGCAGTTGCGCAGCCTGCTGCCGGACGACCTGCGGCTGCAGTACTTCGTGCTGCTGCCGTGCGAAGGCGTGGAGCTGGAGGGCGTGATGCCGGCGGCCGTGATCACGCAGCAGGACCTGCCGTACATCGCACGCCTGGTGCGCAACAACGGACGCACGGCGCGCACGTATCCGCTGCTCGACGCGCAAGCGGTCGATCGCACGGTGCAGCGGCTGCTGGAGATCCAGGGCGACCTGTCGCTGGAGACGCATGCGCAGAACTGCCGCGAACGGATGGAACGGCCTGCGGTGGCGTGGCCGGCGGTGAACGCGATGGGGTTGCAGTAACGACTGCTCACCCACCGGCCCTGCGCGCGGGAGGGCGTCCCACATTCCTCCGACATTGGTGAAGACCATGCGGTGATGATGATTCCTCCCAAGTCCCTCGCGGCCCTTGCCGCGCTGTGCCTCGCGATGGCAGCCTGCCCGGCACAGGCCGCCGACCCATTCGCCGTGCAGGACATCCGCCTCGAAGGCCTGCAGCGCGTCGAAGCGGGCACGGTGTTCGCGACCCTCGGCCTGAAGGCCGGCGATACCTACAGCGACGACCGCGGCAGCGCGGCGATCCGCGCGCTGTTCGACCTGGGGCTGTTCAAGGACGTGCGCATCGACGTGAACGGCCGGGTGCTCGTGGTCATCGTCGAAGAGCGCCCCACCGTCGCCGAGGTCGACTTTGCCGGCACCAAGGAGTTCGACAAGGCGGCGCTGCAGAAGGCACTGCGCGACATCGGACTGGCCGAAGGCCGTCCGTTCGACAAGGCGCTGGCCGACCGCGCGGAGCAGGAGCTCAAGCGCCAGTACATCGGCCGCAGCCTCTACAACGCGCAGGTGGTCACCACGGTCACGCCACTGGAGCGCAACCGCGTCAACCTCACCTTCAGCGTGACCGAGGGCGAGCCGGCGCGCATCACGCGGGTGCGCGTGGTGGGCCAGCAGGCTTTCGACGAACGCACGCTGCTCGACCTGTTCGACCAGGACAGCGGCGGCTGGCTGGCCTGGTACACGAAGTCGAACCAGTACGCGCGCAGCAAGTTCGACGCCGACCTGGAAACGCTGCGTTCGTTCTACCTGACGCGCGGCTACCTCGAGTTCCGCATCGAGTCGACGCAGGTCGCGATCTCGCCCGACCGGCAGACGCTCGAACTCACGGTGAACATCAGCGAGGGTGAGAAGTTCGCGGTGGCGGGCGTGAAGCTGGCGGGCAACTACCTGGGGCGCGAGGACGAGTTCAAGTCGCTCGTCACCGTGCGCCCCGGCGCGCCCTACAACGGCGAGGACGTGGCGGCCACCACCAAAGCCTTTGCCGACCACTTCGGCACCTTCGGCTACGCCTTCGCGCGCGTGAAGGCCGAGCCCGAGATCGACCGCGCCCGGCGCCGCGTCGTGATGGTACTGAACGCCGAGCCCGGGCGGCGCGCCTATGTGCGGCGGCTGAACATCGGCGGCAATGCGCGCACGCGCGACGAGGTAATCCGGCGCGAGTTCCGCCAGTACGAAGGTGCCTGGTACGACGGCACGAAGATCAAGCTCTCGCGCGACCGCGTCGACCGGCTGGGCTTCTTCACCGAGGTGAACGTCGAGACCGCCGAAGTGCCGGGCAGCAACGACCAGGTCGACCTGAACGTCACCGTGGCCGAGAAGCCCACGGGCTCGCTGCAGCTGGGCGCGGGCTACTCGTCGACCGACAAGGTCTCGCTGAGCTTCGGCATCACGCAGGAGAACGTGTTCGGCTCGGGCAACTACCTGGGGTTGCAGGTCAACACCAGCTCGTACAACCGCTCGGTGTCGCTCACCGCGACCGACCCGTACTTCACGAAGGACGGCATCTCGCGCACCTTCAACCTGTTCCACACCACCACGCGGCCCTACTACGAGGCCGACGGCAACCACAAGCTCGCGAGCGACGGCGGCTCGGTGCGCTTCGGGCTGCCGGTGAACGAGCTGGACACGGTGTACCTGGGCATCGGCGTGGAGCGTTACTCGTTCACGCCGGGCACCAACGGTTCGTACACGCTGGTCAACGGCTCGTATGTCTACACGGCCACGCCGCAGGCCTACCTCGACTACTTCCAGTGCACGGGCACCGCGCCGAGCGTGGTGTGCGCGGGCAGGAACGTGGTGGGCATCCCGGCCACCGTGGGCTGGTCGCGCGACGACCGCGACAGCGCCCTGGTGCCCACGCGCGGGCGCCTGCAGAGCGCCAACCTCGAGCTGGGCGTGGGCAGCGAGTTGCGCTACCTGAAGACCAACTACCAGTACCAGCAGTACGTGCCGCTGTCCAAGCAGTACACGCTGGCCTTCAACGGCCAGCTCGGCTATGCGAAGGCGCTGGGCGGCAGCAGCTTCCCGATCTTCAAGAACTTCTATGCGGGCGGGCTGGGCTCGATCCGCGGCTTCGAGCAGAACTCGCTGGGCCCGACCGACGCGGTCACCGGCGGTTCGCTGGGCGGCACGCGCAAGGCGATCTTCAACATGGAGCTGACCACGCCCTTCCCCGGCGCGGGCAACGACAAGTCGCTGCGCCTGTACACCTTCTTCGATGCGGGCAATGTGTTCGCCGAACGCACGGCCAGCATGACCGACGCGCAGTGGAAGGCGCAGAACCGCCTGCGCGCCTCGGCCGGCCTGGGCATCAGCTGGATCTCGCCGCTGGGGCCGCTGCGCCTGGCGTACGCGGTGCCGATCGTCTACCAGAAGGAGGACACGGCCAACGGCATCGCGGCCGACCGCACGCAGCGCTTCCAGTTCCAGATCGGCACGTCCTTCTGAACCGGCCCGCACGCCCCATGAGCCGCATCCTGCTGGTGGAAGACGGACGCGACATTGCGTCGCTGCTGCTGGGCCCGCTGCAACGCGCGGGCCACGAGGTGGAGCAGTTGGGCGACGGCGCCGCCGCGCTCGATCGCATCCTGCACGCGCCGCCGGCGCTCACGCTGCTCGACGTGGTGCTGCCGCGCATCGACGGGCTGCAGGTGATCGCGCAGGTGCGCGCGCACAGCGACCACCCGATCATCGTGCTGACGGCACGCGCGCACGAGGCCGACCGGCTGCGCGGCTTCGACCTGGGCGCCGACGACTATGTCTGCAAGCCCTTCTCGCCGAGCGAGGTGGTGGCGCGCGTGCACACGGTGCTGCGCCGGCGCGCGCCGCCCGACCTGAGCGTGGGCATGGCCTCGCCGGCGGTGGCCTTCGACAGCGCGATGGGCCATGCATGGCTGGAGGGCCGGGCCCTGGCGCTCACGCGCCGCGAGCTGCTGTTGCTGCGTGCGCTGTCGCGCGAACCGGGCCGCGTGTTCACGCGCGCCAGGCTGCTCGAAGCGGCGTTCCCCGAGGCGCTCGACGTGAACGAGCGCGCGGTCGACGGGCACATCAAGAACCTGCGGCGCAAGCTCGCGGCCGTGTCGCCCTCGCACGGCTGGATCCGTTCGGTCTACGGCGTGGGGTTCAGCTTCGCGCAGCGGCCGGGCTGAGGGCCGGCCCGGCCTTGCATGCGCCGTGGCCGCGCGGCGTGCGGCCTTCGCTGCCCCTTTGCATGATCGGCGCCAGCGTTGCCAGGCGCGAGTTGCGCACCTCGGCCTGCCGGGCCTCCGCGCAGGCGCCGCGTGCCGCGACGCCGATGCCCAGCGCCAGGCTGCACAAGGCCAGGCCGCCCGCGCAGGCGTGGGCCAGCGCGCGCGGCGTAACCCGCCCATCGGCGGGCGCAACGAACGGGAGCGGCATGCGCAGCACCGCTCAGCCTTCCGTGCGCGGCGGCACCAGCGCGCGGATGCGGGCGAGGCCCTCGGGCGTGCGCGGCCGCATCGGCCGCACGCCGCCCGCCGGCATGGGGCCGCTGCCCGGCGGCGGCGGGCGTTCGGTCACCGGGCGTGCGGCGGGGTCGACCACCAGCGTGAGCAGCGCGACGTAGCGCCGGCCCTCCTCGCGCACCGCGCCCAGCACCGTGTCACCGGCCCGCAATGCGATGCCGTCGGCGCTGTTGAGCGTGTCGCGCAGCCGCGCCCGCTGGTAGCTGGAGACCTGCGTGTAGAGGAACTCGCTGAGCGCATCGGGCAGGAAGAACTGCGTCGTGAGCACGGCGCGCTCGCGGTGGTGCACCTTGACGTGGATGTGCGTGGTGCGCCCCGCATACCAGCCCGGGTACAGCGTGGCGAACACGGCCTGGCCGTCGCGGTCGGTGCGCTGGCTGCCGCGCAGGAAAGCCTGGCCCTCGAAGCCGCGCGTGCGGTCGTCACCCTGCCCGCCGAAGCCCGAGTAGTTGCCCTGCGCGTCGCAGTGCCACAGGTCGGTGCGGAAATTCGCGAGGTCCAGGTAGTACGGGCCCTCGGTGGTCTGGGCGGTCAGCGGGAGCTTCTGCGCTGCGGCGGCCTCGGGGGCGGACGCGGCCAGCCCGGCCGCGCCGATCGCAGCCAGCAGGCCCCGGCGCCCGATCGCTTCACCGGCCATGGGCAGCCTCCTTTCTGGCAGGTGCGCGCACGCCGGAGGCCCGCGCCTCGGCCCAGACCACGAGCAGCGTCCACACATGCGCGACGCCCCAGAACAGCGCCGCCAGCAGGAACAGCAGCAGGTCGATGTCGGTGTCGCCCGGGGGCGTGGACGGCGGCGCGGCGTGCCCCGGCGGGGCCCAGGCGAGCGCGGCGGCGGCCAGTGCGCGGAAGGCGGAGGTGGGAAGGGCGCGGTGCGTGTCCGGTGTCATGCCGGGCATCGTGCGATCCGAATCGGGAGAAATGTGGGAGAGAGGTGAGAGAGGGGTGGGAAGGACGCGTCTCCCAGATTCCTCCCCAATCGGGCGCCATGATCGGCGGCTTGCCCATGCCATCCCCGCCCCCGAAACGCATGCCGCAGAATGCGGCCATGCCCCCGCCGCCGAGCCCATGCCGCGCCTGACCCTCTCCCGCAAGATCTTCCTGGCCCTGGCCGCCCTGCTGATCGTGCTGCTGCTGAGCTTCGTGGGCTTCTCGATCGTCGCGCTGCAACGGGGCCTGGGCGCCTACGTGGCCGAGATCGAGATCCGCCGCATGGACTGGCTCTCGCAGCTCCTGCTGAAGCACTACACCGCCAACGGCGACTGGAAGAAACTGCGCGACAACGACGACGCCTGGCACCGCCTGCAGCTGGGCCAGTCGGCGATGGTGATCGACGGCGCCGCCACGCCCGACGACCGGCGGCTGCCGCCCTGGTACGAGCGCCGTGCGCCCGGCACACAGGGCGACGGCGCGCCGCCGGCAGAACCGTCCAGCGGGCTCTCGCCCACCGCCTCGCCCCCGCCGCCGCAGCTCGACCTGCTGCCCCGCCGCTTCCTGATGCCGCCCCCGGGCTTCTTCCCCGGCCTGGCCGGCCCGCCCGACTCGATCTTCCGCCGCCTCGCCGTGCTCGACGCGCACGGCGCGCTCGTGGTCGGCGCGACCATCGACCCGGAGAACGCCGCACGCCGGCCGATCCGCCACGGGCGCACCGTCGTCGGCTACCTCGCGCTCGCGCCGATGCAGGGCCTGGAGAGCGAGGCCGACCGCGCCTTTCTCGCCCGGCAGTCCGGCGTGATCGCGCTCACCGGGCTGTGCGGCCTGGCCTTTGCGCTGGTGCTGTCGTGGCTGCTGGCGCGCCGCTGGTTCCAGCCGATCGACGCGCTCACGCAGGCCGCGCAGGACGTGGCGCGTGGACGGCTCTCGACGCGCGTCGCGGTCCACGGCTCGGACGAGCTCGCGCTGCTGGGCAAGACCTTCAACGACATGGCGCAGCGCCTGGACACCGCCGAGGCCTCGCGCCGCGCCTGGCTGGCCGACGCGGCGCACGAGCTGCGCACGCCGCTGGCCGCCATGCGCGCGGAGATCGAAGCGCTGCAGGACGGCGTGCGCAGCTTCGACGAACGCACCGCGCTGCGCATGCACCGCCAGGTGATCCGCCTCGGCCAGCTGGTCGACGACCTGCGCAGCAGCATGCGCGAGCCCCAGAGCGACCTGCTGAAGGCGCCGGTGTACCCGCTGTCGCTGCTGAAGGAGGCGCTCGACCACACGCGCGACCGCTTCGCGCAGCGCGGCATCGCCCTGGACCGCGACGCCCTCGACCGCATCGCCGCTTCGGCCCAGCCGGTGATCGACGGCGACGCGCACCGGCTGCACCAGGTCTTCATGAACCTGCTGGAGAACACGCTGGCCTACACCGACGCCGGCGGCCAGCTGCGCATCGGCGTGAGCGTCGAAGGCGCGTGGACGGGCCACTGCCTCACGCTCGTGTTCGACGACAGCGCACCGGGCGTGCCCGAGGAAGAGATTCCGCGCCTCTTCGACCGCCTGTTTCGCGGCGAGACCTCGCGCAGCCGCGCGCTGGGCGGCTCGGGCCTGGGCCTGTCGATCTGCCGCGCGACCCTCGAGGCGCACGGCGGCAGCATCGAGGCGGCGCCTTCGCCGCTGGGCGGGCTGCGCATGACGATCACCCTACCCTTGGCAGCTTCCGCATGACACGCATCGTGATCGTCGAGGACGAACTCGACATCGCCTCCGTGGTGCAGGACTACCTGCGCCACGCCGGCTACGACACCGAGCACTTCGCCGACGGGCAGAGCGCGCTCGAACGCATCGTCGCCGCGCCACCCGACCTGACACTGCTCGACATCATGCTGCCGCGCCTCGATGGCATCGAGGTGCTGCGCCGCGCGCGGGAGCACACGGCGCATCCCATCATCATGCTCACCGCGCGCATCGAGGAGGTCGACCGCCTGCTCGGTCTGGAGCTGGGCGCCGACGATTACGTGTGCAAGCCCTTCTCGCCGCGCGAGCTGGTGGCACGCGTGCGCGCTGTGCTGCGCCGCACCGCGCCGGCCGTGGCCGCACAGGGCGCGCCGGACGATGCGCCCGGCCTCGTGCTCGACGACGTGCACTGGCGCGCCTCGCTCGACGGTACGCCGCTGAACCTCACGCGGCGCGAGTTCGGGCTGCTGCAGGTGCTGTCGCGGCACCCGGGCCGCATCTTCTCGCGCGCCCGGCTGCTGGAGCTGGCCTACGACGACACGGTGGACGTGACGGAGCGCGCCATCGACAGCCACGTGAAGAACCTGCGCCGCAAGCTCGGCGCGGTGACGCCCGCGCACGACTGGATTCGGTCGGTGTACGGCGTGGGCTTCGCGTGGGAAGCGCCGCCGCCGGCCTGAGCGGCCAGGCTAGTTTTGTCGAGGGGCTGCCGCGCGAATTTGCGTCGCCGTCTTCGCCCAAGTCTTCTCCAGCATCCGCGAAAGGTAGGACGCCGACTCCCAGCCGACCTGCAACGCGATGGACAGCACCGAGTCCCGCGTGGTCTGCAACAGGTACACGGCCCGTTCGATGCGCTGGCGCTGCAGGAACTCCAGCGGCGAGATGCCGTGCTTCGCGCGAAAGATCCGCTCCACCTGCCGGCGCGACAGCCGGTGCTGTTGCGCGAAGGCGTCGAGCGACAGGGGCTGCGCCAGATCGCGCAGCATCGTTGCGGCCAGCAGCTCGGCGACCCACAACGCCGGCGAGACGTCGCCCTCCGACAACGGGTTGGCGCTCAGGCGCGCGGCCTCCATCACGAGCGCGCCGCACAGCACGTAGTTCTCGCTGTCGCCGGCACGGGTCGATTCGAACATCCGCTGCGACAAGGCGCCCAGCGCGGTGCTGCCCGCGCGCATGCCTTGCGGGGGCCGCACGACGCCCTGCGCCTGCAAGGCCGTGGCCCACAGCGCCGGGTCGACGTAGACCGCGACATGGCTCTGGCCGGCGGTGAGCGTGGTCGTCGAATGCGCGCTGCCCGCGGCAAACCAGACGAAGTGGCCGGGCCCGAGGCGCTGCGCCTCGCCCTGCGCATCGCCCACGCTGAAGCGGCCTGCGATGGGCACGAACAGCATGTCGCAATCGTGCACGTGCGCGTCGGTGGCGTAGTGGTCGCGGGTGTTGGCGACCATCGTCGCCTGGTGAGACAGCCGTTCGACGAACAGCGATTGGCGGGGCGGCGGGTGGCTGGAAGTCAGTGGCATGGCCATTCCTTGTCGCATTCGAAGCCGCGCATGTCGCAATCGGGCGCACGCGTTGGCGCGCGCTCCACAGAATCGGAAGGACCACTCCTGCAAGAAGACCCCATGACTACTCAACCTCTGCGCCGCGCGCTCCTGGGCCTGGCCGCCGCTGGTGCCCTGTACGGGCCGACCGCCTCGTGGTCGGCCTCCGATCCGGCCTACCCGGTGAAGCCGATCACCATCATCGTACCCTTCCCCGCCGGCGGCGGAACGGACGTGATCTTCCGTTCGGTGCAGCTGCGGCTGCAGGCTGCGCTCGGTGTGTCGGTCATCATCGACAACCGCTCGGGCGCGGGCGGCACCGTGGGCACGGGCTTCGGCGCGAAGGCGAACCCCGACGGCTACACGCTGGTGGCCAGCACCACGACCACCATCGTCTCGGCCGATGCGGTGTACCCCAAGCTCCCGTACGACCCCCTCAAGGACCTGGTGCCGATCGGCACCATCGGCACCACGCCTTTCGTGCTGGTGGTCACGCCCGCGCTGGCGGCGCGCACGGTGAAGGACTTCGTCGGCTACGCCAAGGCCAACCCGCAGACGCTCAACTACGGCAGCATCGGCAACGGCAGCCTGAGCCACCTGGCGGGCGAACTCTTCAAGCAGCGCACCGGCATCGAGATGACGCACGTGCCCTACCGCGGTGCCGCGCCCGCGCAGGCCGACCTGATGGCAGGCCAGATCCAGGCACTGTTCGACAACCCGCCCGCGCTGCTGGCGCAGGTACGCGGCGGCCGCATGCGGGCGCTGGCCATCAGTGAACCGTCGGCGGGTTTTGCCGACCTGCCGACCTTCGAGGCAGCCGGCATCAAGGACTTCAAGCCGCAGCTCTGGTATGGCCTGATGGCACCGGCCGCCACGCCGCAGCCGGTGGTGCAGCGCCTGCGCGCCGCGCTCGACACCGCGATGAAAGACCCGGCCCTGCGCACCGACATGCTGGCCAAGGGCGTGACGCCGTGGAGCGTGCGGCCCGAGGTGTTCGAGGAACAGATCCGCAACGACATCAAGCTCTGGGGCGGCATTGCGCGCTCGGTCAACGCGAGGGCTGATTGACGATGGCTGCGATTTTTTCTGCGCCCGGTTGCCGGAACATCCGCGTGTTCGTCGGCCCCGATCCATCCGTCGGCGGCAACCCCGCGCCCGTCTGGCTCGATGCCGACGCGCTCTCCACCGCACAGATGCAAGAGCACACCCGGCTCAGCGGCCATGAGTCCGTCTTCGTGCTGAAGCCGATCACACCGGCGCACCGGCTGCGCATGCGCTACTTCGTGCCCAAGCACGAGATGGAAATGTGCGGCCACGCCACGGTCGGCGCGCTGTGGCTGCTGCACCGGCGCGGCGAATGGGACGGTGCGCCCGTCGCGATCGAAACGCTCAGCGGCACCGTCACGGGCCGGCGCGTCGATGGCACGGTGCAGATCAGCCAGCCGCGTGCCACGGTGGAAGAAGTGACGCAACAGCGGCTGGTCGAAGACATCGCGCAGTGCCTGGGCATCGAGATCAGGCAGATCGTGGGGCCGGTGCTCAACGCCACCACCAGCCGGGTCAAGACACTGGTTCGCCTGGCCGACACCGCGCAGCTGCACGCCTTGCGCGTCGACTTCGCACGCGTCGAATCGCTGTGCGAACGTCTCGGGTCCACCGGGCTGTATCCCTATGCCATGTCACGGGACGAGACCGACACGGTCAGCGCACGGCAATTTCCCAAATCTTCCGGCTACCCGGAAGACGCCGCCACGGGCATCGCCGCCGCCGCGCTGGCCTGGGGCCTGCGCCACCTTGGGCTGGTCGGCCACGAGGCGCTGTCGGTGACCGTGCGGCAGGGCGAAGCGATGGGTTCACCTTCCGCGATCCACGTGGGACTGCCATCGGATGCGAACGCGCAGGAAGGCTGCTGGGTCGGCGGCGAGGCCTGCGATGCGCAGCCCGAAGATTTCTTGCTCGACCAGCTGTGCCCACCTGAAGTGGCGCGGGCCAAGCCATCGGGTACTTACGCCACATTCGCGAGGGCCGGCAGTCTGCTGCACACGAGCGGCGTGGTGGCGCGCGAGAACGGCCAAGTGATCACAGGCCGGCTCGAAGGCCCCGACGATGTGGCGCGCGGCCAGCGGGCCGCAGTGGCGGCTGTCGGCGCCCTGCTGCGCGCGGCACAGGACGAGCTCGGCAGCCTCTCGCGCGTCGTGCGCGTCGTGGCACTGAACGGCTACCTCCAGGCTTGCGGCGACTTCAAGGATCACGCCCAGGTGATGGACGCGGTCTCGGCGGCCCTTCAACGGATCTTCCCCGATGCCCCACTGCCGGTTCGCACCACCGTGGGCGTCGCGTCGCTGCCTCGCGGCGGCGTGGTCGAGGTGTCGATGGTGCTCGAGACGCGCGACTAGGCCCTGCCCTTGCCGGCTTTTTCCGCGCACGGCAGCGCGGCGTGCCCGCTCGTCACCACCGCCGAGGTGGCGGGCCGCCTCAGCCCCAGCGCGCCTTCGAGCATCCGCAGGATGGTCTCGCGGGCCAGGTCGAAGTCGGCCGGCTCCAGCGCCTGCTTGCCGAGCAGCATGCGCATCTGCCAGGCGAAGTCGGCGTAGGTCTGCGTCATGGCCCACAGCGTGAACAGCAGGTGCGGCACGGGCAGCGGCGCCACGTCGCCGTTCGCCATCCAGCGGTTCAGCACGGCGGCTTCGGCGCGGAAGGCGGGCACCAGCTTGGCCTCGATGTCGTCGGCGCATTGCGGCGCCTGCGAAATGATTTCCTGCGCGAACAGCCGCGAGCCCGAAGGGTGGTCGTACGAGAACTGCAGCTTCTGCGTGACGTAGCGCTCCAGCGCGGCATGCGGGTCGAGGTCGGCGTCGGCCAGGCTGTTGAGGTTCGACAGCCACGAGTCGAGCACGTCGTTGAACACGCGGCTGTACAGCGCCTTCTTCGAGGGGAAGTAGTACAGCAGGCTCTGCTTGGAGATGCCCGCGTCGGCCGCGATGTCGTCGACCGACACCCCGCCATAGCCGTGCAGGGCAAAGCGCTCCTGCGCCACCGCAAGGATGGCGCTCTCGAGGTTCTGGCGGCGGGCCTGGCGCTTCACGGCGGGAGGACGCGCCGCAGTTCGCAGGGGTGGCGCAGCGCTCATGGGTTCTTCATCCGCGCCAGGAAGCGCACCAGTCGCTCGTCGCCGCAGTGCGCGACGTTGAAGCGATACCAGGCAAAGGGCTGCGGCATGTCGCCGAAATCGGTCGCGGCCGCGAGCGGCAAGCCCTGCTTGCGCGCCTCCTGCAGCACCGCATCGCTCGATGGACGAGGCTCGCTGCCGGGCGGCCAGCCTGCGCAGAGAAAGGGACCGCCATCGGGCACGCACAGCGCCTGCAGGCCCGCGCCGGTCAACAGCGACAGCGTGCGCTCACCGGCGATCTTCAGCGCGGTGTTGAGCTTCTGCAGGAAGCGGGGATAGCCGGCATCGGTCAGCACCTCGCAGGCCACACGCTCTTCGAACTCGCTCGGCCCGAGCGTGGTGTGCAGACAGCGCAAGGCCGCATCGTCGACCCAGCGCTGCGGCAGCAGCACATGTGCAAGCCGCAGCTTGGCCGAGAGCGTGGTCGACACGCCACCGACCTGCGCCACGCGCTGCAGCCCGTCCATCGCGGCAAGGCTGGGCGCCTGCAGCGGCGAGAGCCCGCGCCAGGTGTCGAGCTCGATCACGCGCAGGTCGTGCCGCTCGGCCGCCTGCAGCGCCTGGTGCGCGCCCTGCGGGCTCATGCACACGCCCAGCGGATTGGAAACTGCCGTCGACAGGAACAGCAGGCGCTGGCGGCTTGCCGCAGGCAACATCGCGGCATGGCTGTCGAGCGCGGCGATGTCGAGGCAGCCGCCGCGCCGTGGCACTTCGAGCATGCGACGGCCCAGCGTGCGGATCAGGCTGCGCAGCTGGCGCGGTGCGGGCGACTCGACCAGCACCGCGTCGCCGGGTTCGGTCCAGGCCTGCAGCAAACACATCGTGGCGCCCAGGCTGCCCGCTGCCGTCATGACCTGCTGCGGGCCCAGTGCGGGCAATTCGGCGCGATGGCGCGCGGCGATCAGTTCGCGCAGGCGCGGCAGGCCGAAACCATGTCGCGTGCCGCTGTCCCATTCGGGGGCCGAGCGGGCCACGCGGCGCATGGCTTCGCGCACCAGGTCGTCGCCCCGGTATTCGGCGGGTGGCGGGCGGTCGTGGGCCGTGGCGGTGTCGGTCATGCGCGGCACCGCATCGGCGTCGTCGGTTGCCACGCGCGAAGGCCGGTGCAGCACGTAGTAGCCGCTGCCCGGCCGCGAGGCCAGCACCGAGCGTGCGCGCAAGGCGCTGTACGACTCGGTGACGGTGAAGGTGCTGATGCCCAGCTTGCCGGCCAGCGCGCGCACCGAAGGCATCTTGGTGCCGGGGGCGAGGCGCCCGTCGATGACGCGCAATTCGACGCCCACCACGAGGCGCTGCGCCAGCCCGAGGCCGGGCGCGGCTTCGTCCATGTCGCCCATCAGGCCCTGCATCCAACCGGCACCGGCCTGCGCCGGCTGGCGCAGCGCCGACGCGTTGCTTGAACTCTGCATCACCGGGTCTCCTTGAGAAACGCATGCGGCCTGTCTGGACAGGGTTTGCCCTGGGCAACTGTGCTGGGGAGTGCACCAAACAGCATGGTCGGCAGCGGCAAACACTTTCTCGTGCGCCGCGCCAACTGTGTATGGGCGGCACCCCTCGTTTGCTGAATCATCGCGACATTCGACCACTTGGTCAAACTTCATGAGGGCTCGATCTCTCATGTCGCACACGGTTACCCCACCACGACCTGGAGCTTGAAAGCCCATGAGCAGCACGATGAATCCCGTCGCGCCCAGCGCGCACATTGCCTCCGATGTGCGCGCCGGCCGTCTCGACCCCGCGCAGTACGCCAAGAATTTCTGCGACGCCCACCCGCCGCTGAATGTAGTGCAGGCCAACATCGAGGCCGAGCGCTGCTACTACTGTTTCGACGCGCCCTGCCAGACGGCCTGCCCCACGGGCATCGACATCCCGACCTTCATCCGCCGCATCGCTGACGGCAACCTGCGCGGCGCCGCACGCACCATCCTCGAAGAGAACCCGCTGGGCGGCATGTGCGCCCGCGTGTGCCCGACCGAGGTGCTGTGCGAGCAGGCCTGCGTGCGCAACAGCAACGAGAGCAAGCCCGTCGAAATCGGCCTGCTGCAGCGCCACGCGACCGACGCCTTCTTCGACGCGCCCGGCGCGCCGCTGTTCGTGCGCGCGGCCGACACCGGCAAGCGCATTGCCGTCGTCGGCGCGGGCCCGGCCGGCCTGGCCTGCGCGCACCGCCTCGCGGTGCTGGGCCACCAGGTGACGCTGTTCGACGCGCGCCCCAAGCTCGGCGGCCTGAACGAATACGGCCTGGCCAGCTACAAGACGGTGGACGGCTTCGCGCAGCGCGAGATCGAATGGCTGCTGTCGGTCGGCGGCATCGAGGTGCGCAACAACCAGGCGCTGGGCCGCGAGCTGCACCTGGATGCGCTCGCCGCCGAATACGACGCCGTGTTCCTGGGCCTGGGCCTGGCCGGCGTGAACACGCTGGGCCTGGGCGAGCAGACCGGCGTGCGCGATGCGGTGGACTTCATCGCCGAGCTGCGCCAGGCCGCCTCGCCGGCCGACGTGGCCATCGGACGCCACGTGGTGGTGATCGGCGGCGGCATGACCGCCGTGGACGCGGCCGTGCAGTCGCGCAAGCTCGGCGCGGAAGACGTGAGCATCGTCTACCGGCGCGGCGCGGAAGCCATGGGCGCCTCGGTCGACGAGCAGAGCTGGGCCAAGGAGAACGGCGTGCGCATCATCCACTGGGCCGCACCCAAGGCCCTGCGCGCCAAGGGCGGCGTGCTGCGCGGCATCGACTTCGCACGCACCGCGCTGGTCGACGGCAAGCTGATCGAGACCGGTGAAGCCCTCGCGCTGCAGGCCGACATGGTGCTGTGCGCCATCGGCCAGAGCTTTGTCGCGACCGCGCTGGAAGACAGCGGCGTGCAGCTGCAGGGCGGGCGCATCAGTACCGATGCGGAATGCCGCAGCTCGCTCCCGAAGGTCTGGGCCGGCGGCGACGCGCGCTTCGGCGGGCGCGACCTCACGGTCGAGGCGGTGGAAGACGGCAAGCAGGCCGCGCTGTCCATCGACCGCCACCTGCGCGCCGCCTGACGCGACAGCGCCCTCCCTTCCCTTCACTCCATTCATCCGTGCGCGCCGCGGCGCGACAGGAGCAATTCACATGGCAGACCTGAGCATCGACTTCGTGGGCATCCGCAGCCCCAACCCCTTCTGGCTGGCCTCGGCGCCGCCGACCGACAAGGAGATCAACGTGGTCCGCGCCTTCGAGGCCGGCTGGGGCGGCGTGGTCTGGAAGACCGTGGGCGAAGACCCGAACGTGGTCAACGTGCACGGCCCGCGCTATGCCGTGTCGTATGCGGCCGACCGCCGCGTGACGGGCTTCAACAACATCGAGCTGATTTCCGACCGCCCGCTGCGCACCAACCTGGAAGAGATGACGCGTGTCAAGCGCAACTGGCCCGACCGCGCGCTGGTGGCCTCGATCATGGTGCCCTGCACCGAAGAGGCCTGGAAGAACATCCTGCCCATGGTCGAGGACACCGGCTGCGACGGCATCGAGCTGAACTTCGGCTGCCCGCACGGCATGAGCGAACGCGGCATGGGCGCGGCCGTGGGCCAGGTGCCCGAGTACATCCAGATGGTGGCCGAATGGTGCAAGCACTACTCGAAGCTGCCGGTGATCGTGAAGCTCACGCCCAACGTGGCGGACATCCGGCCCGCCGCGCGCGCCGCGAAGAAAGGCGGCGCCGACGCGGTGAGCCTCATCAACACCATCAACTCGATCATGGGCGTGGACCTGGACGCGATGGCGATGTTTCCGCACACCGACGGCAAGGGCTCGCACGGCGGCTACTGCGGCCCCGGCGCCAAGCCCATCGCGCTGCACATGGTGGCCGAGATCGCGCGCGACCCGCAGACCGCGGGCCTGCCGATCTCGGGCATCGGCGGCGTCTCGACCTGGCGCGATGCGGCCGAGTTCATCGCGCTGGGCAGCGGCTCGGTGCAGGTGTGCACTGCCGCCATGGTCTACGGCTTCAAGATCGTGCAGGACCTGTGCGACGGCCTCTCCAACTTCATGGACCAGAAGGGCTACGCCAACCTGGAACAACTGCGCGGCCGTGCGGTCGGCAGCATCACCGACTGGCAGCAGCTCAACCTGAACCACGTCGACAAGGCGGTGATCCACCAGGACCTGTGCATCCAGTGCGGCCGCTGCCACGTGGTGTGCGAAGACACCTCGCACCAGGCCATCAGCGCCACGAAAGACGGCATGCGCTTCTTCGAGGTGAAGGAAGAAGAGTGCGTCGGCTGCAACCTGTGCGTGTCGATCTGTCCGGTGCCCGGCGCGCTGTCGATGCGCACGCTGAAGGCCGGCGAGACGGATGCGCGCACCGGCCACCCGGTGGTCGGCCACTACGCCAACTGGACCACGCACCCCAACAACCCGATGCGCACCGGCAGCCCCGCCTGAACGGGATATCGAACAAGCGAGTGAGTGAGCAAGTGAATGACCAAGCCCGGCGCAGACCGGGCGGCGGCGGGAGGGGAACGACCACACGGCCAGAAGCACGACACACGTGCAGGAGAAAACCCACATGACGACCCCACAGCACGGCGGCGCACCCGCCGCAAACCTCTGGAACGAGGACCTGGCGCCCACCACGCTGGCGCAGCGAACGTGGCGCTGGTACCACTTCGCCGCGCTCTGGGTGGGCATGGTGATGTGCATCCCCGCCTACATGCTGGCGGCCAGCCTCATCGAAGGCGGCATGTCGTGGGGGCAGGCGGTGCTGACCGTGTTCCTCGGCAACGCCATCGTGCTGGTGCCGATGCTGCTCATCGGCCACGCGGGCGCGAAGTACGGCATTCCGTATGCGGTGATGGCGCGCGCCTCGTTCGGCACGCGCGGGGCGCGGCTCCCCGCCTTGCTGCGCGCCATCGTGGCCTGCGGCTGGTACGGCATCCAGACCTGGTTCGGCGGCCAGATGATCTACACGCTGGTCGGCGTGCTCATGGGCCAGCCGCTGGGCGGCGACAAGCTGCCGATGCTCGGCATCAATGGCGCGCAGCTGGTGTGCTTCCTGATCTTCTGGGCCATACAGCTGTACTTCGTGGTGCACGGCATCGAGTCGATCCGCCGTCTCGAAACCTACACCGCGCCGCTGAAGATCATCGTGTGCATCGCCCTGCTCTACTGGGCCGTGCAGCGCGCGGGCGGCCTGGGCCCGATCTTCGACCAGCCTTCGCAGTTCGAGGCCGGCGGCAAGAAGGCCGGCATGTTCTGGGCCGTGTTCTGGCCGTCGCTCACGGCCATGGTGGGCTTCTGGGCCACGCTGGCATTGAACATTCCCGACTTCACGCGCTTCTCGCGTTCGCAGCGCGACCAGGTGGTGGGCCAGGTCATCGGCCTGCCCGCGCCCATGGGCTTGCTCGCGATGATGGCCGTGATGGTCACCTCGGCCACCGTGGTCATCTACGGCAAGGCGCTGTGGGACCCGGTGGACCTGGCCAGCCGCATGACCGGCGCCGCGGTGCTGCTCGCGCTCATCATCCTGCTGATCGACACGGTGAGCGTGAACCTGGCGGCCAACCTCGTGGGCCCGGCCTACGACTTCTCGGCGCTGAACCCGAAGAAGATCTCGTACCGCACGGGCGGCTACATCACGGCCGGCATCGCCATCGTGATGATGCCGTGGAAGGTGCTGGAGACCACGCAGGGCTACATCTTCACCTGGCTCATCGGCTACTCGGCGCTGCTGGGGCCGGTGGCGGGCATCCTGATCGCCGACTACTACCTCATCCGCCGCAAGGAGCTGGACGTCGATGCGCTCTACCGCGAGAACGGCGCGTACAGCTACGGCAATGGCTGGAACATGGCGGCCGTCATCGCCTTCGTGGTCGGCGTGCTGCCCAACATCCCGGGCTTTCTGAACGCGGCCTTTCCGTCGGCCGTGCCGTCGATGCCCGAGTTCTTCAAGACGATCTACACCTACGCCTGGTTCGTCGGCGTGGTGCTGTCGGCCGTGGTCTACATGGGGCTGATGAAGGCGCGCGCGCCGCAGCTTCAGGGCCTGGCCCCACCCCTCAAGAACCCCAGCTGAAGCAAGAAAGAAAAGGAACCCACGCCATGACCGTTCTCATTCGCGGTGGCACGGTGGTCAACGCCGATGCCGAGCACCGTGCCGACGTGCTCTGCCAGGGGGACAAGATCCTCCAGGTCGGCACCGACCTGCAGGTGCCGGCGGGCGCCGAAGTCGTCGATGCCGGCGGCGCCTACGTGATGCCCGGCGGCATCGACCCGCACACCCACATGCAGCTGCCCTTCATGGGGACGGTCGCGGCCGACGACTTCTTCAGCGGCACGGCGGCCGGTCTGGCCGGAGGCACCACCAGCATCATCGACTTCGTGATTCCCGACCCGCAGCAGTCGCTGATGGACGCGTTTCGCATGTGGCGCGGCTGGGCCGAGAAATCCGCCGGCGACTACAGCTTTCATGTGGCCGTGACCTGGTGGAACGACAGCGTGCACAAGGACATGGGCACGCTGGTGCAAGAGCACGGCGTGAACAGCTTCAAGCACTTCATGGCCTACAAGAACGCGATCATGGCCGACGACGAGATCCTGGTGAAGAGCTTCCAGCGCTCGCTGGAACTCGGCGCCATGCCCACGGTGCATGCGGAGAACGGCGAGCTGGTCGCGATGCTTCAGCAGCAGTTGCTGGCACAGGGCATTCGCGGCCCCGAGGGGCATCCGCTGTCACGCCCGCCGATGGTCGAGGCCGAGGCCGCCAACCGCGCCATTGCCATCGCCGAGGTGCTGGGCGTGCCGATCTACGTGGTGCACGTGTCGTGCGGCGAAGCGCTCGACGCCATCACCCGCGCCCGCGCGCGCGGCCAGCGCGTGTACGGCGAAGTGCTGGCTGGCCACCTCGTGGTCGACGAGAGCGCCTACCGCGACCCCGACTTTGCGCGCGCTGCCGCCCACGTGATGAGCCCGCCCTTCCGCTCGCGCGAGAACCAGGCCATGCTGTGGCGCGGCCTGCAGGGCGGCAACCTGCACACCACGGCCACCGACCACTGCACCTTCTGCGCCGAGCAGAAGGCGGCCGGCCGCAACGACTTCACGAAGATTCCCAACGGCTGCGGCGGCGTCGAAGAACGCATGGCCGTGCTGTGGGACGCGGGCGTCAACGCCGGCCGGCTCACGCCCTCTGAGTTCGTGCGCGTCACCTCCACCAACGCAGCACAGCTGTTCAACCTGTACCCGCGCAAGGGCGTGATCCAGCCCGGGGCCGACGCCGACATCGTGGTGTGGGACCCGAAGGCGACCAAGACGCTGTCGGTGAAGACGCAGCACTCCAAGAGCGACTTCAACATCTTCGAAGGCCGCCAGGTGACCGGCGTGCCCAGGCACACCGTGAGCGCAGGCCGCTGGGTCTGGCGCGACGGCGACCTGCGCGCCGAGCCAGGCACCGGCCGCTACCTCAAGCGCCCGCCCTTCGCGCCGATGTTCACCGCGCTCGAACGTTTCAAGCAGCAGCACGCGCCCACGGCCGTGGCGCGCTGAACCCCCAAGGAGTCATACATGAATGCAGCAGTGGACACGCAGGTGCTGACGATCAACGGCGAGCGCCTGTGGAACTCGCTGATGGAACTGGCGCGCATCGGCGCCACCCCCAAGGGCGGCGTCAAGCGGCTGGCGCTGACCGACCTCGACAAGCAGGGCCGCGACCTCGTGGTGTTGTGGGGCAAGGAAGCGGGGCTGAGCATCACCGTCGACAAGATCGGCAACGTCTTCATGCGCCGCGAAGGCAGCAACCCCGCGCTGCCGCCCATCGTGTCGGGCAGCCACATCGACACGCAGCCCACCGGCGGCAAGTTCGACGGCAACTACGGCGTGCTGTCGGCGCTGGAGGTGGTGCGCACGCTGAACGACCAGGGCATCCGCACCGAGGCGCCCATCGAGGTCGCGTTCTGGACGAACGAGGAAGGCTCGCGCTTCGTGCCGGTGATGATGGGCTCGGGCGTCTTCTGCGGCGCCTTCAGCCTGGAGCACGCCTACGCCGCGAAAGACACCGAGGGCAAGACGGTGCGCGAAGAGCTGGCGCGCATCGGCTACATCGGCGACCAGACGCCGGGCGACCACCCCATCGGCGCCTACTTCGAGGCGCACATCGAACAGGGGCCGGTGCTGGAAGATGCGGACAAGGTCATCGGCGTGGTGCCGGCGGTGCTCGGCCTCTCGTGGTACGACTGCGTCGTCACCGGCATGGAGGCGCATGCGGGCCCCACGCCGATGCACCTGCGCCGCGACGCACTGCAGGTGGCCACGCGGATCATGCAGGAGGTGGTGGCCATCGGGCTGCGCTACCCGCCCTACGGGCGCGGCACGGTCGGCATGGTGCAGGTGCACCCGAACAGCCGCAACGTGATTCCGGGCGAGGTGAAGTTCTCGATCGACCTGCGCAACGTGAGCGGCGAACTGCTCGACCGCATGCACGGCGAGATCCTCGCCTTCGTCGAACGCACGGGGCGCGAGACCGGGTTGGGCGTGACGATCGAGCGTGTGTCGTACTTTCCACCCTGCCCGTTTCACCCCGATTGCGTGGAGGCGGTGCGCCGCGCGACCGAACGGCTCGGCTACTCGACCATGGACGTGGTGTCGGGCGCGGGCCACGACGCGATCTATGCCGCGCGGCTCGCACCGGCCGGCATGATCTTCGTGCCCTGCAAGGACGGCATCAGCCACAACGAGATCGAGGACGCGCAGCCCGACCATCTGACGGCCGGCTGCAACGTCTTGCTGCACGCGATGCTGGAGCGCGCGAAGCGCGTCGACTGACGCCTTCGCGGCTGCGGCGCTGCCGTTACTGGTACGCCGCCAGCTCCTGCTTCGCGATCGCGTTGCGGTGCACCTCGTCGGGTCCGTCGGCCACGCGCAGGTGGCGCTCGTAGGCGTAGAAGTGCGTGAGCAGCGTGTCCTGGCTCAGGCCCATCGCGCCGAAGGCCTGCATGGCCCAGTCGATCACCTTCACGCAGTTGTTGGGCGTGAGCACCTTGATCATCGCGATTTCCTTCGCGGCGACCTTGTTGCCCACGGTGTCCATGCGGTAGGCCGCATTCAGCACCATCCAGCGCGACTGCTCGATCAGCATGCGCGACTCGGCAATGCGCTCGCGCCACACGCCCTGCTCCGACAGCGGCTTGTGGAAGGCGACACGCGATACCAGGCGCTGGCACATCATCTCCAGCGCGGCTTCGGCCATGCCGATGGCGCGCATGCAGTGGTGGATGCGGCCGGGGCCGAGGCGGCCTTGTGCAATCTCGAAGCCGCGACCCTCGCCCAGCAGGATGTTCTCGACCGGCACGCGCACGTTGTCGAACACGATCTCGGGATGGCCAAAGGGCGGGTCGTACATGCCCAGCAGCTGCATGTCGCGCACGATGGTGATGCCGGGCGTGTTCTTGGGCACGAGCACCATCGACTGCTGCTTGTGGCGGTCGGCGTTGTCGGGGTCCGTCTTGCCCATCAGCACGAAGATCTCGCAGCGCTCGTTCATGGCGCCGGTGATGTACCACTTGCGCCCGTTGATGACGTACTCGTCGCCCTCGCGGCGGATGCTGCAGCGGATGTTGGTGGCGTCGCTCGAGGCCACCTCGGGCTCGGTCATGGCAAACGACGAGCGGATCTCGCCGGCCAGCAACGGCGTGAGCCAGCGTTCCTGCTGCGCCTTCGTGCCGTAGCGCGCCAGCACTTCCATGTTGCCGGTGTCGGGCGCGGAGCAGTTGAAAATTTCCGCGCACCAGTAGCGCCGGCCCATGATCTCGCACAGCGGCGCGTACTCGACGTTGCTCAGGCCCGGGCCGTGTTCCGACTCGGGCAGGAACAGGTTCCACAGGCCGCGCTCGCGCGCCTTGGCCTTGAGGCCGGCCATCATCGGCAGCTCGGCGTAGGGCCGGCCGGCGCGGGCGTTGGCGGCCAGCTCTTCCTCGCGGCGCTTCTCGTTCGGGTAGACGTGCTCGTCCATGAACTTGAGCAGCTCGGCGCGCAGCGCGAGCACCCGGGGCGTGAATTCGAATTGCATGTCGTCTCGTCCTTCTTCCAATGTGCGGTCGAAGATACGTCGCGATGCGGATCGGGACGGTCGTTCGCGCGACAGCACGAACGCCGCCCTGGGCAGGTCAACGTGGCGTGGGCAACGCGGTCGCCAGTGCGGCCAGCGCCGCCACCACCTTCTGCACCGACTGCGCAGCGCGCGCGTCCTTCAGCGCGCCGTCGGCATCGAAGGCCTCGTTCGCGCGCCCGAGCGCGAACTGCTGCGGCGCCACCAGCATGGCGAAGGCCATCTGCAGGTACTGGCGCAGGAAGTTCATCGAGCGCAGCGCGCCCAGCGGGCCGGGCGAGGCCGACAGCAGCGCGGCCGGCTTGTTGGCCGTGGCGGCCAGCCCGCCCGCATGACCCTCGCCAGGCGGAATGCGCGAGAGCCAGCTGAAGGCGTTGATGACCAGCGGCGTGGGAAAGCCGTTGTACTCGGGCGTGACGATCAGCACGCCGTCGCTCGCCGCGATGGCGCTGCGCAGTTCGTGCGCGCCGGCCGGCACGCCCGAGGCGGCCTCGAGGTCGCCGTCGTACACGGGCAGCGCCAGCGCGCGCAGGTCCATCTCCGTCACCTGCAGGCCCGCCGCGCGCGCGGTGGCCGCGGCCACGGCCGCCAGCCGGCGGTTGAGCGAGCCGTCGCGGGCGCTGCCGGGAATGATCAGGATGCGGGGACTGTCCATGCGGGGCTCCTTGCCGTGCGTTGAAATGAGGAAAGCCGCGCCGCAGGTTTCGCGTGCGGCGCGGCGTTCGTCAGTGTCGCATCGGAGATGCGTTCAGGTGGATCAAGCGCGCTGCGAATCCAGCTGCTCGCTGTTCGTCACGACCTCCTGCGCCTTCATGTAGCTCTCGATGAGCAGCTGGTAGGGCGGGAACACGGCGCTGTAGGCCTCGGCCCATTGCGCGGCGTCGTCGCGGTGCCAGGTCTTCTGCACTTCGGAGCACACGCCCGCGGTGTCGATCGGCACCACGCCGGCCTGCACCACGCGCGCCAGCGTGATCTCCTGCGCCATCTTCGAGTAGGTGCCCGAGGCGTCGATCACCGCGAACACGCGGTAGCCCTCGTGCACCGCCGCGATGCTCGGGAAGGCCATGCACACGCTGGTGATGGTGCCGGCGATGATCAGCGTGCCGCGCCCGGTGGCCTTCACTGCCGCCACGAACTCGGGGTTGTCCCAGGCGTTGATCTCGCCCTTGCGCGCCACGTACTGCGCATGCGGCGCGTACTTGTGCACTTCCGGAATCAGCGGCCCGTTGGGACCCTGCGGCACCGAGGCGGTGGTGATGACCGGGATCTTCGCCAACGTCGCGACCTTGGCCAGCGTGGTGACGTTGGAGCGCAGCTCGGTCATCGGCATGTCCTTCACGGTCTGGAACAGCCCGCTCTGGTGGTCGATGAGCAGCATCACGGCGTCGTCGGGGTCGATGACGGGCTTGGCGCCGTTGAAGTTGGCGACGGTGTTCGGTGTGGTCATGGGGTGCTCACTTTCCCTGGGTCAGCTGCGTGTAGCTGGTGATGAGGTTGCGGTAGTCGGGGATGTGGTTGGAGAACAGCGTCCCCAGGCCCTCGATGTCGTTGCGCCAGTCGCGGTGCAGCTCGCAGGCCACGCCGAACCAGGACATCAGCTGCGCGCCGGCGGCCGACATGCGGTCCCACGCGGCCTGGCGCGTCACGTCGTTGAAGGTGCCCGACGCATCGGTGACCACGAACACCTCGAAGCCCTCGGCCAGCGCCGACAGCGCCGGGAAGGCCACGCAGACCTCGGTGACGACGCCGGCGATCAAAAGCTGCTTCTTGCCCGTGGCCTTCACGGCCTTGACGAAGTCCTCGTTGTCCCAGGCGTTGATCTGGCCGGGGCGCGGGATGTAGGGCGCGTCGGGGAACTGGGCCTTCAGCTCGGGCACCAGCGGGCCGTTGGGGCCGTTCTCGAAGCTGGTGGTCAGCACCGTGGGCAGCTTGAAATAGCTGGCGATGTCGGCCAGGGCCAGCACGTTGTTCTTGAACTTGTCGGGGTCGATGTCGCGCACCAGCGAGAGCAGGCCGGTCTGGTGGTCGACCAGCAGCACGGCGACATCGTTCTTGTCGAGACGGGTGTAAGGCTTGGACATGAGAGGCTTCCTTTGCGAGGTTGAATGCCGGGGAAAAATGGCCCCCGATGCATGTCCGTCAGCGTAAAAGCGCACCCGAAAGTCCGGTAGTCGGCGAAATTTGCCTGCAGCGTTCCACCCGATGGACGATGGCAACACCCGTGCGCGCAGGTCGGATGAATTCGCGCCCGCCGGAGCCGATCCGTGGCGGCGGGTAAAATACCCCTACATGTCCCGCTGGTTTGCCGCTACCGTCCTCGCTTTCATGCTGTCCTGCTACGGCTTCGCCGTGCTCGCGCACGGGCTGGTCGGCGGCCACCATGTGACCTCGTCGTCCGGCGAACGCCAGACCGTCGCGACGCTCGCCGCCTCGCTGGCCGATGGCGGCGACAAGGACATCGGCAAGACATCGTCCGAAGACCCGTCCGCCATGGACGAAGCGGGCTCCGAGCACGCCGAACTGGTCGATGCGCGTCCCCACGCGCGCAACCTGCTGGTGCTGTCCGCGCAACCGCCGCGGCTGGGCTCCACCTCGGTGCTCTCGCCGCTGCTCGACCGGCCCAAGCGGCCACCCCGGCCCCACGCCCTCCTCGCCGCCTGAGGCCGCGCGGCGGCGAGCGAACGCCTGAGGACTGTTGCAGTCCGGGCGTTTGCGCTCATCCGATCCGGCCCGTCGCCTGTTTAGCGCGACGCCCCTGCCCCTTCTTTTCAGCCGTTCGACGGCCCCGCCGCACGTGTCATGCGACCCGTCCGGCCCTCTCTCTTTTTTCAGGATTTTTCGATGAACTCCAGCCAATCGGCCTACCCCTCCAGCTTCGGCGCACCGTTGGCCTCGGTCCAGGAACGCAACCGCGTTCTGCGCAACACCTACTGGCTGCTCGCGCTGTCGATGGTGCCCACCGTGCTGGGCGCCTGGCTCGGCGTGGCCACCGGCCTCACGCGCGCCATGTCGCCGGGCATCGGCATCATGGTGTTCCTCGGCGGCGCCTTCGGCTTCATGTACGCCATCGAGAAGACCAAGAACTCCGCCGCCGGCGTGCCCGTGCTGCTGGCCTTCACCTTCTTCATGGGCCTGATGCTGTCGCGCCTGGTCGGCAGCGTGCTCGGCCTGGCCAACGGCGCCAGCCTGGTCATGACCGCCTTCGCCGGCACCGGCGGCATCTTCCTGGGCATGGCCATGCTCTCGACGGTCATCAAGCGCGACATCTCGGCCATGGGCAAGTGGCTCTTCGTGGGCGCCATCGGCCTGCTCGTGGTGGGCATCGCCAACGTCTTCATCCAGTCGAGCGCGCTGATGATGACGCTGTCGGTCGCCGCCATCGGCATCTTCTCGGCCTTCATCCTGCACGACCTGAAGCGCGTGAAGGACGGCCTCGAGACCAACTACATCTCGGCCACGCTGGGCGTGTACCTGAGCCTCTACAACGTGTTCCAGTCGCTGCTGGCCCTGCTGGGCATCGCCGGCGGCCGCGACGAGTAAGCGCACACAGAACGACAAGCAAGGAAGGAAACACCATGCGCCTCACCACCAAGGGCCGCTTCGCGGTCACCGCGATGATCGACATCGCCCTGCACGGCCGCTCGGGCCCCGTCACGCTGGCCTCGATCAGCCTGCGCCAGCAGGTCTCGCTGTCGTACCTGGAACTGCTGTTCGCCAAGCTGCGCCGCAACGGGCTGGTCGAATCCACCCGTGGCCCCGGCGGCGGCTACTCGCTCAGCCGCAAGGCCACGGAGATCACGGTGGCCGACATCGTGCTCACCATCGAAGACCTGGGCGCCAGCAAGATCCGCCCGCGCGCCGCCGGCTCGGCCGACGAACCCGGCCGCTGCGAGATCGACGACCTGTGGGCCTCCGTGAACCTGCGCGCCGTCGAGTTCCTGCGCTCGATCTCGCTGCAGAGCCTGGTCGACGAACAGAAGGCCAAGGGCGTGCAACCCGCCACCAGCGCGGCCGCGCGCCGCACCACGGCCGTGGTCGGCTCGCCGGTGCGCAAGCCCTTCGTGGTCGACGCGCCGAACTCGGTGTTCGCCCTGGGCCGGCGCCACAGCACGAGCAGCTGACGGCGATCGGCGCGGCCGCTGCGCCGCGCCTTGAAAGACCGGGCCCCGCGACCTAGACTTGGCAGTGAGGGCACCCGCGGTGCCGGGGGCCAAGGAGCCTGCCATGTACAAGCGTGTTCTCGTCGCAACCGACGGCTCTTCGCTGTCGGACAAGGCGGTGGCCGCGGCCATCGATCTCGCGTTGCTGACCGGCGCCGAGCTGGTGAGCGTCAACGTCGCGCACATTCAGCCCTATGGCTACTTCGAAGGCTCGATGCTGCTGAACCAGACGGATTTCGAGGCCAACCAGAAACACGTCGAGCAGGCGGCCCAGCGCGTGGCCGATGCGGTGCGCGACACCGCCCTGGCCAAGGGCGTGCGCCGCGCCGACGCGGTGGTCATGAAGTCGAACCAGGTGGCCGAAGCCATCATCCACGCTGCCAAGAACCAGGACTGCGACCTGATCGTGATGGCCTCGCACGGGCGCCGCAGCCTGGCCCGGCTGCTGCTGGGCAGCGAGACGCTGCACGTGCTGACGCATTCGCACATTCCGGTGCTGGTGCTGCGCTGAACTGAACGAATAAGGCACCGCGCGCGCGGTGCGCGGGGGTTATCGTGTGGCGGCCGACTCGACGGTCTCGACGACCGTGCGACCGGCCGGCGGGCACGACGGCCCGGCATCGCGGCCGAAGCAGCGCGCGGCCTGCGTGCGCGCCTGGGCTTCCTGCGCGTGGCGCGCCTGCGCGGCATCGACCTGGTAGTCGAGCAGCCACTTCATGAGCAACAGCATCGCGATCACCAGCCCGAGCGCCACACCCAGCAGGGTCGTGCGCCAGTTGCGCGGTCGCGCCGCCGACGGCGCGCGGGCCGGGGGGCTGCTCTCCATCGCGGTGAAGCCCGCAAGGCTGCGGGACGCACCACCGTCATGGATGCGGCGGCGGGGTGGTTCGGGGGTCGCGGAACGCGCGGACACCGAGGTCTGCGCGCGCTTCACGCGCGGCGCATGGGCAGTGTCCGAAGGCAGGTGGCGGGCAGGCATGACGGGGGCGATTATGAACGCCTTGCGCCCCCGGTCCGTGCGTCAGGCACCGACGCCGAACGCTGCGTGGTACCGCACGTCGCCAACCGGCCACGCGCCGTGGAACGACACGGCCTGAAAGTATTCCGGCGGAACGCCCGGCAACACCAGCCCGGGCCGCACGACGAAGCCGAAGCGGCCATAGAAGGCCGGGTCGCCCAGCAGCACGCAGCCCTGCGCGCCAGCGTCGCGCAGGCCCGCCAGCGCCGCGTCCATCATCAGCCGGCCGATGCCCTGCCCCTGGCGCGCGGGCGCCACCGAGATCGGCCCCAGGCCATGCCAGCCGGCCGTGCCGTCGGAAATTGCCACAGGCGACAGCGCGACATGGCCGACGATCTCGCCGCCGTCTTCGACCACGAGCGACAGCGTGAGCTGGCCGGCCGCGCGCAAAGCGTCGACGATGAGGTGTTCGGTGCCGTCGGCATGCGGTGCCTCGGCAAACGCCGCCACCGTCAGTTGCCGGATCGCGGCCTCGTCGCCCGGTTGCTCAGGGCGCACCGTCGGCCCCGCCTGCGCCCGCCGCGCGGCCTCCACCTTCTTCTGCGTGTCGGCATCCACCAGCGCCCGCATGGCGCGAAACAGCGGCCGGCTGCCGGTGTGCTTCTGGCCGTAGCCGAGGTTGAATTCGTAGTCGAAGTCCGGCGGGTTCGCGCCCTGGTTGTGCTGCAGCAGGGTCTCGAGCTTGTCGAGCGCCTTCACCGCCTGCGCTTCGGGCGTCTCGGCTTTCTCGTACTCGTCCCACAGCGCCAGGATGCCGGCGCGCAGCGGCGCGTCGAGCGTGCGCGTGAGCACCTGCAGGTCTTCGCGCTCCTGCGCGCTCTTGTCGGGATGCGCGCCCTGTTCGATGGCGGGGATGTCGCCATGGATCGCCTCGCCCAGGTCGTGCACCACGCACATCTTCAGCACCTTGAGCAGGTCCAGGTCGGCCAGCTCGTCCTCGAAGGCCATGGCCATGAGGCACAGGCGCCAGCTGTGCTCGGCCGTGCTCTCGGTGCGGCCCGAGGCCGTGTGCGCGCTGCGCAGCACGCTCTTGAGGCGCTCGGCCTCGCGAAGGAAGTCCAGCCTTCCCCTGATCTGATCGATGTCCATCTCGCCGTCTCGTTGGTCCTGAATGAGTTCAGGCCGAGCCTAAGCGATCCGGACACAGGCCGTCGTTACAGCGCCGGCCCCAGCCCGATCGGCGCGGGCACCGCGTTGACGATGCGCGTGAAGAGCGACGCATACACCTCGTCGGGCGCGGGATGGTTGGAGAACAGGTCGCGGTTCTCGCCGAAGGCCGCGTCGAGCTCGCGCCAGTCGTCGGCGCTGAGCACGCGCTCGGCCAGCGGCAGGATCTCGCGTTCCTCGTGCGCCATGTGCTCCAGGTAGAAGCTCACGTACTCGTTCATCGCCTGCTCGAAGGCCAGGCGGCGCGGCTCGCCGAGCATCTCGAAGGCGAGCAGCGCGTGCTCGACATGGCGGATCTTGCGCTCGCCCCAGGCATGGTCGTTGTCCAGCTTGTCCATCAGGTCGCGCGAGATCGGCGTGCACGCGCGCAGCCGGGGAAAGAGCAGCTCGGTCTCCTTCGGGTGGTGGCGCTTCTCGGGAAACTCGTCCACGTAGAACAGCATCGCGCGCAGCGTCGCGAAGTCGGGCATCGTGCCCTTGCGGCGGTGCTGGTCGAGCAGCATCACGATGGAACGCAGCATGGCCGCCAGTGCGGCGTGCTCCTGGCGAATGATCCGGACGGCGGCATGTGTCATGGCGGGGTCTCCTTCTTTCGAAGGCCCCAAGGGTCGCAAGTCCGACGCGGCCCAGGCTTGTTCCAGATCAAGGCCCGTGCACGCAGCCAGGCACAGACTGGCATGGCATCTCCTCTTTCTCATCAACGCACCCTGGAGGTTCCACACCATGTACCAACGCATCCTGGTTCCCGTCGACGGCAGTTCCACCTCCGCCGAAGGCCTGGCCGAAGCCATCCGCCTGGCCCGGCTCACCGGTGGCCGCCTGCGCATCGTCCACATCCTCGATGAGCTCTCGTTCGCGCTCGGCATGGACGTCTACGTCGGCCATTCGGGCGACTGGCTCGGGGCGCTGCGCGCCAACGCCGTGACGCTGCTCGAGAAGGCCCGCGCCCAGGCGCAGGAAGCGGGCGTCGAGGCCGAGGTCGTGCTGCGCGACGGCTTCAAGGCCGGCGCGGTCCACGACCAGGTGGTGACCGAAGCCGTCGATTCGAAGGCCGACCTGATCGTGCTCGGCACGCACGGGCGGCGCGGCCTGAGCCGCTGGGCCATGGGCAGCAGCGCGGAACACATCCTGCGGGTGGCGCCCGTGCCGGTGCTGCTGATCCGCGCGCCCGAAGCCGCGGCGAAGGTGGAGTCCGAGCGCTTCAGCCTGCCGGACGGGCTGGTCGCGAACCAGTAGGCCGGCCGCCCGCCGCCGGTTTGACGGGGCCCGGCACCGCGCCCAGAATGGCCTGCTCCGCTCGCGGCTTCTTTCGCGCAAGAGCCGCCCGCCCGTTCCCCGTTTCAAGGAGCAGCGTCATGAGCTCACCCCAGCACATCCGGCAGTCCATGGACACCCTCGCGAGCCACTTCGCGACGCATCCGCAGGACGCCCTGACCCAGGACAAGCCGGCCACGGCCACGCTGGTGTCGGGCCTGCACTTTCGCGTGACCGGGCCCACGGGGGAATCCATCGTGACCGACATGCCCAAGGCCATCGGAGGCCACGCTGAAGCGCCATCCCCCGGCTGGTTCATGCGCGCCGCCCTGGCCAGTTGCGAAACGACCGTGATCGCCATGCGGGCGGCGCAGCTCGGCATCGCGTTGACGACGCTCGAAGTGGTCGTCGGCAGCCAGTCGGACAGCCGCGGCCTGCTCGGCGATCCGGCCTCCGTGCCCGCCGGCCCCAGCCGCATGCACGTCGCGGTGCGGATCGCCGCGGAGGGCGTGCCGGAGCAGGCGTTGCGCGACCTGGTGCACTGGGCCGAGGTTCACTCCCCGGTGGGCAGCGCGCTGCGCCGGGCCGTGCCGCTCGATGTGGCGGTGCAGGTCGGGCCGGCCTGACGGCACCGGCGAAGGCCGTCCTCAGGCGTAGGAACGCAGTCGCACCGCAAAGGCCGCCAGCGGCGCGATGCCGCTGGCTTCGGCGCGCTCGCACCAGTCCTGCAGCCGCTTCACGAGCTGTTCGCCGGTGGCGCCCGAGCGGCTCCACAGCGCGGTCAGCTCGCGCCGCATGGCGTACATCGTTTCCAGCGCCTGCGAAGCCACCAGCGCTTGCGTGAGCTGCGCATGGCGCGTGGCGTCGAGCGCTTTTTCTTCCTTGCCGAGCCAGGGCCGCGCGGCGCGCAGCGCGCGGGCCTTGTTGGGCGCGAGCGCATGCACCCGCGCCAGCTCCTCGGTGCAGGCCTGCTTCAGCGAGCGCGAGTAGTTCGACAGCACGTCGTAGTGGTGCCGGATCACCGCCTGCACCGTGAGCAGGTCGACGGTGGCGCGCGGCGCCGTGAGGCGCGGCTTCGGCGCGAGGTGCTTCACCTTCGCCAGCCCCAGCGCCTGCAGCGCGCGGATGTAGACCCAGCCGATGTCGAACTCGAACCACTTGTTCGACAGCTTGGCCGAGGTCGGGAACGCGTGGTGGTTGTTGTGCAGCTCCTCGCCGCCGATCAGCAGGCCGATGGGGAAGATGTTCGTGCTCGCGTCCGCCGCGGGCCAGTTGCGGTAGCCCCAGAAGTGGCCGATGCCGTTGACCACGCCGGCGGCCCAGAACGGAATCCACGCGATCTGCACGAGCAGCACCAGCGCGCCCGGCAGCACGCCGAACAGCGCCATGTCGATCAGGCCCATGCAGGTGATGCCCAGCGTCTGGTAGCGCGTGTACAGGCGCCGCTCGAGCCAGTCGTCGGGCGTGCCGTGGCCGTAGCGGCTCAGCGTCTCGGGGTTGCGCGCCTCGGCCACGTACAGCAGCACGCCGCCCCACAGCACGCGCTTCAGGCCCACCACCTGCGGGCTGTGCGGGTCGTCGGGCGTGTCGCACTTGGCGTGGTGCTTGCGGTGCACCGCGGCCCATTGCTTGGTGACCATGCCCGTCGTCATCCAGAGCCAGAAGCGGAAGCAGTGGCTGGCAATGGGATGCAGGTCGAGCGCGCGGTGCGCCTGGTGGCGGTGCAGGAAGATGGTGACCGAGGCGATGGTGACGTGCGTCAGCGCCAGCGCGGCCAGCAGCACGCCCCACCACGGGAGATCGAGCGCGCCCGAGAAAAGAAAAGATGCCATTCGTTCGTACCTTCTGGACCCTGTGGACAACGGGCGCGATTCTCGGAAGCGTCCCGCCCGCGGGCCTTGCGCCAGATCAACGGCGGGCGCTGCCGCTGCCGCTGCCGCGCCTTGCGTGCTACGCTTCCCGGCTCCCTGCGCCCTTCCCCGTGGCGCCGGCGTTTTTTCTCCCAGCCCCCGCATGACTTCTGCCCCCCACATCGCGGTGCTCGACGACGAGGTCGACATCACGCTGCTGCTGGCCAACTACCTCCAGGGCCACGGCTACCGCGTCACCCAGATCCACGACGGCGCGGCGCTGCGCTCGCTCATGGCCGCCGACCCGGCCGACCTCGTGCTGCTGGACCTCGGCCTGCCCGGTGAAGACGGTTTTTCCATCGCCCGCCACATGCGCGAGAACTGGCGCTGCGGCCTCGTGATCGTCACCGGCCGCGGCGACCCGGTGGACAAGGTGGTGGGCCTCGAAGTGGGCGCCGACGACTACGTGACCAAGCCCTTCGACCTGCGCGAGCTGGCGGCGCGCGTCAAGGCCGTGCTGCGGCGCCTGACGCCCGACGCGTCGGCCGCCGCCGCCGCGCCCACGCCGCCCGAGCGCCTGCGCTTCGCCGGCTGGCGCCTGGACACCGCCGCGCGCAGCCTCAGCAACGCGCAGGGCGAGGCCGTGGCGCTGACCACCGGCGAGTTCGACCTGCTGTGCGCCTTCGCGCGGCACCCGGGCCGCGTGCTCTCGCGCGACTTCCTGCTCGAGCAGACGCGCGGTCGCGAAGCCGCCCCCTTCGACCGCACGATCGACGTGCAGGTCGGCCGGCTGCGCAAGAAGATCGAGGCCAACGCCGACGATCCGCAGCTCATCAAGTCGGTGCGCGGCGCGGGCTACATCCTGGTGCCGCCAGTCACCCATGGCTGACGGCAACGCACCCTCGATTCCCGGCCTGCCCTCGGGCGTCGAGGAAGGCAGCGTGTTCCGCTCGCTGTTCGCCGCGTATCCCGATTCGCTGCTGGTGGTCGACCAGTCGGGCCGCATCGTGCTGGCCAACCCCTCGGCCGCCGCCATGCTCGGCTACGCGGCCGACGAGCTCGTGGGCCTGAGCGTGGAAGCGCTGGTGCCCGACAGCATCCGCCCGCGCCACGCGGCGTTCCGCGAAGCCTACGGCCGCGCGCCGCGCCCGCGCCCGATGGGCACCGACATGGAGCTCGTCGCCAAGCGCAAGGACGGCAGCGAGGTGATGGTCGAGATCGCGCTGAGCCCGCTGCAGAACCAGGGCCTGCCCTTCGTGGTGGCCGCGATCCGCGACATCGGCGCCTACCCGCGCGTGAAGCAGGCGCTGCAGCGCGCGCGCTACAGCGAACACCTGGCCCAACTGGGCCGCCTGGCGGTCGACACGCGCGACCTGCAGGTGGTGCTGGCGCAGGTGCCCGAGATCGTCGCGACCGCATTGCAGGTCGAGGTCGCCATGGTGTGGCTGCTCGACGGCAGCCAGCGCGAGTTCCGCCTGGCCAGCGGCGTGGGCCTGGTCGCCGACGAGAGCGTGGGCCTGCGCATCGCCAACCGGCCCGACACGCAGCCCGGCTATGTGCTCTCGCAAGGCTGCCCCGTCGTCGTCACGGACTATCGCGAGGAGCGCCGCTTCACCGTGCCGCCCGCCTACCTCGAGGCCGGACTGGTCAGCGCGCTGGCCGTGCCGCTGTCCGACCGGGGCCGCGTGACCGGCATGCTGTCGGTGCGCGCCACCGCCGCGCGGCGCTTCGGCGACGAGGAGATCCGTTTTCTCGAATCGGTGGCCAGCCTGCTGGCCACCAGCCTGCAGCGCGTGCAGACCGAGGAGGCGCTGAACCACGCGCAGCGCCTGGAGAGCGTGGGCCAGCTCACCGGCGGCATCGCGCACGACTTCAACAACCTGCTGACCATCATCCAGGGCAACCTGCAGGTACTCGAAGAGCTGCCGCAGCTCGCGGCCGACGGCTACGCGCAGCAACTGGTGGCCGCCGCCGCGCGCGCCAGCCGGCGCGGCGCCGAACTCACGGGCAAGCTGCTGGCCTTTTCGCGGCGCCAGATGCTGCAGCCCGACGCGGTCGACGTGCGGCAGATGCTGCACTCGCTCACCGACATGCTGCGCCGCACGCTCGACCAGCGCATCCAGATCGAGATCGATGCCGACGACCCCTGCCCCGCCGTGCGCGCCGACCCGGGCCAGCTCGAATCGGCGCTGCTGAACATCGCCATCAACGCGCGCGACGCCATGCCCGAGGGCGGGCGCCTGCACTTTCGCGCCGAAGCCTGCGACGCCCTGCCCGCCACCGTGCGCCAGGAACTGAGCGACGCCGACGCCGGCCGCCGCTTTGTCGCGCTCTCCATCGCCGACAGCGGCACCGGCATGACCGACGCGGTCATGGAGCACCTCTTCGAGCCCTTCTTCACCACCAAGGAAGCCGGGCGCGGCACCGGCCTGGGCCTGAGCACGGTGTACGGCTTCGTGAAGCAGTCGCGCGGCGCCATCGCCATCGACAGCAAGCTCAACGCCGGCACCACCGTGACGCTCTACCTGCCGCAGGTCGAGGCCGAGGTGGCGAGCGTTGCAACACCTGCCGATGAGGACCCGATAGAAGTTGAAGCCGAGGCCACGCTGGCCCCGGGCCTGCGCGTGATGCTGGTCGAAGACGACGCCGAGGTTCGCCAGGTGGTCCACACCTTCCTGACCACGCTGGGCTGCGAGGTCGCGACCGCCGCCAATGCCGAACAAGCGTTGCCCGCCATGGCGGCCGAGGCCACGCCCTTCGACCTGCTGCTGAGCGACATCGCGCTCGGCCCCGGCATGCGCGGCACGCGGCTGGCCGCCGAGGCGGTGCAACGCCAACCGCGGCTCGCGGTGCTGCTGATGTCGGGCTTCTCGGCCGAGCTGCTCGACGCCGACCGCGAAGCGCCCCCGGCCTGGGAGCTGCTGCGCAAGCCCTACTCGCGCAGCGAACTCGCGCGGGCGATGGCGCGCGCGCTGCTCAACGTCGCTTCTTACTGAAGCATCGCGGGCGCCGGCGCCAGGCAGCGCTGCACGAAGGCCGAGAGCGCGCTCACGTCGGGAATCTGCACCTCGCGCCGCCCCTTGGTGGCAAAGCCGATGACCTTGTCGCGCGCCAGCCGCGAGAGCGCGCGGCTCACGCTTTCGAGCGTCATGCCCAGGTAGTTGCCGATCTCGGCGCGCGTCATGCGCAGCGTGATCTCGTCGGTGCGCATGCCGCGGTCGGCCAGCGACTCGGCCCAGTAGCGCAGGAAGTCGGCCACGCGCGCGTCGGCCGGCAAGGTGCACACCGACATCAGCGAATCGCGGTCGTGCGCGATCTCGCGGCTCATCGCGGCATGCAGCATCTGCAGCAGCGCGGGGTGCGTGGTGCAGGCGGCCAGCAGCGATTCGTAAGGCACGACCCAGACCTCGCCGGTGTCCATGGCCACCGCGTCGCACACGTAGCGCTGGCCCGCGATGCCGTCGAAGCCGAGCCAGTCGCCGCGAAACTTCAGGCCCACCACCTGCTCGCGCCCATCGGCCGAGAGGTTCACGATCTTGAAGAAGCCCGAGTTCAGGATGTAGAGGTTGCCGAAGCGTTCGCCGGCCTGGTAGATCACGTCGCCCGTGTGCACCATGCGGCGCTGCGGTTGCAGCTGCTCGGCCAGCAGGCGCAGGCGCTCGGCCGTGCGGCGGCCCGCGTCTTCCTTCTGTACCGTCGGAAGGGGCCGAAGCGGCAGGATGGGGTTGGGGCGGGCACTCGTGAGCATGGGGATTCCTCGGCGTTCTGTCTGTCTTGTGTGGCGTTGCCTGCGATCAGGCGATGTCTCGATGCTAGGAAGCGCGAGGCCCCGCAGTGACAACGGCCCGCATCGGTGCGTAACGTCGGGTGAATGCTCTGTGTCCGGCGTGTAACAGCGGGGCGCTCCTTGATGTGCGTCAAGGCCGGCGCGGCCTGAGTGGCTAGCCTCCGCGAGACACATGTCGAACCTTGCCATGCACCCTTCCACCGCCGCGCTGTCGCCCCAGAGAGAGGCCAGCCTGCTGGGCCGCGCCCGGCTGCTCCAGCGCGCCGCGCTCGACGGCGCGGCGCCGCCGCGGCTGCTGCGCGGCAAGAACCTCGGCCTGCTCAGCGAGACCGGCGACAGCGCCGCCCTCGCCCTGCTGCGCCAGGCCGCCGAGGAACTGGGCGCGCAGGTCGCGACCATGCGCTCCAGCCTGTCGACCGACACGCCGGTGCAGGAGCTGCAGCACACGGCGCGCATGCTCGGGCGGCTCTACGACGCCGTCGCCTGCGAGGGCATCGATGCCGCGCTGGTGCGGCAGATCGGCCAGCACGCGGGCATTCCGGTGCACGACGGCGCGGCGGCCGACAGCCACCCCACGGCCGCGCTCGCGGGCCTGCTCGGCGAGCGCACGGCGGCGGCGGACAACCGGCGGTTCGTGCTGCAGGCGTTGCTGATCGAGAGCATCGCCTGAGGAGTTAGCGCCTCAGCCGCACCAGTCGGCGATGCGGTGGCTCAGATCCATCCACAGCGCCTGCAGCGCCACCGCCGCCAGCAACACCCCCGCCAGCCGCGCGCCCCAGGCCTGGCGCGTACTGCTGTCGCCCCACCCGCGCAAGCGCTGCCACAGCCACGGCGCGGCGAGCAGCGACACGCTGCTGCCCAGCGCGAACAGCGCCATCGTCGAGGCACCTTGGAGCGGCCCGTTGCCCAGCGCGGCCAGCATGAGCGCCGAATAGAGCAGGCCGCAGGGCATCGCGACCCACAGCGTGCCCGTGGCGAGCACGCCCAGCAGCGAGCCGCCGGCCATCGGCCGCAGGCGCGCTTCGAGCGCACGCCCGGCGCGCTGCGCCCACAACGGCTGGCGGCCCGCGACGGCGAGCACCACGCCCCAGGCGAGCACGAACACATGCAGCATCACCCACAGCGGCCGCCAGGCCGCGACCTCCGCGCTCGCTGCGCCCAGACCGTGCAGGCTCGCGGCGGCGATGGCACCGGCGGCGGCGTAGCTCGCCATGCGGCCGAGGTGGAAGACGACCGGTGCGACGGGATGCATGGCCTGCGAAGGCCCGCCCGCCGGCACGATGCGGATCACCGCGGACGACATCGCGCCGCACATCGCCACGCAATGCGGCCCGCCCGCGAGCCCCATCAGCAATGCGGCGCCGGCGAGTGCGGGGGAACTCATGGCCGTCCTAAACCACGCGCGAGAAGCGCGTGCGCGTCGCGGCGCAGTAGCGGTCGAACACCATCGCCACGGCACGCACGAGGAACCAGCCGGCCTCGGTGACCTCGATGGCGCGCGGCGACAGGCGCACCAGCCCTTGTTCGACCATGGGCGCCAGCGCGGCGCGCTCGGGGGCGAAGTAGTCCGCGAAGGCGATGCCGTGCGCGGCCTCGACGGCGTCGAAGTCCACGCGGCCGCGGCACATCAACGCCATGATGACCTCGCGGCGCAGCAGGTCGTCGTCCGACAGCGCGAGCCCCTTGACCACGGGCAAGCGGCCCTGGTCGAGCAGCGCGTAGTAGTCTTCCAGCGTCTTCGCGTTCTGGCTGTAGGTCGCACCCACGCGGCCGATGGCCGACACGCCGAGCGCGACGAGGTCGCCGTCGGGCTGGGTGCTGTAGCCCTGGAAGTCGCGGTGCAGCCGGCCCTCGCGTTTGGCCACGGCCAACGGGTCGTCGGGCAGCGCGAAGTGGTCCATGCCGATGTAGACATAGCCGGCCTCGGTGAGCGCCGCAATCGCGCGCCCGAGCATGCGCACGCGCATCGGCGCATCGGGCAGCTCGTCGGCCGCGATGCGCCGCTGCGGCTTGAAGCGCTCCGGCAGGTGGGCGTAGGCATACAGCGCGATGCGGTCGGGCCGCAGCTCGCGGATCTGCGCGAGCGTGCGTTCGAACGAGGCATCGTTCTGGCGCGGCAGCCCGTAGATCAGGTCGACGTTGATCGATTTGAAACCCAGCGTGCGCGCCGCGTCCATCAGCGCGAAGACCTGCGCCGCCGGCTGGATGCGGTGCACGGCCTGCTGCACGGCGGGGTCGAAGTCCTGCACGCCGAAGCTCAGGCGGTTGAAGCCGAGCGCGGCCAGCGCCGCGAGGCGCTTCGCGTCGACCGTGCGCGGATCGATCTCGATCGACTGCTCGCCGCCCGGCACGAAGGCGAACGCGCGGCGCAGCAGGGCCACCAGTTCGCCCAGTTCCTCATCGTCCAGGAAGGTCGGCGTGCCGCCGCCCAGGTGCAGCTGGCCGACGGGCGCACCGGGCCCGAGCTGCGCGACCTGCAGCGCCACTTCGCGCGCCAGGTAGTCGAGGTACTGCCGCCCGCGTTCGCGGTGCTTGGTGACGACCTTGTTGCAGGCGCAGTAGTAGCACAGCGATTCGCAGAACGGGATGTGCACGTACAGCGACAGCGGCTCGCCGGCCGTGTCCGCATCGCGCCGCAGGTGCAGCGCCTGCGCGTAGTCGCCGGCATCGAAGGTCTCGACGAAGCGGTCGGCCGTGGGGTACGAGGTGTAGCGCGGGCCGGGCACGTCGAAGCGGCGCAGCAGCTCGACGGGCAGCACGGACGGGGTCTCGGGAACGCTGGCCAGGGGCAAGCTCATGACGCAGTCTCTTTCTCGGACGGCAGCGCCAGCAGCGTGGTGCACGCGCTCGAGGCCGCCGCCATCAGCCAGAACACGAAGAAGGACACGGTGTAGATGCCCTGGCGCGACATGCGCAGCGCATCGGCGCCGCAGTACGAATGGATCGGATCGATCATCGCGAACACCAGCACCTCCATGCCGCAGGCCACGAGAAACGACGGCCACAGGATGCCGGCGATGCGGCGCATGGCACTCACTGCGCGCCCCTCCGGGGCACCGGCACATCGTCCTCGGGCGTGGCCGCGTGGTTGCGCCCGGCCTGCGCCGGCATGCGCTTCTTGTCGGCCAGCGTGCGGTTGATCTCGATGCCTTCGCGGTAGTAGTCCTCCGACACCAGCACCTCGGGGGTGCGCAGCGCCAGCCACACGGTCGCGATGCTCGCCAGCACCACGGCCGCGGGCCCCGCGATCACCAGCCAGACCAGCGGGTAGCGCCACCAGGGACCTGAGGTCGCGGGCGCGTTCATCGGCAGGGCATCGTTCATGGGAAGACCTTTCAGCGCGGCACCAGGAAGACCGCTTTTTCGGAAACCTGCGCCGCGCCATCCGCCTGCCGGATGTCGAAGTGCACCGTGTGCGAACCGGCCGGTGCGGCGCCGTAGGGCACCTGCAGCCGCACCGCCACCCAGCGCGCCTGCGCGGGTTCGACCTCGATGGCCTCGTCGGGCGAGGCCACGCTCAGCCCGTCGATGCCGCGCGCGGCGATGCGGTAGTGCTGCGTGCGTTCGGTCGCGTTCATGATCTGCAGCCGGTAGACGTTCTCCAGCCGCCCGCCCTCGACGATGCGCGCGAGCGAGGCGCGGTCGCGCACCACGTCGACCTTCAGCGGCGTGCGCGCGACCAGGCTGGCGAGCAGGCCCGCCACCAGCAGCGCGAGCAGCGCCGTGTAGACCAGCACGCGCGGGCGCAGCACGCGGCGCCACAGCTGGCGGCGCGACCAGCCGGCCTCCATGCCGTTCTGCGTGTCGTAGCGGATCAGGCGCGGCGCGTAGCCCATCTTGTCCATCACGCTGTCGCAGGCGTCCACGCACAGGCCGCAGCCGATGCACTCATACTGCAGGCCCTGGCGGATGTCGATGCCGGTGGGGCACACCTGCACGCACAGGCTGCAGTCGATGCAGTCGCCCAGTGCGGCGCTGCGCGGGTCGACGTTCTTGCGGCGCGGCGCGCGCGGCTCGCCGCGCCGCGGGTCGTAGCTGACGATGAGCGTGTCGCGGTCGAACATCGCGCTCTGGAAGCGCGCGTAGGGGCACATGTACTTGCACACCTGCTCGCGCATGAAGCCGGCGTTGCCATAGGTGGCAAAGCCGTAGAAGAACACCCAGAACACCTCCCACGAGCCCATCTGCGTCTGCAGGAAGGCCATGCCCAGCTCGCGGATGGGCGTGAAGTAGCCCACGAAGGTGAAGCCCGTCCACAGCGCGATGCCGATCCAGACGAGGTGCTTGAAGGCCTTCTTCACCAGCTTCTCGAGCGAGAACGCGCCGGCGTCGAGCCGGATGCGCGCGCTGCGGTTGCCTTCGATGCGCTGCTCCACCCACAGGAACATCTCGGTGTAGACGGTCTGCGGACAGGCGTAGCCGCACCACAGGCGCCCGGCCACGGCCGTGAAGAGAAAGAGGGAGAGCGCGCTGATCACCAGCAGGCCCGACAGGTAGATCAGGTCCTGCGGGTACAGCACCAGCCCGAAGATGTAGAAGCGCCGCGCGGCCAGGTCGAACAGCACCATCTGCCGCTCGCCCCATTCGACCCAGGGCATGCCGTAGAACACCAGCTGCGTGAGAAAGACCATGGCCCAGCGCCAGCGCGCGAACAGGCCCTGCACGCTGCGCGGGTAGATCTTCTTCGTCGCCTCGTACAGGCCGACCTCCGGCGCGGCGACAGGCGGCGCACTGACGATCGGGATGACCGTCTTTCGCGTCATGGCGTCCCGGTCGCAGGGTTGGACATGCCCCACACGTAGGAGGCCAGCAGCTTGATCTGCGCCTCGGTCAGGCGGCCTTCCTGCGCGGGCATGGCGCTGTGCTTGCCCTCGTTGATGATCTGCACGATGGCGGCCTCGCCGTAGCCGTGCAGCCAGATGCGGTCGTTCAGGCGCGGGGCACCCAGCGCCGGGTTGCCCACGCCACCGATGCCGTGGCAGGCCGCGCAGGCGGCGAACTTGGGCTTTCCCAGGCCCGCGCGCAGCGAGTCGTGCGGCTCGCCCGACAGGCTCAGCACATAGTTGGCGACGTTCTTCACGTCGTCGGGCGTGCCGACCATCGCGGCGGCCGGCGGCATGGTGCCGATGCGGCCCTTGGTGATCGACTCGACGATCTTGTCGGGCGTGCCGCCGTGCAGCCAGTCGGCATCGGTGAGGTTCGGAAAGCCCTTGCTGCCGCGCGCGTCGGAACCGTGGCACTGCGCGCAGTTGTTCATGAACAGGCGCTCGCCGATGGCGCGGGCCTGCGGGTCGCGCGCGACCTCCTCCAGGGGCATGGGCGCGTAGCGCGCGTACACCGGTTCCAGTGCCTGCGTGGCCTTGGCCATGTCCTGCTGGTACTCGGCGCGCGAGCTCCAGTCGTTCGTGCCACGGAAGCTGCCCAGGCCCGGGAACACGGCCAGGTAGCCGAGCGAGAAGACGATGGTCAGCACGAACAGGCCCACCCACCACAGCGGCAGCGGGTTGTTGGCTTCGCGCAGGTCTTCGTCCCACACGTGGCCGGTGGTGTTGTCGGCGTCGGAGGGCACGCGCTTGCGTGCCGTGAGCCACAGCAGCAGCACGCAGCCCAGGATGCTCAGCAGCGAGGCCACGGCCACGTAGCTGGACCAGAAGTTATTGATGAAATCGCTCATCGTGGGGCTCCCTTCAGTCCTGCTCGAACGGCAACCGGGCCGCTTCGGCGAAGCGCTGCGTGTTGCGGCGCGAGCAGGCCCAGGCCACGATGCCGATGAAGACGACGAAGCAGGCGATGGTGGCGGCGATGCGCAGGGTGGTGATGTCGGTCATGGGGCGTTGCCTGTTCTTTCTTCTTACTTGAGCGCCAGGCCCAGCGACTGCAGGTAGGCCACGGTGGCGTCCATGTCGGTCTTGCCGGCGACCTCGTCGGCGGCCTTGGCAATCTCTTCGTCGGTGTAGGGCACGCCCACCGTGCGCAGCGCGCGCATGCGGGTGGCGATGCTGCCGGCGTCGACCAGCCCCTTCTCCAGCCACGGGTAGGCCGGCATGTTCGACTCGGGCACGAGGTCGCGCGGGTTGTTCAGGTGGATGCGGTGCCACTCGTCGCTGTACTTGCCGCCCACGCGGTGCAGGTCGGGGCCGGTGCGCTTGCTGCCCCACTGGAAGGGGTGGTCGTACACGAACTCGCCGGCCACCGAGTAGTGGCCGTAGCGCAGCGTCTCCGAGCGGAAGGGGCGGATCATCTGCGAGTGGCAGTTGTAGCAACCCTCGCGCAGGTACACGTCGCGGCCGGCCAGCTGCAGCGGCGTGAGCGGCTTCACGCCCTCCACCGCCTCGGTGGTCGACTTCTGGAAGAACAGCGGCACGATCTCCACGAGGCCGCCGATGGCCACCACCAGCAGGATCAGCACGATCATCAGCAGGTTGTTGGTCTCGACCTTCTCGTGCGTGAAGCCGGTGGCGGCGGGCGCGGAGTTCTTGTTGTCTGGTGCGTTCATCGTGCGTCCTCAGTGACTTCAGGCGTGGGCGGCGGCAACGGCCGGGATCTCGGCGCGCACCGAGCGCCCGGTGATCACGGTCATCCAGACGTTCCAGGCCATGACCAGCATGCCGCCCAGGTAGAGCACGCCGCCGATCACGCGCACCAGGTAGTAGGGGAAGGTGGCCTTCACGCTTTCGACGAAGGTGTAGGTCAGCGTGCCGTCGGCATTGATCTCGCGCCACATGAGGCCCTGCATCACGCCGGCGATCCACATCGCGGCGATGTACAGCACGATGCCGATGGTGGCCATCCAGAAGTGCACGTCGATGGCGCGCACGCTGTACATGGCGAGGCGGCCGTACATGCGCGGGATCAGGTAGTACAGCGAGCCCATGGTGATGAAGCCCACCCAGCCCAGCGCGCCGGAGTGCACGTGGCCCACGGTCCAGTCGGTGTAGTGGCTCAGGGCGTTGACGGTCTTGATCGACATCAGCGGGCCCTCGAAGGTCGACATGCCGTAGAACGACAGCGCGACGATCAAAAAGCGCAGGATGGGGTCGGTGCGCAGCTTGTGCCAGGCGCCCGAGAGCGTCATCACGCCGTTGATCATGCCGCCCCAGCTGGGCGCAAGAAGGATGAGCGAGAACACCATGCCCAGCGACTGCGTCCAGTCGGGCAGCGCGGTGTAGTGCAGGTGGTGCGGGCCGGCCCACATGTAGGTGAAGATCAGCGCCCAGAAGTGCACGATCGACAGCCGGTACGAGTACACCGGGCGCCCCGCCTGCTTGGGGATGTAGTAGTACATCATTCCCAGGAAGCCGGCCGTGAGGAAGAAGCCCACGGCGTTGTGGCCGTACCACCACTGCACCATCGCGTCCTGCACGCCGGCGTAGGCCGAATAGCTCTTCATCCAGCCGGCCGGAATGGCCGCGCTGTTGACGATGTGCAGCAGCGCCACCGCGATGATGAAGGCGCCGTAGAACCAGTTGGCCACGTAGATGTGGCGCACCTTGCGCAGGCCGATGGTGCCGAAGAACACGATGGCGTAGGCCACCCAGACCACAGCGATCAGGATGTCGATGGGCCATTCGAGCTCGGCGTACTCCTTGCCGCTGGTGTAGCCCAGCGGCAGGCTGATGGCGGCGGCGACGATCACCAGCTGCCAGCCCCAGAACACGAACGAGGCCAGCGCCGGCGCGAACAGCCGCACCTGGCAGGTGCGCTGCACCACGTGGAAGCTCGTGGCCATGAGCGCGCAGCCGCCGAAGGCGAAGATCACCGCGTTGGTGTGCAGCGGACGCAGGCGGCCGTAGCTGAGCCAGGGAATGCCGAGGTTGAGTTCGGGCCAGGTCAGCTGCGAGGCGATGATCACGCCGACCAGCATGCCGACCACCCCCCAGACCACCGACATGAGTGCGAACTGCCGCACGACGGTGTCGTCGTAGATGGCCGCGGGAGGGTGCGTGGTCTGCTGCATCGTGGTGCCCGTGAATGTGATTTGCGGGCAGTGTCTGCCCGCGTAGCCCGGGCAGGCTTGATGCAGATCAAGCCCGCTCCGTTCTCCACTGCGGCTTGTATCGACGGCGGCACACGAGCTCGAACGATGCCGAAGGCCGCGGAGCAGGCCGTGCCAGAACACCCGCGGAACTGGCTATGCCAGGCCGCAGGGTGTGCCCCCTGCAAGGGGGTTGGCGAAGCGACACGAAGTGCGCGTAGCCTGGGGGTTAGTCATTATTCAGGATGCGGTCGCCTTCGACCTCGATGTCTTCGAACTGGCCGCGTTCGATGGCCCACCAGAGCCCGCCCAGGATCGCGAGCACGAGCACCACCGACAGCGGCACGAGCAGGAACAGCACGTCCATCAGGCCACCGCCGCTTTCCCTGGTGCAGCGAGCCGCGCCGCGTTGAGCACCACCAGCAGCGAACTCGCCGCCATGCCCAGCCCGGCGAGCCACGGCGGCAGCCAGCCGGCCACGGCCAGCGGCACGCACACGGCGTTGTAGGCCGCGGCCCAGAACAGGTTCTGGCGCACCACGCGCAGCGTGCGGCGCGCCTGCGCCACGGCCGCGGGAATGGCCTGCAGCGCATCGCCGAGCACCACGAAGTCGGCCCGCGCGCGTGACAGCGGCACGGCGTGGCCGAAGGCGAAGGAGGCGTTGGCGCGCGCCAGGCTCGGGCCGTCGTTCAGGCCGTCGCCGACCATCGCCACCTCGCGCCCGGCCGCTTGCAATTGCCACAGCACCTCGAGCTTGTCTTCGGGTGCGCAGTCGCCCTGCACCGCCGCGATGCCGGCCTGCGCGCCGATGGCACGCGCCGCGTTCTCGCGGTCGCCCGAGAGCAGGCGCACCGACAGCCCCTGCGCCTGCAGCGCCGTCACGGCCTGCGTAGCGTCGGGGCGCAGCTCCTCGGCGAGCACGAAGCTGGCGAGCCAGCCCTCGTCGTCGCTCAGGTGGATCTGCGCCGCATCGACCTGCAGCGGCGGCACCTCGCAGAAGACCGCCGAGCCCAGCCGCACGGGGCGCGCGCCGTGGTCGTCCACCGCATCACGCCGGTGCAACGAAGCCGCCACGCCCTGCCCCACCGTCTCGCGCAGCTGCGTCGCCGACCAGGCCGGCGGCGCGCGGAACTGCGCCTGCCAGGCGTTGACGAGCGCGCGCGCCGCCGGGTGCAGCGACAGCGCCGCGAGCGCCGCGCCGATCTCCAGCGCATCGCCGGGGCGCAGGCCCTGGCGGCAGTACACGCGCTCCAGGCGCGGCGTGTCGCCCGTGAGCGTGCCGGTCTTGTCGAACACCACGGTGTCGACGCCGGCCAGCGCCTCGAGCGCCTGCAGGTTCGACGTGAGCACGCCGCCACGCGCCAGCGCACCGGCGCTCGCCAGCATCGCGGCCGGCGTGGCCAGCGACAACGCGCACGGGCAGGTGACGATCAGCACCGCCACCGCGACCATCAGCGCCTTGCCGGGATCGACCGCCCACCACAGCGCACCCGCGCCGAACGCGCAGGCCAGCACCGCGATGAGAAAGGGCCGCGCCACGCGGTCGGCCAGCCGGGCCAGGCGCGGCTTGTCGAGCGCGGCGTTTTCCATGAGCCGCACGATCTGCGCGAAGCGCGTGCCCTCGCCCACCGAGGCGATGCGCACCAGCACCACGGCCGAGAGGTTGTGGCTGCCCGCGAGCACGCGGTCGCCGCAGGGGCGCGGCACGGGGCGCGACTCGCCGGTGAGCAGCGCCTCGTCGGCGGTGGTGTCGCCGTCGATCACCGTGCCGTCGGCCGGAAAGGCCTCGCCCGGGCGCACGCGCACCACGTCGCCCGCCGCGAGCCGGCGCACCGCCACGCGGGTCCATTCGCCGTCGGGTCCGAGGCGCTCCACGCTGTCGGGCAGCCGGTGCATCAGCGCCTCGAGCGCGCCGGCCGTGCGGTCGCGCAGCCGCGCCTCGAGCCAGCGGCCGGTGAGCAGGAAGAAGACGAACATCGTCAGCGAGTCGAAGTAGACCTCGTGCCCCAGCGGCCCCGCGGGGTCGAAGGTGGCGGCCGTGCTCACCACGAAGGTGATGACCACGCCAAAGGTCACGGGAAGGTCCATGCCGACACGGCCGATGCGCAGGTCGCGCCAGGCGCTGCGAAAGAAGGGCCCGCACGAGAACAGCACCACGGGCAGGCTGAGCACCCACGAGGCCCAGCGCAGCAGCTGGGCCGCATCGGCCGTCATGTCGCCGGGGCGCGCGACGTAGGCCGGGTAGGCGTACATCATCACCTGCATCATGCAAAAGCCCGCGACCAGCCAGCGCCACAGCGCCATGCGCAACTCGCGCGTGCGCGTCTCGCGCGCGCTGCGGCTGCCGGCCGGCAGCAAGGGGTAGCCCGCGCGCGCGCTGGCCTCGAACCAGCGCGAAGGCCGCGTGGCCCCAGCCGACCACACGACGCGCGCGCGCCGGCTCGCGGCATTCACCTGCACCTCGGTCACGCCGGGCACCTGCGCCAGCGCGGCCTCAACGGTGAAGGCGCAGCCCGCGCAGTGCATGCCCTCGACCGCCACCTGCGATTCCCAGCGGCCCGAGCCTGCCTCCAGCGGGCGGCCGAACGCGGCCCACTCGGCGGGGTCGTCGAGCAGCTGCCAGGCGTCGGCGCGGGCGTCACTCCCGGCGGACGATGGAACGGACGGAAACGGCACGAGCGCGGCGGAAGCTTGCATCGGGGCAGGCTAAATGCCTGGCCGATGCAAGCGTTTGATCTGCATCAAGGTTCGTCGCGGCGGCCGGGGCCGCGCAGGACCGTCAGTCAGCCAGTCAAGCGGGCGTCTTCGCGAGCTCCACCGGCGGCGTGCCGGCCTTGAACATGCTCGCCAGCTGCTTGCGCAGTTCGGGCGTGTCGGTGTGGCCGTGAACGGCCACGGCGTGCTGGACGGCGGCATCGAGCAGTTCGCTCTCGCTGTCGGCACAGAGCGCGACGCTGCAGTTCATCGTGCTCGGGTACTCGCGGCAGTCGATGTATTGGCGGGACATGGCGCCTCCTTTGTCCTTACGGACGTGCTTCGAAGATCAGGTTGAAAGGCGTCTCGCTGGCGCGGCGGAAGTGCGAGAAGCCGCCCTGCGAGACGACGTCGCGCAGGCGCGCTTCACCGGCCTGTGCCCCCAGGCACAGGCCCACTTCCTGCGAACGCGAGGCCGGCGTGCAGATGAAGCTGGAGGCCGAATAGAACACGCGCCCCACCGGGTTGATGTTGTCCTCCAGCCGGTCGTTGGCAAAGGGCTCGACGATCATCCACGTGCCCTGCGGCTTGAGGGTGCGCCGCACGTGCGCCGCCGCGCCGACGGGGTCGCCCATGTCGTGCAGGCAGTCGAAGACCGCGACCAGGTCGTAGTCTTCGCCGGGGAAATCCTTGGCGCTGGCGACCTCGAAGCGCAGGCGCTTTTCATCGTCGACGCCGGCCTTGCGCGCGGTTTCGCGCGCACGCTCGATCGACGGCGCGTGGTAGTCGAAGCCGACGAAGCTGGATTGGGGATAGGCCTGCGCCATCAGCAACGTCGAAGCGCCGTGCCCGCAGCCCACGTCGGCCACGCGCGCGCCGCGTTTCAGCAGCGGTTCGATGCCTTCGAGCGCCGGAATCCATTGGCTCACCAGGTTGGCCGCGTAGCCGGGCCGGAAGAAGCGCTCGGTGCCATGGAACAGGGCCACGTCGTGCTCGTGCCAGCCGATGCCCAGGCCCGTGCGCATGGCCTGGACCATCTTGGGAATGATCTTGAACTGCGCCACGGCGATCTGGAACGCGCCGGGCACGAAGGCCGGGCTGCCTTCCTCGGCCAGCGCGAAGGCCTGTTCCTCGGTCAGCGAGAACAGCTCGCCTTTCGGGTCGTACTCGACGTAGCCGCTGGCGGCCTGGGCCGAGAGCCATTCGCGCAGGTAGCGCGGGTCGGTCTCGGTGCGGCGGGCGAGCTGCTCCGCGGTGGCGGGGCCTTCGGCCAGCGCCTTGTACAGGCCGAGCTGGTCGCCGACGACGATGGTCGCCGCGTGCATCACGGCCCCGATGTCGTGGACGAAGTTACCCATGAACGCGTTAAGCCGTGTTTCGTCGATGGCCATGTGTATCCCCTTCGTCGACAAGCGACTGGCGCGCCCGCTGCCTGCCTATACTGAATTCGAGGCAAAGGGCCTGCGAGCATCCTGTCTCTCGATGCGTGCGGGCGCCATACGCAGCAATGCGTATGCACCGTGAAAGGGCATGCCATGACGCACCTGTCGCGCAACGATTGGGCGAGCGCACTTCGCCTGCTGGACAAACTGGAGTCCGGCCATGTGCCCGTGCGGCATCGCAGCGCCGACGCGCATCCCACGCGCACCACCCGCCGCATCGCGAAGGCGCCGGGCCGGCGCGAGTTGCGCCGCGCCGCCCAGCAGGCCGACTACTGCCGGCGCGTGGGGCTGGAGCATGCGATGGCGGTGGCCTTCCTGTACCGGCTGGCCTGCCGCGCTCCGGCGCCGTTGCCCGATGCACAGCCTGCCGGCCTCACGCCGCGCGAAGGCGATGTCATGCACTGGCTCTCGCAGGGCAAGACCGACGCCGAGATCGCCGCCCTGCTGACGATCAGCCCCCGCACCGTGCACAAGCACCTGGAGCATGTCTACGTGAAGCTGGGCGTCGAGACGCGCACGGCCGCCGTGATGCGCGCGCTCGCCATGGGCCGATCTGTCTGAAGAAGAGAGATCGGCTCCTTCCCTCTACTCGATGCGGAAGACGAACTCCTGCGTCGCCAGCACCTCGGCATCGCCCGTGGTCTGGCATTCGTAGCGCATCACCGCGGCGCGCACGGCCGAGTGGTACACGCGCGGCCCCGACAGGAAGCGCACCTCCTGCACATGGCCGCCCTTGATGCGCACCTCGGCCTTGACCACGCCGCCGATGCCTTCGTCCATCGCCTTGCGTGGCATCTCGGGCTTGACCTGCCGCGGGCAGGCCACCGCGATGTCGGTGGTGGTCGCCTTCGGCGGGGCCGGCGGCGCGGGGGGCGCCGGCGGTGCGGCCGGCGGCGGCGGCACGGGCTCGGTGTTCTGCACGGCGGTGATCGCCGGCGCCGACGTGGCGGGCGGTGTCACGGCCGGCGGCGGCACGTAGGCCGGGCGCGGCGGCGGCGGGGCCTTGGGCGTTTCCTGCCGCACGATCTTCTTCGGCGGCGGGGGCGGCGGGGGTGGGGGTGGCGGCGGCTTGATCTCGCTGATGATGGTCGCGTCCATCGGCTTCTTGATCAGCTCGACCGTCTGGCGCGCCAGCCCCGACACGAGCGCGTAGCCCACGCCGACGTGGAACAGCACCATCACGGCGATGCCCACGGGGCCGAAGCGCGATTTCGGGTTGAAGTCCTTGCGGGAGCGCTTCATGGGATGAACTGCTCCGCGCCCACGATGCCCAGCTTGCTCACGCCCGTGCGCTGCGCCGAGGCCATCACGCCGGCCACCACCTCGTACTTGGCGCGCCGGTCGGGGCGCAGGTGCACCTCGGGCTGCACCGCCTGCGCGGCGACCTGCTCGAAGCGCCGTTCCATCTCGCCGCGGTCGGCCAGCGGCTCGCCGTTCCACTGCACGACGCTGAGCGCGTCGATGTCGATGCGCAGCACCTCGGGCTTGAGCTCGCTGGGCGGCGGGTTGCCCGTGGGCATGTTCAGGTTCACCGAATGCAGCTGGATCGGAATGGTGATGATCAGCATGATCAGCAGCACCAGCATCACGTCGATGAGCGGCGTGGTGTTGATGTCCATCATCGGCTCGTCGGAAGGCGTGCTGCTGCGCCGCCCCTGCTTCTGTTTTCTTGGCATGGCTTGCTTGTCTCGCTGTCTGCTCGTCTCAGTTGCGCGCGGGCGGCTCGGTGATGAAGCCCACCTTGGCGATCCCGGCCGCCTGGCAGGCGTAGATGATCCGGCCCACCGGCTCGTAGTCGGAATGCCAGTCGCCGCGGATGTGCACCTCGGGCTGCGGGTTCAGGGCCGCCACCTTGGTGAGCCGCGCCACCAGCGCGGGCGTGTCACGCACCGGCGTGTCGTACCAGTAGGTGCGGCCGGCGGCGTCCACCGAGATCACGACGGTCTCGGGCTTGCTCTCGCGCACCTCGTTGCGCTCCTTCGGCACCGCGACGGGCACCGAGTAATTGACCACCGGGATGGTGATGAGGAAGATGATCAGCAGCACCAGCATCACGTCGACCAGCGGCGTGGTGTTGATGGCCGCGATGGCCTGTTCCTCGTCTCCCCCGGAGGCCGGGATGTTCATCGCCATGGCGCGATCCGCTTGCGTGCGTGCGCGCGCGTCAGGCCGCGGCGCTGCCGGCCAGGATCACGGAGTGCAGCTCGCCGCTGAACTCGCGCACGTCGTCCATCACGGTGATGTTGCGGCGCAGGAGCCAGTTGTAGCCCAGCACGGCAGGCACGGCCACGGCCAGGCCGATGGCGGTCATGATGAGCGCCTCGCCCACCGGGCCCGCCACCTTGTCGATCGAGGCCTGGCCCGCCACGCCGATGGCGGTGAGCGCGTGGTAGATGCCCCAGACGGTGCCGAACAGGCCGACGAAGGGCGCGGTCGAGCCCACGGTGGCCAGCAGCGACATGCCGTTGCCCAGGCGCCGCTGCACGCGCTCGGTGGCGCGGTGGATGCACAGGTCGACGAAGTCGGCGAAGTCGACCTTGCCGCGCAGGCCGTCGTGCTTCTGCGTGGCCTGCATGCCGGCGTCGGCGATGAAGCGGAACGGGCTGCCCTCGGCCAGCCGCGCGGTGCCGGCCTGCACGGTGCCCGCGTTCCAGAACTCGTTGTCGACCGCGCGCGCCTGGCGGCCCATGCGCATCTGCTCGAGCAGCTTGGTGACGATCACGTACCAGCTGCCCATCGACATGATCGCCAGGATGGCGAGCACGGCCTTGGCGACGGCGTCGCTCTGCGACCAGAGCGCGCCCACGCCGTAGGGGTTGTCGACCTTGGGGGTGGCGGCCGGCGCAGCAACCGGGGCGGCGGGCTTCTCGGGCACCGCCACGGGCGCCGGCGTGGCGGCAGCAGCACTGGCCGCGGCCTGCGGTGCGGCCGGCGTCTGGGCGCCTGCGAGTTGCGGCGCGCTGCCCAGGCCGAGGGCCAGAACAAAGGGCGCGGCCACGGCCGTCAGCCGTGCAAGGAATGTCTTCGTCATCGTTGTCTTCTCCAGAAAAATAGATTGGCTTCAGGCGCCGGCCTGCCAGCCGTGCGCCTTGTCCCAGACCGCCTGCACGCCGCTGCCCGCGCCGTCCACCACGTGGTAGCGGTCGTAGGGCGCGGCCGTCATGCAGGCGTGGTGCGGCAGCACGCGCACGCGGGCGCCCAGGGGCAGCGCGCGGAACATGGCCTGTGCGTCGTCATCGCCTTCGCACGCGATCAGCCCGTGCTCCTGGTGCAGCTCGGCCACGCACAGCCCGGGCAGCGGCACCGTGCCGTCGGCCCGGCACACCAGCCCGAAGCCCAGGCCGGCGCGGAACTCGGCCGCCGACTGGTCCTTCGACAGCGCGAGCGCGCCGGCATCGATCAGCACGCGGCGCGAGCGCGGGTTGTGGCCGATCACCGTGGCCAGCACCGACAGCGCGATCTCGTCCACGCCGCAGATGCCGCGCGCCGCCTGGTCCAGGTCGAAGAAGGTGTAGACGCCGGGGCGCATCTCGGTGACGCCCTCGAGCGACTGCGCGCACACGGCCGTGGGCGTGGAGCCCACGCTCACCACCTCGACCGGGATGCCGACCGCGCGCAGCCGTTCGGCCGCATGCACGGCGCCGGCGCGTTCGGCCTCGGCGATGGCGCGGATCGCCGTGCCGCCCTGCACGTGGTAGCTGTGGCCCGCATGCGTGAGCACGCCGGCCAGCGCCAGCGATTCGCTGCGCTGCACCTCGCGCGCGAGCGAGAGCAGGCCGTCGTCGCGCGGACCGATGCCGCCGCGGCCGCCGCCCGTGTCGATCTCCAGCAGCACACGGAAGCTCGCCCCCAGCGCCCGCGCGCGGGCACCGGCCGCCTGCACCGCCTCGACCGAATCGGCCAGCAGCGTCACGCGCGCGCCATGCGTGCGCTGGATGTCGTGCAGCGCTTCGATCTTGTTCGCGTCGATGCCCACGGCGTAGGTCAGGTCGGTGAAGCCGTGGCGCGCGAAGTAGGCGGCCTCGGCCACGGTCGACACCGTGAGCCCGCCGGCCTGCCCGCGCGTGGCGCGCCGCGCCACTTCGGCCGACTTGGCGGTCTTCAGGTGCGGGCGCAGCGCCACGCCGTGGCGCGCCGCGCGCTGCGCCATCGCTTCGCAGTTGCGCTCGAGCACGCCGACGTCGAGCAGCAGCGCGGGCGTGACAAGTTCGGCCAGGGGCGTCATCGGCCGGTTCCGGAGGCGATCTGCGCCATCACGCCGTCGATTTCCTCGGCCACGCGCTGCACCAGCGGCGGCAGCAGCACCAGCGTCATGTGCGCGGCGCCTTCGATGCACGCCAGGCGGCGTTGCGTCGACAGCGCCGCATGCGCTTCCTGGAACTCGGGCCAGCGCTGCTGCACCGCGGCAATGGCCGGGTCGGCACCGGCCGGCAGCGGCTGCTGCTTCGCCCACAGCACGGCCAGCGGACGCGAGCCGAAGTCGGGCGACGCGGCCGCCTGGCGCGCGACGTGCGGCAGGCCGCGCACCTCGGCCACCATGGTGTCGAGCGCTTCGGGCGTGTAGGTCGCCTTCATCTGGCGCAGCACCTGCGGCATGTCGGCGAACAGGGCCTCGATGGGCGCCTGCTCCGGCGGCGGCGGGCCGCCGGCCTGGAAGTCCGCGCGCTTGACGCGCTCGGCCGCGAACTGCGATTCGGGCGGGTGCTCGTACATCGCGAACTGGTCGGGGTGGCTGGCGTCGAGCATCACCACGCCTGCGACCTGTTGCGGGTACAGGCCCGCGTAGACCCGGTTCAGCAGGCCGCCGAGCGAATGGCCGACGAGCACGATCGGGCCCGTCACGCCGGCGGCTGCGAGCAGCGCATGCAGGCGGTGCGCGGTGCGCTCGCCGTCGAAGGGCGCGTCGTCGGCTTCGCTCCAGCCCATGCCGGCGCGGTCGTAGCTGATCACCGGGTGCTTGGCCGCCAGCGCCTGCTGCAGGCGCGCGTAGGTCGGCGAGGCGCAACCGCCGCCGGCCTCGATCACGAGCGTGGGCTGCGCCGCGCTGGCCGCCACGGGGCCGCTGCGCTGCAGGTGCATGGCGCGGCCGTCGATGGTGTAGAGCTCGCCGGGCGCGGCCATGTGGTGCGGGCGACCGGGTTGTTCCACGCGCGGCCAGTAGTCCAGGTCGCGCACGCGGTACGGCAGGTTGGCGAAGTCGGTGCTCAGCGAGGCCGGCGTCGACACGTACAGCACCGACTTGGCCAGGGGCCCGAACTCCGCGTGGAAGTGCTGCGCCGACTTCACGATGACCAGCTTCTTGGCCGCCAGGTCGATGCCCAGGCCCGTGAAGAGGTCGGCGCCGATGACCTGGTTGCGCTTGCTGATGAGCACGATGTCCACGCCGTCGGCGGCCTGCACCCACACGCACGGACCCATGGGCGTGCGCACGCCCGAGAGGCCGCCCTGCGAATGCGCCTCCACCACGTTCATCACCGTCACGTGCAGGTCGATCGGGTCGCCCGAGGCCGGGCCGCACTTGCCGCCCAGGCGCAGCTCGAAGCTCGCGCCCACGCCCGCGTCGCGGCACAGCTGCACCGCGCCCAGGTCCCACACGCCGCCGAAGGCCACGTCGCCGATGCCGCGCTCGACCACGGCGCGCAGCATGAAGGTGCTGTCGCTGGTGGCGCCGCCGCCGGGGTTGTCGGCGGTGTCGGCAATGACCACGGGGCCGCCCTGCACGGCCATGGCCTTGGCGAGCGTCTCCTCGATCGAGAGCGAGGGCACGCCGGTCTCGTGGCGCAGGTCCCAGAAACCGCGGCCGAGTTCTTCGGCCAGCTTGGCGGCCAGCGCGGGGTCGTTGTCGGTCACCACCCACAGCTTGGCGCCCGACTCGGGCACGTCGGCCCAGGGGAAGCCATGGCCCAGCGACACCGAGAGCACGCCTGGCAGCTTCTCGACGTCCTGCATGCGGCGCACGAAGCCGGCCATCGGTTCGCGCGTGGTGTGCCACTTGCCGACCATGCGGCAGTCGTGCACGGCCGTCACGGGCTTCACGCGGCCCTGCGCGGTGTCGACCACGATGCGGATCAGCTCGGTCAGGCGCTCGAACGCATCGGTGTGCGGATATTCCTTGTAGCAAATGATCGCGTCGGCCGTGTTCACCATCTTCTGCGTGAAGTGGCAATGCAGGTCGAGCGAGACGCCGATGGGCACGTTCGGCCCGACGATCTCTCGCACGCGCGTGATCACGTCGCCTTCGCAGTCGTCGTAGCCGTCGGCCACCATCGCGCCGTGCAGCACGAGGATCACGCCGTCGACCGGGCCGGCCTTGCGCAGGTCGTCCAGGATCTCGTCGCGCAGGCGCTCGTACACGCTGCGCACGGTGCGCCCCAGCGGCTGCGCGAAGGCCAGCAGGCTTTCGACCGTTTCATGGCCTTCGGCGGCCAGCTGCCGGCGCACTTCCACGGCATACAGGCCGTAGCCGGTGGCGTCGCGCGTGCTGGCGTCGCCGCGGAAGATGCCGTATTCCTCGTAGCTGCCCAGGCCGGTGGGGGCCGAGACGAAGGTGTTGGTCTCGGTGGCGAACAGGGTGGTGAAGAACTTCATGCGCGGGGCTCCTGGCGGGCAAGGTGGATGTTTCGCGAGCGCGTGGTGGCGAACAGCAGTCCCACGACCCGGCCACCCTTGCGCTCCACGTTGAGAACCGATTTGCCCAGCTGGGCCAGCACCGGGTCGACCGAGGCGAGCGTCGCCACGTCGGCCGACAGCGGCGTCAGCACGCACGCGTGCTGGCCGTGGCGGCCCTGCACCGTGAGCTGCAACCTGCCGTCCACCAGCACCATCCGCGCGGTGGCGTCGAGGTCGGGGCTGGTGTAGTCGCCGCACAGTTCGTCGGCCAGCGACGCGGCATCGGGCGCGGTCTCGGGCAGGCGCTCGAAGCGGCGCGGCTGGCCACCTTCGTGCAGCACGAAGGCATCGGGTGCGCGTTGCGGATCGATGTCGACGGTGTCGATCACGAGGTCGTTCGTCGGCAGGTCCTGCAGGCCCAGCCAGAGCTTGCCGTCGCCCTGGTTCAGGGGCCTGGGCTCGCCGGCCTGCCACGACAGCGCCAGCTTGCCGGCCACGTCCGCAAAGCCCAGCAGGCCGCCGGTGGAGGGGGCGTGGTAGCGCTGGCCGGGCAGCGCGGGGAAGGCGCTGGCCAGCGGGCGCACCTCGGGCGGCGCGAGCGCGTCGCCCAGCAGCAGCTCGATCACCTTGAGGGCCAACGCCGACGGCGACACGGGCGCCCCGTTCACCATGGCGATGATGTCCAGCCCGTGGCTGGGCACGCTGATCATCTGCGACTGCGCCCCGAGCACGGCGCCCGCGTGGTGGACGATCTCGACGCCGCGGTACGGGTGGCGCGCGAGGCCGAAGCCGTAGTTCACCTGGGAGCCCGACGACAGCGTGGTCGGCGCCGACAGCAGGGCCCAGCTCTTCGCGCTGCCCACGATCTTCTCGCTGCCGTGCATGTGCGCGAGCCAGCGCAGCATGTCGTCCGCCGTCGACACCAGCGAGCCGCCGCCGTCGAGTTCGCACGGGTACAGGCCGCGGCGCCAGCCGCCGCCGAGCGCGGGCATGTACAGGCCGGCCATGCCGGGGACCACGTCGAGGTCGGTCACCACCGACGAGGTGTCGGCCATGCCCAGCGGGTCGAACAGGCGCGCCTTCAGGAAGTCGTTGAAGCTCTGGCCGCTCACGCGCTCGACGATCTTGGCCAGCAGGAAGTAGCCGCCGTTGCTGTAGACCATGTGCGTGCCGGGCTCGAAGTTCAGCTCGCTCTGGCGCGCCATGGCGGGCAGGCCCGGGCCGGGCAGCGTGAACGTGAGGCCGTGCGCGATGGCCCACAGCTCGTCGTGGCCGCGCCAGCCACTGGTGTGCGTGAGCAGGTGGCGCAGCGTGGGGCCGTTGGCGCTCAGTTGCGGCAGCTCGGGCAGGTATTTCTGCACCGGGTCTTCCACGTCGAGCAGGCCGTCTTCCGCCAGCAGCAGCACGGCCATCGCCGTGAAGTGCTTGCTGGTGGAGGCGATGCGCATGCGCGTGGTCGGCTTGAGCGCCACGCCCATCTCCAGGCTGGCCATGCCGACGGCGCGGCGGTACAGCAGACGGCCATGCTGCGCGATGGCCAGCACCAGGCCGGGCGCGTCGCTGCGGTTCAGGGGCGCCACCAGCGCGTCGATGGCGGCCAGTGCGGAGGCGGTGTCAGGAAGAGAGGCTGAAGGGTGTGGTTGTGACATGGAGGAACAACGAACGATGAAAGGGGGGAGCGGGATCTCGACGCGGCAGGCTCAGTTCGGCTTCGCTTCGCGCATCAGGCGAACGAACGGGCCTTCGGCGGCGCGCAGCACCATGGCGCCCAGGCTGCCGCCGACCAGCGTGGTCACGACGATGGACACCGCCAGCCCGTTGGGCATCGACTTGAGGGCGTCCGACAACATGCCCACCACCAGCGGCCCCACCACGCCGAAGGGCAGGCTGGCCAGCGTGAGCATGGCGATGGTGCGGGCGCGCAGGTGCGGCGGCGCCGCGTCCTGCAGCACGTTGGGCAGCAGCACCGCACTGCCGATGAGCGGCACCACCAAGAGGCCCAGCAGCGCGAAGTTGTGGTTGGCCGAACTCGTGAACAGCAGCAGCGTCGACATCAGCGCCGCCGAGAGGTTGCCCAGCATGATCAGCCGCAGCGCCGCGGCCGGCCCCATGCGCGGCTGCACGTAGCGCATCGACAGCACGCCCAGCAGGCCGCCGGCCACCGTGCCGCACAGGAAGGCCAGACCCATGCCCTGCCCCATCTGCACCGGCGTGACGCCGTAGGTGCGCGCCGTGAGGATCGGCAGCCAGGTGCCCAGCGAGCTCAGGCCCACGCTGGTCAGGCCCACGCCGACCACCAGGCCCGCGAAGGTGCGCCAGTGCTGACGCAGGTGCTGGCGCAGGGTCGTGGCGCCCGGTGCGTCGGTGGCCGGTGCCCCCGGCGTTGCCTTGGCTTCCAGTGCGCCGCCGCGCGGCGTGCGCCGGATCGACAGCACCAGCAGCGTCACCGGAATGCCGGCGCTGGCCAGCACGAAGAAGGTCAGGCGCCAGGCTTCGAGCTGCTGCATCGCGACCGGCAGCCAGGGCCGCAGGTCGTCGGTGAGGTGCACGATGGTGCCGCCCAGCAGCGCGCCCAGCGCACTGCCGAAGATGGCCGACAGCGCGAACACCGCATTCGCCAGCACCCGCTGCGCCCGCGGGAACAAGTCGGGGATCATGCTGTTGGTGATGGGCGTGAGGCCCGCCTCGCCCACGCCCAGGCCGACGGAGGCGACGAACAGCACGCCGTAGTCCATGGCCGTGCCGCGCATGGCGGTGGCGGCGCTCCACAGCACCACGCAGGCCGCGAGCACCACGCGCCGGTCGTAGCGGTCGCTGAGCCAGCCCAGCGGCAAGGTGGCGATGCCGGTGAACAGCACGATGCCCGCGCCCTGCAGCAGCCCGAGCTGCGTGTCGGACAGCGACAGCGTCTGGCGGATCGGCTCCGTCAGCAGCGTGAGGATGACCTTGTCGATCGAGCCCAGCACCGTCGCGATGATGAGCACCGCCAGCGCATACCAGGCGCTGGTGGGCGCCTTGCGGGTCGTTTCCAGGGCCGCAGGGGCGGCCGCATCCAGCGGCATCGGTGCCGCGAACGGTGGGAGGCCCGACATGTCAGAACGGAACGTTGACGTTCACGCCGATGGTGCGCGCGGGCACGAGCGCCGCAGTCACCAGGTTCGGGTTCGCGTTGAGTCCGGTTTCGATCGACACGATGCCGCGCTTGTTCGTCAGGTTGCGCACGTAGGCCGAGACGCTGAAGCGCTTGAAGTCGATGCCCGCCTGCAGGTCGACCAGCGTGTAGGCCGGCATGTTGATGCTCGGAATGACCGTGCTGCCGCGGTAGCCCGCATCGCGCTTGCCGGTGTAGCGCGCGCTGATGCCGACGTAGGCCGGGTGGTCGGCCAGGCTGAAGTTGCGCGTCACGCCCAGCGTGGCGGCAAAGCGCGGCGTGTGCGGCAGGCGCGCGCCGGCCTTGGCGCCCAGGCCCTTGGCATCCTCAGTCAGGCGCGCATCGACGGCCGCGGCGTTGGCGGTGAAGCGCCATTCCTTGCTGGGCTTCCAGTTGAGCGTGACCTCGCTGCCCTTGATGCGGGCCGCGCCCGCGTTGGTGACGAACACGAAGGCGCCGCTGCGCGTGGGCTGCTGCACGCCGGTCCACTCGATGTCGTACAGCGCCGCCTCCAGCGACAGCGTGCGGTCCAGCAGGTCGGCCTTGTAGCCCAGCTCGTAGCTCCACAGCGAGTCGGAGTTGTACATCGGCTGCACCACGTTGCGGTCGGTGTCGGCCTTGAGCACATTGGGACCGCCGGGGCGGTAGCCGCTGGCCGCGCGGAAGTACATGGTGCTCGTGTCCGACAGCGTGTACTTGGCGGCGGCGAGGTAGGTGGTGGGGCTTTCCGACGAGGTGCCGGCGGCACTGGCGGCGACCGACCCGACGAGCTGGCCGGTCTGGCGGCTGGCGTACTTCTGGTTGTTGCGCGCCAGGCGCACGCCGCCGGTGAGCGAGAACTTGGGCGTCACGTTCCAGGTGACGTCGCCGTAGGCCGCCTCCTCGCGGTAGCGCGAGGACTGCGTCGAGGTCAGCAGGCCGAGGCTGCGGCCCCCGATCAGGTTGGCGTCCATGACGCCGTTGTTGCTGCCGCGTTCGCGGTTCAGGTACAGGCCCGCCAGCCACTCGATGGTGGTGCCCGAGCGCGAGGTCAGGCGGAACTCCTGACTGACGCGGTGCTGCTCCACGGCGCTGTTCACCGGCACCGAGGCCACCGGCAGGCGCAGCGCGCTCAGCATCGGCCCGTAGCGGCCGGTGACGTCGACGGTGTTGTTGATCTTCACGTCCTGCGCGGAGGTGATCGAGTTCAGGCGGGCCCAGCCGAAGTCGTATTCCACGTCCAGCCCGAACAGCTGCGTGAGGTTGCTGTACGACTCGTTGGCCGACAGCTGGCGCGTGCGCTCCCGCGTCCAGGGGCGCAGCGTGCGCTGGTCCATGTCCTCGAAGCCCAGGCCCTTGCGATGCACGTCCTGCACCGTGCCCGTGAGGCGCACCGTGAGTTCGCGCGTGGGTGTGAGCAGCAGCGAGACCCGGCCGCCGTCGGTGTGGCCGCGGTCGATGTTGCGCCCGCGCGCCAGGCCCGTGGCGTCGTAGCTGCCGCCGAACTGGTCGGTGAAGGCGGCGAAGCGGATGGCCGCCACGTCTTCCTTGATCGGCACGTTGAGCACCGCGCCGGTCGTGAAACCGGGGCCGCCGCCCTGCGTCCACGAGGTGCCCAGCTTCACCGAGCCCGCGAACTCCATGGTGTCGGGCTGGTTGGTCACGTACTTGAGTACGCCGCTCATGGCGCCGGCGCCGTACAGCGTGCCCTGCGGGCCGCGCAGCACCTCGATGTGGCTGAGGTCGAGCATGCCCATGTCCAGCGGCGTGTTGCCACCGCTCGCGCCGGCCGAGCTCATGCCGGTGGCCACGTCGTCCACGTACACGCCCACGGTCGCGATGCCCTGCACCGGGCCGGTGGTCAGCCCGCGCATGGTGAGCGTGCCGCCGACGCTGCCGCTGCTGGTGAGGTTCACGCCCGGCTGCTCGGCCACGTAGTCGGCCAGGTTCTTGGCGCCCGCGCGCTCCAGCGCCTGCGCCTTCATCACGTTGACCTGCATCGGGATCTCGCGCACCGGCTCGCGGCGGCGCGTGGCGGTGATGGTGACGCTGTCGAGCGACTGCGGCGCCTCGTCGGCCTGCGGCTTTGCAGCGGCGGCCGTGTAGATCACGATGGCGCCGTCGTCACCGCGGCGCGTCTGCAGCGGCGTGCCTTCGAGCAGCCGCGCCAGCGCGTCCTGCGGCGAGAGCGCGCCCTTCACGCCGCGCGTGGCCACGCCCTTCACGTCGTCGACCTTGTAGAGCAGCTGCACGCCGCCCTGCGCGATGTAGGCGTCCAGTGCGGTCTTGAGATCGCCGCCGCTCACGTCGAAGCCCTGCGGCGGGGCCTGCGTCTGCGCGTGCGCGGCCATGCCGCTGGCCAGCGCCCACGCGCCGCCGATGACCCACGGGCGCAGTGCGCCGTACGTTCGCTTCTTCTGGGGCGGCAGGCCGGTGCGGGGCGCGGTGCGATTCATTGTGTGTGTCTCCAGCGTGGTTATTTGTTTGGGTACCCACTGAGACGAATGCCCCGTCACATTCCGGTAATTTACGGATTCGAAATTCTGATTTCGTTGCCGCTCTCATGCGCGGCAAGGCCGAAGCCCTGCTTCAGAAGCCCCACGAAGCCGCTCATGTTGTTCGCATCGAAGCTGCCGCCGATGCGCACCTGCGCGATGACCGGGTCGGCGATCACCAGCTTGCGCAGGTTGTAGCGGTTGAACTGCGCTGCCGCGTCGCCCAGCGTGGTCTGGTCGAACACGAGCTTGCCTTCGCGCCAGCTGAGTTCGTCGTCGACCTGCTTGGGCGCCTTGGACATCACGAGCACGTTGTCGGCATGCGTGACCGCGGCCTGGTTGCGCGTGAGCACGGTGGGCTCGGCGCTTCGGGCATCGGGCTTGGCCGCGGCGATCTGCACGCGCCCTTCCTCCACCGTCACGTTCACCTGCTCGCCCTGGCGCCGCACGAGGAAGCGCGTGCCCAGCACGGTGATGCGGCGGTCGCCGGCGATGACCACGAAGGGATGGTTCTTGTCGTGCGCGATGTCGAAGTAGGCCTCGCCCGCGTCCAGCCACACCTTGCGCCCGCTGTCGTTCACGGCCGTGCGCACCTGCGTGGCGGTGTTCAGCGTGAGCTTCGAGCCGTCGGACAACGCGACCGACTGGCGCGCACCCACGGCCGTGGCGTAGTGCTGGCCGCGTTCTTCCTGCGTGTACTGCCAGCCGAGCCAGGCGGTGCCGGCCGCGGCCACGAGCACGCCGGCGGCGATGCGTTGCAGCGAGAAGCGCGACAGGCGTTGAGCGGGCCGTGCGGCCTGCGGTGCGGGTGCCGGCGCCGGCGCCGGCGTGGGCAGGGGAATGGGAACCGCCGGCGTGCGCAGCGCGCCCAGCCGGTCGCCGCGCTCCCACGCGCTGGACAGCCGCAGCCACGCCACGCGGTGGGCGATGGAAGCGGCGATCCAGGCGTCCAGCTGCTGCTGGTCGGTGTCGGTCCAGTCGCCGCTGTCGCGGCGGGCCAGCCAGTCGGCGGCCAACGACTCAATGCGCTGCGATTCGCTCATGGTGAGAGCCTCCGCTCGTTCTGCGCTCGCCCGAAGGCCTTGGTGTCCAGTTGCACGCCGCCCGACAGCAAGGCGTCGGCCAGCGCGCGCACGCCGCGCGAGACCTGGCGCTCCACCGTGTCCTCGGTGATGCCCAGTTGCGTGGCGACCTCGCGCTGCGAGAGCCCGTCGATCTTGCGCATCTCGACCACGCGGCGGCACTTGGAGGGCAGCGCGTCGAGCGCGGTCTGCAGCAGCCGCAGCTCGCCGCGGCCGGCGGCGTGGCGTTCGGGCGTGAGCTCGTCGGCCGAGAAATCGAGCGCGTCGAGGTCGGCAATGATCTCGATGGAAACGATCTGCGCGCGCCGGGCGCGGTCGATCAGCAGGTTGCGCGCGGTGGCAAAAACGAAAGGCTTGACCTGGTCGGGCATGGATCTGGAGGCGGACTCGTAAATGCGCACGTAGACGTCCTGCCGCAGGTCGGGCACTTCGGCGTCGTCGCGCCAGTTGCGGCGAAGGAAGCGCGTGAGCGCGGCTTCCATCGGCAGCACCTCGCTGACGAACCAGGCATCCAAGTCACTGAGAACCACGAAGCGCTCCTGGAAATTGAAGGGCCGACACACAAAGCGGCAGGTCGCCGGGATTGGCGACAGACAGTGAGACGAACGGCCCGAAGATTTCCGGTAACGCGCGAAGGCCCGCCGGCGAAATTTCCTTGAATTCCCATGCCCGGCGGCGGACCCGGAAATTCTAGAAGGCCGGGCCCAAGGGCTTTTCCCCCTTGCCCCGTTACCGGAAAGTGCGCTCGAACTCGTCTCACCGGGGGCAGAAGAAAAACCAATTCGCGGAAAACAGACCGACATGATTCGAATCCGGAGGCAGCCCCCCACCTTCCTTGCCCTCTTGCTCACCCGCCCCCGCCTTGCCCTCGTGGCCGCCGCCGGCCTGCTGGCGACGGGGCTGGCCTTTGCCCACGCGCGGGAGTTCGACGTGAAGGGCGGCGAGCTGCGGCCGGCGCTCGACGCCTACATCGCGCAGTCGGGCGTGCAGCTCATCTACAAGATGGAAGACGTCAAGGACCTCTCGACCCGGGGCATCAGGGGAAAGATCGCCGCCGACGCGGCGCTGGAGCGCCTGCTCGACGGCACGCGCCTGCGCGTGCGGCGCGGGCAGGACGGCGCGATGGTGCTCATCGCGCCGGCCCGCTCGCCCGCGGCCGCCCGATCGGAGCCGCCGCCGCGCGTCGAGTAATACGATTGGTTTCCCTCGCGCACCTGCGCAACAGTCCGGCCCCCGGGAACCCCGCGAGATGCACCGCAATGGCGCGCATTTCTCGCACTTTCTGACACACTAGCTGCGCAACGCGCGAAGGGTGTGTGCCGTGCCCCCCTGGCCGGCCCGGCCGGTGGTCCCGGCCGCTTCGCTGCACCGCCTGCACGACGCCCATGAAACTCTTCGCGACCGCGAAACGCCGCATCAGTCTGAACACGCGCCTCAGCGTCGGCGTTGCGGCCGTCGTGCTGGCCACCACCTTCATCATCGCCACGGTGGCGCTGCACCTGGTCAAGAACCGCATGCAGGCCTCGATCGCCAACGAGGAGTTCGCGCGGCTGTCGGCCATCGCGAGCGCGGTGGAGCAGAAGTTCGCCAGCCGGCGCATCCTGCTGAAGACGATCGCCGAGAGCGTGGGCTCGCACGGCATCACGAACGCCGCGCCGCTGCAGGCCTTTCTGGAAAAGCACCAGTCCCTGCGGGCGGCGTTCGACAACGTCGCCTTCCTGGACACGGACGGCGAGCTGGTCGCCAACCTGAACGGCGCGCGACAGATCGGCAAGGTGAACGTGAAGGACCGCGCGTACTTCAAGGACACGGTCGCCGCGCGCACGGGCGTGATCTCCGAGCCTTACCGCAACCGGCTCAACGGCCTGGCGCAGGTCGCCATCACCGAGCCGGTGCTCGATGCGGCCGGCCGGGTGCTGTTCGTGATCTCGGGCTCCATCAACCTGAAGGACCGCAACATCCTGGGCGAGCTGGCCGACGTGCGCTTCGGCCAGACGGGCTACGTGTTCATCACCACCGCGGACGGCATCGTGATCGACCACCCGCTGGCCGACCGCGTGCTCAAGCAGGCCAACATGGCCATGGCCGACGACGCGCCCGACCTGGACCGCGCGATCGGCGGCTTCGAAGGCACCATCGAAGGCGTGAACCATGCGGGCGTGCCCGGCCTGTACGCCTTCAAGCGCATCCGCCAGGCCGACTGGATCATGGGCTCGATGTACCCGCGCCACGAGGCCTTTGCCCGCATCGAAGCCATCGAGCGCACCGCGTGGATCGGCGCCATCGTGCTGGCGCTGCTGGCCGGCGCGCTGGCGCTGGCCGTGGTGCGCCAGCAGCTGCGCCCGCTCACCGGGCTGCACCGCCACATGCTCGACGCCCACGCGGCGCCCGCGCAGGCGGCCGTGGCGCGCACCTACCCGGACGACGAGATCGGCGACCTCTCGCGCACCTTCGACCGGCTCATGCAGCAGCACCAGGCCAGCGAGAAGTTCCTGCGCGACATCACCGACAACCTGCCGGCCATGATCTCGCACGCCGACGCGCAGGGCCGCTATACCTTCGTGAATGCGCGGCTGTGCGAGGAGCTGGGCTACAGCGCCGAGGAGCTGGTGGGCCAGCCCGTGCAGAGCATGAGCGGCCTGCACGACGACCCGACGCTCGAGCACAACCTGCGCCGCGTGCTGGCCGGCGAGGCCGTGTCCTTCGAGCGGCGCGGCGCCGCGCACCGCGACGAGGAAGAGCACTTCTTCCAGACCGACTTCATCCCCGAGCTCGACGCGCAGGGGCGGGTGTGCGGCTACTACGCGATGACCTTCGACATCACGCAGCGCAAGCACATCGAGCTCGAACTGGCGCACAGCGAGGCGCAGATCCGCACCATCGCCGACAACATTCCCGCGCTGGTCTCGCACGTCGACGCCGCGCTGTACTACACCTTCGTCAATGCCAAGGTGCGCACACTGCACCACGGCCAGCCGCTGGTCGGCCAGTGGATGCCGGCGGTGCGGGGCGCGGCCGATTTCGCGGTGGTGCGGCCCCACATGGAGCGCGCGCTGGCGGGCGAGACGGTGATCGTCGAGAAGGCCGGCGACGCGGCGCTGGGCATCGGCGACCGCACCTTCAAGGCCCACTACATCCCCGACCAGGACGCCGAGGGCATGGTGCACGGCGTGTTCGCGATGACCTTCGACATCACCGACGAAGTGAACATCCGCCGCGCCCTCACGCAGCAGGAAAAGCGCCTGCGCGACGTGACCGACAACATCCCCGCGCTGGTCGCCTACTTCGACCGCGACGAGAACTGCCTGTACGGCAACAGCCGCGCGCGGCGCATGGCGGGCCTGGATGAACGCGCGCCGCTCGACGGCGTGACGCTGCGCTCGGCCGTGGGCGAGGCGGTGTACGTGCAGCACACGCCCCATCTGCCCACGGTGCTCGCCGGCAGGGCGACGCAGTACCCGGTGCAGGTGCCGATCGATGACCGGGAGGCGCACTTCCAGGTGAACCTGATTCCCGACAAGGACCTGGCGGGCCACACGGCGGGCTTCTACCTCATGACCTTCAACGTCACGGCGCTGAAGGAGGCCGAGCGCAAGCTCATCGAGCTGGCGCGCATGGACGTGCTGACCGGCCTGCCGAACCGGCTGGCCTTCAACGAGCAGCTGCCCGCGGCGATGTCGCGCGTGCGCCGCGCCGAAGGCGGCATGGCGCTGATGTTCCTGGACATCGACCACTTCAAGGCCATCAACGACACCCTCGGCCATTCCACCGGCGACGGCGTGCTGGCCGAATATGCGCGCCGCCTGCGCGCCAGCGTGCGCGAGACCGACACCGTGGTGCGCCTGGCCGGCGACGAGTTCGTGATCGTTCTGGAGAACGTGCACTCGCAGGACGCGGTGGCGGGCGTGGCGCACAAGATCGTCTCGCAGATCGCGGCGCCGGCGTTCCCCGTGGAAGGCCGGCGGCTGGACGTCACGACCAGCATCGGCATCGTGTTCGTCGAGACGGTCGATGCCAGCGTCGGTGCCGGCGAACTGCTCGCGCGGGCGGACACGGCGCTCTACGCCGCCAAGTCGCAGGGCCGCAACCGTTTCGCGTTTTACCGTTAGCGCCGGCACACCCGCCGCGCCCCTCACCACCATCAGGAGACCCATCCATGGCAGCCACCGAAGTCGTCATGCCCGAACAGCTCGTGCAGGAGCTCGACCTGCAAAGCCGCATGCCGATCGCGCGCATCGGCCAGGCGCTGATGTCGCTGGGCATGGTCACGCAGGCGCAACTCGACGCGGCGCTCCAGCAGCAGCAGCGCGAGCCCACCGTGCCGCTGGGCGAGACGCTGGTGCGCATGGGCGTCGTGAGCCGGGGCCAGCTGCAGACCGCGCTGGTGCGCAAGATGGGCTACCCGCTGGTGAACCTGCATGTGTTTCCGGCCGCGGCCGATGCGCTGCGCAAGGTCGGCCATGAGGCCGCGCGGCGCCTGCAGGTGATGCCGCTCATGCTGCACGGCGGGCGCCTGGTGCTGGCGCTCGACGACCCGGTCAACCGGCACGCGGTGATCGACGAGGTGGAGTTCATCGCGCAGATGAAGGTGCTCCCCGTGCTGGGCCAGTGCCTGGACCTGGACGGCGTGCTGCACAAGGCCTACGAGAAGGTCGGCCAGGTGGCGGCCGAGCGCCCGGTGGTCGACATGAACGACCCGATGCGTCCGCTCGAGTTCGACATGACGGGCACCAGCACGCTGCTGAAGACACTCGAGAAGGAAGAATCGGCCGCCGCGCCCGCCGCCGGCGAGCCGCCCGTGGAGCAGTCGGACAACTCGCTGGTGCGCATGATCAACAGCATGATCCTCGAAGCGCACCGCGAGGGCGCCTCCGACATCCACATCGAGAGCGACCCGGGACAGGAAAAGACGCGCATCCGCTTTCGCCGCGACGGCCGGCTCTACACCTACCTGGAGCTGCCGCCCAGCTACCGCAACGCGGTGGTCGCGCGCGTGAAGATCATGTGCGACCTGGACATCAGCGAAAAGCGCAAGCCGCAGGACGGCAAGATCAACTTCTCGAAGTACTCGCCGCAGCACCGCATCGAGCTGCGCGTGGCCACCATCCCGACCAACAACGGCCTGGAAGACGTGGTGATGCGCATCCTGGCCTCGGCCAAGCCCATCGCGCTCGATGCGCTGGGCCTGTCCGAGCGCAACCTGGCGCAGTTTTCGCAGGCGGTCGACCGGCCCTACGGCATGGTGCTGTGCGTGGGCCCCACGGGCTCGGGCAAGACCACCACGCTGCACTCGGCGCTCATGCGCATCAACACGCCCGAGCGCAAGATCTGGACCGCCGAAGACCCGATCGAGATCACGCAGCCGGGCCTGCGCCAGGTGCAGGTCAACCCGCGCATCGACTGGACCTTTGCCAAGGCGCTGCGCGCCTTCGTGCGCGCCGACCCCGACGTGATCATGGTCGGCGAGATCCGCGACGCCGAGACCGCCAGGACCGCCATCGAGGCCTCGCTCACCGGCCACCTCGTGCTGTCGACGCTGCACACCAACAGTGCGCCCGAAACCGTGACGCGCCTGCTCGACATGGGCATGGACCCGTTCAACTTCGCCGACTCGCTGCTGGCCGTGCTGGCGCAGCGGCTGGTGCGCTGCCTGTGCCCGCAATGCGTGCAAAGCCGCCCGGCGACGAGCGAGGCGGTCGAGGAGCTGCTGGCCGACTACATGCACGCCTTCGGCGCGCAGGACACGCCGGCCGCGCGCGACGCCGTGCGCGCCGAGTGGGTGCAGCGCCACGGGCGCGACGGCCAGCTGCAGACCTACACCAGCACCGGCTGCAAGCACTGCAACGACACCGGCTTCCGGGGCCGCGTGGGTATCCACGAGCTCATGGTGATGTCGAGGGAACTGCGCCGGCTGGTGCAGGGCGGCGCGCGCGCCGAGGAACTGCAGGACGCCGCGATGCGCGAGGGCATGCGCACGCTGCGTCAGGACGGCATCGAGAAGGTGCTGGCCGGCCGGACCACGCTCGAGGAAGTGCGCGCGACCAGCAACGTCTGACCCACAAGGTCAGAGGTCAGGGCAGGCTCAGGCGGCGGCGTCCCACGCCACCGCCGGCAGCGTGGCGATGGCCGGCCGCGCGAACAGGTAGCCCTGGAACAGCTCCACGCCGATCTCGCGCAAGGCGCGCACCTCTTCGGGCGCCTCCACGCCTTCGGCGATCACGCGGATGCGCAGCTCGTCGCAGGTGGCGACGAAGCCGCGCACGATGGTCAGCCGCACCGGGTCGGCATGGATGCCGCGGATCAGGCTCAGGTCGATCTTCACCACGTCGGGCTGGAACGCGGCCAGCAGCTCGAAGCCCGCGTAGGCCGCGCCGAAGTCGTCGATGGCCGAGGTGAAGCCGTGGCGCTTGAAGGCGCGGAAGGTGTCGGCCAGGCCGTGCAGGTCGCGCACGCGCTCGCCCTCGGTGATCTCGAACATCAGCTGGCGCACGGGGAATTTGCAGCGCTTGGCGGCAGCCATGGCGGTGCGGAAGCACTCGGCCTGCCCCGCGACGTCGTTGGGCATGACGTTGAGGCTGAGGCGCGACTTCATGCCCAGGCGCGAGGCGATCTCGATGGCCTTGACGCGGCAGGCTTCGTGGAAGGCGAAGCGGTCGACCGGATCGACGCGCCCGAGCACCTCGGCGGCGCCTTCGCCCGAGAGGCCGCGCACCAGCGCCTCGTGCGCATAGATCTCGTGCCGGCCCAGGTCCACGATGGGCTGGAACGCCATGGTGAACCCCGAGGCGAGGCCAGCAGGCGCGGCATCAGCATGTATTTCGGCGATCACGTTGGATGGACCTCGCGGGCAAGGTTGCAATGGCGTTGGATGGCGACTCCCAAGAGCGTAAATGTAAACGGTTCTATACACCGCACGCACCACCCCCCTGCGACAAGAGGTCGCGCCCCATGAAGACATCCGACCTAGGCCCGGCCCAGGCTGTAGACCGAAATCACTCATGAGCCCTCCCGGCCTCGGAAAAATCTGTAGCAAGCTGTCGACGACAGGGCTGCGTCCTATGTCCCATCGGGGAGAGATTGGTTAGAAAGGGGGCGCCCACTACTGGAAACGGTGGGTGGGTTTTCACTGTCGTTCCTGGGTTTCCAGTCACCGATGAAAGGTCCCGTCCGATGCGCCACCAGCCTCGCTCCCTCCTTCGCACACTGGCCCGTACCGTGCTGCCCGTCGGTGCCTTGTTGACATTGCTGCCCGCGCAGGCGGTCACGACGACCACGACCTTCCAGGTCACGGCCACGGTGCTCAAGGCCTGCCTGATGACCACGCCGGCCACGCTGGCGTTCGGGCCGTACGACCCGGCGTCAGCCACCGCGCTGGCCGGCACCACCAGCCTGAACGTGACCTGCACCTTCGGCACGCCCTACTCGCTCGGCCTGAGCGCGGGCGGCGGCTCGGGCGCGACGATCACGAACCGCCTGATGACCAGCCCCACGGCGGCCGCCGGCAACAACACGCTGGGCTACGGTCTCTTCAAGGACAGCGCGCACCAGACCAACTGGGACAACAGCGTCGCCGGCACCGGCTACGTCGGCAACGGGACGCCCCAGACGCAGACGATCTACGGCCTGATTCCCACGGGGCAGTACACCGCGGCGCCGGCCATCGACTACACGGACACGATCACGGTCTCGCTGACCTATTGAGGGCGCCGTTGACCGCCTTCACCGCAGGCCGCCACGGCATGCGTCGCGCCCTGCTGCCAGTCGCATGGGGGGCCGGCCTGCTGCTGGCCGCCCTCGCTCCCGCTCCCGCCGCGGCCACCAGCCTCAGCGTGGCGCCGCTGCGCATCGTGCTGACGCCGCAGCGCCCGGTCGCCTCGCTCACCATGGGCAACGCCGAGGACACCGAGGTCGCCGTGCAGGCCGAGGTGGTGGCGTGGTCGCAGCAGGACGGGCGCGATGCCTACGAACCCACGCGCGACGTGCTGGTCAACCCGGCCATCTTCCGCCTGCCGCCGGGCGGGCGGCAGATCGTGCGCCTCGGGTTGCAGGTGCCGGCCGACGCCGGCGAGCGCAGCTACCGCATCTTCCTGCGCCAGCTGCCGCGCGACCAGGCCCTGCCGGCGGACGGCACCGAGGGCGCGAAGGTGCAGACGCTGCTGCGCATCGGCGTGCCGATCTTCGTGCCGCCGCTGCAGCTGCGCCGCGCGCTGCAATGGTCGCTGCAGCCTTCGGGGCGCGCCACCGGCACGGCAGGCACGGCCTGGCGGCTGGTGTTCGACAACCAGGGCAGCGAGCACATCCAGGTCACGCAGCTCGTGGTGCGCCGCGAGGACGGCACCGAGCTGCTGCGCAAGAGCCTGTCGCAGTACGCGCTGGCCGGGCAGTCGGCCGGCATCGACATCGAACTGCCCGCCCTGCCGCCCGACACCCGGCTGCAGGTCGAGGCCGCCACCGATGCCCCCGAGGCGTCGTCCAGCGCCACCGTGCGCGTGCCCCGTGCGCCCGCCACGCCACGCTAGCTTGTGGGTCTGCTGCGGCTGGCTGGGCCTGCGCGTGGCCTGCGCACAGACGTCACCCGCTGACATGGCGGGCGAGGTGCAGCCCGCGATCCTCGACGTGCGCATCAACGGCCTGAGCCAGCCCGCGCCGCGACCGCTCTTGCGGCGCGGCGCCCAGCTGCTGGCATCGGCGCCCGACTTCGCGGCCTGGCGGCTGGTGCGGCCCGCCACCGCGGCGTTGCAGCGCGACGGCACCGACTACTACGACCTGCGCGCACTGCCGGGCGCGCAATTGCAGCTCGACGAAGGCGCGCAGAGCGTGGACCTGAGCGTGCCCGCCGAGGCGTTCACGCTGGGCACCGTCCATGCGCACGCGGGCGACCGCCCGCCGCTGTCGGCCTCGGCCTTCGGGGCCTTTCTCAACTACGACCTGGCCTTGCAGCACGACCGCGAAGGCACGCGCGCCTCGGGCTATTTCGATGCGGCGGCCTCGGCCGACTGGGGCCTGGTGGGCACGAGCCTCGTCGCCGGGCAGTCCGCATTCGGCGGACGCGGCACGACGCGGCTGGACAGCTACTTTCGCCGCGACGACCCCGCGAGGCTCACGCGCCTCACGGTGGGCGACACCATCACGCAGGCCGCCGCATGGTCCACGCCCTTTCGCTTCGGCGGCGTGCAGTTCGGCACCCGCTTCGGCTTGCAGCCCGGCTTCATCAGCTACCCGATGCCGACCCTGCGCGGCGGCGCGGCCGTGCCCTCGGCGGTGGAGGTGTACGTGAACGACACGCTGCGCTACCAGCGCCGTGTCGATGCCGGCCCGTTCGCACTCAGCGACGTGCCGGTGCTCACCGGCGCGGGCGAGATGCGCTTCGCCGTCACCGACGCGCTCGGCGTGCAGCGCACCGTGACCACGCCCTACTACGTGAGCTCGAACCTGCTGCGCGCGGGCCTGTCCGACTACTCGCTCGAAGCCGGCTGGACGCGCCTGCGCTACGGCGAGCGCAGCTTCGACTACGGCCCGCCCTTCGTCGCCGGCACCTGGCGCCACGGCGTGAACGACGGCGTGACCGTCGAGGCGCGCGGCGAGGCCAGTGCGCGCAGCCAGACCGCGGGCGCCGGCGTGACCTGGGTCTGGGGCACGCTCGGCGAACTCTCGCTGCACGGCGCCGCCAGCCGCAGCAAGGATGGCGACAGCGGCCGCCTCTGGCGCGCCGCCTACACGCGCACCAGCGACGAATGGAACTTCTCCGTGAGCCGCCAGGTGGCGAGCCGCGGCTTCACGCAGATCGCCTGGCACGACAGCCCCGTGCACACCGACGCACAGACGCAACTCTTCGCAGGCCGCTCGCTGGGCCGCTACGGCACGCTGGGCGCGAGCCACACGCGGCTGCGCTACAACACCGGCGAGCACATCGGCGTGACCACCGCCAGCTGGTCGATCAGCCTGGGCGGCAACGCCTGGCTCGGCACCTCGGTGGCCCACACGCGCCAGGACGGCAAGCGCTCCGTCACCTCGGTGAACGTCAGCCTCAGCTTCACGCTCGGCGAACGCCAGCACGCCACGCTCTCGGTGCAGCATCAGAAGCCGGGCGGCCACTCGGCCGTGGCCGAGTGGGTGCAGCAGCCGCCCAACGACACGGGCTGGGGCTACCGGCTGCGCGCCGCCGATGGCGAGAACGCGCGCAGCGAAGCCGCGGTCGATTGGCGTGGTCGCTACGGCATGCTGACGGCCGAAGCCGCGCGCGCCCAGGGCCAGACCGCGGTGCGCCTGCGCGCCAGCGGCGCCGTGGGTTTCGCGGGCGGCGTGGGCTTTGCCACCCGCCAGTCGGACGACGCCTTCGCGCTCGTGACCGTGCCCGGCGCCGCCGGCGTGAAGGTCTACCGCGAGAACCAGCCCTGGACCACCACCGACAGCGAAGGCCGCGCCGTCGTCTCGGGCCTGCGCGCCTACGAGCCCAACCACATCAGCATCGACAACGGCGACCTGCCGATCGAGGCGCAGGTGCGCAGCGACGTGCTGCGCGTGGTGCCGCGCTACAAGGGCGTGGCGCAGGCCAGCTTCGACATCGCGCGCGACGCGATCGCGAACGTCACGGTGCTGCTGCCCGACGGCAGCCCGCTGCCTCCGGGCATCGACGTCATGCGACCGGCGCGTGGCACCTCGCTGCTGTCGGGCTTCAACGGGCTGGTGTCGGTCGACGACCCGCAGCCGAACGAACGCTTCGAGGCGCGATGGAAGCGCGGGCATTGCCGCTTCACGCTGGGCGAACCCGACCGCGCCGCCGGCGCACTGCCCTCGATGGGACCTTACCGATGCGAACCCGTGTCGTCATCTCCGCGCTGACCGCCGCGCTGGCGCTGGCGGGGCTGCTGGCCCCGGGCGCGTCGCTGGCCGCGTGCTCGGGCGTGGGCGTGTTCAGCTGCAGCGCCACCGTCAGCGCGACAGCGCTGGCCTTCGGCAACTACGACCCGGCCGTCGCGACGCCCAAGGACAACACCTCGACCGTGACCGTCGCCGGCACGGTCACGGGCCTGGGCATCCTCGTGACGCTGTCGTTCACGATCAGCCTCGACGCGGGCTCGGCCGGCAACATCACCAGCCGGCAGATGGTGGGCCCGGTCGGTGCCACGCCGCTGGGCTACAACCTCTACACCACCAACGCGCGCAGCACCGTCTGGGGCCTCAACAGCGTCAGCGACAGCTACAGCGCGCTGGCGAACCTCGGTGGCGTCACCACGCTGCGCCCCCACACCGTCTACGGCCGCATTCCGGCCGCTCAGTACGTGGCGCCGGGCGCCTACAGCAGCACCATCACGGTGACGGTGACGTACTGAAAGCTCAGCCCCTCAGCATGCCCGCCAGGCGCTTGGCGATGAGTTCATCGGCCTGCGCCATGATGCGGTCGATGAGCTCCGCGCAGCTGGGTACGTCGTGGATCAGCCCGGCCACCATGCCGCAGCTCCAGGCGCCGGCGTCCATGTGGCCCTCGGTCATCACCTTCGGGTAGATGCCGGCGACCTGGTCCATGATGTCGTCGATCTTCAGCGCGTCGCCCTTGGCGCGCTCGATCTCCATGAGGCGCTCCACGCCCGCGTTGTTGATCACGCGCTCGGTGTTGCGCAGTGACCGCATGATCAGGCGCGTGTCGAGTTCGGAGGCGTTGACGATGGCCTGCTTCACGTTGGCGTGCACCGGCGCTTCCTTGGTCGCGATGAAGCGCGTGCCCATGTTCATGCCCTCGGCGCCCAGCGCGAGCGCGGCCACGAGGCTGCGGCCGTCGGCCATGCCGCCCGAGGCGACGAACGGGATCTTCAGTTCCTCGGCCGCGCGCGGCAGCAGGATCATGTTGGGCACGTCGTCCTCGCCGGGGTGGCCACCGCACTCGAAGCCGTCGACGCTCACGGCGTCGCAGCCGATGCGCTCGGCCTTGAGCGCGTGGCGCACCGAGGTGCACTTGTGGATCACCTTGATGCCCGCGGCCTTCAGCGCCGGCATGTAGGCCTCGGGGCTGCGGCCCGCGGTTTCCACGGCCTTGATGCCGCCTTCGACGATGGCCGCGATGTACTCGGGGTACGGCGGCGAAGCAAAGGTCGGCAGGAAGGTGAGGTTCACGCCGAAGGGCTTGTCGGTCATCTCGTGGCAGCGCGCGATCTCGCGCGCCAGCAGCTCGGGCGTCTTCTGCGTGAGGCCCGTGATGATGCCCAGGCCACCGGCGTTGGAGACGGCCGCGGCCAGCTCGGCGAAGCCGACGTAGTGCATGCCGCCCTGGATGATCGGGTGGCGGATGCCGAAGAGTTCGGTGATGCGGGTTTTCAAGGGAACGTCCTTTGGTCGGGGTTGCTGGGAAGGAAAGAGAGAAAGAAAAAATCAGGGCGGCGAGATGACGCGCAACACATCGCGCGCCATCGCCTTCATCCAGGCCGTGTCGCTCTTCAGCGCGGGCTCGGCAAAGGTCTTGGCGAAGGTGGGCCGTGCCATCTTTGCGTAGTTCAGCGTGCCGAAGATGAGCGTGAGCACCACCACGGCCGACAGGTCGTCGCGCACGAGGCCGGCCGCCTGCGCCGCGGCCACCAGGCCCAGGCTGGCTTGCAGGAAGCCTTCGAGCGGCCGGGTCTGCGCATGCTGGATGCGCTCGGCGTTGTCGAGCAGTTCGCGCGTGACGAGCTTGAAGCCCGTGGGCCGCGCGTGCATCCACTCGACCTGCAGCGCGACGAACGCCTGCAGCCGCGCAGGCAGGTCGGGCGCCGCCTCGACGCGCTTGCAGATGCGCGCCGTCAGGTCCTCGGCCTGCTTCTCGAGCACGGCGCGGTACAGCACCTCCTTGCTCGCGAAGTGGTGCAGCAGCCCCGGGTTGCCGACCTCGCAGTCGCGCGCAATCGCCGACAGCGATGCGCCCTGGAAGCCATGGTCGGCAAAGTGCTGCTCGGCGCGCGCGAGGATCGTTTCTTTACGGGAAGGGGCAAGGGTGGCCATCGGGCGGTTCTGGAAGGCGTCACGCCTGGCGCATGCCGCGAAGACGCGACCGGCGATCAGACGCGACGCGCGCCATTCTTTCTTGTGTCTTGGGGTCTGGTTGTTGCACGCGCGACACCCTCGCGCGTCAGCGTGCGGCCGGCATCGCCGCCACCTGCTGCGCGAGCTGCGCGTGGAAGCGCGGCGCGCTGTACTCGAAGGTGCCGAAGCTGAGCGCGTCGTTCGCGCCCGACGCCAGCCCGGCCTGGATCGACTCGGCCAGCGCGTAGTCTTCCGCGAGCGTGCGCCGGTACAGCGCGACGTTCGCGTCCCAGTGCGCGGTCGCCTTCTCCGAGGCCGGTGCCTCGGGGATCAGCGTGAGCTCGTGCACGCGCGTGCGCGTGGCGCCCAGCGGCTCCAGCATGCTGAGCTGCGCATGGTCGGGCTGTACGAGGATGGTCGTGTTGGGAAAGAAGAAGTAGGTCAGGTTGCCGTAGCGACGCGGATCGAAACCGGCCGCATCGGGCTGGTGCTCCTGGAACTTCGACTTGAGCAGGTACAGGCGCCGGTTCAGGTCGAACTCGTCGATGACCTGCAGGTTGTGCAGGAACATGTGGGCGATGGTCTCGCGGTGCGCCACCTTGAAGTGGTAGGCCTCGAAGGAACCGTCGACCAGCAGCTTCCAGTTGGCCTGGACCTCGTACGTGCGCGGCGCATAGGCCACGGGCGCGCGCAACCCGGCCAGCGACTCGAGGTTGTCCATGAGCGCGCCCAGGTGCGCTCCGGGGTCGCTGTCCGCCTGCGACGGATCGCACACGACCCAGACCACGCCCGCGCGCTCGACCGTGGCCAGCCGGCGCAGGCCCGACTCGTCCTGCTTCAGGCAGGGAAAGCCGAAGGACTCGGGCACGCCGCGCAAGGCGCCGTCGGGCTTGTAGGTCCATGCGTGGTACGGGCAGACGAAGGCACGCGCCTCGCTGCCGCTGCCCTCTGGCACCACGCGCGCGCCGCGGTGGCGGCACACATTGAGAAACGCCTGCACCTGCCCGCTCTCCTGGCGCACCAGCAGCAGCGGCACGCCCGTGTGGGTGAGCGACAGCCAGGCGCCCGGCGACGCGAGCGAGGCGCTGGCGGCCACCGGCTGCGGATGCCGCTGCAGCAAGCGCCGCTCGTCGCGTGCGATGGCTTCGTCGGTGTACTGGCCGACCGGCACGCGCTCGCCCTCCCCTTGCGCGTCGGCGCGCCCGGCCTGCAGGGCCGTGGTCGCTCGGCGATGGAGTTCGGCTGCGAAGTTCTCGCTCATCGGGGGGCTTTCTGTGCGATGCGATGCAGCCCGGTGAGCTGCGCGATCGGCCCAGTCTACCGACTGACCAGTCGGTACGTCAACCGCCCCCCGGAAAGCGGTGGAAGCGGTATCAGGCCGGCTTGCGCAGGAAGCCCTGCTGCGCGCCATTGCGGTTGGGCGCAAAGCCGTTGGCCTGCAGCGTCTCTTCGGTGGTCTCGTAGAACACGCCGATCTGCATGATCTCGCGCGCCTGCTGCGCGGTGGCGATGGGGCGGCCGAACTCGGTCGCGATGCGCACGAGCTGTTTGATCTGCTCGACCGAGCTCATCTTGCCGGTGCGGGTCTGGTTCCACAGCACGTCCTCGATGCCGCAGCGCACGTGCAGGCCCAGGGCGATGCCGATCATGTTCACGGGCAGCACGTTGAGCACCGAGCTCTCGACCGTGACCACCGCACCGTCGGGTGCGGCGCGCAAAAAGTTGGCCAGGTTGTAGATGTTCGCCTGGTCCATGCCGCCGCTGATGGCCACCCAGTTCATCACCAGCGGGCCCTTGTAGACGCCGCGCCGGATCATGCGTTCGATGGTCTCGAAGCTGTTGATGTTGTAGCACTGGAACTCGCTCTGGATGCCCGCGGCCGTGAGGCGGCGGATGTGCTCTTCCACCCAGCTGGGGTTCGAGGGCACGATCATGTCCCGGTACGTCGAGTACAGCCGCGGGTCGCCGCGCGACAGGCCCTTGAAGTCGTCCAGCCCCGCGTGCTCGGTCACGTTCATCTGCGTGGTGTTGACGGTCACCGTGACCTGGTCGGGCCTGGGCGTGAGCTCGGCCAGCATGTGGCGCGTGTCGTCGCTGAGCCACTTGGCGGCGGCGCCGTCGTCCTCGGGCGCGAAGCTGATGGAGCCGCCCACCTGGATCACCATCTCGGGCACGCGCGCACGCACGCCGGCGATCAGCTCGTTGAACATCGACAGGCGCTTGCTGCCCTTGCCGTTGGCCTCGCGCACATGCAGGTGCAGCACGGTGGCGCCGGCCTCGTAGCAGTCGACCGCCTTCTGGATCTGCTCTTCCATCGTGACCGGAATGTCTTCCGGAAAGTCGGCGGGAATCCACCCCGGCGCATAGGGCGCGGCCGTGATGATCAGGGGCTGCTGGTTCTCGGGATACAGGTGGCCGTCGAGGAAGTTCATGGGGTTGTCTCCGGTGAAAAGGTTGCGCTTGCAGCCAAAGTTTCTGGCGCAGCTGCGAAAACTTCTTGCTCATCCGGGGCGCGGTTTTGTCTTTCTGGGGCATTGGAACGGCGCGTGCAAAGACAGGTGTCGCTGTCGCGATTGGGCAAGTGGCCGACGCGTGGCGCCAAGCATTCAAAGGAGGTGGCGCCACAGAATCCGCACGCCTTTGTCTCTTCCACCTGAGGACGAACCATGTGTCTGCATCTGCTGCGAGCCTCCCTTCTCTTCCTGGCCGCGCTGTGCTGCGGCACGGCCTCGGCCCAGGCCTGGCCCGACAAGCCCATTCGGCTGATCGTGCCCGCGCCGCCGGGCGGCATCTCCGACGCGGCGGCGCGGCTGCTCGCCGAACAGCTGCGCACGAACCTCGGCCAGACCGTGCTGGTGGACAACAAGCCGGGCGGCTCCGCCGTCATCGCCGAGCGCGCGCTGATGGCCGCGCCGGCCGACGGCTACACGCTGATGGTCGGGCCGTCGAGCGTGCTGTCCGACATTCCGCTCACGGTGAAGACGCCCTTCGACCCGCTCAAGACCTTCACCTACGTCGGCGAGGTGACGGGCATGTTCCATGTGCTGGTGGCCAACGCCAGCTTCCCGCCGAACACGGTGAACGACCTGCTGGCACATGCCAAGACTCACCCGCGCTCGGTCAGCGTGGCCAACCTGAGCACGGGCACGCGCTCCAACCTGCTGGGCGAGATGTTGCGCGCGCGCAGCGGCAACGACATCCTCGTGGTGCCGTACAAGGGCTCGGCACCGGCGCTGGTCGACCTCATGGGCAACCAGGTGCAGCTGACCTTCGAGGTGGTGAGCAACGTCACCTCGCTGATCCGCAGCGGCAAGATCAAGGCGCTGGCCGTGGCCTCATCGAAGCGCTCGCGCTTCCTGCCCGACGTGCCCACCTTCGGCGAGCTGGGCCTGCCCGACTTCGTGATGCCCGATGCGAGCGTGGGCGTGTTCGTGCTCAGCAGCATGCCGCCGGCGCTGCAGGAGAAAATCCGCGCCGAGGTGGCCCGGGCCGTGCAGGCGCCGAAGTTCCGCGAGGCGCTGCTCGCGCAGAATTACGATCCGCCGCGCGAGGCGACGCTGGTGCAGCTGCGCCAGACGCTGGACGCCACGACCGCCCACAATCGGGCCATCATCGAGAAACTGCAACTCAAGATCAGCCCCGAGTGAACATCACGGGGCCCTTCCCACAGCCACCATGAAGCACCTCGGTCGACTGATGCGCAGCGCGAGCCTCAGCGGCTACGTGGAGCTGGTGCAGTCGCTCGGCCGCGACCCGCATGCCTTCATGCGCACCGTGGGGCTGAAGGCGCAACTGCTCGAGCACCCCGAGACGCTGATCCCCGGCGACGCGGTGCGCGAACTGCTCGAGATCACCGCGCGCGCCACGCGCACCGAAGATTTCGCGCTGCGGCTGGCGGCGCAGCGCAAGCTCTCGGCGCTAGGGCCCATCAGCGTCGTGCTGAAGGAAGAGCCCACGCCGCGCGACGCGCTCGACACGCTGGGCCGCTACCTGAAGCTGGTGAACGCCTCGCTGAGCTTTCGCCTGGAGGACACGGGCGACATGGTCATCATCCAGGAAGACCTGCTGCCCAGCCCCGGGCTGCCGATGCGCCAGTCGATGGAGCTGGCCGTGGGCATCATGTTCCGCATCCTCGGCGAACTCATCGATCCGCAGTGGCGCCCGCAGCAGGTGTGCTTCACGCACCGCCCGCCGGCGGACATGGCGGCGCACCGCGCCTTCTTCGGTCGCAACGTCAAGTTCAACCAGGATTTCAACGGCCTCGTGTGCCTGGCGGCCGACCTGCGCAAGCCGCGCGAATCGGGCGACCAGGGCGTGGCGCGTTTCGCGCGCGAGTACCTCGAGGCCGCGCTGAAAGACCGCGGCGAGAGCACGCGCGAAGCCTGCCGCGAACTCATCCTGGCGCTGATGCCCGGCGGCGGCTGCACGGCGCAGGAAGTGGCGCGGCACCTGCGCGTGGACCGCCGCACGCTGCACCGCCGGCTCGAGGCCGAAGGCCTCACCTTCAGCCGCCTGCTCGACGACGTGCGCTCCGACCTCGTGAAACGCCACCTGCGCGACAGCGACCTGCCGCTGAGCGAGGTGGCCGAGCTGCTGGGGTTTTCGGGGCCCAGCAGCTTCAGCCACTGGTTCCGCCACCACTTCGGCTGCAGCGCCTCGCAGTGGAGCAAGCAGACGGCCGGCGCGGTGGCTCAGGGCGCGGTGCGCGCGTTCTGAACCAGGTCTTCGTGGCGCAGGGCATGCGCGATGCCCTCCAGCAGGCGCCAGGCGGCGTGCGTGAAACGCCTCGTCATCGCCATCGTCCTTCTCAGGCCGCCTTGCGCAGGAAGCCCTGGTTGCCTCCGTTGCGGTTCGGCGCGAAGCCGTTGGCCGCGAGCGACTCTTCGGCCGTCTCGTAGAACACGCCGATCTTCGAGATCTCGCGCGCCTGCTGCGCCGTGGCGATGGGGCGGCCGAACTGGCGCGAGATGGCGACCAGCTGCTCGATCTGCGCCACGGTGCCGATCTTGGCGGTGCGCGTCTGGTTCCACAGCACGTCCTCGGTGCCGCAGCGCACGTGCAGGCCCATGGCAATGCCCATCATGTTCACGGGCAGCACGTTGCGCACCGAGCTTTCCACCGTGAGCACGGCGCCGTCGGGCACGGCGCGCACGAAGTTGGCGAGGTTGTAGATGTTCGGCGCGTCCATGCCGCCGCTGATCGCCACCCAGTTCATCACCAGCGGGCCCTTGTAGACGCCGCGCCGCATGAGCCGTTCGACCGACTCGAAGCTGTTGATGTTGTAGCACTGGAAGGCGCTCTGGATGCCCGCCTTCGTGAGGCGGCGGATGTGCTCCTCGACCCAGCCCGGCTGCGCCGGCACCGTCATCTCCTTGTAGGCCTCGAAGATGGCCGGGATTTCGCGCGAGGTGCCTTTGAAGTCGGCCAGCTCGGCGTGCTCCGTGACGTTCATCTGCGAGGTGTTGACCGTCACCGTCACCTGGTCGGGCGTGGGCTCCAGTTCGGCCAGCATGTGGCGCGTGTCGTCGCTGAGCCACTTGGCGGCGGCGCCTTCGCTCTCGGGCGCGAAGCTGATCGAGCCGCCCACCTGGATGATCATTTCGGGCACCGCCTTGCGCACGCCGGCGATCAGCTCGTTGAACTTGGACAGCCGCTTGCTGCCCTTGCCGTCGAGCTCGCGCACATGCAGGTGCAGCACGGTGGCGCCGGCGTTGTAGCAGTCGACCGCCTTCTGGATCTGCTCTTCCATCGTGACCGGGATCTCGCCCGGGAAGTCGGAAGGAAGCCAGCCCGGTGCATAGGGCGCGGCGGTGATGATCAGCGGCTGCTGGTTTTCGGGAAAGAGATGGCCGTCGAGGAAGTTCATGGCGTGCGTCTGTCAGGTGGCGAGGCAGGGGGCGGATGCGGGGGCGATGTTCAGTACGGCACGTCGCCGACGATGCCGGCGCGTTCCATCTTTCGTGGCGCGGGCCAGTAGTCGTTCAGCGCGTAGTGCTGCGTGCTGCGGTTGTCCCAGACGACCACGTCGCCCGGCCGCCACGACCAGCGCACCTGGTACTCGGGAATGGTGGCGCGGCTGAGCAGGTAGTTCAGCAGCAGCGCCGCGCCCGGTGTCTTGTCGATGCCGTGGCGCACGTTCTCGGGGGTGCTGTAGTTCACGAAGTGCGTGGTGAAGCTGCCCACGTAGAGCACCTTCTCGCCGGTCTCGGGGTGCGTGCGCACCACGGGGTGCTCCACGGGCGGATGGTCCTGGCCCAGCTTGAGGCGCGCTTCCATCGGCATCACGGCGCCGAAGGAATGCTCGATGCTGGCCTTGGCGCGCAGCTTGCCGATCTTGTGCTTGATCTCGTCGGGCAGCTCGTCGTGCGCCTGCACCATGTTCACCCAGATGGTGTCGCCGCCGACCTCGGGGCATTCGATGCAGCGCAGCACCGCGCCCATCGCGGGGCTCTGGCGCCACAGGCCGTCGCAGTGGTAGGTGTTCTCGTAGCTGTGCTTGTTGTCGCTGCGGTAGATGCGCACGAGGCCCGGGTGCTCGGGGTCGCTGCCGACCACGGGGTGGTCTTCCAGTTCGCCGAAGCAGCGTGCGAAGGCGACGTGCTCGGCGCGCTCGATGTCCTGGCCGCGAAAGAAAAGCACCTTGTGCTTGAGCAGCGCGGCGCGGATCGACGCGAAGCACTCGGGGTCGCGCGAGGCCTCGCCCAGGTGGACGTCCGAGATTTCGGCGCCGATGGACGGCGTGAGGGGTCTGATCTTCATGAGAGGTCTCCGATGGAATGGCGCGTGCCGCTCAGTTCGCCTGGATGCGGTACTTCTTGACGATGGCCGCGTTGCGCTCGGACAGCGCCTTCGTCTCGGCGATGAGCGCGGGCGTGTCGACGCTGAGCTCGGGCTCCAGGCCCACGTCGAGCAGCTTCTGCTGCACGGCGGGCGCCTGGCCGGCCTTCTCGATCGCGGCATGCAGCCTGGCCATCACGTCGGCCGGCAGCTTGGCGGAACCGATGAAGCCGACCCAGCCGCGGAACTGCAGGTCGGGGTAGCCCAGCTCGGTGGTGGTGGGCAAGTCGGGCAGGAAGCGCGAGCGGGTCTTGCCGGTGAAGGCATAGGGGCGCAGCTTGCCGGCCTTGATGAGCGGCATCGAGGTGAGCATGCCGTCGAACATCAGGTCGACCTGGCCGCCCAGCAGGTCCTGCAGCGCGGGCGGCGAGCCGGGGTAGCCGATGTGCTGCAGGTCGAGCCCGGCGCGGTCGCTGAGGATGAGGCCCGCGTACTGCGACACGGTGCCGGGGCTGTAGCTGGCGAAGCTGGCCTTGCCCTTGCGCGCCTTCAGTTCGGCGACGAGGCCCTGGAAGTCCTTGGCCGGGAAGTTCGCGGCCGTGACGAGCACCACGCCCGAGCGCGCGACCGAGCCGATGGGCACCACGTCCTTGAGCGGATCGAAGGGCATCTTCACGACCTGCGGCGTCTCGGCCAGCACGTTGCTGGCGGCCATCACGATGGTGTTGCCGTCGGCCGGCGCCTGCAGCATGGCCTGCAGGCCGATGGAGCCGCCCGCGCCGGGGCGGTTCTCGACGATCACGGGGCGGCCGATGTCCAGCGCCATCTGCTGCCCGACGACGCGGGCGACGATGTCCATCGTGCCGCCCGGCGGCGCGGGAACGATGAGCTTGACGGGCTTGTCGCCCAGCGCCCAGGCCCCGAGGGCCATCGAGCATCCGACCAGCGCCACGGCGGCGGCGCGTGCAAATTGCAGCAGTTTCATGGGGTGTCTCCGGTTGTTGTCTCGCAGGCCTCGGTGGGCCGATGCCGCCAGTATCCGGCGCACCCCGCCCGCATTTCTTGCTTTATTGGGGCATCGATTTGCCAATTTGGGACATCGCCAAGACCACGCTTCCCGCCGCCGCCACGCGCCGCAAGAATCCGTTCCATCCAGCCCCCGTACACCCCAGGAGACGCACCATGAACCAGGCCATCCGCTTCCACGAAACCGGCAGCGCCGACGTGCTCAAGCTCGAACACGTCGAGGTCGGTGAACCCGGCCCGGGGCAGGCGCGCGTGCGCCACAGCCTCATCGCCGTCAACTTCATCGACATCTATTTCCGCACCGGGCGCTATCCGCTCGCACTGCCCAACGGGCTCGGTTCCGACGCCGTGGGCGTGGTCGAGGCCGTGGGGTCGGGCGTGACCGACATCCGTGTGGGCGATCGCGTGGGCTATCTCATCGGGCCGCAAGGGGCGTACTCGCAAGTGCGCGTGATGCCCGCTGATGTGTTGATCCCTTTGCCGGATGGCATCTCGGACCGCACCGCCGCCACGTTGATGATGAAGGGCATGACGGCGCAGTACCTATTCCGCCAGGTCTATCCACTCAAGGGCGGCGAGACCATCCTGTACCACGCAGCCGCCGGCGGCGTGGGCCTCATCGCCTGCCAGTGGGCGCGTGCGATGGGCGTGACGATGATCGGCACCGTCAGTACTGACGAAAAGGCCGCCGTCGCCAAAGCCAACGGCTGCACCCACACCATCGTGACCTCGCGCGAGAACATCGCCCAGCGCGTGCGCGAGATCACCGAGGGCAAGGGCGTGCCCGTGGTGTACGACTCGGTAGGCAAGGACACGCTGGAGGCTTCGCTCGATTGCCTGCAGCCACGCGGCACGCTCGTGAGCAACGGCACGTCGTCGGGCGCCGTGGTCCTCGACACCAAGCTGTTGGCGGCGAAGGGCTCGATCTGGCTCACGCGGCCCGCGATGGTTCACTACATCCACCCGCGCCCGCACATGCTGTCGATGGCCGACGAACTCTTCGGCCACGTGCTGGCCGGTCGCATCGTGAGCGAGCCGCAGCAGAGCTTCGCACTGGCCGACGCCGCCGAAGCGCACCGCGCGCTCGAAGGCCGCAAGACCACCGGCGCCACCGTGCTCGTGCCCTGAGAGCTACCACGTGCGGACTTGCGATGTCCTCCCTGGTCCGCGCGGCAAGCCTCACCCACTACAGCGAGGTCGCCCGCGCCAGCGGCCTGGACCCGGTGCGCATGCTCCTGGACGCCGGCCTGAACCCCCGCGTGCTGGACGAGCCCGACCTGATGATTCCGGTCGACCGCGTCGCCGCACTGCTGCAGGCCTCGGCCGAGCGTTCGGGCAACGACAGCTTCGGGCTGTGCATGGCCGAGGGCCGGCGGCTGTCGAACCTCGGGGCCGTCGGCCTGCTGGTGCGCGAGCAGCCGACGCTGCGCGATTCGCTCGACGTGCTGATGCGCTACCAGCCGCTGCTCAACGGCTCGCTGTCGCTGATGGTCGAGGCCTTCGGCCAGGTGGTGGTCATCCGCGAGGAAGTGCAGCCCGGCAAGGCGCACCGCGCCACGCGCCAGCGCATCGAACTGGCGCTGGGCGTGATGCTGCGCCTGCTGCGCCAGTTCCTCGGCGCCGACTGGCAGCCCCGGCGCGTGTGCCTGGCGCACCCCGCGCCGCGCGACCTGCGCACGCACCATCGCGTGCTGGGCCCGGCCGTCGCCTTCGACCAGGACTTCCACGGCATCGTCTGCGCGCGCGACGACCTGGACGCGCCCAACCCCTCGGCCGACCCGGCCATGGCGCGCTATGCGCGGCAGCTGCTCGACGCGGCGGCGCCTGCGCCCGGCGACGCGCTGCCGGGCGACGTGCGGCGCGCGGTGCTGCTGCTCCTGCCCAGCGGGCGCTGCAGCATCGCGCAGGTGTCGGCGCACGTGGGCGTGGAATGCCGCACGATCCAGCGCCGGCTCGCGGACGACGGGCAGAGCTTCTCGGCCATCGTCAACGACGTGCGCAAGGAACTCGCCGTGCGCCATGTGCTGGAGGGCGACCGCCCGCTGGCCGAGGTCGCGGGCCTGCTCGGCTTCTGCGCGCCCAGCGGGCTCTCGCGCTGGTTCCATGCGCAGTACGGCTGCAGCGCGAAGGCCAGCCGCGCGCGGCGGGGGGCGCCGCGCCGCGCTTCGGCCTCGCGCGATTGACGTGGAGAATCGGGCCCGTTCTTCCCTCCACGAGCACGAACGAGCCTTGGCCACTTTCCCGCCCCCCGATGCGAGCGGCGCCCCGCGCGACCTGCTGCTCAAGGTGACGCCGCCCCGTGTCCCGCGTCACCTGGTCTCGCGCGCGCGGCTCCTGTCGAGCGCCGACGCGCTGCGCGACCACGCGGTGTTCGTGGTGCAGGCGCCGTCGGGCTTCGGCAAGACCTCGCTGCTGGCGCAGTGGCGGCTGGAGTACCTGGGCCTGGGCGTGCCGGTCGGCTGGGTCTCGGCGCAGAGCCAGGACGACCCGGGCCGGCTGGTGCAGAGCCTGGCGCTGGCGCTGCGCGTCGCCATGGGTCGCCCCGCGTTCGGGCGCAGCCTGTTCCAGGACGACCGGCCCGGCACGCTCGGCAGCATCACCGCGCTGCTGGCTGAGCTGGCGCAGGCGGCCTTGAACGTGGTGCTGGTCATCGACGAGGCCGACCGCCTGCCGCCGGCCTCGCGCGAGGCGCTGGCCTACTTGCTGCGCAACGCGCCGCCCAACGTGCGCACGCTCATTGCCACGCGCCCCGACGGCCGGCTCGACATCGAGGACCTCGTGGCCTACGGGCAGTGCGTGGAGATCGGCCCGGCGCTGCTGAAGTTCAGCCTCGACGAGACACTGCAGCTGGTGCAGGCGCGCTTCGGCGCGCGCGTCGACCGCAACACCGCCGCCCGGCTGCACGAGCTGACCGAAGGCTGGCCGCTGGGCCTGCAGCTGGCCACGACCATCATCGCGCGCGGGGCCGACGCGCACGCCGCGCACACGGTGCTGGGCGACATGACGGCCGCCGCCGGCGAGCTGCAGGGCGAGCTGGTGCGGCTGCTGCTGGTCAACCTCGACCCCGACGACCGCGACTTCCTGGCCCGCATCGCCGTGCTCGACCTGCTGCACCCCGAGCTGTGCCGCGCCGTCTCCGGCGTCGACGACGCCGCGGCGCGGCTGGCGCGGTTGAGCAACGACACGCCGGTGTTCGCCGCCGCCGAAGGGGGCGAGTGGCTGCGCATGCATGCGCTGGCGCGCGACGTGCTGCGCCAACGCTTCGCCGCGCTCGACGCCGCCGAGCAGGTGGCGGCGCATGCGCGCGCCGCGCAGTGGCTGGCCGCGCACGAGCTGCTCGACGAGGCCGCCCACCACGCGCTGAGCGCGGGCCAGCACCAGACCGCCTACGAGCTCGCGGAGCGCAGCCTGTACGAATCGCTCATGCGGCGCGGCCGGCAGGCCACGGTGCTCGAATGGATGGCGCAGATGCCGGCCGACGAACTCGACCGCCGCCCGCGCCTGCTGCTGGCCGCGGCATGGACGCTCGCATCGAGCGAGCGGCATGAAGAAGCCGGCCGCTTCGTGGCGCGCATCCTGGCGCAGCCCGATGTGAGCGATGCGTTGCGCTGCGAATGCGCGCTGATCCTCGGCGGCGCGGCCGTGTTCGCGGACGACCCCGACCGCTTCGTCGAACTGCACGCGCCCTGGACCGAGGCCGTGCCGCTGACCGACCCGCTGCTGCTGCAGTCGCACGCCAACCGCATGGCCTACCGCGCGCTGCTCGAGGGCGAGCCGGCGCTCGCGCGCCTGCGCCAGCAGCAGGCCCTGCGCGGGCACCCGGGCCACGGCGTCGACTACATCCGGCGCTGGAGCGAACTGGTCATCGGCCTGAGCTATGCGTGGGAAGGCCAGGTGCTGCTGGCCGAGCAGCTGCTGCGCCCCGCCGTGGCCGGCGCCGAGGCCGAGATGGGCCGGCGCCACCGCTTCAGCTGCAACCTGGCCGCGCTGCTCGCGTCGGTGGCCTGGGAGCGCGACCTGCCCGGCGACGCCGCCACGCTGCTGGCCGACCGCCTCGACGTGCTGGAGCACAGCGGCCTGCCCGAATCGCTGCTGCAGGCCTACCGCACGGCGGCGCGCATCGCGGCAGCCGAAGGCGCCGAGCACCGCGCGCTGGAACTGCTGGACGCGCTCGACGCGGCAGGCGTCGCGCGGCGCCTGCCGCGGCTGCGCATCGCCAGCCTGGCCGAGCAGGTGCGCCTGCATGCACAGCGCCACCGCGCCCAGACCTGCCGCGAGCTGTGCGAACGCATCGACGCGCAACTGGCCGACCCCACGCTGCCGCAGGGCCCGCTGTGGCGGCGCAGCGTGGAGGCACTGCGCGACGTGGCGCGCGCCCATGCGGCCATCGCCGCGCGCGACTGGCCCGACGCCCTCGCGAAGCTGGCGCGTGCCGACGAACAGGCGCGCCAGCGCAAGCAGGGCGGCCTGCACATCGAGCTGCTGGGCCTGCGCGCGCTGGCGCTGGAGCGCTGCGGCCAGCCGGCGCAGGCGCTGCTGCGCGAGGCCATGGACCTGGCGCGCGCCTACGGACTGCAGCGCGTGTTCTCCGACGCGCACCCCGAGCTGGGCGCCTGGGTCGGCACGCTCGCGGCCGAGGGCGCGCAGGCCGAGATCGCGGTCGCGCCGCTCGCGCCCGCCGTGCTGCCTGCGCCCGCGTCGGCAACACCGGCGTCGCCTGGCGCCGTGCTCACGCCCAAGGAGGGCGAGGTGCTGGTGCTGCTGGCGCGCAACCTGTCGAACAAGGAAATCGGGCGCGCCATGCAGGTGGGCGAGACCACCGTCAAGTGGCATGTGAAGAACCTGTTCGCCAAGCTCGACGCCGGCACCCGCACGCAGGTGGTGCAGCGCGCGCGCATCCTGGGGCTGCTCGCCGCGGGGCACTGAGGGCTCGCCGCCGGGCACCGAGGGTTTCTCCCTCCCCTCCAGGGCCGCCTCCCCCTCCTGCGAGGAGGGGGCGCGCGCAGGGGCCCCGACCTATTCTTGCTTCCAGCACGGTCACCGCCGCAAAGACACAGCGGCACTCCCCGACCGGCACAGGAGACAAGACACATGGGTTCCACGATCCAGCCAGGCCTCTCGAACGGGGCCCCCGCCGTGCACACGCGCGGCCTCCAGGTCCACCCCGTGACCTGCGCCATCGGCGCAGAGCTGCGCCACGTGTCGCTGGCCGAGGCCTCGCGCGACGCCGGCCTGGCGGTCGAGATCCGCGCGCTGCTGGTGCAGCACAAGGTGCTGTTCTTCCGCCAGCAGGAACTCACGCGCGCCGAGCACGTCACGTTTGCCCGCCACTTCGGCGAGCTGGAAGACCACCCCGTGGTCGGCAGCGACCCCGAGCACCCGGGCCTGGTGCGCATCTACAAGAACCCCGAGACGCCGGTCGACCGCTACGAGAACAGCTGGCACACCGACGCCACCTGGCGCGAGAAGCCGCCCTTCGGCTGCGTGCTGCGCTGCGTCGAGTGCCCGCCGGTGGGCGGCGACACCATGTGGGCCAACATGGCGCTGGCCTTCGAGAAGCTGCCCGCGCACATCCAGCAGCAGATCTCCGGGCTGCGCGCGCGCCACAGCATCGAGGCCACCTTCGGCGCCGCGATGCCGATCGAGAAGCGCCTGGCGCTGAAGGCCCAGTTTCCCGACGCCGAGCACCCGGTGGTGCGCACGCACCCCGACACGGGCGAGAAGATCTTGTTCGTCAACGGCTTCACGACCCACTTCACCAACTTCCACACGCCGGCCAACGTGCGCTACGGGCAGGACTACCAGCCCGGCGCCGCGCTGCTGCTGGCCTACCTCGTGAGCCAGGTGCAGATCCCCGAATACCAGGTGCGCTGGCGCTGGCAGCCGGGCGACGTGGCCATGTGGGACAACCGTTCGACCCAGCACTACGCGGTCATGGACTACCCGCCCTGCCATCGAAAGATGGAGCGCGCCGGCATCGTCGGCGACGCGGTCTTCTGAGCGGGCACGTCCTGCGCCCTCTCCCTTCCTTCTTCCTTTCTCCCGAGGTCCTGCCATGAACTTTCTCGACGGCCATCTGTTCCCCGAAAACCAGCAGCCGCTGGTCATCACCGCCGCGCCCTACGCACCGTCGTGGGTGCCCGCCGACTTTCCGGAAGACATTCCCGTCACGATGGCGCAGCAGATCCAGAAGGCGGTCGATTGCTACAACGCCGGCGCCACGGTGCTGCACCTGCACGTGCGCGAGCTCGACGGCAAGGGCAGCAAGCGGCTGTCGAAGTTCAACGAGCTGATCGCCGGCGTGCGCAAGGCCGTGCCCGAAATGATCATCCAGGTGGGCGGCTCGATCAGCTTCGCGCCCGAGAGCGAAGGCGCCGCCGCCAAGTGGCTGAGCGACGACACGCGCCACATGCTGGCCGAACTGGAGCCCACGCCCGACCAGGTGACGGTGACCATCAACACCTCGCAGATGAACGTGGTCGAGCACTGGGACGACGCCGACACCCGGGGCACCTCGATGGAAGACCCCGAGGTCTACCGCGCCTACAAGGAAATGACCGTGCCCGCGCAGCCGGGCTGGGCCGAAGAACACATCCGCCGCCTCACCAAGGCCGGCATCCAGAGCGCCTTCCAGTGCTACAACATCAACAGCTTCGACTCGGTCGAGCGGCTGATGCGCCGCGGCGTCTACAAGGGCCCGCTGGTGATGAACTGGGTGGCCATCGGCGGCGGCATGGACGTGCCCAACATCTACAGCCTGGCCAACTTCGTGCGTGCCGTGCCCGACGGTGCGGTGCTCACGGTGGAAAGCTCCATGCGCAACGTGCTGCCCGTGAACATGATGGGCATTGCCATGGGCCTGCACGTGCGCTGCGGCATCGAGGACAACCTCTGGAACCAGTCGCGCTCCGCCAAGATGGGCACGGTGGCGCAGGTCGAGCAGCTGGTGGCCATCTCGCGCCAGTTCGGCCGCCCCATCGCCACCGCGAAGCAGGCGCGCGAGATTTCGAAGATCGGCGTGTTCTACGACACCGTCGAGGAATCGCTGGCGGCCAACGGCTTCGCGCCGAACCGCAACGGCGCGCAGCAGGGCTTCCTGCGCAAGGCGGCCTGAGCCCCCCCACCACTGGCACCACCGGCACCAGAACACCTGGAGACATCGCGATGAAAAAAACCCACAACATCCTTCGCCGCCTGAAGCCCTGGGCAGCCGCTCTGGCCGCCGCGCCCCTGCTCGCCCATGCCTGGACCACCAAGCCGGTGCGGATCGTGGTGCCGGCGCCCGCGGGCGGCACCATGGACGTCGTGGCCCGCGTGTTGTCCGACGCGATCTCGGCCGAGATCGGGCAGCCGGTGATCGTCGACAACAAGCCGGGCGCCGGTGGCGCCATCGGGGTGCAGGCGCTCAACAGCGCGCCGCCCGACGGGCAGACCATCATGTTCATGGTCAGCAACATCCTGACCGAGATTCCCCTGGTGATGAAGACCAGCTTCGACCCGGTCAAGGACGTGAAGCCGGTGACCATGGTGGCCCGCTCGGCGATGGTGCTGGTGAGCGCGCCGTCGGTGCCGGCCAACGACCTGAAAGGCCTCATCGCCTACCTGAAGACCGGCAAGGGCAGCCCGGGCAGCTACGCCTCGTACTCCGCGGGCACCAGCTCGCACTACGCCGGCGCCATCTTTGCCCGGAAGGCGGGGCTGGACCTGCAGCACGTGCCGTTCCCGGGCTCGCCGCCGGCGCTGCAGAACCTGATGGGCAGCCAGGTCGACATCCTGTTCGACGGCATCGTCACGTCGCTGCCGCTGATCAAGGCCGGCAAGGTGAAGGTCTTCGGGGTCGGGGCCAAGACCCGGCTGGCCCAGCTGCCGGAGGTGCCCACGATGGCCGAGCAGGGCTTCGACGAGATCGACTTCTCGAACTGGGCCGGCGCCATCGTGTCGGCCAGGATGCCCGACGACCTCGTCAGGCGGATCAATGCGGTCCTCACGAAGGCCGCCTCCTCGCCGAAGGTGCGGGAGCGGCTCATCGCGCAGAACTTCGTGCCGATGACCAGCGAGAGCCCCGAGCAGCTCGCGAAGATCACGCATGACGAGTACGAGCGCAACGCGCGGATCGTCAAGACCTACAACATCCAGCTCAACCAGTGAGGGCGCAAGCCGACATGACCGCCCCCACCGTCCTCATCGTTCCGGGCCTGCGCGACGCCGTCGCCAGCCACTGGCAGACCCTGCTGGCCGCACGCCTGCCGCGCGTGCGCGCGGTGCCGCCCATGGGCCGCGACGACCTCGACTGCGCCGCGCGCGTGGCGGCCATCGAGCGCGAGGCGCAGGCGGTCGAGGGGCCGCTGGTCGTCGTGGCGCACAGCGGCGGCGTGGTGATGCTGGCGCACTGGGCGCAGCGCACGCGCCGGCCGGTGCGCGGCGCCCTGCTGGCCACGCCGCCCGACTTCGAGCGGCCGATGCCCGAGGGCTACCCCACCGTCGAGGCCCTGCGCGCCGGCGGCTGGCTGCCGGTGCCGACCGGGCCGCTGCCGTTCCCGAGCATCGTGGCAGCGAGCCGCAACGACCCGCTGGCGCCGTTCGATCGCGTGGTGCAGATGGCGCAGGGCTGGGGCAGCCGCCTGGTCGACCTCGGCGAGGTCGGCCACCTCAACCCCGCCTCGGGCTACGGCGAATGGCCGGGCGCGCAGGCCTTCATCGACGAACTCTCGGCGGGCTGAATCCTTTCTACCTGCCCGCCCTTCCTACCGAAAGAAACTCCCCATGGTCCAAGCCATCCGCTTCCACGAGACCGGCAGCGCCGACGTGCTCAAGCTCGAACATGTCGAGGTCGGCGAGCCCGGCCCGGGGCAAGCGCGCGTGCGCCACAGCCTCATCGCCGTCAACTTCATCGACATCTATTTCCGTACCGGGCGCTATCCGCTCGCACTGCCCAACGGCCTCGGTTCCGATGCCGTGGGCGTGGTCGAGGCCGTGGGGCCGGGCGTGACCGACATCCGTGTGGGCGATCGCGTGGGCTATCTCATCGGGCCGCAAGGGGCGTATTCGCAGGTGCGTGTGATGCCGGCCGATGTGTTGATCCCGCTGCCCGATGGCATCTCGGACCGCACCGCCGCCACGTTGATGATGAAGGGCATGACGGCGCAGTACCTGTTCCGCCAGGTCTATCCGCTCAAGGGCGGCGAGACCATCCTGTACCACGCAGCCGCTGGTGGCGTGGGCCTCATCGCCTGCCAGTGGGCACGTGCGATGGGCGTCACCATGATCGGCACCGTCAGCACCGACGAGAAGGCGTCCGTTGCCAAAGCCAACGGTTGCACCCACACCATCGTGACCTCGCGCGAGAACATCGCCCAGCGCGTGCGCGAGATCACGGAGGGCAAGGGCGTGCCGGTCGTGTACGACTCTGTGGGCAAGGACACGCTGGAGGCTTCGCTCGACTGCCTGCAGCCGCGCGGCACGCTCGTGAGCAACGGCACGTCTTCTGGCGCCGTGGTCGTCGATTCGCAGGTGCTGGCCGCCAAGGGCTCGATCTGGCTCACGCGGCCGGCGATGGTGCACTACATCCACCCGCGCCCGCACATGCTGTCGATGGCCGACGAGTTGTTCGGCCACGTGCTGGCCGGCCGCATCGTGAGCGAACCCCAGCAGAGCTTCGCACTGGCCGACGCGGCCGAAGCGCACCGCGCGCTCGAAGGCCGCAAGACCACCGGCGCCACCGTGCTCGTGCCCTGAGGTTTTCATGACCGCTCTGTCTGTCGCCGCATGGCCGGCGCGCGGCCGCCTGCTCTTTCCGGGCGTGCTCGCCTGCGCGGTGGTCGCCGCCGCGTCCACCTTCCTGTCGCAGCACTACGGTGCGCCGGTGATGCTGTTCGCGCTCATCCTCGGCATGGCGATGAACTTTCTTTCGGCCGAGGGCCCGTGCAAGCCCGGCATCGAGTTCACCGCGCGCCACGTGCTGCGCTGGGGCGTGGCGCTGCTGGGGCTGCGCATCACGGCCGCGCAGGTGGTGGCGCTGGGCTGGCACCCGGTGCTGCTGGTGGCGGTGTCGCTGGTGCTGACCATCGGCGTGTCGATGGTCGTGGCGCGGCTGATGGGCTTCAACGTGCTGTTCGGCCTGCTCAGCGGCGGCGCCACCGCGATCTGCGGCGCCTCGGCCGCACTGGCGCTGGCCGCGGCACTGCCGCCGCATCCGCTGAAGGAACGCGCCACGCTGTTCACGGTGGTGGGCGTGTCGGCGCTGTCGACGCTCACGATGATCGCCTACCCCCTGATCGCGCGCGCCCTGGGCATGGACGCGCACACGGCCGGCGTGTTTCTGGGCGCCACCATCCACGACGTGGCGCAGGTGGTGGGCGCGGGCTACGGCATGTCGCAGGCCACGGGCGACACGGCCACGCTGGTCAAGCTGATGCGCGTGGCGGCGCTGCTGCCGGTCATCCTGTTCGCCGTGATGTTCACGCGCGCCACCGGCAAGGCCGTGGGCGGCCAGCGCCCGCCGCTGCTGCCGTGGTTCGCGGTGGCCTTCGCCGCGCTGGTGGCACTCAACAGCACCGGCTGGCTGCCGCCCCCGCTCGCCACCGCGGGCAGCGACCTGTCGCGCTGGTTCCTGGTGGCGGCCATGGCCGGCATCGGCATGAAGACGCAACTGCGCGAGCTGGTCGACGTGGGCCTCAAGCCGGTGGTGCTGATGGTCGGCGAGACCGTCTTCATCGCCGCGCTGGTGCTCGCGCTGCTGCGCTGGGCGCCCTGACGCACAGCCCCCACAACGACAGAGACGACAACACACACAACAACCAGGAGACAAGACCATGAAGAAGAAGACCCTCATCGCCGCCGCGGCCACGACCCTTGCTGCCGGCAGCGCCCTCGCCCAGTCCTCGCTCACGCTGTTCGGCGTGATGGACGCGGGCGTGAGCCACTACCGCACCACCAGCAGTTCGTACAACCCGCTGCGCCCGGCCGAGCTGCGCCAGAGCCAGACCGTGCTGTCGCCCTCGGGCAATGCGTCCAGCCGCATCGGCTTTCGCGGCACCGAGGACCTGGGCGGCGGGCTGGCCGCGAGCTTCTGGCTGGAGGCGCCGCTGAGCAACGACACGGGCAGCGGCATCACCAACTTCGGACGCCGCTCCACGCTCAGCCTCAGCGGGCCCTTCGGTGAAGTGCGCCTGGGCCGCGACTACACGGCCTCGTTCTGGAACGACGCGGTGTTCGACCCCTTCAGCGTCAACGGCGTGGGCACCAACCTGATCGCGGTGGTCAACAGCAACATCGCGGCCTCGCGCGCGCTGGCCACGGGCGGCCTGCTGAACGGCGGGCTCTCTGCCGGCACCGACAGCTACCTGCGCACGAGCAACGCCATCAGCTACTTCCTGCCGCCGAACCTGGGCGGCTTCTACGGCCAGGTGCAGTACGCGCTGCACGAAAACACCAAGGTCAGCAACACGCCCGACAGCCCTTCGCAGCGCGGGCGCTACGTGGGCGGTCGCATCGGCTGGGCCAGCGGTTCGGCCGACGTGGCGCTGGGCTACGGCGAGAGCACGCTGGCCAGCGCCGCCGCACAGAGCGAGAAGATCAAGAGCCTGAACCTCGGCGCTTCCTACGACTTCGGCGTGGTGAAGGTGTTCGGCGAATGGTCGCGTGTGCGTGACGTTCGCCACAGCGCCACGCCCTTCGCCAACGGCGCGCTGCATCTGAGCGACCGCTACGACGGCCTCATGGCCGGCGTGAACGTGCCGCTGGGCGCGGGCGTGGTGCGCGCCTCGTATGCACGCGTGCGCTTCGTCAACGGCTTGGGCCTGCCCGACGGCAATTCGTCGGTCAACAAGCTGGCGCTGGGCTACGTGCACAACCTCTCCAAGCGCACGGCGCTGTATGCCTCGGTGGCGCGCATCCACATCGCCAACGGCCGCAACAACCCGACCGTGATGGGCGTGACGCCGCTGGTGCTGAGCCTGCCGGCGATCTTCCCGCAGCCGGCCTACGCGACCACCAACGGCATGCAGCCGCATCGGGCGCTGGGCTACGACGTTGGCATTCGCATGGCCTTCTGACGGCCTGAAAACAGCGGCGGCGCCCCGCGCCGTCGCCTCGGTGTGGCACGATCCACGGATGCTTCAACCGTCCCGCCGCATCCCGTACCGCACTTGGCCGGGCGCGCTCGCGATCCTCCTGGCCATTGCCGCGTACGTCGGCGGCCTGACCTTCTGGAACAACCACACGCCCGGCAGCCGGCCGCTGCCCGCGGGCGAGACGGTGTCGGTCGCCCACGCACGCTTCGAGCCCGCGCCGGGCTGGCAGATGGACGTGTCGCGCTCCAAGGCTGGCCAGTCGCTCATGCTCTTCAAGGGCGGCCACAAGTTCCTCGTGACCACGCGCCTGTGGATGGGCGGGCCCGACGGCCCGATGGTGCGCCAGCAGCGGCTCATGGAGCGCGGCCAGGGCCTGACCGTCGAAGGCGACGTGTCCGACTTCGTCACCGGCTGGGGCCTGCAGGGCAAGACCTTCGCCTACTACGGCGCCAAGCTCGCCGGCCGCTTCTGGCAGGTGGTCGACACGCCGCGCCGCTCGCTGGTGCAGATCGACGTGTACGGCCCCACCGACGGCTTCAACGAAGCGCTGGCCGACGCCCGCAGGATGCTGGACTCGATGGACCTGGAGGCACCGCTGTGAGCACGACCACCGAAGCCACCGTTGCCACGCAGGAAGACGCCGACTGGCCGATCGGCACCGACTCGTTCTTCCAGCCGCAGCGCGCCGCGTTCTGGCTGCTGGCGGCGCTGATCCTCAACGGCCTGTTCTACACGGTGTCGATGTTCTCGCTGGGCTTTCGCGTGGTGCCCGTCACCGCGCTGCTGGGCCTGCTGGTGTGGGGCGGCTACACGGCGGCCTTCGTGCTGTTTTTCCGCACGCTCGACCTGCTGGAGCAGCACCCGCCCGAAGCCTACGTGCTGGCCTTTGCGTGGGGCGGTCTGGGTGCGGTGTACTTCGCGGCGCCGGCCAACATCGCCATCCAGAGCCTGTGCGCCAAGCTGGTGTCGCCGGAGTTCGTGGCGGCGTGGGGGCCAGCCATCGCGGGGCCGATCACCGAAGAATTCCTGAAGCTCGCGGGCGTGATCCTGCTGGTGCTGATCGCGCGCAACCAGTTCGAAACGTATCTGTCGGTGCTGATCGTCGGCGCCATGGCCGGTCTGGGCTTCCAGGTGATCGAGAACCTGAGCTACACGGTGAACAGCGCCGTGAACTTTCCGCTCGAGAACCAGGTGTACCCGGTGCTCTACCACCTGCTGATGCGCGGGCTGCTCAGCGGGCTGTGGAGCCACGCGGCCTACACCACCATCGCCTCGTTCGGCGTGGCGTGGTTCCTGCTGAACCCGCAGCGCTCGATGGCGGCGCGCATCGGCTGCGCCCTCTTCTACTTCGCGCTCGCGTGGGCCATGCACTTCATCTGGAACTCGCCGCTGCTCGAAGATCGCTTCGACGACGGCTTTGTCGGCATCGCGCTGCTGCTGATCGTCAAGGGCATCCCGGTGGTGATCGCCGCCGCCTTCGTCTGGCGCGCCGCCGCGCGCGAGAACGGCACCTACCTGCACGCGCTGGCGGCTTACTTCGTGCCCGAGCGCGAGCTGATCCGCGACGACGAATGGGTGCGCCTGGGCGCGCCGCTGCTGCGCTACCGCGTGCGCCGCGACATGGGCAAGGAATTCGGCAAGCGCGCCCGGCGCCTGAAGGCACAGCTGCAGCGCGAGCAGCTGCGGCTCATCCTGAAAGCCGGCACGCACGGGCGCGGGCCGCAGACGCGGCGCCATGAAGTGGCGGTGCGCCGCCTGCGGGCCGAGCTCGACCTGCTCACCCGGCCGCAGGGCTGAGGGGCCGTTGCGCTTACTTCGCCGGCAGGTACAGCCGCGGATCGACGGCCTTGCCGCGGTAGCGGATCTCGAAGTGCAGCTTGGCGCGGCCGCCTTCCGCTGGGCCGATCTCGGCGAGCTTCTGGCCGCGCTGCACGCGCTGGCCCTGCTTCACGCCCACGGTGCCCACGTTGGTGTAGATCGACATGTAGGAGCCGCCGTGGTCGACCATGATCACGCTGCCGTAGCCACGCATCGTCTCCGTCGCGGCCACCGAGCCGGCGCCGATCGCGTGCACGGGCTCGCCGCTGCTGCCGCCGATATCGAGGCCCTTGTTGCTGTTGCCGTTGAAGCCGGCGATGACCGCGCCCTGCGTCGGCCAGCCCCAGTCGCTGCGCCGCGAGGCGGGCGGCACCACGGGGTCGCGCTCGCGGGGCGTGGGCGCGGGCTTGGCTTTTTCTGCACTGCTGCTGCCGCCGCTGCTGCGCGGCGGGGGCGTGGCAGCCCCGGTCGTGGCGCCGCCGGGCGGCACCACGCGCAACACCTGCCCGGCTTCGAGCTGGTCGGGGTCCTTGATCTGGTTCCAGCGGGCGATCTCGGCCGTCGTCCGGCCGTGCCGCTGCGCGATGCGGTACAGCGTGTCACCCGTCTGCACGACGTACTCGCCAGGGCCCGCCACCGGCGTGCTGGGCGTGGTGGAGCATGCGCCCACCAGCAATGCCGCCGTCAACGCGGCGCACGCGCCCCATCTTCTCCCTGTCACAACCACGCGCTGAGTCCTTTCTGATTCATCCGGATCGCGCGACCTCGCGGGGCGAGGCGCGCCTGAACAATCCGGCAAGGCTACCAGCAGTCGTTGCGCGGACATTGCGTCCGCGGGAGCGCCCCTATTTCTTCGGCTGCAGCAGCTGCTGCAGGTTGGCCATGTTCTCGTTCAGGCGGTCCTGCACCACCTTCCAGCTGTTGTTGCGCGCCTGCGCTTCCAGCTGCGCCAGTTCGCGGAAGTTGTCGACGGCCTGCTGCACGCCGCGCTGCGCGACCTCGGCCTGTTTGGAGATGGCGTCCTTGCCCGTGGCGTCCTTCAGTGCGTCCTGCCACTGGGCCAGCGTGTCGCGCAGGATCTCGCCACGCCGCTGCGCCAGCGACTGGATGCCCTCGTAGGCCTGCCGGTTGGCCTCGGCCAGCGCCTCCATGTCCTTGCGCTGCCACTCCACGAGCGCGCCGACGTCCACGCCGGGCAGCTTGAGCTGCTCGATCAGCTTGCTGAAATCTTCCATCGACGGCAGCGCCGTGGGAAAGAGCGGGTTGGCGTTGGCTGCGTTCTTGCTGGTTGCCATGGATCGAATCTCCTTGTGTGAATGAAATAGCGGGTAACAAAAAAATCAGGCCGGCGCGAACTGCGTGCGCCCGGCGGCGGCGGGCCGCATCACGCGCAGCAGCACCACGCCGGACAGCAGCCACAGCCCGATCGCCAGGAACATGCTGTTGTCCGAACTGCCGGTGGCCGTGGTGATCCACGCGGTGATCACCGGCATCACGGCGGGCCCGAGGTTGCCCAGGCTGCTGATCAGCGCGATGCCGCCGGCCGCCGACTTGCGCGGCAGGTACTCGCTGATGGCCGCGAAGAAGATCGGCGTGTTGGCCGACTGGCCGATGCTCATCACCGCGAGGCCCGCCAGCGCCAGCACCAGGTTGCCGCCGCTGAAGACGGCCACCAACAGGCCCGCCGAGGCCAGCGCCACGCAGAAGAAGAAGTGCTTGCGCCGCTCCAGGTGCTTGTCGGAGCTGCGGCCCACGAACACCATGCCGATGGCGCCGAAGACCGCCGGGATGGCCGACAGCAGGCCGACCATGAACACGTCGCCCACGCCCCAGTTCTTGATGAGCGTGGGCACCAGGAACACCAGCGTGTAGTTGGCGCCCAGGAACAGGAAGTACACGAAGGCCATCGTGAACACCTTGGGGTCGCGCAGCAGCGCCCAGAACGAACCGTGCGAGGCGGTCTCCACCGCATGCGGCTCGTTGTCCAGGTGGTTGCGCAGCGCGAGCTTCTCGGAAGGCGTGAGCCAGTTGGCCTGCTCGGGCTTGTCCTTCAGGTAGAAGAACGCGACGATGCCCAGCACCGAGGCCGGCAGCCCCTGCACCACGAACAGCCACTGCCAGCCGTGGTGGCCGCCCAGGCCGTTCATGTACTTCATGATCCAGCCCGAGAGCGGGCCGGCCAGCAGGTAGCCGATGGCCGTGGCCGTCATGAAGATCGAGATCACCTTGCAGCGCCGCGCCGAGGGGTACCAGTAGGTGAGGTACAGGATGATCCCCGGGAAGAAGCCCGCCTCGAACGCGCCCAGCAGGAAGCGCAGCACGTAGAACTGCGTCGTGGTCTCCACGAACATCATGGCCGAGGCCACGAGCCCCCAGCAGAACATGATGCGCAGCAGCGTCTTGCGCGCGCCGATCTTCTCGAGCATCAGGTTGCTGGGCACCTCGAAGAGAAAGTAGCCGATGAAGAAGATGCCCGCGCCCAGCGCATAGGCCTCGTTGCTGAAGTCCAGCGTCTGCTTCATCTGCAGCTGCGCGAAGCCGATGTTGATGCGGTCGATGAAGGCGACGATGTAGCAGAGGATCAACAGCGGCAGCAGGTGCCAGCTGACCTTCGAAAACAAAGCCTCGTCCGCCGCGTTGTACGGCGCGCGGGCGGGGGCCTGCGCAGAAGTGGGGGTCATGGTCTTGCTTTCCTTTGGGGTCGGTCGGTGAAGGAATCGGCGGGAAGGCTAGGCAGCAGAGGCCGCTGCTGCGGCGCGCTTGCCCTTGGCAGGCGCGGCCGGCTTGCGCGGCGCGCGGGGCTTCTTGCTGGCGGGTGCGGCAGCAGTGGCAGCCGCACGCGGCTTGGCGGCGGCCGGCGCCTTCGCGCGGCGCGGAGCCTTGGCGGGCACGGCCTCGGTTGGCGCCTCTTTCGCGACCGCCGGCTTGGCCGCGCTCTCGACGCTGGGCAGCCGCTCGATCTGCCGCAGCGCTGCGCGCAGGTGGCCGATCAGCTCGTACGACTCTTCCTGCGACAGGATGCGGCGGCAGGCCGTGAGGCCGAAGTCGAGCGAGCCCGCGTAGCTCTGCACCGTGATGTTCAGCGCGCTGCCGTGGTACGGAATCGACACCGGGTAGAAGTGCATCATCCGCGCGCCCGCCACATAGAGCGTGGCGCCCGGCCCCGGCACGTTCGAGATCAGCACGTTGGCCGCGGGCGGCACGCGGCGCGCGAGGTTGGAGCGGCCGTACAGCGACGCCAGGCTGGTCATGAGCCAGGGCGAGCCGGTGATCGGCATGTCCACGCCGAGCACGGGCTTGAGCTCGCGCACCACGGCCTTGGCCGCCTCCGACGAGGCATGGATCGCCTTGAAGCGCTCGGCCGCGTCGCCGATGTCGGTCGCCAGGTCGACGCGCACCATCGACACCTGGTTGTTCATCGAGTCGTCGCCCTCCGCGCGCAGGCTCACGGGCACGCCGGCGATCAGCGCTTCCTTCGGCAGCAGGTTGCGCTCCTTCAGGAAGCGCGCCAGCGCCTCGCTGCACATCGCCATCACGATGGTGTTGACGGTGCCGCCCACGCGCTTGCCCAGCGCCTTGAGTTCATCGAAGGGCAGCGACATCGTGCTGTACGAGCGCTGGTTGGTGATGGCGTCGTTGAACATGCTCTTGGGCGCCATGCCCAGGCTCAGGCGGCGCTCGCCCTTGCCGGTCTGCTGGCTCGCCAGCACGCTGCCGGCCGCCGTGAGCGCGCGCGCGGCCGCCGGCAGCAGCTCGGCGAGCTTGCGGTACTGGCGCGCCGAGTTCGACACCGCCGCCTGCAGCAGCTCGGCCACGCCGAGCTGGTAGTGGCTGCCGCTGCCGCGCTTGCGGCGCGCGGGCGGCACCTCGCGCATCTGCGCCGTGGTGTCGTAGAGCACCTTGGCCAGCTCGGTGCCGGCCTTGCCGTCGACGCCGCTGTGGTGGGCCTTGGTGTAGAAGGCCACCTGGCCGTTCTCCAGGCCTTCGATGACGTACATCTCCCACAGCGGGCGGCTGCGGTCGAGCAGGCTGGAATGCAGGCGCGCCACGAGGTGGTGCAGCTGCTCCATGGTGCCGGGGCGGCGCAGCGTGAGGCTGCGCACGTGGTAGTCCAGGTCGATGTCGTCGTCGTCGATCCACACCGGCTCGGCCAGCTCGAAGGGCATCTGCGCGAGCTTGCGCGTGAGCACCGACGCCAGGTGCAGCCGCTTGCCCAGCATGCCCTTCACGTCTTCGTAGTAATCGCCCCGGTAGCCCTCGGGCAGGTCCAGGAGCATGAGGCTGCCGACGTGCATCGGCGTCTCGGGGGTTTCAAGGTGCAGGAACGACGCGTCCATGCTGCTCAGGTGGTCCATGGCGTGGCCTCTTTCGTCGGTGGGATTGGTGGGAATTCGGGAAGGGGTGCGCTCAAGCGGTGGCCGCGGCGACGGCCTGCTTGCGCAGCTCTTCGTCCACGAGGTCTTTCTTGGAGAGCTTGCCCACTGCCGTCTTGGGCAGCGCGGCGCGGATCTCCAGGGCCTGCACCATCTCGTGCTTGCCCACGCGCTCCTTGAGAAAGGTTTGCAGGGCTTTGATGTCGAAGGCCTCGGCGCCGGGTTTGAGCGTGACGAAGGCCTTGGGCGACTGGCCGCGGTATTCGTCGGGCACGCCGATCACCGCCACCTCATGCACGGCCGGGTGCTGGTAGATGGCCTCTTCGAGCACGCGCGGATAGACGTTGTAGCCGCTGCACAGCAGCATGTCCTTGCAACGGTCGACGATGAAGACGAAGCCGTCCTCGTCCATGTAGCCCACGTCGCCGGTGCGAAAGAAGCCGTCGAAGGTGGTGCTGTCGGCCGTGGCCTCGGGCTTGTTCCAGTAGCCCTTCATCACGTTGGGGCCCTGGATGCACATCTCGCCCTTCTCGCCCAACGGCACGTAGCGCGCGGGGTCCTCGAGGTCGAGCATCTTGATGACCACGCCCGGGTGCGGAATGCCGCACGAGCCCGCCTTGCGCTGGCCGTGCGCGGGCGAGAAGGTGCCGGTGGGCGATGTTTCCGTCATGCCCCAGCCTTCGGCCAGCCAGGTGCCGGTGATGGCGCGGAAGCGCTCGCCCACCTCCATCGGCAGCGGCGCGCCGCCCGAGTTGCACAGCTTGAGCGAGTGCAGGTCGTACTGCGGCGTGTCGGGGTCGCCGATCACCGCGGTGAACATGGTGGGCACGCCGCAGAAGGTGGTGAGCTTCTTCTCGGCGATGTCGCGCAGCGCGGCCTTGGGGTCGAAGCGCAGGTGCTGCACGATCTCGGCCGCCAGGCGCACGCCCAGCAGCAGGTTGACCGTGAGCGCGTAGATGTGAAACGGCGGCAGCACCGCGAGCAGCCGCTCGGTGCCCATCTGCAGCACGGGCGGCGTGCCCGACTGCGTGATCACCACCTGCTCGCAGGCCGACGACAGGTTGGCGTGCGTGAGCATCGCGCCCTTGGGCAGGCCGGTCGTGCCGCCCGTGTACTGCAGGATGGCCAGCGCCTCGCGCGGATCGCCGATGGGGTGCGGCGTGTAGCGGCCGTCGTTGTCGAGCAGTTCGGAAAAACGCAGGTGGTGCTCGTCTCCGGAAATCTCGACCGTTTCGTTCTTCGCCTTCATCTGCGCGGCCACCTGCTCGGGCGCGCCCGTCATCTCGGCGAGGTTGCCGACGATAAGCTTCTTCAGCCGTGTCTTGCCGAGCATGGCGGCCATCTGCGGGTAGAGCGCCGCCAGGTCGAGCGTGATGAGGAAGTCGGTCTGGCTGTCCTCGATCTTGTGCTCGAGCACCTTCGCCGCATCGAGCGGCGAGTAGTTGACCACCGTGCCGCCCGCCTGCAGCACGCCGAACAACGCGACCAGGTAGTGCGGCGTGTTGGGCAGGAACAGGCCCACGTGCACGCCGGGGCGCACGCCCAGGGCCTGCAAGCCCTTGGCGGCGCGATCGACCAGCGCGCCGAGCTCGCGGTAGTTCAGCCGCTTGCCCATGAAGTCGATGGCCGGCCGGTCGGGAAAGCCGGCCACGGCGTCGGTCAATATCTGCTGGACCGAGGTGGGCTTGATCTCGTGGTCCCACGCCACGCCTTCGGGGTAGGAAGCCAGCCAGGGCTTGCTGTTCATGTGCGTCTCCAGGAAGTGAACGGGTGGGTGATGCGGCGCATCAGGCGGCCTTGCGCACGTCGCGGTGCGGATCGAGGTACAGCAGGCGGCGCAGGCCTTCGCGGCGGAACGGCTTCCACTGGCCCTCGGGCTGCGCGAGCCGGTCGGCAATGGCGTAGAGCACCACGGGGTTGTGGCCGAGGCCGCAGTGGCTGCCCTCGACCTCGATGTTTTCCGAGGTCGCGGTCTCGCGTTCGCGGCAGCCCTGCCAGGCCACGATGCCGTCGGTGCGGCTGTAGATGGCGCTGGCCGGCACGGGCGGCGGCGTGCGCATGCGCTCGCGCTCGGGCCAGTCCTCGACCTTGCGCTCGCTCACCATCTCGTACAGCCGCCACGCGTTGCTCGCGCGCGGCTCGCCGGCGAACGGGCTGCCCAGCGTGATGACGCTGCGCACCTGCGAGGGCGCGCGCCGCGCCAGCTCGCGTGCGAACACGCCGCCCAGGCTCCAGCCGACGATGCTCACCTTGCGCTGGTAGCGCTCGTGCAGCTCGGCCAGGCGCTCCCGCATCTGGTCTTCCACGCCGGGGCGCGGGCCGAAGTTGGGGCCGAGCTTCCATCCGTGCGCGCGGTAGCCGCGGTCGCGCAGGAAGGCGCGCAGCGGCTGCGTCGAAGCATCACTCGCCGAGAGGCCGGGCAGCACGAGCACGGGATGCCCGTCGCCCGCGGGCGCCATGCGCAGCATCGGGGCCATGGTGAAGAACGCGGACAGCTCCGCCACGGCGCGCCACTCGAGCATCAGCAGGCGGCGGGACGGCGGGGCCATCGAAGAAGATTCGGTCATGGTCATCTCGGGAGTGGAGGGAAAGGGAAAGAGAAAAAAAAGAGAGGCGAAGAAAAAGCCCGACGTGCAGACGCGATGCACACGGCTACCCGGTCGGGCGGTCGTTCGAGAGAGGATCGAGATCGGGGAAAAGGGTTGAAGGCGCCGCGCAGCGGCGGCGCCCGGCCTGTGCGGCGGCACGCATGCATGGTGTGAACCCGCCGCGTACGTCCAGTCCGTGCCGGGCATGCCGGCACGCGCGAGGTGCATCCATGTTGTTGTCTCCTGTCGGCCTCGTCCGGGCCTTCAGCGAGGCTCGGATCGGGCACTTTGTTGTCGTTGCTCTGGGCGCCATCTTTTCGCGGCGAGGTCGACAAGAAAAGGTGCGATGCGACCACTTCGCGGTGATTTCGGGACGCGCATTTGAACGCCGCGCAGGCGCGACTCACAACTGCGAACAGATGTGTGGATCGACGGCCACGCGAACGCCGCACGAAGGCGCGCGCATGCGAATCAGCGGTGGTTCACGATGCCCGATGCGGCATCGCGCAGGCGCGGCTCAGGCCTTCGCCGCGCGGTAGTCCTGCGGGCTGCGGCCGGTCCAGCGCACGAAGGCGTGGCGGAAGTTCGAGGCGTCGCTGTAGCCCAGCCGCTCGGCGATTTCCTCGGTGGTCATGCGCGTGGTGCGCAGGTACTCGATGGCCAGCACGCGGCGCACGTCGGCCAGGATGCCGCGGTAGGTCGTGCCTTCGGTCTCGAGGCGTCGGCGCAAGGTGCGCGGATGGATCGACAGCTCCGAAGCCATCGGCTCGATGGTCGGAAAGCGCCACGGCATGTGGTCGATCAGCGTGCGCCGCACCACCGACGACACACCGCCCGAGCGCGGCAGATCGGCCAGCACCTGCTGGCACATCTCGCTCACCATCGCATGCGTGACCGAGTCGGGCAATCGCGAGGGATGGCCCACCCACGGCGAGCCCACATGCAGTTCGTCGCGCGGCTGGCCGAACGCCACGGGGCAGCAGAACAGGGTGCGGTAGGCGCTCAAATCTTCGGGCTCGGCAAAGCGCACATGCAATGCAGAGAGCCCGAACGACGGACCGAAAAGATCGCGCCCCAGCCGCAGGTGCACCGCAAAGGCGAACTCGAGCGCGAAGCGGTACAGCGGGTCTTGCGGATCGGACGACAGCAGCACCTCGTAGGGCAGCACGGCCGTGCCGCCGCTGCAGGTGTACGACACCGGCCCGGCCACGGGGCCCATGACGCGGTTGTACTTGATGGTGAAGTCCATCAGGTCGGCATGCGTGGGGCTGCTCAGCAGCCCGTAGCCGTACATGCCGTAGGCCGTGAGGTGCATGCGGATGCCCGCGCGAAAGGCGATGCTGGGACCGGGCGCGAGACGCACCGCGTTGCGGAAGACCACGGCCGCCTGCTCGTAGGAAATCCGCGTCGCCGGTGCGCGCAGCTGGTCTTCCGTCAGGCCACTTCCGCTCAGGGTTTGTTCCGGTGCGATGCCTTCTTCGACCAGGGTGGCGACGATGGCTGCGACGCGCTGGGGTCCGTAGACGCGTGACGCGAAGTCGGGTGGCGAACGATGCACGACGATTCAATCCCTTCAGAACACATGCCTTCGATGGCGAGGCCGCCACTGGCCTCGCACTCCAAGGTCGTCGCAGGATATCGAAGCGTTCTGCACGCGCAGACTCGGAGTTTCCCGATAGCGCCAAATTGTCCCGAAGTCACTCCCGGTTGGTCTGAACGAACCTTTCTCGCGCTGGTGCCCCACGGAAAGATCGTCCACGAAACACCGTCCCGGCCGCAGGCCACAAAGCGCAACGCGCGACGGTTGCCTTTCGCTTCTCTTCCTTTCTCTCCCCTTCCTTTTCACCGCCACGCCCCATGCAACGCGACCCCTCTTCCCCTTCGTTCGCTTCGTCCAACGGCATCGAGCTGGCCTACGACTGCTTCGGCGATCCGGCGGCGCCACCGCTGCTGCTCATCATGGGCCTGGGCACGCAGATGATTGCGTGGGACGAAGCTTTTTGCGAGCGCCTGGCCGGTCGCGGCTACCGCGTCATCCGCTTCGACAACCGCGACATCGGACTGTCCACGCGCCTGAGCGCCGCGGGTATTCCCGACGTGACCAAGCTGCTCGGACAAGCGCTGGCCGGCGTGCCGGTGAGCGCGAGCCAGGTGCCGTACACGCTGGCCCACATGGCCGACGATGCGGTCGGCCTGCTCGACGCGCTGGGCATCGATCGTGCCCACATCGTCGGCGCCTCGATGGGCGGCGCCATCGGCCAGGAGATCGCGCTGCGCCATCCGGCGCGCGTGCGCACGCTGGTGTCGATCATGGCCACCAGCGGCGCGCCCGACCTGCCGCCGCCCCAGCCCCAGGCACTGCAGGTACTGCTCACGCCCACGCCGCTGGACCGCGACGGCTACATCGCGCGCCAGCAGCAGGTGATGAAGGTGCTGCGCGCAGGTTCGCATCCGGACGAAGAGGCGCTCGACGCCGCGCGCGCGGAACGCAGTTTCGAACGCGGCCTGCACCCGGCCGGCTACGCGCGCCAGCTCGCGGCCATCATCGCGTCAGGCAGCCGCAGGGAGCGGCTGGCGTCGCTGAAGGCGCCGACGCTGGTGATCCACGGCGATGTCGATCCGCTGGTGCCGATCGAATGCGGGAAGGACGTGGCGCGCCACGTGCCCGGCGCGCGGATGGTGACCATCGAGGGCATGGGGCACGCGCTGCCGAAGGTGACGTGGGCGCCGGTGATCGATGCGATTGCGGGGCACGCGGTCGTGGGCCGCTGATTTTTTTCGGGCCTCAGGCGGCCCGGCCCGTCAGCGCATGCGCGCCCGATGCGCCGCGCCGGCGCGCTCGACGAGGTCTAGGTCGAACGCCGTCAGCTCGGCGATGCGCACGTCGGCCAGAGCGAGCACGTCGGGACCGAGCGGGAACTCCGGCCCGGGCGCCGCGATGATGCCCATGCCGGCCGCATGCAGCGAGCGGATGCCGTTGCCGGAGTCCTCGACGCCGACGGCATGCTCGGGCTTCACGCCGATCTTCTGCAGCACGTCGAGGTAGATGTCGGGCGCGGGCTTGCCGTGCGCGACATCGTCGCCATACGTGGTGGCCAGGAAGACCTTGTCGAGGCCCGTCACCTTCATCACGTGCGCCGCCAGTTCGTTCGGCGAGCCGGAGGCCAGCGCGACCTTGTAGCGGGTCGCCGCCAGGCGCACCGCGGCGATAGCACCTTCGCGCTCGGGCAGGTGCACCTCGTACTTCGCCAGCAGGCGCGCCTTGATCTCGCGGGCGATCGCGGCCTCGTCCATGCCGAGTCTGGCGCGCAGGTCGAGCCGCTCGACCATGAGGCGCGACCACATGCGGGTGTTGCAGCCCATGGTGGATTCCTGGTCCTCGGCGCTCCAGGTCATGCCGTGGTCTGCGGCGAACTCCTCCCGGGCCTGGCGCCAGAGCACTTCCGAGTCGATCAGGATGCCGTCCATGTCGAAGATGACGGCTTGAATGGTGGTCATGAAAAAGGCTTTCCTTGCGTGTGACAGTCGAATTCAGGGGTCCAGCCGGCGCTGCAGCGAAGCCGCCAGCGTCTGCAGGATCAGGCAGCACGAGGTGGCGCCGGCGTCGAGCACGCCGATCGAGCGCGCACCCAGTCGCGCCGAACGGCCGATGCGGGCCTGCAGGGCCTTGGTGGCGTCGCGCCCCTGCTGCGCGGCAGCGCCCATGGCCTGCAGGCAGGCAGCGAAGCCTGCGCCGCTGGCGAGCGCGGCGGCGTAGGCCTCGCGCGCCGGCACGAGCGCGTCGATCAGCGTCTTGTCGCCGACCTGGGCATTGCCCATCGCCTGCACGTTGGCCACGGCCACGGCCAGCGCCTCGCCGAACAGCGCCGCATCGAGTTGTTCATGCGGCGCGAGGGTGTCGACGAAGCCGAGAAAGAAGCGGCCATAGAGCGGCCCCATCGAACCGCCGATGTCGTCCATCAGTGCCTGCGACAGCTGCTCGAACGCAGCGGGCAGCGACGCAGCGCGCGGGCCGAGCGCGTCCAGGCGCATGCCGCAGCCGGTGAAGCCCTTGGCCATGTTGATGCCGTGGTCGCCGTCGCCGATCAGGCCGTCGATCTCGCTCAGGTGCTGGCGGTTCGCGACGATGGCATCGATGAGGTCCCGCACGACGGGGCCCGCCTCCGAGAGGGCCAGCGTTGCGCCGCTCACCGTGCGTGCGCGCGCGCCGGCGCCCGAAGACGCGGCCGCCGTGGCCACGGCAGGGTTCATGCGGGCGCTTCCGCTGTAGGTGCGGCCCTGCGCGGCGTCGCCGGGCACGCTCAGCCCGACGCTGCGGCAGGGGTGCTTCAGGCAGGTCTCGAGTTCGTCGTCGAGCTTCATGAGGGTCAGCGTCACGCCCATCATCTCGAGCGAGGTGAAGAGGTTGCCGACCTGGTTGAACGCCACCGTGATGCCTTTGGCCAGCAGACGCTGAGCGATCTCTCCGTAGAGGATGTACTGCTCCATCACCGGCGTGGCGCCGAGCCCCGAGATCAGCACCGCGACCCGGTCGCCGGCGCTGAACGGCAGGTCGGGCAGCACGACGTCGAGCATGAGCTGCGCCATCTCGGCGGCGCTCGCCGTCGCCCGCACGTCGATGCCGGGTTCGCCGTGGTGGCCGATGCCGACTTCCATCGTGCCCGGCTCGATGTGGAAGTTGGCCTTGCCGACTGCGGGGATCACGCAGGCGGACAGGCCCACGCCGATGCTGCGCGTGTTCGCGATGGCCTTCTGCGCCGCGGCGATCACCTCGTCGAGGGAGGCGCCGAGCGCGGCCTTGGCGGCACCGACCTTCCACATGAAGATCTCCCCTGCAACGCCGCGCCGCCGCGCCTCGTCGCCCTTGGCGGCCGAGGGCACGTCGTCGTTGGCGACCACGGTCCTGACCACGATGCCCTCGCGCTCGGCCATCTGGCGGGCCATGCCGACGTTCATGTTGTCGCCGGCGTAGTTGCCGTAGAGGCAGGCCACGCCCGCGCCGCCGTCGGCCGTGCGGATCGCGTCCAGGAAGCTCTTGGCCGTGGGCGAGGAAAAGATCTCTCCGACGGCCACGGCATCGACCATGCCGTCTCCCACGTAGCCGAGGAATGCCGGCTCGTGCCCCGACCCGCCGCCGGTCACCACACCGACCTTGCCGCGCTCGGGCGCTCGGGCGCGCTTGACGACGCGCGGGTTGGCGGGCAATGCCTCGACGCTGTCGCCGTGGGCCAGCAACCAGCCCCCGAGCATGTCCTCGACGACGCGATCGGGGTGGTTGACGACACGGTTCATGGACATAAAGCAGGTCTCCTGGGTAAGGGCGGGGCCGGACGCGGCCCGCGGGGTGTGCGCGAAGGGATGGCTCTACAGGGCCGCGGCGAGCGTGGCAGGGGCAGCGGCAGACGACGCGGCCGGCGGCACGGCAACGCCGGGGCCCAGCGCCGCACGCTCCGCCGCGATGAGTTCGCGGTAGGCGGCAAGCTGCCGGCGGGTGTCGTCGCTCGACCAGCCCAGGTACGGTGCGATGCACCCGGCCACGAAAGGGGCCAGGGCCAGCCCGCCATCGGCGAGTTCGATCGACAGGTGGGTGCGGCGCGTCATCACGTCGGTCAGCGTGTGCGCACCCTCGGCGACGACGGCATGCACGAGTTCGGCGACCAGGTAGTGCGAGGCACCGGGCAGTGTCGCGCGCAGTGCGGGCCTGGCCCGCGCGAGCGCCCGCAGGTCGCGCACCCGGTCGCCGTGCCGCTGCAGCAGGCGGCCCGCATCGCCGATGCCCATGCCGAAATGCCGCGCCAGGTCGCCGGCGCTGTCGCGCACCGCGGCCCAGTCGCCGGCCCCGACCAGCGGCAGCGAGGCCGTGGACGATGGCGTGCCCACCCCCAGGGGCCGCACCGCGGCATCGACCGCGTCGGCCGCCATGCGGCGGTAGGTCGTGTACTTGCCGCCGACGACGGTGGTGAGGCCGGGCGGCCCGTCGATCACCGCGTGGTCGCGCAGCAGTGCCGACGTCGAATCGGTGGCGCCGACCGACTTCAGCAGCGGGCGCAGGCCGGCGAAGGTGCCGAGCACGTCGGCACGGCCGACCTTGCGTTCGAGGTAGGCGTTGAGGTTGTCGAGCAAGTAGTCGACATCGGCCGCTTCGGCGACCGGCTGCGACTTGTCGCCGTGCCACGGGGTGTCGGTGGTGCCGACGAGCCAGTAGCCGTACCAGCGGCGCGCGATGATGACGGAATCGGTGGCGCGGGCGAGGATGCCGGTGTCGGACTGCAGCGCCTCCGGCCGCAGCAGGATGTGCACGCCCTTCGCGGGTTGCACCCGGAAGCTGTTGGCGCCCGCGCGCTGCTGGATGTCGTCGGCCCAGATGCCGGTGGCGCTGATCACCGCGCGGGCGGCCAGGCGATGGCGTTCGCCGGTGAGGGTGTCTTGCACCACGACGCCCGCGACGCGCTCGCCGTCCTTGATGAACTCGACCATGGGCGCCCGCGTGATGACCTTGGCGCCGCGACCGGCCGCCGTGCGCACCACCGCGAGGGTGTGGCGCGCGTCGTCCATCAGCGCGTCGTGGAACTGAACGCCGCCGACCACGCGCCGTGCATCGATCGAGGGAATGTGCCGCTTGAGCGCCGCCCGGCCGAAGTGGCGCTGGCGCGGGACGGCACCGCCCTTCAGGCCGAAGAGGTCGTAGAGCAGCACGCCGGCCGCGACATAGGGCCGCTCCCACCAGGCGCGGGTGAGCGGATAGAGAAAAGACTCCGGACGGGCAATGTGCGGGCACAGGACCTTGACCATCAGGTCGCGCTCCTCGATCGCGTGCGCCACCAGCTTGAAGTTGAGCTGCTCGAGGTAGCGCAGGCCGCCGTGAAAGGTCTTGCCCGAACGCGACGAGGTGCCGGTGGCGATGTCGCCCGCTTCGACCAGCACCACCGAAAGCCCGCGCGCGACGGCATCGAGCGCGGCGCCCGCACCGGTCACGCCCGCGCCGATCACCAGCACGTCGGCCACGCTGCGCGAGGCTTCGGCCAGGTCGCGCCGCCGCTGCGCGGGATGGAGCCAGGTCGCGTCGGCCGGCTCGAAGGCCCGCGCCAGCACGGCGGGCGAGACGAAGTCGTTCATCGGATCTCCTGCGCGGCGGCATCGAGGTGGGCACGCCGGATGTCGGCCAGGGCCTGCCAGGGCGCCCTCGCCCGCTGTGCGGTTTCGCAGTACTGCCCGTAGATCTGGTCGTAGAGCGCGGTCTGGCCCGGGTCCGGCAAGGTGACCGCCTCGTCGAGGTAGGCATCGACCCACTGGGGCAGCATCTGGTGAAGGCTGGCGTGGCTGTCGATCGACAGGGCTGCAGTGATGGCCGCGCCTGCGGCGCCGCACTCCTCGCGGTTCGACACGCGCACCGGGCGCCCGGTGACCGACGCGATCATCTGCCGCAGCGCCAGGCTGCGTGCCGCGCCGCCGGACAGGCGGATCTCTTCGGGCAGCGTGCCGAGCGCGGTGTAGCAGTCGCGCGTGGCCATCGCGATGCCTTCGAAGACCGCGCGCGACAGGCCCGCCACGCCCAGCGTGGCACTGAAGCCGCTGAGCTGCGCACGGGCGCTCGCATCGACAAAGGGGCCGCGCTCGCCGCTTTGCGCGATATAGGGGTGGTAGACCGCCTGCGCGGGTGCGGTGGACAGCACCAGCGCATCGAGCCGCTCCAGCATCTGCGCATGCGGCAACGCCGCACCGCCAGCCAGTTCAGCCGCGCTGCCGAGCAGCCGGAGCAACCAGTCGATGTTCAGTGTCGCCGCCATGTGCGAGACCAGGCGGACCCGCAGGCCCGGCGCGGGCATCGCGATGGTGTAGCCGGCTTCGGCGCTCGGTTCGATGGCCGCCGTGTTGTCGGTGACCCAGCCGTGCATGCCGGTGCTGCCGAGCACCGAGCAGCCGACGTGCCGCAGCCCGCCCTGCGCATCGAAGGCCATGCCGCCGGCGCCGAGCACGCACAGCGGCACGTCCATGAGCGGCAGCACCACCGGCAGGCCTTCGGGTAGCCCCGTCTCGGTGGCGGCAGTGCGGGTCAGCGGCGCATGGCTGCGGGTGCCGTCGACGATCGGCGGCAGAAGGTGCTTGATGGCCTCCAGGCCGAGGAGCGCCAGGGTCTCGTCGTCGTAGGCCAGGCTCCTGAAGTTGCCGAAGGTGTAGACGCCTTCGCAGGGGCTGGTCGCACGCACGCCCGTGGCCTTGAAGAAGAGCCAGTCCTTGCAATGCATGGCCGATGCGGCCCGTGCCATGCGCTCGGGCTGGTGCGCCTGCAGCCACAGCAGCTGGCCGCTTTGCATCGACGGGTTGAGCGCGTTGCCGGTGCGCGCGGCGACGAGCCGCGAGGCCGGCGTCTCGCGCAGTGCCTGCACGTGCCGGCCGGCGCGCGCGTCGAGCCACAGCATCGCGGGCCCGACCGGGCGGCCGTCGGCATCGACGAGCCAGGTCCCGTCGCCCTGGCCGGTGGCGGCCAGGGCCACCACGCGCGCCGCCAGGCCGGGGACGCGCGCGGCCAGCGCGCGCAACGTGGCGGCCGTGTCGGTCCAGGTTCCGTCGAGGTCCTGCTCGGCCGCGCCGTCGGGGCCGAGCAGCACGCGGTTCGGCGTGCTGGCCACCGCCACCTGCCGGCCCTGCAGGTCGAAGGCCACGGCCTTGATGACCGAGGTTCCGGCGTCCACGCCGATGATGAGGTCGCGTGCCATGCGCGTCAGTGCCGGCCGCCGAACGAACGGGTTGCGTTCATGGGTGTTTCGCGTGGTACTTCTCGTCCAGCGCATCGATGGCGCGGACGTTGCGCGCCGACGTGCCGTGGGGGTCGAAGTGGGAGGACAGGTAGGCCTGCGCCACCGCCTTGGCCAGTTCGGCCCCGATCACCCGCGCCCCCATGGTGATGACCTGCGCGTTGTTGGAGAGCGCGGCGCGCTCCGCGGAGTAGGTGTCGTGCGTCTGCGCCGCGCGGATGCCGGGCACCTTGTTGGCCGAGAGGCAGACACCGATGCCGGTTCCGCAGACCAGGATCGCACGGTCGTAGAGGCCGCTGAGGATGCCCTGGCAGACCCGGTCGGAGAGATCGGCATAGAAGAAGTCGGCGTCCTCCTCGGGCAGGCCGATGTGGGTCACCTCGAGGCCCTCACGGCCAGTGAAGTGCCTGGCAAGAACCTCGGCAAGGGGCGCGCCCGCGGTGTCCGCGGCAATGGCGATCTTCATGTGCATTCCATTTCTTCGAATTGCTTCGAACCGGCTGCGCAACCGGCGGCGTCGCGTGGCGAGCGCCGCCGGAACCTTGCGGTGCCGGGGTGTCGTGACGTTCCGTGGGCTTACTTGTCCAGGACGAACGGCGAGGAGTACTTGGCGGCGTTGCCCTTGGTGATCAGCAGGCAGTCGAACAGCTGCTTCTCGGTCTTGGCACCGGTCTTGCCGGTTCGGATGAACGAGTCGGCCTGCTGCACGGCAGCGGCGGCGAACACCGCGACGGGTTGGAGCACCGTGTAGGCCAGCTCGCCGGCCTTGACCGAGGCCACCGAGTCCGGCGAACCGTCGAACCCGCCGACGACGACCCCGTTGAACTTGCCCGCCTTCTTGAGCGCGGCGATCGCGCCGAGGGCCATCTCGTCGTTGCCGCTGATGACGCCCTTGATGTCGGGGTGCGCCTGCATCAGCGACTGCATTTTGTTGTGCCCTTGCGTCCGGTTCCAGTTGGCGACTTCCGAGCCGGCCTTGGCCAGGTCAGGGTACTGGCTCAACACCGTCTTGAAGCCGTTCGACCGGGTCGCGGCGTTGTTGTCGGAAGGGGCGCCGACGAGCTCGACGTACTTGCCCTTGTTGCCCATCAGCTCGGCCCAGTGCTGGGCCCCGAGCGCGGCGCCCTGGGCGTTGTTCGACACGAGCTGCGCCTGCGCCAGGCCCTCCTTGTTGATCTCGGCATTGACGAGGATCACGGGGATCTTCGCGGCCACCGCCTTCTGCACGGCACCCACCGAGCCGCTCGCGTTCGCGGGGTCGAGGATGATGGCGACCGACTTGTTGGTGATGGCCGTGTCGATCAGACGGCTCTCGGTGTTGGTGTCGCCGGTGTGCGCGGCGACGACCGCGGTGTAGCCCAGTTTCTGCGCCGTGGCCTTGGCCACCTCGCCTTCGGTGAACCAGTAGGGGTTGGCGGGGTCGTTCACGATGATCGTGATCAGCCCCTTGCCCTTGCCTTGGGCCCATGCCGGGCTGGCCATCAGGGGCGTGAGCGAGAGTGCAGCAAGCAGCGTGCGGCGGGTGGTGTTCAACATGACTTCGTCTCCTTGGTGGTTTCTTCTGGACAGATGCCGCGGCTGCGGCGGACGGGAATCTTTCAGGCCGTGGGCCGTGGCTGGACGGGCACGGCCGGGGTCGCGGCACGCGCAGGCCGACGGCCGTACCGGATGGCGTTCAGCAGCACCGCGAGCACGATCACGGCGCCCGTGAAGACGGTCTGCCAGTAGGAGGACACGCCGATGATCACGAGCCCATCGGACAGGAAGCCGATGACGAAGGCGCCGAGCAGCGTGCCGCGCACGTTGCCGCGCCCTCCGGTGAGCGCCGCGCCGCCCACCACGACGGCGGCGATCGCGGTGAGCTCGTAGGTGCTGCCCGCCGTCGGGCCGGCCGAGGTCAGTTGCGACGACAGGACCAGCCCCGCAATGGCCGCGCAGACACCGGACAGCACGTAGACGGTGACGGTCGTGAATCGCACGGGCACGCCCGACAGTTCGGCCGCCCGTGCGTTGCCGCCGCTCGCATACACCCAGCGCCCGAAGGCCGTGCGGTTGAGCAGCACGGCCGCCACCACCGCGACCATGGCAAGCACCAGCACGCCGACCGGCATGCCGAGGATCTGGTCGAAGCCGAGCCAGTTGAAGCCCGTGTTGCCCAACTCGGGCCGGCCGCCGAGGTTGTTGAAGGTCAGCCCGTTGGTGATCAGCAGCGCCACGCCGCGCGCGACGTACAGCACGCCCAGCGTGGCCACGAAAGCCGGCACCTTGAAGAAAGCGATCAGCACGCCGTTGACGGCCCCGACGAAGGCACCCAGTGCGCAGGTCAGCACCACCACGACCCAGACCGGCGGGTAGAGCACCAGGCCGAGCGCGTCGATCGTCACGCCCTGCATCAGGTAGCCGGCGACGACCCCGCACAGGCCGAGGGTCGACCCGACCGACAGATCGATGCCACCGGTGAGGATCACGATCAGCATGCCGATGGCCAGCAGCCCGAAGATGGCGACGTGCGACGACATGATCAGGAAGTTGCCGGTCGAGAAGTACACGGGCGACAGCAACGAGAACACGGCCACGATCGCGATCAGCGCGAAGAAGGCGCGCCCTTCGAGCAGGAGGCGAACGATGTCGATGCCGCCGCCTCCGCCGTTGGCAGAGCGGGAAGGCAGGGCTGGGGATGGGGCTTCGCTCATGGTGATGTCCGCTCGAAGGGCTTCATTCAGGCAACCATGGCTTCGCCCGAGGCGGCCATGATCATTTCTTTGGTGACGTCGGCGCCGAACTGGGCCGAGATCCGCCCCCGTCGCATGACGACGATCCGGTGCGCGACACCCAGGCATTCGCTCACCTCCGAGGTCGAGAACACGACCGCGAGGCCCTGCCGCGCGCGCTCGGCGAGCAGGCGGAACACCTCGGCCTTGGCGCCGACGTCGATGCCCCGACTCGGCTCATCGAGCAGCAGGACCTTCGGGTGCGTGGCGAGCATCTTTCCGATGACCACCTTCTGCTGGTTGCCGCCCGACAGCGATCCGATGGCCGCCTGGCCGCCGCTGGTCTTGACGGTGACGCGCCGGATCGATTCGTCGACGCATGCACGTTCCCGGGCCGGCGATGTGAAGCACCCGCGAACGAAGGCGCCGATGCTGGCCAGCGAGAGGTTCTGGCCGACGCTCATCGTCTGCACGAGACCGTCGCGCTGGCGGTCTTCGGGCACCAGCGCGAGGCCCTTGGCGATGCGCTGCGCGATGCTCAGCCTCGACACGTCCTGGCCTTCGAGCAGCACGCGCCCGCCGTCGAGTGCGCAACGGCCAGCCACGGCCTCCAGCAGCTCGGTGCGCCCCGCGCCCATCAACCCGTAGATGCAGACGATTTCGCCCGCCCGCACGTCGAGCGACACATGGTCGACGACGTCGGCGCCGGAGCTTTCGGTGAGGACGGCGTCCTCGATGGCCAGCGCGACTTCGCCGAAGTCGTAGCCGCCAGGTGGACTGCCGAGATCGAAGTTCTCGCCGACCATGTGGCGCACGATCCATTCGAGATCGATCTCGGCGCGCGGCGCCTTGGCGGTCATGGCACCGTCGCGCAGCACCACCGCGTGGTCGGTGATCTGCAGTGCCTCTTCCAGGTGGTGCGAGATGTAGACGATCGACACCCCTCGCGCCGTGAGGTCGCGGATCACCTTGAACAGCGCCTCCACCTCCGTCGCCGAGAGCGCCGACGTGGGCTCGTCCATGATCAGGATGCGGCTGTTGACCGACAGCGCACGCGCGATCTCGACGATCTGCTGCTGCCCGAGGCGCAGGTCTTCGACCAAGGTCAGCGGATCGATCGCTTCCTCGAGCTCTGCCATCAGCGCCTGCGTGCGCCTCGCCTCTTCGGCAAAGTCGACGCCGGTGGCGCTGCGCAATTCGCGGCCCATGAAGACGTTGTCGCGCACCGAGAGGTTCGGTGCCAGGCTCAGCTCCTGGTGAATGATCGAAATGCCGCGCTCGCGTGCGTCGGCGGCCGACGCCAGGACGACCGGCACGCCGTCGAGCACGATGTCGCCCGACGTGGGCGTGACCACGCCCGAGAGGATCTTCATCAGCGTGGACTTGCCGGCGCCGTTTTCACCGAACAGCGTCGTGACCTGTCCGCGGTGGATGTCGAAGTTCACGCCCTTGAGCGCCTGCACGCTGCCGTACGACTTGGCGATGTTCCGCGCCGACAGCACGATCGCGCTGTCGGGATGACGGGCGATGCCAGCGGCGCTCATTGCACGCCCAGCCGCACGGGCGTGACGAGCCAGCTCGACGGATTGATGAGCTGGAACACACCGACGACGTCGACCTTCCTGCCGGTGAGCGTGTCGCGGTCGAGCGTGCCGAGCACCTGCGCCTTGACCTCGTTGTTCAGTGCCGAGCCCGCGTCCTGGTAGTCGATCTGGTTGGTGAACTGGCCGAAGGCCACGGTGCCCGTGGCGTCCCGCACCTCGGTGCCGTTGAGGGCCGGCCCGGTTTGCACGCGAAGCTGCAACCCTTGCGGCAGGCCATCGACCGCCACCGTGAAGATGCCCGCACGGCCCTCGCCGACCGTCCCGGTGAACCGGACCGGGAAGATCGGTCCGACGCTCCCGGGCTTGCCGTAGGTCTCGCCCGCGGCCGCCTTGTCCGCCGCGAGGGCCTGCGCCAGCACCGGGGCGTCGACGGCCGCCTTCTCGATCAGGGCCCGAATGGGTGCGAATGCCTTCTTTCCGTAGGCCTCGGCCGAGAACGCGTCGACCCGCGCGTCTTCGCTGGAGCCGATGCGGACCGCCTTGGTGTCCAGCACCATCGCCACGCACAGCAGCAGGAGCGCCGCCGTCCACACGCAGGCCGACGTCCGCAGACGGAACGGTCTGCGCGCGGAAATTTCGAGCTGGGCGCCCATGCGAACCTCCTCCCTGTTGATCTTCTTGAACCTGTCTGCTCCGGTCGACGTTGGCGCTCTACGGGCACCGACTCCGACGACCGGAAGATGGCGGCTCGGTCAGCCGCGCTGACCGGCCTGATGGCGCAGGCACAGCTGCGCGGTCGCCTCGTCGACGATCAGCTCGGTGATCAGGCCGGTGTTGAGCACCGCGCAGATCGCCTCCGCCTTGTACGTGCCACCGGCCACCGCGAGCACGTCGCGCCCGCGCAGGTCGTCCAGCGACGCACCAACCGCGCGTTCGTTCATCTCGCACTTCACCGGTTCGCCGTTCGACGCCACGAAACAGCCGGCGAGCTCGCCCACCGCCCCCGCCTTGCGCAGCGCCGCCAGCTCCTTGGCCGTGACCGACTGGGTGCGCAGCAGATGGGTGTCCGGCCCCAGGTCGCCGACACCGACGACGCAGAGCTGGCACTCGCGCACGAGCTCGAGCACGTGCTGCACGCCACGCTGGGCGCGCAGCACCTGCGCGTCGGCCCGGCTGTCGGCCAGGAACGGCACCGGCATGAAGTAGCACTCGCCGCCCGTGCGCTCGGCCAGCTTGGCAATCAGGTCGAACGGGTTGGCGGCGGAGCGGCGCGTGAGGCTGCCCAGGAGCGAGATGAAGCGCGTGTCCTTGCGATTCGCCGCGGGCATCCGCTCGACCATCGCGGCCAGCGTGCGACCGTGGCCCACACCGATGGTGCGCACCTCGCCGGCGTCGAGCACACGGGTCAGCTGGCGCGCGGCAGCCACTGCCAGCGCGGGGATCGCATCGGTCGCATCGTCCAGGTCGGCCTGGGTGGTCGGGACGACCACGCAGCGCTTCAGGCCGAAGGCTTCCACCAGCTTGTCTTCGAGCGCCATGCACTCGGCAGGCACACCTTCCACGAAGAACTTGATCAGCCCACTCTGCATGGCCGAGGCGATCAGCCGCTGCACCTTGACGCGCGACACGCCGAGCCGCTCGGCGATCTGCTCCTGCGTGTGGCCGCCCACATAGGCCAGCCATGCGGCGCGGATGGAAAGACTCAGTTCGGGGTCCATGTCGTGTATTTTGTGAACATTTGATCTTCAACTGCTCAATTGATCAGATGGATGAACTTTAGGGATTGCGACTGCCCCAGTCAACGAACGCGCCCTCGGTGTTTTCCCGCGCCATCACACACGCGGCGCCCTGACCGGGCGGGGCAATGGACGGGGAGGATGAGACCCGGCGCGAAGCGAGTCGCCCGGGGCTTTCAGCTACTCGCTCGAGACGCCAGTCCGCCTCCAGGCCTGCGCATGGCCCAGGAAAGCGCGAAGCTGCGAGGGCCGCACCGGCTTGACGAGCACCGGCAGGCCGGCCTCGCGTGCCGCCGTCAGCGAATCGCCGCCGACGTCGCCGGTCACGATCAACGCGGGCAGGTCGGCTTCGTTCAACGCAAGGCGCAGGTCGGCGATGGCCTGGAGGCCGCTCGCCTGCAGGCCGAGCCGCAGGTCCACCACCAGCGCATCGGGCCGGAAGCCCGCCTGCAGGCACGCCAGTGCGCCCGCCATGTCGCTCGCGGCGCGGACCTCCGCGCCCCAAGAGGCCAGCAGCCCTTGCAGCGCCTGCAACGAACTCTGGTCGTCGTCGAGCACGAGCACGCGCGCGGCCAACACGGCGGTCGGTGACGCGGCGAGCCGTTCGACGTCGTCCGCCCGATCGCTCTCGGCCGCATCGGCCAACGGCACCTGCACGTCGAACACGCTGCCCTGCCCCGGCTGCGAGCGCACGGTCACGCGCAGGTCGAGCAGTTCGCTCAGGCGCTTGACGGTCGCGAGGCCCAGGCCGTAGCCCAGGCGGCGGTCGCGCGCGGGGTTGTCGATTTGATAGAACTCGTCGAATACGTGCGGCAGGTGCTCGGGCGCGATGCCGATGCCCGTGTCTTCGATGGCCAGCCGCAGCCGGCCGTTCTCGACCCGGCCGCCGAGCCGCACCGTGCCCTGGTGCGTGTAGCGGATGGCGTTCGCCAGCAGGTTGGTGACGACGCGCGTGAGCAAGGCGCGGTCGCTGCGGACCGTAGCGGGGTCGATGGCCAGCTCGAACGTCAGCCCCTTGGCCGTGGCCACGGCCTGGTGCGGCCGGCAGCAGTCGCGCAGCAGCGCGTCGATGGCGAAGAGCGACCACTGCGGGCTGATCGATCCGGCGTCGGCGCGCGTGATGTCGAGCAGGTCGTCCACCACGTCGGTCATGCCGTCGGCGCAGGCCACCAGCTGCTCGGAGAGCGCCTGCACCTGCGGCTGCGTGCTGACCGTGTGCAGCGTCTGCGCCAGCAGCGCCATCGCGTTGAGCGGCTGGCGCAGGTCGTGGTTGGCCGAGGCGAAGAAGCGCATGCGCGCGGCCACGGCTTCTTCGGCGGTCTGTCGGGCCGAGCGGCTGCGCTCGTTTTCGGCGCTCAGCGCGGTCACCAGTTCGGCATTGCGCCGGCGCTGCGCCTGGATCTCGTGCAGCGCACGAGAGAGCTCGCGGGAACTCAGCAGCGTGTAGACGCCGATGAGCGTCACGATCATTGCCATGGCCAGGTGGTAGCTGCCGCCGAACCAGATGTCGCGCAGCACCAGCGGACCGAGGATGAGGCCCACATAGACGATGGCCGAGCGCTCCATCGTCGAGAGCCGGATCGCGCCACCGAGCGAGACGGTGACCATCGTGATGTGAAGGATGGCCTCGGCCTGCGCCGGTCCGTCTTTCTGCAGCAGGACGCACAGGACACCCCACGACAAGGCCAGGCTCTGGCTGCTGGCCATGAGAGGCAGTGCCATCGCCGCGAGGTTCGATCGAAGGCCGGGCCGCAGCGCCCATGCCACCCAGATACCGCCCCGCACGGCCACGAGGAAGCAGTAGACGGCGAACCACGCCTGCATGCGCGCACCGTCCGCGCCCGTCGCGTATTCGCGGTAGCACAGGTACCCGCCGAGCGCGGCCAGCATCCAAGCCCACGGCGTGGTGCGGATCATCTGCTCGACCTGCTGGAGCTGGAGGTCCGAGAAGCGCAGGCACGCGGCGATGAGGCCACGCACACCGAGGTCGCGCGGAGCTTTCAGCGGAGATGCGAGGGCGGCAGGCACCGAAGGCCTCATCGCGGCTCCAGCAGCAGCCCCGCGCGCCGCGCCTGGACCAGCAGGTGGGTGCGGTTGCGCGCGTCCATCGTGTCGAGCAGCGCCGTGATGTGGAGCTTGACCGTGCGCTCCGCGATCGCCAGCTCGGCGGCGATCTGCTTGTTCTGGCGGCCTTGCGCCACCAGCAGCAGCACTTCGAGCTGGCGCGGCGTGAGGCTCGCGACCGGCAGGCCGGTGCGCGAGGCCAGCACGTCGAAAGCCTCGCCACCGGCGGCCACCTCGTCCAGCGCCGCCGCGATGTGCGCTACCGAGCGCGACTTGCCGATGAAGCCGGCCGCACCCGCGGCGCGTGCGCGTGCGGCGAGTGCCGGCTCTTCGTCGCCCGAGATCATCAGGCGCGACACGAGGGGATGGCGGGCGCCGAAGAGGCGCAGGCCTTCGAGGCCGTCTTCACCGCCCAGGCGGTAGTCGATCAGCACGATGTCGGGCGCGCATTGCGAAGCGCGCGCCACGCCCTCGGCCAGCGAGAGCGCGGTCTGCACTTCGAAGTCGGGGCGGGCGTGCGTCAGCGCATGCGCAAAGCCGACACCGAACAGCGGGTGATCGTCGACAAGCAGGAGTTTCATGGTGCCGTGATCCTCGGGTGCGGGCCCGGCCCGCGCCCTCTCCTCGTAGGGCGCCATTGTTGTCCACGCCGGCGCGACGGTGCCGCGCCGGCTTTCGCGAAGCCTCAGTTGCAACGGCCGGCCGCGCGCAGCAGCGCATTGCACGCCGGTGCAGGGGCGGTCGCCGGCCGCGTGGCGGAGCGACGTGCGGACGCGGGTGCGTCGCTCTGGCGCATCTCCTGGCAGATGGCATCGCTGACCACTCGGCCTACGACCGACACCGAGCCCTCCACGTAGCAGCTGTAGACCCGTCCGCCGTCGGTGCGGGCCTGGAAGGTCGTCTGCACGCCGCTGTCGGCCCGGTTCGAGATCGTGAACGCCTGCGGCGGCAGGCCCAGCGCCCGCGAGGTGGTCGTGACGATGGCGTCGTCGGTCACGGCATGCGAAGCGCATCCGCCTGCCAGCGCAGCGGCCATGAGAAGCAAGGGCGAGCACAGGCGCGTTCGTGAAGAAGTCATGCAGCGAGCCTATCGGGACACCTTGCAACGGCCCATAGCACCTTCGGGCAGGTGCCCGAAGGTGCTATGGGCCGCACGCGCAGCCGTCCCTACGATCCGCCCCTCTTGAACGAACAAGCAAGCAACCACAGAAGGCGCCGGGCCCCGGCGCCAGCGGACGAGGAGGAACACGGACATGACGAAGACGAGCAGCTACGGACGGTGGATGGTGTGCGCAGGGGTGCTGGCCCTGCTGGCGGCCTGTGGCGGCGGTGGCGGGGGATCGGGCGGCGGCGCGCTGCCGCCCCTCGGCCTCTTTCCGCCAGCGCCCCCGCCGGCGGCAGTGACGCATCGCCTGGAGGTCGGCATCACCGGCAACGGTCGCGTCGGATCGCAGCCCGCGGGCATCGACTGCACCGATCGCTGCGGCGCCGATTTCAGCGCGGGCACTGAGGTCGTCCTCGCGGCCACGCCGGCCGCGGGACAGGTGCTCGGCAGTTGGGGCGGCGCCTGCAGCGGCAACGCCAGCACCTGCACCGTGCGGATGGATGCAGCGCTCGACGTGACGGCCACTTTCGTGGCCGCACCGCCCGTGATCGGCTGGGGCGATACGTCGGCGCTGTCCGCCGGCGGCGCCAGCCTGCCGAAGACCGCGATCGATGCGCAGGGGCGCGCGCTGGTCGTGTGGCGCCAGGTCGAAGGCAACCCGCAGGTGGACCGCCTGTGGGGCAGCCGCTACCTGCCCGGCAGCGGCTGGACCGCGCCGCAGCGCCTCGAGGCCAACGCCGGCGGCGTGCGCGACATCCGCATCGCCATCGACAAGCCCAGCGGCCGCGCCGTCGTGCTGTGGACCCAGCTGAGCTCCGTGACCGGCTACGACCTGTGGGCACTGCCCGTCGACCCCGCGGGCGGCTGGGGCAGCCCCGCGCTGCTGGAAACCGGCACCGGCATCGTCGGCAACGCCAGCGCGGGCATCGACGCCAACGGCAACGCCGTCGCCGTGTGGTCGCAGATCGGCCCGGCCACGCGCTTCAGCATCTACGCCAACCGCTACACCCCGGCTGGCGGCTGGGGCACCGCCGCGCTCATCGAGACCAACGAGGTCGTGGGCAGCGTCGACGGCGACCCGGCCGTCGTGGTCGCGGGGTCCGGCGAATCGGTCGCCGTGTGGAAGCGCTCCGACGGCAGCAGCGCCTCGCTCTGGACCAACCGCGCCAACGCAAGCGGCACCTGGGCCACGGCCACCGAACTCGTGCCCGACACCGGCACCGGCCACTCCATCGGCGCCCACGACCTGGCGATCGATGCCGCCGGCAACGCACTGCTCGCCTGGGGCCAGGCCGACCTGCCCGGCGGCAGCAACCAGTGGGAGAGCGCCGTGTGGTTCAAGCGCTTCTCGGCGGGCGCGTGGCAGGGCGGCACTGCACGGGTGGGCGCACCGTTCGTCGCCACGCAGGCGTTGTTGAGCACGCCCGTGCTGCGCATGAATGCGGGGGGTGCGGCGGTCGTGAGTTGGGGGCGGCTGGATAACGCGCTCATGGCGGCGACGGCGGCACCGGGGGCGGCGTTCGGCGCGGACCGTGCGGTGCGGGCGGCGGCTTCACAGGCGTTGGCGAGCTTGCCTGCTGTGGGATTGGACGATGCGACCAACGCAGTGGTGGCGTGGGCGCAGGGCAACGGGATGGGGACGAGCGATCTGTATGCGGCTCGGCACACGCTGGCGGATGGCTGGGGGACGCCGGTGGCTCAGGAGGGCACGGACGAAATTGCGGTTTCGCCGGATCTGGCGATGAATGAAGTGGGGAATGCGGTGCTGGCTTGGCAGCAGTTTGAGGCTGCGGCAGGGACGCGCATTTTGGTGCGGCGGTACGGGTCGGGGAGGTAGGTTGCGTGAAGGGGCAAATGGCTTGCCCCCGATCGCGAGCCCGCATGAACAGTGGGCTGATGGCGGAGAGTGTGAGATTCGAACTCACGGACGCTTTCACGTCGGCAGTTTTCAAGACTGCTGGTTTAAACCACTCACCCAACTCTCCGGAACCGTCGATTTTAAGCCGACAGCGCAGCCTTACTCGTCATCGGGCAGGAACAACGTCTGCAGGTCGCTCAGGAAGTCGAGTCCGCGCTCGGTGGGCCACACGCGGAACAGGTCGCGCGCGACGAGCCCCTTGCGCTCGGCCTCTTCCAGGCCGCGCTGAATCGACGTCATCGCCAGGCCCGTGCGTTCGCTGAACTGGGGCAGCGTGAAGCCCTGCTTCAGCCGCAGCGCGTTGAGCATGAACTCGAAGGGCAGGTCAGCCAGCGCCACTTCGTCGCTCTGCGACACGGCCATGCCGGCGCGCGCGTTCTCCATGTACAGGCGCGGTTCGCGATACCGCACCTGCCGCACGATGCGGTGCGCGAAACTCAGCTTGCTGTGCGCACCGGCGCCGATGCCAAGGTAGTCGCCGAACTGCCAGTAGTTGAGGTTGTGCGCACACTGGTGCCCGTCGCGCGCATAGGCCGAGACCTCGTAGCGCGACATGCCGCTCGCGCCCGTGCGCTCGGTGATGCGGTCGAGCATGGCGTAGGCGATGTCGTCCTCGGGCAGCGTGGGCGGGAACTTGGCGAACCAGGTGTTGGGCTCGATGGTGAGGTGGTAGATCGAGATGTGCGGCGGCGCCAGAGCCAAGGCCTGGGTCAGGTCGGCGTCGAGGCCTTCCATGGTCTGGCCCGGCAAGGCGTACATCAGGTCGAGGTTGAAGGTGTCGAAGGCGCTCGCGGCTTCTTCGACCGCGGCGATGGCCTGGGCACGATCGTGCACGCGGCCCAGCGCCGTCAGGTGCTCGTCGTTGAAGCTCTGCACGCCCACCGACAAGCGCGTGACGCCGGCCGCGCGGTAGGCGCGGAAGCGGTTGCGCTCGAAGGTGCCGGGGTTGGCCTCGAGCGTGATCTCGCACTCGGGCGCGAGCTTCAGGCGCGCGCGCACGTCGCCCAGCAACCGGTCGATGGCTTGCGGCGAGAACAGGCTGGGCGTGCCACCGCCGATGAAGATGGTGTGGACGGTGCGGCCCCAGATCAACGGCAGCGCGGCGTCGAGGTCGGCGATCAGCGCGTCGATGTAGGCGGCTTCGGGAAGGCCGTCGATGTCGGCCTCGCTGGTGGCGCGCCACTCGTGCGAGTTGAAGTCGCAGTAAGGGCACTTGCGCAGGCACCACGGCAGGTGGATGTACAGCGACAGCGGCGGCAGCGCAGCGAGTTGCAGCGGGCCGGGGCGCATCCAGTGCAGCACGTCATTGGCCTGGGGGGCGCCGCCGGCTTGGGCGGGCTGGATCGGGAAGACGGTGGCCATGGGTCAGAACCAGCGCTCGCGCATCAGGGCGAGCATGGCCTGCGCGGCGCGGCCGCGGTGGCTGTTGGCGTTCTTCACGTCGGGCGGCAGCTGGGCGAAGGTCTTGCCGAAGGTCGGCAAATACATGACGGGGTCGAAGCCGAAGCCGTTGTCGCCGATGGGCGCGGGCGCGATCTCGCCGACCACGCGGCCGACGGCAATGAGCGGCTCGGGGTCGTCGTGGCGGCGCAGCGCGACCAGCGTGCTGACGAGCGCGGCGCGGCGGTTGACCACGCCGTCGAGCTGTTCGAGCAGCGCCTTCACGTTGTTGGCGTCGCCCTTGGCGTAGCCGAACTGCGTGGCGTAGTAGGCGGTGTCGACACCCGGCAGGCCGCCGAAGGCATCGACGCACAGGCCGGCGTCGTCGGCAATGGCCGGCAGGCCTGTGGCGGCGCTGGCGTGGCGCGCCTTGGTGAGCGCGTTCTCGACGAAGGTGCGGAAGGGTTCTTCAGCCTCGCCCACGCCCAGTGCCGACTGCGGCAGCAGGGTGACGGACAGCTCGGCAAACAGCTGCTGGAGTTCGGCGAGCTTGCCCGCGTTGTTGGAAGCCAGAACCAGTTTCATGGAAAGTCAAAGATGGCTGTGGCGCCCGATGAATGAACGGGCGCCAGTAGCTAGTGGTTGTGGTCGTCGGTCGTTCAGTTCGAAAGCAGGGCCTGCTGCTGCAGGCTCACGAGTTCGCCGATGCCCTTCTCGGCCAGGCCGAGCAGCAGGTTCATTTCGTCGCGCGTGAAGGCCACGCCTTCGGCCGTGCCCTGCACTTCGACGAAGTGGCCGGCGCCGGTCATGACGACGTTCATGTCGGTGTCGCAGGCCGAGTCTTCGGTGTACTCGAGGTCGAGCAGCGGCGTGCCGTCGACGATGCCCACCGAGATGGCGGCCACGTGGCCCTTGATGGGCGAGGTCTTGAGCGCGCCGGAGGCCAGCAGCTTGTCGACGGCGTCCTGTGCGGCCACGAAGGCGCCGGTGATGGCCGCGGTGCGCGTGCCGCCGTCGGCCTGCAGCACGTCGCAGTCGAGGTGGATGGTGCGTTCGCCCAGAGCGGCAAGGTCGAACACGGCGCGCATCGAGCGGCCGATGAGGCGCTGGATTTCCTGCGTGCGACCGGTCTGCTTGCCCTTGGCGGCTTCGCGGCTGCTGCGGGTGTGGGTGGCGCGCGGCAGCATGCCGTATTCGGCCGTCACCCAACCTTCGCCGCTGCCCTTCTTGTGCGGCGGCACTTTTTCCTCGACCGAGGCGGTGCACAGCACGCGGGTCTGGCCGAACTCGATGAGCACGGAGCCTTCGGCGTGGATGGTGAAGCCGCGGGTGATGCGCACGGGGCGCAGCTGGTCGGCGGCGCGGCCGCCGCTTCGTGTGAAAGCAGTCATGTGTCTGGAGGAAACCGAAAAAGAAAAAGAAAAACCGCGAGACCCGATCAGGAGATCAGGTCTTGCGGGCGGCAGAGCGGCGAATGGCTTCGTTGATCTCGGCGATGGAGCGCTCGATGGCGTCTTCGTCGAGGTCGTCGATCTCGCTGTCGGACGGCATGCCGGCCTGGATGGTCGAGGCGAACACGCCGTCGTCGATGGTTTCGGTGGACACGCCCCGGTCGTCGCCGGGCGTCTCGGGCATTTCCCACTCGAGCGCGATGAGCGTCACGTTGTCGCTGTGGGCGCCGCCCTTGCGCAGCGCCATCTCGGCGAGGTCGGGCGCGGCGTCGGACACGGGCTTGCCGGACGACAGGGTGTGCACGATGACGGCGTCGTCGAGCACGCCCCAGACGCCGTCGGAGCACAGCATGAGGCGGTCGCCGCGCTGCAGCGGCAGTGGCGCCGACACGTCGAACAGCGGCGTGGTGGGCGAGCCCAGGCAGGTCAGCAGCAGGTTGCGGTTGACCGGTGCGTCGGTGGCGCCGTGGGGCTTGGGGCGCTCGGCATGCGAGTGGTCGCGCGTGCGGGTCAGCAGGCGGCCGTCGCGCACGACGTACAGGCGCGAGTCGCCGCAATGCAGCCAGGTGGCGGTGGCGTTCTGCAGCACGGCCGCGACCACGGTGGTGCGGGGCGTGTCGAGCATCGCCTTGTGGCTCGCGTAGCGCATGATCTGCTGGTGCGCCGACATGGCCGATTCGGCCAGGAAGGCCTTCACGTCCTTCACGGTGGGGCGGGCCTCGCGCTGGTACAGCGCGGCGATGGTCTGCAGCGCCAGCTGGGCCGCCACTTCGCCTTCAGGATGGCCGCCCATGCCGTCGGCGAGCACGAACAGACCCGACTCCCGCGTGTAGCAGTAGCCCATGCGGTCTTCGTTCTTGAGACGGCCACCCTTGCGGCTGACCTGGAACACGGAGAACTTCATGTCGCTCAGGCCGGTCGGGTGGTGGGCGCGGCGGCGCGCGGCAGGCTCTTCTTGTCGAAGGAGCGGATGTTGTCGATCGACAGGCGCACCTTTTCGCCGACCGTGAGCTTGGTGTAGCGGCGCTCGCCTTCGCGGCTGAGTTCCTTCTGCAACGCAAACACCGACTGCGGGCGCGAGAGCGGGTCGAGCGACATGCACCACTCGACCACCTCGATGAGGTTGTCGGAGTACACGCCGCGCAGGCGCGAGAGCGACAGGCTCAGGCGGTCTTTCTCGATGCGCCGGGGTGCATCGTTGGGCGGGTAGCCCTGCATACAGGCGTAGATGCAGGCGCCGATGGCGTAGATGTCGGTCCAGGGGCCCATCGACGAATCGCGCCGGTACATCTCGGGGGCGGCGAAGCCGGGCGTGTACATGGGGCGGATGAAGATGCCTTCCTTGCTGAGCACTTCGCGCGCGGCGCCGAAGTCGATCAGCACGGCGCGGTCGTCGTCGGTGACGAAGATGTTGGCGGGCTTGATGTCCAGGTGCAGCATCTTGTACTGGTGGACGATGCGCAGGCCGCGCAGGATTTCGTCGAACAGCGAACGGATGGTCGATTCGCGGAACACCTTCTGCCGCTTCAGGTCGCGTGCCGTGACCACGAAATCCTGCAGGGTCGCGCCCTCCAGGTAGTTCATGACCATGTAGACGGTCTCGTTTTCGCGGAAGAAATTGAGCACGCTGACCACCGACGCATGCGAAATCTGCGCGAGCGAGCGGCCTTCTTCGAAGAAACTCTTGAGCCCCAGGCGGTACAGCGACAGCTTCTCGGGCGGCACCTGCGGCGCCAGTTCGCCGGGGCCCCGCGTGGCGAGCGACGAAGGCAGGTATTCCTTGACGGCGACCTGCTGGCCGTTCGGGTCGATCGCGAGGTAGACCACGCCGAAACCGCCCGCGGAAAGCCGGCGAACAACGCGATATCCGCCAATGACCGTATCGGGCAACAGGGGCGTAGGCTTGACCTTTGACATAATCCGGGAGTTTCGCCCGAAGGCGATGGTGCGGCAAGCGAACGCTGTACCGACGCCTCGGTGCTTGCAAGCAAAACCACAGTGAGGCGCAATGCCAGTTTACAGCATGACCGGCTACGCCAGCGGCCAAAACGGCCCCGCAGGCAGCCACTCCGAAGCCGATGCACGGCCCTCCGTCGCGGGCCGGCTCGGGGTCGAAATCCGCTCGGTCAACAGCCGCTTTCTCGACCTCACCTTCAAGCTCCCCGAGGAGCTGCGCCAGCATGAGACCGCGCTGCGCGAGCTGCTCACGGGCAAGCTCAAGCGCGGCAAGGTCGAGGTGCGCGCGGCCATCGAGAACACGTCCCAGGCGGGCGTGGTCGAGCCCTCCGTCAAGCTGCTTCAGCGGCTGAACGGCGTGCAGGACGGCATCCGCGCCTGGCTGCCCGGCGCCCGCGAACTCAGCGTGGCCGACGTGCTGCGGCTGGCCGGCGGCGACGGTGCCACGCGCGGCGACTGGGGCCCCGACCTGCTCGACGTGGCAGGCAAGGCGCTTGAGGCGCTGATGTCGGCCCGCCAGCGCGAAGGCGCCCGGCTGGCCAAGATGCTCGAGGCCCACCTGGCCCAGCTGCGCACCCTGGTGCAGCAGGCTGGCCCGCTGGTGCCCCAGCTGGTCGAACAGCAGCGCAACCGCTTCCTGGAACGCTGGCAGGAGGCCATGGGCCTGACCGCCGGCACGGGCGGCACGCTGCCCGAAGCCGCCCAGGACCGCGCCCTGACCGAAGCGACCGCCTTCGCGATCCGCATCGACGTGGCGGAAGAGCTCACGCGGCTGAACTCACACCTCGACGAGATCGAGCGGCTGCTCAAGAAGGGCGGCGAGATCGGCAAGCGGCTGGATTTCCTGATCCAGGAACTGCACCGCGAAGCCAACACCCTGGGCTCCAAGTCGGCGGCCCTGGAACTCACGCGCATCGGCGTGGACATGAAGGTCCTCATCGAGCAGATGCGCGAGCAGGTGCAAAACATCGAATGACGACGAGCCTTCCCATGGACTACCCCGGCAATATCTTCGTGGTCGCCGCGCCCAGCGGCGCTGGCAAATCGAGCCTGGTCAAGGCGCTCATGGAGCTCGACTCGGCCGTTCAGCCCTCGGTCTCCCACACCACGCGCCCCCCGCGCGGACAGGAAAAGCACGGTCGGGAGTACTTTTTCGCCTCCCCGAGCGAGTTCGACGCCCTGATCGCGGCCGACGGCTTCGTCGAATGGGCCCATGTGCACGGGCACCGCTACGGCACGTCGAAGAAGGCGGTCGAGGAGCGGGTGGCCCTGGGCACCGACGTGATCCTCGAAATCGACTTCCAGGGCGCGCTGCAGATCCGCAAGACCTTTGCGAACGCGGTCATGATCTTCATCCTCCCGCCCAGCTGGGAAGAGTTGCGCTCCCGCCTCGAGCGGCGCGGCGAGGACAGCGCGGCGGTGATCGAATTGCGCCTGAAGAATGCGGCCGAAGAGATGGCCCAGACCGGAAAATTCGATTTCGTTATAATCAACGAGTTATTTGAGCGCGCACTTTTCGATCTCAAGGCGATCGTCCACGCGCAGCGGCTCCGGTATTCCGCACAGCGCAGAGCCCGTGCCGATACGTTCGCCGCACTGAACATCCCTTGAAATCCCCGCTCACCGACCGAAAGAATTCATCATGGCCCGCATCACCGTCGAAGATTGTCTCGTTCAGATCCCGAACCGTTTCCAGCTCGTTCTCGCCGCCACGTACCGTGCGCGCATGCTGAGCCAAGGCCACGCCCCCAAGATCGAGAGCAAGAACAAGCCCGCCGTCACGGCCCTGCGCGAAATCGCCGAAGGCAAGATCGGCATCGAAATGCTCAAGAAAGTGCCGGGCTGATCTTCTGACGCAGCCCTGCAACGAAAAGGCACCGCATTGCGGTGCTTTTTTTACGTCTGGACGCGCCCACAGAGCGGTCACGCTAAAGTGGTAGCCATGAGCGCGGTCGCCAAACCTACGTCCCCCACGCCGAAACCGAGTCCGGCGGCGCTGAACGCGGCCGCCGCGAGTTTTGCCGCGCTGACGGCCCGCCTCGACTATCTGAGCCCCGAAGACACCGAACTGGTGCGCCGGGCCTACCGCTTCGCCGACGAAGCCCACCTCGGGCAGCTGCGCAACAGTGGCGAGCCGTACATCACCCACCCCATCGCCGTGGCGGCGCAGTGCGCCGAATGGAAGCTCGATGCCCAGGCGCTCATGGCCGCGCTGCTGCACGATGCCATCGAAGATTGCGGCGTCACCAAGCCGGAACTCATCGAGCGCTTCGGCGCACCTGTTGCCGAGCTGGTCGACGGGCTCACCAAGCTCGACAAGCTGCAATTCAACACGCGCGAAGAGAATCAGGCCGAGTCCTTCCGCAAGATGCTGCTGGCCATGGCGCGCGATGTGCGCGTCATCCTGGTCAAGCTGGCCGACCGCACGCACAACATGCGCACGCTGGCCGATGCGCCGCGCGAAAAGTGGGCCCGCATCTCGCGTGAAACGCTCGAGATCTACGCCCCCATCGCGCACCGGCTGGGCCTGAACCAGACCTACCGCGAGTTGCAGGACCTGTCGTTCCGCCACCTCAAGCCCTGGCGCTACGCCACGCTGGCCAAGGCCGTTGCCAAGGCGCGTGGACGACGACGCGACCTGATCCAGAAGGTGCAGAAAGAGGTCGAGACGGCCTTCTCCGCCGCCGGCATGACGCTGCGCATCGCGGGCCGCGAGAAAACGCTCTATTCCATCTACCGCAAGATGGAAGAAAAACACCTGAGCTTCGCGCAGGTCACCGACATCTACGGCTTCCGGCTCATCGTGCCGAACGTGATCGCCTGCTACACCGGCCTGGGCATCCTGCACCAGATGTACAAGCCGCTGCCGGGCAAGTTCAAGGACCACATCGCGATCGCCAAGCTCAACGGCTACCAGTCGCTGCACACCACGCTGGTGGGCCCTGCGGGCGTGAGCGTGGAGTTCCAGCTGCGCACCGAGGCCATGCACGTCGTGGCCGAATCGGGCGTGGCGGCGCACTGGCTCTACAAGGCCGCCGAGCCCAATGCCGCGAGCAACGACCGGCTGGGCACCAAGTGGCTGCAGTCGCTGCTCGACATCCAGGACGAGACGCGCGACGCCGCCGAGTTCTGGGACCACGTCAAGGTCGACCTGTTCCCCGACGCCGTCTACGTCTTCACGCCCAAGAGCCAGATCATGGCGCTGCCGCGTGGCGCCACGGTGGTCGACTTCGCGTATGCCATCCACAGCAACATCGGCGACCACACCTCGGCCGCGCGCATCAACGGCGACCAGGTCCCGCTGCGCACCGAGCTGAAGAACGGCGACGTGGTCGAGGTGATCACCGCGCCCGTGTCCACACCCAACCCCGCGTGGCTGGGCTTCGTGCGCACCGGCCGGGCACGCTCCAAGATCCGCCACTACCTGAAGACCTTGGCGCATGCCGAGTCCGAAGGCCTGGGCGAGAAACTGCTGGCGCAGGCGCTGCGCGCCGAAGGCCTGGGCAAGCTGCCCGAGGAAGACGACGAACACCAGGCGCTGTGGGAGAAGCTGCTGCGCTTCACCGGCAACCGCACCCGCGCCGAACTGCTGACCGACATCGGCCTGGGCAAGCGCATCGCGAGCATCGTCGCCAAGCGGCTCATGGCGCTGCTGGCCGAGATCGGCGAGCGCCCCGACGCCCTCCTCCTGAGCCGCGAGCGCTTCACCTCGCACGAGGCTGTGTCGCAAGGCGCCGTCACGCTCGACGGCAGCGAGAACTCTTCCGTGCGCTTTGCGCAATGCTGCCGGCCCATTCCCGGCGACCAGATCGTCGGCTACCTCGGGCACGGCGAAGGGCTGGTGGTGCACACCGACGACTGCGGCGTGGGCCAACGCCTGCGCAACAAAGACAGCGAGCGCTTCTTCGCGGTCGAATGGGCCGACGAGCCCACGCGCGCCTTCGAGACCGGCGTGGTCATCACCGTGCGCAACGACAAGGGCGTTCTGGCCCGCGTGGCGGCCACGCTGGCCGACGCCGAGGCCGACATCACGCACGTGGAAATGGCCGACGAGACCCCGCAGGACTCGACCGACCTGCGCTTCGTGATCGCGGTGCGCGACCGCACGCACCTCGATGCCGTGCTGCGCGCCGCGCGCCGGACAGCGTCGGTGCTGACCGCGGCGCGGACGATTCCGGCGCCCTGACCTTCTTCGTCAGTTCGCCGGCGTGCGCGGCGCCGGATAGCTCACCGACAGGATCTCCACCTCGTGCGCCCCGCCGGGCGTCACGAGCTTCACCACGTCGCCTTCGCGCGCTTTCAGCAGCGCACGCGCGATCGGTGAAATCCAGCTGACCTCCGACTTGGCGCTCTCGGCCTCGTCGATGCCGAGGATCGTGACGCTGCGCTCCTCGCCGGTCTCGTCGACATAGCGGACGGTGGCGCCGAAGAAGACCTGGTCGCGGCCATGGTGCACCGACGGGTCGGTGATCTCCGCGATCTCGAGCCGCTTGCCGAGGAAACGGATGCGCCGGTCGATCTCGCGCAGGCGCTTCTTGCCGTAGAGGTAGTCGCCGTTCTCGGAGCGGTCACCGTTCTTCGCGGCCCAGTGCACGGCCTCGACGACCTTGGGGCGCTCCTCGTCCATCAGCTGCAGCAGTTCGTCGCGCAGCCGCGCGTAGCCCTCGGGCGTGATGTAGTTCTTGCTGCCGGCCGGCAGCGGGGGCGCGACGCCACCTGCGCCGTCATCGTCGTCGTCCGCATCGGCGTCCGACTCCTTGGTGAATGCCTTGTTCAATGCAGAGCCCTTCAAATCGGAAATACTGGGCGCCCTTGCCGCGCCCTACAAGCCGGTGAGTTTGCCGCAACCGCCATGCCCAGGAGACAGGAGCCCCCGTGATCGCCACCGGACATTTCCCATGCCGTCGCCATGCCTCGGCGGGGCTTCATTTGTACGCTCTCACGGCCCTTGCTGCCGTACTGGGCTTTCTTCCCTTCGACACCCACGCCAGGACGCAGACCTGCTTCGTCGTGAGCATCCGCAGCGGCGACACCCTCACCGCCCGCTGCGGCGACGCAGCCAGCGCCAGTGCGTGGCGCCGCGTGCGCCTGCAAGGCATCGAGGCGCCGAAGCCCGGGCAGCCCTTTGCCGAGCAGGCCCGGCAGAAGATGCACGACATGGTTCGCCTGAAGCCGGCGGACGTCGACTGCGACGATCCCACATCGCACGCTCGCGAACGCGTCTGCCGTGTCATGGTGACGCCGGACTCAGCGCCCAACGGCCCGAGGACGCTCGACGCAGGCTTGGCATTGCTGACCGTCGGATTGGCACGCTGGCAGCCCGCGCAGGCGCAACGGCTGTCGCCCCAGGAGCGCGGTCAGTACGAATTCGCGGAGGAAGAAGCCAGAGCCAAGCGGGCTGGTCTCTGGAAGGACGCGCGACCGGCGCGTCCTTGATGCGAGCACCGCGCAATGACCAGCCAAAGAAAAAGGGTTAGCTCGAAAAACGAGCTAACCCTTGAAGAGTGGTGCGGCTGGCAGGAATTGAACCCACGACCCCTTGGTTCGTAGCCAAGTACTCTATCCAACTGAGCTACAGCCGCACAGCTTTCGATTATAGCGTGTTTTTTCGCCCGCCCCAACCTTTGTGATCGAAAGCTGAAAATACGGACGACAGCAGCCTGCAATGGGGCTTGTTGCAACGCATCCGGCCCGTGCCGTTCCAAAGAGGCCCTTCCGACCCGGTACACTCCGCCCCGCCCGGAATAAGCCTGGGCCGCCGTAGGCAACACGGCGCCATACCATCCAAGGAATACTGAATGAACCGCATCGAACTGGTCGAGAAGATCGCCACCACCCACAACCTGAGCAAGGCCGAGGCCGCACGCGTCCTCGAAACGATCACCAGCAGCGTCGTCGCTGCCGTGAAGAAGGGCGATTCGGTCCAGCTGGTCGGCTTCGGTACTTTCAAGCAAGTCGCACGCGCCGCACGCTCGGGCTTCAACCCCCAGGCCGGCACCAAGATCAAGATCGCCGCCACCAAGGTGCCGAAGTTCGTCGCCGGCGCTGCCTTCAAGGCCGCCATCGACCCCAAGGCCGCCAAGCGCAAGGCTGAAAAGGCCGCTGCTGCACCCGCTGCCAAGAAGGCCGCCGCTCCCAAGAAGGCCGCTGTCACCAAGGCTGCTGTCACGAAGGCAGTCGTCGCCAAGGCTCCCGCCAAGAAGGCCGTCGCCAAGAAGAAGTAAGACGCCTGGTGCGACGCTGCACAGGCCTGGCCTGGCAGTTGTCCGTATCGACGTCAAAAAGCCGCCCTCGGGCGGCTTTTTTTGTGGGCGCCTGCCGCGCAGCGAGTGCGGGCAGCGAACCCCTCTTTGCGAGGCGCCCAAACGAAAATAGCCTGGAAGAGAAACTCTTCCAGGCTATTCGAGAGATGGTGCGGCTGGCAGGAATTGAACCCACGACCCCTTGGTTCGTAGCCAAGTACTCTATCCAACTGAGCTACAGCCGCGCAGCCTTGAATTCTACCCCGCCGAAAGCGCTGTTCCGGCGAGGCCTTCAAAAAAGCTTCACCGCCTTGTGATGCGACGGCCTCAGGCCACCTGTTCGCCGCCCGCCTTGCGCCCCATCAGCCGTGCGGCCACGCGCTTCACCAGCAGGTAGAACAGCGGCACGAAGAAGATGCCCAGTGCTGTCGCCGCGAGCACGCCGCCGAACACGCCGGTGCCGATCGCGACCTGGCTGCCCGAGCCCGCGCCAGTGGCCACCGCCAGCGGGATCACGCCCGCCAGGAAGGCCAGCGAGGTCATCAGGATCGGCCGCAGCCGCAGGCGCGCGCCTTCGGCCACCGCTTCGAGCAGCGGCACGCCACGGCGCAGCGCGGCCTCTGCGAACTCGATGATCAGGATCGCGTTCTTGGCCGACAGGCCGATGGTCGCGAGCAGGCCGACCTGGAAGTAGATGTCGTTCGACAACCCGCGCAGCGCCGCCGCGATCACCGCGCCGAGCACGCCCAGCGGAATCACCAGCATCACCGACACCGGCACCGACCAGCTCTCGTACAGCGCCGCCAGGCACAGGAAGACCACGAGGATCGACAGCGCGAACAGCAGCGGCGCCTGCCCGCCCGACAGCCGCTCCTGGTACGACAGGCCGCTCCAGGCCTGGCCCGTGCCGCTCTGCTTCTTCGCGAGGGTCTCGATGGCCGCCATGGCCGTGCCCGAGCTCGTGCCCTGCGCGGCCGCGCCCTGGATCTGCACCGCGGGCAGGCCGTTGTAGCGCTCCAGCTGCGACGCGCCCTGCGACCAGCGCGTGGTGGCAAAGGCCGAGAACGGCGTCATCGCGCCCGTGCTGCCGCGCACGAACCACTGGCCGATGTCGTCCGGCGCCGAGCGATACGGCGCATCGGCCTGCACGTACACGCGCTTCACGCGGCCGCGGTCGATGAAGTCGTTGACGTAGCTGCCGCCCCAGGCAATGCCCAGCGTGGTGTTCACGTCGTCCAGCGACAGCCGCAGCGCCGAGGCCTTCAGCTGGTCGATGTCGACCTGCAGCTGCGGCGTGCCGGCCACGCTGTTGGCGCGCACCGACTGCAGGCGCGGGTCCTTGTTGGCCTCGCGCACCAGCTTTTCGCGCGCCTGCAACAGCCGCTCGGCGCCCATGCCCGAGGTGTCCTGCAGCCAGAACTCGAAGCCGTTCGATTCACCCAGCCCTTCGATGGGCGGCGGCACCATGCCGAAGACCTCGGCGTCGCGCTGCTGCTTGGCCAGCGCCTTGCCGGCACGCTCGACGATGGCGTGCGCGCGCTTGTCGGCGCTGGCGCGTTCGGACCAGTCCTTCAGCGAGACAAACGCCATGCCCATGTTCTGCCCCGAGCCGCTGTAGCTCCAGCCGGTGAGCGTGAAGATGGTGTCGGTCGTGTCCTTCTCGGTCTCGAGAAAATGCTTTTCGATGGCGCGGTTCACTTCGTCGGTGCGGCCCGAGGTGGCGCCGGCCGGCAGCGTCGCGATCACCATCACGCTGCCCTGGTCCTCTTCCGGCAGGAAGCCGCCGGGCAAGCTGAGGTACAGCAGGCCCATGCCGGCCACGATGGCGACGTACACGGCCGTGAAGCGCAGCGGCTTGCGCAGGATGCGGCCCAGCACGCCCACGTAGCGACCCTGCGCGGCGTCGAAGCGGCGGTTGAAGGCGCCCAGGAAGCCGCGCGTGCGCGGCGGCACGCCGGCCTTCAGGAAGCGCGCGCACAGCGCCGGGATGAGCACGATGGCCACCACCACCGACAGCACCATCGACGCGATGATGGTCACCGAGAACTGCCGGTAGATCACGCCCACCGAGCCGCCGAAGAAGGCCATGGGCAGGAACACCGCCGACACCACCACCGCGATGCCGACCAGCGCGCCGGTGATCTCCTTCATCGATTTGATCGTGGCGGCCTTCGCATCGAGCCCCTCTTCGTGCATGACGCGCTCGACGTTCTCCACCACCACGATCGCGTCGTCCACCAGCAGGCCGATGGCCAGCACCATGCCGAACAGCGTGAGCACGTTGATCGAATAGCCGAAGGCCGCCAGCACGCCGAAGGTGCCCAGCAGCACCACCGGCACGGTGATCGCGGGGATCACCGTGGCGCGCCAGTTCTGCAGGAAGAGGAACATCACGACCACCACCAGCGCGATGGCCTCCAGCAGCGTCCGGATGACCGACTGGATCGAGATCTTGACGAAGCGGGTCGTGTCTTCCGCGTAGGCCACGCGCAGGCCCGCAGGCAGCGAGCGCTCGAGCTCGGCGATGCGCGCCTTCACCGCGCGGGCGGTGGTCAGCGCGTTGGCGCCGGGCGCCAGCATCACGGCCGAGCCCGCGGCCGGGTGCCCGTTCAGGCGTGTGGTCTCGGCATACGATTCGCTGCCGATCTCCACGCGTGCCACGTCGCCCAGCCGTACCACGGCGCCGTCGGCCTGCGTCTTGAGCACGATGGCCTTGAACTGGTCGGGCGTCTGCAGCCGCGACATCGCGGTGACGGTGGCGTTCAGGTGCTGCGTCGGCGCCGACGGCCGCGCGCCGATCTCGCCCACCGACACCTGCGTGTTCTGCGCGGTGATGGCGGCCGTGACGCCGGACGGCATCAGCTGGTAGCTGGCCAGCCGGTGCGGGTCGAGCCAGATGCGCATGGCGTACGCCGCGCCGAAGGCCTGCACCGAACCCACGCCGTCGACGCGGCTGATGGGGTCGCGCAGGTTGCTGGCCATCCAGTCGGCGATGTCGGTGTCGGTGCGCTGGCCGGTCTCGTCGTAGAGCGCCACGATCAGCAGGAAGTTGTTCTGCGATTTGGCGACCGTCACGCCCTGCTGCTGCACCGCCTGCGGCAGCCGGCTGGTGGCCTGGCTGACCTTGTTCTGCACCTGCACCTGCGCGGTGTCGGGGTCGATGCCCTGGCGGAAAGTGACGTTGATCTCGGCCCAGCCGGCGGCGCTGCTGGTCGACTTGAAATACATCAGCCCGTCGATGCCCTTGAGCTGCTGCTCGAGCACCTGCGTGACGCTGTTTTCCACCGCCTGCGCCGAGGCGCCGGGGTAGTTGGCCGACACGACCACGGTCGGCGGCGCGATGTCCGGGTACTGCGACACCGGCAGCGTGCGAATGGCCACGCCGCCGGCCAGCATGATGAGGATGGCAATGACCCAGGCGAAGACGGGCCGCTGGATGAAGAAATGAGCGATCACGGGAGGTTGTCGCTTCTCATTAGTCGGCCGGAGAAGGCGCAGCAGCGGACGATGCGCCCGCCGTGGACACCGGCACCGGCTTCACTTTTTCGCCGGGGCGCGCGCGCTGCAGGCCGTCGACCACCAGGCGGTCGCCCTCGCGCAGGCCCCGGGTCACGACCCAGTGCTCGCCCTCGGTGCTGCGCACTTCGAGCGCGCGCAGCTCGACCTTGTTGTCGGCCGCCACCACCAGCGCGGTCGGCTCGCCCTTCTCGTTGCGGGCCACGCCGCGCTGCGGCGCCAGGATGGCCTGGCGCTCCACGCCGGACTCGACCTGCGCGCGCACGTACATGCCGGGCAGCAGCAGCCCTTGCGGGTTCGGGAATTCCGCGCGCAGCGTGACCGAGCCGGTGGCCTCGTCGACGGCCACTTCGGAGAACTTCAGCGTGCCGGCATGCGAGTAAGGCAAGCCGTCTTCCATGCGCAGGCGAACCTGGGTGCTGGCCGGCGCCATGTCGCCCGAGATGAAGCGGCGCTTGAGCTTCGTCAACGCCAGGCTCGACTGCACCACGTCGACGTAGATCGGGTCGAGCCGCTGGATCGTGGCCAGCGCCATCGCCTGGCCCGGCGCCACAAGCGCGCCTTCGGTCACGGCGGAACGGCCGATGCGTCCCGCGATGGGCGCGGTGATGCGCGTGAAGTCGAGGTTGATGCGCGCCGCCTTCACGGCCGCCTGCGCGGCCTTCACGCCGGCTTGCGCCTGCACCAGCGCGGCCTGCGCCTCTTCGTGCTCCTGCCTGCTCACGGCATTGGCTTTGACCAGTTCACCGAAGCGATCGGCCTTGCCGCGCAGGCTGGCGATGGTGGCCTGCGAGGTGGCCAACGCGGCCTGCGCCTGCTCGTGCGCGGCCTCGAACGGGCCGGGCTCGATCTCGTACAGCACTTGGCCCGCGCGGACCATGCCGCCCTCTTCGAACAGCCGCTTGCGCACGATGCCGTTGACCTGGGGCCGCACCTCGGAGACGCGGTAGGCGGCCGTGCGACCCGCGAGCTCGGTGTGCACGGCCACGTCGCTGGCGTGCAGCGCCACCACGCCGACTTCGGGCGGCGCGTCATCGGTGGTGGAAGCCTGCTTGGCGCCGCATGCAGCGAGCGCGAGCAGGGACATCGGAAGCAGGAGCTTGAAAAGCGGGGTCATGGCCATCGGGAATCGCAGTGCGGCGCGCGCAGGGATCACCCGGCTCGTTACATTTGCACTCAAATGGTGCATTCTGCCTTCGATGTTGCATTGCAACCTGAAGGAATCCTGTGTTTGCCGTAGGTGAAATCGGCGGCGGCCGCAGGCCTTGCTCGCGCCCTCGCAGCTGCAAAGAAAAAGGTCGCGCAATGCGGCCTTCGTCGGAGTGTCTACAGAGGGGGAATGTGTGGTGGTAGGCCGTGAGTGGCTTGAACACTCGACCAACGGATTATGAGTCCGCTGCTCTAACCAACTGAGCTAACGGCCCACGCGGGCCCGATTCTATGCGCCGCGCGCGGCCACTTACTTGCGGTGGCTCAGCGCGTTGCTCACCAGCCGCGACGTGATGTCGACGATCTGGATCATGCGGTCGTACGGCATGCGGGTCGGGCCGATCACGCCCAGCGTGCCGACCACCTGGCCGTCGACCTCGTAATTGGCGCTGACGATCGACAGCTCCTCGAAGGGCACGACCTGGCTTTCGCCGCCGATGAAGATGCGCACGCCCTCGGCCTTGCTCGACACGTCGAGCAGCCGCATCAGCTGCGCCTTCTCTTCAAAAAGATCGAAGGCACGCCGCAGCTGCCCCATGTCGCTGGAGAAATCGGTCACCGACAGCAGGTTGCGCTCGCCCGAAATCACGACGTCATCGGCCTGCGCATCGGTGAGCACTTCGGAGCTGACCTGCACCGCGGCCTGCATCAACGCGGCGATTTCCCCGCGCAGCTTCTCGACCTCGGACTGGAGGCGGTCGCGCACCTGCTCGATCGTCAGGCCCGCGAAGTGCGCGTTGATGTAGTTCGAGGCCTCGACCAGCTGCGACTGCGAGTAGTCGGTCTCGGGGAAGATCACGCGGTTCTGCACGTCGCCATCGGGCGACACGATGATCACCAGCAGCCGCCGCTCCGACAGGCGCAAGAATTCGATCTGCTTGAACACCGAGACGCGCCGCGGCGCCATCACGACGCCCACGAACTGCGACAGGTTCGACAGCAGGTGCGCGGCGTTGGCGATCACCTTCTGCGGCTGGTCGGCCGCCAGGCTCGGCGTGCTCATCTGCTCGCGCTGCGCGGTCAGCATGGTGTCGACGAAGAGCCGGTAGCCGCGCGTGGTCGGCACGCGTCCGGCCGAGGTGTGGGGGCTGGCAATGAGCCCCAGCGCCTCGAGGTCGGACATGACGTTGCGGATGGTCGCGGGGGAGAGATCCAGCCCTGCCGAACGCGAGAGCGTGCGCGATCCGACGGGTTGCCCATCGGCGATGTAACGCTCGACCAGCGTCTTCAACAGCAACTTGGCACGGTCGTCCAGCATTGCAAGATTTTAGTGTTGTAATTTGTGAGCTATGACCTCACGCTTTCGTCACGTCGCCCTGATCGGCAAATACCAGGCTTCCGGCGCCCGGGCGCAAGCCGATGCGCGCGACGGCGTGATGGAGGGCATCGGCGCCTTCCTTGAATCACAGGGTTGCACGGTGTTCGTGGAGCGTTCGTCCTGCGAGGACACCGACGCACCGCCCCACCCGCGCTACCAGGCGCTGTCGGTCGAGGAAATCGGCCAGCGCTGCGACCTCGGCCTCGTGGTCGGCGGTGACGGCACCATGCTCGGCATCGGCCGGCAGCTCGCGTGCTACGGCATCCCACTCATCGGCATCAACCGCGGGCGGCTGGGCTTCATCACCGACATCCCGCTGGACAACTACCAGGCCACGCTGATCCCGATGCTGGCCGGCGAATACGAAGAAGACCACCGCAGCCTGATGCACGCGCAGGTGATCCGCGATGAGGCCCTGGTGTTCGACGCGCTCGCGATGAACGACGTGGTGGTCAACCGCGGCGCCACCTCGGGCATGGTCGAGATGCGCGTGTCGGTGGGCCGCCATTTCGTGGCCAACCAGCGCGCCGACGGGCTGATCATCGCGTCGCCCACGGGCTCTACGGCCTACGCGCTGTCGGCCGGCGGGCCGCTGCTGCATCCGGCGGTGCCGGGTTGGGTGATGGTGCCGATTGCGCCGCACACGCTGTCGAACCGCCCCGTGCTGCTGCCCGACGCCGACGAGATCGTGATCGAGCTGGTGAGCGGGCGCGACGCCAGCGCCAATTTCGACATGCAGTCGCTCGCCTCGCTCGCCATCGGCGACCGCGTGGTGGTGCGCCGCTCCGACTTCCGGGTGCGCTTCCTGCACCCGCGCGGCTGGAGCTACTTCGACACGCTGCGGAAAAAACTCCATTGGAACGAAGGGGGCTCCTGAATGAAGGACCACGCCCCTAGCTTGAGGACGAACTGAGATGGCTTTGCGACGCATCGCACTGCGCGACTTCGTGATCGTGCGGTCCCTTGAACTCGACCTGTCCGCCGGCTTCACGGTGCTGACCGGGGAAACCGGCGCCGGCAAGTCCATCCTGATCGACGCGCTGCAGCTGGCGCTGGGCAACCGCGCCGACGCCGGTGCCGTGCGCGAAGGCGCCGAGCGGCTCGACGTGAGCGCCGAATTCGACGCCGACCCGGCCCTGGCCGGCTGGCTCGACGAAGGCGGCTTCGAGGCCGGCGACGGCCTGCTGCTGCGCCGCACGGTCGACCTGCAGGGACGCAGCCGCGGCTGGATCAACGGCAGCCCCGCCACCGCCACGCAGCTGCGCGAACTCGGCGACCGCCTGCTCGACATCCACGGCCAGCACGCCTGGCAGAGCCTGACCCGCCCCGAGGCCGTGCGCGGCCTGCTCGACGCCTACGCCGGCGCGCGCACCGACGCGCTCGACGCCGCCTGGCAGAGTTGGCGCCAGGCGCTCTCGGCGCTCGAACACGCACGCTCGGCGCAAGACTCGCTGCAACGTGAGCGCGAGCGGCTGCAATGGCAGATTTCCGAAGTCGCCAAGCTGGCGCCGGGTGCCGACGAGTGGGATGAGCTCTCCGCCCATCACTCGCGCATCTCGAACGCGCAGGCGCTCATCGACGCCGCCCAGGGCGCGAGCCAGGCGCTCGAAGACGACGACAACGGCGCGCTCGCCGCCCTCACGCGCGCCGCGACGCTGCTGCAGAACTGCGAACACATCGAGCCCGAATTCCGCACGCTGGGCGAGGTGCTGGCCTCCTGCGTCGCACAGGCCTCGGACGCGGCCCACTCGCTGCACGGCTACCTGCGCGACACCGACACCGATCCCAAGACCCTCGCCGAGCTCGACGAACGCATGGGCCTGTGGATGTCGCTCGCGCGCCGCTACAAGCGCACGCCCGCCGAGCTGCCCGCGCTGCTGGCCGGCTGGCAGGCGGAGCTGCAGGCGCTCGACGCGCAAAGCGACCTCGAAGGCCTGGAACGCGCCGAGCAGAACACGCAACAGGCCTACATGAAGGAAGCCAAGGCCCTCGGCAAGATCCGCAAGCAGGCCGCGCCGCGCCTGGCCCAGGCCGTCACGCAGGCGATGCAGGGCCTGGGCATGCAGGGCGGGCGCTTCGACGTCGAGCTGCAGCCGCTGGCTCAGCCCGGCCGCGCCGGCCTCGAAGAAATCTCGTTCCTGGTGGCCGGCCACGCCGGCAGCACGCCGCGCGCCATCGGCAAGGTGGCCTCGGGCGGCGAACTCTCGCGCATCGCACTGGCCATCGCCGTGACGACCAGCGAACTGGGCGCCGCGCAGACGCTGATCTTCGACGAGGTCGATGCAGGCGTCGGCGGCGCCGTCGCCGAGACCGTGGGCCGCCTCATGAAGCAGCTCGGCCGCGACCGCCAGGTGCTCGCCGTGACCCATCTTCCCCAAGTGGCGGCCTGCGCCGACCACCACCTCGTGGTCGCCAAGCGCCAGACGACAGCGGCCGGCACGGACGGCCCGCGCACCGAAAGCGGCGTGTCGCGCCTCGCCGCCGACGACCGCGCCCGCGAAATCGCCCGCATGCTCGGCGGCGAAAAGGTGTCGGCCACCTCGCTGGCCCATGCGCGCGAAATGCTGGGCCACAAGACGCCGGCGACCGCCCCATGAACATGAATCTCGACCTCGTCCTCATCACCGGCATGTCGGGCTCCGGCAAGTCGGTGGCGCTGCACGCGCTGGAAGACGCCGGCTACTACTGCGTCGACAACCTGCCGCCTGAGCTGCTCACCGCCTTCATCGCGCTGCAGCACGAACAGCAGGCCACGCGCGTGGCGATCGCGATGGACGTGCGCAGCGGCGTGTCGCTGCCGATCGTGCCGCAGCAGCTGGAGGCGCTGCGCGCCGACGGCGTCTCGCTGCGCTCGCTGTTCCTCGACGCGACCACCGATGCGCTGCTGCGTCGCTATTCCGAAACGCGCCGGCGCCACCCGCTCTCGCGCCAGGAAAGCCGCACCGACGTGCCCGAGCAGCACCGCGTGCTGGTGCAGGCCATCGAACTCGAACGCGAATTGCTGGCCGACCTGCGCGATGGCGCCGACGTGATCGACACCAGCCTCATCCGCCCCGCGCAGCTGCAGAGCTACATCAAGGGGCTGATCTCGGCGCCGCAGAACGCGCTGACGCTGGTGTTCGAATCGTTCGCCTTCAAGCGCGGCGTGCCGCTCGATGCCGACTACGTGTTCGACGTGCGCATGCTGCCCAATCCGCACTACGTGCCAGCGCTGCGCGCGCTGACAGGGCGCGACGAGCCGGTGATCGAATGGCTGCGCGAGCACGACGACGTGGCGCGCATGTTCGACGACATCGAGCAGTTCCTGACGCACTGGCTCGACGCGCTGGCGCGCGACCACCGCAGCTACGTGACGGTGGCCATCGGCTGCACGGGCGGGCAGCACCGGTCGGTGTTCCTGGTCGAGCAACTGGCACGCGCCTTCGGTGCGCGCTGGGGTGCGCTCAAGCGCCACCGCGAACTCGACGCCTGACGACGACGTAGGCCGTTCAGGCCTCGGCGGCTTCCAGCAGCTTGCGCATCGGGGCGGGCAGCCCCAGCCGGCTCCATTCCTGCGCCTCGACCCAGCGCGCGCCCTCGCCTTGCGGCTGGACGCTCTGCAACAGCACCGGATGCAGGTGCAGGTCTTTGTGGGTCAGCACGTGCACGAAGGGCGGCAGCTCTTGCATGTCATGCGCGGCGCCCGATGGCAGGGCCGCGAGCAGATCGTCGTGGCTGTCGAACACCGGCAGGCAATGCAGCCCCGCCCAGATGCCCTTGGCGGGCCGCTTCTCCAGCCACACGCGCCCGTGCGCGTCGCGCGCCAGCAGCACCCACAGCGACTGGGCGCTGCGCTTGAGCTTGCGCGTCTTCACCGGGTAGCGTTCGGGCGCACCCTGGCGCAGGCCCACGCAACTCGCGTTCACCGGGCAGATCATGCAGCTGGGCTTGCGCGGCAGGCAGACCGTGGCGCCCAGGTCCATCAGGCCCTGCGTGTAGTGCGCCACCGCCTCGCGCTGGCCGTCTGGCGGCAACAGCTGCGTGGCGAGGTCCCACAGCGCACGCTCCTGCGCCGCCGACGACATGTCGCCGTCGAAGCCGAGCACGCGCGTCAGCACGCGCTTCACGTTGCCGTCGAGGATCGCCACGCGCTCGCCGAAACAGAAGGCCGCAATCGCGGCCGCCGTCGAACGACCGATGCCGGGCAGGGTCACGAGTTCGGCGGCGGTGTGCGGAAAGGCGCCGCCGAAGCGCGCGACCACCTCCTGCGCGCAGCGGTGCATGTTGCGCGCGCGGCTGTAGTAGCCGAGGCCACTCCACAGGCCGAACACCTCGTCCTCGGTGCCGGCGGCCAGCGCCGCCACGTCGGGGAAACGTTCGAGAAAACGTGCGAAGTAGCCCAGCACGGTCGTGACCTGGGTCTGCTGGAGCATCACCTCCGAGAGCCAGACACGGTACGGGTCGCGCGTGTTCTGCCACGGCAGTTCGCTGCGCCCGTGGCTGCGCTGCCAGCGCACGACCTGCACCGCGAAATCGGGGGGCAGCGACAGAGAGGGAGAGACGGCCGCCCGCGCGGCGTTGCGCTCAGGCCGCACGCAGTTGCTCGCCTGCGATGGCGGCGGCCGCGGCAGGCGGCTGGCTGCCGTGCTGCGCGATCAGCGAAGTGAACTCGTGCAGCCGCTCCTGCAGCGCGGCCAGGTGGCTTTCTTGCGCGGCGATCTCGGCCAGCCGGTCGTCAAGGCTGCCCGCAGCGTTCTGGATGCGTTCGATCGCCTCGATGCGCTTGCTGAAATTGCGGCGGCGCTCCTTGAGCTGCGCATCGATCTGCGCGCTGGCGCCCTTGCTCCAGCGCTCGACCTCGGTCATGGCGGCTTCGTTGACAAGCCGCAACCGGCTGGCCAGCGCACGCACCAGCTTGTCGCAGAAGTCGGCCTGCGCGAGCTTGATCAGGTTGCCCACGCCCAGGTAGTGGATGTGGCTGCGCTCGATCTGACCCAGCTCCTGCTCGAAGCCGCTCAGGTCGGGTTCGGCCGGCGCCTGCAGCGTGAAGCCCTGCTCGGCATTGAGCTGGCGGAAGGTGGCGTGCAGCATCGACTGGATCTCGGCCGTCGTCGCCTGCACTTCGCGCAGGTTGTTGCGCAGCGCATCGAAGGTTTCGCCGTACACCTTGCGCACGTTGAACTTGACGCCGGGGCGCTTGAGCGCCGCGGCCAGCTTGACCATGTCGGCCTTGAGCGCCGTGCGCCCGAGCACCGCGTACACCTCGCGCAGCAGCTTGCCCTGTACCGAGCGCAGCGCCAGGATGCGGGTGTTGCTGCCCTCGAATTCAGCATGTTCCTGGTCGATGCGCGCACGCATGTGGCGGATCACCGACACGTTCTTGCCGCGCAGGCCCTGCAGTTCGAGCGCCTGCTCCGACAGATCGCGCTGGCGCACCTTCAGCAGGCGCTCGGCCTCGGTGCGCAGCGCGGTCATGCCGGCATCGACGGCGAGCCGCAGCATGGTTTCGCGCTTGCCGAGCACGCCTTCGCCGAGCAGCGCCTCGAGCGCCGGCAGCCGGCTGGCGTCGAGCAGGGCCGCGTCATGACCGATCTTGGCCTGCAGGCCCTTCTGCGCCGACACCGGCAGCACCTGCGCCAACGGCACCTCGAGCAGCCGGGCCGCGCCTTCGCGCTGGCGCTCGATCTGTTGCGCGATCTGCGCCGGGGTGCTCAGCGTGTCCCACAGCGTGTCGATCTTGTTGAGCACCACGAAGCGCGTGTCGTGGCTGTCGTCGCCGGTGATCAGGTGCTCGCGCCAGATCGACAGGTCGGAGCGGGTCACGCCAGTTTCGGCGCCCAGGATGAAGACGACGGCATGCGCCTGCGGGATCAGGCTCACGGTGAGTTCGGGCTCGGCGCCGATCGCGTTCAGGCCGGGCGTGTCGAGGATCACGAGGCCCTGCTCGAGCAGCGGATGCGGCATGTTGAGCACCGCATGGCGCCAGCGCGGAATCTCGACGCGGCCTTCGGCGTCCTGCACCGGGTTGTCGTCGGGCGTCTCGGGGTTCCAGAAGCCGAGCGCGCGGGCTTCGTCCTTGCTCACCCAGCGGACTTCGGCCACCTTGCCCATGGCGCGGGCCAGTTGCTCGGCGTCGCCCACCTCGATGGGCAATTCGGTCCAGCGCGTGGGCCGCTCGCGCCAGTGGGCGAGCGAATGCGGCTCCAGGCGGGTTTCGATGGGCAGCAGGCGCAGCTTGGGCGCCAGTGCGGCGTCGTAGCCCAGCTCGGTCGGGCACATCGTGGTGCGCCCGGCGCTGGCCGGCATGATCCGCCGGCCGTAGCCGGCAAAGAAGATCGCGTTGATCAGTTCCGACTTGCCGCGCGAGAACTCGGCCACGAAGGCCACCATGACCTTGCTGGTGCGAATCTGGTCTTCGAGTGCGCGCAGCCGTTCGGCCACGGCCTGGTCGAGCAGCTCGTTGTCGGTCAGCCAACGGGACAGCCACTGAAGGCGGCGGGCGAAGTTGCTCCGCCAGGCGCCGTGCTGATCGAGCTGTTGGTTGAAAGAGCGGCTCAAGGGGAAGATGTAAGTAAGAATTTACAAATATAACATCGCCACATGGCGAACGGGGTACCGGCAGGAGTTTGCCCCGAAGCAGCCGCCACGGGGCCCACCGTCCCTAGGATTTCTGGCAATGGGGGCAGTAATAAGTAGAGCGCTGCCCCTGTTTCAGCTGCCGGATCGGCGTGCCGCACACACGGCACGGCTCGCCCGTGCGCCCGTAGACGGTCGCTTCGAGCTGGAAGTAGCCGCTTTGCCCATCCACGTTCGAGAAGTCGCGCAAGGTGCTGCCGCCCTTCTCCACCGCCCGCGCCAGGATGTCGCGCACCGCCGCGTGCAGTTTCGCGGCGCGCGGCCGGCTGATGCGCGCCGCCGACAGGGTCGGGCGGATGCCGGCCATGAACAGCGCCTCCGACGCGTAGATGTTGCCGACACCCACCACCACGTCGCCCGCGAGCAGCACCTGCTTGATGGCCGTGCGGCGCTTCTTCAGCCCGGCATGGAAGGCGTCGAGGTCGAAGGCATCGCCCAACGGCTCCATGCCCAGTCCGCCGAGCAGCTTGAGGGCCCAGGGCGCCTCTTCATCGTCCACGTAGACCACGGCGCCGAAGCGGCGCGGGTCGTTCAGCCGCAGCGTGCCAAGCTCGGTGACAAGGTCGAAGTGGTCGTGCACGCCGGGCTCCGGCAGGTGGATGTCGAAACGCAGGCTGCCCGACATGCCCAGGTGCAGCAGCAGCAACCCGCGGTCCAGGTCGATCAGCAGGTACTTGCCGCGACGGCGCACCTCGCGCACGCGGCGCCCGACCAGCGCCTGCGGCACCACCATCAGCGCCCAGCGCAGCGGCTTGCCGATGCGCACGGACTCGATGCGCGCGCCGGCGATGCGGTCGGCAAAGCCGCGCCGGGTGACTTCGACTTCGGGTAGTTCAGGCATGAAAAGTAAAACTCCGGCAGCGACGAAGCCCCATGCGGCGCTCGTTCAAATGGCTGGATTATTATGGTCAGATGAACCCATCGCCCCGCCGTCACCGCCTTGCGGCGGCCGCGTCTCTCGTGCTGCTTGCCTACACAACGCACGCACAGTCCCTTGAACCCACCGCCGCCGGCAACCCGCCTCCCGCCATCGAGCGCACGGCACCGCCGAAGCCACCGGTGCGCCCCCGGACGACCCCTGCGGCAGCCAAGCCGGCCGCCGAAGCCGCGCAGCCGTCGGCGCTGACGGCCGACCTGTTCTATGAAATTCTCATGGGCGAGATCACCGCCCGCTCCGGCGACCCCGGCTCCGGCTACTCGCTGGTGCTCGACGCCGCCCGGCGCCTGCGCGACGGCAAGCTGTTCCAGCGCGCGGTCGAGATCGCGCTGCAGTCGCGCTCCGGCGACGCCGCGATCTCCGCGGCGCGCGCCTGGCAGGAAGCACTGCCCAATTCGCGCGATGCCCGGCGCATCGAGCTGCAGATCCTGATCGCGCTGAACCGCATCAGCGAAACCGTCGAACCGCTGCGCGCCGAAGTGGCGGCCACCTCGCAGATCGAGCGCCCCCTGCTGATGGCGGTGATCGCGCGCACCTACGGCCGCGCCGCCGACAAGAAGCTGGCCGCCTCGGTGGTCGAGCAGGCGCTGGTCGATGAACTCAAGAGCCCGACCACCGGCGGACTGGCCTGGGCCACCGTGGGCCGACTGCGCCTGAACGCCGGCGACCCCTCGGGGGCGCTGGACGCCGCGCGCAAGGGGCAGGCCATCGACCCGTCGTCCGAGGCACCCTCGGCGCTGGCGCTCGAGCTCATCGATCCGGGCCAGCCGCTGGCCGAGCCGATCGTCACGCGCTACCTCGCGAACAACCCCAAGGCCTCGCCCGACCTGCGCATCGCGTACGCACGCACGCTGGTCGAGAACCGCCGCTTCAGCGACGCCAGCACGCAGCTGCAGGCCCTGACCGCCGCGCGCCCCGAGCTGGCGGAGCCCTGGTTGCTGCTCGGCAGCCTGCAGATGCAGGCCCGCCAGGAAGCGGCGGCCGAAACCTCGCTCAAGCGCTACGTCGACCTGATGACGGCGCCGGGCCAGAGCCAGGACGCCGGTGACGTCGCCGACCGCAAGCGCGGGCTGACGCAGGCGTACCTCGTGCTGTCACAGCTGGCCGAGCGGCGCAAGGATTTCCAGGCGGCCGACCGCTGGATCACGCGCATCGACAGCACTGACAACCAGAGCGCCATCCAGGGCCGCCGCGCCAGCCTGCTCGCCAAGCAGGGCAAGCTGCCCCAGGCCCGCGAGCTGCTGCGCGCGCTGCCCGAGCGCACGGCGGAGGAACGCAAGCAGAAACTGCTGGCCGAAACCCAGCTGCTGCGCGAAGCCAAGCAATACCAGGCCGCCTACGACCTGCTGGCCCAGGCCTCGGCCGCCGCGCCGGACGACGGCGACCTCGTCTACGACCAGGCCATGATGGCCGAAAAGCTCAACCGCCTGGACGACATGGAGCGGCTGCTGCGCCGCCTCATGACGCTCAAGCCCGAGAGCCAGAACGCCTACAACGCGCTGGGCTACTCCTTTGCCGATCGCAAGATCCGGCTCGACGAGGCCCGAACGCTCATCCAGAAGGCCGTGCAGCTCGCGCCCGAAGACCCGTTCATTGCCGACAGCCTGGGCTGGGTCGAGTTCCGGCTCGGCAACACGGCGGAGGCGATCCGCATCCTCGAGGCGGCCTACAAGACGCGGCCCGACCCCGAGATCGGCGCGCATTTCGGCGAAGTCCTGTGGTCGGTCGGCCAGAAGGACCGCGCGGTCGCGATCTGGAAAGAATCGCTGCTGACGGACGCCGAAAACGAGACGCTGCAGGAAACCCTCAAGCGCCTGCGCGTCAAACCCTGAATGGCATCGATCACGCACACGGCTCCCGCGCGGGGCGATGAGTCCCTCACCCGCCGCGCGGCGCTGGGCGCGGGCGGCGGTGCACTGCTGCTGTGGCTCTCGGGCTGCGCCCAACTCTCGGGCGGCACCGCTGCCGCGCCCGGACGTTCGGCCAGCTGGAGCGGGCGCATGTCGCTGCGCATCGACAGCGAACCGGTCCAGACCTTTGCCGCCCTGTTCGAGCTGCGCGGCTCGGCCGAGACCGGCGACCTGACACTGACCACGCCCATCGGCAGCACGCTGGCGCAACTGCACTGGGCGCCGGGTGAAGCCCTGCTGAGGAACGGCAGCGAGACCCGCCGCTACGACTCCGTCGACGCACTGATCGAAGCCGCCACGGGCGCCGCCATTCCGGTGGGCGCGCTGTTCGGCTGGCTCGATGGCCGCGCCGACCCCGTCCCCGGCTGGCGCGCCGACCTGGGCCAGCTGTCGAACGGCCGCCTGCAGGCCACCCGCGAATCCCCGGCACCACGGGCCGACCTGCGCATCGTGTTCGAACGCTCATGAAGGCGATCTACGACCTTCCCGCGCCGGCCAAGCTGAATTTGTTTCTGCACATCACCGGGCGGCGCGACGACGGCTACCACCTGCTGCAGTCGGTCTTCATGCTGATCGACTGGTGCGACACGCTGCACGTCGAGCTGCGCAACGACGGCCAGCTCAGCCGCGAAGACCTCACCACGCCGCTGCCGGCCGACGACCTCGTGCTGCGCGCTGCCCGCGCGCTGCAGGCGCACGCCGCGCCGGGCCAGGGCGCGCACATCGGCATTGCCAAGCACGTGCCGGCGCAGGCGGGCATGGGCGGAGGGTCGTCGGACGCGGCCACCTGCCTGCTCGCGCTCAACCGCCTCTGGAACCTGAACCTGCCGCTGTCGCGCCTGACGCAGATCGGGTTGAAGCTGGGCGCGGACGTGCCTTTCTTCCTCGGCGGACGCAACGCCTGGGTCGAGGGCATCGGCGAGGAAATCACCCCCGTGAACCTGCCGCCGGCACGCTTCGTGGTGGCCAAGCCACCCGAGGGACTCGATACCCGATTAATTTTTTCTGCGGATGATTTGGAACGGGCAACTCCTGTTGCTATAATCTCAGGCTTTGCTGCAGATAGCGAACAGCTAGAAGCCACAAACCTCGGCAACGGGGTTTACGACTTCGGTCACAACGACCTGCAGCCGGTTGCCCAACGGCTTTGCCCCGCAGTCACCGACGCCATCGAATGGCTCGGACTGCAAGGATTGAAGGCCCGGATGACCGGCTCCGGAAGTTCGGTGTTCGCGAAGATGCCGCAATTGCCGCAGGAAGCGGAACTGCTCGAAGCCCCCCGGGGATGGCAGGTTCGACAATGCGACAATCTGGCAGTTCATCCACTCTGGGGATGGGTAGCCTGAAGAGATAATCGGAACGCTCTGCGGTTCGATGCGACATATATCGGTGGGTGGTGCAAACCATCAACCTGTGTAGGGGAGTCGCCAAGCTGGTTAAGGCACTGGATTTTGATTCCAGCATGCAAAGGTTCGAATCCTTTCTCCCCTGCCAAATCTCTCAAACTGCGGCCTGATGGCCGCAGTGCTTCTTTTGCAGTCCACCGGCTGCAATAATCGGCGGCCCACACAGGCCGCCACGACTCGAAACCTTTGGCGGCTTTCCCGCAAGCCCATTTGCACTGCCCGGACGCGCTCATGCAGGCCAATCACCCTGATTTCTTGGTTTTCACCGGCAACGCCAACCCCGGCCTTGCTGCAGAAATCGCGCACAACCTCGGCACCTCGCTGGGCGCCGCACGCGTCGGTCGCTTCTCCGACGGCGAAGTCACCGTCGAGATCAACCAGAACGTCCGTGCCCGTGACGTGTTCGTGGTGCAGTCGACCTGCGCGCCGACCAACGAAAACCTGATGGAACTGCTGATCATGGTCGACGCGCTCAAGCGCGCCTCGGCCGAGCGGATCAGCGCCGTGATTCCCTACTTCGGCTACGCCCGCCAGGACCGCCGCCCGCGTTCGAGCCGCGTGCCGATCTCGGCCAAGGTGGTCGCCAACCTGCTGGAAACCGTGGGCGTCGAGCGCGTGCTCACCATGGACCTGCACGCCGACCAGATCCAGGGCTTCTTCGACATTCCGGTCGACAACATCTACGCCTCGCCCGTGCTGCTGGGCGACCTGCGCCAGAAGAACTACGAAGACCTGATCGTGGTCTCGCCCGACGTCGGCGGCGTGGTGCGCGCCCGTGCGCTGGCCAAGCAACTGAACTGCGACCTCGCCATCATCGACAAGCGCCGCCCGAAGGCCAATGTCAGCGAAGTCATGAACGTGATCGGCGAGATCGACGGCCGCAACTGCGTGATCATGGACGACATGATCGACACGGCCGGCACGCTGGTCAAAGCGGCCGAAGTGCTGAAGGAGCGCGGCGCCAAGAGCGTGTACGCCTACTGCACGCACCCGATCTTCTCGGGCCCGGCCATCGAACGCCTCTCCAAGGGCACGGCCCTGGACGAAGTGGTCGTCACCAACACCATCCCTCTTTCCGACGCGGCCGTCGCGTGCGGAAAGATCCGCCAGCTCTCCGTGGCACCGCTGATCGCCGAAACGATCCAGCGCATTGCCAAGGGCGAGTCGGTGATGAGTTTGTTCTCGGACCAGGACAACCTGTTCTGAGCTGAGAGCGAAAAAGCAGGCCTCCTTCGGAGGCCTTTTTGAACCGGAGTTGCACTGGTCGCGGTGGACTCTCACAGGAGCTAGTTATGAAATTCGTCGCTTATGAGCGCGCAAAGCAGGGCACGGGTGCGAGCCGCCGTCTCCGCATCACGGGCAAGACCCCGGGCATCGTCTACGGTGGTGACACCCAGCCGCAACTGATCGAAATCGATCACAACGCGCTGTGGCACGCCCTGAAGAAGGAAGCCTTCCACTCGTCGATCCTCGAAATGGACCTCGCCGGCGCCGTCACCAAGGTGCTGCTGCGCGACGTGCAATACCACCCGTTCCGCCAGCTGGTGCAACACATCGACTTCCAACGCGTCGATGCCAAGACCCGCATGAACATGAAGGTGCCGCTTCACTTCAAGGGTGAAGAAGAGTCCGACGCCGTCAAGCTGGATCACAACCTCGTGAACCACGTGATGACCGAACTGGAAATCAACTGCCTGCCGAGCGATCTGCCTGAATTCATCGAGATCGATCTCTCGGGCCTGAAGAAGAACGCCACGCTGCACGTCAACGACATCAAGCTGCCCAAGGGCGTGAAGTTCGTGAGCCACGGCAAGACCAACCCCGTCATCGTGTCGGCCGTGCCGCCGCTGGTTTCGGAAGAGCCGGCACCTGCCGCCGAAGGCGCTGCTGCCGAAGGCGCTGCTGCCGCCGCTGGCAAGCCCGCCGCCAAGACGGCCAAGAAGAAGTAATCCTCTTTCTTTCCGTCCGCGAACAGAAGGCCCGCCCCGTGCGGGCCTTTTGCTTTGGGGGGCGGCGAGATAATTCCCGCCATGATCAAGCTGTTTGTCGGCCTCGGAAACCCGGGCCCTGAGTACGAAGCCACGCGCCACAACGCCGGCTTCTGGTGGATCGATGCGCTCGCGCGCGACTGGAAGCTCAACCTCGTGCCCGAGCGCGGTTACCACGGCCTTGCGGCACGCGCGAACATCGGCGGCCAGAGCATCTGGCTGCTGGAGCCGCAGACCTTCATGAACCTGTCGGGCAAGTCGGTGGCCTCGCTGGCGCGCTTCTTCAAGATCGCGCCCGAAGAAATCCTCGTGGTGCACGACGAGCTCGACGTGGTGCCCGGCCAGGCCAAGCTCAAGTTCGGCGGCAGCCATGCAGGCCACAACGGCCTGCGCGACATCCACGCCCAGCTCGGCACCGGCGACTACTGGCGCCTGCGGCTGGGCATCGGCCATCCCGGCGTGAAGTCGGAGGTCGTCAACTGGGTGCTCAAGAAGCCGCTCAAGGAGCAGCGCGAAGCGATCGAAGACGCCATCGTGCGCACCCTGCATGCCGCCCCCGCGCTGGTGGCCGGCGAGATGGAAAAAGCCACGCTGATGATTCACACGAGCAAACCGCCGCGGCCCAAGCCGCCGAGGCGGGAGCCCGGCGACGGAGGCACGACGCCTGCCGCCACCTAGCCGGCCACGGGAGTGCAGGGAGGGAGAGCAAACAAAAAATGAGAAAAAGAAGAACGACGACGAAGAACAAGAAGACCGCAGGAACAGCGGCAATCGCTATGTTTTCAATAGCACTGTCCGCCGCCTCCATGGGCGCTTCGGCCCAGACCTGGCGATGCGGCAACACCTACTCCGACCAGCCCTGCGAAGGCGGGCGGACCGTGAAGGTGGACGACCGGCGCAGCGATGCGGACCGCAGGGCGTCGGAAGACGCCACGCGCCGCAACGAACACAGCGCGGGCCGGCTGGCACGCAGCCGCGAGTCGCAGGAGCGGGAGGCGCTCGGCCGGCGCAGTCCCACGACCTTCGATGTGGGGCGCTTCGCCACGAGCGCGCAACCGCTCACGCCCGCCGAACAGGCCGCCCAGGCCCGCCAGCGCAAGCACACGGCCGAGCCCCGCCCGACGAGCGCGCGCTTCAACAGTCCTTCGACCGGCGACGAGGCGCCGAAGGACACAGGCAAGAAGAAAAAGAAGAAGAAGAAGAAGCCCGGCTCAGAGGGCGCCGGCTGACGACGACGGCGAGGCGGCATCCGAAGACGGCGCTGCCGCCTTGTCTGCCGTGAGGCGCACGTACTTCTGCATCAGCGTCTCGCGGGTTTCCACATGGCCCGGGTTCACCGGGATGCAGGCCACCGGGCAGATCTGCACGCACTGCGGCTCGTCGAAGTGGCCGACGCACTCGGTGCACTTGTGCGGATCGATCTCGTAGAACTCGGCGCCCATGTAGATCGCATCGTTCGGGCACTCGGGCTCGCAGACATCGCAATTGATGCATTCGTCGGTGATCATGAGGGCCATCCCCGGATTATCGGCGGACCGGGCGAAGGCCTCCCAGCAGACCCTGCGGAGCCCCCGCCAGCGTCAGGGCGGTCCGGCGAGGAGCGACAAAGGTCACAGTCGAGGCACGGTTGTTGCACCAGTCAGTTATGCTGCGGCCCGCCCCATGAGTCTGTTTCTATTCAAGCGCATCGCCACGCTGATCGGCACCCTGATCGGCGCCTCGGTCATCGTTTTCCTCGTCCTCGAGATCCTGCCCGGCAACGCCGCGCAGATGCTCATGGGCCCCGACGCCTCGCCCGACGCCGTCGCCGCCCTGGCCACCAAGCTCGGCCTCGACCAACCCGCCTGGACCCGCTACTGGCACTGGATCGGCGGCCTGCTCACCGGCAACCTGGGCGACAGCTACGCCTACAGCTCGCCCGTCATCGACCTGATCCTGGAGCGCCTGGCGCTCACCGTGCCACTGGCCGTGATGGCCATGGCCCTCACCGTCGTCATCGCCCTGCTCGTGGGCGTGACGGCTGCCGCGCGCCACAACAAGCTCGGCGACGTCGGCCTCATGGGCATGGCCCAGGTCGGCATCGCCATTCCCAACTTCTGGTTCGCGATCCTGCTGATCCTCGTGTTCTCGGTGCAGCTGCAGTGGTTCTCCGCCGGCGGCTTCGAGGGTTGGGGTGAAGGCATCTTCGCGGGGCTCAAGTCCCTGCTGCTGCCCGCGCTGTCGCTCGCAGTGGTGCAGGCCGCGATCCTCGCTCGCATCACGCGCTCCGCCGTGCTCGAGGTCATGCGCGAAGACTTCGTGCGCACCGCGCGCGCCAAGGGCGTGTCGCAGCGCATGGTGCTGTGGACCCACGTGCTGCGCAACGCGATGATCCCCGTCATCACCGTCATGGGCATGCAGTTCTCCGAGCTGCTGGCCGGCACCATCGTGGTGGAGAACGTGTTCTACCTGCCCGGGCTGGGCCGGCTGATCTTCCAGGCCATCAGCAACCGCGACCTGATCGTGGTGCGCAACTGCGTGATGCTGCTCGCGGCCATGGTGGTCATCGTGAACTTCGTGGTCGACGTGCTCTACGCCGTCATCGACCCGCGCATCAAGGCGAGCGACGTATGAGCACGACCACCGTTCCCAGCGCCGTCGCGCTCAAGGTGCCGGGCTTCTGGCGCCGCGCCCTGCACCACCGCAGCTTCGCGATCGGCGGCGTGCTGAGCCTGCTGCTGCTGATCGCTGCCGTGCTCTCCCTGGTCTGGACGCCGTGGTCGCCCTACGCGATGGACATGGCGAACAAGATGCAGGGGCCCTCGGCCACGCACTGGCTCGGCACCGACGCGTTCGGGCGCGACGTGGCTTCGCTGCTGCTCGTGGGCGCACGCGCGTCCATCCTTGTGGGCGTGATCGCCGTGGGCATCGGCCTCGTGGTCGGCACGGCGCTGGGCCTGCTCGCTGCTGCGAGACGCGGCTGGGTCGAGGAAGCGGTGATGCGCCTGTCGGACTTCACGCTCGCCTTCCCCGCGATCCTCTCGGCCATCATGATGACGGCCGTGTTCGGCGCCGGCATCGTCAACGCCATCATCGCGATCGGCATCTACAACATCCCGACCTTCGCGCGCATCACGCGCGCCTCAGCCAACGCGATCTGGTCGCGCGAGTACGTCGCCGCCGCACGCGCCTGCGGCAAGGGCAGCTTCGCGATCACGATGCAGCACGTGCTGCCCAACATCTCGGCCGTGCTGATCGTGCAGATCACCATCCGCTTCGCTATCGCGATCCTGGCCGAAGCTGCGCTGTCGTACCTCGGCCTCGGCACGCAGCCACCGCAACCATCGTGGGGCCGCATGCTCAGCGAAGCCCAGACCCTCATGTTCCAGCAGCCGCTGCTCGCGGTGTTCCCCGGCATGGCCATCGCCCTGGCGGTGCTCGGCCTGAACCTGATGGGCGACGGCCTGCGCGACCTGCTCGATCCGCGCCTGGCGCGCGCGAGGTAAGCAAGCACGTCATGGCGCTTCTCGAAGTCAACGACCTCCACATCGGCCTGCAGACCCAGCGCGGGCCGGCCGAAGCCGTGCGCGGCATTTCCTTCTCGCTGGAGCGCGGCGAAACGCTGGGCATCGTCGGCGAATCGGGCTGCGGCAAGTCGATCACCGTCATGTCGCTCATGGGCCTGCTGCCCGCGACCGCGAAGGTCACGGGCAGCATCCGCTTCGACGGCACCGAGCTGGTCGGGCGCGACGAAAAGGACATGTGCCAGATCCGCGGCAATCGCATCGGCATGATCTTCCAGGAGCCGATGACGGCGCTGAACCCGGTGCACACCATCGCGCGCCAGGTCGGCGAGCCGCTGCGGCTGCACCGCGGGCTGTCGAAGGCCGAGGCGCGCAAGGAAGTGCTCGCGCTGCTCGACCGCGTCGGCATTCCCGACGCCGCCTCGCGCCTCGATGCGTATCCGCACCAGTTCTCCGGCGGACAGCGCCAGCGCATCGGCATCGCGATGGCGCTGGCCTGCGGCCCCGACCTGCTGATCGCCGACGAGCCCACCACCGCGCTCGACGTGACGATCCAGAAGCAGATCCTCGAGCTCATCCAGGGACTCGTGGCCGAGCGCGGCATGGCGCTCATCCTGATCTCGCACGACCTCGGCGTGATCTCGCAGACGGTCTCGAAGATGCTCGTGATGTACGGCGGCAGCGTGGTCGAGAGCGGCCCCACCGACGCCGTGTTCGCCAAGCGCGCCCACCCCTACACGCAAGGCCTGTTCGCCGCGCGCCCCGCCATCGGTGCACCGCGCGGCCTGCGCCTGGCCACCATCCGCGGCAGCGTGCCCGAGCTGGTCGACCTGCCACCGGGCTGCCCGTTCGCGGGCCGCTGCGCCTACACAGTCGACGCCTGCCACACCACGCGGCCGTCCGCCACGGTGCTGCCGCCGGACCACGCGGTGCGCTGCATGCGTCTCGAAGAAATTGCAGCCGCGCAGGCTGTTGCGCCATGAATCCATCGACCCCGTTGTTGCAGGTGACCGACCTCGTACGGCATTACGCCTTGCCGCGCGAAAAGCTCTTCGGCCCGCCGCCCACCGTGAAGGCGCTCAATGGCGTGAGCTTCAGCGTGCAGGCCGGCAAGAGCGTGGGCATCGTCGGCGAATCGGGATCGGGCAAGTCGACCATCGCGCGCCTCGTGATGGCACTGGACACGCCCACCTCCGGCAGCGTCGCGCTCGAAGGCCGCAACCTGCACGCGCTCTCGAAGGCCGAGCTGCGCACCGCGCGGCGCGACTTCCAGATGGTCTTTCAGGACCCGTACGGCTCGCTCGACCCGCGCCAGACCGTCGCGCGCATCGTCGCCGAGCCGCTCGAAGCGCTGGCCGAAACGCGCCGCGCCGAGCAGCGCGAGCGCGCCGCCGAAGCGCTCGCGGCCGTCGGCCTGCGCACCACCGATCTCGACAAGTACCCGCACGAGTTCTCCGGCGGCCAGCGCCAGCGCATCGCCATCGCACGCGCGCTCATCACGCGCCCCAAGCTCATCGTGGCCGACGAGCCCGTGAGCGCACTCGACGTGTCCGTGCAGGCCCAGGTGCTCAACCTCATGCAGGACCTGCAGCAGCAGTTCGGCATCAGCTACCTGCTCATCAGCCACGACCTCGCCGTGGTCAACCACCTGTGCGACGAGGTGTGCGTGGTGTTCAAAGGCCAGATCGTGGAGCAGGGGCCGCCGGCCGAGCTGTTCCATCACGCGCAGCATCCGTACACCCGCACCCTGCTGTCGGCGGTGCTGCACACGCCGCCCGGCGGCACACTGCGCGCCGCCTGAAGTCCCCGGGGCGCGGCCTCGGACACATCGGTCATGAGCATCTGGTGGCGCAAGCGGTGGGCTTCGCGCAAGATCGCTCGCCCATCCGGGAACGTCCCGAGGAAATACCGCCCGCGCCGGCGCGCACCGGAGGGCCTGCTGCGAGAGAATGATTCGCTGCACGTGGCATCTTTCGTGCTGTGTGTCTTTCTTTCGTGGCGCTGCGCTTCCCCCTGGGGCACGGTGCGCGCCGAAGCAGTCATTCGACACTGACCGTTTTCCGGAGATCACCCCGTATGTTGAACCGTCGCACCCTCCTTACCACCGCCGGCGCCACCGTCGCCCTGGCCACCCCGCTGGCCGGCATGGCGCAGGGCCGCAAGGACGCCATCGTGATCGGCATGGCCCTGGAGCCGCCGGGCCTGGACCCGACCACCGGCGCCGCCGCCGCCATCGCCGAGGTCGTGCAGTACAACATCCTGGAAACGCTGACCAAGATCAACGTCGACGGCAGCGTCACGCCGCTGCTGGCCGAGAGCTGGGAAATCTCGCCCGACCTGAAGACCTACACCTTCAAGCTGCGCAAGGGCGTGAAGTTCCAGAATGGCGAGCCCTTCAACGCGTCCACCGTCAAGTTCGCGTTCGACCGCGCCGGCGGCGAAAAGAGCACCAACAAGGACAAGCGCACCTTCGCCAACCTCGCCACGCAGGTGGTCGACGAACACACGGTCGTGGTCATCAACAAGGAGATCGACCCCGACCTGCCCTTCGTGCTGGGCCAGGCCACGGCCGCCATCGTCGAGCCCAAGAGCGCCGAGGGCAACGCCACCAAGCCGATCGGCACCGGCCCCTACAAGCTGGACAACTGGGCCAAGGGCTCGTCGATCACGCTGAGCAAGTGGGAGGGCTTCCGCGCCCCCGCAGTCGCGAAGATCAACAAGGTCACCTTCCGCTTCATCTCGGACACCGCCGCGCAGGCCGCCGCCGTGCTCTCGGGCGATGTGGACGTGTTCACGCGCATCGGCACGCGCGCCGTGCCGCAGTTCCGCAACAACCCGCAGTTCCAGACCATCCTGGCCGGTTCGCGCGCCAAGACCATCCTCTCGATCAACAACAAGAAGAAGCCGCTGGACGACGTGCGCGTGCGCCGCGCCATCCTCGCAGCCATCGACCGCAAGGCCTTCATCGAGGGCGCGGCCGACGGCTTGGGCGTGCCGATCGGCAGCCACTATGTGCCGGGCGCCGCGGGCTATGTCGACACCACGGGCATCAACCCCTTCGACATCGAGAAGGCCAAGAAGCTGCTCGCCGAAGCCGGCGTGAAGACCCCGCTCGAACTGCGCATGACCCTGCCCCCGCCGCCGTACGCGCGCCAGGGCGGCGAAGTCATCGTGGCCCAGCTCGCCAAGATCGGCATCAACGTGAAGATCCAGAACGTCGAGTGGGCGCAGTGGCTCAGCGGCACCTACGGCAACAAGGACTACGACCTGTCGATCATTTCGCACGTCGAGCCCTTCGACCTGGGCAACTACGCCAAGCCTGACTACTACTGGGGCTACCAGTCAAAGGCCTTCGACACGCTGTTCGACAAGATCAAGTCCACCGGCAACGCGGCCGAGCGCAACAAGCTGCTGGGCGAGGCGCAGAAGCTGCTGGCCACAGACGCGGCCAACGGCTTCCTCTACCAGCCGCAGTTCCCGACCGTGGCCAAGAAGAACGTCAAGGGCCTCTGGAAAGAGAACCCGATCTTCGTGAACGACCTGTCGGCCCTGTCGTGGGGATGAGCCCCGCAGTGCCTGACGCTTCCCTGCCTTCATTGAGCGACCTGTCGGCGCAGGAGCTCTCTGCGGCCTACCGCGAAAAGCGCCTGTCGCCGGTCGAGGTGACGCGCGCCGTCATCGCGCGCATCGAGCACTGCGAGCCCCGGCTGCAGGCCACGTGGCTGTTTCGGCCCGAGGCCGCGCTGGAGCAGGCGCGCGCCTCGGAGCAGCGCTGGCAGCGCGGCGACGCGCGCGGCCCGCTCGACGGCGTGCCGACCACGATCAAGGAAAACATCGCCACGCGCGGCGACCCGCTGCCCGCGGGCACCGCCGCCGTCGACCTCATGCCCGCCGCCGCCGACGCGCCGCCGGCCGCGCGCCTGAAGGAAGCCGGCGCCGTCATCGTCAGCAAGACCACCATGCCCGACTACGGCATGCTGTCGTCGGGGCTGTCGAGCTTCCACACGCTGGCGCGCAACCCCTGGGACCTGAGCCGCACGCCGGGCGGTTCCAGTGCCGGCGCCGGTGCCGCCGCGGCCGCGGGTTACGGCCCGCTGCACCTGGGCACCGACATCGGCGGCTCGCTGCGGCTGCCCGCCAGCTGGTGCGGCATCTTCACGCTCAAGCCCAGCCTGGGGCGCATCCCGATCGACCCGCCCTACATGGGCCGCGCCGCCGGCCCCATGACGCGCACCGTCGGCGACGCCGCGCTCATGATGCAGGCGCTGGCCCGGCCCGACGCGCGCGACAGCATGAGCCTGCCCGCGCAGGACATCGACTGGGCCGCGTTCGACGTCGCGCCCGACCACCTGCGCGGCCTGCGCATCGGGCTGCTGCTGGACGCCGGCTGCGGCCTCGCGGTCGAACCCGAGATCCAGGCCGCGGTCGAGCAGGCGGCGCGCCTGTTCGAAAAGGCCGGCGCCACGGTCGAGCCCATGCAGCCCTTCATGTCGCAGGCCCTGCTCGACGGCATGGACCACCTGTGGCGCATGCGCTCGCTCGTGGACCTGAAGGCCCTGCGCCCCGACCAGCGCGCCAAGGTGCTGCCCTACATCCGCGAATGGGCCGAGAGCGCCGCCGAGTTCAGCGGCGAGCATGTGTTCCGCAGCTTCAGCCAGTTCCACGCCACGCGCGTCACCACGGTGAATGCCTGCGCCCGCTTCGACTACGTGATCTCGCCCGTGTCGCCCAACATGCCGGCGGCGGCCGAGGCGCCCTCGCCCACCAACGACCCGCTGCGGCCGCTGGAGCACATCGGCTTCACCGTGCCGTTCAACATGTCGGAGCAGCCGGCGGCGTCGGTGAACTGCGGGTACTCGGCCGGCGGTTTGCCGATCGGGCTGCAGATCGCAGGGCAGCGCTTCGACGACCTCGGCGTGCTGCGCGTGGCGCGTGCGTTCGAGCAGATCCGGGAAGTGCAGCGACCCTGGCCGCAGGTCTGAGCGCGGCCTTCATCAGGCCAGCTGCAACGACAGCATCTCCCGCGCCCGCGTCACGAACGCGGTCTCGCCCCGCCGCGCAGGCAGCCACTGGAACGCCACGCGCGGCAGCGCCGGCAGCCCATGCGGCGGTGCGAGCCGTGCAATGCCCTCCCCGATCGCCGATTCGTTGAGGCAGGCCACGCCCAGGCCCGCGGCCAGGGCCGACTGCAGGCCCGCCACCCCCGACGCGACATGCGCCAGCACGTAGGGCACGCGGCGGCGGCGCAGCAGGGACACGGTGAACTGGTGCAGCGAACAGGTGTCGGGCAGCGCCAGCAGCCGCACCGGCTCGCCGCGCACCACGCGCAGGCCGATCGCGCCGAGCCAGGCCAGCGATTCGCGCCGCAGCACGGCACCGCTGCCGGCCGCGGCTGCATTGGCCCCCGCGATGTTCATGGCCAGCCCCACGTCGAAATCGCCGTGCGAATAAGCGGTGCGCAGTGCGTCGCTCTTCAGGATGGTCACGTGGAGCCGCACCTGCGGATAGCGCTCGCCGAGCCGGCCCAGCAGGCGGGTGAGGTCGCCGGGGCGGAAGTAGTCGGTCACCGCCAGCCGCAGCTCGCCCTGCAGGGTTTCGCCGCGCAGGTCGCGAAAGGCCTCGTCGCTCAGCGCGAGGATGCGCCGCGCGTGCCCCAGCAGCCGCAGGCCCGCCTCGGTGGGCGCCACGCCGGCCTTGCTGCGGGTCAGCAGCGACTGGCCGGCGCGCTCCTCGAGCTTGCGGATCTGCTCGCTCACGGACGATTGCGACAGGTACACGCGCGGCGCCGCCGCCGTGAGGCTGCCGGCGTCGGCCACCGCCACCAGGGTGCGCAACTGTTCTAGGTCGAAGCCTTGCATGGTGCCCGCCTATCCATTCGCTGATCCGATGGATTCCATCATATCTTCCCGCTTTTCCGATGACTAGAGGAATCCCACAATCACCTCATCGACCACCCGTTCTTCAACGCAAAAGGAGTCCACCATGCCCCACATCGTCGTCCACCTCTCCGGCCAGCCTGACGCTGCCCTCACCCGCAAGACCGTCGACACGGTCGCCGAACTCACGCAGAGCGTGCTCGGCAAGGCATTGCCGGTCATCGCCGTCACGGTGCAGTACATCGCCGCCGACAGCTGGTTCATCGGCGGCAAGTCGCTGGCCGAGCTCGGCAAGTCGGCCTTCCACCTGGACATCAGCGTGACCGACGAGACCAACACCAAGGCCGAGAAGGCGCGCTACCTGCGCGAGGTGCACGCGGCCATGGCCCGGCTGCGGCCCGACCTGCACGAGGTCTCGTACGTCCACGTGATCGACGCGCGCGCCGCGGCCTACGGCTACGGCGGCCAGACGCAGGAGTACCGCCACCAGCAAGCGGGTGTCTAGGGCGTCTCACAGGGACTTGAAAGACGCCGGGGGCGTGGCACCATGCCGCCATGCCCTCCCACGGAACCCCGCACGCCGCCGACAGCCTCGGCAATCCGCTCACGCTCGACGACGCCGCCAGCCTCGCTTTGGTCGACGACTTCGTCATGGGCTTTCTCTCGACCGAGGCGCGCGCCGTGAACCTGCTGGCGCTGGCCGAACGCGATGCCAGCCCGATCGTGCAAGCCTATTGCGCGACGCTGCACCTGTTCGCCGAATCGCGCGAGGCCGCAGCGAATGCGCAGCCCTTCCTCGACAAGGCGCGCGCCGGTGCGGCGCGCGCCACGCCGCGCGAGCAGCGCTACATCGCCGCCGTCCAGGCCTGGGCCGACGGCGACATCGCACGCGCCATCGCGCTGCATGCCGAGCAGGCCCGCGAGCATCCGCGCGACCTGGTGTCGGTCAAGCTGGGCCAGTACCACTGCTTCAACACCGGCGACTGCCCCGGCATGCTGCGGCTCGCGCTCGCGGCGCTGCCGGCCGCGGCCGAGGTGCCCTACGTGCACGGCATGGCGGCCTTCGGCTACGAGCAGTGCCACCTGCTGCGCGAGGCCGAGGCCAGCGCGCGCCGCGCCATCGGCCTGTGCCGCAAGGAGCCCTGGGCCCACCATGCGCTGGCGCATGTGATGCTCACCGAAGGCCGGCTGGCCGAGGGGCTGGCGTTCATGCAAAGCGTGAGCGACACCTGGACCGGGCTCAACTCCTTCATGGTCACGCACAACTGGTGGCACGTGGCGCTGTTCCTCATCGACCTGGGCCGCGACGCCGAGGCGCTCGCGGTGTACGACGAGCACGCCTGGGGCGTGGTGAAGGACTATTCGCAGGACCAGATCGGCGCCGTGTCGCTCCTCGCGCGGCTCGAGCTGGCGGGCATCGACGTCGGCGCGCGCTGGGACGACGTGGCCGACCACCTGCGGCAGCGCCAGGCCGACCATGTGCTGCCCTTTCTCGACCTGCAGTACCTCTACGGCCTGGCGCGCGCCGGCCGGCCCGAGGCGCAGGTGCTGCTGCACAACATCGAGGCCTTCGCGCCCGTGGCGCCGACGTCCACGCGCGCCGCGTGGCAGCGCGTGTGCGTGCCGGCCGCACGCGGCCTCGTGGCCCATGCGCGCGGCGACGTGGCGGGTGCGGTCGAGGGCCTGGGCGTCGCGCTGCCGCGCATGATCGAGATCGGCGGCAGCCATGCGCAGCGCGACCTGTTCGAGCAGCTGTACCTCGACGCGCTGGTGCGCACCGGCACCGAGTCCGCGCTCGCGGGCGCGCAAGGCCTGCTGCAGCAGCAGCTCAACGGCCAGCCCGAATCGCTGCGGCTGCGGCGGCAGACCGACGCGGTCTACGCGCGACTGGGGCTCGGGCAGATCGCGGCGCGCTGAGCGGCGCGCGGCATCACCCATGCCTTCCGGTCATGGGGCGTGCCGCAAAAGGAATTAACGGCTGCGCGGGAGCGACTCCTAAACTGGCCGCTCCTCCCGCTCTCCTCCCGTTCGCCCATGCAGCGCTCCCTCGTCACGCTGGCCGTTCTCGCGGCCCTCGCCTCGCCCTTCCACGCCACCGCCGCTGAAGCCCCCGTCGCGCTCGACCTGCTGCTGCGCGGCGGCACCATCTACACGGGCGACAGCGACACGCCCGTGGTCGGCGACGTCGGCATCGCGGGCGACCGCATCGTGTTCGCGGGCCGCGCCATGCCAGCGCAGTTCAGCGCACGGCGCACCATCGACGCCACCGGCCTCGTGGTGGCGCCCGGCTTCATCGACGCCCACACGCACGCCGACGCCGACCTGCTCTCGAGCGACGCACGCAAGCGCCTGAACATTCCCTTCCTCACGCAGGGCGTGACCACGGCCGTGATCGGCAACGACGGCTTCGGCGGCTACGACATCGCAGCGCAAACGCAGAAGCTGCGCGCCGTGCCGGTCGGCACCAACGTCGCGATGTACGCGGGCTTCGGGCCGCTGCGCATCAGCCAGCTCGGCGAGGCCAACCGCGCCCCCACGCCCGCGCAGATGGACACGATGAAGCAGCACCTGAGCCGCGCGATGTGCGACGGCGCGCTCGGGCTGTCGACGGGCCTGTTCTACCCGCCGCAGAATTTCTCGAAGACCGAGGAGGTCATCGAACTCGCGAAGGTGGCGGCCGCGCACGGCGGCCTGTACGACAGCCACATCCGCGACGAGTCGATGTACAACGTCGGCCTCAAGGGCTCGATCGACGAGGTGATCCGCATCGGCCACGAGGCGAAGCTGCCGGTGCACGTGGCGCACATCAAGGCGCTGGGCGTGGCGGTGCAGGGCCAGAGCGGCGACATCATCCAGCGCATCGAGAAGGAGCGCGCCGCGGGCCTGGACATCACGGCCGACCACTACCCCTGGACCGCGTCGAGCACGCGCTTCTCGGCCGCGCTGCTGCCGCCCTGGGCCAACGAAGGCGGCCGCGCCGCGACGCTGCAACGCTTCGACGATGCGGCGCAGCAGGAGCGCCTGCGCAAGGACATGCGCGAGAACCTGCGCCTGCGCGGCGGGCCCGAGGCCATCCTGTTCTCGGCCGGCAGCACGACGTACGTGGGCAAGACGCTGGCCGACGTGGCCAAGGCCTCGAACGCCGACCCGGTCGACGCCGCCATCGCCGTGCTGCGCGACGGCGACCTGATGATCGCCTCGTTCAACATGAGCGACGACGACGTGCGCGCCTTCATGAAGCGGCCGTGGGTCATGACCTCGTCCGACTCGTCGCTGGGCCATCCGCGCGCCTACGGCACCTTCGCGCGCAAGTACGACCAGTACGTGGTGAAGGAGCGCGCAATCTCGCTGGCGCAGTTCATCCGCAGCAGCACCTCGTTCACAGCCGACACGCTGGGCCTCGTGCAGCGCGGCCACCTGCGCCCCGGCTACCACGCCGACGTGGTGGTGTTCGATCCGAAGCGCTTTGCGGCCAAGGCCACCTACACGCAGCCGACGCTGTTGTCCGAAGGCGTGGTCACGGTGCTGGTGAACGGCCGCCTCGCGGTGGACCGCGGCCAGCCCACGGGCGTGGGCGCCGGCGTGCCGCTGCTGCGCACGCCGAAGCCGGGCAGCTGCCCGGCCTGAGCCGAAGGCTCATCAGTCCTTCTTCAGGTGCCGCCGCTGGTCGTAGGTCGGCTGCGGCGGCAGGTCGGCGAGGTGGCGCGTGTCGGCCCACTCGACGATCTCGATGGCGTCCGGCGCGGCCGGGTCGGCGATGCGGATGCGGTTGAAGCCCGCGTTCGGGATCTCGCTCTGGCGCGGGCCGCTGAGGCTCAGGCCGCGCGCGGTGCGCCACACCATGTCGAGCACGCCGCCGTGCGTGACGACGATCAGGCGCTGGCCGCGATGCGCCGCGGCCACGGCGCCGAGCGCGCCGATCACGCGTGCATGGAACTCGCGCGCGCTCTCGCCCTGCGGCATGGCATGGTCTTCGCGGAACTCCAGCCACTCTTCCCAGGCGCGCGGATGCTGGCTCTGGATCTCGTCGGCCCGCATGCCCTCGACCACGCCGAAGTGCTGCTCGCGCAGCGCCACCGAGGTGACGACCGGCAGCGCCAGCTGCTGCGCCGCGGGCGCCGCGGTCTGCTGGGCGCGCATGAGGTCGCTGCTGATGAGGTGCTGTGCCGTCTCGCCCGCGAGCCGCAGGCCGAGGCGGCGCGCCTGCTCATGGCCGATGTCGTTGAGCGGGACGTCCGCATGGCCCTGGAAGCGCAGCTCGCGGTTCCAGGCGGTTTCGCCGTGGCGGATCAGGATGAGGTCGGTGGGGGCGGAGTCGGGGGTGGTGGTGGACATCGCATGCATTGTCCCCCGAGTGCATGACATGCCGGCTTCGTGCCAACCCGCTGTTGCACGGTCGCCACCGCGTGAGGGCCGTGCGCCGGGCGCGTCCGATCGCGCAAAATCGGCCCATGCCCCATCTTGTCCTGCTGCCCGGCCTTGCCTGCGACGAACGCCTCTGGGAGGCCCAGTTGCCCGCACTTCCCGCCGCCTTCGGCGCCCGCGTGAGCGACGTCCAGACGCGCCACGACACCATCGAAGGCATGGCCAGCGCCGTGCTGCGCGAGCACGACGGCCCGCTGGTGCTGTGCGGTGCCTCGATGGGCGGCATGGTCGCGATGGAGGCGGCGCGCCAGGCGCCCGAGCGCATCGCCGGGTTGATGCTGCTGGGCACCAGCGCGCGGCCCGAGACGCCCGACATGTTCGCGCTGCGCGAAGGCGCCATCGAATGGTTCGAGCGCGGCGAGGTGCGCGAGATCATCGAGCCCAACGTCGCCTTCGCCTTCCATCCCGTGCAGGCCGCCAACCCGGCGCTGGTGCAGCGCTACCTGGACATCGTGCTCGGCGCCGGCGCGGCCCAGCTCATCCGCCAGAACCACGCCGTGATGCGCCGCCCCGACGCGCGCACGCACCTGGCCCTGCTGCGTGCGCCCGTGCTGCTGATGTGCGGCGACGACGACCGCCTCGCGCCGCCCGAATGCACCCGCGAGATGGCGGCGCTGCTGCCGCGCGCCGAGGTGGTGTGGGTGCCGCAGTGCGGCCACATGCTGACGATGGAGAAGCCTGCCTTCGTCAACACGGCGCTCAACGACTGGCTGGGCAAGCACTTTCCCCGCGCTTGAGAGCCCCGGTCAGTGCAGCTGGCCGCCGGTTTCCGCGACGTCCTGCTTCACGGCGAGTGCTGTCTTCACGGTGATGCGCAAGGCATCGACCAGCGTCTCGAGCGCCATGCTCGGCGCACCCGGAAAGCGCGCCGCCTGCGCCGGCAGGTAGGGAATATGGATGAAGCCGCCGCGCACGCCCTTCGCCGCCGCGTGCGTCGCGATGCGGTGCATCAGCCCGTAGAAGAGGTGGTTGCACACGAAGGTGCCCGCGCTGTTCGACACCGAGGCCGGCACGCCGCCCGCGCGCAGTTCGCGCACGATGGCCTTCACGGGCAGGCTCGAGAAGTAGGCGGCAGGCGCGCCGGGCACCACGGGCACATCGATCGGCTGGCGGCCGAGGTTGTCGGGCACGCGCGCGTCGTCGACGTTGATCGCGATGCGCTCCGGCGTGAACTCGGCGCGGCCGCCGGCCTGGCCGATGCAGATCACCAGCGTCGGCTGGAGCTCGTCCATCGCGCGGTCGAGTGCGGCGAGCGCCTCGCCGAAAACGCAGGGCACGAGGCGCGCATGCACCGTGGCGCGGCCGCACTTCCAGCCGTCGAGCGTGCGCACCGCTTCCCACGACGGGTTGAGCAGCTCCTGCTCGAAGGGCTCGAAGCCCGTCAGCAGGACCGTGGGAGAAGCGCGTTTCGCCGGCATCCTGTTCAAGCCATCGCGCGAACGTCGATGCCTTCCTGCTGCAGCCGCTCGCGGATGCGCCGCGCGAAGGCCAGCGCATGCGCGCCGTCGCCGTGCAGGCACACGCTCTGGGCGTTGACGGGCACGGTGCTGCCGTCGATGGCGACCACGCGGTGGTCGCGCACCAGCGACAGGGTTTGCGCCAACGACTGTTCTTCGCTCTCGATGAGCGCGCCGGGCTGGCTGCGCGGCACGAGGCTGCCGTCGGGCATATAGCCGCGGTCGGCGAACACCTCTTCCACAGGCTGCAGGCCGGCGCGGCGGGCCGCATCGATCATGTTGCTGCCGGCCAGGCCGAAGAACTTGAGCGAGGGGTCGAAGCGGCGCACCGCCTCGCACAGCGCCTCGGCCAGCTCGGGCTCCTTCACCGCCTGGTTGTAGAGCTGGCCGTGGGGCTTCACGTGCGCGAGCCGGCCGCCCTCGGCTTTGACGATCGCGGCCAGCGCGCCGACCTGGTAGAGCACGTTCGCGACGATCTCCTCGGGCGGCAGGTGCATGGTGCTGCGGCCGAAGTTCTCGCGGTCGGGAAAGCTCGGGTGCGCGCCGATCGCCACGCCGTGGGCCATGGCCCAGCGCACGCACTGCTGCATCGTCCTGGCGTCGCCCGCGTGCCAGCCGCAGGCGATGTTGGCGGAACTCACGAGGCCGAGCAGCGCTTCGTCGCTGCCGGCGCCTTCGCCGAGGTCGGCGTTCAGGTCGATCTGCATGGGGTGTTCTCCGTCTCGGGGGCAGGTGCGGGAGCCACCTGCTTCAGGCCACAGTCTAGGCCGCGCCGGGCCAGCCCGCAGCGGCGAGCCCCTGCGCCACCTGCGCCAGGTAGCGCTGCTGCGCAGCCCAGGCCGCGAGCGCGTGCGACAAGTCGGTGCGCACCAGCCGCAGCCGGCCACCCAGCGGCGCCTGCGCGAGCTTCCAGAGGTCGGCGCGGATCACCACGCCGATGCGCGGGTAGCCGCCGGTGGTCTGCGCGTCGCCCATGAGGATGATCGGCTGACCCGAAGGCGGCACCTGGATCGTGCCGGGAATCACGCCCGAGGACAGCATGTCGCCGCCCGCCTTGCGCTGCAGCTCGGCGCCGGCGAGCCGGCTGCCCATGCGGTTGCTCTGCGGCGTGATGCGCCAGCGCTCGCTCCACAGCAGCGCCTGCGCGTCGGGCGTGAACAGGTCGAACTCGGGGCCGGGCAGCACGCGCAGCGCGAGCGTGCCGTCGGGCTCGGCCGTGCCCCAGTCGGGCGCGCGCAGGCCGAAGGGACGGCGCGCGTTCTGGTCTGCACCGAGGCGCGAAGCGCCCAGCGCGAGCCGGTCGCCCTTGCGCAGCGCGCGGCCCTCGTGGCCGCCGAAGCCGGCCTTGAGGTCGGTGCTGCGCGAGCCGAGCACGGGTGCCACGTCGATGCCGCCGGCCACCGCGAGCCAGCTGCGCAGGCCGGCCTTCGGCGTGCCGGGCGCATTGGCGCCGGCAAGGCGCAAGGTCTGGCCGGCACGCACCGGCACGCTCCAGCAGGGCCACAGCGGCACGCCGTCGAGCGTGGCGCCGAAGTCGTCGCCGGTGAGCGCGATGCGGGTGTCGACTTCGAACTGCAGCTCGCAGCCGCCCATGGTGAATTCGATGCCCGCCGCCGCGTCGGCGTTGCCGGCCAGCCGGTTCGCCAGCGTGAGCGCGAGCATGTCGAGCGCGCCGCCCGGGCAGATGCCGAGCTGGCGCAGGCCAGGCCGCCCGAGGTCCTGCACCGAGGCATGCACGCCGGGTTTGCGCACGAGGATCATGTCTGCAGGCTTTCGACGACGAAGCGCACGCGGTCGCCCGGACGCAGCAAGGTGGGCGACTCGGCCGAGGGATCGAACAGCTCGAGCGACGTGCGCCCGATGAGCTGCCAGCCGCCCGGCGACACCAGCGGATAGATGCCGGTCTGCTCGCCGCCGATGCCCACCGAGCGCGCGGGCACGGCGGTGCGCGGTTCGGCGCGGCGCGGTGTCGCGAGTTCGGGCGCCAGCCCGCCCATGAAGGCGAAGCCCGGCAGGAAGCCGAGCAGGTAGACCACGTAGTCGCCGCCGCTGTGGCGTCGCACCACCTCGGCCGCCGACAGCCCGGTGTGGGCCGCCACGTCGGCCAGGTCGGGACCGTGCTCGCCGCCGTAGGCCACGGGAATCTCGATGCGCCGCCCCTCGGCGGCATGGGCCGCGAGCCCCGGCCAGGCCTCGAGCACACGCGCCGCGAGTTCCTCGAACGCCACGGCGGTCGGGTCGAAGGTCAGCGTGAGGTTGTTCATGCCCGGCAGCGCTTCGCCGACGCCGGGCCAGGCCAGCACCTCGGCGGCCAGCGCCCAGATGCGCTGCTGCTGCGCCAGCGTGGCGGGCGCGGGCAGGTCGCACACCAGCGCCGCATCGCCCAGCGGATGCAGGCGGGGCAAGGGGGTGGCGCTCACCTCAGCGCGAAGCCTGGGAGCGGGCTCATTCCCTACCGAGGCTGCGGACCTTGGCGGTCAGCTGCTGCTCGACGTTCGGCGAGACGAACTTGTTGACCTCGCCGCCGAGCATGGCGATCTCGCGCACGAAGGTGCTGGAGATGAACTGGTACTTGTCGCTCGGGGTCAGGAACACGGTCTCGACGTCGGGCATCAGCGAGCGGTTCATGCCGGCGAGCTGGAACTCGTAGTCGAAGTCGGTCACGGCGCGCAGGCCGCGCACCATGGCCTTGCCGCCGCGCGCGACGACGAAGTCGCGCAGCAGGCCCGAGAAGCTCTCGACCGTGACCTGGTCGCTGTAGGGCTTCACGGCCTCGCGGGCCATGTCCATGCGCTCGGAGAGCGTGAACAGCGCCTTCTTGTGGTGGCCCGCCGCGACGGCGACGATCACCTTGGAGAAGAGTTGGGTTGCACGCCGCACCACGTCCTCGTGACCGAGGGTGATGGGGTCGAAAGTGCCGGGATAAACCGCGATCACGTTGCTGGCCATGGTTGCTTCTTCCTCATGCTGCCGGTGCGGCTTGTCCGGCGGATTATGCAGGCACGGACACAGCGCGGCGCAGCAGATGGGCATGCACGGCGCCGGCCTTCAGGTAGCGGAATTCGGCCAGGCCCAGCGCGGCGAGCTCCTCGGCGGCCCAGCGGCGCGGCGCCTCCAGGTAGATCGCGCCGTCGGCATGCAGCGCGCGCGCGGCGGCGCGCAGGGCCGGCTCGTACAGCGCGAGGTTGTCGAAGGGCGGATCGAGAAACACCGCCTGCAGGCTGCTCGCCACCGCGCGTTCGAGCGCGGTGACGCCGTTGCCGCGCTCCACGCGCACGGCCTCGGCCGAGAGCTTGGCCTTGGCGGCCTGCAGCTGGGCGACCAGCGCGGCGTCCTGCTCGCACAGCAGCACGTGGGCCGCACCGCGCGAGGCGGCTTCGAGGCCGAGCGCGCCGGTGCCCGCGAAGGCATCGATGCAGTGCCAGCCCGGCAAGGCACCACCGCCCACGCCGGCCAGGCTCGCAAGCCAGTTGAACAGCGTTTCGCGCACGCGGTCGGGCGTGGGGCGCAGGCCGGGCTTGTCGGCCACGGCCAGGCGGGTGCGCTTCCACTCGCCGCCGATGATGCGGACCTCGCTGGGCCGCGACGGGCGCTTGGCGGCAGGGGCGCGCGCGACGGGCGCGGCGGCGTTCTTCTTCGGGGGCTTCTGGGGCATGCGGCGAGCTTAACGCCGCAGCTGGCCCCCCTTCACTCAGTAGCCCATGAACGCGCGACGGGCCAGCAGCGCGGCCAGCACGAGCATCGTGCCGCCGATGAGCGCATCGAGCATCTGCCAGGCGCGCGGGCGTGCGAACACCGGCGCCAGCAGCCGCGCGCCGAAGCCCAGCGCGGTGAACCACAGCACGCTGGCCAGCGTCGACCCGACCACGAACCAGGCCTTGAGCAGGCCCGGGTACTGCGCCCCGGCCGTGCCCACGAGCAGCACGGTGTCCAGGTAGACGTGCGGGTTCAGCAGCGTGAAGCCGGCGGCCTGCGCGACCGCCGCGGCGCGCGAGCGCGAGGCGCCCTGCGACACCGTCTGCAGCGCGCCCGGCTGCCGCGAGCGCCACAGTGCGCGCAGGCCGTAGCCGCAGAGAAAGGCCGCACCGAAGCCCGCGAGCAGTGTCGCCAGCATCGGCCGCCCCTTCAGCGCCTGCGCCATGCCGGCCACGCCGGCGGCGACCAGCACCGCGTCGCAGACGGCGCAGAACAGCACCACCGCGCTCACGTGCTCGCGGCGCAGGCCCTGGCGCAGCACGTAGGCGTTCTGGGCGCCGATGGCGACGATGAGCACCAGGCTCATGAAGAGCCCGTTGAGGAAAGCGGTGGAGGCGTGAACGGCGGTCATGGTCCGAGCTTGCCCTCCGCAGGTGATTCAATCAAACTAAACTTTCTAACGCCGATTCAGTTTTACTTCATTCACCACCATGCTCGACTACGCCGCCCTGCACGCCCTCTCCGCCGTGGTGCGCGAAGGCAGTTTCGAGCGCGCCGCCCGCGCGCTGCATGTCACGCCCTCGGCGGTGTCGCAGCGCGTGAAGCTGCTCGAGGAGCGCACCGGCGGCGCGCTGCTGGTGCGCGGCCAGCCCTGCGTGGCGACCGAGGCCGGCCTGCAGCTGTGCCGGCACGTCGAGCGCGTGGGCATGCTGGAGCACGAGCTGCGCGAGGCCCTGCCCGCGCTGGGCATGGGCAGCGGCGAGGCGCACGAGCGGGTCACGGTGCGGGTGGCGGTCAACGCCGACAGCCTCGCGACCTGGTTCATGGCGGGTGCCGCGGCCTTCGCCGCGCAGGCGCCCGACGCGCTGCTCGACCTCACGGCCGACGACCAGGACCACACGGCCGAGCGGCTGCGCAGCGGCGCCGTGCTGGCGGCCGTGACCGCGCTGGCCCAGCCGGTCACCGGCTGCAACAGCGAGGCGCTGGGCACGGTGCACTACGTGGCCGCCGCGAGCCCCGGTTTCGTGGAACGCCATTTCGCCAAGGGCGTGGGCGCGCGCACGCTGGCCGCGGCGCCGAACCTGGTGTTCGACCGCAAGGACCGGCTGCAGGCGCGCTGGGTGCGCCGCATCTGCCACCGCAACGTGGAGACGCCGCGCCACTGGGTGCCCTCGCCCGCCGCCTTCGTCGAGGCGGCCTGCCGCGGCATCGGCTGGGGCATGCACCCGACCAGCATGGTGGCCGATGCGCTGCGCGACGGCACGCTGGTGGAACTGGTGCCCGGCGCGACGCTGCCGGTGCCGCTGTACTGGCAGCACGCCCGCGCGGCGCCGCGCCTGCTGGCGCAGCTCGGTGCCGCGGTGCGCGAGGCCGCGCGCAGCGGGCCGCACGCGCTGGCCTGAGCTTTTCTTTTCTTCTTACTGCGCCGCGGCGGCCTGCTTGCCGCCCACCACCACCGTCACCATGCGCTGCGGCTGCAGCTTGCGGGCGAACGCGGCCTGGATGTCGGCGGCCGTGACCGCGTTCATGCGCGCGGTCCAGGTGTCGAGGTAGTCCAGCGGCAGGCCGTACCAGGCGATATTGGCAACGTTGCCGATCAGCTTGCGGTTGCTGTCCAGGAGCAGCGGAAAGCCGCCGATCAGGTTGTCCTTGGCGGCCTTCAGTTCCTTCTCGGTCGGGCCTTCGGCCACGAACTTCGCGAGCACGTCGCGCGAGACCTTCGTCGCCGCCTCGGCCTGGTCGGGCCGGGTCTGGAAGCCGATGCGGAAGGCGCCCGCGTCGAGCCCCGGCGCAAAGCCGCTGTACACGCTGTAGGCCAGGCCGCGCTTCTCGCGCACCTCTTCGGTCAGCCGCGAGACAAAGCCGCCGCCGCCGAGCACGTAGTTGCCGAGCGTGAGCGCAAAGTGGTCCGGGTCCTGGCGCGGGTAGCCGGGCTGGCCGATGAAGACGTGGGCCTGCGCCGAGTCGAACGCAATGCGCTCGTCCTTCGGCGCCGTGAGCGCCACCACCGGCGCGACGGCCGGCAGCGGTGCGCAGGCGGCGGGGCTGGGCAGGCGCGACAGCAGCGTGGTCGCGAGCGCCTCGGCCTCGGCGCGCGTGACCGCGCCCACGATGCTGAGCTTGGCGCGGCACGGCAGGATCAGCTGCTCGTAGCGCTGGCGCATGGCGGCGGTGTCGATGCGCGCCAGCGTGGCTTCGGTCACTTCCTGGCCGTAGGGGTGCGTGCCGTACACGGCCTGCGCGAAGGCGCGGCCGACGACGGTGGCGGGCTTGGTGTTGGCTTCCTTGATGGCGGCGTTGATGCGCTCGCGCTCGCGCGGCCAGATGTCGTCGGGGAACGCGGGCTCGCCGATCTCGCGCGCGGCCAGGGCCACGGCCTTGCTCAGCAGCGCCGGGTCGGACAGCGTGCGCAGCGTGTAGCTGGTGCGGTCGGTGCCGGCGCTCACGTCGAAGCTGGCGCCCAGGTCGGCCCAGGCCTCGCCCAGCGCATTCTGGTCGAGCGCGGGCTCGCCGTTGCGCCCGGCGCGCACGCCCTTCTCGACCATCGCGGCGCTGGTGCTGGCCAGCCCGGCCTGCGCGGCCGGGTCGCGCCGGCTGCCGGCGTCGAAGTCGATCTGCACGTCGACGATCGGCAATGCGTTGGTCGACACCAGGTACACCTTGGCGCCGTTGGCCAGCGTCCAGTGCTGGATGGGCAGCGCGGCCTGCGCGCTGCCCATGCCGAACAGCGCGGTGATGCCCGCCAGGAGGGCGGTGCTTGCAATCTTGTGGAGTTTCTTCATGAGGGAATCCGGTGCCTTTCAGCGCATCTCGCCCACGGGGGCTGCGAAGCCGCGGCCGCGCTTGGGTTCGGGCGGCAGGGGCCGCAGCGTGGCGACCGTGAGCTGGTCATCGCCGAAGTACTTGGCGGCCACGGCCTGCACCTGCGCCGCCGTCACGGCCTGCAGCCGGGCGACGATGCGCTCGCTGGCGTCCAGCGGCAGGCCCTGGATCCAGTTGCTGCCGAGTTCGCGCGCCTGCGCCATCACCGAGTCGCGCTTGTAGGTCTCGCTCGCCACCCACTGCGTCTTGACGCGGGCCAGCTCGGCCTCGCCGACACCGTCTTTCGCGACGCGCGCCACCTGGGCGCGCAGCGCAGCCTCGACCGTCTCGGCGGTCTTGCCGGCGGCCGGCACGCCGTCGAGCATGAACAGCTGCGGACCGCGGCCGATGAAGCCCGCGTACGCGCCGGCCGAATCGGCCACGCGGCCGGGGCCCTGCGTGAGGGCGCGGTCGAGCCGCGCGCCGGCGTAGCCGTCGAGCACGGCCGAGAGCACCACCAGCGCCCAGGCGTCGCTGTTGGCGTCATCGATGTTCGTGAGCTGCGGCACGCGGAAGGCGAGCGACACGTACGCCTGCTCGGCCGGGGCCTTGAATTCGAGGCGGCGGATGCCGCGCTGCACTGGCTCGGTGCGCGGCTTGCGCTCCGGCACGGCGCGCGCGGGGATGCTGCCGTAGTACTTCTCGGCCAGCGCGCGCACGCGCGCCACGTCGACGTCGCCGGCCACCACGAGCACGGCGTTGGCCGGCACGTACCAGCGCTGGAAGAAGGCGCGCGCGTCGGCGGGCGTCATCGATTCGAGGTCGCTCATCCAGCCCACCACCGGGCGGCGGTACGGCGACGCGGTGAAGACGGCCGCGCTCTGTTGCTCGCCGAGCAGGGCGCGCGGCTGGTCGTCGGTGCGCAGGCGGCGCTCTTCCTTGACTACCTCGATCTCGCGCTTGAACTCGTCGTCGGGCCACTGGTTGTTGGCGAAGCGGTCCGATTCGAGCTTCATCACCTGCTCGAGGCTGCCGACCGGGATCTGCTGGTAGTAGCCCGTGGCGTCGCGCATGGTGAAGGCGTTTTCCTGGCCGCCCAGCGCCGCCACGCGGCGCGAGAACTCGCCGGCCGGCACGCTCTTCGTGCCCTTGAACAGCATGTGCTCCAGCACGTGCGCCACGCCCGAGGTGCCGTCGACCTCGTCCATGGAGCCGACCCGCACCCAGACCATCTGCACCGCGGTCGGCGAGCGCCGGTCGGTCTGCACGATCACGGTCATGCCGTTGGCGAGGGTGAATTGCTGGGGGCCCGGGGCCGCCGCGGCGGCGGCCGATGCGGCGGGGGCGGGGGTGGACTGGGCCTGCGCGGGCACGGTCCACAGCGCCGAAAGCGCCAGGGCCAGCACCGCACCAGACGCAGCGCGGCGTGGCGAGAGGTGTTTCATAGAATGGGTCGGATTGTAAAAAGCTCCCGATGTTCAGTTTCTTCAAGAAAAAACCACCTGCCGATGCCCCGGTGACACCGGCCCCGCCGCCGACCGCCGAACCCGCGCCCACCCCGGCCGCGGAACCCGCACCGGCACGCTCGGTGTTCTCGCCGTCGAGCTGGTTCGGGTCGAAGCCGGCGGCGGAAGCGCCTGTTCCCTCACCTGCACCCGCCCCTGCGCCGGCCCCCGAGCCGGCACCGGCCGCGCCCGTGGTGGCACCGGCGCCCGCACCAGTTCCGGTCGTAGCGCCAGCGCCGATCCCTGCGCCAGCGCCCGCCCCCGTTCCTGCACCCGCTCCTGTCATTGCGCCACCGCCGCCCCCTCCGGCGCCCGTGCCCGCACCGCCTCCCGCGCCTGTCGCCGTCGTCGCCGAACCGGCCCCCATCGCCACCGAGCGCAAGAGCTGGTTCGACAAGCTCAAGACCGGCCTGCGCAAGACCGGCACCGGCATCCAGGCGGTGTTCGTCAACGCGCAGATCGACGACGCGCTGTATGAAGAACTCGAATCGGCGCTGCTCATGGCCGACACCGGCGTCAAGGCCACCGAGTTCCTGCTCGACGACCTGAAGGTGCGCGTCAAGCGCCAGATGGCCACCGACGCCTCGCAGGTCAAGCGCCTGCTGGCCGATGCCGTCACCGACCTGCTCAAGCCGCTGGAGAAGCCACTGGTCATCGGCGAGTACACGCCCACCGTGATCATGGTGGCCGGCGTCAACGGCGCGGGCAAGACCACCTCCATCGGCAAGCTCACCAAGCACCTGGCCACCGAGGGCGCCTCGGTGCTGCTGGCCGCGGCCGACACCTTCCGCGCGGCAGCGCGCGAGCAGTTGCTGGTCTGGGCCGACCGCAACACCGTCGAAATCGTGAGCAACGAAGGCGGCGACCCCTCGGCCGTGAGCTTCGACGCGGTGAACGCCGGCAAGGCGCGCGGCAAGGACGTGGTGCTGGTCGACACGGCCGGGCGCCTGCCGACGCAGCTGCACCTGATGGACGAGCTCAAGAAGATCAAGCGCGTCGTCACCAAGGCCGACGCCACCGCGCCGCACGAGGTGCTGCTGGTGATCGACGGCAACACCGGCCAGAACGCACTCGCGCAGGTCAGGGCCTTCGACGAGACGCTGGGCCTCACGGGCCTCATCGTCACCAAGCTCGACGGCACCGCCAAGGGCGGCGTGCTGTGCGCCATCGCGCGCGAGCGGCCGATTCCGGTGTACTTCATCGGCGTGGGCGAAAAGCTCGAGGACCTCGAGACCTTCAACGCCCGCGAATTCGCGCAGGCACTCCTGGGCTGACCGGCGCTTTCGCCGCTTTTCGCTTCGGTCAAAAAAAACGGTCCCCGACTCGCGCCGGGGACCGTCAGCTCCCTGTCTTTCTTTTTTCTCCCTTTGTATTTCCCCCTGCGTGTGTGCCTCTTCGGAAATCAGAAACCGAACGGTGACGTCGGGCCGCACAACGGGCTGACGTTGCAATCGGTCGGTGTGAAGTAGTAGGCCTTCTGCTCGCTGGTGCCCAGCGCCAGGTGACCGAGCAGCGCCGCCTTCTTGGCCCCTTCGGCGTTCGCCTGCTGGATGAGGGCCGTGGTGTTGGTGCTCGGTGCGAGCGAATAGAAGTTGAAGGTCGCCGACTGCGACAGGTCCTTGGCGTAGAGCACACCGTTGCCCCCCGCAAAGAGGAGTTCGCCCCGGAAACGGAAGCCACGGCTTCCGCGCTCGTTGAATTGCGCAAGGTACCCAGCGTGATCACCGCTGATGTCACCCATCTCGTAGGCGAAGGTGGCGTTGCCAACCGAGCTCTTCTCATAGACGGCGACCGTGCCCGCCGGATCTCCGGTTATGAATGCGGTCGTCCGGTTGAAAAAGCCGCTCGCGCCTTGGGTGTTCGCCTGCGTCAGGTAGTCCGCCTTGCTCTTAGGCGCCAGCTCGACACGGTAGCTGTAGGTGGCAGTGTCGGCGCTGCTCTTGCGGTAGAAGTAGAAGGTCTCGCCACCGACGCTCCACTCGCCCGCCCATTGGAAGCCCCGCGCACCGGCTTCATTCAGCTGGTTCAGCAGGTCCGCGTTGGACGTGGCCTGCGGCTTCTTCTCGTAGCTGTAGGTCGCATCGACGGTCTTCACGAACCCATCAACCTGATCGACAGTGGTCGGGCTGGCCATGAAAGAGAAACCGCTCAGGAAACGGAACCCGCGCGCGCCCTGTGCAGCGAGGCTGTCGAAGAAGGCCGACGTGGCGGTCGCAGCCGGCAGGCCCTCGTACAGGAAAGTGGTCGCGCCCGGATTCGGCGCGGGTGCGGGGGCCGGCGCTGGTGTGGGTGCAGGCGCCGGGGCTGGTGCCGGTGCGGGCGGCGGGGCCGGCGGCGGCAACACGAAGCCACCACCACCGCCGCCGCTGCCTCCACCTCCGCACGCCGTCAGGGCCAACAACACGGCCGTCGCGGCGGCCACTGCAGCAGGTTTGAAATTCATGGGCACTCCCTGGTCGATTCTTGTTCGGTGGCGATGCGGACCGCTGTCCGTCGACGCCGTGGAAACCCGAAATTACGACGAGAGGCCGAGGCCCGGCAGTGCCAAAAGTCATTGCATGTGTGCCCATCCGAATCGATCGGCACGCAATGAACTACAACGTATTCACTTTCGACCGCAAGCTGTGTGCGGGACGCTACGACGCCGCTGCGAGCCCTGCCATGGCCTGCAGCAGCGCATCGGGCGCCACGGGCTTGAACAGCACGGGCACGCCCGACTCGCGCACGCGCTGCAGGCGGTCGGGCGAGGTCTCGCCGGTGATGAGCAGCAGCGGCAGCTCGGTGCCCAGGTGCCGACTCAGGCGCAGGCCCACGTCGAGGCCGTCGACGCCGTCGGCCAGGCGGTAGTCGCACATCAGCAGGCCGAAGGGCCGGCCCTCGGCGCGGGCCTGGTGCAGTGCCTCGGCCGCGGCGGCTTCGTCGGCGACGGCGTGTGCGTCGATCGCGTGGGAGCGCAGCAGGCCGGTCATGGCTTCGCGAATTTCAAGTTCGTCGTCCATCAACAGCACGCGACCGGGCAGCGTGGCCGCGCGCCGACGTGCAGCCAGTTCGACACTGCCGGCCGGAAACGGTCCCACGAGCGCACTGACCTGCGGCGGCACGGTCGGCAGCACGACGCGGAAGTGCGTGCCCCGGCCCGGGCGCGAATGCATCTGCACCGGATGGCCCAGCAGGCGCGACAGGCGGCGCACGATCGACAGGCCGATGCCCAGCCCGCGCGCGCGGTCGCGGCCCGGGTTATCGATCTGATAGAACTCTTCGAAGATGCGGTGCGACTGCTCGGGCGCGATGCCGATGCCGGTGTCGCGCACCTCGATCCACACCGTGTCGCCGCGGTCGCGCGCCGTGACAGTCACGCCGCCCTGCACGGTGTACTTGAGGGCGTTGTCCATCAGGTTGGACAGCATGCGGTGCAGCAGCTGCGGATCGCTGCGCACCCACAGGCCGCTGGCGCGCACGCGCAGCTGCAGCTCTTTCTGCTCCGCCTGCGCCGAGAAGGTGTGGTTGAGCGGCAGGAACAGCGCATCGAGCTCCACCGGCTGCGGCGACGGCGTGATGACGCCGGCGTCGAGCCGGGACACGTCGAGCATGGTGTCGAGCGACGCGCCCAGCGCGTTCACGGCGCGCATCAGGCGCTCGGCGTTGCGGCTCTCGGGACGGCCGCGCAGTTCGTTCTCGAGCGCGGCGCCGAACAGCGCGATGGCGTGCAGCGGCTGGCGCAGGTCGTGGCTGGCGGCGCCGAGGAAGCGGGTCTTTTCTTCGCTGGCGCGCTCGGTGGCGGCGATCTGCTCGCCCAGGCGCGCGGCCAGCGCCTCGTTCTCGAAACGCAGCATGAGCGAGTCGGTCAGCAGCCGGTGCTGGCGCACGCCGGCGTGCAGCGTGAGCATGAGGTAAGCCGAGCCGGCCGCGGCCAGGAACAGGTGCAGGCCGTCGCCCTGCCAGGCCAGCGCGATGATCATGCCCAGCGACATGGGCAGCGTGTAGCCGAACAGCGCGGGCTTGAGCGGCCACAGCGACTGCGCGGCGCGCGCGCAGCTGCCGACGATCACGGCCATCAGCAGCGAGGTCATGGGCAGGTTCTCGTGGGGCACGATGAACCAGGGCACCACCGCCGTGATCATGCTCACCAGCGTGACCATGCGCGAGATCTTGCGCGCCCAGTACGGGCTCTCGGAGGCCGGCTTGTCGGGCGTCCAGCGCGGCGTGAAGAACACGTAGATGTCGACCGCCACCAGCGCCGCCATCCAGAACAGCAGGCGCGCATCGCTGAGCTGCGAGTAGATGATGCAGCCGAACACGATCACGAAGCCCAGGTGGGTCAGCGTGGAGATGCCGTAGGTGTCGTAGACCGAGCCGACGTGCTCGCGCAGCACGCGCTGGCCCAGCAGCTGGCCGGCGGCGGCATCGCCGCGGCCCGCCAGCGTGGCGCCGCTCAACGCAGCATGCTGATCAGCTGGGCGCGCGAGCGCATGCCGAACAGCAGCAGGATGGTCGAGACATGGTTCTTCACCGTGCCCTCGCTCAGGTTGGCCAGTTGCGCGATCTCCTTGTTCGCCTTGCCTTCGAGCACCCACTGCAGCACCTGCATCTGGCGCGGCGTGAGCTCCTGCCAGGCGCTGGCGTGCGCGAACTCCGCGTACCCCGACAGCGACTTGGGCAACGACGCGGGCGGCAGCGGCTGCTGCGGCGTGCCGTCGGCCTCGAACAGGCCGCAGGCGCGGATGAAGCCCACCATCTCCTTCAGGTCGGCGGACTTGGGCAGGAAGGCACTGGCACCGAGCGCGAGCGCGCCCTGCGCCAGCGTGCTGTTGGCAGTGCCCGAGAGCACGACGACGCGCGCCGCCGGAAAGCGCAGCCGGAACTCGGCCAGGCCGCTGAGCCCGTGCGTGTCGGGCAGCGCGAGGTCGAGCAGCACGAGGCCGATGGCCGCGTCGTTCGCCGCGTAGAGCGCGAGCGCGTCGGCGATGTTGCCTGCCTCGAACACCGAGATGCGCGCGCCCGAGGTGGCGGCCTGGGCCTGCACCAGCGCGCTCACGCCCAGGCGCAGCAGGTCGTGGTCGTCCACCACCAGGATCGCGCCGGACACGCCGGCAGGCACACCGATGTCGGTGGTGGGCGGCAGGGGTGCGGAGGGGGAGTCGAAAGAGGCCACGGATTTGATCTTAGCGGCGCAAGCCCCGCGCGACAGTGCCCTAAGTCATGGCGCCCTGACCCGGGCTGGCGCCACTTGCCACGGCGCGGCGCCGTGGGCACCATGGACGTCTTGCCGCAACGCACGGCGCCCCGGAGACCTGCCATGACCCACACTGCTGCCGCCCCGCTCGCCACCAGCGAGCGCAAGGTCGACCGCCTGCTCGCCCACTACGAGGAGAGCCACCGCCATCCGACCAACGAGCTGATCCACTTCGTGGCCATTCCCGCGATCATGCTGAGCATCGTCGGGCTGCTGTTCGCGATCCATCCGTGGGTGGCCTACGCCTTCGTGGCGGCCAGCCTCGTGTACTACGCCCTGCTGCGCTCGCCGGCCTTTCTCGTCACGATGCTGGCGCTCACGGTGCTGGCGCTGGTGGCGGTGCATGCGATGGGCACTGCGGTGGCGCCGGTGTCGGCGGCGATCTTCGTGGTGGCGTGGATCTTCCAGTTCGTCGGCCACAAGATGGAAGGCAAGAAGCCGTCGTTCTTCGAGGACATCCAGTACCTCTGGGTCGGTCCGCTGTTCGTGCTGTCGAAGTTGTTCGTCAAGCTCGGCATCCGCTGGTAGCCCCGCAGGCCCGGCCACGCCGGTGCGCAGCGTCCGCGCGCGGGGTTCCTTCAAGGCGACACGAGCGGCTCGGCCTCATAGGCCCGGTGCAGCAGTTCCACGAAAGCCGGCGCTGGCGGCAACACCACGTCGCCGATGCGGTGCACCGCCACGCCCGGCGTCCACGAGTTCATGACCACGGCGCCGGCCAGCGCGGGCAGGTCGGCCATCCGCAGCACCTGGCTGCGCTGCGGGACACCGAGGCGTTCGAGCTGCCGGCGCACGATGCCCATGGTGGTGCCCACGAGGATCTCGGCCTCGGGCCACACCACCGCCTCGCCGTCCCAGAAGGCCAGGTTCCAGATCGATGCTTCGCCGAGCCGGCCGTGCCGGTCGAGAAAGGCCGCGTCGTCGAAGCCCTGCGCGACGGCCTGGCGCAGCAGCTGGGTCTTGGCGCCTTCACCGACATGCTTCACGGCCGGCAGGAAGCGCTCGTGTTCGATCGCGGCCAGGGTCAGCGGGCCGGCGGGGCCGTTGGAAGGCGGGCCGGTGCGGACCAGCACCTCGGGCACCGCGTCAGCCGCGGTGAACTCGCCGGCCGGGGAGTAGACGGTGGCCGTCAGCGACAGGTCCGCCGGGCCGGCCGCGAGCGCCGCCCGCAGGTGGGCGCGCACCGTGTCGTCGGGCAACGCCTGGCCGAACAGGGTCTGCGAGGCGAAGCGCAGCCGCGCCAGATGAAGGTCGAGGCCCCGCACCCGGCCGCCACGCACCTGCATGGCCGTGAAATGGGCGTGGCCGGCGAAGGCGAGCGACGCCAGGTCCGCGGCGAGCACCGGCAGGCCGCTGCGTTGCACGACAAAGGAAGAAGAAGAAGAAGGGACGCTGGCGGACATGGTTTCGTGGCTCCTGGATGGGATGGATCATCAAGTTCCTGAACTATCCCGCGTTGACTTCCCCAAGAGAAACGAATAGTTTTTGGAAAATCATCAAGAACCATTTGAAGATCGATGCACCCCAGACTGCTCCCCGGCACCCGTGCCCTGCGCACCTTCGAGGCCGCCGGGCGGCACCTGAACTTCACCCGGGCCGCCGAGGAAGTCGGGCTGACACCGGCGGCCGTGAGCCACCAGATCAAGGAGATCGAGGACCAGTTGGGCGTGGTGCTGTTCACGCGCACCAGCCGCAGCATCCGCCTCACGCCGGCCGGCGCCGTGTGGTTCGAGGCCACCGCCGACGCGCTCGACACCCTGCGCCGCGCCGCCGGCCGCGCCCGGCGCATGGCGCGCGGGGCGGCGACGCTGCGGCTGTCGACCAGCGCCCGTTTCGCGACCAACTGGCTGCTGCCCCGGCTGCCGCAGTTCCGCGCTGCGAACCCGGGGCTGGAACTGGGTTTCGATATTTCCGACGCGCTGCGGGATTTCGACGCCGACGACATCGACGTGGCGATCCGCTTCGGCACCGGAAAGTACCCGGGCACGCGCGCGCAGCGGCTGTTCGACACCGTCATCGTGCCGGTCTGCAGCCCCAGGCTGCTCGCCAGCGGCCCCCCGCTGGCAACGCCGCGCGACCTGTCCCAGCACACGCTGTGCTACGTCGACTGGAAGACCGACGGCATGGTCTGGCCGAACTGGCCGATGTGGATGGCCGCGGCGGGCATCGAGGGCTTCGACGACAGCCGCTGCATCGGCTTCGCCGACTCGAGCGACGTGGTGCGCGCCGTCACCGAGAGCGGCATGGTCGGCCTGGCCGACCTGGACATGATCGGCACCGACCTCGCCCAGGGCCGGCTGGTGCGGCTGTTCGACATCGGCGTGCCCATGGCGGCCGGCTACGCCTACCACCTGGTCTACCCGGAAGGCAGCGCCCGGGACCCGCGCATCCTGGCGTTCCAGGACTGGCTGCTGGGGCAGGCGTCCAGGACTTGAAAAACGCCAAACGGCATACAAATATCCAACAAATCGCGACAAAAGCTATCGCAACGATAGAAACCCAAGGGAACCCTTGGCTTAGCACTCCCTCTAACCGAGTGCTAATATGGCCAACACAAAGGAGTTTCCCCTGATGACAACGCTGTCTGGAGTCTCTGCCAACCAGCTGGCCGTCGCCAACCCATGGTCGATGGTCCCCCCGCTGGGCAACCTGGATGCCTACATTTCGGCCGCCAACCGCCTGCCGCTGCTCACGCTCGAAGAAGAGCAGGGCTTCGCACGCAAGTTGCGCGACCAGAACGACCTCGAAGCCGCCGGTGCGCTGATCCTGTCGCACCTGCGCCTGGTCGTGTCCATTTCCCGCCAGTACCTGGGCTACGGGCTGCCGCACGGCGACCTGATCCAGGAAGGCAACGTCGGTCTCATGAAGGCCGTGAAGCGTTTCGACCCCGACCAGGGCGTGCGGCTGGTGAGCTACGCCATGCACTGGATCAAGGCCGAGATCCACGAGTACATCCTGAAGAACTGGCGCATGGTCAAGGTCGCGACGACCAAGGCGCAGCGCAAGCTGTTCTTCAATCTGCGCTCGATGAAGCAGGGTTTCAAGGCCGACTCGGCCGCGGCCGACAACGGCACGCACCGCGAGACGCTGAGCCCCGACGAGGTCTCGCAGATGGCCACGCGCCTGAACGTGAAGCCCGAGGAAGTGCTCGAGATGGAAACCCGCCTGTCGGGCGGCGACGTGCTGCTCGATCCGGGTCCGTCCGATGACGGCGACGAAGGCTTCGGCCCCATCGCCTACCTGGCCGACGCCACGCAGGAACCGACCGCTTTGCTCGAATCGCAGCAGCGCGACCGCCTGTCGAGCGACGGCATCGCCACCGCCCTGGAGGCACTGGACGACCGCAGCCGCCGCATCGTCGAAGAGCGCTGGCTCAAGGTGAACGACGACGGCTCGGGCGGCATGACGCTGCACGACCTGGCCGCGGTGTACGGCGTGAGCGCCGAGCGCATCCGCCAGATCGAAGTGGCGGCGATGAAGAAGATGAAGAAGGCGCTGGCCGAGTACGCGTAAGCGTCACGACCGCCCTCCTCCAAGAAAAAGCCCGGCAGTGCCGGGCTTTTTTCGTTCAGGCGCGCTTCAGGGCGTCGACTTGGTCAGCGTGCGCAGCGCCCGCTTCGCGATGTAGCGGGTCTCGGCGACCGGCGACTCGGCCACCCAGCGCGTGCACAGCGTCTCGACCCACTCGGGCTGCGTCTTGCTGGCGTCGTTGAGCCAGTTGGCGACCGAGTTCTGCACGTAGCGATGATCGTCGGCGCGCAGCGGCTCCAGCAGCGGCAGCGCCAGCCAGGGCTCGGCCTTCAGCGTCTCGATCTGCGCGCACCACACGCCGCGCGGGCGCGTGAGCTCGCTGGCGAAGCGGCGCACGTTCGGATCGGCATCGGTCACCCAGGGCTGCAGCAGCGCCAGCGCCTCGTCGAGCGAGCCGATGACGCTGTCGCGCACCGCCATCCAGGCGAACTCGCGCACGCCGAAATGCGGGTCGGCGGCAAAGCGGCGCACGGCGTCGAGCTGGGCCGCCAGCGGCAGGCCCGACAGCGTGATCCACTGCACCGCCCAGCAGCGCGCCACGTCGCTCGCGTGCGTGGCCAGCCGGTGCGCCACGGCATCGCGTTCGGCGTGTTCGGCCGTCATGTCGTACAGCGCCCGCGCGATGTGGCTGTGGCGCTGCATGGGCTTGAAGGCGGCCAGCATGGCGAGCGTGTCGTCCAGCCGTTCGTGCGCCGCATCGAGGCCGACATGGCCCGCCACGCTGCGTGCGAGCAGCGGCAGTTCGAGCGCGAGGAATTCGTTGAGGTTGACGGTCTCGAGCAGTCCGCCGTTCAGCGCGCCCAGCACCTCGGGCGGAATCAGCGCGATGCGGAACGCGCCCTTGCGCGACTTCAGGTGCGCGACCGATGCGGCGTCCATGCCCCGGGCGCCCGGCTCAGGACGCGAGCAGCGTCTTCAGGTCCGACACCATGGCGGGCATGCCCGCGCCGTAGCGCGCGTAGAGCCGCAGCCGGCCCTGCGGGTCGTAGATGTAGCTGGCGGCCGAGTGGTCCATGGCGTAGCTGGTCGGCGTCTTGCCGTCGACCTTCTTGTAGTAGACCTTGAAGTCCTTCGCGACGGCGGCCAGCTGCTCGGGCGTGGGGATGAGCGCCACGAAGCTCGGGTCGAAGGCGCCCATGTAGGCCTTGAGCACCTCGGGGGTGTCGCGCGCCGGATCGACGGTGACGAACAGCACCTGCAGCTTGCTGCCGTCGGCGCCGAGCTGCTGCTTGACCTGCGCCATCTCGGTCATGGTGGTCGGGCAAACGTCGGGGCACTGCACGTAACCGAAGAACAGCACGACCGCCTTGCCCTTGAAGTCGGCCAGCGTGCGCACCTTGCCGTCGGCGTCGGTGAGCGAGAAGTCTTTGGCGTAGTCGGCGCCCGTGATGTCGACCGCCTGGAAGCTCTGCTTCGGCTGCTCGCTGCAGGCCGAAAGGCCCAGGCCCAGCGTGGCCGAGGCGGCCACCCAGCCGGCCGTGGCGGCGATCGATTTCAGGGCATTGCGCTTGTTCATGGGCAGGTCAGGTCCGGTCAGCGGAGGTAATGGTCGACGAGCAGCGCCGCGAACAGCACGCTCAGGTGGATGAGCGAAAACCGGAAGGTCTTGCGCGCCAGCGTGTCGGAGTAGTTGCGCCACAGCGCGAAGGCATAGCCGGTGAAGCCGATGCTCACGCCGATGGCGACCACGAGGTAGAGCCAGCCGCTCATGCCGTAGATGAAGGGCATCAGGCAGGCGGCGAACAAAATGAAGGTGTACAGCAGCACCTGCAGCCGCGTGAACTCGTTGCCGTGCGTCACGGGCAGCATCGGCAGGCCGGCCTTGCGGTAGTCCTCGACGCGGTACAGCGCCAACGCCCAGAAGTGCGGCGGAGTCCACAGGAAGATGATGAGGAACAGGATCAGCGCCTCGGGACCGACGTCGCCCGTCATGGCCGACCAGCCCAGCACCGGCGGCATGGCGCCCGAGGCGCCGCCGATCACGATGTTCTGCGGCGTCAGCGGCTTCAGGATGACGGTGTAGATCACCGCGTAGCCGACGAAGGTGGCGAAGGTGAGCCACATGGTCAGCGGGTTGACCGTGAACCACAGCAACGCCGAGCCGGCCGCGCACAGCAGCGCCGAAAACACCAGCGCCTGCATGTCGCTGAGCTGCCCGCGCGCCGTGGGGCGCCAGGCGGTGCGCTTCATCTTGGCGTCGATGCCCTTCTCGACCAGGCAGTTGAATGCGGCCGCCGCGCCGGCCACGAGCCAGATGCCGATGCAAGCCAGCACGCCGCGCTGCACGTCGGCCCACGACGGCAGGCCGGGCACGGCTAGCACCATGCCGATGAGCGCGCAGAACACGATCAGCTGCACCACGCGCGGCTTGGTGAGCGCGTAGAACTGGCGCAGCACGTTGGCGGTGCTGGCGTGCTGAACAGGAATCGGGGTGCTCACGCGGTGGCTTTCTTCGGTTGGGGGGTGCCGCGCGCATTGTCGACGGCGCGCGGAATCGGTGCAGCGGCGGCGCTTTCGCGCCGGCTCTCGCACAGCGCCCAGGTCAGGACCACGGCCAGCGCCGCGGCGCCGCCCGTGTGGAGCACGGCGGCGGCCAGCGGCCAGCCGAGCAGCACGTTGCCCAGGCCCGTGGCCAGCTGCAGCAGCGCCAGCCCGAGCAGCCAGCGGGCCTGCGGGCGCAGCGCCTCGAGGCGGCGCAGGCGCCAGGCCAGCAGGCCGAGCGCCACGAACACGGCATACGCCATGAGGCGGTGCACGTAGTGGATGGCGGTGAGGGCGGAAAAGTCGAGCGGCTGGCCGTCGCCGGTCACGCCGAGGTGGCGCCAGATCTCGAAGCCCTGCACGAAGTTCATGGGCGGCCACCAGCTGTCCTGGCAGGTCGGGAACTGCGTGCAGGCCAGCACCGCGTAATTGGTGCTGACCCAGCCGCCAAGCGCGATCTGCAGCACCAGCAGCACCGCCGTGGCGATCAGCCCGTTGCGCAGGGCTGGCGACACGGCCGTGGGCAGGCGCTGCGCCGCCACCTGGCGGTAGCGCACGGCCTGGATGCACAGCAGCGCGAGCAGCACGATGGCGCCCATCAGGTGCATCGTGACGATGGCGGGGAACAGCTTCCAGGTGACGGTCATGGCGCCGAAGGCGCCCTGCAGGCAGACCCAGACCAGCGTGGCCGCGGGCCACCAGGCACTGAGCACGACGTGGTGGTGCGCGCTGTCGACCGGCGGCGCGGGCTGGCGCCGCTGGCGGCGGCGCACGATCCAGGTCGCGCCGGCCAGCGTGAGGATCAGCACCCCGACGCCGGTCGCGAGGTAGCGATGGACCATCTCGATCCAGGCCTTGCTGTGCGTCACCGGGCCGGTCGGCTGGGCCGCCTGCGCCATCGCGATCTCGTGGCGCGCGCCGGCCGGGCTGGCGTTGCCGTAGCAGCCGGGCCAGTCGGGGCAGCCCAGGCCCGAATCGGTGAGCCGCGTGAAGGCGCCGAACAGCGTCAGGTCGAAGGTGAGGAACAGCGTGAGCACGGTCAGCGCATGCAGCCGCCGCGCGGGGCCGGAGCCGGCATTGCGGCGCCACACCCAGACCAGCGGTCCGAGCGCGAGCAGCACGCCGGCGCCCATCATCCAGGCGATCGGCGTGAGGTCGTAGAGGGAGCTCGTGTCCATGAGGCGGTGGTTGTTCGCGCGGGCTCAGCGGCCCGCTTCGTCCCACGACGACGAGGCGCGCAGCAGGCGGTCGATGTCGCGCTTGGCGCGGCTCGCGCCGGCGGCGTCCATGCGGGCCGGGAAACGCATCATCCAGTTGCCCATCGGATCAACCACGTAGAGGTGCTCGGACAGCGCGTGCCCTTGCACGGGCGCGAGCCAGCGTGCCAACTGGTCGGCCGGCACGCGCAGCACGGTCGCGCCGTGCAGGCCGTTGGTCAGGCGCTCGGGCACGGGCGCCGCGTCGCTCACGAGCCAGACGCGGTCCAGGCGGTCTTTTTCACGGCCGAGGCTCTCGCGCAGCTGGCGCTGCAGGTACAGCTGCTGCTCGCACAGCGCGTCGCAGGCGGCGTCGGCCACCGCCACCAGCAGCCACTGGCCCTTGAGCGTGGCCAGCTCGACCGGCGCGCCGCTGCGGTCGGTTGCCGTGAGACGGGGCATCTCGCGCTGCGGATCGATCAGCTCGCCGTACACGCTGCGGCCCTCGGGGCGGATCACGTAGTAGGTGAAGTAGGAGGCGATGACGGGCGCCGCGCACATCAGCAGCACGGCGATCATCTTCCAGCGCCCGTGGACGGTGCGGCGGTTCTCGGCCTCGTCCAGTGCCTGGCCCGGCGACGGCATCGAGTGCACGGTCAGGCCCAGCGGCTCGTCAGAGGCCGCGGCCATCGCGTGCGCGGCGCCGCGCGCGCCGGAAGGGGGAGATGAATTGGAACCAGACATAGAGGATGACAACGAGGGCCGACAGGCCGAACCACTGGAATGCGTAACCGTAGTGCCTCTCCAGGCCCAACGCCGGGGCCGGCCAGTCGCGCTGCAGGCCCTCGGACGCCGGCCCGCTCTGCTGCAGCGACACGTCGGTGCGCAGCGGCAGCTGGGTCTCGCCGCGGAATGCCTCCAGGTCGAGATTTTGCCGGATGGGGGAAGACCCCTGAATGCCCGGTGCCGGAGCGCTGGCGCCGGCAGCCGAAGGGGCCGGCGCGGCGGCCGATGCCGCGGACGCCGGTGCGGCCGCAGCCTTCGCGCCGAGTTCGAACAGATGGCTCGGCGGCGGCTCGATCAGCGCCGTGAGTTCGACGATGCCCGGCGGCGTCTCGACCACGCCGAGCTGCGTGCGGTCGACGAAATTGCGCTGCACCCATCCGCGCTGGACCATCACGGCCTGCTCGCTGCCTTCGAGCGCGAACGGCGTCAGCACGTAGAAGCCCGGCGTGCCGTGCATCTGGCGGTTGTCCAGGTAGACCGTCTGCGCCGTGAGCCACAGGCCGCGCAGGCGCACCGGCCGGTGCATTTCACCGGCTGCTTCGCCCAGCGCCAGGAACTCGGCCTGCGACAGCGGGGCTTTCAGCTTCTGCGCATCGATGCGGGCCTGCAGCGCCTCTTTCTGCGCGGCGCGCGACAGCTGCCAGCGGCCCAGCGACACGGTGGCGGCCAACGCCAGCACGGCGGCCAGCGTGACGACCAGGAAACGGCCCCGGCCCGCGCGGCGGCGCGGTGTGGCAGAGGAAACGAGAGGCTCGGAAGGCTCGGGGGTCACTGGAGCGGACGGGGCGTGCGGCCGATAATGCGGGTCATGAAATACTTCGTCGCCCTGATCTTTCTGGGCATCTTCGCGAGCCTCGCCTTCGCGCTCTACTTCATGCTGAAGGACGGTCGCGACGGGCAGAACAAGCGCGGCGGCATGGCCCGCGCCCTCACCTTTCGGATCGGCCTGTCGGTCTTTTTGTTCCTGTGCATGCTGCTGGCCTGGAAACTCGGCTACATCCAGCCCACCGGGCTCCCGCTCGGGAAGTAACAGATGGTGCTCGTTCCACGAGAACCATGAAAAAGGCGCCTTACGGCGCCTTTTTTCTGGAATGCCGTGAGGTTCTTCGCTCAAAGCCAATAGACCAGCACGTACAGGCCCAGCCAGACCACGTCCACGAAGTGCCAGTACCAGGCGGCACCTTCGAAGCCGAAGTGACGCTCGGCGGTGAAGTGGCCCTTCTGCAGGCGCAGCGTGATGAACAGCAGCATCAGCATGCCGATGAACACGTGCAGGCCATGGAAGCCGGTCAGCATGAAGAAGGTCGAGCCGTAGGTGCCCGAGCTGAGCTTGAGGTTCAGTTCGGTGTACAGGTGGAAGTACTCGTAGCCCTGCACGCCCAGGAAGATCACGCCCAGCAGCACGGTGAGCCACATGAAGCGGATGCACTGGGCGCGGTGGTCGGCGCGCAGCGCGTGGTGGGCGATGGTCAGCGTCACGCCCGAGCTCAGCAGCAGTGCGGTGTTGATGGTCGGCAGCCAGAACGGGCCGACGGTCTGGAAGGGCTCGATGATGCCGGCCGGGGAACCGGTCACGCCGGCCGCGACGCTGGGCCACACGGCCTTGAAGTCGGGCCAGAGGATCGCGTTGTCCAGGCTGCCGAGTGTCGGCAGCGCGTGGGTGCGGGCCCACCACAGCGCCGTGAAGAAGGCGCCGAAGAACATCACTTCCGAGAAGATGAACCAGCTCATGCTCCAGCGGTACGAGAGGTCGATCTTGTGGCCGTACTGGCCGCTCTCGCTCTCGCCGACGGCGGCGCGGAACCACACGAAGAGCGTGCCGAGCCAGATCACCATGCCCAGCAGCAGCGACCACGCGCCCCACTGGTGGCTGTTGATCCATTGCCCCGCGCCGAGGATCACGAAGAACAAGCCGATCGCGGACACGACCGGGTAGGCCGAGGGTCCGGGCACGAAGTAGTAGGGCGTGGTGCCGTGGGTGGTTGAACTCATATCAGCTCCTGGCTTTCTTTCTTCTCTCGATTCAATGATTCTGGAGATCGTGGTTTTTTGTCTTTGGCTCAGCAGGCAGCGCTCAGGCGGCCGCGACCACATGCCGCACCAGCAGCACCAGCCCGACCACGAAGACGATCACTGCGGCAAACGCCACCACGATGACGTGCAGCGGATTGAGCTTGCCCAAGTCTTCCTTGTAGGCGCTGTTGCGGCGCACCCCGAAGAACGACCAGCCCACCGCCTTCATCGTGTCCCACAGCGTGGGCTTGCGGCGCGGAGCTTCGGGCGGCAACGACGAGGTCACGAGCGCGGCTCATCGGCGACAACATGCGAAACGGCGGCCACCGGGGCCGGAGGCGTCTTGCCGCCCACCTCGAAGAAGGTGTACGACAGCGTGATGGTCTTGACGTCCTTCGAGATCTTCGGATCGATCACGAAGGCGACCGGCCACTGCTTCTTCTCGCCCGCGTCGAGCGTGTACTGGTTGAAGCAGAAGCACTCGAGCTTGTTGAAATGCGCCGCGGCCTGCTGCGGCGCGTAGCTCGGGATGGCCTGTGCAGCCATGCGGCGGTTCTGCGTGTTCTGGAACTCGTACATCACCGTGTTCAGCTGGCCCGGGTGCACTTCGATGAAGCGCTCGGCCGGCTTGAAGTCCCAGAGACCACCGCGCACGTTGGAGTCGAACTCGACCTTGATCGTGCGGGTCATGTCGACCTGCGTGTTGTCCGGCACGCGCACGTTCTTGGCGCCACTGGCGCCGCCCGGCACCTGGAGCTCGGAGAGCGCGAGGATGTTGATGCCGGTCATCTCGCAGATGGCGCGGTACATCGGCACCAGCGCATAGCCGAAGGCGAACATACCGCAGGTCACGACGGCCAGCTTGCCGACCATGCGGACGTTGGCGCGGCGGATGCGTTGACCGAGACTCATGCTGTTGCTTCCGTTCGGAGGGTGCGATGCGGCGCGGTCAGCGACCGCTGAACCAGACCATGCGGACGATGAAGCCGATGAAGAAGATCACTGCGATGGAGGCCAGCGTGAGCCCCATGCGTCGGTTGTTCCTTCTTTGTTCAGGCGTCGTCATCGTCGTGCGGTCGTGGTGCTTGTGCGGCGTGCGCGGGTGATCAGCCGATCACCTTGGTGGCGGTCACGTCGAGCTTGGGCGGGTTCTCGAAGGTGTGGAACGGGGCCGGCGACGGCACTTCCCACTCGAGGCCTTCGGCCGCTTCCCAGGGCTTCTGAGCCGCTGCTTCACCCTTGCCGCGCATCGAAGGCAGCACGATGAACAGGAAGAAGTAGACCTGGGCGAAGCCGAAGAAGAACGCACCCACCGAGGCGATGGCGTTGAAGTCGGCGAACTGCATGGGGTAGTCGGCGTAGCGACGTGGCATGCCGGCCAGACCCAGGAAGTGCATCGGGAAGAAGGTGACGTTGAACGAGATCAGCGACCACCAGAAGTGGACCTTGCCGCGCGTTTCGTTGTACATCACGCCGGTCCACTTGGGCGCCCAGTAGTAGAAGCCCGAGAACATGGCGAACAGCGAGCCGGCCACCAGCACGTAGTGGAAGTGGGCCACCACGTAGTAGGTGTCCTGCAGCTGCGTGTCGATCGGCGCGACCGCGAGGATCAGGCCGGTGAAGCCGCCCATCGTGAACACGAAGATGAAGCCGACCGCGAACAGCATGGGCGTCTCGAAGGTCATCGAGCCCTGCCACATCGTGGCGATCCAGTTGAAGATCTTCACGGCCGTGGGCACGGCGATCAGCATGGTCGCGTACATGAAGAACAGCTGGCCCGTGAGCGGCATGCCGGTCGTGAACATGTGGTGGGCCCACACGATGAACGACAGGATGGCGATCGACGAGGTGGCGTACACCATCGAGGCGTAGCCGAAGAGCTTCTTGCGGGCGAAGGCCGGGACCACCTGGCTGATGATGCCGAAGGCCGGCAAGATCATGATGTAGACCTCGGGGTGGCCGAAGAACCAGAAGATGTGCTGGTACATCACCGGGTCGCCGCCGCCGGCGGGGTTGAAGAAGCTGGTGCCGAAGTGGCGGTCGGTCAGCGTCATCGTGATGGCGCCTGCAAGCACGGGCATCACGGCGATCAGCAGGTAGGCGGTGATGAGCCAGGTCCAGCAGAACATCGGCATCTTCATCAGCGTCATGCCGGGGGCGCGCATGTTCAGGATGGTGACGATGATGTTGATCGAACCCATGATCGACGAGGCGCCCATGATGTGCATCGCGAAGATGCCGGCGTCCATCGAGGGGCCCATCTGCAGCGTGAGCGGGGCGTACAGCGTCCAGCCGGCCGCGGGGGCGCCGCCGGGCATGAAGAACGAACCGGCCAGCATGATGGCCGCCGGGATCAGCAGCCAGAAGCTGAAGTTGTTCATGCGCGCGAACGCCATGTCGGATGCGCCGATCTGCAGCGGGATCATCCAGTTCGCGAAGCCCACGAAGGCCGGCATGATCGCGCCGAACACCATGATCAGGCCGTGCATGGTGGTGAACTGGTTGAACAGCTCGGGGTTCACCATCTGCAGGCCGGGCTGGAACAGCTCGGCGCGGATCAGCAGGGCCAACACGCCGCCAATCATCAGCATCGTGAAGCTGAACAGCAGGTAGAGCGTGCCGATGTCCTTGTGGTTGGTCGCGAACACCCAGCGGCGCCAGCCGGTGGGCGCGTGGTGATCGTGATGGTCGTCGTGTGCGTGGCCGCCGGGGGCGTGACCGTGGGGGTCGAGGACTGCGCTCATGTCGTTGTTCCTTGCAATTTCTTCTTCGCGGGGCGCCGTCGGATCACTTGCCGCGCAGGGCCAGCACTTCGGCCGGTTGCACCAGCTGGCCCGTCTTGTTCGACCAGCTGTTCTTGGTGTACGTGGCCACGGCCGCGAGGTCGGTGTCGCTCAGCTGCTTCCAGGCAGGCATGGCACCGTTGTTCTGGCCATTGAGCAGCACCAGCAGCTGCACCTTGTGGTCGGAATCGGTCACCTTGGCTGCGCCGTCGAGCGGCTTGATCGGGCCTGCGCCCTTGCCGTTGGCCTGGTGGCAGGCCGCGCAGTTGGCGGCGTAGACCTTCTCGCCGCGTGCCAGCATGTCGGGCAGCGTCCAGACCTTGGTCGGGTCGTCGAGCTTGGCGGCGGCTTCCTTGCGCTTGGTGGCGACCCAGGCGGTGTAGTCGGCAGCCGACAGCACCTTCACGTGGATCGGCATGTAGGCGTGTTCCTTGCCGCACAGTTCCTGGCACTGGCCGTAGTAGTCGCCCACGGTCTCGGCGCGGAACCAGGTGTCGCGCACGAAGCCGGGAATGGCGTCCTGCTTGAGGCCCAGCTGCGGCACGGCGAAGGCGTGGATCACGTCGTTCGCGGTGGTGATGATGCGGACCTTCTTCTGCACCGGCACGACCATCGGGTTGTCGACCTTGAGCAGGTAGTCGTCAGGCATGGCGCCCTTGGCACCGGCGTCGGACATGGCGCGCTGCGAGCTGTCGAGCGTGGAGATGAAGGCCAGGCCCTCGCCTTCGCCGTTCAGGTAGTCGTAGCCCCACTTCCACTGGTAGCCCGTGGTCTTGATCGTGAGGTCGGCGTTCGTGGTGTCCTTCTGGGCCACGAGCACCTTGGTGGCGGGCAGCGCCATCACGATCACGATGAGGAAGGGCACGATGGTCCAGATGACCTCGACCACCACCGATTCATGGAAGTTCGCGGCCTTGTGGCCCACCGACTTGCGGTGCTTCCAGATGGAATAGAACATCACCGCGAACACGGCGACGAAGATGACCGTGCAGATGATCATCATGATCGTGTGGAGCAGATGCTGCTCCTGCGCGATCTTGGTCACGCCGACCGGAAGATTCAGCTGGCGCACCGCGGGGCCGCCGGGCAGATCGTTGACTGCGTGCGCCGCGTTGCTGAACGCCGCGCCGGCCGCCAGCAACAGATTCGCCGGCCTGTACTTATTGCGCCAAATGCTCTTCATCGTGTTCACGTTTCTTCAATTTTTCGAAAACCCAACCGTGCAGCACCGCGCGAGCCCCCTCAGGCGCCACGCAACGCCATGCGAATCTCGCGCGCCAGTGCGGCTCGCAACTCCGGGCGTACATAGCGCCCCACCCTGACCGATCGACCTTGCCCCGAGACCTCGATCAGCGAACGATCGCCGGTCTGCGGTTCGATCCGCACCTGGTGCGGAAGAAATTCCGTGCGTTCGTAGTGCCCACCGTTCTCGAGCTCCACGACGAGGCGTCCGCCCTGCAGCGCGATCCGTTCGCCATCGGTGGCATGCCGCGCGTACATCATGAACGCAAAGCCCACCGCGGCCAGTTCGAGCCAGGCGAATGGCAATACCAGCGGCGCACCGTGCAGCCAGAACACCATGCCCGTTCCCAGAGATACCACGCACAGCGAGGCGTAGAGCCAGCCCAGCTGGCTCGGCGTCACCGAGCAATTGCGTTTCAGGAACCAGTGGATGTTCTGGCCTGAGACGGTGGCAAAACGAAACACGGAATTCGACACGGGCGAGTTCAGCAAATCGGTGCGTCGATGGTGGCCAAACCCCTCGTACAAACAGGATCCGACACCCCTCGATCACGGGACAATACCCGCGAGTTTCACGCAACGGCGGATTGTAGCGGGTAGAGCGCGGGCCCCGCGCACCGAATGAGGGCTGCCGGGTCGCTCAGGCGCCAGGGCGGCCGCGCTGGAGCATCGATCGCATCTCGCGCAGCGAGACCGCACTCTCGGGCGACAGCGCGACGCGCGGCGTCGGCTTGAAGGCGTGGCCGTAGATGACCTCGAAGGTCAGCGCGATGCGGCCCTCGCCTTCCGCGGCCGGCGCCAGTTCGGGCAGGGCCTGCTTGAGCGCGCGGTGCCAGGCCTTGCCGCGCAGTGCGGGAAAGCGCGCCGGATGCAGGTTGCGCCCCAAGGTGCGCAGCTCGGCCAGGGCGGCCTCGGGGGTGGCCCAGGTGAGCACGATGCGCTCCATGTCCATCACCGGCTCGGCGAAGCCGGCATGCACGAGCATGTCGCCCCAGTCGTGCATGTCGGTGTATTCATGGCCGGCGGCGGGCCAGCCGAGCCGGGCGTGCAGGGCGCGCAGTTCGCGCACGGTGTCCGGGCCCAGGCAGGAGAACATCAGGAAGCCGTTGGTCGCGACCAGCCGGTGCCACTGCGCGATCAGCGCCTCGGGATCGGCCGCCATGTGCAGCGACATGTTGGCCCAGAGCAGGTCGACGCCGTCTTCGGGCGGCGCGTCGAAGCGGGCCTTGCCGCCCTGCCAGCGGCGCGCGCTCCACCAGGGGGCGGTCAGCGCCTCGCCGGTCCGGTCGGCCAATGCGGGTTCGGATTCGATGACGAAGGCTTCGGCGTCGCGGTAGCGGCGGGCCAGCAGCGCGTGCGCTTCGAGGCCGCCGCGCAGCGGCGACCAGTCGGCCCAGGTGCGGGGCTGGGCCTTGATCCATTGCAGCCGGTCTTCCATCCGGCGGCCGATTTCCTCGTGCAGCCAGGGCGAGCCCTCGGCGGGCGCGAGCCGGCGCCAGCGGTCGGCCGCCGTGGGATCGATGGTCGGCGGTCTTCTTGCGGGGTCGGTGGCCATGGGGCCGTGAGTATATTGAGGCATGTACAACCGCCGGGCCCTGAGGCCTTTCACCTCGCTGCTCGCGCGGCTGCCCAGCCAGTGCGAGGTCTGCCGCGCCTGGCCCGCACAGCGCGTGTGCGACGCCTGCGTGGCCCGCTTCGCGCCGCCGACCCCGCGCTGCGGGGGCTGCGCGCTGCCGATGCCCGAGGGCGTGGCGCGTTGCGGCGAGTGCATCAGGCACCCGCCGCCGCTCGACGCCTGCCTCGCCGCCTGCACCTACGCCTGGCCGTGGCCCGACTGCATCGCCCAGTTCAAGTTTCGCGGCGAGGCGGGCTGGGCCGGCCCGCTGGCCACCCTGCTGCGCAGCGCGCCGTGGGTGGAGCCGGCGCTGGAACAGTGCGACCTCGTGCTGCCGATGCCGCTGGCGCCCGGCCGACTGGGCGAGCGCGGCTTCAACCAGGCGCACGAGCTCGCGCGCCGGCTGGCACCGGCCAAGACCGACGCCACCCTGCTGCTGCGCACGCGCGACACGCCCGCGCAGAGCGGCCTGCCGCGCGCCGACCGGCTGCGCAACCTGCGCGGCGCCTTCGCCGTGGAGCCGCTGCGCGCCGACGGCCTGCGGGGGCGGCGCGTAGTGCTGGTGGACGACGTGATGACCAGCGGCGCCTCGCTGTTCGCCGCGGCCGCCACCTTGCGCCTGGCAGGCGCGGCGCACATCACCGGCGTGGTGCTGGCGCGGACCGACCCGCCGCGCTGAAGCCACCGGCGGCGCCCGCGACAATCGGCGCATGTTCCATATCGTCCTGGTCCACCCCGAAATTCCGCCGAACACCGGCAACGTGATCCGGCTCGCGGCCAACACCGGCTGCACGCTGCACCTGGTGGAGCCGCTCGGCTTTTCGATGGACGACCGCCTGCTGCGCCGCGCCGGGCTCGACTACCACGAGTACGCCGAGGTCAAGCGCCACGCCGACTGGGCCGCGCTGCTGGCCACGCAGCAACCGCCGGCCGAGCGCATGTTCGCGCTGACCACGCGCGGCACCCGCGCCGTGCACGACGTGCGCTTCCAGCCAGGCGACTGGCTGGTGTTCGGCTCGGAAACCGCCGGCCTGCCACCGCCGATCCGCGACGGCTTTGCCGAGGCGCAGCGCCTGCGGCTGCCGATGCGCGCCGGCCAGCGCAGCCTGAATTTGTCGAACGCGGTGGCGGTCACGGTGTTCGAGGCCTGGCGGCAGAACGGTTTCGCCTGACGGCCCTTCGCGCGGCAGGGGCACATCCGATCGGCGCTGCGCAGCGTATGGGAAGGCATGCCGGTGATTCGCACCGGCATCCGTCCCCTCACCGCTGACTGCCAAGGAGTCCCGCCATGCACACCACCACCCTGCGCCTCATCACGATCACCGCCCTCGCCTTCGCCGGCGGCGCCCATGCCTTCCAGGGCGAGCAGAACCCGCTGCCGCCCGCGCCCTTCCAGTCCTCGCTGACGCGCGCCCAGGTCCAGCAGCAAGCCCTGCAGCCGCTGCAGATCAGCAACGGCGGCACCGGCGTGGCCCGCCCGACCGCGGGCAATGTCGACCGCGCGGCGGTGCGTGCGAGCGCCATCGGCATCACCCGGCAGGGCGCCGCCACCTACGGCGAAGTCACCGACCGCCGGATGTAAAGAGAAGAAGAAAAAGTCCGCTCAGGGAAAACGGCGCACCACCGACTCGGCGACGCACGCCGGCTTGGCGGCGCCTTCGAGTTCGATGGTGGTTTCCCAGGTCATCTGCAGGCCGTTGTTGGGAATCGGCTCGGCGCTCAGCAGCTTCATGCGGGCGCGCAGGCGCTGGCCCACCGGCACCGGCGACATGAAGCGCACGCGGTTCAGGCCGTAGTTCACGCCCATGCGCGACTCGACCACGTCGATGGCGGTCTCGAAGAACTTCGGCAGCAGCGACAAGGTGAGAAACCCGTGCGCGATCGGCGCGCCGAAGGGGCCGGACTTGGCCCGCTCCACATCGACGTGGATCCACTGGTGGTCGCCCGTCGCCTCGGCGAACTGGTTGACCTGCTGCTGCGTCACGCTGATCCAGTCGCTCACGGCGACTTCCTGGCCGACGCAGGCGGCGAGATCCTGAAGGGTCTGGAATGTCTTTTTGGTCATGCGGGGCATTCTGGTGCCAAGGGCACAAGGCTGGCTGTCGGACTTGCGACAACCGGGAATCAGGGAAATCCGGGGTCAGTTCAGGCGTCGAGCCATTCGCAGATCGGCGCCCACTGGTCCAGGTCGCGCTGCACGCGCCCCGGCGCAATGTCGAACAGCGTGAGCCCGCGTGCGGCCAGCTGCACGTAGTTCTGCGTGTCGCGCAGCTCGCCCAGCACGGGCACGCCCAGGCCGGCGATGAACTCGTGCAGCCGGTCGGCCGCCAGCGTGCGGGCGTTCACGCGCATGCCGACCAGGCCGATGCGGGTCTTCTCGGCGCGGCGGCTTTCCAGCAGGCGATCGAGGAAATCGCGCGTGGCGTAGATGTCGAAGATGCTCGGCTGCAGCGGCACGATCACGCGGTCGGCCAGCGCCAGCACCTCCTTGAAGCGCCAGCCGTGCAGGCCGGCCGGCGTGTCGAGCACCGCGTGGGTGGTGCCGCGCGGCGGGCGCACCACGGTGCTGTCGCCGGTGGCTTCCCAGGTGGCGATGGGGCGGGCCTGCGGCGGGCGCAGGCCGAGCCACAGCCGCGAAGACTGCTGGCGGTCCACGTCGCCGAGCATCACGGCATGGCCGCGGCTCGCGAAGTAGCCCGCGATGTTCGTTGCAATCGTCGACTTGCCCACGCCTCCCTTGGGATTGGCGACCAGAACCACCGGCATGAGGATCTCCTCCAGAACGGGAACAGGGCTGGATGGTAGTCGCCCCGGGTTGCGCGTCGGCGACGGCGGGCCGTCTGCGTTATGTTCGCCACATGACGACAACAACATCCGCGGAGAACCCTGCCAGCATCTATGTGCTGGCGGCCCACCCCCACTGGCGCGACTCGCGCGTGAACCGCCGGCTGTTCGCCGCCGCGCAGCGTGTGCCCGGCGCCGACGTGAACGACCTGTACGGCAGCTACCCCGATTTCGCCATCGACGTGGAGGTCGAACGCGAACGGCTGGCCCGCGCGGACCTGGTGGTGCTGCTGCACCCGATCCAGTGGTACTCGATGCCGCCGCTGCAAAAGCTCTGGGTCGACGACGTGCTGGGCTACGGCTGGGCCTACGGCCCCGGCGGCACCGCGCTGCAGGGCAAGGACTGCTGGCTGGTCGCCACCACCGGCGGCCCCGAGCCGAGCTACCACCCGCAAAGCTACAACCGCTACTTCTTCGACGCCTTCCTGCCGCCCTACGAGCAGACCGCCGCGCTGTGCGGCATGCGCTTCCTGCCGCCGCTGCTGCTGCACGGCGCGCGCCGCGCCAGCGAGGCCGAGGTGGCCGCGCACGTCGAGGTGTTCGTGCAGCGCCTGGAAAGCTACCCGGTGTGGCCGGAGATGGACGAGCTCGATGCCTGCATCGCCTGCCCGGTGCCCGAGACCGACCGCCCCGCCGAATCCGACGACGTGGGCCAGGTGATGGCTGGCGCCTTCCACAGCGCGATGACGCACGGCCTGGCCGTCGCCAATGGCAGCAACAGCACCCACAAGGCGGCCTGAGCATGGAACACGCACCCGCCTGGCTGACCAGCAGCCTGATCTACCTGAGCGCCGCCGTGCTGGTGGTGCCGCTGTCCAAGGCCCTGGGCCTGGGTTCGATCATCGGCTACCTCGTGGCCGGCATCGCCATCGGCCCCTGGGGCCTGGGCCTCGTGTCCAGCGTCGAGGACGTGCTGCATTTCGCCGAGTTCGGCGTGGTGCTGATGCTGTTCCTCGTGGGCCTCGAACTCGAGCCCAAGCGCCTGTGGAGCCTGCGCCGCCCGATCTTCGGCTGGGGGTCGGCGCAGGTGCTCAGCTGCGCGGCGGTGCTGTTCGCCATCGGCTGGGCCGTGGGCGCGCCGTGGCGGGTGGCGCTGGTGGCGGCGCTCGGGCTGGCGCTGTCGTCCACCGCCATCGCGCTGCAGGTGTTCGGCGAACGCAACCTGCTGAAGACGCCCAGCGGCCAGGCCGGTTTCTCGATCCTGCTGTTCCAGGACGTGGCCGCGATCCCGATCCTCGCGCTGCTGCCGCTCCTGGCCGGTGCGACTGCGGCCGAACAGTCCATCAGCGGCCTGGACCGCGCACTCGAGGCGCTGAAGATCGTCGGCGTGATCGCCGGCATCATCCTCGGCGGCCGGCTGCTGCTGCGCCCGATCCTGCGCTGGATCGCGCGCAGCGACACGCCCGAGATCTTCACCGCCGCCGCGCTGCTGCTGGTGGTGGCCATCGCGGCGCTGATGCAGTTCGTCGGCCTGTCGATGGCGCTGGGCGCCTTCCTTGCCGGCGTGCTGCTGGCCGAGAGCGAGTACCGGCGCGAGCTCGAGACCGACATCGAGCCCTTCAAGGGCCTGCTGCTGGGGCTGTTCTTCATCGCGGTGGGCATGTCGATCAACTTCGGCGTGCTGCTGGCCAACCCGGGGGTCATGGCCTTGCTGGTGGTGAGCTTCCTGGTCATCAAGCTGGTGGTGATCTACGCGCTGGCCAAGGCCATGGGCCTGGCCTACCAGGAGCGGCCGGTGTTCACGCTGCTGCTGGCGCAGGGCGGCGAGTTCGCCTTCGTGGTGTTCCAGGCCGCCGGGCCCGACGTGCTGCCGCCGCAGACCACCTCGCTGCTGATCGGCGCGGTGGCGCTGTCGATGCTGCTGTCGCCGCTGCTGCTGGTGCTGCTCGACAAGTTCGTGCTGCCGCGCTACAGCCACGCGGGCGGGCCGCAGCTCGAAGAGATTTCGGAGCAGCAGGACGCCAAGGTGCTGATCTGCGGCTTCGGGCGCTACGGCCAGATCGTCGGGCGCCTGCTGATGTCGCAGGGCCTGCGCGTGACGGTGCTCGACCACGACGCCGACACCGTCGAAGGCCTGCGCCAGTTCGGCTTCCGGGTGTTCTACGGCGACGCCACGCGGCTGGACCTGCTGCGCACCGCGGGCGCCGGCACGGCGCGTGCCATCGTGGTGGCGGTGGACGACATCGAGCAGTCGCTGGACATCGTCGACCTGGTGCGCGAGAACTTCCCGCAGGCGCGCATCATTGCGCGTGCGCGCAACGTGACGCACCTGTTCCAGTTGCGCGACCGCGGCGTGCAGGACATCGAGCGCGAGGTGTTCGAGTCGTCGCTGCGCAGCGCGCGCTCGGCGCTGGAGGCGCTGGGCTGGCCGGCGGCCGAGGCGCGCGAGGCGTCGATGCGTTTCCGCCAGCGAAACCTCAAGCTCAGCGACGAGATCTACCCGCATTACAAGGACCGCGCCAAGCTGATCGCCGCCAACAAGGCGGGCCGCCAGCAGTTCGAGGAACAGATGGCGCGCGAGCGCGAGGAGCGCAAGCTGCGCTCGGGCCAGGACTGGGACCGGCTCGGCGAAGACGAACCAGCGGGCGACGCAAAGGCGCCCTGAGGCCCCAGGTCAGACGGGCACGGTCAGGTACACGCCCTCGCGGCCGATCACCGGCGCGCGCGTCGGCATGAAGATCGTGCAGCCGTCGCAGGGCGAGCGGATCTCCCGCCCGGCCTGCACCGCGATCAGCTCACCCTGGTCGAAGGTCTCGAAACCGAGCACCGGGCGCACGAAGGCGAAGTCGTTCGACGTGACCATGTGGACCTCGAGCAGCCGGAAGCGGCGCGCGGCCACCGGCACGCGCGGCACCGGGTCGACGAGCCCGAGGTGCGCCAGGAAGCGCAGCGACACGTCGGTGGCCAGGTCGGCCGCCGACTGCGCGAAATGCTGGCCGCACTCGACCACCACCGCGCCGCCGTCGATGCCCGGCTCGCCGTGCCGGCCGTAGGCCGTGACGCCCGTGCCGGGCGCGGCGCCCACGGGCATCACGAGGTGCACCGCCGGGCCGCCGACGGCCTGCGCCAACCCTGCATTGCGTTCGAACTCCGGGTAGACCCAGAAGGGCTGCACGGGCGCGCGCGTGGAATGGATGTCCAGCACGTAGTCGGCCGCGTCGAGCACCGGCCGCAGCTCGCGCGCGCGGCGCAGCTCGGGGCTGTCCCCGGTGCCGTCGAGCAGCTCGGGCGACCAGATGCGGTTCAGGTTGTGCACCAGCTGGCGGTTCTCGTAGGGCCGGCCGATGTCGAAGGCCTCGTAGGCCTCGACGTTCGCAAAGCTCACGGTGAGCGTGCCGATCTTCGGGCGCACGCCGGTGTCGAGCAGGTGCGTGGCCGCGACCATGCCGCAGATCTCGTTGCCGTGCGTGAGCGCGTTGACGAGCACGTGCGGACCCGGCTTGCCCGACGCGAAGCGGTGCACGTAGTCGATGCCGGTGTTGCCCTGGCGGTAGGCCGAGAGGTCGCGCGGCAGCACCTCCAGCGGTGCGGTGTCGGGAGCGAAGGTCGGCAGTGTCTGCGTCATGGAAGCAGCCGCCCGCTCACTCGCCGCGGATGCCGGCGCGCTTGACCATCTCGCCGTACAGCGCGAGCCGCTCCGACATCATGGCCGTGAACTGCGCGGGCGACTGCGCCTCGGGCGCGAGCGAGCCGCGCGCCAGCAGCGCGTCGACCATCGTCGGCTGGTCGGCCACGGTGCGCACCGCCTTGTGCAGCGCGGCGATGACCTCGGGCGGCGTCTTCGCGGGCGCGGCCAGGCCGATCCACGAGGTGGTGTTCAGCACCGGATAGCCCAGTTCGGTGAAGGTCGGCACGTCGGGCAGCGCCGCGACGCGCGTGGGCGAGGCCACGGCCAGCGCACGCAGCTTGCCGGCCTGGATGTGCGGCAGGAAGGGCGCGAGGTTGTCCAGGCCGAACTGGACTTCGTTCGAGATCAGCGCGGTCACCAGCGGGCCGCCGCCGCGGTAGGGCACGTGCGTGGCGTTGAGCTGCAGCTGCGACTTCATCAGCTCCACGTTGAGCTGGCCCATGCTGCCCGGCCCGGCGCTGCAGAAGTTGAGCTCGCCCGGGCGCGACTTCACCAGCGCCACGAACTCCTTGAAGGTCTTGGCGGGCACGGCCGGGTTCACCAGCAGCACGTTGATGGAGCGCGCGAGCTGGCTGATCGACAGGAAATCCTTGATCGGGTCGTAGCCCGGGTTGGCCTGCGTCAGCGGGTTGGCCAGGTGCGAGCTCTGCGACGACACCACGAGCGTGTATCCGTCGGGCTTGGCGCGCGCCACCTGTGCGCTGGCGATGGAACCGCCGGCGCCGGCGCGGTTGTCGATGACCACCGGCGTGCCCAGCGCCTTCGACAGCGGCTCGGCGTACAGCCGCGCGATCAGGTCGACCGAGCCGCCAGCCGGAAACGGCACCACCAGCGTGACCGGGCGGGCCGGAAAGGCCTGGGCGCGCGCGGACAGGGGCAGCAGCGCCGCCGTCAGGCCGGCGCCGAGGATCTCGCGCCGGCGCAGGGCGGGCACGGCGGGGGTGGTGGAACGCATGGCAAGGTCTTTCTGCAGAAGAAGCGGGCAATCGGGCGGACAGGTCCGGCCGAAATCGTGCATTCATTTTTGCAAGGAGACCTAATTTTTGCAATACTCGTTGCAAACATGAGGTTTCTCCGATGCCGCACGCAGACACCCCCGCCGCCCCCAGCCTGAACCAGCGCATCTCGGGCTATGGCAAGAAGCTCACGAAAAGCGAGCGACGCCTCATCGAGGAATTGCAGGCGCACCACCCGCAGGGGCTGCTCGAATCTGCAACGAGCCTTGCAAGAAAGGTGGGCACCAGCGCCTCGACCGTGGTGCGGCTGCTCGCCAAGCTGGGCTACGAGAGCTACGCCCAGGCGCAGATGGAGGCGCGCGCCGAAGTCACCGCCCTGCTGGCCTCGCCCGCCACGCGCGCCGACGCGGTCATCGGCGACGACACCTCCGTGCGCAGCTGCCTGGACAACGCGCTGCTGCACGACCAGCACAACCTGGCCGCCACCTTCGCGGCGCTCGACGTGGGCGCGTTCGAGGCGGCGGTGAAGCTGCTCACGCAGCGCAAGGTGCGCGTGCACGTGCTCGGCCAGCGCAACGGCCTGCCGCTGGCCAGCCACCTCGCGCTGAACCTGAACCTGTGCCTGCCCGATGTGCGGCTGCTGGGCGGCGCGGGCGCGCTGCCGCTCGAAGACCAGCTGCTGCGCATCGACGACAACGACCTCTTGCTCACGCTCACCTTCCGCCGCCACTCGCTCGCAATCGCGCGCACGGCAGCGTACTTCCGCGAGCAGGGCGCGAAGGTCGTCATGGTCACCGACAGCCCCACCGCGCCCGCGGCGGCCTCGGCCGATCACCTGCTGCTGGTGCGCACCTCCAGCGCCTCGCCCTTCGATTCGTACACGGCGGCGCTGTCGGTCTGCAATGCCTTGATCACCGCGGTGGCGCAGCGCCGCAAGAAGGCGCTGGCCGCCGTGTTCGAACGCGGCGCGGCGCTGTGGGAGCCGCACTGGAACGAGGCGGCGCCGCGCGCCGCCTGAGCCTCAGGCCGCCGGGGTTCCGAGCCCCAGCAGGCGCACCGCGTTGTCCTTGAGGATGCCGGGCATCACCTCGGGCTTGAAGCCGGCGGCCTCGAAGTCCTTCATCCAGCGGTCGGGCGTGATCAGCGGGTAGTCGCTGCCGAACAGCACGCGGTCTTTCAGCAGCGTGTTGGCGTACTGCACCAGCTGCTTCGGAAAGTACTTGGGGCTCCAGCCCGACAGGTCGATCCACACGTTGGGCTTGTGCGTGGCCACGCTGAGCGCCTCGTCCTGCCAGGGGAAGCTGGGATGGGCCATGACGATCTGCATGTCGGGGAAGTCGATGGCCACGTCGTCCAGGTGCATCGGGTTGCTGTACTCCAGCCGCAGGCCGCCGCCGCAGCGCATGCCCGAGCCGATGCCGCTGTGGCCGGTGTGGAAGATGGCCGGCAGCTTGTACTCGGCGATCACCTCGTAGATCGGCCAGGCCATGCGGTCGTAGGGGTGGTAGCCCTGCACGGTCGGGTGGAACTTGAAGCCCTTCACGCCGCGCTCCTCGATGAGCCGGCGCGCCTCGCGCGCGCCCATCTTTCCCTTGTGCGGATCGACGCTGCCGAAGGCAATCATGATGTCGCTGTTCTGCTGCGCGGCCTCGGCGATCTCCTCGTTCGGTATGCGGCGGCGGCCCATGTTCGACTCGGCGTCGACCATGAACATCACCAGCCCGATCTTCCTTTCACGGTAGTACGCCACGCTCTCGGCGATGGTGGGGCGGCGGTTCGAGCCGAAGAACTTGTCGGCCGCGCGGTCGTATTCCTCGCCGTAGTTGTCGAAAGGGTTCCAGCAGCTCACTTCAGCGTGGGTGTGGATGTCGATCGCGATCAGGTTCCGTGGGTCCATGTCGTTGTCTCCGGTTCGGGTAAGTCCCTAGGTTTCGAGAGGCTCCAATGCCTTGAATTGATTATTCCTCATAACCATAATCCAACGCAACCCCGCACACCATCATGACCAATCCAGACCTTCACCTCGACATCCGCGACGACGTCGCCATCGTTCGTCTCACGCGCGGCGCCAAGCGCAACGCGCTGTCCGACGGCCTGATCCTCGCGCTGCGCGACACCTTCGAGACGCTGCCCGCCACCGTGCGCGCGGCCGTGCTCGACGGCGAGGGCCCGCATTTCTGCGCCGGCCTGGACCTGAGCGAGCTCAAGGAGCGCGACGCCGGCCAGGGCATGCAGCACTCGCGCCTGTGGCACAGCGCGCTCGACCTGATCCAGCACGGCCCGGTGCCGGTGGTGGCGGCGCTGCACGGCGCGGTGGTCGGCGGCGGGCTCGAGCTGGCCAGCGCCTGCCACATCCGTGTGGCCGACCGCTCCACCTTCTACGCACTGCCCGAAGGCTCGCGCGGCATCTTCGTGGGCGGCGGCGGCTCGGTGCGCATCCCCAAGCTGATCGGCGTGGCCCGCATGACCGACATGATGATGACCGGTCGCGTCTACAACGCCGAAGACGGCGAGCGCGCCAACTTCGCGCAGTACCTGGTCGACGAAGGCACCGCCTTCGACAAGGCCCTGGAGCTTGCCAAGCGCATCGCCACCAACGCGCCGCTCACCAACTACGCGCTGATGCACGCCCTGCCGCGCATCTCCGAGCAATCGGCCGACCACGGCTTCTTCACCGAGGCGCTGATGTCGGGCATCGTCCAGGCCGCGCCCGAAGCCAAGGCACGCGTGCGCGACTTCCTCGAAGGCCGCGGCGCCAAGGTGAGCAAGGGATGACCGCCGTCCGCTACCGCCCGCTGGCCTTCGGCGTGACGCGCGCGGTGCTGCGCGACGGCGCGCCGGGCACGCGCTACCTCACGGCCGAGACGCCGCTGCAGGCCTACCGCGAACGCATGACCGACCGGCTCGCGCACTGGGCGCAGGTCGCTCCCGATCGCACCTTCATCGCACGCCGCGAGCGCCTGCCCGACGGCCGCACCGGCGACTGGCTGCGCGTGAGCTATGCGCAGGCGCTGGAAGAAGCGCGCGGTATCGGACAAGCCTTGCTCGATCGCGGCCTGAATGCCGAGCGCCCGGTCGTGATCCTCAGCGAGAACGGCATCGAGCACGCGCTGCTCGCGCTGGGCTGTCTCTACGCCGGCGTGCCCTACTGCCCGGTGTCGCCGCCCTATGCGATCGTGAGCCAGGACTACGACAAGCTGCGCCACGTCATCGACACGCTCACGCCCGGCCTGGTGTTCGCGGCCGACGCCGCGCGCTTCGCCAAGGCCATCGCGGCCACCGTGCCGGCCGGCACCGAGGTCGTGCTCGCCGAAGGCACGCTCGAAGGCCGCGCCACCACGCGCTTCGACGTGCTCGCCGCCACGCCGGCGACGCCCGCCATCGACGCGGCGATGCAGGCCACCGGCCCCGACACCATCACCAAGTTCCTCTTCACCTCGGGCTCGACCAAGATGCCCAAGGCGGTGATCAACACGCACCGCATGTGGTGCGCCAACCAGCAGCAGCTGCGCCAGTCGATTCCCGCGCTGGGCGACGAGCCGCCCGTGCTGGTCGACTGGCTGCCCTGGAACCACACCTTCGGCGGCAACCACAACGTGGGCATCGTGCTGGACAACGGCGGCACGCTGTTCATCGACGACGGCAAGCCCACGCCCGCCGGCATGGCCGAGACGCTGCGCAACCTGCGCGAGATCGCGCCCACCATCTACTTCAACGTGCCCACCGGCTTCGAGGCGATTGCCAACGCGATGGAAACCGACGCCGTGCTGCGCCGCAACCTGCTGTCGCGCGTGAAGATGTTCTTCTACTCGGGCGCGGCGCTTGCGCAGCCCGTGTGGGACAGCCTGCACCGCACGCAGGAGTCGGAAGTCGGCGAGCGCATCGTGATGGGCACCGGCCTGGGCATGACCGAGTCGGGTCCCTTCGCGCTGTACGTGACCGGCCCCGACGTGAAGTCGGGCGACGTGGGCCTGCCGGCCGCCGGCATCGAGCTCAAGCTGATCGAGGTCGACGGCAAGACCGAGGTGCGCTACCGCGGCCCCAACATCACGCCCGGCTACTGGCGCGCGCCCGAGGCCACCGCCGAGGCCTTCGACGACGAAGGCTTCTTCTCCACCGGCGACGCGGTGAAGTGGATCGACGAGCACGACATCCACCGCGGCCTGCGCTTCGACGGCCGCATCGCCGAAGACTTCAAGCTCGCCACCGGCACCTTCGTGAGCGTGGGCCCGCTGCGCGCGAAGATCATCGCGGCCGGCTCGCCCTACGTGCAGGACGCGGTGCTCACAGGCATCAACCTGAAGGAAGTCGGCGCGCTGATCTTCACTACGCAGAAGGTGCGCCAGCTCGCCGACCTGCCTGCCGACGCCCCGCTGCAGCAGGTGCTCGAAAGCGCGCCCGTGCAGGCGCACTTCCAGCAGGTGGTGGACACGCTCGCGGCCGGCGCCACCGGCAGCGCCAACCGCATCGCACGGCTGCACCTGATGGCCGAGCCGCCGTCGATCGACAAGGGCGAAGTGACCGACAAGGGCTCGATCAACCAGCGCGCCGTGCTCAAGCACCGCGCCGCGCTGGCCGACGCGCTGCACGCCGACACGCTGCCTTTCACGCTCAAGCCCCGCTAACCCCATTCAGGAGACAACCCATGAAGATCGAAGGACAAGCCGCACTCGTCACCGGCGGCGCCTCGGGCCTCGGCGAGGCCACCGCGCGCGAACTCGCGCGCCTGGGCGCCAAGGTCGCGGTGCTCGACCGCAACGCAGCCCTGGCCGAAAAGGTGGCCGCCGAAATCGGCGGCGTCGCCTGCGTCTGCGACATCACCGACACCGACAGCGTGAACGCCGCGCTCGACAAGGCGCAGGCCGCACACGGTCCCGCACGCATCTTGATGAACGTCGCCGGCATCGGCAGTGCCAAGCGCATCGTCGGCAAGGACGGCAACCCCGCGCCGCTCGAAGACTTCGTGCGCGTGGTCAACATCAACCTGATCGGCGGCTACAACATGGCGCGCCTCTTCGCAGCGCGCTGCGCGAAGCTCGACGCACTCGACAACGGCGAGAAGGGCGTGATGCTCTTCACCGCCTCGGTCGCGGCCTTCGACGGCCAGGTGGGCCAGCAGGCCTACAGCGCATCGAAGGGCGGCCTCGTCGGCATGACCCTGCCGATGGCGCGCGACCTCGCGCAGCACGCCATCCGCGTGTGCACCGTGGCGCCCGGCCTCTTCGCCACGCCGCTGCTGCTGGAGCTGCCCGAGCCGGTGCAGCACTCGCTGGCTGCATCGATCCCGTTCCCGCCGCGCCTGGGCAAGCCGTCGGAGTTCGCCGAGCTGGCCTGCCACATCGTCACCAACGGCCACCTCAATGGCGAAGTGATTCGCCTCGACGGCGCCCTCCGAATGGCGCCGCGCTGATTCCCGCCCCCGCAGACAACCAGGAGACAAGACCATGACCACCCGACGCCAATTCACGGCGGCGCTCGGCGGCACCGCCGCGCTCGCCGCATTGCATCCCCTTGCCGCACTCGCCCAGGCGGTGCAGCAGCAGGTGAAGATCTACTACGGCTTTCCGGCCGGCAGCGCGGGCGACAGCGTGGCCCGCCGCGTGGCGGACAAGCTGGGCAACACGCCCTTCACCGCCACCAACCCGGTGGTCGAGAACAAGCCCGGCGCGGGCGGGCGCATCGCGCTCGACACGCTCAAGACCTCGCCGGCCGACGGTTCGGTGCTGTGCCTCGCGCAGGCCTCGGCGCTGTCGATCTACCCGCACATCTACACCAAGCTCAGCTACGCCATCCCCGACTTCGCGCCCATCTCCATCGGCGCCGTGATGACGCACGGCCTGGCCGTCGGCCCGATGGTGCCGGCCAGCGTGAAGACGCTGAAGGACTACATCGCCTGGGCCAAGGCCAACCCCGGCCAGGCCAGCTACGGCTCGCCGGGCGCGGGCTCCACGCCGCACTTCCTGGGCGCGCTGCTGGGCCTGAGCACCGGCACCGACCTGCGCCACGTGCCCTACCGCGGCTCGCTGCCCGGCATCAACGACGTGGTGGGCGGCCAGATCGCCTCGTGCCTGACGCCCGCCGGCGACTGCCTGCCCTTCGCCAAGGCCGGCAAGCTGCGCGTGCTCGCCACCTCGGGTGCGCAGCGCCCGGCCTACCTGCCCGACGTGCCGACCTTCACCGAGCAGGGCTTCCCCGAGATCGTGGCCGACGAGTGGTTCGGCTTCTTCGCACCGGCGAAGACGCCGGCCGCGACCATCGCCGTCGCGAGCACCGCGATCCAGGCCGCGCTGAAGGACAAGGCCGTGGCCGACGGCCTGCTGTCGGTGGGCCTCATCGCGCACGGCTCCTCGCCCGAGGAGATGAAAAAGTCGCTGCAGTCCGAGTACGAACGCTGGGGCCCGCTGGTCAAGAAGATCGGTTTCACCGCCGAGTCCTGAGCCCCATGCACTACCAGCCTCGCCCCGAAGACGTCCGCTTCCTGTTGAACGCGGTGCTCGATGCGCCCACGCGCCTGCGCGCCCTCGCGCCCTTCGCGGAGGTCGACGAGCCGCTGCAGTCGCAGGTGCTCGAGGAAGCCGCACGCTTCGTCGGCGAGGTGATCGCGCCGCTGAACCGCGAGGGCGACGAGATCGGTTGCCGCTTCGACGGCGGCGAGGTCGTCACGCCCCCGGGCTTTCGCGCGGCCTACCAGGCCTTCGTGGACGGCGGCTGGCCGGCGCTCTCCGCCGCCGCTGAAGACGGCGGGCAGGGCCTGCCCGCGGTGCTCGAGGCCATCCTCTACGAATGGCTCAGCGCCGCGAACCACGGCTTCACGATGGCGCCGGGGCTGCTGCACGGCGCGTACGCCTGCCTCAAGCACCACGGCAGCGACGAACTGAAGGCGCGTTATCTGCAGAAGATCGCGACCGGCGAATGGCTCGCGACCATGTGCCTCACCGAAGCGCATGCCGGCAGCGACCTCGGCCAGGTGCGCACGCGCGCCACGGCGCAGGCCGACGGCAGCGTGCGCGTGAACGGCGGCAAGATCTTCATTTCAGGCGGCGAGCACGACCTCACGCCGAACATCGTGCACCTCGTGCTGTGCCGCCTGCCCGATGCACCGGCCGGGCCCAAGGGCCTGTCGCTGGCGCTCGTGCCCAAGGTGTTGCCCGACGGCGCACGCAACGCGGTGCACTGCGAGCGCATCGAAGAAAAGATGGGCCTGCACGGCAGCCCGACCTGCACGATGCGCTTCGACGACGCCACCGGCTGGCTGGTCGGCGAGCCCGGTCGCGGGCTGGCCGCGATGTTCGTGATGATGAATGCGGCGCGCCTGCACGTCGCGCTGCAGGGCATCGGCCTGCTCGACGCCGCCTGGCAGAAGGCCGACGCCTACGCCGCCGAGCGCCGCCAGATGCGCGCGCCCGGCGCCGCGCCCGCCAGCCGCGGCACCGAAGCGGCCGACCTGATCGCCGAGCACCCGGCCGTGCGCCGCATCCTCGACACGCAGCGCGCCTGGATCGAGGGCTCGCGCGCACTGGCCTACCGCAGCGCGCTGATGCTCGACATCGCCACGCACGACAGCGACGCCAAGGCGCGCGAGCGCGCGCAGCGCTGGTGCTCGCTGGTCACGCCGATGCTCAAGGCTGCCTGCACGCAGCAGGCTTTCCATGGTGCGAGCGACTGCCTGCAGGTGTTCGGCGGCCACGGCTACATGCGCGAATGGGGCGTCGAGCAGGTGGTGCGCGACGCGCGCGTGACCATGATCTACGAGGGCACCAACGAGATCCAGGCCATCGACCTGCTGGTGCGCAAGGTGCTGCCCGACGGCGGCGCGGCGCTGTCGGCCGTGCTGCTCGAGCTGCGCGACACGCTCGACGCCTCGCGCGAGGCCGATGCCGACGTGCAGCGCCGGCTGGCGCAGCTGCGTTACCTGGGCACCACGGTGGCGATGGCGGCGCACGCCAACCCCGTGCTGCCTTACGAGGTGGCGGATGACTTCCTGCGCGTGACCGCCCTCACGCTGATGGCGTGGGCCTGGGCCCGCATCGAGGTGGCCGCGCCCGACGATGCGGATCGCCTGCGCGCCGCGGCGGCCTTCCGGCGCTGGGTGCTGCCCGAGTTCGAGATGCGCCTGGGCATCGTCAAGCGGGCTTGTGAGGGTGTCGCACTGGCGCATTCCGCACAAGAGGCGTCACGCTAGTTGTTCGAGAAAGCAACGCGCGGTTACGCTCGCCGCATGCCTCCTCCCGCGAAAACACCGTCCGCCAAAACCGAATCCGCCGCTGCGCCGTCGCCCCGCACGGACCGGCTCGACGCCCGCGTGCTCGAAGGGCTGGTCGGCTACAACGCCCGGCGCGCCTGGCTGATCGTGAGCACCGTGTTCGCCGACCGCATGGCGCCCTACGGCCTCAAGCAGATCGACTTCTCGGTGCTCTCCTTGCTGGCGCACAACCCGGGCGCCACCTCGCGGCAGCTGTGCAACACGCTGGACATCCTGCCGCCCAACCTCGTGAGCCTGGTGGCCACGCTGGACGGCCGCGGCCTCATCGAACGCCGCCCGCACCCGCACGACGGTCGCGCGGTCGGCCTGCACCTCACGCCCGCCGGCGAGACGCTGATCCGCGAGGCCGAGCAGGCCGTGGTGCAACTGGAAACCGAAGCCAGCAGCCGCCTGAGCACGCGCGAGCGCGAGACGCTCATCAAGCTGCTGCAGAAGATCTATCTCTGAGACCGGAGCGCGGCGACGCTGCGGCTACAGGCCGCGTTCCACCATGTCGATCAGGCGCTGCCCCAGCGCATGCGTGGCCGCCGCGTCGACCCCGCGCAGCGGGCCGTCGATGATGAGCAACGCCAGCCCGTGCACCGCCGACCACGCGAGGTATTCGGCGCCCGGGCGCCGCGCCGGGTCGAGCAGGCCCGCGTCCACGAGCCGGTCGACGGCCGCGCCCAGCAACTCGAACGGGTTCATGCCGCTGGCGCCCGCGCCGTCGGGACCGACGTCGCCCTGCGCGTCTTCCGACACCACGAAGGCCGTGCGGAACAGCCCCGGCTGCGCCTGCGCAAAGCGCAAATAAGCGGTGCCGATGGCGCGCACCTGCGCGCGCGCGAAGTCGGCGGGCGGCTGGTCGCAGGGCAGCACGGCGAGTTCGCCCTCCATCGCCTTGGCCGCCTCCGACAGCGCCGCGGCACGCACCGCCAGCAGCAGGTCGTGCCGGCTGGCGAAGTGGCGATACGCCGCGTTCGGCACCACGCCCACGCGGCGCGTGGCCTCGCGCAGCACCACGGCACTGGGGCCCCCGTCCCGCGCCAGTTCGATGCCCGCATCCAGCAGCGCACGGCGCAGGTCGCCGTGGCGGTAGGTGCTGCGCGCGGGCGGCAGGCTTTCGGGAACGTTGTTGAGCTTCATCGCGACTCCATGTGGACACTGTCCATTATCTCTGCTATTCTTTGTGGACGGTGTACACAAAGTAATTCCATTGTTTTCGCGCAGACCCGTTGTGCCCGTGAACCAACCGAAAGGAAACGCCATGAAAGTCCAGTCTTACCTGTCCTTCGAAGGTCGTTGCGACGAAGCGATTGCCTTCTACAAGAAGGCGCTCGGCGCCGAAGTCGTGCAGCTGATGCGCTACAGCGAGGCGCCGGCCACCGGCGGCCCCGAGGGCGACCCCGACGCCGGCTGCGCAGGCGGCATGCCCGGCCCTGACAAAGTGATGCATTCGGTCTTGCGCATCGGCCAGACCGAGCTCATGCTGTCCGACGGACGCTGCTCCGGCCAGGCCGAGTTCAAGGGAATCATGCTGTCGCTGTCGGCCGACAGCGACGCCGACGCCCGCAAGTGGTTCGACGCACTGGCCGATGGCGGCCAGGTGATGCAGCCGCTGATCCCGACCTTCTTTACCACCAGCTTCGGCATGCTCAGCGACCGCTTCGGCGTGGGCTGGCTGCTGGTGGCGGACCCGGCCGCCGCGTGATGCGCGGGGGCTCGTTCTTCACTCTTCCCACACGCTTTTTTTCATCATGCTCAAGACCATCGTCCTCGCCGTCCTCGCGCTGATTGCCGCGCTGCTCATCTACGGCGCCACGCGGCCCGACAGCTTTCGCGTCGAGCGCACCACGCGCATCGAGGCGCCGGCCGAAAAAATCTTTCCGCTGATCGATGACTTCCACCGCTGGGGCGCGTGGTCGCCCTACGAGAAGCTCGACCCGGCCATGAAGCGCAGCTACGGCGGCGCCGCCAGCGGCAAGGGCGCGACCTACGCCTGGGAAGGCAACAGCAAGGCGGGCGCGGGCACGATGGAAATCACCGAGTCGCAGCCGGCGTCGAAGGTCGCGATCAAGCTCGATTTCGTGAAGCCCTTCGAAGGCCACAACACGGCCGAGTTCACGCTGCAGCCGCAGGGCGGCGCCACGCAGGTCACCTGGGCCATGTACGGCCCGAGCCCCTACATGGCCAAGCTCATGGGCATCTTCTTCGACATGGACCAGATGATCGGCAAGGACTTCGAGGCGGGCCTGGCCAATCTGAAGAGCGCAACCGAGAAGTAGACGCCTCCTCCCCTCATCGACTCACCTCACTCATTCAAGGAACTCACATGTCCCCCATCAACGCTTACCTCACGTTCGACGGCAACGCCGCCGAGGCCATGCGCTTCTACGAGAAGACGCTGCGCGGCACCATGCAGATGATGATGACCGTCGGCGAAGCGCCCGACACCGAGCAGATGCCGGCCGAGGCCAAGAAGCGGATCATGCATGCGTCGCTCACCTACGGCGACGGCATCCTCATGGCCTCCGACACCATGCCGGGCCAGCCCTTCGAAGGCATGAAGGGCTTCGGCGTGGCGCTCACGCTCGACACCGTGTCCGAGGCGCGGCGCATCTTCGACGCCTTCGCCGACGGCGGCTCGATCGGCATGCCGTTCGAGAAGACCTTCTGGGTCGAAGGCTTCGGCATGGTGACCGACCGCTTCGGCACGCCGTGGCTCATCAACGGCGGCAAGGCGCTGGTCTGAGCACGGAGCCGCCTCTCTCTACTTTTCCCTTCTTCGCAGGAAGCACCTTCCATGACCGAAACCCTCGACAACCGAAAGCGCTGGCTCGCCCTGATGGTGCTGTGCCTGGGCGTGCTGATGATCGTGCTGGACACCACGATCGTGAACGTGGCGTTGCCTTCGATCCGCACCGACCTCGGCTTTTCCGAGACGTCTTTGGTCTGGGTGGTGAACGCCTACATGCTGACCTTCGGCGGCTTCCTGCTGCTGGGCGGGCGGCTGGGCGACCTGTACGGCCACCGCCGCGTGTTCCTCGCGGGCCTGGTGCTGTTCACGCTGGCCTCGCTGGCCTGCGGGGTCTCGACCTCGCAGGGCCTGCTGGTGGCGGCGCGCGCGGTGCAGGGCCTGGGCGGCGCGGTGGTGTCGGCCGTGGCGCTCTCGCTCATCATGAACCTGTTCACCGAGCCGGCCGACCGCGCCAAGGCGATGGGCGTGTACGGCTTCGTGTGCGCGGGCGGCGGCAGCATCGGCGTGCTGCTGGGCGGGCTGCTCACGAGCACGCTGAGCTGGCACTGGATCTTCCTGGTCAACCTGCCGATCGGCGTGGCGGTGTATGCGCTGTGCGTGGCGCTGCTGCCCAACGCACGCGGCCATGCGCACGGCGAGAAGCTCGACGTGGCCGGCGCCATCACCGTCACCTCGTCGCTGATGCTCGCGGTGTACGGGGTGGTTAACGGCAACGAAGCGGGCTGGGGCTCCACGCAGACGATGGGCCTGCTCGGCGCGGCCGTGGTGCTGCTGGCCGTCTTCATCGCCATCGAGGCGCGCGTGCAGCATCCGCTGATGCCGCTGGGCCTGTTCAGGCTGCGCAGCGTGTCGGTGGCCAACGTGGTGGGCGTGCTGTGGGCCGCGGCCATGTTCGCGTGGTTCTTCATCTCGGCGCTGTACATGCAGCTGGTGCTGCAGTACACGCCGATGCAGATCGGGCTGGCCTTCCTGCCGGCCAACGTGATCATGGCGGTGTTCTCGCTGGGCCTGTCGGCCAGGATCGTGATGCGCTTCGGCATCCGCAAGCCGCTGGCGGCGGGGCTGTGGCTCGCGGCCCTCGGGCTGGCGCTGTTCGCGCGCGCACCGGTCAACGGCAGCTTCGTGCTCGACGTGCTGCCCGGCATGGTGCTGCTGGGCCTGGGCGCGGGCATGGCCTTCAACCCGGTGCTGCTGGCGGCCATGAGCGAGGTCGACCCGGCCGACTCGGGCCTGGCCTCGGGCGTGGTCAACACCGCCTTCATGATGGGCGGCGCCCTGGGCCTGGCCGTGCTGGCCAGCGCCGCGGCGGCACGCACCACCGCCATGGCCACCGCCGGCGCGCAGATGCCGCTGGCGCTCACCGGTGGCTACAACCTGGCATTCCTGGTCGGCGCCGTGTTCGCGGCGGCGGCGGGTCTGATCGGGGTCTTGCTGCTTCGCCCGGCTGCGCCGGGACACACCCACAACAACAACGAAGCAGCGTCGGCCCCGGGCGCGGCGGGCAAGACAGCGTCGCCGTGAACGCGACGCCGCCATGCAGCCCCCGCTTTTCTTTCTTCAACGTTTCTATCCCCTATTCAGGAGAACAGACATGGCTCGTTATGTAGACGGATTCATCGTCGCCATTCCCACCAAGAACGTCGAGGCCTACCGCAAGCTCGCGCGCAAGGCCGGCAAGGTCTGGATGGAGTACGGCGCGCTCGAGTACGTGGAGTGCATCGCCGACGACGTGAAGCCCGGCAAGCTCACGTCGTTCCCTCAAAGCGTGAAGCTCAAGGCCGACGAGACCGTGGCCTTCTCGTGGATCACCTACAAGTCGCGCAAGCACCGCGACACGATCAACAAGAAGGTCATGGCCGACCCGCGCCTGGAGGCCATGATGGACATGAAGAACCTGCCGTTCGACGGCAAACGCATGATCTTCGGCGGCTTCAAAAGTATTGTGGAGCTCTGAACATGCTCAGGCCAGGAAGCCGTCGTAGACGAGCTTCAGGCCCGTGAGCAGCATGCCCAGGTACACGAAGCGATAGAACCACGTCGCATCGATGCGGCGTGCGATGCGGATGCCGATCCACACGCCCAGCGGTGCAATCGGCATCAGCACGAGCGAGGTGGCCAGCGTGCGAAAGTCGAGCAGGCCGAGCCACGCGTAGGGAATCCACTTGCTGAGATTCACCACGAAGAAGAAGTAGGCCATCGTCGCCGTGAACACCACGGGCTTGAGCTTCAGCGGGATCACGTAGGCATTGATCGGCGGCCCGCCCGCATGCGCGATGAAGCTGGTGAAGCCCGACACGGCCGTCAGCACCGCGCCCACCGCGCGCGACGGCAGCGGGTCGTTGGGCTTGGGCGGGAACAGCAGGCGCTGCGCCAAAAACACCAGCGTGAACACGCCCACGATGCCCGCCACCGTGTGGGCCGACAGCACGCGAAACAGCAGCGTGCCGATCACCGTGCCGACCAGCCCGAACGGAATCAAAAACTTGAGCAGCGAGCGGTCGAAGTCGCGCCGGAACGCGGCCAGGCCGAGCAGGTCCATGAGCAGCAGCAGCGGCATCAGGATCGCCGCCGCCTGCGGCACGGTGACGGCCAGCGCCATCATCGGCACGGCCAGCGACCCGAATCCGGCGCCGAAGCCGCTCTTGCTGATGCCGAGCAGCAGCACGGCGGGGACGGCGACCGCGTAGAACGACGGGTCAGTGATGAGGGGAAAAACCATGGGAAAACCAGCAGCGCAGAAAAAAGCCCGCCAGGGGCAGGCGGGCCGTCCGGGAGCGTAGCAGGAAGCCCGGTTGCCTGCCGACGGGCCTCCCTGCGCTGCGCCTCACGGGACAACCCGCTTGACAGCGTTTTCGAGATTTATGACATTTATGATCATAAATACCCGAAACCCAGATGCCCCCTTCCCAACCCAAGCCTTCGCTCACGCGCGACAAGCGCGTGAAGCGCTCCGACCAGGTGGTCGACAACATCAAGCGCTGGGTCGTGCAGACCCAGCAGCAGGTCGGCAACAAGCTGCCGCAGGAGAAAGAGCTGATCGAGCAGCTCGGCGTGTCGCGCGGCACGGTGCGCGAGGCGCTGGCCGCGCTGCAGGTGCAGGGGCTGGTGGCGATCAGCACCGGCCCCAACGGCGGCGCCACGCTCACGCAGGCCTCGTACGAGCAGTGCCTGCAGGCGGTGTCGAACTTCCTGTACTTCCAGCCGGTCGACATCGCGATGCTGTACGCGCTGCGCCGCGTGGTCGAGCCCGAGCTGGCCGCCAACGTGGCCACGCGCCTCACCGAGGACGACCTGGCCGCGCTGGAAGCGCTGATCGGCCACAGCCACCCGGCGCACGGCGGCAGCGCCGACTGGAACGAGCGCCGCGAGGCCGACCTGCTGTTCCATGACCGCCTGGCCGAGGCCTGCAGCAGCCCCTTCCTGGCGCTGGTGTGCCGCCTGCTCAACGACGTGATCCGCCGCGTGATCATCGTGCGCAACGCGCTCACCGAGTTCGACCAGTTCGACGAGGAGATCATCGACAGCCACACCGAGCTGCTCGACGCGCTGCGCGCCCGCGACCCCGCGCGTGCGCGCGAGGTCATGCGCGTGCACATGGAACACGCCGAAGCCCTGGCCCTGGAGGCCGAATCCCGCGTCGATCGCGGCAGCCTGCTCATGAAGAAACCGACCGGCTGACGCCTGCGCGGCGTGGGCTGACCCGCCGCCCTCTTCTCTCCCTGCTCTCTCTTGCCTTCACCCCGGTCGCGCCGGGGTGCGGGGTTTCCTTTGCCTGAACTTTCCTCGAGACCTCCCATGACTGCATCCCCCGCCCTCTGGCAGCGCAGCGCCACTGACCTCGCCGACGCCGTGCGCCGCCGCGAGGTGTCCTGCCGCGAAGTGACGACCAGCGTGCTCACGCGCATCGCCGAGCTCAACCCGCGCCTCAATGCCCTGGCCGAGGTGCTGGCCGACGAGGCCCTGGCCAACGCCGACGCCGCCGACGCGCGCACCCTGCGCGGCGAGCCGCTGGGCCCACTGCACGGCGTGCCGGTGAGCATCAAGGTCAACGTCGACCAGGCCGGCCACGCCACGACCAACGGCGTGATTCCGCTGAAGGACCACATCGCCCGCGAAGACGCGCCGGTGGTGGCGCACTGGCGCAGCGCGGGCGCCGTCATCGTGGGGCGCAGCAACACCGCGACCTACTCGTCGCGCTGGTTCACCGACAACGGCGTGCACGGCCGCACGCTGAACCCGTGGGACGCGGCCATCACCCCCGGCGGCTCCAGCGGCGGCGCGGCTTCCGCGGTGGCCAGCGGCATGGGCGCGCTGGCACATGGCAACGACATCGGCGGCTCGATCCGCTACCCCGCGTACGCCTGCGGCGTGGCCGGCCTGCGCCCCACCGCCGGCCGCGTGCCGGCCTTCAACCCGAGCGCGACGAGCGAGCGCGGCATCACGCCGCAGCTCATGTCGGTGCAGGGGCCGCTGGCGCGCAGCATCGCCGACCTGCGCCTGGGCTACGAGGCCATGGCGCGCCCCGACGCGCGCGACCCGAACTGGGTGCCGATGCCGCACGAGCTGCCGCGCCCCGCCGGCCCGATCCGCGTGGCGCTGTTCAAGCGCACGCCGGGCATTCCGGTCGACCCGGCCGTCACGCAGGCGCTGGACGATGCCGCGCGCTGGCTGCAACAGGCGGGCTACGCGGTCGACGAAGCCGAGCTGCCCTGCTTCGGCGAAGCCGCGGCCCTGTGGCGCACGCTGATCGTGGACGACACCCGCCGCAACATCATCGCGGGCGTCGAGCAGCACGGCGACGACCTCATGCGGCGCAGCCAGCGCTACCTGCTCGAAGGCATGGCCGAGACCGACCGCGACGGTTTTCTCGACGCGCTCGCGCGGCGCCAGGCGCTGCTGCGCAGCTGGTCGGTGTTCATGCAGACCCATCCGCTGGTGCTGATGCCCGTGTCGTGGCAGCGCCCCTGCCCGCAGGACGAAGACGTCGCCAGCCTCGAGCGCGCCCGCGCCCTCATCGACGCCCAGAGCCCGCTGCTCGCAACCGCCGCGCTGGGCATGCCCGGCCTCGCGGTGCCCACCGGCATGGCCGGCGGCGCGCCCATGGGCGTGCAGCTGCTGGCCTGGCGCTTCCGCGAAGACCTGCTGCTGGAGGCCGGCCAGGCGATCGAAGACGCGGCCCGCTTCACGCCGCTGGTCGCGCAGTGATCTCTCTTTTTCTGTTCTTCCAACGATTCCAACCACCCGGAGACTTTCGATGAGCCCCTTCACTTTCCCCACCGGCGCTGCGCTCTCGCGGCGCAGCCTCATCCGCGCGGCAGCGGCCACGGGCCTGGGCGGCCTGCTGCCGTACGGCGCGAACGCGCAGCCGGCGGTCAACCGCCTGATCGTGCCCTTCCCGGCCGGCGGCCCCGCCGACTTCATGGGCCGGCTGCTGTCCGAAAAACTCAAGGACGAACTCGGCCGCCCGGTCATGGTCGACAACCGCCCCGGCGCCGGCACGCGGCTGGCGGCCGAGGTGCTGAAGAACAGCCCCGCCGACGGCACCACCATGCTGCTGGCGCCGGTCGACCCGATGTTCATCGGCCCCGCCATCTACGCCAACATGCGCTTCAACCCGGCCACCGACTTCAAGCCCGTGACCGACGTGAGCGGCATCCAGTTCGGCCTGGCCGTGAGCGCCGCCTCGCCGGTGAAGACGCTGGCCCAGTTCGTCCAGGCCGCCAAGGCCAACCCCGACCAGGGCTCGATCGGCATCACCACCGTGGGCTCGCTGCTGCACTTCCTGGCGATGGACTTCGTGGCCCTGTCGCGCAGCGGCGCCACCCTGGTGCCCTACCGCGGCGGCGCGGCCATGGTCACCGAGCTGATCGGCGGCCAGGTGGCCTCGGGCATGGACGCCACCACCACCCTCACCGAGTACCACCGCGCGGGCAAGCTGCGCGTGCTGGCCGTGGCCGGCGACAAGCGCGCCGACGGCCTGCCCGACGTGCCGACCTTCGCCGAGTCGGGCTACCCGACGCTGGTGGCCTCGTCGCGCTACGTGCTGTATGCCCACGCCAACACCGCGCCCGCCACGCTGGCGCAGTGGAACCGGGCCGTGCGCAAGGTGCTGGCGATGCCCGACGTGCGCGAAAAGCTCGGCCGCGTGGGCTACGACCTGCTGCCCGGCGCCTCGACCGAAGAGGTGGTGCGCTACACCGACGCGCTGGCCGCGCGCTGGCTGCCGGTGATCAAGGCCTCGGGCTACAAGGGCGACTGAGGCCCGTCGGCAGCGACCCAACCGCCGAAAAGTGTGCGTAAACGCACCGACCGGCGGCGGCAGGGCTCTCACACTGGCATGGCAACCGCCGCAGTCCGCGGCGGCCTTCTTCCTTTTTTCTTCCACTCAAGGATTCGCCATGAACACCCAGGCTGCCCCGATCGCCTCCGCCGCTTCGGCGTCTTCCTCCTCGTCGTTCCTTGCCACGCCCGCGGCCCGCGACGACGCCGGCAAGCTGGTGCTGCGCGTGTCGGTCGGCGTGCTGATGCTGCTGCACGGCATCTTCAAGCTCTCGGCCGGCGTCGGCTTCATCAGCGGCATGCTGGCCAAGGCCGGCCTGCCGGGCGGGCTGGCCTACCTCGTGTTCGTGGGCGAGATCGTCGCGCCGCTGCTGATGATCGCGGGCCTGTGGACGCGCGCCGCCGCCGCCGTGGTGGTGATCAACATGCTCTTCGCCTTCGGCCTCGTGCACATGGCCGACCTGTTCGCGCTGACCAAGCAGGGCGGCTGGGCGCTGGAACTGCAGGGCCTGTACCTGTTCGGCGCACTGAGCGTGGCGCTGATGGGCGCCGGCCGCTACAGCGTGGCGGGCCCGAACGGCCGCTGGAACTGATCTAGTCGCCGCGCACCTGCGACACCATCAGCGCCAGGCGCTCGGCATCGGCCACCACCAGCGCCTTGCCGTCCTTGCGCAGCACGCCGCTGCGCACCAGCGTGTTGAGTTCGCGGGTCACCTGCTCGCGGTTGGTGCTGATCTGGCTGGCCAGCGCCGCGTGCTTGGGCGCGGGCTCCAGCCGAGCCTCGTTGCCGTCGATGCCCGCCTCGCGCGCCAGGCGCAGCAGCTCGGCATGCAGGCGGTTCTGCACGCCGAGCGTGCTCAGGTCGATCACCCGCTCCGACAGCTGCCGCACCAGCGCGGCCAGCCGCTGCATCACGCGCTCGGCCACCAGCGGCTCCTCGCGCAGCAGCGCCAGGAAGGCGGCGCGGTCCAGGCTGGCGACCACGCAGGGTTCGAGCGTGACCACGTCGGCCGAACGCGGCCCGCCGTCCAAGGCTGCGATGTCGCCGAAATGCGCGCCGGCCTCCGAATCGCGGAACGTCACCTGCCGGCCGTTGGCCGCGTAGGTCGTCACGCGCACGCGGCCCGACACCAGCAGGAACACCTCGCCCTGCAGGTCGGCGCGCAGCATCAGCGGCTTGCCGGCCGCCACGCTGTGCCACAGGCACTGGCGCGCCAGATGGTCGAAGCGGTCGTCGGACAGGCCTTCGAGCAGCGCGATGCGGCGCAGCGCCAGGCTGGAGCGGGGGGTGGGTTCGGGTAGGGCCATGCCGGTGGTCATCGAGGCGCGCGCATTATGCTCGGGTGCCGCTTCGAACCCGTTCATGGACAGACGTTCCCCTCCTTCCCCTTTTTTGCTGAGAACGCCGACACGGCGCAACCTCCGCTGGGCGAGCGGGCTGGTGCTGATGGCCTACATCACGGCGCACCTGCTGAACCATTCGCTGGGCATCGTCTCCTTCGCCGCGGCCGAGACCGTGCTGCGCGGCGTGCAGAAGTTCTGGCACAGCCTGCCCGGCACGCTGCTGCTGTACGGCGCCGCCCTCACCCACCTCGTGCTCGCCGTGGCCGCCCTGTGGGAACGCCGCACCCTGCGCATGCCGCCGCTCGAGGCCCTGCGCGTGCTGCTGGGCTTTGCGCTGCCGCTGCTGCTGGCCACCCACCTCACCGCCATGCGCGGCGCCTGGCTGGCCTACGGCATCGAGGGCTCGTACGTGCGTGTGGTCTGGGGCCTGTGGGACCTGGCCGGCGCGGGCGCGCAGCTGGGCATGATGCTGGCCGCCTGGGCCCACGGCTGCCTCGGCCTGCACTTCGCGCTGCGCGTGCGCCCGCTCTACCGGCGCCTGTTCGCGCCGCTGCTCGCCATCGCCGTGCTGCTGCCGGTGACCGCCGCGATGGGCTTCGTCTCGATGGGCCGCGAGTTCCAGTGGACCGGCGTGCCGCCCGTCGTGCTGCCGACGCCCGAACAGGGCCGCGCGCTCAACGCCGCCGAGACGAACATCAAGCTCTATTACGCCTTGGCGCTGCTGGCCCTGCTCGCGGCCTACGCGGCGCGCAGCCGCCTGGCCCGGCGCGCGCGCGGCGCCACCGTGGCGCTGCGCTACCCCGACCGCACCGTGCACGTGCCGCCCGGCTGGAGCGTGCTCGAAGCCAGCCGCTCGCACGGCATCGCGCACGTGTCGATCTGCGGCGGACGCGCGCGCTGCTCCACCTGCCGCGTGCGCGTGGGCGGCGCGCCCGAACACATCGGCACGCCGGGCCGCGACGAGCAGCGCACGCTCGAGCGCGTGCGCGCCCCGCACGACGTGCGGCTGGCCTGCCAGCTGCGCCCGCGCGGCAGCATCGAGGTGACACCGCTGTTCGCGCCGCTGCCGCGCGAGGGCCGGCCCGCGCCGGTCGGCCGCTTCGGGCACGAGCGCGACGTGGCCATCCTGTTCGTCGACCTGCGGCGCTGGTCGGGCCTGTCGGAGCGGCAGTGGCCCTTCGACCTGGCCTACGTGCTCGACCGCTACTTCGCCATCGTGGGTGCCGCCGTGCGCGAGAGCGGGGGCGTGCCCAACCAGTTCATCGGCGACAGCGTGATGGCCATCTTCGGCCTCGAGAGCGACCTGCCCACTGCCTGCCGGCAGGCCCTGCACGCCACCCAACTCATCGGCGAGCGCATGGACGCCTGGAACGTCGACTTCCAGGCCCAGTTCGGCCAGCACCTGGATTTCGGCATGGGCCTGCACGCCGGGCGCGCGGCCGTCGGCGAGGTCGGCTACCTCGAGACCACCACCTTCACCGCCATCGGCGAAGTGGTCAACACCGCGAGCCGTCTGCAGGACCATTCCAAGACGGCCTCGGCGCGGCTCGTGGTCTCGCAGTTCGCGGCGCAGCAGGCCGGCGCAGAAGACGCGCTCGGCCCGGTCGACACGCTGAACGTGCGCGGGCGCTCCGAACCGCTGGCCGTGATGTATTCACGCGCCGGGAAAGCGGCCTGAGCATCACCTGCCGGATTCGGTGCGCAAACGCACAGCGCCTTCCGTGATGCGGTTTCACACTGCAGCCTGTGGCAACGACGACTGTCCGCCGCCCACAGACTCAAGGGAAATCTCATCATGAACAGCAAGCAACTCCTCGCCATTTCCGCCGCCGCCTTCGCCCTGCTGGGCACCGTGGGCGCGGCCCACGCCGAAACGTATGAAGGCGTGCACGCCATCACCTCGGCCGCCAGCCGTGCCGACGTGCGCACCCAGGCCGTCGCCGCCGCGCGCAATGGCAACGAATACTCCGACGCCGCCGCCGAAGGCACCGTCGCCGTGACCTCCACGCTCGACCGCCAGGCCGTGCGCGACCAGGCCGTGGCCGCTGCCCACAACCCGCTGCAAAGCCTGGACCGCCGCGCCTTCTACCGCGACGAAGTGCCCGCCGCCTACAAGAAGCCGGCCGTGAGCTTCACGCGCCAGGCCGGCCTGTAATCACGACGCCACCTGCACCCGCGCCGCGCGCGGGCCTGCGGCCTCGGTGATCGTGAAGCGCACCGGCAGGAAGCGCTCGATCACCGCGCAGTTCGTGCGCGTGTGCGGCGTCACTTCGCTGCAGGTGAACGCGCCCGACTGCCCCGGTTGCCGGAACACCGCCAGCGCCAGCAGCAGCGCGAGCTGATCGGCCAGGTGCGGCCCCACGGCCGCGTCCTCGTGCTTCTGGAACGCGCGCACCTCCTTCACGAGGCCGTGCGCCACCTGCTCCGCGCTCAGCGTCTTCTCGCCGAAGGCCGTGAACACCTCGGTGAGGTGGGCGTAGGTCAGCGTCACCAGCAGCGCATTGCCAGGACCTTCGTTCTGGCGCGTCGGCACCGTGCGCAGCTGCTCGGCTTCCACCGACCAGCCCATCGCCGCACCCACCGTTTCGAGTTCGCGCGCCGCCACATGGCGCGGCAGGCCGGGCGCCAGGCACTCCGCATGGCCCGCGCGCAGCTCACCACGCGACAGCAGGTCGAAGGCCTGCAGCCGCGCGCCTTCCGCAGCCGGCACGATCGTCGCGTCCACCTCGCCGCCACCGGCCGGGTAGAAGCCGCAGCGGCGCAGCACCAGCTGCAGGTCGCCGCCGAGGCGACGCACCAGCGGCGCGAACGCGCGCTCCAGGAAGTGGAACGGTGGCGCCATCGGGTTGTGCGTGCCACCGCTCAGCCGCAGCCGGCTCACCTGGCCCGCGGGTTGCAGCAGCAGCGGCGGCAGCACCGTCTGCAGCACCAGCATGCAGCTGCCCGCGCCGGCGATCACAAAACGGTAGTCGCCCGCGCGCACCGGCCCCGGCACGAAGCGCAGCGACTGCGAGCCCAGCTCGGCGCCCTCGACCTGCGCGCCGCTGATCTCCGCGGCCGCATGCACGCACGCCAGGTGCTGGCGCATCAGGCCCGGCTTGGCGCGACCAGCGCGAATCTTCGCGATGGCCAGCGGCCGGCCCGTGACCATCGACAGCGCGAGGCCGGTGCGCAGGATCTGGCCACCGCCTTCGCCTTGGGAGCCGTCGAGTTCGACGGCATCGAGTGCTCGTTGTTTTTCTTGTGCTTCCGTCATCGGGAAAGTCTTTCTTTTTTACTCAGTCGTTTGTCGTTGTTCTCGTTCGCGACGTTCCGAGCCGGCATGCGCGACAGCGCACCGCCGTGCTGTGGATGCTGCCGAGCGCCACCTCGTACCACCACTTCTGCTGCTTGGCCGTCCACACCTCTTGCGCACCGCAATCGCGGCAGGTGAACGCCTTGTCGACATAGAAGGTCGGCAGCGGGCCGTAGGTGTTGTTGTGCGCGGCCAGCAAGGCCGTGTCGGCCGCGACCATGCCTTCGGCACGCAGCAGGCGTGCATCGGCCTGGCGCTGCTGCAATGCCACGGCGCGCGCGGCGCGTTCGAGGCGGTGCGCCTTGATTTCGGCGCGGCGTTGCTTGTTGCTTTTCATAGTCGGACCTCGCTCCGCGATATCGCTCATCGGCGCCTTATTGCACTCATCCTCTTCAGAGCCTCATGCGCAATGACTTGCTCATTGGCCATGACCGCCGCTTGTGCCAATGAACTCAGCGCTATGGAGTCCACAAACTCCAAGATGTTCTCCAACTGCTCAGGCTGTTGACGTGCACAGATCTCGTCGTTGCTCCATTGCTGCAGGAGCTGCGTGATACCTGTGTGCGTCAGATCGCACAGCTCAGAATAGTTCGCCCGGTGAAAGGCCGACAAGATGTCAGGAGGGAGCTCATCTGCAACCTCCAATGCGATCACAAGGTCTTTCTGAGGCGGTGGACTCCTTCCTGAAAGAAAGGCGGCCACCGCCTCATCGCTGGCCGCTCGGCTTAGCCACATCCCCCGGATGTAGGCATCCCAAGCACAACGCAAGAGTGCGGTTGCAGGCGCAATGAGACCCGCCCGGTAAAGGCTAGAAACTGCGGCTTGGTGTTGCCACACGACGTAGTAGCAAGTTGCGGCGAGTTCACTTCGACCATCTCTAACAACGCCAATCCCGTCGAACTTCGATGCAATCCAGTCCGCTGTCTCTCGGCTCTTTTCCAGTCGTTCGTTCATTTTTAACCCTTCACACACACCACCTGCTTGAGCGTGTAAACCACCTCCACCAGGTCCTTCTGCGCCTCCATCACCGCGTCGATGTCCTTGTAGGCCATCGGGATCTCGTCGATCACGTCGGCGTCCTTGCGGCATTCGACGCCTTCGGTCGCGGCGATCTGGTCGGCGACGGTGAAGAGCTTCTTCGCTTTCGTACGGCTCATCTTTCGACCGGCGCCGTGGCTGCAGCTCATGAAGCTCTCGGGGTTGCCCTTGCCGCGCACGATGTAGCTCTTGGCGCCCATGCTGCCGGGGATGATCCCCAGCTCGCCGAGCTTGGCGCTCACCGCGCCCTTGCGGGTCACGAGCACGTCTTGCCCGAAGTGCGTTTCGCGGCTCACGTAGTTGTGGTGGCAGTTCACCGCTTCCACGTGCGCCTCGAAGGGCTTGGTGATGACCTTGCGCGCGGCCGCGACCACGCGCTGCATCATCACTTCGCGGTTCGCACGCGCGAACTTCTGGGCCCAGCCCACCGCACGCACGTAGTCGCCGAAGTACTGGGCGCCTTCCTCGAAGTACGCCAGGTCCTGATCGGGCAGGTTGCGCTGGTGCAGCTGGGCGTCCTTCTTCGCGAGTTCGATGAAGTGCGTGCCGATGGCATTGCCCACGCCACGCGAACCCGAGTGCAGCATGAACCACACGGCGCCCGCTTCGTCGAGGCACACCTCGATGAAGTGGTTGCCGGTCCCCAGCGTTCCCAGGTGCTTGTGGTTGTTCGTGTTCTTGATGCGCGGGTGGTCCTCGCAGATCAGCTCGAACTCGTCCACCAGCTTGGCCCAGGCAGCGTCGGTTTCATCGGGCGGCGTTTCCCACGAACCCTTGTCGCGGCCCATGCGCTTGGGGTTGCTTCCGTGCGGCACGGCCTTCTCGATCGCCGAACGCAGCGGGCCCAGGTTGTCGGGCAGGTCGCGTGCGTTGAGCGTGGTCTTGCAGGCCATCATTCCGCAGCCGATGTCCACGCCGACAGCGGCGGGGATGATGGCCTTGAAGGTCGGGATCACCGAACCCACGGTCGCGCCGATGCCGTAGTGCACGTCGGGCATGGCCGCGATGTGCTTGAACACGATGGGCAGGCGCGCGGCGTTCTCGAGCTGCTTTTGCGCTTCGTCTTCCACGGGCACGCCGTTGGTCCACATCTTCACGGGAACGCCGTTGGCCACTTCGTGCAGCTTGTAGTTCGTCTTCGTTTCCATAATTTCTTTCGTTTTCTTCTTCAATCGGCAATCAAATCAAACACCGAATCGAGTATTTCCTTGGGACCCATTCCTGCACTGCACCCGCAAGCGGAGTGCTGTTCGATCGTCGACATGTCCAAGGCCAGCATCTTCTTGGCAAAGAGATCGCGATGATGTGCATCCAAAAGCCATGACTTCATGGTTTCGCGAAATACGGGCCGGTCGTCGGCAAAGGCATTCTCAATTTCCCGAGCCTTCCAAAAGTCCCAGTAGCCGGCATTGGCGTAGTGCAACGTGGCACCGGGACTCTCTGCTTCTAGCCAATGCGCCAGCAAGGGTTCCAATCCGATGCCACCCAGATGGAACATCAGCAGGATGTCAAAGGCATTGCCTCCCATGAAGTGGTTGGATGCCTGTTCTTGCCAATGGTGCCGCCGCAGTCCTTCGGAAAAGAACACCAATGCGAATGCATCGATGACCGCACGCTCCTGCACTGAAAATGTTCCCGCCTCGCAGCGTCCCAGACGGTCCAGATAAAGCTCCGTCGAGTGGTGCAGCTCGGCGCCCTGACTCAACAAGTCGAACATTCGCGGCAAGAAGTACTTGATTTCGTTACCGGGCTGCACTTCGCTTTTGGCAGAAGTGTTGTACTCATAAAAGTGTCTGGCGGTGAGTTGCAACAACGGCAGGCAACGCATCTCTTTCTCCAGCGCGTCGTCCATGCAACAGGAGATGCAGACGTCCAGCATGTGACTTGGCGCCCGGTACTTCTTGAACACGGCGTAGGCCTGCTCTACCGCTTGGCTCATCGCAAATGAAGGCTTCAACAGTTTTTCGTTCATTTTTTCCCTGCTCCAACTTCAAGATGGTGGACACGGCGGGATTCGAACCCGCATCAATACGGCGACCATGGTGTTTGAGTCCGATGGCCCAGTCGACGATTGGAAACGCGCGCCAGTGACAGACCCGTCATCGGAGCCAGCACCTGCATCCTCAACCTTGCTCGTCAACCGACTTGCCCGCCGTACCTGGTCTTACCCAGGCTGCCGGCAATTTCAAACATTTTTGGCAGTGGCGCTCCCTTCTGTGCCTGCGTGCCCGTGTCTCTCTCATTTCTCTACCGCTCAGGACCCGTTCGGCCGCAGCGTCACGAGTCCGTTGAGCACCTGGTCCAGGCCGCCGACCACCGAGATCTTGTCGATGCGCTCGGCCACGCGTTCCAGCGTCTCGAGTTCCTTCATGCGCAAGGCGACGGGGTTGCCCTCCATCACCTTCGCAGTGTTCAACAGCGAGCGCGTGGCCGCGGTTTCCTCGCGGCGGCGGATCACGTTGGCCTGGGCCGACTTCTCGGCCTCCACCACCTGCGCGAGGATGGTCTTCATCTCGCCCGGCAGGATGATGTCCTTCACGCCCACGCTCTCCAGCACCAGGCCCGAACCTTCCAACCGCTCACGCACCTGCGCCAGCACCGTCTGGTCGATGGCGGACTTGTTCTCCAGCAGGGCGTCGAGCGTCTGCTCGCCCACCGCCGCGCGCAGGCCGAACTGCAGCTCGCGGTACACATGCTCGGCCGGCTTGGGCATCTGCGCCAGGGCCTGGCGCACATCGGCAAAGCGCCACACCGCCGACAGGTTCAGCCGCAGCCCCACCTTGTCGCGGGTCAGGATTTCCTGGCCGCTCACTTCGGCGATCTGCGAACGCAGGTCCACGCTGGTCACGGCCACCTGCCGGTTGAAGCGCCAGAAGCCGTGGTTGCCCGGCGGCAGCAGCGCCTGCATCTGGCCTTCGAGGGTCAGCACGCCGGCGTGGAACTCGGGCACCTGCACCAGCAGCACGCCTTCGAGCCCCTGCACCGCACGCGGACGCAGCGCCACGCTCTGCAGCTTGGCCAGCAGCTCGGCCGGCAGGCGTGCATCGGCGGCCACGTCGATCACGTCGACGCGCTGCTCGCGCAGGCCGCGCCAGTAGAGCTTGCGGGTGGCGGGCGGCAGCACCTGCACCAGCACGCCGTCTTCATGGCGCAGGCCGACCTCGGTCTCGCCCAGCGACACCTGCACGAACTCGCGTTGCACCAGCTGCGGCTCGCGCGCCAGGAAGTAGTCGACCAGCTCGTGCTCGAAGGCCGGCTCGGCCAGCGAGAAGCGCTCGAGCTGCACGGTGTCGAAACCCGTGAACACGCGGTACTTGCCGGCGGCATACAGGCCCTCGAAGTCGCCGTTGCGCAGCAGCAGCACGCGTTCGTTCTTCTTGACGGTGAATTGGGTGAATCCCAGCATTTTTTCTTCCTCTCTCTTCTTCTTCGTTGCGGTTGTCGTTCGTTGTTCGTCTGTGTTTCGTATCGGGGCCCACGAAGGGCAGGCGGCGGGCACCGTGGCTTGCGAGGTCAGCAACGCAGCGGTCGACGGGTCGGTGCGGTGGCGCCGCCTTTCGAGCTGCGCCATCGCCTCCTTCTGCGTCGATGGCTGCATGCGGTTCCTTGCAGAACGCGCGATGCGCAAGCCGCCTGCACTGGCACGGTGTCGCTCGGCCGGGCCCTGCCCTGCGCCTCGCTCCGGTGTGCCGGGGCGGTGGGGCTTTCGCCCCCATCAAAGCGGCGGTGCGAACACCGCCGAAGGTTGTTTGCGGGAATCGAACCCGCCACGCCGCGTGGTTAGCACGGTGCTCCACCATGAGCAGACTGGATCAAGTCCAGTGACCAGCACAGTTCAACAGCGGCATACCGCGGACCCAAGAACAGGTCTGGCCTGCGGCACCGGGCCGCTGTGATGCGACACCTGGGAGCGGATGAACTGCATCCGGACCCTTTCTCTATTGCAGCGAGCGTGCCAACTTGCGCGCACGGCGCCCCGGAACACGATGACGGCGATGCAAGTCATTGACCAGCAAGGGAAATTTCTTCTTCTCCCGGTGTGACATGGCGCCGATCCCTTGCTAGCATTCGGACAATTTCTAGAATTTCAGCTAGTCTTTTATCCATGAAGCCCATCGTCGTCATCGGTTTCCTCGGCACCCAGCTCGATGCCGGCCAGGGCGCGGGCCGCTGGCACAAGTGGCGCCCCACGGTCTCGCTCGCGCAGCACGACGACATGGTGGTGGCGCGCATCGAGCTGCTGCACACGCGCAAGCACACGGCGCTGGCCGAGCTGGTGAAGGCCGACATCGCCGCCGTGTCGCCCGAGACCACGGTCAACCTCGTGCCCTTCGACCTCGAAGACCCGTGGGACTTCGGCGAGGTCTACACGCGCCTGTACGACTGGGCGCGCGCCTACCCCTTCCAGCCCGAGCGCGAGCAGTACTGGACGCACATCACCACGGGCACGCACGTGGCGCAGATCTGCATGTTCCTGCTGTCGGAATCGCGCGTGGTGCCGGGCGTGCTGGCCCAGACCTCGCCGCCGCGCAAGCAGCGCCAGGGCGACGCCGGCAAGGTCGCGCTCATCGACCTCGACCTGTCGCGCTACGACCCGATCGCGCGCCGCTTCGACGCCGACCAGCGCGACGCGGTCGCCTTCCTGAAGAGCGGCATCGCCACGCGCAACGCGCGCTTCAACGCGCTCATCGACGAGATCGAGCGCGTGGCCGTACGCTCGCGCGCGCCGATCCTGCTGGTGGGGCCGACGGGCGCGGGCAAGTCGTTCCTGGCGCGCCGCATGTTCGAGCTGAAGCAGGCGCGCCACCAGGTGACGGGGCCGTTCGTCGAGGTGAACTGCGCCACGCTGCGCGGCGACGGCGCGGCCTCCACGCTGTTCGGGCACAAGAAGGGCTCGTTCACCGGCGCGGCAAGCGACCGCGCGGGCCTTCTGCGCACCGCGCACCAGGGCGCGCTGTTTCTCGACGAAATCGGCGAGCTGGGCCTCGATGAACAGGCGATGCTGCTCAAGGCCATCGAGGAGAAGCGCTTCTTCCCCGTGGGCGCCGACAAGGAAGTGGAGAGCGACTTCCAGCTCATCGCCGGCACCCACCGCGACCTGCGCCGCGACGTGGCGCAGGGGCGCTTTCGCGAAGACCTGTTCGCGCGCATCAACCTCTGGACCTACGACCTGCCCGGCCTCGCGCAGCGGCCCGAAGACATCGAGCCCAACCTCGACCACCTGCTGGCCCTGCACGCGGCCGAGAACCACCGCGTGGTGCGCTTCAACGCCGAGGCACGCACGGCCTACCTGCGCTTTGCGCAGAGCAGCGAGGCGATCTGGCGCGGCAACTTCCGCGACCTGTCGGCCAGCGTGACGCGGCTTGCCACGCTGGCCGATGGCGGGCGCATCGCCGTCGCGCTGGTCGAGGCGGAGATCGCGCGGCTGCGCTGGCTGTGGAAGCACGAGGGCGTTGGCACATCGGCGGCGACAGGCGACGACATCGACCTGGAAGCCCTGCTCGGCGAAGAAAAGTTCGCCGCGCTCGACCTGTTCGATCGTCTGCAGCTCGAAGCGGTGGTGCGCGTGTGCCGGCCGGCACGCAGCTTGTCGGAGGCGGGGCGGCAGCTGTTCCAGGCCTCACGGACGCAGCGCAGCGTGGTGAACGATGCGGACCGGCTGCGCAAGTACCTGGCCAAGATGGGGCTGGACTGGGGCCGAATTTCAACGCTTGCGAAGCACTGAGGAGAACCTGTCCATGTTCGATTTCTTGAAGAAAGCTCCCAAGGAAGAGCCCGCCAGGAGGGCGTCGCCCGACCATTCCGCCGTCGAGATCAACGACGCCAGGTTGCGCACCGGCAAGGAACTGCGCGCGGTCTTGTACCTGTACGGGGACAGCACGTACATCGTCTCCTCGACCACGAGCATCGCCGAGACCGGCACGCCCATCGTGCTCGACGCATCGGCGCCCAACGACCAGATCGGGCTGGCCATCTGCGACAAGCTGCTGGATGCCTGGCAGCACGATCTGGGAGACCTTCGAGCTCACAAGCAGGACGACTGGCAGGTGCTCAAGGCCTCCGGCGCCAAGACCGGCAAGCAGTTCAACGAGAACGCGCTGTACATGGTCATCGAGACCATCAACAGCGCCATCCGCTTCCAGATGCGCTACCGGGTCACCCTGGAGCCGGACTTCCATGCAGGCGCCGTCTTGTCGAATGGGGTGGAACACGAACAGATCGGCATCACCGTCCGACGGCTGGTGATCGCCGCGAAAGCACTGCGGGAGGCCGACTTCTTTTGAGGCAGAAGGGGCCTTCATCGCCGCGTTTTCCGGGAGCGAATCGGAGCATCGATGGGCTATCCTCCGCCCGATGCCCATCTCCGCATTCGCCGTGAAGGTTCCCGCGGCTGAAACCATCGCCGCAGACCTTCGCCGCCGCTTCGATCCCACCGTGGCGCTCGGCGTGCCCGCCCACATCACGCTGCTCGTTCCTTTCATGGACCCCGCGTTGATCACCGACGAGGTGCTCGCCCGCGCGCGACGCGTGCTGCAACGCACGGCGCCGTTCTCGTTCGTGCTCGGCAAGGTCGGGCGCTTTCCCGAGACCGCCTACCTCGCACCGGAGCCCGCCGCGCCGTTCATCGAAATGACGCGTGCGCTGGTGAAGGAGTTTCCCGAGTTCCCGCCGTACGACGGCGCGCATGACGACATCGTTCCGCATCTGTCGGTGGCGCACGGCAACGCGCTGCACGCGGAAGAAGCGGCCCTCGAGCTGCAGGCGCGGCTGCTTGCGTCGGGGCCGGTGCAGGCGCGCTGCACGGAGGTCGTGCTCATCGAGAACGCGTCGGGGCAGTGGTTGGACATGCATGTCTTCCCCCTCACCGCCCCCGCGACGGTCCTTCGCCCATGACCGAGATCTACATCAGCACCGACGTCGAAACCGACGGCCCCATCCCCGGCCCGCACTCGATGCTCAGCTTCGGCTCGGCCGCCTACACGGCCGACAAGCAACTGGTGTCCACCTTCAGCGCCAACCTGCACACGCTGCCCGGCGCCGAGGCCGACCCCAAGACGGCTGCCTGGTGGCAGACGCAGCCCGAGGCCTGGGCCGCGTGCCGCACCGACCTGCAGGACCCTACGCACGCCATGAAGAACTACGTCGCGTGGCTCAAGGGCCTGAAGGCTCGGCCGGTGTTCGTGGCGTACCCGGCGGGCTTCGACTTCCTGTTCGTCTACTGGTACCTGATGCGCTTCGCGGGCGAGAGCCCCTTCAGCCATTCGGCGCTCGACATGAAGAGCTTCGCGATGGCCCTGCTGAAGATCGGCTACCGCGACAGCACCAAGCGCGCGATGCCGCGCCGCTGGTTCGACGCCGGGCTGCCGCACACGCACGTGGCGCTGGACGACGCCATCGAGCAAGGCGCCCTCTTTTGCAACATGCTCGCCGAAAGCCGGCGGGCCGGCGGACCGCAGGCATGACGACCACCACCGCCGCACCCGCTCGCCGCTGGTGGATGTCGCTGGCCGCGCTGCCCCTCTTCCTGCTCGGCGGCTGCGTGCAGTCGATGTTCTATTACCCCGACCGCGTGCGCTACGAAACGCCCGACGCGCTGGGCCTGCGTTACGAGAACGTGCGCTTCACCAGCGCCGACGGCACGCGCCTGAGCGGCTGGTTCATTCCCGCCGCGGGCCGGGCCGACCCGAAGGCGGCCAAGGGCACCGTGGTGCACTTCCATGGCAACGCGCAGAACATGAGCAGCCACTGGCGTTTCGTCGCGTGGCTGCCCGCGCAGGACTACAACGTCTTCGTGTTCGACTACCGCGGCTATGGCGAATCGGACGGCGAACCCGAACCCCGCGGCGTGTTCGAGGATTCGAATGCCGCGCTCGACCATGTGCGCGCTCGCGCGGACGTCGATGCGTCGCGGCTGTTCGTCTTCGGGCAGAGCCTGGGCGGCACGAACGCGATCGCGGCCGTGGGCTCGGGCAGCCGGGCCGGCGTGAAGGCGGTGGCGATCGAGTCGACCTTCTATTCGTACCGCTCGATCGCCAACGACAAGCTGCCGGGCGCCGGCCTGCTGGTGCGCGACGACTACGCGGCCTCGAAGTTCGTCGCGGCCATCGCGCCGATTCCGCTGCTGCTGATTCACGGCACGGCCGACGCGGTGATTCCGCACGGCCACTCCCAGCGCCTGCTGGCCGATGCGAAAGAACCCAAGCAGCTGATCGAGGTGCCGGGCGCCGGCCACCTCGAACCGATGGCCGCGCCGCGCTTTGGCGCCACGTACCAGCAAGCCCTCACCACCTTCTTCGACAGCGCCCCGGCGCTGCCTGCCCGCCCATGAAACACTTCGACGAAGCCGCCACCGCCGCCCCCCTGGGTTTCGATCGGCTGGTGCCCGCGCTGCGCGCCGCCTTCGCGGCCGAGGCACAGGTGCCGCCGCGCCACGTGCACAGCATCGAGACCGGCGGCGACGCGGCCACGCGCGGCACGGTGTTGATCATGCCGGCGTGGAGCGACGCGGGCTTCCTGGGCATCAAGACGATCAACATCTTTCCGGGCAACGGCGCGCGCGGCCTGCCGGGGCCGCACGCGACCTACGTGCTGTACGACGCGCGCACCGGCGTGCCGCTGGCGATGATGGACGGCAACGAGATCACCGCGCGGCGCACGGCGGCCGCCTCGGCGCTGGGCGCTTCGTTCCTGGCCCGCGCCGACGCGCGCAAGCTGCTGGTGCTGGGCACCGGCCGCATCGCGCGCATGCTGCCCGCCGCGCACGCGAGCGTGCGACCCATCGACGAGGTGTGGGTGTGGAACCACCGGCCCGAGGGCGCCGAAGCTCTGGCCGAGCAATGGCGAAGTGAGGGATGGAACGCGCAGGCGGCCGGCACCGACCTCGAAGCGGCCGTGCGCAGTGCCGACATCGTGAGCTGCGCCACGCTGGCGACCACGCCGCTGGTGCGCGGCGAATGGCTCGCACCGGGCGCGCACCTGGACCTGATCGGCAGCTTCACGCCCGCGATGCGCGAAGCCGATGTGCAATGTTTCGATGGCACGCGCACCTTCATCGACACGCCCGAAGCCTTGCAGAAGGCCGGCGATCTGCTCGATGCGATCGCGGCCGGCACCTTGCGTGCCGACGCGGTGCAGGGCACGCTCGCCGAGCTGTGCCGTGGCGCGCGGCCCGGGCGCACGGGCGATGCCGAGCGCACGGTGTTCAAGGCCGTGGGCAGCGCGCTCGAAGACCTGAGCGCGGCCACGCTGGTGTGGCAGGCGCGCACGGCCCCCTGAGGTCCGCGCGGCCCGCCGTCAGCGTCAGAACGTCACATTCGCCGACAGCCAGATCGTGCGTCCGGCCGGCGTGGTGCCCGCCACCGACGCGCCACCCTGGAAGTATTCGTTGACCCAGGCCGAGGTGCCCGCCAGGTTCACCTGCTGGAACTTGCGGAAGTCCTTGTTGAACAGGTTGTTGATGTTGGCGTTCAGGCGCACGTTCTTCGACACCTGGTAGGAGCCACCCAGGTGGAACAGGTGGTAGGCCTTGATGTCGCCCACCGCGCGGTAGATCGCCAGGTTGTTGCCCGTGAGCCGTGCCGGGTCGCCGGTGAAGCGAGGGCTCTTGCCGCGGTACTCGCCGCGCAGCCAGAAGCGCCATTTGGCGTCGGGGTTCCAGTCGAGCTGCGCATGCAGCAGGTGGCGCGCGGTGTCGGCCAGCTTGCCGTTCTTCACGCCGCCTTCGATCACTTCGCTGTCGGTCCAGGTGTAGCCCGCCTTCAGGCCCCAGGCCTTGGTGAGCTGCACGCGGCTGCTCAGTTCCATGCCCCAGGTCTTGGCCTGGTCGACGTTGACCGAGTAGTTGGCGGTCGGGTCGACGATGCAGCTGGAGATGCGCGCCACGCTGCAGTCGCCGCCGCTGGCGATCTTGTCCTTCACCTTGTTGTGGAACAGGGTCGCCGAGGCGGTCAGGCCCTTCTGGTTGTTGAACAGCGCCGACAGCTCGGTGCTGGTGCTGGTCTCGGGCTTGAGGTTCGGGTTGCCGATGTTGAGCGTGGCGCCCTGGCCGCTCACGCCGCTGATGCCGTCGATCAGCTGGTTCAGGCGCGGCGCGCGAAAGCCCTTGCTCACGCCGCCCTTGAAGGTCCACTGCGGCGTGGCGTCCCAGACCAGGTAGCCGCGCGGGCTCACGTGGCCGCCGAAGGCGCTGTGGTGGTCGTAGCGACCGCCCAGCGTGGCGGTGAGGCCGGGCGCAAGGCGCCATTCGTCTTCGGCGAACAACGCCCACATCGTCTGGCTCTGCGAGCGCGGCAGCAAACCGTCGACCAGTTTGGCGTCCCACCACTGGCCGCCGACGGTGAGCACGTGGGCGTCGCCCACCGGCGCGACGAGCTTGCTGTCGAGCACGAGGTTGGTGGTCTTGAGTTCGCGCGCGCGGCCGCGGTCGGCTTCGTTCAGCCAGTACACGGTGCGGCGGGCCGCGGCATTGCGCGGGATGGCGCCGCCCGGAATCGTGCGGCCGACGGTCTCGGTGGTGGTGTGCATCAGGCTGCTTTCCACTGTGCCGAAGCCCAGGCGCCCGGTGTGGCCGATGGCGACCTGGTCGCGATTGAAGCGCAGCGCGTCCAGGTAGCCCGGCGGGTTGTTGCCGGTGCGGTTGGGCGCGGCGGCATCGCGCGTGCCCAGGCGGCCGTCTTCGTTGTCGTACCAGCTGCGGCCCGATTCCACGTCGAGCCAGATGTCGTGCTGGCGATTGGGCGTGAGCATCAAACGGCCGCCCACGCTGTGCTGGCGGCTCTCGGCGGGCGCCGGGTTGCGGGCCGTCGCGGGCTGCGCCTGGCCGGGGGCCAGCACCCAGTCGGCAGCCTCGCGGCGGTAGATGTTGCCGCGCAGGGTCAGGCCCAGCAGGTCGGTGGCGACGGGGCCGCTCAGATAGACGCTGGAGCGCGCCTGCGAACCCCACTCGCTGTCCTGCGGGATGCCGGTTTCCATCGTGACCTGGCCGCCCCATTCGCGCGCCACCTTGCGCGTGATGATGTTGACCACGCCGCCCATGGCGTCGGAGCCATACAGCGTGGACATCGGGCCGCGGATGACCTCGATGCGCTCGATGGCCGCCAGCGGCGGCATGAAGCTGGTGTGCGCGGCGCCGAAGCCGTTGGGCGTCACGTCGCCGGCCACGTTCTGGCGGCGGCCGTCGATGAGGATCAGCGTGTAGTCGCTGGGCATGCCGCGGATCGAGATGTCCAGGCCTCCAGTCTTGCCGGTCGAGCCGCCCACGTCGATGCCTTCGACGTTCTGCAGCGCCTCGGCCAGGTCGCGGAACTGGCGCGTTTCCAGCTCCTGGCGCGTGATCACCGAAATGGAAGCGGGCGCGTCCTTGAGTTCCTGCTCGAAGCCGGTCGCGCTGACGACGACCTCGCGCAGCTGTTGTTCAGCGGGCGTCTGGGCGAACAGGGCGGGAGAAAAAAGAGATGCGGCGGCCAGCGCCAGCACCGACGGACGCGGCCGACGGCCGCAACGCGAAAACAACATGCAAAAACTCCACGGGAAACGGCAGGAAAAACAGGGCCGCTCTCGGGATGCGTTGTTGTTGCGTACCAACTGATCAGCATCAATTCTATTGAGAATGAAAACAAATATTATTTGCATCCAGAACCATCGAAGGGACATTGCGAGAGGCCGATGGCGCTTCGTGTAGGCCCTGCTTCCGGCCACCCAGACAAACCCCATGTCAGTCGAAAGTTCATCTTGAATTCGGGGGCGGATACGTCATCTGGCGAATGGCAGCCCGCGAAGGGCGCTGTTACTCTGGAACAAGAAAAAAGAGAGGTCCGCCATGCTCACCATCCTTCAGAAAGCCGTGATCCTCGGGAAGGCCGGCGTCGACGTCCCGGCCCGTCCGCTGGACGACCTGTCGACGCCGATGGCGACCGGCTCGCCGGTGAAGGCGGAAGGCGTGTCGCAGAAGGCGCACGAATGGGCGCGGGCCGTCGAGACCCTGTACGTCACCTACGTCGCGGCGCGCGCCGCGAAGAGCCTGCGCGACGCCGAAGAGGCGCGGCAGTCGGCCATGCTTCGGCAACTGTCGGCCGCGGTGCAGGCCTGAACACCATGGGACTGTTCGATTTCCTGAAGAAGAAAAAGCAGCCGGAAGTGGAAATGCCGTCGACGCTCGAGGCCGGCATGGCCTCGCAGGCGGAAGACTTCATCGGCGCCTTCTCGCAACCCGGCGCGCCCATCGACAGCGCGGCGCTCGACTACTCCGAAGCCTCGCTGGTCCTGGTCGACCAGGTGCTCGAAGACTTCTTCCAGCAGCAGGCGCCCTTGCCCGACGACCTGCACTTCCTGGCGTCGGCCTACGTGTTCGAAACCGCACGCCGCGAGTTCGGCGGACGCTACCTGCGTGGCGACGACGACAACCCCTTCGTCCTCGTGATCGGCCCCGACAGTGCACAGGTCGGCGTCTGCGCGATGGCCAAGGTGCGCGGGCGCGCCGTCAACGGGCCGGAAGACAGCCTGGCGTTCTTCTACGCCGGCATCGCGCCCGTGGTGCAGCGCGGCGTGAGCGCCACGCTGGTCTGACACAGCGGCAGCAGCGGGCGCCTCACGGCCCGCTGCCGCCCCCTGCCACCGCCCCTTCAGTCGAACTGCGTGGCAACCTGCCGCTGGGTGCCCAACCCTTCGATGCCCAGCGTGACGACATCGCCGCCCTTCAGGTAGACCGGCGGCTTGAACCCCATGCCCACGCCGGGCGGGGTTCCGGTGGAAATGATGTCCCCCGGGCGCAGGCTCATGAACTGCGAGAGGTACGCGATCAGGTAACGCACGCCGTAGACCATGGTGGCCGTGGAGCCGCTCTGGCGCCGCACGCCGTTGACCTCCAGCCACATGTCCAGCTGCTGCGGGTCGGGCACTTCATCGGGTGTCACGAGCCAGGGGCCGATCGGTCCGAAGGTGTCGGCCGACTTGCCTTTGGTCCACTGGCCCTGGCGTTCGGTTTGAAAGGCGCGCTCCGACACGTCGTTGATCAGGCAGTAGCCCGCAACGTGGTCCATCGCGTCCGCTTCGCTGACGTACTTCGCGGTCTTGCCGATCACCACGCCCAGCTCCACCTCCCAATCGGTCTTGGTGGAGCCGCGCGGAATCTCGAGCACGTCGTTCGGTCCGCCGATCGCCGAGGTGGCCTTCAAAAAAACGATGGGCTCGGGCGGCACCGTGGCGCCCGTCTCGGCCGCGTGGTCCGAGTAGTTGAGCCCGATGCAGATGAACTTGCCCGAGCCGGCCACGCAGGCGCCGATCCGCGGGGCGCCCTCCACCAGCGGAAGGCTCTGCGGGTCCAGCGCGGCGAGGCGCGCCAGGCCGGAAGGCAACAGCACCTCGTGTGCGATGTCGTTCACGTGCATGGAGAGGTCGCGCAAGCGGCCTTCTGCGTCGAGCATCGCCGGCTTTTCCTGGCCGACGGCCCCGTAACGCAACAGCTTCATTCGTCATTCCTTGGTGGTTGATTGGCTGGCTATCTGGCGGCGCTGCCGCGCGCCTTGCCAAGCTCGGAGAACAGTTCCTGGGTCAGCGCCGGATCGATCTGTTTGACATGCTTGTCCGTGACCGGCGCGAGCTTCTCGCGCAGGCGCTCGCGCTCGGCGGCGGGGAACTCGGTCAGCACCATGCCCTGGCCCTTCAGGAACTCGGCGGCCCTGGCGTTCACGTCGCGGTTGGCGGCGCGCTGGAAGGGCTGCGTCTCCCGGGCCGCATCGAGAAGGATCTTGCGTTCGTCTTCCGACAGCTGCTCCCACCGCTTCTTGCTGAACAGCAGCACGACAGGGTTGAACACATGCCGCGTGTTGGAGCCGTACTTCTGGATCTCGTAGTACTTCGAGGCTTCCACCAGCGAGTACGGATTTTCCTGGCCGTCGACGGCCTTCTGCTCCAGCGCGGTGTAGACCTCGGGCAGCGGCAGCGGCGACGGGTTGGCGCCCAGCGCGCGGAAGGCATCGATCATCACGGGGATCTGCATCACGCGCAGCTTCAGGCCCTGCAGGTCTTCCATCTTCGCCACCGGCCGCCGGCTGTTGGTGACATTGCGAAAGCCGTGCTCGAAGTACGTGAGGCCGATCAGCCCCTTCTCGGGCAGCTTGTCCAGCAGCTTGCGGCCGACCGGACCATCGAGCACGAAGTCGGCTTCCTTCTCGTTGTTGAACAGGAACGGCAGGTCGAACAGCGAGAACTCCCGGGCCATGCCCGACAGCAAACCCGGGATCGCCATCGTCATTTCCACCGTGCCGCCCTGCAGCGAGGCGATGACCGAGGCATCGCCGCCCAGCACGCCCGAAGGAAAGAGCTTCACCTTCATCTTGCCGCCGCTCTTCTTCTCGACGATCTCCGAGAAGCGCTGCGCCCCCATGCCCTGCGGATGCTCCTTCTGGTTCACGAAGGCGAACTTGAAGGTGCGCTCCTGGATGTTCTGCGCAGCGGCGAGGCCGGCCGCCAGGAACGCGCTCAGGACGAGGCAGGTGGCGGCCAGGCGATGCGGCAGAGCTTTGGACATGGGTGTCTCGGTGAGAAGGTGTGGCGACCCGCGCGCGGTCAGACCGCGACGCGTTCGAACTGGACGCTGCGGCAGTCCATCTCGTACTCGAGATCGACCACGGGCGGGCGGTTGTAGTGCCAGGTCAGCCCGTGCCGCGCGGCACCGCGCCTGACGATCTCGTCGGCGATGAAGGGATGGATGTCGTGCACCGTGTACAGCTGCGAGCCCGTGGTGCTGGCCCAGGTGAAGCCCAGCGATGCCAGGCGGCGTTCCATTTCATCGAGCACCCACTGCGCCTTCTTCAGGATGGCGGGCGGCGAGGTGTCGCCCAGGCGCACGGCATGGTCGCGGTAGTGCCCCTTGCCTTCCGGCGCTTCGGCGCTGCCGGCCACCACGAACGATGCCGCCGCGTCGGCGTCGGGCACGGTGTAGCTGAAGGCATGGAACGAAGGCTCCGACGGCGGCGACAGCGCGGGGCACACGTTGCTTCGCGCCACCGGATTCAGGTCGCCGATGAAGATCCCCCATTCCTTCAACGTGCCCACGTAGAGGTTGTTGAACTCGACGAAGCCCTGTTCGGTGAACGGTGCCGGGGACCGCAGTTCGCACGCGCAGAAGGCGGCCAGCGGACGCGAGGCCTCCTCCAGGATTTCCTTGATGCGACGAAAGCCCTGCTTCAGGGGCAGGGGCTCCAGGAAGCGCACGCGCTCGATGCGAAACCCAGGTTCGGCGGCCACGCCAGCCGAGTACTGCTGGACGCCCGGAATGAACCGATAGCCGCCTGGGAGGGAGAGTTGGAGTGCCGACACGTGATTTCCTTTTTGGAGAGCGAGAGAAAAAGAGAGAACGGGCACAGGAGCTCAGGGGATCTGGCTCCAGCGCTGGTTGGCCCCGCCATGGCAGGCGTAGGTGGACAGCGCCGTGCCCTGCGTGGTGGTCGAGCCGGGCACATCCAGGCACGCACCCGAAGACACCCGGTTGCGCAGCGTCGCCCCGACCACGCTCCACTGCGTGGCCGCACCCGCCGTGCACGCCAGCTGCACCACCGGGCCGCCGCCGGCGTTGGTGTTGCCCTGCGCCAGGCACAGGCCGCTGTGCTTCGCGACGAACTGGCTGTAGCCGCCGCTGCTGTTGACGGTGAAGGTCTCGTTGGCGCCGTTGCCGCAGGCCCACTGCACCACCGTGGCGCCGCTGGCCGTCGAGCCGCCCGACACGTTGACGCACAGGTTGTTGACCTCCGAGCGGATGCGCGTGTCGATCGCCGGTGCCGTGTCGAACGACTTCACGTACTCGCCCAGCGCCAGCAGGTCGGCCGCCGGCAGGCTCGATGCATTGCCGTGGCCGCCCGCGAGCACGTCCTGCAGCGTGGCCTTCTGGCCGTTGTGGAAGAAGCTCGGGTTGCTCCAGGTGCCGTAGAGCGTCGGCGTGTCGAAGCCCACGCCGGCCAGCGGCTGGTTGCTGCCCTTGCCCGACGAGAGCTGGATCGTGCCCACGTCGTGCCGCAGCCCGTCGCGCAGGCTGCCGGCCGTGTGGCAGGTCGCGCACTGCGCCGTGTTGAACACGGTCTGGCCGCGCACCGCGTCCACGCTGAGGTTGCCGTCTGCCGCGCGGGCCGGGCTGCGCATGTACTTGTTCAGCGAGTTCAGGTAGGCCGCGAGATCGTCGAGCTGCGCATTGCGGCCGGCCTTCGGCACGCCGAGCGGGTCGCCCGTGGCCGAGAAGTCGGCGTTGGTCAGGAAGCCCGTGCCGCCGAACTCGTTGCGGATGTCGTGCTCGAAGTCCTGCACCTCGTCGAAGTTGGCGGTCCAGTGCAGCTTGCCGTGGCCCGTGCCGCGCCGTCCCTGCAGGCTGATGGTGCGGCGCAGGCCCTCGCCGCGCTGGGTGAAGTCCCACACCATGCCGTCGTCGCTGCCGTCTGCATGGCAGCTCGCGCAGGACATGTAGTTGTTCATGCTCATGCGCCGGTCGGACGCGTTGTAGAACACCTGCTTGCCGCGCAGCGCCGCGGCGGCCATCGGCTCCTGCGCGACCGTGGTGATGTTCTGCAGGAAGGCCGGGGCAGCCGACTCCGAGGACAGCACCTGCGCCACGTCGTGCACCGACACCGAGCGCGCCAGGAAGTTGTTGACGTACAGGCGCTTGCGCGCCGCATCGAGGTACAGGCCGTGCGGCGCGCTGCTGGCGTTGATCTCGCCGCGCACCGAACGGTTGTAGGCATCGACGATGGCGATGCGGTTGCCTTCCATCTGCGCCACGAAGATGTAGTCGCCGGCCGGCGAGTACAGCGCGGCGCGCGCGGGGGCGCGGTCGTTGAAGTCGAGCTGTTCGCTGAACACTTCCGCGGCCGTCTGCAGGTTCACCTGCGACAGGATGGAGCGCACGGTCTTGTCGTGCTCCAGCGGCAGGCCGTCGCGGAAGGTGCCGCGCACGATGTTGTCCTTCTTCGAAGGCAGGAGCGCACGCGCGCCGTCGGGCGAGATCACCACCTGGCTCAGGTAGTTGGGCACGCCGCGCGAGGCCGCCTCGGTGTCGACCGTGGTCGTGTCGACCGCCAGCGCGATCGGCGTGGCGGCGCTGAAGCTCTGCAGGTTCACCTTGTGCAGCTGGCCGCCCGTCATCTTCGACTTGAAGCGCGTCACGTAGGCCGATTGCGAACCCGCATCGACCGCGATGCCGCGCACGCTGCCTTCCAGGGCGAGCGTGCCGGTGGCGGCGCCGGTGGTCGGGTCGAAGCTGACCAGGGCCGACTTGCTCTCGAGCGTCAGCAGGCCCTTGGTGCCATTGGGCGTGAAGACGACGCCGTACGGGCCGCTGCCGTAGGCCAGCGGCACCGTCGTCGACAGCGTGCCGTCGGCTGCGTTGAGCGCCACGAGCTTGTCCTCGCCCTGCACCGTGACCCAAATGCGACCGTCGGGACCCACGGCCAGCGTCTTGGGCTCATCGCCCACGCGCACTTCCCAGCGCTTGGCGAAGGTCTGCGCGTCGATGGCGGCCACGGTGCCGCTGTCGGGGTTCACCGCGTACACCGCGTTCGCATCGCCTGCGATGTTGGTCGTGTGCGTCGGCGCCGCCGCCGTGACGGGTGCAATCACCGTGAGGTTGTAGGTGTAGAAGGTCTCCTGGCCGTTCGCGGCCTTCACCGTCAGCGTCACGGTGTAGTGGCCGGGGCTGCTGTAGGTGTGCGTGACGCCGGGTTGCGAGGCGTACGCGCTCTGCGTGCCGTCGCCGAAGTTCCAGCGGAACTGCGCGCCGGTGGCACCGAGCGTGGCCGGGTTGAAGTTCAGCTGGCCGTTGACGATCTTCGGTGCGCCCACGATGCCGGGATCGCCGATCACGGCCTGCGCCCGCAGCGCGGCCACGTCGGTGTCGCCGAGCACGCGGCCGTACACGCGCACTTCGGCCAGCGTGCCCTTGAAGAGCGCCGCATTACCCTGGATCTGCCCCAGCAGCTGGAACTTGGTCGACAGGCCCTTGGTGCCCGTCGGGCCGGTCGACGTGGTCTTCACGCCGTCGACGTACACCGCCTGCGCGCCCGAGGCCGCGTCGCGCGTGAGCACGACGTGGTGCCAGTTGCCGTCGTTCACGGCGCTTTGCGAGCGCGTGCCGGCGTGGTCGCCCACCGACAGCTTGATGTTGCCGGTGCTGTCGAGCCAGCCCCAGAACACGTCGTCGACGCCCGGCGACTGGTCGCGTCCGAAGATGCCGGGCGCGGTCCACGAGTTCGCGGCGCCGGCCTGCGTGGTCTTCATGTAGAAGCTCAGCGACGCCGTGCCGCCCAGCGTGGTGGACACGCTGTCGTTCTTCAGTTGCACGCCCGTGGTGCGGTTGGCGAAGTTCAGGCCGATGCTCTCGAACGCATCGCCGGTGGCGGGCGTGCCGTTGTTGGCGCTGATCTGGTCACCGAGGTTGCCCGTCAGCGCCCAGTGGTGCATCAGGTTGATGTCGTTGGCGTTGCCGGTGTTGAAAGTGGAGCGGTAGTCGGCCGCGATGGCGTTGCCCGCATAGTCCTTCAGGCCGTTGGCGGGCAGGAACACTTCATAGCTCGTGCCCGGCTGCAGAGGCTGCGCGGGGTGGAAGTTGACGATGCCCAGCTGCACGCTGTAGGTGCCCGCCAGCGTGTTGCCGCCCACCGGGCGCACGATGAAGGTGTTGGCGTTCACGCTCTCCGGGCGGATGCTGTCGGTCATGCCCAGCCCGATGCGCGAGGTGAGGGCCTGCTGCTTCGCACCGTTCACGGGCGAGACCTGCTTCACTTCGGGCTTGGTGGTGTCGGGGTCCACTGCATGCACGATGAAACCGCTGCCCGAGCCGTGGTCGTTGCCGACGTAGATCAGGTTGCCGAACGGCGACACCTGGCCGTGGTCGGAGCTGGAGAAATCGGGATGCGTCGTTGCGAACAGTCCGCCGCGCCCGACCTCGACGTGGTTGAGCGGGTTGCTCACATCGACCTTGTGGATGTAGTTCTGCGCGCCCTGGAACACGAAGTTGTCCTGCGTGCTGCAGTACAGCTGCTGGTTGATCACCAGCCGGTTGTCCTCGGCCACGAAGCGCGAGCGGTCGCTCAGGTCGTAGCCGTACATCTTGCCGCCGCTCTCCTGCGCCGAGGCGTAGACCTTCTTGCCGTCGAAGCAGGTGGAGTAGTAGCTGGCGGTGGACCCGGAGACGGTGTCGAGCACCTTGGGATTCAGCGGGTCCGAGATGTCCAGGCTGGCGAAGCCGCTGGTGTTGGTCATGGACGTCAGCACCATGTGGTTGCCCATGGTGAAGATCGGTCCCACGCGAAAGCCGCCGAGCTCGCCCGTCGGTATCGGGTTGGGCTTGCCTGCGCCACGGTTCGCGAGCACCGCGTTCGCGGGGTCGGTGGCGTCGATGACGAACACGCCCTGCTCCGCCGCCGCCACGTACAGGTAGGGCGCCTGCCACCACAGCTGCCAGCTCACGTTGTTGTAGTCGCCCTTGTTGACGTTGGGCAGCACCAGCTTCTTCACCTGCTTGACGTCGTTGATGTCGGTGAAGTCCCAGAACTCCACGCCGAAGACGCTGGGCACGGCGACGTACTGCTTGCCGCCGATGGTGGCGATGCCGATGGAATGCGGCTCCCTCAGTTCCTTGGTGCGGCCGTCCGGCTCGTAGATGCGCTTGACGAGCCGCAGGTTGCGCGGATCGGAGACGTCGTAGAGCAGGAAGCCACCGGGGCCCAGGCCGCCGTCGGGCGTGAACGTCGTCAGGAAGTAGCCGTTGATCATGAGGCCCACGTTCTGGCCGTAGTGGTACTTGGTGTACCCGGCGGTGGGGTGCGTCACGCTGCCACCGGGGATCTTCGGCACGTCGGCGCCGGTGCCGGCTCCGACGCCGGTGTCCACCTCTTCCTTGATCATCGAGATGGGTTTGAACAGCTCGGCCTGCGTGTAGGTCAGGTTGCCCAGTCCGGGTCCCTGCAGCGGCAAGGGATCGGCCACCAGGTCAGCGGCCGCGGAGGCCATGCTGGTGGCGGCCTTCCTGATCGTGTCGAGGGGGTTCACCCCGGTGATCGCCGCATGCGTCAGCAACGCACAGCCGAAAAGAAAACCTACCGCAAGAACTTTCTTGGTGCTCATTTTCATCCTCGCAAATTCGATCGGACGCCATCTTTCGGTGGGAAAAGATTCGACCGGAATCTAGCAGCGGATGCGTGCGCGAACGGCATTGAATTTCGAAGGGAGGGTTCGAATATTTAGATCATTGCTCAGGGTAAATGGTGATGTTTTGGCATAGGTTGTGCTTCAAAGTTCGGGCCTGAAAAAAGTGAATTCATTGCCCACCGATCGCCCATGAAGGAACACCCCATGTCTCACGCCGGTCTTGTCCAGCGCCTGCCCCGCCTGTCGAAGCGCAGCCTGCTGGGAGCTTCCCTGCTCGCGATGCTGTGTGCCGCACTGCCTCACCCCAGCGCCCACGCGCAGGGCCCGCGCAACTTCGCCACGCTGGCAATGGTGGCCGAGCCGCAGACGCTCGACCCGATGGCCTCCACGGCCGACCTGGTCGGAACCATCATGCAGCACGTGTACGAGACGCTGTACACCTTCGACGCCAAGTGGAACGTGGTGCCGATGCTGGCCGAGGGCATGCCCAAGATCTCGGCCGACGGCAAGACCTACGCCATCACGCTGCGCAAGGGCGTGGCGCTGCACAACGGGCGCGAGCTCACGGCCGACGACGTGGTCGCCAGCCTGCAGCGCTGGATGGACCAGTCGCCGCGCGGCAAGGCTGTGGGCAAGGAAATCGAGAGCCTCAAGGCCAAGGGTCCGCTGGGCGTGGAAATCGTGCTGAAGGCGCCGTACGCGCCGCTGCTGTCGCAGCTGGCTTTGCCCAGCAATGGCACCGCCGCGATGATGGCCAAGGAATCGATGGCCTCGCCGCTGAAGGACTTCGTCGGCACCGGCCCCTACAAGTTCAAGGAGCGCCGTCCCGACCAGTTCGTGCTGCTCTCGCGCTTCGACAAGTACAGCGCACGCAAGGAAGCCGCGAACGGCTATGGCGGCAAGCGCGAAGCGGTCATCGAAGAGCTGCGCTTCGTGCCCGTGCCCAACGCGAGCACGCGTGTCGAAGGTGCACTCGCGGGCCAGTACGACTTTGCCGACCTGCTGCCGGTGGAAGCGCTGCCGCGCCTGGAGAAGGCCAGTGGCAAGACGCTGCCGATCATCACGCCCGCGTTCGGTTTTCCGCTGGTGGTCTTCAACACCAAGGAAGGTCCGCTCGCCAGCCAGGCCGTGCGCCAGGCCCTGCAGACCGCGATGGGCCAGGGCGAGATGCTCGCGGCCGGCTTCGGCGACACGCGCTTCTTCATCGCGGAAGCGAACCACTTCCCCAAGAGTTCGCCGTTCTACTCGGCGGCGGGCACCGACCAGTACAACCAGCGCAACGCCACCAAGGCCAAGGATGCCGCCGCCAAGGCCGGCTACAAGGGCGAGCCGATCCGCGTGCTCACCAGCCGCCAGTACGACTTCCACTACAACATGTCGCTGCTGATGGCCGAGCAGCTCAAGCGCGCCGGCTTCAAGGTCGACCTCAACGTGGTCGACTGGGCCACGCTCACCCAGCGCCGCAACGACCCGCGGCTGTGGGAAATCTTCATCACCCATTCGGGGCTGTTCCCCGAGCCCATGCTGTCGCCACCGCAACTGGGCGACGGTGCACCCGGCTGGTGGGACTCGCCCGCCAAGAAGGCCTCGCTCAGCGCCTTCAACACCGAGAGCGACCCGGCCAAGCGCGGCGCGCTGTGGGGCAAGGTGCAGCAGGTGGTGTACGACGAGGTGCCCTACATCAGCGTCGGCAAGTTCAACGCGCTCTCGGCCAAGAGCCCGGCACTGGACAACTACCAACCCACGAACTGGCCCTTCTTCTGGAATGTGAAGATCAAGTAGGAGACGCGCTTGTTCCGTTTCATTGCCTCGCGCTTCGCCGGCATGCTCATCGTGCTGGCGCTGGTGGCCGTGCTGGTCTTCGTGCTCACGCGCGCCGCCTCGGGCGACCCGATCTCCGTGCTGCTGGGCGACCAGGCCACCGCCGCCGACATCGCCCGCGTGCAGAAGGACTACGGCCTCGATAAACCGCTGCCCGTGCAGTTCGGCTACTGGCTGCGCGAAGTGCTGCAGGGCAACCTGGGCACCTCGATCTTCCTGCAGCGCCCAGTCACGCAGGCGCTGTGGGAGCGCGCCGAGCCCACCACCTTGCTCGCGCTGCTGGCCGTGGCCATCGCCGCGCTCATCGGCGTGCCCTGCGGCATCGTCTCTGCGGTGTTCCGTGGCCGCGTGGTCGACCAGTTCTTCACCGGCATCGCGATGCTGGGCGCGAGCATCCCCAGCTTCTGGCTGGGCATCGTGCTGATCCAGATCTTCGCGGTGTCGTTCGGGTGGTTCCCGGTGTCGGGGTACGGCGCGCCCGATGCGCCGTTTGCCGAGCGGCTGCATGCGCTGGTGCTGCCGGCCACCGTGCTGGGCCTGCTGAACTCCGCGCTCATCATCCGTTTCACGCGCGCCTCGATGCTCGACGTGCTCGGCGAAGACTACGTGCGCACCGCGCGCTCCAAGGGCCTGAGCGAGAAGGTCGTGGTGCTCAAGCATGCGCTGCGCAATGCATTGGTGCCCATCGTCACCGTGATCGGCCTGACCGTCGCACTCATGATCGGCGGCGCCGTCATCACCGAGACCGTGTTCGGCCTGCCCGGCGTGGGCAACCTCGTGGTCAACGCCGTGCTGCGGCGCGACTACCCCGTGATTCAAGGTGCTCTGCTCGTGATTGCCGCGATCTACGTGCTCATCAATTTCTCGATCGACCTGCTGTATGCGGTGGTCGATCCGCGCGTGAAGGTCTGAACGATGCGCATGCCTCGAATGCTCCGCCAGCTGATGCACCGCCGCATCGTGATGGTCTCCGCCCTGGTGCTGCTGGTGATTGCCGTGCTCGCTGTCGGTGCGCCGCTGTTCGCTTCGGCCGACCCCAACGACACAGCGGTGCTGCAGCGCCTGAAGGCGCCCAGCGCCGAGCACCTGCTGGGTACTGACGAACTCGGGCGCGACATGTATGCGCGCATCGTGCACGGCGCCCGTTACTCGCTGGCCATTGCGGCACTCACCGCACTGGGTGCGGTCATCGCCGGCACCGTGCTGGGTTTGATGGCAGGCTTCTTCCGCCGCCTCGATGCACCGCTGATGCGCGTGGTCGACGCCATGATGTCCTTCCCCGACATCCTGCTGGCCATCGCGCTGGTGGCCATCCTCGGGCCGTCGTTGATGAACACCGTGCTCGCGCTGGTGCTGGTCTACACGCCGCGTGTCGCACGCGTGGTGCGGGCTTCGACGCTGGTGGTGCGCGAACTGCTGTTCGTGGAGGCCGTACGTGCCTTGGGCGTGCGCACCTCGCGCATCCTGTGGCGCCACATCCTGCCGAACCTGATGTCGCCGATCCTCGTGCAGGTGTCGTTCATCTTCGCCTACGCGATCCTGGCCGAGGCGGGCCTGTCTTTCCTCGGTGTCGGCGTGCCGCCCGAGATCCCCACCTGGGGCACCATGGTCGCGGGCAGCCAGCAGTACGCGCACCAGGCCTTCTGGGTGGTGCTGTTCCCGGGGCTGGCGATCATCTTCACGGCGCTGTCGCTGCAATTGCTGGGCGATGGTGTGCGCGACCTGCTCGATCCGAAGCTCAAGAAGACCTCGTGATGAACACCGCGAACACTACCCCACGCCTCACGGTCACCAACCTGAGCACCAGCTTCCCCACCGAAGACGGATTGATCCGCTCGGTGGCCGATGTGAGTTTCTCGATCCAGCCCGGCAAGACCACCGCGCTGGTGGGCGAATCGGGCTCGGGCAAGTCGGTCACCAGCCTCACGCTGATGCGCCTCTTGCCCAAGACCGCCAATGCGCAGGTCAGCGGATCGGCTTCCTTCGTCACCCGCGAAGGCAAGACGCTCGACCTGCTGCAGATCGGCGAGCGCGAGATGCGCTCGCTGCGCGGCAACCAGCTGTCGATGATCTTCCAGGAGCCGATGACCAGCCTGAACCCGGTGTTCACCATCGGCGAGCAGATTGCCGAGAGCGTGCGCCTGCACAAGGGGCTCGATCGCAAGGCCGCGCTGGCCCATGCGCTGCGCATGCTGGAGCTGGTCGAGATTCCCGCCGCCGCGCAACGCATCCACGAGTACCCGCACCAGCTGTCGGGCGGCATGCGCCAGCGCGTGATGATTGCGCTGGCCATGGCCTGCGACCCGACGCTCTTGATCGCCGACGAGCCCACCACCGCGCTGGACGTGACCATCCAGGCGCAGATCCTGGAATTGATGCGCCGGCTGCAGGCCGAGACGGGCATGAGCATCCTGTTCATCACGCACAACCTGGGCGTGGTGGCGCACCATGCCGACGACGTGGTGGTCATGTACTCGGGCCGTGTGGTCGAGCGTGCGCCCGTGCGCCCGCTCTTCGCGCAGCCTGAGCACCCGTACACGCAGGGCTTGTTGGCCTGCCTGCCGGGCAAGGCGCGGGTTCCTGGGCAACCCAAGCCCAAGCGTCTGTTCGCCATTCGCGGGCAGGTGTCGAGCCCGCTGGCGCCGCCACCCGGTTGCGCCTTCGAGCCGCGCTGCGACCAGGCACTGCCCGAATGCCGCAGCGCCATGCCGCCGCTGATCGACATTCGGCAAGACCGCCAGGCGCGCTGTGTGCGCGTGCAGCCCGACCAACCGCTCGCGAGGGCTGCATGATGACCACCGCTGTTTCTTCTTCCTCTCCCCTCATAGAAGTCCGCGGGCTTAAAAAATACTTCGGCAGCAGCGAGCGCCCCGTGCGTGCGGTGGACGACGTGTCCTTCGCGATCCACCCCGGCGAGACACTGGGCCTGGTCGGCGAATCGGGCTCGGGCAAGAGCACCATCGGGCGCACCGTGCTGCGCCTGGTCGAGCGCACCGAAGGCCAGGTGCTGTACCGGGGCGACGACATCGGAGATCTTTCGGGCGAGCGCATGCGCAAGCTGCGCAGCAAGCTGCAGATCATCTTCCAGGACCCGTACGCCAGCCTGAACCCGAAGATGCGCATCAGCGCCATCCTCGGTGAAGCGCTGTCCACGCACGGCCTGCACAAGGGCGCCGCCGCGCGCGACAAGCGCATCGCCGAGCTGCTCGAAACCGTGGGCTTGCGCCCCGAGCATGCGAGCCGCTTCCCGCACGAGTTCTCGGGCGGCCAGCGCCAGCGCATCGGCGTGGCGCGCGCGCTGGCCGTGGAGCCCGAGTTCATCGTGGCCGACGAGCCGCTGTCGGCACTGGACGTGTCGATTCAATCGCAGGTGATCAACCTGCTGGCCGATCTGCGCGAGCGCCTCGGTCTCACCATGCTCTTCATCTCGCACGACCTCGACGTGGTCGAGTACCTGTGCGATCGCGTGGTGGTGCTGTACCTGGGCAAGGTGATGGAAGTGGCCACCACCGAGGAGCTGTTCGCGAACCCCTCGCACCCCTACACCCAGGCGCTGCTGGCTGCGAGCCCGAAGCCCGACCCCGAGATGGCGACCGAGCGCATCGCACTGAAGGGCGACATTCCCAGCCCGATCTCGCCGCCCTCGGGCTGCGTGTTCCGCACCCGCTGCCCGCATGCCATCGAGGCCTGTGCGCAGACGGTACCGCCGCTCGAGGAGATTTCCGCAGGACACTACAGCGCCTGCATACGCAAAGAACTGCTCCCCCACACCGCCGTTGCACGACCATGACCGACATTTCTTCCTCGACACACGATTTCATCGACCCGCTGCTGAGCGACCGCTTCAAGGGCTACCCGCGCACCCAGCCGCCGCGCCTGCGCAGCGAAGTCGGCGCCGCCGGCTGGAACGTGCTGGCCGGCGACCTGCCGCTGCCGCTGGCCGTGCTCAAGCGCGAGGCGCTCGAACACAACCTCGCGTGGATGCAATCGCGCGTGCGTGAATGGGGCATCGACCTCGCACCGCACGGCAAGACCACCATGTCGCCGCAGCTGTTCCAGCGCCAGCTCGACGCCGGCGCCTGGGGCCTGACCTTTGCCACCGTCACGCAGCTGGCCGTGGGCGTGGCCGCCGGCGCGCGTCGTACGCTGATCGCCAACCAGGTCGTGAGCGACGAAGACCTCGCGGGCATCCAGCTGCTGCTGGCCGACCATGCGGACCTGCGTGTGGTGTTCCTGGTCGATTCGATCGCGCAGCTGGCGCTGATCGAAGACTGGTCGAAGCGCCATCCCGCCAGCGTGCCTTTCGAGGTGATGCTCGAGATCGGCATCGACGGCGGACGTACCGGTTGCCGCACGCACGCGGAAGCGGTCGCCGTGGCGAGCGCGGTACGTGCCAGCAGCGCCGCGAAGCTGGTGGGCATCGAGAGCTACGAAGGCCTGAATGCCACCGGGTCCACCGAACAGGACACCGCCTTCGCCAAGGCCCTGATGGACCGGATCGAAGCCGTCGCGCGCCACTGCGACACGCAGCAGCTCTTCGAGACCGACGAGGTGCTGGTCTCGGCCGGCGGCTCGGCCATCTTCGACCTCGTGGCCGGACGCCTCAAGCCTGCCCTGGGCTCGCCCGTGCGCGGCCTGCTGCGCTCGGGCTGCTACGTGACGCACGACCATGGCTTCTACAAGCGCATGGTGAATGTGGCGGATGAGCGCATGGGGTGCGAGTGCGGTGAGGGCCTGACACCGGCGATGGAGGTCTGGGCCAACGTGCAGTCGCGGCCCGAGCCGGGACTGGCGATTCTCTCGGTCGGCAAGCGCGACGTCTCTTTCGACATGTCGATGCCCATCCCCATTGCACACGCGGCACGCGGTGCATTGCAGTCGCATGCGGTGCCCGCCAGCTGGAAGGTGACCGCGCTGAACGACCAGCACGCCTACCTGCGCTGGGACGCGAACGACGAAGCGCAGGCACCGGTCGTCGGCGACCGCGTGGGCCTGGGTATCTCGCACCCCTGCACCACCTTCGACAAATGGCACTGGATGCCCGTGGTCGAGAACGACTACCGCGTGAGCGATGCGGTCGTGATCCATTTCTGAGCAAGGCGACGCATTCCCCCATGAACACACAGAAGAACAGCGCGACGCTGCTCGAAGGCGGCCTCGTGGTCGACGGCTCGGGCGGCCCCTCGTGGCCCGGCGACGTGCTGCTGCAGGGTGACCGCATCCTGGCGTTGGGCGAAGGCCTGCGCACGCGCCTGCCTGCAGGGTTGAACATCGCCGACGTCGACGTGGTCGACTGCCGCGGCAAGGTGATCGCGCCCGGCTTCATCGACGCGCACACGCACGACGACGCCATCGTGCTGCGCGACCCGCTGTGCCTGCCCAAGGTGTCGCAGGGCATCACCACCGTGGTCACGGGCAACTGCGGCATTTCGCTGGCGCCGTACCGCACGCCGCAGTCGAAGCCGCCGCTCACGCTGCTGGGTGCGGATTCGTTCAAGCACGCGACCATGGCCGAGTACCGCGCCGCCGTCGATGCGACGCAGCCCGCGCTCAACGTGGCCGCGCTCGTAGGCCACACCACGCTGCGCTTCGCGGCGATGCAGGCGCTCGACCGGCCCGCGAACAGCGATGAACTGGCACACATGGCCGCGTTGCTCGACGACTGCATGGCCGCAGGCGCGCACGGTCTGTCGTCGGGCCTGTTCTACGAAGAGGCCTTTGCGGCACCCGCCGAAGAGGTCACCGCGCTCGCGCGCGTCGTGGCGCGCCATGGCGGCGTGTACGCCACGCACCTGCGCAGCGAGATGCAGCAGATCATCGAAGCGATGCACGAGGCCGGCGACTCGGCGTTCGAGGCCGGCGTGCCCTTGATCATCTCGCACCACAAATGCGCAAGCCCGGCCAACTGGGGCCGCACCAAGGAAACCCTGCCACTGATCGACGCCCTGTCGCAGCGCCAGGAGATTGCGATGGACGTCTATCCCTACGTGGCCGGCTCCACCGTATTGCGCGAGGACATGGTGGACGGCGTCATCGACGTGCTGCTGACCTGGTCCGAGCCCCACCCGGAGATGACCGGCCGCCTCATCGCCGACATCGCACGCGAATGGGGCACGACGGAGAAGGAGGCCAGCCTGCGCCTGAAGCCCGGCGGTGCGTGCTATTTCTTGATGCAGGAAGAAGACGTGGAACGCGTCATCGCGCATCCGCGCAGCATGATCGGCAGCGACGGCCTGCCGCACGACCGTCATCCGCACCCGCGCCTGTGGGGCACGTTCCCGCGCGTGTTTGCGCGCTACTGGCGCCAGCGCAAGCTCTTCACGCTGGAGCAGGCGGTGCACAAGATGACGGGCATGACGGCGCGCAACCTGCGCATCGCCGACCGCGGCCTGCTGCGCGTCGGCACGATGGCCGACGTGGTGGTGTTCGACCCCGAGACCATCACCGACACCGCGACCTACGACCAGCCGCTGGGCGTGAGCGAAGGGATCGAGCGCGTGTTCGTGAACGGCGTGCTCGCGTACCGAGGCGCGAGCGAGGCGCGCGTGCTCGCGCGCGCGGGGCGCATGCTGACACGGCAATCACGCGCCGCGAACTGAACATCGCCGCGCCCCTTCCCCGCCATCCCGTAGAGTGCACGCATGATCGAATCCACCACCCTTCGGTACTTCTACGAGGTCGCGGCCTTTGGCTCCGTGCGCGTGGCGGCGGAAAAGCTCTTCGTGGCCCAGAGCGCCGTGAGCCGGCAGATCGCGCTGCTGGAAGACGAACTGGGCGTGCCCGTCTTCGAGCGCCATGCACGGGGCATGGCGCTGACCGCGGCCGGCGAACTGCTGCTTCGCTATGCGCAGGACAACAAGACGCAGCTGGCCGACCTGAAGGGCCAGATCCACGAGTACGAGACGCTGGCCAAGGGCCATGTGCGGGTGGGCTGCGTGGAAGGCATCCTGCACGGCCTGCTCACCAGCTTCATGCCGAGCTTCATCCGCACGCACCCGGGCATCACCTTCTCGCTCGATCTCATGGGCTCGCATGCGGTGGGCGAGTCGGTGGCGGAGCACAAGTACGACCTGGGCATTCTGTTCGGCGCCTCGCCGCGCCCCGACCTCATCGAGCTGCAGAAGATCGAACAGCCGCTGTGCGTGATCGCCTCGACGCAGCACCCCCTGGCACAACAGCGCAGCTGCACGCTAGCGGAAGTCGCCGACGCGCCGCTGGCGTTGCCCGACCGCTCCTTCGGCCTGCGCCAGCTGGTCGACCGCGTCAGCTCCAAGGGAAAGTTCAAGCTGAACATCGCGGTCGAGACGAATTCGCTGTCCTTCGCGAGCCGGCTGGTCGCGGAGTCGGACCTCATCACCTTCCAGCCGAGCGACGTGGTCGCGCCGCTGATCGAGGCCGGCAAGGTGGTGGCCATTCCGCTCACCGATGCGTCGCTGCGCTCGGCGCGCGCCACGCTGGTCGCGAGCTATTCCCGACGGCTGTCGCTTGCGGCGAATCACCTGTCGCAGTCGCTGATCGCGTACATGCAAGGGTGGCAACGGCCCGTGAAGCCGGGGCGCGCCAACGCCGCTCGCACGCCCGCCAGGGGAAAGCCGGAGTAGTCCCCGCGCGCGGGATCGTCGGCATCGAAGGGCTCAACCCGGCAGCGTGACCGTGACCATCTTGATCTCGGTCATCGCCTCCAGCGTGTGCATGCCGCCCAGCCGGCCGATGCCGCTCTTCTTGCCGGAGCCGCCGCCAAAGGGCAGGTGGATTTCCCACCAGGTGGTGCCCGCGTTGATGTTGACGATGCCGGCGGGGATCGCCTTGGCCATGGCGATGCCGCGGCCGATGTCTTGCGTGAAGACGCCCACCGAGAGTCCGTAATCGTTCTGCAAGGCCAGCGCCAGGGCCTGCGCTTCGTCCTGGAAGGCAATGACCGGCACGACGGGGCCGAAGGTTTCTTCGCGGCACAGCCGCATGGCGGGCGTGACGTCGCGCACCACGGTGGGCTCGAAGAAGAGGTCGCTGCCCAGGTCCGGCCGCGCGCGGCCGCCGCACAGCACGCGTGCACCCTGTTCAACGGCATCGTCCACATGCGCGCGCACCTTGGCCGCCACCTGGGCGTTGTTGAGCGGCCCCATGGTCGTCGCGGAATGCAAGGGGTTGCCCAGCACCTGCTCGGCGGCCTTGGCGACCAGCTTGTCGCAGAGGCGGTCGACCACGCTGGCATGGGCCAGCACGCACCCGGTCGCCGCGCACACCTGCCCGGCATTGAAGAACGCGCCGCCTGCCGCTGCAGCGGCTGCCGCATCGAGGTCGGCGTCTTCGAAAACGATCAGGGGCCCATTGCCCCCTAGCTCGAGCAGCAGGGGCTTTCCGGCGCCTCGCTCGGCGATGCGCTGGCCCGTCGCGGTGCTGCCGGTGAAGGCGATGGCGGTCACGTCCGGGTGCACGACCACCGCATCGCCCACGGTCGCGCCCTCGCCGATCACCAGGTTGAGAACGCCGGCGGGCAGGCCGGCCTTTTGGATGGCAGCCATCAGCGCGCAGGCCACGAGCGCGGTGGACGGCGCGGGCACCCAGACGAGGGTGTTGCCGGTGGCGATGCCGGGGGCGATGTATTCCACCGGAATGTTGACCGGGAAGTTCCAGGGCGTGATGACGCCATACACGCCGCGCGGCTGCCGCAGCGTCATGACGAGCTTGCCCGGGTCTTCCGCCGGCAGCGTCTTGCCGCCCATCTGCTTGACGAGTTCGGCGGCGAGCCGGAAGCCGTCGGCGGCCTTGGCGACTTCGCCGAGCGCCTCGGCCAGGACCTTGCCCTGCTCGCACGACAGCGTGTGCGCGAGGGCCTCGCGCGCGGCATCGATCTCGGCCGCGATCGCCATGCACATCGCGGCGCGTTCGAACACGGGCGTAGCAGCCCACGCGTTGGCCGCGGCCTTGGCGGCGGCGACCGCCGCGTTCGCCGTCTCGCGGCCCGACCGGGGCACGGTGGCGATGGTTTCGCCGTTGGCCGGGTTGACCACCGGCAGGGTGTCGACGGTGGTCGACCAGCGCCCGCCGATGTGGTTGCCCGTTTCGACTTCGGATATGCAGTGGTTGCGCATGGCCTAGCCGTACGAATACGCGATCGACGCGGCGTGGCGCTGGCCTTCGCTGCCGCTGGCACGCGAATCCACGCTGGACGTGGACGGCCTGTACCCGGCCGGCGCCGGGGCCGCGACGCCCACATGGCGCTCGGTCTGCGCATCGAAGCAATGGGTCGATGCGGCCTCGCGGACCTGCAGGTGCACGAGGTCGCCGGGCTTGAGGGCCACGCGGTCGCGCACGGACACGCACCAGGGCGTCTCGCTGCCCGCCACCGTGCCGTAGATCTGCGTCTTGTCGCCCGTCGACTCCGTGAGGATCACGCGCAACGCCAGGCCTTCCGGGGCCAACTGCAGGTGCTCGGGCCGCAACCCGAGCAACACGTGCTGTCCATCGGCCAGCAGCGGCGTGCACCCGGACGTGGGCAAGTCCCAGGCCTGCCCGTCGGGCAGCGCGAGCCAGGTGCGGCCGTGTGCGCGATGCACCTGCCCCTGCGTGAAGTTCATGGCGGGCGAGCCGATGAAGCCCGCCACGAAGCGGTTGACCGGGCGGTCGTAGAGCTCGAGCGGCGCACCGACCTGCTCCACCCGGCCCGCGCGCATCACGACGATGCGATCGGCCATGGTCATGGCTTCCACCTGGTCGTGCGTGACGTAGACCATGGTGTTGCCCAGGCGCTGGTGCAGGGCCTTGATCTCGGCGCGCATCTGCACGCGCAGCTGCGCATCCAGGTTGGACAGCGGCTCGTCGAAGAGGAACAGCGCGGGCTCGCGCACCACGGCGCGGCCCATGGCGACGCGCTGGCGCTGTCCGCCCGAGAGCGCGCGCGGCAGGCGGTCCAGGTAGGGCGTGAGGTTGAGCAGGCCGGCGGCCTTTTCGATGCGCGGGCGGAAGTCGCTTTCGGCCTCGCCGCGCGTGCGCGGGCCGAAGGCGATGTTCTCGTAGACCGACAGGTGCGGGTAAAGCGCGTAGCTCTGGAACACCATCGAGATGTTGCGCTTTTGCGGCGACAGGTCGTTGGCCCGCGCACCGCCGATGCGCAGCTCGCCGCCGCTGATGGGCTCCAGCCCCGCGATCATGCGCAGCAGCGTCGACTTGCCGCAGCCCGAGGGGCCGACGAGCACGACGAACTCGCCGTGGGCAATGTCCAGGTCGATGCCGTGCACGACGGGCACGCCGGCGAAATCCTTGCGCAGTTGCTTGAGTTGAACCTGAGCCATGGGGTCTCCTTGTCTTTATGGAAGTGAGTCGCTGGCTCAGTAGTCTTCGACCGTGATCTCGCGGGCCATGGGCAGGATGCCCGCCATGAGGCCCGCGTCCACCGGCAACGCCACGCCCGTGATGACGCGCGCGGCGGGCGACGCCAGGAACAGCACGGCATCGGCCACGTCGTCCGGTGTCGCGAAGTCGCCCAGGGGGTACCACTTCTTCAGTTGCTCGAACACCTGCGGGTTCTTGTCGGCCCGCGCCTGCCAGGCGGGCGTCTTGACGGTGCCCGGCAGCACGATGTTGGCGCGGATGCCGTAGGTGCCCAGCTCCATCGCGAGCGAGCGGGTGTAGCTGACCAGCGCGGCCTTGGCCGCGCTGTAGGCCGGGTGGCCGAGCGTGGTCAGCGCGTTGACCGAGCCGATGAGCACCAGCTGCCCGCTGCGGCGCTCGACCATGGCGTGGCGCACCGCCTCCACGCAATGGAACGCGCCATTCAGGTTGAGCTGGATGTCGGCCTGCCAGTCCTGCGGCGTGGTCTTGCGCACCGTCGGCCCGCGCGCGGCGCCCACGTTCGACACCAGCACATCCACCGGCCCGACCGTGGCGACGGCCGCGGCCACCTTCTCGCACAGGCCTGCGCAGTCGGTGACGTCCGCCACCAAAGGATGCAACCGCGCCAGGTCGTCGGCACTCACGCCCTGCCCGGCCAACACGGCCGCCAGGCCTTCCAGCGCGCCCGCGTCGTGGTCCAGCGCGATCAGCCGGTCGCCGGCTTGCAGCACGCGGCGGCACAGGGCCTGGCCGATGCCGCCCGCGGCGCCCGTGACCAGCGTCACGCGCCGGGATGGCGCGTGGGGATGAACAGGAGACGGAGTCGAAATTGATGTGTCCACGCAATGCGCCCTGTGAATTGCCAATACCTCTCCCGACCGGGCGGCAATGAATTACCGCGCGCAATTCGAGCTCGAATTCTGAAGCGTACAGGAGGCCACGGGAAATTGGCCTTCAATATTTCGCAGGCAGGGTTCTGTTTTTTAGAAATCGAGGGTTAGCTCTATCTATGGCGTCATTCGACCGACTCGTAAGATAAAAAAGCGCAAACATTGATCGCAGCAGATCCCGACGTGTATTCAATTAATTTTCAATCACTTCACGAGGAATTAAATATGAAAAAACGAAATACAACTCTATTGGCAGGCGCAATTCTTCTGGGTATTTCCTCCCTCACGGCCCAGGCGGGAAATATCCGCATCGCCATGTCCAGCTACAGCGACAACACGCGCCCCTGGCTGGAGGCGCTGGCCCGGGACTACGAAAAGGCCAACCCGGGAGACAAGGTCAAGGTCGAGGTGGGAAGCTGGGAGAACATGCAGCAGAAACTGCAGGCGGAAATCGCCAGCAACAACCCGCCCGACCTGGCCCACGTCGCGACCCGCTGGGTGGGCGACTTCGTGAACGACGGCTTGGTGGAGCCGGTCGACAATTACGCCAATGCGGCGTTCAAGGACCAATTCATTCCGGCCTTCCTGAAAGCCGGCAATATCAACGGAAAGCCTTATGCGCTGCCTATTGCGGCCAGCGTGCGCGCCATGTTCTATAACAAGGACATGCTGAGCAAGGCGGGCTTTCCCAATGGCCCCAAGACCTGGGACGACGTGATTGCCGCCGCGAAAAAGATCAAGGCCACGGGGGCCTACGGCTATGGCATTCAGGGCAAGGACCTGGATACCGACACTTATTTCTACTACGCGCTGTGGAGCATGGGCGGCGACGTGCTCGATGCGGGCAACAAGGCCGCCTTCAATTCGCCGACCGGCGTGAAAGCCGCCACGCTCTACAAAAGCATGATCGACCAGGGCCTGACCGAGCCCGGCGTGGCCGGCAACACGCGCTACGACCTGCACAACCTGTTCAAGCAGGGGCGTTTGGGCATGGTCATTTCGCTGCCGCCGCTGGCCAAGGAAATCGCCAAGGACGCGCCGCAACTGAAATACGGCATCACCGGCGTGCCCAATGGCGGCAAGGACATCACCTTCGGCGTGACCGACTCGATCATGATGTTCAAGACCTCGAAGAACAAGGAAACCGCCCAGAAATTCCTGAACTTCATGTTCTCGAAAACCGCGCGGCTGAAGTTCGATCAGGGCGAAGGCTTCATGCCGGTGACGCGCGAGGTGGCCAACGACCCCGTGTTCAAGGATGACCCGGTGCTCTCCGAGTTCGTGACCCTGCTGCCCAACGCGCGCTTCGCCCCGCTGGTCGCCGGCTGGGAAGACTCGGCGCAGGCCGTCACCAACGCACTGCAGGCCATCTACCAGGGCAAGGCGGAACCGAAGGCGGCGCTGGACAAGGCCGCGGCCGAAGCCAACACCAAGCTCAATAAGAAGTAAGCAAGCAAGCCCCGGGGCGCAGCCCTGGGGCTGCGCCAGCTTTTCGCGTGTCGCACCACGCCCAACCACGCCTATCCGATCGAATCGACCTATGCAGAATCCCGTTCGAGGCCCTGCCCTGGCTTGGGGGCTGATTGCGCCGAGCCTGTTGCTCACCCTCTTCATCCTGGCCTATCCGCTGTCCACCCTGGTGTTCCAGTCGGTGCACGACATCTCGCGCTTCGGCCTGCTGCGGGCCTTCAACGGCCTGGACAACTTTCGCACCGTGTTCACCGATCCGGTGTTCGCCCATGTGGTGTGGCGCACGGTGCAATGGACGGTGTGCGTGGTCGGCGGCGCCGTGCTGTGCGCTGTGCCGATCGCGCTCATCCTGCAGCAGGACTTCTATGGTCGGGGCGTGGCGCGCACGATCGTGATGCTGCCCTGGGCGGTGTCGCTGACCATGACGGCCATCGTCTGGACCTGGTCCTTCAACGGCCAGTACGGCATGGTCAATGCGAGCCTGGCGATGGTCGGGATCATCCGGGAGCCGATCAACTGGCTGGCCGATGGACAGCTCGCGTTCTGGGTCGAAGTGGGCGTGGGCATCCTGGTGTCCATCCCCTTCACCGTGACCATCTTCCTGGGCGGGCTGTCGTCGGTGTCGCAGGACATCTACGAAGCGGCCGGCATCGAAGGCGCGTCGCGCTGGCAGCAGTTCCGACGGCTCACGCTGCCGCTGCTCAAGCCCTTCATCCACATGGCGATCGTGCTGAACGTGATCTACGTCTTCAACTCATTCCCCATCATCTGGATCATGACGCAGGGCGGGCCGGACAACGCCACGCACATCCTCGTCACCTGGCTGTACCAGTTGGGCTTTCGCCTGGGCCGCCCCGGCGAGGCAGCCGCCATTTCGCTCGTGATGCTGGCCTTGCTGCTGGCCTTCACCGTGTTCTACCTGCGCCTGCAAAAGCGCCAGTCCGCGAAGGCCGCCGCATGATCCGCCCCGACAAACTCGTGCGCAGCCTCTGGTGCTGGCTGCTGCTCGCACCGCTGGTGGCCGTGGTCGTCTTTCCGCTCGCGGTGATGTTCTTCACGGCGCTCAAACCAGCCTCGGAGATCTACGTCTATCCGGCCCGCTGGCTGCCCCAGCAGTGGCAGTGGAGCAACTTCTCCGCCATGTGGACCCAGACCGGGTTCGGGCGCGCGCTGCTGAACAGCCTGCTGGTGTCGCTCTCTGCCACGGTGCTGACGATCGCCGTCAGCGTGCCTTCCGCCTACGCGCTGGCGCGCCTGAAGTTTCGCGGCCAGGGCGGCTACCGGCAGTTCCTGCTCATCACCCAGATGATCTCGCCCGTGCTGCTGGTGGTGGGCCTGTTCAAGATGGCGGCCAGCCTGCCCTGGTTCGAGGGCGGGAACATGACCGACTCGCGCCTGTCCGTGGTGGTGGCCTATGGCGCCTTCGGCATTGCCTTTGCCGTCTGGATGATGACCTCGTACTTCGAGACCATTCCGCGCGACCTGGAAGAGTCGGCCTGGCTCGAAGGCTCGGGCCCGGTGCGCACGGTCTGCAAGGTGTTCCTGCCGCTGGCGCTGCCGGCCATGGCGGTCACGGCACTGGTCACTTTCGTCAATGCGTGGAACGAGTTCGCCGTGGTCTACACGCTGATCCGCTCCACGGAAAAGCAGACGCTGACCGTGCTCGTCACCAACATGGTCGCGGGCCAGTACGTGGTGCAGTGGGAGCTGGTGATGGCCGCCGCCATCTGCGCCGTGGTCCCGGTCGCCATCCTGTTTGCGTGGATGCAGCGCTACATGGTGCAGGGCTTGACCGCGGGCTCGGTCAAATAGCGACCGCAGCGGCATCACAGCCCGCTGCTACCCGCTGCGCCCGCCCCCTTCGAATAATGCGGCGACGGCCGGCGCGCACCCTGCGCCGGCCGGTTTCGCCCCCACCTCATCCGAAGGAGACAAACCCGATGGCTCGCAAGATCCTGATGCTCTGCGGCGACTACGCCGAAGACTACGAAACCATGGTGCCGTTCCAGACCCTGCTGGCCGTCGGCCACACCGTGCATGCGGTGGCGCCCGACAAGAAGGCCGGCGACTGGGTACACACCGCCATCCACGATTTCGAAGGCGCACAGACCTACAGCGAGAAGCCGGGCCACCGCTTCACGCTGAACGCCAGCTTCGACGAGGTGCGTCCCGAGGCCTACGACGCGCTCGTGATCCCCGGCGGCCGCGCGCCCGAGTACCTGCGCATGCACAGCCGCGTGGTGGAGATCGCACGCCACTTCCTGGCCACCGACAAGCCGGTGGCCGCCGTCTGCCACGGCGCGCAGCTGCTCGCGGCCACGGGCCTCATCAAGGGCCGCAAGGTGTCGGCCTACCCGGCCTGCCAGGTCGAGGTGGAACTGGCCGGCGCCGAGTACATGGGCATCCCGGTCGACCAGGCCGTGACCGACCGCAACCTCGTCACCGCACCGGCCTGGCCGGCGCATCCGGCGTGGCTGTCGCAGTTCCTCGCGGTGCTGGGCACGCGCATCGAACATTGACCTGAACGGATGGGCGCGGACGGCGCTACAGTGCGGCGTCGCCCCCACCACCCTGCCTCTCGAGGAGATGGCCCATGTGCGAAGTCTTCATCAGCGCCGATCCGCAAAGCTACGACGCGCGCACGCGCTCGGTGCGGCTGCACGGCGTGGTCACCAGCATCCGGCTCGAGAACCTGTTCTGGCAAGTGCTCGAAGAGATCGCGCAGCGCGACGGCATGGCCGTGGTGCAGCTCATCGAGCGGCTGTACGACGAGCTGGTGGCGGCGCGCGGCGAGGTCGGCAACTTCGCGTCGTTCCTGCGCGTGTGCGCGTTGCGCTACGAGGCAATGGTGGCGCAGGGGCGGATTCCGGCCGACACGTCGGTCGCGATCCGCTCGCTCGATGCGAACGCCGTGCTGCATGAACTGCCGCAGGGATGGGGACGGCCATCGCCCGTGCCGCAGCCGGGCGAGGCCCGCGTGCACACGCTCCACACCGCCGCGCGGCGGCATGCGTAGACGCCGCCCTTGCGCGCCCCTTCACGAGATCACCAGCGCATCTTCACGCCGACGCTCGCATTGACCCCACTCTTGATGCGCGAGTCGCCGCCGGAGCCCGACCACAGCTTGCCCAGCTCCACATACACGCTCGTGTTCTCGGCCACCTGCAGCGTGGCCCCCGCCGCCAGCTCGGTGCTGCTGCCGCCGGTGCGCGTCGCGATGTCGGTGAAGCCGGCCGGGCCGACGAAGCGGGTGACGTCGGTGCCGCGGCTGCTGCGGTGGAAATTGACCCGCACATAAGGCTGCAGCACCCCGGCGCTGGTGACGAACTCGCCCTTCACGCGCACGCCGGCGCGTGCCCGCCAGCCGTTGTGGCTGTTCTGCTGCACCAGCGCGCCGGAGATGCCCGTGTCGCCCAGGCTCACCCGCTGGTGCACCAATTGCACCTGCGGCTCGACGGTCCAGTTCTGCGCGATGGGAATCGACTGCCCCACCTCGATGGACGCCAGCAGGCTGTTGCCCTTGCCGCCCCGGGAGAAGCCCAGCGTGGGCCTGGCGGTGTAGCGGTGGCGCCCGGCCTGCAGCACGCCGTCGACGTACACGCCGCTGGCGTGCTTCCAGGTGGCATAGGCGCCCAGGTACTCGCTCTTCTGGTTGTTGGTGCCCACGCCGAGGTTCGCCAGGCCGCTGGCAAAGCCGTTCACGCGCATGTCGCCGTCGAGCTGGCCGACGTACACGCCCGCGTGCCAGTCGGGGTTGGCCCACAGGTCGGTGCCGGCCTGGAAGCCCGTGAGGCGCCCCTTGCTCGTGGGGCTCACGGTGCCGCCCTGCGCGATGGTGCGGTCGGTGCTGATGATGCGCCCCCACGCCTCGCGGTAACCCTGCGTGGGCTTGGCCGGGTTTGCGCCCGCTACAAGGTCCTCACCCATGCGCAGGCGCCTGTTGCCGAGCATCGCGAAGCTGGACTGGCGCAGCTGCTCGGGCAGCGCGGCATACAGCGGCACTTCGGCGCGGTAGGTGGGCACGGCGAGCACGGGCACGACGCCGGTGCCGCCAGTGCCCGAGCCGCCACCGCCGGCAGGCGGCGTGACGGGCGGGACAGGCGTCACGGGCGTCACGGGTGCAGCGGTCGAGCGCAGGTACCAGTTCTCGCCCGCGCCGGCGGCATCGGCCGCATGCAGCCGGTACTCGTAGGCGCCCGCATCCACGTGCGTGCCGGCCAGCACGAACGCGCTCTTGGTCGTCTGCGCGGTGGTGGTCGCGCCGTTGAGGGCGCTGATCACCTCGATGCCGTTGCCGGTGGTGAGCGCGCCCAGGCCGCCCAGGTTGGTGATCTGCACATTCGTCGTGCCGCTGGCGACGGCGGTGGCGCCGCTCAGAATGAGCCGGTCGCTCGCGCTGGCGCTGCCGCCCAGCGCGGTGCCCAGCCGCAGCGTGCCGCCGTTGCCGACCCAGGGGCCGTTGACGGTGAGCGTGGTGCCCGGCACCGCGCCCACCAGCGAGACGGTGCCGCTGTGGGCCATCGACGCGAGGGTCTGGCTGTTGCCCGCCAGGTCGAGCGTCGCGCCGGTGGCCACGGTGAAGGGGCTCACGCTGCTGAGCACGTTGGCCGCGCCCGCGCGCAGGGTGCCCGCCGCGACGTTGGTGGCGCCCGAGTGGGTGTCGGCACCGCTCAGCGTCAGCACGCCCGCGCCGATCTTCACGAGATCGCTGGCGCCGGAGATCGCGCCGGTCCACGTCAGGGCGTTCCCGTTGGTGTCGATGGTGCCCGTGCCGCCCAGCAGCAGGGCGTTGCTGACGGTGAGGCCGCCGGCGCCCGCGATGACGCTGGCGGTGGCGCCCGCGCCGATCGAAATCGCGCCCGTCATCGACGAGCCGGTGTTCAGCGTGAGGCTGTTGGCGCCGCCCGTGAACGCGACCGCCGCGGCGCGCGTGACGCCGTCGCCGCCCAGGCCGCCCGAGATGGTTCCGCCGTTGGTCAACGCGAGGTTCGCGCCGGTCACCCCGACGCCGCCCACGCCGTTGGCACCGCTCGGTCCGCCGTTGCTGTTGGCCCCGCCGGCGCCGCCCGCCCCACCGGCGATGGTGCCGGTGTTGGTGAGGGTTGCGCCCGCGCCGGTCGATGCGAGGCCCGCCCGGCCGTCGCCGCCAGCGCCCGGTGAACCGGTGCCGCCCGCACCGCCGCCGGCCGCGCCGCCTGCGCCCCCGGCACCGCCCGTGATCGCGCCGGAGTTGTTGACGGTGACGGCGACACCCGCCAACGTCGCGCCGATGCCCCCTGCGCCGCCGCCGCCGCCCGAGGCGTTGGAACGGGCGGGTGCCAGTTCGGCCCCACCGGCACCGCCCGCCCCGCCCGTGAGGGGACCGGTGTTGGTGAAGCTGAGCCCCGGGTTGGTCGCGTTCAGGTAGAACCCGCCGCCCCCGCTGCCACCGCCGCCGCCCTGCGAGAAGGCGTCGCCGCCCTTGCCGCCGGCGCCGCCCGTGGAAGATCCCGTGGCCGTGTAGCTGCCGAGCGGGCCGCTGAGGATCGAACCGTAGCCGCCCGCGCCGCCACCACCCGCGGCCCAGTACCCGTTGCCGCCCGCGCCACCGATGCCGCCGGTGTAGCTGTCGGACGAATTGGCCACGTTGTTGGCGATCGACATGCCCTGGAAGCCACCGCCGCCGCCCCCGCCATAGCCGTTGCCGTTGCCCGGGTCGCCGGTCTGCGCCTGGCCCGCGCCGCCGGCGTCGCCCTGGAACGCCCCGGGGCCGGTGGGCGTGCTGGCGGCGCCGGCCGCGCCGCCCGTGCCCGGCGTGGCGCCGCCGAAGCCGCCGATGTTGGCGTTGGCCCCCGCCGTGACACCGCCCGGCGTGGACGATCCGCCCGCGCCGCCGAAGGCGTTGACCGTGGTGTCGTTGAGCCCGCCGCTCCCGCCCGTGCCGTCGCTGCCGCCCGTGCCCGCGTTCAGCGACGCGTCACCGACCGGCTGGCCGCCCGCGCCGCCGGCCGCGAGCACCGGCACGACGCAGACCCACAGTGCCGCCGCTGCAGCCACCGCGCGCACGCCGCCCCCACTGCACGATCGCGCGTGGCCGCGCGCGATTTCCGGCGCGGCCACCCAGGTGCCGGCGGTGGGACTCCACAGGGTTCGGAAGATCTTGTTCATGACTCAACTCCCTCTTCGTTCACTGACTGGGCAGGTGGACCTCCGTGTGCAGCAGCAATGGCTTGCTCCTCCCCACGGCGACGATTTCGGATGTGCAAGTCAAAAATGTAAGAACGCGTGCCAGTTACGCGTATCCCTGCAAGGGGCTACCCTGAAACGGGAGCGACCGGCCCCATGCGGGGCCATGTCGCCTCTGTCAGGGCGTTCGGTAGACGGTCTACCCTGTCGCGTATCCATACGTAACATGTGACTTTTGGACAGCACAATCTCTCGCCCTGGGTGCGGCGCCCAAAAGAAAAGGCACCCTCTCGGGTGCCTTGTTCATTGCGGATGCGCCCTGGGCGCGCGCTGTCAGTCCAGCGACACGTTCGCCTTGCGGATCACGTCGGTGAAGCGCTTCGTTTCGGTCGCCACGAACTGGTCGAACTGCGGGCGCGTGGTGGGGAACGGCTCGTAGCCGAAGCTCTTGAACTTCTCCAGCACGTCGGGTTCGGCCAGGCCCTTCTCGATGTCGCGCTTGATCTTGTCGGTCACCGAAGCCGGCAGGCCCTTCGGCACGGCGATGGCGTTCCAGCCGATGACCTCGAAGCCCTTGGGGCCGCCCGATTCGCTCACGGTCGGCACGTCGGGGAAGGCGGCCACGCGCTGGGGCGCTGCCGCGGCCAGGAAGCGCAGCTTGTTGGCGCGCTGCAGCGGGCCGGCGGTGGCGCTGCTGCCCAGCGCAAAGGCCAGCTCGCCGGTGGCGACCGAGGTGTACAGCTGCGTGGTCTCCTTGTAGATCACGTGCTCCATCTGCGTGCCGGTGGCCGACTCGAACAGTTCCGAGCCCAGGTGCACCGGGTTGCCGACCGACCACGAGCCGTAGTCGAGCTTGCCGGGGTTGGCCTTGGCGTCGGCGATGAGATCGCCCACGGTCTTGTACTTGCTGTTGGTCGCGACGGTGAAGAAGAAATACGTCTTGAACAGCGGCAGCAGTGCGTCGAAGTCCTTCGATGCGTCGTAGGGCAGCTTCTTGAACAGCGCCGGGTACGCGGCCAGGTGCACGTTGTCGAGCACGATGATGTCGTGGCCGTCTTTGGCGCCGCGCTTGAAGGCGTCGATGGCGATGAAGCCGTTGCCGCCCGGGCGGTTCTCGACCACCACCGGCTGGCCCCAGGCGCGCGAGAGCTTGTCGGCCACGAGGCGGGCCACGCCGTCCGGACCACCACCGACCGGGAATGGCGTGATGATGCGCACGGGCTTGGTCGGGAAGGCCGCAGGCTGCTGTGCCGAGGCGGTCAGCGGCAGCAGGCCGCCGGCGGTCAGGGCCAGCACGGCCGCTGCGATGGCGCGGCGCGAAAGCGACGAACGGAAGAAGGACATGAGGGAAGTCTCCGGTTTGATGAATCGTTGATGGGTGGGAAGCGGTGCCTCGCCGCTCAGTCGACCGACGCGCCCGAGGCCTTGACGATGCCGGCCCACAGCGCGCTTTCCTTCGCGATGAGCGCGGCGTAGTCGGCCGGCCCGCCGAGCAGCGGCACGGCGCCTTCCACGTCCAGGCGCGACTGGAACTCGGCGCCGCCCGCCACCTGCAGCATCTGCGCCGACAGCGTCTTCACGAACGCCTCGGGCGTGCCGCGCGGCGCGAGGATGCCGTAGGTGAGCGTGCTCTCGAAGCCCGCGAGTTCGCGCAGGCCCGACTCGGCCACGGTGGGCACGTCGGGCAGCGACGGCAGGCGCTTCGCACCCGTGACGGCAATGGCGCGCAGCCGCCCGCCCTTGACCAGCGCGAGCGCGGGCGGGATGACGCTGAACATCATCTGCACCTGGCCGCCCGCGAGGTCGGTGAGCGCGGGGTTGGTGCCCTTGTAGGGAATGTGATTGATCTTCGTGCCGGTGCGCTGCGCGAAGAGCTCGCCCGTGAGGTGGCCACCCGTGCCGCTGCCGCTCGAGGCGTAGTCGAGCAGGCCCGGGCGCACCTTGGCCTCCTTGACGAGGTCGGCCACGCTGCGCACCTTCGAGGCGGCAGGCACCACGAGCACGAGCGCGGACGACGCGAACATGGCCACGGGCACGAGGTCCTTGCGGGCGTCGAACTTCAGCCCCTTGTACAGCGCCGGGTTGATCGACACGGTGCCCGTGTGGCCCAGCAGCAGCGTGCTGCCGTCGGGCGTGCTGCGCACCACCTGCTCGGTGCCGAGGTTGCCGCCCGCGCCGGGCTTGTTGTCGACGATGACGCCCGACTTGCGCACCTCGCCCAGGCCCTTGGCCATCTGGCGCGCGAACACGTCGTTGCCGCCGCCGGCCGCGAAGGGCACGACGATGCGGATCGGCTTGGCATCGCTCTGCTGCGCATGCGCCGGCAGGCCCGCTGCTGCCAGCAGACCTAGCAGCAGCTCGCGTCGGGCGAGCGTCATCAGACGCGTTCCAGGATCACGGCAATGCCCTGCCCCACGCCGATGCACATCGTGCACAGCGCGTAGCGGCCGCCGCCCTTGTGCAGCTGGTTCACCGCGGTGGTGGCCAGGCGTGCGCCGCTGGCGCCGAGCGGGTGGCCCAGTGCGATGGCGCCGCCGTTGATGTTCACGCGCGCGTCGTCGTCCTTCAGGCCCAAGAGGCGCAGCACGGCGAGGCCTTGTGCGGCGAAGGCTTCGTTGAGTTCGATGACGTCGATCTGGTCGAGCGTGAGGCCGGTGAGCGCCAGCACCTTCTGCGTGGCGGGCGCCGGGCCGATGCCCATGATGCGCGGCGCGACACCGGCCGTGGCCATGCCGACCACGCGGGCGCGCGGCGTGAGGCCGTGCTTGGCGGCGCTGGCTTCGTCGGCCAGCAGCAGCGCGCAGGCGCCGTCGTTCACGCCGCTGGCATTGCCGGCGGTGACGGTGCCGTCGGGGCGCACGATGGGCTTGAGCTTGGCCAGCGCTTCCAGCGTGGTGTCACGCGGATGCTCGTCCTTGTTGACGATGAGGGCGTCGCCCTTCTTCTGGGGCACGCTCACGGGCACGATCTCGGCGTCGAAGAAACCGGACTTCTGCGAAGCGACGGCGCGCAGCTGCGAGTTGAGCGCCATCAGGTCTTGCGCTTCGCGCTCGATCTTGTAGTCGGTGGCCACGTTCTCGGCCGTCTCGGGCATCGAGTCGACGCCGTACTGCGCCTTCATGAGCTTGTTGATGAAGCGCCAGCCGATGGTGGTGTCGTACACCGCGTTGTTGCGGCTGAAGGCGCTCTCGGCCTTGGGCATGACGAAGGGCGCGCGGCTCATGCTTTCGACGCCGCCGGCAATCATGAGGCCGGCTTCACCGGCGCGGATGGCGCGCGCGGCGGTGCCCAGTGCATCGAGGCCCGAACCGCACAGGCGGTTGATGGTGCCGCCGCCCACTTCGATCGGCAGGCCCGCGAGCAGCGCCGACATGCGCGCGACGTTGCGGTTGTCTTCGCCGGCCTGGTTGGCGCAGCCGTAGAGCACGTCGCTCACGGCCTGCCAGTCGACGTTCTTGTTGCGCTCGATGAGGGCGCGCAGGGGCACGGCGCCGAGGTCGTCGGTGCGCACGCTGCTGAGCGAACCGCCGTAGCGGCCGAAGGGGGTGCGCACGGCGTCGCAGATGAAGGCTTGATTGGTCATGTGAGTTGTCTCTCTGATTACTTGGATGGGATCAGGCGGCGATCGGCAGGCCGACCAGCTTTTCGAGTTCTTCGCGGCTCAGGCCCTCGACGGTGTCGACGAGCTTCAGGCCCTGCGGCGTGCACTCGAGCGTGGCGAGGTCGGAGTACACGCGCTTGACGCAGCCGATGCCGGTGAGCGGATAGGTGCACTCTTGCACCAGCTTGCTCGCGCCCTGCTTGGTGAGCAAATCCATCATGACCCACGTCTGCTTGGCGCCGATGGCCAGGTCCATCGCGCCGCCGACCGCGGGAATGGCGTCTTTCTCGCCCGTGTGCCAGTTGGCGAGGTCGCCGGTGGCCGACACCTGGAACGCGCCGAGCACGCAGATGTCGAGGTGGCCACCGCGCATCATCGCGAAGCTGTCGGAGTGGTGGAAGAACGAACCGCCCGGCAGCAGCGTGACGGGCTGCTTGCCGGCGTTGATGAGGTCGTAGTCTTCTTCGCCGGCCTCGGGCGCGGGGCCCATGCCGAGGATGCCGTTCTCGCTTTGCAGGATGACCTCACGGCCCTGCGGCAGGTGGTTGGCCACCAGCGTGGGCTGGCCGATGCCGAGGTTGACGACGGCGCCGTCGAAGATGTCTTGCGCGACGCGGGCTGCCAGTTGGTCTTTGGTGCGACGGGTGTATGCCATGGTCATGCTGCCTTCTTGAAGCCGCCGGCCTGCGTGGCCACGCGTTCGATGCGCACCACCTGGTGCACGAAGATGCCCGGGGTCACGATGCTCTCGGGGTCGAGGGTGCCGAGTTCGGCGATGTCGTGCACGGTGGCGACGGTCTTCTTCGCGGCCATGGCCATCACCGGGCCGAAGTTGCGCGCGGCCTTGCGGTAGACCAGGTTGCCCCAGCGGTCGCCGCGCTCGGCCTTGATGAGCGCCACGTCGCCGTGGATGGGGTACTCGAGCACGTACTGCACGCCGTCGATCTCGCGCGTTTCGCGGTTGCCGGCCAGTTGCGTGCCGTAGCCCGTGGGGCAGTAGAAGGCGCCGATGCCGGCACCCGCAGCGCGGATGCGCTCGGCGAGGTTGCCCTGGGGCACCAGTTCGAGTTCGATCTTGCCGCTGCGGTACAGGCCGTCGAACACCTGGCTGTCGGCCTGGCGCGGAAAGCTGCAGATGATCTTGCGCACGCGGCCGGCCTTGAGCAGCGCCGCCAGGCCCGTCTCTCCGTTGCCTGCGTTGTTGTTGACGACCGTGAGGTCCTTGGCGCCCTGCTCGACGAGGCCGTCGATGAGTTCGCCTGGAATGCCGGCGGTGCCGAAACCGCCGATGAGCACCGTGGCGCCGTCTTGGATGCCTGCCAGGGCATCGGCGACCGAGCGCGCGATCTTGTTGATCATGAAGCCTGTCTCCGGGAGTGAAGGAAGAAACCGAACGGTGCGAACACCCTGCCGAATTCACGAACCCTCGCAAACCGCAATTTGTTCGCCTAAAGAACTTTTGTTCGTATAATGAATTTTAGAGAGGATCGCTCGCCATGGCAACCCACCCCGTTTCCGCCAGTTCCGCCACCGACACGCCCGCTCCCGGCGACAGCTACGTGCAGTCTTTTGCGCGCGGCCTGCAGGTGATCCGCTCGTTCAGCGCGAGCGCACCGCACCAGACCCTGAGCGAAGTGGCCGCCGGCAGCGGCCTCACGCGTGCGGGGGCGCGGCGCATTCTTCTCACGCTGCAGACGCTGGGCTATGTGGTGACCGACGGCAAGCTCTTCACGCTCACGCCGCGCATCCTCGACCTGGGCTTTGCCTACCTGTCGTCGATGCCGATCTGGAACCGCGCCGAGCCCGTGATGGAGGCGCTGGTGCAGCAGGTGCAGGAGTCGTGCTCGGCCGCCGTGCTCGACGCGACCGACATCGTCTACGTGCTGCGCGTGCCGACGCAGAAGATCATGCGCATCAGCCTGGGCGTGGGCTCGCGGCTGCCGGCGTACTGCACGTCGCTGGGCCGCCTGCTGCTGGCCGACCTGGACGACGACGAGGTGCGCGCGCGGCTCGAGGCCTCGAACCTCGAGGCGCTGACCAAGCACACCGTGACCGACATCGACGCGCTCATGGCCAAGGTGGCCCAGGCGCGCAAGCAGCAGTGGTGCCTGGTGAACCAGGAACTGGAAGAAGGCCTGATCTCCGTGGCCGCGCCCATCGTGAACCGACAGGGCCGCATGGTGGCCGCGCTGAACATCAGCGGGCAGGCGAATCGCACCAGCGCGAAGGTGATGCAGGAGACGATGCTGCCGGCGCTGATCGATGCGGCACGGCAGGTGTCTGCGCTGCTGTAGCCGCAGTGCGATCGCCCTCGCTCCCGCGAGGGCTCAGGCCTCGGAGCGGATGCCCTTCATCAGGATCACGCCGCCCAGGCGCGTGGTGTCGGCGCGCATGCGCTTGGCCAGCGTGTCGGGCGAACCAGGCTGCGCCTGCCAGCCGGTCTTGAGCAGCTCGCCGCTCACCTCGGGCGAACTGATCACCTCGACCAGCGCGGCATTGAGCCTGGCCACCGCCGCCGGCTTCATGCTGACGGGGGCTGCAAGCGCGGTCCAGATCTCGAGGTCGGCGCCACGCACGTCGGCGTCGCGGATCGTCGGCAGCTCGTTGACCAGCGGGCTGCGCTCGGGCGAGGTCACGCCGATGGCCTTGAGCTTGCCCGACTTCACGTGCGGCATCGCCAGGCCGGGCGGCAGCAGCGCCAGCTGGATCTCGCCCGCGAGGATGCCGGCGATCACCTGCGGGTTGCCCGTGTAGGGCTTGTGCTGCGCGGTGATGGCCGCGCGGCTCTTGAGCAGTTCCATGCCCAGGTGGCCCACGGTGCCCACGCCCGGCGTGCCGTACTTGCCGGCGCTGCCCAGGTTGCGCACCCACAGCAGCAGGTCGGCTGCAGACTTGCCCGTGGCGCTGCCCGACACCACCAGCACCAGCGGCGCGGTGCCGATCAGGCCGACGGGGGCGAAGTCTTTCTCGGGGTCGAAGTCGAGCGAGGGGTTCAGCAGCTTGGCGATCGTAAGGTTGCCGTTGATCAGCGCGCCGACGGTGTGGTCGTCCGTGGCCTTGGCCACTTCGGCGGCCACGAGGTTGCCGCTGGCGCCGGGCTTGTTCTCCACCGTCACCGGCTGGCGCAGGAGCTTCGAGAGCGGCTCCGCGATGGCGCGCGCCGCCAGGTCGGGCGAGGCACCGGCCGGAAAGCCCACGAGGATGCGCACGGGCTTGGTTGGCCAGGCGGCATCGCCGCCTGCTGCGCGCTGGGCCCACGAGGCCGGCGTGAACAGCGAGGTGGCAATGGCTGCAGCGCCGCCTTCGAGCAGGCGGCGTTTGGTGATCTTCAAAACGGACTCCGGAGGGTTGGAAAAATCAGGGTAAACACGTGCATTTTGCTTACGAGACGTTACATGATGATGCTGCAGCGCACAAGTTCGGCACAACTGTGAATAGGGCCATCGCAGGGCTCCGTCAGCTTGGTATCCAGAGGTGACGGGCGCATTTACAATGCCTGCCGCATTCCCATTCCCCACCAACGAGGTCTTGTCCGCAATGCCCAAGAGCCCCCGGCCTCGCGCCCGCTTCAGCTTCTCCCCCACCGTGCGCGCCCTGCTTCTGGCCGTTGCGGCCTGCGGCGCCGCGCTTCCCGCGCTGGCCGCGACCGAGCACGAAGAGGTCGACCGCCTGATGCAGTCCGGCAAGCTCGACGAGGCCATGACCAAGGCCGAGGCCTTCCTCAAGGACAAGCCGCGCGATCCGCAGATGCGCTTCCTGAAGGGCGTGATCCAGCTCGACACCGGCAAGCGCACCGAGGCCATCGCCGCCTTCACCCAGCTCACGCAGGATGCGCCCGAGCTGCCCGAGCCGTTCAACAACCTCGCCGTCATCTACGCGAGCCAGAACCAGTTCGACAAGGCCCGCAACGCCCTCGAAAGCGCGATTCGCACCAACCCCAGCTACGCCACCGCCCAGGAAAACCTCGGCGACGTGTACGCGCGGCTGGCCAGCCAGGCCTACAGCAAGGCGCTGCAGCTCGACCAGAACAACACCGCGGTGCAGCCCAAGCTGGCCGTGATCCGCACGCTCTTCACCGCCCCGCCGGCGGCCGGCTCCAAGGGCTCGACGCTCGTGGCTTCGGCCACGACGACGCCCGCACCGGCACCGGCTGCAAAGCCCGCCCCGGCGCCTGCGCCCGCACCGGTTGCCAAGGCACCTGCTCCGGCACCCGTGCCCGCTCCTGCTCCCGTCGCCAAGGCACCGCCTGCGCCCGCGCCGGCGCCTGCCGCCGCGCCTGTTGCGCCGCCCGTCAAGGTGGCCGCAGCCCCCGCGCCGGTTGCCAAGACGCCTGAGCCGGCACCGGCACCAGCCCCTGCTGCAGCCCCGGCTTCCAACGCCGAGATCGAATCCGTCGTGCGCGGCTGGGCCTCGGCCTGGGCCAGCCAGGACATGGACCGCTACCTCGCCGCCTACGGCAGCGACTTCGTGCCCGCCGGCGGCCAGAGCCGCAAGGCCTGGGAAGAAGACCGCCGCGCGCGCATCGTCGGCAAGTCCAGCATCAGCGTGAACCTCGAGAACCTCGCGATCAAGGTCGACGGACAGACCGCCACCGCCAAGTTCCGCCAGGTCTACCGCGCCGACAACCTCAACATCGCGAGCCGTAAGACGCTCGAGCTGCAACGCTCCGGCAACCAGTGGCACATTCGCAAGGAAAGCGTCGGCGGCTAGTGGCAGACATCGTCCGGCACGGCCGGCTTCAGACCCTCCCGTTCCCGCTGCGGAGCGGGAAGCTGCTCGCGGCCTTGACGGCCGCTTCTGCGCTCCTGCTGGCCACGCCCGGCGCCGCGCTCGCAGCCAACAACAGCAACAGCTCCAGCAGCAAGTCGGCCAACGCCAAGACCAGCGGCACCAAGGCCGCCAAGGCGGGCGGCAGCCGTGCGTCTGCCAAGGAAGCCAGGGGCGCCAAAGCCGGTAGCGGCGCCAGCAAGACGCAGCTGCAAGCCAAGGGCAAGCGGTCCGCCGTCGCGGACAACGCCGGCGCCACGCGCCCGGCCCGCAAGACCGCCAGAACCGCCGCGCCGCTGCAGGAAGCCAGCGGCGCCGAGGCCCGCCTGATCGGCGTCTACGAACTGTTCGGCCGCGGCAAGACCCGCGAGGCGCTGGCCAAGGCCCAGACCCTCGTGCGCGACCACCCGAACTTCCAGCTCGCGCAGCTCGTGTACGGCGACCTGCTCGCGGCGCAGGTGCCGCCGTCGAACGCCATGCCCGACACCGCCGGCATCGCGCGCCTGCGCGGCAACCCGGCCATGGTCGAACTGCACGAGGAATCGCGCCGCCGCCTGCAGGCCCTGCGCGAACGCCCGCCCGCCGGCACCGTGCCCTCGCAGTTCCTCACCCTCTCGACCCGCAGCCGCTTCGCCATTGCGGTCGATGCCTCGCGCTCGCGGCTGTACCTGTTCGAGAACTCCGACAAGGGCCTGAAGCTCGTCGCCGACTACTACATCTCCGTCGGCAAGTCGGGCACCGACAAGGCCGTCGAAGGCGACGCGCGCACCCCGCTGGGCGTGTACTACGTCACCAGCAGCCTCGACCCGCGCTCGCTGAAAGACTTCTACGGCGCCGGCGCCCTGCCCATCAACTACCCCAACCCGTACGACGTGCGGCGCGGCAAGACCGGCAGCGGCATCTGGCTGCACGGCACCCCGCCCCAGCAGTTCGCACGGGCGCCGCTGGCCAGCGACGGCTGCGTCGTCATGGCCAACCCCGACCTCAAGCAGCTGCTGCGCAAGGTCCAGATCGGCGCCACCCCCGTCGTCACCGCGCGCAGCCTGCAATGGATTTCGCAGCCGCAGGCCGAAAAAGAAACAAAGAAATTCGCCGATTCAATTACCGCCTGGAAAGACGCGCGCGCCAGCGGCAATGAAGCGCAATTGAAAAAATTCTATTTGCCGGATTTCCAGCGCGCCAGCCGCAAGCCCGTCGACGCCGATGCGGTACTCCGCGATGAATTGACCTACGCACAAGGTAAACGAGTGCAAATCAAGGACACGTCGTACCTGCACTGGCGCGACACCGAGGACACCATGGTCGCCACCTTCGGCGAGGTGTTCGAGGGCGAGAAGAACGGCCGCACCCGCCGCCAGTACTGGCTGCGCCAGGGCGGCGAGTGGAAGCTCTTCCACGAAGAAATCCTCGGCTGAGCCCACATCACCGAAGGGGTCTCGACCCCAAAAGTGTGATTTATTGCCCAAACGGAGCCACCTTGTCGAGTGTTACAAATTGCACTCCTAGGTACCGCGCTACGTAACACGTAACGGGCATGTTCCCGTAACGCTCAACTTTCGGACGTTCCCGCGCCCGTAACGCGCTCCCCTCGTCCATGCCAGCGTGCATGCGGTTTACAGAGGGAAACGAACATCTCCAGACTGTGAATAAGTGACCTTTTCTGCCCCGTTGTGGGGGCCGAACGAGGCTGGCCGCCTTCCTGCTTTACCCCTCCGAGTAGCACATCCGGGACTCGATCCGGCGTGTTTCTCCTGTTGATACACGGAGTTACGCTGTATAACATCCACCGTGCCAGCCTTTGTTAACACTTCCTTTCAGGAGATCACCATGCTTAGTTCTATTACTCGTTTTCTGCGCGATGAAGAAGGTGCTACTGCAATTGAATATGGAATTATTGCGGGGCTGATTTCGGTTGTGATGATCACGGCGATCACCGGTTCCACCGGCATCGGTGCAAAAGTCAAATCTATCTGGGACGGCATCAAGACCGCGATCACCGCCGCCTAAAGGTTTCGGCTCAGCAATGACATCGGTCTTTTTGGTGTGGTTGCTTTTCATCATCGTCTATGACTTCCAGCAGCGTCGCGCCCCCAACTGGCTTGTGCTTGCAGGGGCCGTCGCGGCTCTCGGAGCACTCGCCTTCGGGACGCAGCCGTTCGAGATTGACTGGGCCTTTGCTCTTCTCGGCGCCGGTGTCGGATTCAGCTTCTTATTGCTTTTCTATGCATTTGGTCTCATGGGAGCAGGCGACGTGAAATTCGCTGGCGCCCTGGGGCTGTGGGTCGGCTTGTCGACCCTGGTGCCGATCTGGATCGGGGCCAGCCTAATGGCCGGCGTCCACAGCGTCCTATGGCTCGCCCTCAAGCACTGGCCTTTCTTCCCGCGACTCGCGCTCTTGCTTGCCGGCCCGTCGCGAACACCCGAATCCGGCCCCCCGACACGCCGGCCTCGCATCATTCCCTATGCGGCCTATCTCGCTTTGGCCACAGCGGCATGGATGGCTTGGGGGCGACAGAGCTAGCCACAACTAGCTCTGCCCCGACTCGCAGGCACTTCGAATCTCTTTCATCGTGATCGCTTGCTCCCCTCCTTCAGTTCGCCGCCCATGATCAACCTCACCAAAATCATCGCCGCCGTCCTCGTGCTTCTGGCCCTCGCCCTCGGCGGCTATGCATGGGTTCTCAGCCGCAAGGCACCGCCTCCGCCGCCAGCGGTCGCAAGCGCCGGCGTAGCGCCTGCCAAAGCTTCACAGGCTCAGACGTTCCCCGTAGTCGTCGCCACCAAGCCGCTGCCAGCCGGCCAGGCAATCCCCGCCGATGCGCTGCGCGTGGAACAACTGACGATCAATCCAACGGGGGCCTTCAAAGAGACCGCGCCCCTCGCAGGCCGCGTCCCGGTAATCGACCTGGGCGAAGGCTCGCCCCTGCTCGAAGGCCAACTGGTTTCCGGCCTGGCCTTGCGCATTGCCGAAGGCGAGCGCGCCGTGGCAGTCAAGGCCGACGAGGTCATGGGCGTGGGCAACAAAGTCCAGCCCGGCGACTTCGTCGACGTATTCCTGATGCTGAAGTTCGACGGCAAGGATATCGACCGCAGCCAAGCCCGCCTGCTGCTGTCGCGCAAGCGCGTGCTGGCCTTTGGCAGCGCATCGATCGACGGCCTGCCTTCCAAGACCGACAAGAACGGCAACCCGCAGGCACAGCAACAACAACGCGCCGAAGCCGCGCGCACGGCCGTGCTCGCAGTGCCGGTAGACGACGTCAACCGCCTGACGCTCGCGGAGAACAGCGGCCGCCTGCTGCTGGCGCTGCGCAACCCCACCGACATGTCCGAGCCCGATCCGAAACTTTTCGCCGAATTGCCCACGGCCCTGCAACCAGCATCGCCAAAGCGTGGCGAGGCGCCACGCGCACCGCTCGAAGGCCTGGATCGCGCCCAGGCCGGCCTGACGGCCGCCGATTTCGTGACGGGTGGCAATCCCAACGCCCTGCGCGCGCTCACCGCCGCGGCACGGCCCACCGCAACAGCCACCGGTACCAGCAGCGGCGGCAACCGTGGCGGGCTCCAGGTCGAGGTCATTCGCGGTGACCGCAGCGAAACCGTCCGTTATTGATTGATCAGCGCCACGTCCATGCATGCCTCGCACGAAAAGAACACCATGACGCACCCTCCCCGCGCGAAACCCAAGGCTCCGATCCATGCCCTGCGCCCGACCCTCGTGGCGCTGTGCCTGCTGGCGCCGGGCGCTGGGCTTGTCGTGACCTCGGCGGCCCAGGCGCAAGCCGTCGCCCCAGGCGCACCGATCCCGTTTCGCGTCGATGCCGGCACGCAGAAAGAACTGCTCATTCCCAAGGGCATCGAACGCATGGCCATTGCCGACGAAGCGGTGGCCGGGGTGGCTCTCACCCGCCAGACGCCGAACCTGCCAGCCGCACGCCTCATCGTCACCGGCAGGGCAGCAGGGCGGACCACGCTGATGGTCTGGGAAAAGGGGCAGTCGACCGCCACGGTGTACGCGCTCGAAGTGCGACGCCGCGCGTCCACCGTCACCGGTTCGCTTGGCAGCATGGATGCCCATCAGGAAGCGCGCGATGCGGCCTTGGCGAGCAGCGGAGAAAAATCGGCCCTGATCGATCGTTCCGTCGTGAACGTACGCAGCAACACCGTGCAGGTCGAGGTCAAGATCGTCGAGTTCAACCGCAGTGTGCTCAAGCAGGCCGGTCTCAACATCTTCAGCACCCGAGCCAATTCCAACGGCTTCAGCTTCGGCGTGTTCACGCCCGCGTCTCTCAAGTCAGTGTCATTTGCACCCACGGGTGGGCTCAGCGGGGAATACAACAACCCGCTCGCACAGGCTTTCAGCCTCCTGTTCAACTTCGGCAAAGCGGGCATCGGCCTCAATGTCGGCTTTCTCGAAGGCAACGGCATGGCTCGCGTCCTCGCAGAACCCACGCTCGTGGCGCTGTCGGGCCAGAGCGCAAGTTTTCTCGCGGGTGGCGAATTGCCGGTCCCGGCACCGCAGGGCCTGGGCACCACGAGCATCGAATACAAGCCCTTCGGCATCGGACTGACACTCACCCCCACCGTGCTGTCCAACGAGCGAATCGTGCTCAAGGTCGCGCCCGAGGCAAGCGACCTCGACTACACCAATTCACTCAGCATCGGCGGTGTCGCCGTTCCCGCCATCAGCACGCGCCGCGCCGACACGACCGTCGAACTCGGCGACGGCGAGAGCTTCATCATCGGCGGCTTGGTCAGCCGCACGACCACATCGAATGCAGACAAGGTCCCGCTGCTCGGCGACATCCCCGTCCTGGGTACGTTTTTCAAGCAGACCAAGTACCAGATGAGCGAGAAGGAACTGGTCATTCTGGTCACGCCACATCTCGTGAAACCCATCGCGCGTGGCACGGAGCTTGGCCCTTATCTGCCGGGCGGTGCAGAACAACGCGACGGCCCCGTCTGGCGCGCTCATCTGCTGGGACCGGCATCGGGAACGGCTGTCCCGGGCTTCTCGCGCTGACACGCCTGCGGTGAACGACACCATGAATGCCCCCCGCGACAGCCTTCCCGAGATCGGGGCAGAGACCTATCTCTTCGCCTCGCCGCACGGCAAGCACATCACGTGGCTGACCGATGCACTCGGGCGGCAGGGAACGGTGGTGATGCTGTCCCCCGACGCCAACTCGCTCGATGAGCGAATTGCACTGCTGGGGCCGGCAGCAATCTTCATCGATTTTTCCGGCGACCACGCCGGCACAGCGAGCGAACTCCATCAGCGGCTGAAGCGCGACTGGCCTGCCCTGCCGGTGCTGGCCGCGGGCGTATCCGCCGAACCAGCGTCGATGCTTGCTGCGCTTCGCGCCGGCGTGGACGATTTCATCGACATGAGTGCTCCGGCGACGGACGCGGTCACCACGCTGCGCAAGTTGCTCGATCGCCGTGGCAGCGGCCCACAGGATGGCACACGCGGATACACGCTCGCGCTGCTTGGCGCCCGCTCTGGCATCGGCGTGACGACGCTCGCCACCAGCCTGTCGCTGTTGCTGAACGACCAGCTGTCCCAAGCTGCCAAGCAGGCAGAGCCTCGCAACTCGCGCCAAGGGGTTGCACTGCTCGATCTGGGCCTGCCGTCCCGAGACGGCCTGCTCTATCTCGACACCCAGAGCAGCTTCAGCTTTGTCGATGGCGTTCGCAACCTGCGCCGCCTCGACCAGACACTGCTGCAGACCGCATTGGCTCATCACGCGAGTGGCGTGGCGGTGCTTCCCCTGCCGACCAGCCTCGCGCAGGTACGCGAGATCTCGCACGCGGACTCTGTGGCATTGATCAAACGGCTCTGCGATTTCTTTGACTTCCAGGTGGCCGATCTGGGCGGCTTCTCGACCATCGATTTCGTTGCCCAGACGGTGAAAGCCACCCAACGAAGCCTGGTGGTGTGCGATCAAAGCATCGGCGCCATCGTCTCCACGGCAAACATGCTGAAGGAGCTGCGTGCAAGAGGCGTGGAGACCGAGCGGCTTTCGCTTGTGGTCAACAAGTTCGACCACCAGGTCGGGCTGCCCGCCAAGGACATCGCCGCCCGGCTCGAACTCCCACTGCACCATGTGTTGCCCGCCCGCGGCACACAACTGATGGCCGCCGCCAGCCGCGGCGAAATGCTGGTTCGCACCGCACGCAATGACGCGTATTCGCAGGCCGTCGCCAGCCTGGCCCGCGGCTTGAAGCAGGAATACATGCCCGATCCGGGCCATGCCCCGACCAGGGAGTCCGGTTGGGCGGCGCGGATATCGCAGCTCGTCGGGCTCCGGAAGAGCTCTAGTGAAGGTTGAATCTCTCATGTCCACCGACCTCGAATTTGCCGACGACGATCAGACGTTCATCAACTCCCAACAGTTCCAGGACATCAAGAGTTGGACGCACGACCATCTCCTGAGTCGCATCGAAGAACTCGGAGCAGAGTTCGGTCGCTGGTCGCGGGCATCCATCCAGCAGTTCGTCGAACTGGAGGTCGACAGCTTTGTGCGCCTGCGCCGCGTGCCGATCAACGACCGCGAGATGCAGCTCATCGCCGATGCGCTGACGAAGGAGCTGGCAGGTTTCGGCCCGCTGGAAGACTTGCTCAACGACCCGGCCGTCGAGGACATCCTGATCAACGGCTACCAGAATGTGTACGTGTCCCGCCACGGCATGCTGGAGCGCGAAACCGTTCGCTTTGCCGACTCGGAGCATGTGATGCGCATCGTGCGCCGCATCCTCGCGCCGCTTGGCCGCCGGCTCGACGAATCCAACCCGATGGTCGATGCGCGCTTGCCGGACGGTGGCCGCATCAACGTGATCATCGAGCCTTTGGCGATCGACGGTCTGTCGGTGTCGATCCGAAAATTCAGGAAGGAACCGCTCACACCGGCCGACCTCGTGAAGCTCGGCACCTTCGACGCCGGCATGGCGCAACTCCTGGAGATTGCCGTCCGCGCCCGTTGCAACATCCTCGTGAGCGGCGGCACCAGTTCCGGCAAGACCTCGCTGCTCAACGCACTCGCGAGCTTCATCCCGGCGAGAGAGCGCGTCATCACCATCGAAGACACGGCCGAACTCTCGCTTGGAACGAGCCATGTCGTGCGCCTCGAAAGCCGTCCGGGTGGCTTCGACGGTGCCGGTGTGGTGTCCATCCGCGATCTGCTGCGCAACAGCCTGCGCATGCGTCCCGACCGGATCATCGTGGGTGAGGTCCGCGGCGCCGAAGTGATCGAGATGATGCAGGCGATGAACACGGGTCACGAAGGCTCGATGGGCACGATCCACGCCAGCTCACCGCGCGAATGCCTGTACCGCCTCGAGATGCTGGCGGGCTTTGCTGGCTATCAGGGCAGTGAGGTCAGCTTGCGCAGACAAATCGCCAATGCCATCGATTTCATCGTCCAGATTGGTCGACTGTCGAACGGCCAGCGACGCATCATCTCCCTGAGCGAAGTCACTGGTGTCAATGACAACGTCGTGGCGATGCAGGAGCTCTACCGTTACGAGCCGATTGCATCGCCCGACGGCGAGGAGCGCGATCGTTGGGTTTCGCTGGGCATTGCACCGCACTCTCCAAAAATCGCACGGTTCCGGCAGTCACTTGCGCGAGCACAGCAAGGAGACCAGCGTGCGTGAAGGCCTGCTGATCCTCGCCTGTATCGCGCTGCTCTTCGCCGCGGCGGGGCTGCTGCTGTGGCAATGGGCAAAAAAGCGCCAGGTACGGCAAGCAGCAGAGCGCCATCTGAACCAGCAGATCCAGGCCAGCACCGCGGCACCCATGCCGGTCGCCGCGCCATTGCGGGACTCGCCTGGCGCAGGTCTCACGATGGGCGTCATGACTGACCCCTGGCTGGAGGCGGAGGCCAACGCAGCAACTGCCGCAACACCTTCCGGACTGATCGAAAAAGCCCTGCCTGGCTGGCTGGTGGGTGTGATCTCCCCCCGGATGGTGGTCTTGGGCGTATCAGCCATCGCTCTTCTTTCCAGCTCGGCGGGGCTCTTCGGCGGCTGGATCGCGGGGCTGAGTGCACTCGGCATGCTGGTACTTTTGGCAATCTTTGCAATCTGGCTTCTGTTGCAGAAATCTCGCCGGAAGCTGATCGGCCAGATGCCAGCCTACATTGACGCAATGGTGCGGCTGATCACCATCGGCAATTCCACGCAGGCGGCTTTTCAACTGGCCATCGCCACCACCGAGGCTCCGCTACGAGGTCATCTGGAACGCTCTGCATCATTGGTACGGGCAGGCTTGGACCTCGACCGCGCCCTGCATCAAACGGCGAGCAATGTCCGCATCGAGGAGATGTACCTGCTGGCTTCCATCCTCGGATTGGGCGTGCGCTACGGGGGCCGTTCCGACCTTCTTCTGGAGCGCGTGGCGAACTTCATGCGCGACCGTGAACAAGCGGAGGACGAACTCTCCGCCATGTCGTCGGAAACCCGGCTTTCCGCCTGGATTCTCGGTCTGCTCCCGGTAGGCGTGGCGACCTTCTTCATTCTGACCAATCCCAGCTATTTCATGGATATGTGGAACGACGACACGGGCCGCAACACGATCCTCCTTGCAGCAGGCTTCCAATTGTTTGGAGCGGCGCTCCTGTACCGCTTGGCGAGGCTGACATGACGTTCACATTCAACCAGTTGGCGATCTTGAGTCTCGCGTTGCTGGCCTTGGGGTTGATGGCGGGAGCTGGCGCGCTGATTGCAGCCGAGCTTCGACGAGCACGCAGTGGGCAGGTCATTGGGAGGGCGATCGACCAAGCAGGAAAGACGCCTGCCCCTTCAGCAACCTCCGCCGAGACGGATGAGTTGTTCAGCGCGCCCAAGCCCGACATCGACCTCCCGTTTCACTGGCTCGACTCGCGCTTCGGCCGGGCGCTGGTGGCTGACGAAGACCGGAATCTCATCGATCAATGCGGTCTTTCTTCCAAACGAGCCCAGTTGATCTTTCTTGTGACACGGGTTGCGCTTGCGTTCATCTTTCCCATCCTCGTGCATGTGCTGTGGAGCGAAGGGCACACGCAGCGCACGGTCGTCATTGGTCTCGCTGTGGCCTTCGTCTTCGGCTTCATGACACCCAAATGGGTGCTCGCGCGCTTTGCCGCCATGCGGCGCGAGCGCGTGAACCAGGAATTGCCCTTGTTCATTGACCTGCTTCGACTCCTCCAGGGTGTCGGCCTGAGCCTCGACCAGAGCCTTCAAATCATGGCCAGTGACTTCTCGCATGTGCTGCGCGTGCTCGGCTATGAGCTGAACCTGGCCAACAACCAATACAGCCGTGGTCGCAGCCGGGAGCACTCTCTGCATCGTCTTGCGACCTTGCACAAGAACGAGAACCTTCGCGGACTCGTGTCCCTTCTGGTGCAGGTAGACAAGCACGGCGGTGCCGTGCAGGAGCCCTTGCGAATCTTCAGCGATCGACTGCGCGAACACCGTCGCTCGGAAATGAAAGAGCGCATCGGAAAGATCACCGTCAAGATGACCGCAGTCATGGTGACCACACTTCTGCCGGCGCTGATGATCGTCACGGGGGGACCGGCCTTCCTAGCGATCTATCGTTCATTGGGAGAGGCCGCCAAATGAAAAAACCAGTCCGTTCCGTGGCCTTGCAGCACGCACGCTCGCTTCCTTTTGCGATCGTCGTCATGGCGCTTGCCGTCTCCGGTTGCGCGGGGATGAAGGACCAATACGCCGCCAGCACAGACGCGCAACAGCGCGCGGCCGCCGAAGTCGCTGCCGACACCAAGGCCGGAGCGACTGTCGATACACAAGCCACTTACCTGAAACTCGTTGACCAGATGCAGAGGGAAGACCTGTGGTTTGCATCACTCGCGCACATCGACGCGCTCGAGCAACGCTGGGGGATATCGCCGGAATCCACACGTGTGCGCGCTGATGCATTGCGCCAGACAGGTCAGGCCATCCCTGCGGAAACCGCCTACAAGCGCTTGCTTGGAACGTCACTGGAAAGCGCCGGCTACCGCGGCCTGGGACTTCTCGCGGGCTCGCGCGGAAACTATGCAGAGGCAGTCCAGTTGCTGACACAAGCGCAGCGTCGCAGCCCGACCGATGCACTTCTATTGAGCGACCTGGGCTACGCGAACCTGCGCGCCGGTCGACTCGAAGACGCACGCCTTCCCCTCATGCAAGCCCTGCAATTGCGCCCCGACAGCGCGCAGGCGCAGGCCAACCTTGCACTCTATTTCGAAGCGACCAACCAGCAGGATCAGGCACGCGCCCTGATGGATGCGAACCGCATGTCCGAAGCGACGCGGCGTGCAGTGCGCGAAGCGGCACTGCAGATTCGCATGCCGGGTGGATCTGTCGAACCTGCGGCTCTCCTTGGCTCAGCCTCAATGCCAGTCGCGGCATCGACAGCTTCCCGCACAGAAACCGTGGCCGCGCCCTTGGCGCTCAAACGAGCGCGCTGGTCCGGTGCGAACAACCCTCCTGAAATCGCTAACCGCTTGAATACGGCAGCCACCTCGGCCACCGAGACGCCTCTTTCACTGAACTCGACCTCACGAGGTACGCCATGAACTTCCCATCTGCCAATCGCGACGCCTCCCGTTCCATCGGGGCGATGACAGCCACAGCCTTCTTCCTTGTAAGCATGTCTTCCTTTGCGCAAGGGAGCGCAACGGATGCGAAGGCAACGACGGCCACTACCTCGAACGCGCCGAAGGCTTCTAGCGCTTCACCTGCTGGCGTGCAGTCCACACAAGATCAGCCCTCGCCACAGCCTCAGGTGGCCGAGCCAGAAGAATTCGATCCGTCATCCATGCAGATCGGTGAGGCGACACAAGGCCTGCTTGCATGGCAGCGCAGCGGGGAAATTGCATCGCCCACGCCTCGCACCATTGCAGGCAACGTCGCCGGCCGGAGCTATGACCGCTACATCAAGAGCTTCGAGCATCCAATCCCCGAGCGCCTCGGCTCGACGGTGACGAACACTACGAACGGCGCGAGCGGCGCGACCTCGAAGGCTCAATAGACAACGCGCGTTCTCTTGCCACGCAGGAAAAACATCGCGATGAAAAAACGCAGACTCACTCAGTCCCGACACGCCCAGAACGGCGTGTACGCGATCGAGTTCGCGTTCGTGTTTCTGATCGTCTTCGCGATGCTCTATGCCGTGTTCTGCTATGGCCTCCTTCTGACGATGCGAATGAGCTTGCAAAACGCTGCGGAAGATGGTGCTCGGGCCGGATTGCGATATCAAAGCAATCTCGACAACCGGAAGACGGAAGCCAGTACCGTTGCGACGCAGCGCAGCAACTGGTTGCCTCCAGCGTTGAAAGCGAATCGGGCTGTAGCTGCAACCATCTGCGTTGCCGGAGGAGACGATTGCCCACCAGCATCGCCTGCTTGTGGTCCCACCTGGAGCAGCCGCTGCCAGATGGTCGTGACTGTGTCAGTCAGCGGTATCAACACGTTGTTTCCCGCATTCCCAAGCTTTGCAATGCCCAGTCAGATCGCAGGCAAAGCCAGCATGTTGCTCGACGGAAGGCCGCTATGAAATTCGTCCTGCGGAAATCGAAGCAAATGCCCGTCCATATGCAGCGAGGCGTTGCTGCGATCGAGTTTGCGCTCGTCTTCAGCGTTCTGTTTTTTAGCATTTATGGCCTCGTGACGTTCTGCGGCGTGCTCTACGTCCAGCAGGTGGTCTCTCGTGCGGCGGAGGATGGGGCAAGAGCGGCGCAATTGGTTGGCAAGAACATCGCCTCCGCCGATTTGCAAGCGAACATCAAAACAGCCATCTATCGGTCTTTGGCCCTTTCCATGATCACTCCTGTCGCTGCAGGCAGCACGCCGGCGTCCAAAGAGACCTGGCTTCGAACAGCGATGGCCGACACCCCGCCTATCGTCGATCTTCCGCCCGGAGAGGTCGAAGTGAAGGTTTCTTATCCCTATCGCGCCAATCCGCTCGTGCCACCGCTCCCACTTACCGGAAGCTGGATGCCTGATCGCCTGTCCGGCAAAGCCAGAGCAACCAGATAGGTTCTCTTCTTAGGGGTACAGCAATGCAGCCATTCAATCAAGGAGCAGCCCGGCGGCAAACTGGGTCGGTGGTCATCAACGCGGCCATCGCCCTCAGCCTGTTCGTCGTCATTCTCGTGGGGGTTGAACTCGGTTATCTGTTTTTCATGAAGCGTGAGCTTCAGAAAACAGCAGACCTCGCCGCCATCGCCGGCGCTGAAGCACTGAAACCGAACGACTGCAGTGCCGCTCAGAGTGCTGCAGCCATCAACGGGAATCAGAACATCCCAACACGGCTTTCAGCAGTGTTGGTATCCGAAGTGACTTGTGGAAATTGGGACACCAGTCGTCCGGGCCCCCGGCATTTCGGCAGTCCGGAAGTCGGCCAGAAGCTCAACGCCGTCCTCGTCACGCTGACTAGAACGCCGGCACTTCTGCTCCCGATGCTTCCCGGAAATTCCGAGCGCCTCATCACCGTGGAAGCGCTTGCCGTCCAGAACCAACCACTGGCCTCGCTCACCATCCGGAACACGCTCGTCGCCGTTGACGACGAAAAATCTGTGCTGCTCAACGCGATCTTCGGCGGCCTTTTGGGTGGCAGCCTAGATATCTCGGCTGTTGGATGGAACGGCCTTATCAACACCGATATCAGGTTGCTCAATTTTTTGGATCAACTCAAGATTGCCCTAAATATCAGCGCAGGTGGATATGACCAAGTCCTCAACACTCAGGCTGATGTTGGCACCCTGCTGGGAGCCATGATCGTCGCACTCGAAAGAAGCGGACAAACGGCAGACATCGTGATTACAGCGCTGGAGAAGCTCCAAGCGCAAGCTCAGATCGCCAGCATCAAGCCTCTTCTCAAGATCGCAGATCTACTCAACATCGCGACCGGAACGGATGCTGGCGGCTTAAATACCGATCTGCAACTCTTTCAGCTAGTCAGCGGCGTTGTCCAGTTGGCAAGTGGTCAGAATGCTGCTGCGGTCACTCTGAATGTTCCTCCCTTGGCGGGGATCACTGCCAGCGTGAAACTCAAAATCGTCGAGCCACCGCAGGTCTCTGCGGTAGGTAATCCGAATCTCATTGCCCCTGGTACGGGGCCCGGTACTGGCATCGATGATCCTCACAAGATTTATGTGCGAACCTCTCAGATTCGAGCGTTGATATCTGTGAATCTGAGCAATTTGACCAATGTCATCAGTCAGCTCGGCTCGGCTGTGACAGCTGCAGTCTCTCCGCTCATCGGATTTCTGGATTCGGTAGTCAGCCTGAATCTCGGCAATATCGTCACGTCGCTGGTCGGTGGCATCGTCTGTGCCGGCGACCTCTGCCCAATTTCCAAGGTGATCTACACGAGTGCGCTCCCCTCCCCGATTGATATCAGCATCAGTTCTGGCAACGGTGAGGCATTCGTATCGGGCCATACCTGCACCACAGACACCAGCAAGACGCTCAACGTGCAAGCGAGCACCAATATTGCGCGGATCAACCTCGGGAAAGTGTCTGATACCGTGTTTTCTTCTTCCGCTCCTGTCATTACAGCAGAACCAGTTCCTATCATCGAGATCGGCTTCCAAGAAGCCCGCTACGACTTTTGCATCCTCAATATCCTCCTCGGCTCCATTGGCTGTACAACTCCAAAATGGAGAAATGCAAGCGGGAATTTTGTCGTCGGACAAACCAACGGAGTGAAGCACGTCATCTCCGGATTCGGTCTGAAGATCAATTCGGCAATCGGGGGGACTAGCACGAGCAACCCGCTCGTTTACATCGCTCCTGCACCCGAAAACCTTCCCGAGATTGATGCGCCCCCATTTGATGGAACGGTTGATCCTTCGTACAAGGCTATCAGTTCGAAATCCCTTGTCGGTGGTCTAGGTGACACTCTTGACGGGATTCAAATCGATCCGTATGCAAGTAGCGGTGGTGGGATTCTTGGCCTTCTTCTGAATGGAACGCTCCACCTTATCGATAATCTTCTCGACGGTTTAAAAGGCATTATAAAAACCGCACTGGGGCCACTTCTGGACCCCGTACTTAACAAGGTCCTGGATTTATTGGGCATCGATTTGTCAAAGACGGAAGTCTCCGGCCGACTTTCATGCCATCGAGGTGCCGTTCTAGTCTATTGACTTATGGTTCTTGCCGTGACGATCTTTCATCGCGAGCTGGCTCCTTCGCTGCTTCGCGCTCCCTACTAGCATGAGTTCCCCCTCCAACTTCGACGAACTCGACCTCTTTGTCTGGGAAGGCAAAGCCGACATCCTCGACCGCATTGCGCGGTGCATGGCGAGCTTCGACGTGGAAGTCATCCGGGCCGACGGCCTGCCGCCTCCCCAACAGGACCGCGGTGTCGCGCTGCGTCCTTCCGTCGCGATCATCAGCGTCACCGTGATCGATGGTGGCGGCCTGCCGCACGCGACCGAGCTGCTGCAAGGCATGCCCGTGATCTGGGTGGCTGCCGCCTCGCGCGAGCGCGACTCGCGCACGTATCCGCCCGAGTACCTGCACGTCCTGCCCTACGACTTCACCTGCGCCGAACTGCGCACGATGGTGGCCAAGCTGGTGCGCCAGCTGCGTGCGCGCGATGTCGCGCCGCAGGCGCCCGACGTGCTGGTGGCGCATTCCGATGCAATGAAAGGGCTGCTCGCCGAAGTGGGTGCCTTTGCGGACTGCAACCATCCAGTGCTGGTGCGCGGCGAGACCGGCGTGGGCAAGGAGCGCATCGCGCAGCAGCTTCACATCGGGCACCAGCAGTACGGCAAGGGCGCGTTCGTGGCGGTGAACTGCGGTGCGATTCCCGATGGGCTGTTCGAGTCGCTGTTCTTCGGCCACACGAAGGGCTCGTTCACGGGTGCCGTGCATGCGCACCGCGGGTACTTCGAGCAGGCCACGGGCGGTACGCTGTTCCTCGACGAGATCGGTGACTTGCCGCGCTATCAGCAGGTCAAGTTGCTGCGCGTGCTCGAAGACAGCGCGGTCACGCGGCTGGGCGCAACGTCGCCGATCCGTGTCGACTTCCGGCTCGTGGCGGCGACGAACCGCAACCTGCGCGAGATGGTGGCGAGCGGCGAGTTTCGGGCCGATCTGTTCTACCGGCTCGCGGTCATCGAGCTGCATGTGCCGAGCCTCGAGGAGCGCGGCGAGATCGACAAGATCGCGATCTTCAAGGCGCTGCTGGCGAACGTGCTCGGCGACGAGCTCGAGGCCTTGGGTGAAACGCCGCACTGGCTCAGCGATGCGGTGGCCGAAACCTACTTCCCCGGCAACGTGCGGCAGCTGCGCAATCTCGCGGAGCGCGTGGGCGTGATCGCGCGGCAGTTGCACAGCTGGGACCAGAACCTGATCCAGCGCGCGATCGCGCTCACGCGCGGCACGCCAGCGCCCGCTGCGCTGGCCACCGACCGCAATGGCACGGGGGTCGCGCTCGACGCGAATGGCGACCGCAAGGGCTGGAACAGCAGCGAGCGCAACCGCATCATCGCGGCGCTCGAGATCAACGACTGGAAGCGCCAGGACACGGCGCAGCACCTGGGCATCAGCCGCAAGGTGCTGTGGGAAAAGATGCGCAAGTACCAGATCCTCGACGGCGAGCCTGGCATCCCCGAAGAGACGTAACTAGCTCGCCCCCAGGCTGCGCGGCACTTCGTGTCCGCTTCTCCTTCCCCCTACCGGGGGCAACACCTGAGGCCCGGCAAAGCCGGTTCCTCGGTGTTTCACCAACGGGCTTCGCTGCGCTTGCCTCGAACGGCTATTGGGTTCCGAGGCGCGTCGCTCTGCGCAGCGGCGGGTTCGCAATCGATGCGCCCGGTGCGCGGTCGACCAACGGTTCGCTCGCGCAGGTCGTATTGCTCGAGATGCACAGCGCGCCCAGCAGGCCGTCTTCGGTCAGGACGTTCCGGCTCGGGGGGCCGAAGATGCGGTCGATCCAGTTGTTGGCGCCGATGGGGTCGATGCGCAGTTCGCCGGTGGTGCGCGCCAGGCGCAGTTCCGAAATGCGCAGGTCGAACACGCCGTCGATGTAGTCGAACAGCAGGGTGTAGTAGTCGAGCTGGGCATCGAGCACCTGGGGCAGGGTCTCGCGGCCGAACTCCATGAGGCGGCGGCGGCCGCGGAAGGCCTGGCCCGAGGTGCTAACGGCTTCCATCAACTGGCGCTCGCGTTCGCGGCCGGCCACGGTGCGGGACCACGACGACGCGGTGAGCTCCATCAGGTTGAGCTTCACGCCCTCCATCTTGGCTTCCTGGTTCGCCACTTCGGCCAGGGCGCCCTTGAGCTTGAGCTGGCGGTCGAAGCCGTTGCCGAAGTTCCAGTTCAATTCAAACGCGGCGCGCGTGGGGTCTTGCGGCGACACGCCGCGCGGGTCCTTGCTCTTCACGACGACGGCGTCGAGCGTGGGGTACAGGCTGGCTTCGGTCTGGTCGACCAGCGCACGCGCACGCGCCACGCGGCCCTGGGCTTCGGCCAGTTCGGTGCTGCGTGCTTCGGCGCGGCGCAGCGCTTCTTCCTGCGAGCCGATGCGCCAGTGCGCCGGCGCGGCGAGCACGGGCAGCGATTCGGGCGCGGGCGAGAACTTGAAGTAGTTGCGGAACTTGGCCAGCGCCTCGTCGCGCTGGGCCTCGAAGTCGGACTCGCGCGCAGCCACGAGGGCGCGGCGCGACGCCGCCATGTTGAGGTCGTTGTCGCCGCTCACGCCGAGCGCCACGCGGCGCGCCTCGGCCTTCGACAGGTCGGCCACCACTTCGGTGGCGCGGTGCGCGATCTGCTTCTTCAGGTCGAAGCGCTGCACCTGCAGGTAGGCGGTGAGCGCGTCGAGCACCACTTTCTGCGACGTGGTGGTAACGGCCTCGTCGTCGGCCTGGTTGCCGAATTCGGCGGCGCGCTGCGCCGCGCTCATGGCGCCGCCGTCGATCAGGCTCACGCGCGCTTCGGCAGTGAGCACGGTGTAGTTCTCGCTCTTCGCGTCCTTGGCGCCGCTGCTGTAGGTGCCCGACGACGTGCCGACCTTGAAGCGCGGGTAGCGCGCCATGCGGGCCGCGTCGACGCCGAAGCTGCTGGTGTTGGCCGCGGCCTGCGCGGTCAGCACTTCGGGGTATTCCTGCGACAGCGCAATGAGCGCCTGCTTCACGCGCTGCGCGTAGCTCGCGGCGCCGAGGGACGGCGACGACAGGCGGCGCGACAGTGCCAGCGCTGCAGGTGGCCCCTCCTGCTCCGGCGACGGTTGGGCATACGCGGTGGGCGGCAGCGCCATGCTGACGCACAAGGTCGCGCAGAGCACACCCGGGGCGATGCGCGCGCGCCGGCCCGGCAACACGGGCTTGCTCATGGTTCGCGGAAGGCTTCGCGCCGCAGTTTGAGCACAGGCCGCAGGATGTACCAGATGAACGGATCGGTCCCCACGCGCAGGTCGACTTCGGACTCCATGCCGGCGGTGATGCGGTTTTCCGGCCGTCCCACGTGCGACTGCGACATGCTGATGAGCAGCCGGTAGTACGGCGCGCCGCTGGCAATGGCGGCATCGCGGTCGGCGTCGGCCGCCACGAGCTTGACCTTGCCGTCGACCGCGCCGTAGCGCAGGTAGTCGTAGGCGGTGATCTTCACGCGCGCCTCCTGCCCCACTTCGACAAAGCCGCGGTCGTTCGGGTTGAGGCGCGCCTCGACCATGATCTCGTCCTCGTCGGGCACCACCTCCAGGATGGATTCGCCGGGCTTCACGACCCAGCCGGCGCTGGAGCTGCGCAGGCCCTTCACGATGCCGTCGGCCGGCGCCTTCACCACCGTGCGCGAGCGCTGGGTGCGGGCGCGCGCGAGGTCTTCGCTCAGACTCGCGAACTGGCGTTCGACGGTGGCCAGTTCGTCCGACGCGCGGCGGCGAAAGCGGCCTTCGGCCTCGGCCATCTTGGCCTGCGCCTCGGTGATGGCGGCCTGCGCCGAGATCACGCCCTGGCGCGCCACGGCGAGTTCGCTGCGCACGCCTTCGGCCTGGCGGCGCTTCTCGAGCACCTCGACCTGGCCGACGAGTTTTTCGCTCAGCAGCTGTTCGGAGATCTCCAGCTCTTTCTGCATCAGCGCGAGCCGATCGTTCAGGCCCTTGGCCTTGGCCTGCTGTTCGAGCTGCTTGCTGCGCGCCTGCTCCAGGCCCGACACGGCGCCGGCCATGACGCCGCGCTGTTCGAGCGCGCGCGCCTGGTAGGCACCGACCTCGCCTTCGAGCACGGCTTCGTCGATGTCGGCATCGAACGAATCGCGCTTGAGCGGCTGGCCGCGACTCTCGGCAATGAGCCGCACGCGCGTGGCCTGCGTGGCGGCGTAGCGTGCGGTGAGCTCCTCGAAGTTCAGGCCGCTGCCGCCCAGGTCGATCTCGACCAGCGACTGGCCCTGCTTGACCTTGTCGCCTTCTTTCACGAGCACGTTGCTGACGATGCCCCCTTCCAGATGCTGGATGGACTTCACGCGGTCGGAGGGGATCACGCGGCCCGGCGCGACGACGACGGTTTCCATCGGAAAGCCGAGCCCCACTGCCGCCAGCACCGCGACCGCGCCGCCGATGATCCACTGGCGCCGCCGGCCTTGCGGCGTGGTCTGCGCCGCCTGTTTCTCACTCTCGCCCTGAAGCACCTGCGGCAAGTCTGGTTTCAAAATCCCGTTCCCCTGTCTCTGTCTGTCAGTCGGTCGATCCGTGGCAACCACGAATCACGCATCGCGTGGCCTGCTTGCTCACGCCATCGAGCGCGAGGCGGTCGGGACGCCTGCATTGTTGTTGCTGCTGCCGCTGCCGTCGTCGGTGCTGTCGCCCAGCGCCACCAGCGGCTTCTTCACGCCGAAGAGCTTGGGCACCATGACGGCGGCGGAGCCGATTTCCACGTTGCCCTGGCCGGTGACGTGATAGACGGCGGAGGCCGCCGACACGATGCGCAGCGAGTGCGTGACCACGACCACGGTGCGCACCTTGGCCACCGCGAGCATGGTCGCGAGCAGGTTGCGCTCGCTTTGAAAGTCGAGGTCGTTGCTGGGCTCGTCGAGCACCAGCACCGAGGGCTTGCGCAGGAAGCTCATGGCCAGCGCGAGCTTGCGCCGCTCGCCCACCGAGAAGCCGGTGCCGCCCTCGCCCACCACGGTGCGATAGCCGTCGGGCAGACGCGAGATGAAGTCGTGCGCGCCCGAGAGCTTGCAGGCCGCGACGATCTGCTCGTCGCTCTGGCCCGGCGCGCCGCGGCGCATGGTGTCGACCAGCGGGCCGCCAAACCAGTACACCTCTTGCGAGAGATAGCTGATCCAGCGCGACAGCTCTTCGCGGCCGAACTGCGACAGGTCGTACTCGCCGATGCTCACCACGCCGTGCGTGGGCGTGTACAGGCCCGACAGCAGCTTCACGAGCGTCGACTTGCCCGCGCCGTTGCGCCCGACGATCACATGCAGGCCGCCGGGGCCGATGTCGAGGTCGACGTTTTCGAGCACGGGCTGCGGTGCGTCTTCGGTGAAGCTGAAGCTCACGTCTTTCAGCGTGACGCGGCCCAGCGGCTGCGGCAGCGCCATGCCGGTGGGCGCCTTCTCGACCGGCTCGCCGAGCACGGTCTCCAGCCGCTTGGCGGCTTCCTTGGCGGTGGCCAATGCGCGCCAGTTCGACACCAGCCCGGCCACCGGCTGCAGCGCCTTCAGCGCGAGCATGTTGGAAGCAACGAGGCCGCCCACCGTCATCCACTGCTGCATGACGGCGATGGCGCCGACGGTGACGACGATCACCGAGAACACGGTGAGCAGCACGGTGGTGCCGTCGCGCGCGGTTTCGATCTGGCCGTTCTTGCCGAAGCTCTCGCTGAGCCAGGCGTTGTAGGTCTGCTGCCAGACCTCGATGGTCGGGCCGTCGTTCGATTGCGCCTTGAGCGTCTCGCGCGCATGGCAGATCTCGGAGGTGATGCGATCGAGCCCGCGCCCGCGCAGCACTTCTTCGACACGGCCGGCGCGCACTTCGTCGGCCCACCACCAGGCCAGGAACGCCATGATGGCCAGGAAGGCCGCCACCACGGGCAGCACCGGCAGCGCGACGATGCCGATCACGATCAGCGCGAAGATCGCCATCGGCAGGTCGAAGATCGATTGCGCGAGCCCGCCGGTGACGGTGCCGCGCACCGCGCCCACGTCGCGAAAGAACAGCTGCCAGGACGAGGCCGGCCGCGCCTCGAGCGCGCGCAGCGGCCGCCCGAGCATGGAGTGCAGCAGCGCGCCCGACACGCCGTGATCGACGGTGGCACCCGCATTGCGCAGCAGGCGCGAGCGCCGCGTGCGCAACCAGAACTCGATGCACAGGAAGAACAGGATGCCGCTCACCAGCGCGGCGAGCGTGGAGACGCCGCTGCGCGAGAGCACGCGGTCATACACCTGCAGCAGGAAGATCGAAGGCAGCAGCCCGAACAGGCTGATGGGCAGCGACAGCCAGGCCGCGCTCTTGACGAGCGGGTAGGCCGCGCGAAACGCATCGTTCAGCGCACTGGCATACGGACTGGCGCCGGGGACTTCCGGCCTGTCGGCAACCAGCTGGCTGGGCAAGAGGAACTTGATCATGGAAAAAGACCGATCCGTCGGGCAACGACGCCTGCATCATTATCAACTGTTACCCGACTGTTACAAGGCAAAAATTCGCCTCTGACGCCTCTCAGCATCGGTGGGTGCGAACCTGCGCCGGACTGGTCGTTTCCGTACCGCGCGTTCCTTGCGGCGCGGCGTTTTCCCTGAGCGTGCAATTCATCGTTTTGTGGGCATGGCTGTGGGTCGCGGTGCGGCCGGACGAGCCCGGCAGGCCTTCGGCAAAAACGAGGGCGATGTTGGCGCACAGCAGCATCAGCAGCACCCAGGCGCACAGCAGCTGCAGCCAGCCCAGCCACCAGCGCCGCGGGGGTACCTCGCGTTCGGATTCATAGGGGATGTGGACCAGTGCGTTCCATCTCATGGCAGTGCTTTCAGGACCCGGGCCAGCCGGGAAAGACCGACACCGGCGGAGCTTTTGGCCAGCACCCAGTCGCCTGGTTGCAGCAGCCCGCCGAGTGCGGTGGAGAGGTCGGACACATCGACAAACCAATGGGAGCGGACCTTGGTGCGGATGCGCGTGTGAAGCGCCCGCATCAAAGGTCCGCACAGGAGCACGCGGTCAGGTTGCGACGCCAGCAACTCGGCCTCCAGATCGAGGTGATGGCGTTGCGCCGCGGGCCCCAGCTCCTGCATGTCGCCCAGGATGGCCACCCGGCGCGCAGGCTCGCAGGGGGCTTGTGACAGCAACTCAAGCGCCGCCCGCATCGAACTCGGGTTGGCGTCGTAGGTTTCATCGATCAGCTTGAAGCTTCCGCCGCCGATGTGAATGGTGTGCAGCGCACCGCGTCCGCCCGGCGGCTCGAAGTGCGCAAAGGGTTCGACGGCCGCGGCCAGCGGCAGGCGCAGCGCCTGCAACGCGGCCAGCGCGGCCACGGCGCTGGCGCCCATGTGGCGGCCCGGCGCGTTCAGGCGCAGCTGGAAGGGCTCGCCGGCCACCTCGGCCTGCACCTCGCCGTGGTCGAAGGCGAGCAGGCGCACGTCGGCGTCCTTGTGCTCGCCGTAGGTCACGATCTGCAGCTGGTGCGCCATCGCCGCTTCGGCGAAGGTGGCGAACTCGGGCATGTCGCGGTTGAGCACCACGCGGTCGCCCGCAGCCATGGCCTGGAACATGCGGCAATCGAGCCGCGCGGCGGCCTCCGACGGGCCGCGGTGTTTCTGCGACGCGGCCGACAGCCCCGTCACCACGATGAGCGAAGGCCGCATCAGCTGCGCCGAGGCCGGCATGTGCGAGGTCCCCATTTCGAGCACCCAGTAGGCGGCATGGCGCGGCATGCAGGTGAGGTTCCAGGCGATGCCCGAGGGCAGGCTGATGTTGCCTTCGGGCTGCGCCACCTCGCCCCACACGGTGAGCGCACCGGCCAGCATGGCGGCCACGGTGCTGCTGCCCGCGCCGCTGCCGAGCACGCCGCAGACGCGGCCGGTGAACTCGGTGCGCGCGTGGTCGCCCAGCTCGAGCACGGCCTGCAGCACGTTGGCCACCTGCAGCACGGGCACGCGCTTGTCCAGGTGCGGCTTGGGGTCGGTGCACAGCACGGCCGCGGCCGGCTGCAGCACGCCCTTGAGCGTGACGGCGGCCAGCGGCGTCTTCGAGGGCCGGGCCTGGTGTTCGAACACGACGCGGCCCTTGCGCATGAAGGTGCGCTGGGTCACGCCGGTGGCGCGCCAGCCGTCCTCGGGCTTGACCACCCATTCGCCGCCGGTCACGCGCGCCATCTCGCTGGCCGTCCAGACCGCGCCGTCGTCGCGCACGCCGCCACCACCGCCGCCAGGGCCCGCGCCGCCGGGCTGGCTGCGCCGGTCGAGCAGGTAGCGGTGGTAGGCCGCGAAGCCGGTCACGTACTGCTCGACGTCGTCGATGCGCACGCGGAACGAGTGGTGCCGCACGAAGAAGGCGCCGACGACCGTGGACGGCCGGCGAAAGTACATCGCCATCTCGGGCCAGAAGAAGCCGTTGAGCAGGTAGTGCGCGCGGTAGTCGAGCGCGCGGTAGAACTTCTCGGTGTCCAGCTCGTCGAGCAGGTGCCGCATGGCGGGCATGCTCTCCAGCCGCTGCAGCATCTGCTGCGCCGCCAGCATGAGGCTGAGCAGCGTGGGAAAGGTGGTCTTGCGGTCGAGCACGAAGTCCAGGTAGCCCGCCACGTTCTGCAGCCCGAAGCGGAAGTAGCGCTCCTGCGGACTCCACTGCGTGAGCTCGTTCACGCAGCCGCTGAGCCAGTGGTCGTGCGACTGCCAGTGCTGGCTGGCAATGAAGTGGTCGAAGGCTTTCTCGACCGCGGCCAGCCAGCGCGGATCGCGCGTGAGGCCGTACAGGCGCATGAGGCCGAAGGCCGCCTCGCCGTCGTAGAAGATGACGCGCGAGGCCTGCTTGAGCGACAGGTCGGCCGCGTGCAGCACGTGGTCGAAGCGCCCGCTGGCCGGGTCCTGCAGCGCCACGATGCCCAGCGCGAGCTTCTCCAGCAGCGGCAGCCAGTGGCGCGTTTCCATCAGCTCGCAGTAGCGCACGAACATGCGCACGCAGGCCGCGTTGCCGCCCAGGCGGATCTCGCCGCCGGTGTCGACCAGGTAGGCCACCTCGCGGCCGTCGGGCAGCGTGTAGTCGCGGATCAGCGCGTCGGTGAGGTGGTCGATGGCGCGGTCGATGGCCGCGCGCAGCGTGTCGTCGCGCGTGAGCTCCCAGGCCTCGAGCATGGCGTGCACGGTGCCCGCGTGGCGCATCGCGTCGTAGGTCGGGATGCGGCGGTCGAAGCACGGGAAGTAGCCGTACACGAACAGGCCGTCGCTTTGCATCTGGCGCGCCAGGTACGACGAGCCGCTGCGCACCAGCTCGAGCACCGCCTGCGGGTTCAGCGCCGGCAGCTGGCGGCGGCCCGCGTCGAGCCCCGTGCCCACGAGCTTGTGCACCACGCCGTCGGGCTGGCAGAACACGCCCACCGTGGCCAGCAGGTACACGGTGCGCTCGGACGACTCTTCCAGCGGCAGCGTGCGCTCGAAGCGGGCCTGCGCATAGACGTCGAAGTTGCGCACGTTCACCACCGAATGCGCGATGGTCGAATCGCCGCACAGCATGGCGTTGGCGTTGAGTTCCTGCTCGGTGAAGGCGAAGCCGAAGTCCTGGTCGAAGGCCAGGCCGAGCCGGAAGTAGTTGCGCTTGACCGCGGTGAGCTGGGTCTTGAACTGCGTCCAGTCCATGGGACTGGCGCCCTCGACCCAGTCGATGCGCAGCCAGGGCGAGACGATGCCGCGCTCGCGCACCCATCGCTCGACGAGGTCGGCGCCTTCGCGCCAGGCGGTCTCGAAGTCGTCGGCCCGCGCATGCACGACGTGCGCACGCTGGGAGCCGTCGCTCACCGAGAAGAAGAGCGTGAAGGCCGGGTACGGGGCAGGCAACGCCGCGCACACGGACACCAGGCGCTCGTGGCAGGCGTGGAGCTGGTCTGAGAAGGACATCATTCGGCCCCGGTCGAATGCGGGCGAAGGCCGGTCGCGTCCGTCATCTGCTCTCGCTTGAATGACGTGATCGCGGACCGGAAGCCGCCCGTGAAATCATCGCGTGCTCCCGATTCAGCGGTAGCTGAACTCGGCGCGACGATTGAGCTGATGGCCCTCCTCGGTGGTGGCAAGCGATGCGGGCTTTTCAATGCCCCAGCTGACGGCTTCGATGCGTTCGCCCGGCACGCCCATCTGCGTGAGCATGCGTTGCACGGCCTCGGCGCGGCGCTGGCCGAGCGCGAGGTTGTACTCGCGGCCGCCGCGCAGGTCGGTGTGGCCTTCGATCACGACCCGGCTCGCCGGCCGGTTGCGCATGTAGCCCGCGTGCGCCTCGACGATGCTGCGGTCGCCCGTCCTGACGTCGTACCGGTCGAAGTCGAAGTAGACGATCTTGGCCGGTGTGTTCGGCGGCGGCGGCGGGGGTGCCGGCTCCACCTTGGGCACTTCGCGCACGCTCTTGTTGGAGTAGTAGTAGGTCGCGTCGTCGCGACCGCCCTTGGGAGGCACACCGCAGGCAGCGAGGCTTGCGCCCATTGCCACGAGGGCCAGTATCCGGAAATTCTTGTTCATGACGGTCCTTTCGCGGGACGGGCCGCTGACGGCCCGTCCCTGTCTGCTTGCTATCGAGGTTTCCCTTCCTCCTTCTTCGTGTCCTTGGATCAGCCCAGCAGGCCGTGCAGGATGTTCGTCACGGGTGCCAGGGCACCGCCGGCCGGGCTCTGGTCGAGCAGGCTGGTGATCGGGGTGAGCACGTTGTCGAGCACCGGGGCCACCGTGTGTTCGACGGTGTCCAGCACACCAGTCACGACCGCGGCCACCGGGGCTGCCGGCGTGCCGGCGAGGATGTCGGTCACCGGTTCGACTGCGTTGGTCACGGTTTCGACCACCGTCGAGACCACCGAGCCGGCCGAGCCGTCGAGGATGCTCGTCACCGGTTCCAGGATGCCGGCCACCGGTTCGGCACCACCCGTCAGGCCGCCGAGCAGGCCGCCCACGAGACCGTCCGCACCGAGCAGGCTGCCGACCAGGCCGTCGTCACCGAGGACGCCGCCGAGCAGGCCGCCTTCGCTGCCGCCGAGGACGCCGCCCAGAAGGCCGCCGTCACCGCCGAGGACGCCACCGAGCAGGCCGTCGTCACCCAGCACGCCGTCGAGCAGGCCGCCGGCGTCGCCACCGGTCACGCCGCCGAGGACACCGCCCAGCAGGCCGTCGTCGCCGAGGACGCCGTCGAGCAGGCCACCGGCGTCGCCACCGGTCACACCGCCGAGGACACCGCCCAGCAGGCCGTCGTCGCCGAGGATGCCGTCGAGCAGGCCGCCAGCATCGCCACCGGTCACGCCGCCGAGGACACCACCGAGCAGGCCGTCGTCGCCGAGGATGCCGTCGAGCAGGCCGCCGTCACCGCCGAGGACGCCACCCAGGAGGCCGTCATCACCCAGCACACCGCCGAGCAGACCACCGTCGCCGCCGAGGACACCACCCAGAAGGCCGTCGTCGCCGAGGATGCCGCCGAGCAGGCCGCCGTCGCCACCGAGGACGCCACCCAGAAGGCCGTCGTCACCCAGCACGCCGCCGAGCAGACCGCCGTCGCCACCGAGGACGCCGCCCAGGAGGCCGTCGTCACCCAGCACACCGCCGAGCAGACCACCGTCACCGCCGAGGACGCCACCGAGCAGACCGCCTTCGCCGCCGAGCAAGCCGCCCAGCAGGCCGTCGTCACCCAGCACGCCACCGAGCAGACCACCTTCGCCGCCGAGGACACCGCCCAGGAGGCCGTCGTCGCCGAGCACGCCACCAAGCAGACCACCTTCGCCGCCGAGGACACCACCCAGGAGGCCGTCGTCACCCAGCACGCCACCAAGCAGACCGCCTTCGCCGCCGAGCAAGCCGCCCAGCAGGCCGTCGTCGCCCAGCACGCCACCGAGCAGGCCACCTTCGCCGCCGAGGACACCACCCAGGAGGCCGCCCTCGCCGAGCACGCCACCCAACAGACCGCCTTCGCCGCCGAGCAAGCCGCCCAGCAGGCCCTCATCACCCAGCACGCCGCCGAGCAGGCCACCGTCGCCGCCGAGGACACCGCCCAGCAAGCCGCCGTCGCCACCCAGCACGCCACCCAGCAGGCCATCGCCACCGATCAGGTTGGCCACGCCGTCGGTCACGAAGTCGACCTGCGTGTCCACCGCGTTCAGCAAGCCGTTCGTCGCGCCGGCGCCGAGCAGCTGGTCGACCACCGGGCTGACCAGGCCGCCCACGCCGTCCGTCACGTCATCGACGAGGCTGTCGGCCGGGTCGAGCACGTTCGGGTCGTTCGGCGTGAAGCTGGAACCGAGCACCGGGGCCAGCAGGCCGTCGACCGTGTCGGTCAGGCTGTCGGTCAGTTGCGAGACCGGGGCCAGCACGTCGCCCAGGCCGAGGTCGCCGAGCACGCCGTTGTTCAGGCCGCTCACCAGGCCGGCGACCACGCTGTCGGCCGGGTCGAGCAGGGCCGCGCCGGTGCCGGGAGTGCCGCCACCGCCGATGCCGCCGAGCACGCCGCCCAGCAGACCGCCGACAAGGCCTTCTTCACCGAGCAGGCCGCCCACGGGGCCGTCTTCGCCCAGCAGGCCACCGACCACGCCGTCCGGTCCGAGCAGGCCGCCGACACCGTCGCCGCCGAGCAGGCCACCCAGCGGGCCGTTGTCGCCCAGCAGGCCGCCGAGCAGGCCGTCGTCACCGAGCAGGCCGCCGATGGGGCCGGTGCCGCCGAGCAGACCGCCGACCAGGCCGTTGTCGCCGAGCACGCCGCCCAGCACGCCGTCGCCGCCGAGCAGGCCGCCGATGGGGCCGGCATCGCCGAGCAGGCCACCGACCAGGCCGTCGTCACCCAGCAGGCCGCCCAACGGGCCGTCGCTGCCGAGCACACCGCCCAGCAGGCCGTCGTCGCTCAGCAGGCCGCCGGCGAGGCCGTCGTTGCCGAGCAGGCCGCCGATGGGGCCGCCTTCGCCGATGACACCGCCGAGCACGCCGCCCAGCAGGCCGTCGTCGCCACCGAGCAGGCCGCCCAGCGGGCTGTCGGCGAGCAGGCCGGAGATCGCGCCGTCCTGGCCGAGCAGGTTGTCGATGAGGCCGCCCTGGCCGAGCAGTTCGCCGGTGAGGCCTTCCGAGCCGGCCAGGCCGGCCAGTGCGCCGTCGCCGCCGAGCAGGCCGCCCACGAGGCCGTTGTCGCCCAGCAGGCCGCCGATCGCGCCGTCGTCGCCGAGCAGACCGCCCAGCAGGCCGTCCGCGCCGAGCAGGCCACCGGTCAGGTTGCCGACGGCGCCGTCGCCGAGCAGGCCGCCGACCAGGCCGTCTTCGCCGAGCACGGTGTCGAGCAGGCCGCCGACGGCGGTGTCTTCACCCAGCAGGCCGCCGACCAGGCCGTCCGGTGCCAGCAGGCCACCGACCAGGCCGTCTTCGGCCAGCACGCCGGCCACGAGGCTGCCTTCGCCGAGCACGTTCTCGAGCAGGCCGCCGAGCGCGCCGTCGTCGCCCAGCAGCTGGTCGGTGACGCCGCCCAGGCCGAGGGCGTCGGTGAGGCCGCTGACGATGCCGTTGTCGCCGACGAGGTTCTCGAGCCCGTTGTTGAGCGCGTCGGTCACGTAGTCGACCTGGCCGAGCAGGCCGTCCAGGATGGCACCGGCGGCGCCGGCACCGAGCAGCGGATCGAGCACCGGGCTGAGCGCTTCGCCGAGCGGGTCGGTAATGCTGCCGACGGTGTCGTCGATCGGGTCGAGCTGGTTCGGGTTGTTGGCCTGGAACTCTTCGCCGAGCAGCGGAGCGAGCACGTCGTCGACGACGTCGGTCAGGTCATCCACCACCCCCGCCACCGGGGTCAGCGAGCCACCAAGGCCGAGCGCGTCATCCAGGCCGTCGACCACGCCACCCACGATGCCGTCGGCTGGGTCGAGGAGGTGGTCGGCGTCTGCGTCGGAGTCGGAATCGCTGTCCGAGTCGGAGTCAGAGTCGGAGTCGCTGTCCGAGTCAGAGTCTGAATCCGAGTCACTGTCCGAGTCGGAATCAGAGTCGCTATCCGAGTCGGAGTCGCTGTCCGAATCCGAGTCAGAGTCCGAATCAGAGTCGCTGTCCGAATCCGAGTCGCTATCGCTATCGCTATCGCTATCGCTATCGCTATCGCTATCGCTGTCGGAGTCGCTGTCCGAGTCGGAGTCAGAGTCCGAATCGCTGTCCGAGTCCGAATCGGAATCCGAGTCGCTATCCGAATCCGAATCCGAATCCGAATCCGAGTCGCTGTCCGAATCCGAGTCGCTGTCAGAGTCCGAATCGGAATCCGAGTCCGAATCAGCGTCCGCATCGGACTCACCGCCCGGGCCGCCCACGAACAGCGGGAAGCCGGTGGTGCCACCGTCGCCGCCACCGCCGCTCAGTGCAGCACCCAGCGCCGCGGCGCCCAGGGCGCCCAGCGCGAATTCACCGAGGCCGATGCCGCTGCCGGCCGCGGTCTTCTTGGTCACTGCCAGGGCGGCCGCATCGGCGTCGCTGTCCGGCGGGGTCACCTGCAGGTCGCCCGAGGCGACGTCCACATTCACTTGTTCGAGGCCGCCGGGCAGCTTGGTCGAGCCGATGGTCGCATCGGTGCCGCCGGTGAAGACGCCGGCCAGCGGCGCCTTGTTGGAGGCCGATCCGGGGAACAGCACGTTGGCCTGGCCGCCGTCCGGCACGATCACGCGGTCGCCGGCCATCAGGGTCTGATTGCCGTCCACCGGAATGCGGACACCCTCGCGCATCACTGCAACGCCGGGCGTAGCATTGGACAATGTGCCCACGCTGGGCGACGCCACGGCCGCAGGCGCGGCGGAGGCGCCGGCGCTGATGCCCGGCGTGCCGAGCGGCGTGACGGTGGCTTGGGCGAGAACCACGGGCGCGCCAGTGGCGGCGAGCCCTTCGGTCGAAACGGTCGATGCTTGTGGAGCGGTCATGGCAGCCTCTGTGACAAAAGATGCATCTACAGGGGCAACTTGCGTGCCGCTTTTCCGCCGCCGTGCCAACGCCGCGCCATCGGCGCTTCAAGTGTTTGATTTGTATGGATATTTTTCTGAAAACCGCGCAACGCACCGGCCTCCGAAACAGCCCGTAAGGAGGTCAATTCGCGATTCGTTACGTAACGATGTAACGCCTCGTACCCGGAACGCCGGGCGTGTCACGCGCACTTTCCACAGCCCTGGCGCCCGCGCCGCGCCACCCGCTTTTTCTCTTCTCTTCTCTCTTCTATATATGTTCAATCCCTCCCAGGAAGACGTGCGCCGCTTCTTCTGCGACGTGTACGCCAAGCACCGGCAGGGCCTGCCGATGGAGCCGCTGGAGACCATCGCGGCCGGCTGGATCGACGAGCACCCCGAGTACCACGAGGACCTGCTCGACGCCGACGCGGCGGTGGCGCGGGTCTACGACGGATCGAACGGCCGCGAGAACCCGTTCCTGCATCTGTCGATGCACCTGTCGATCAGCGAGCAGTGCTCCATCGACCAGCCGCGCGGCATCCGCCAGGCCGTCGAACTGCTGGCCGCGCGCCGCGGCTCGCTGCTGCATGCGCACCACGAGGCAATGGATTGCCTGGGCCAGATGATGTGGGAGAGCCAGCGCGCGGGACGCCCGCCCGATGGCGATGGCTACGTGGCCTGTGTGCAGCGCCGCGCCACGAAGGACTGACGAACTGTCAGCCGGTCGCGCGCGGGGTGGTTCCCTTTCGCGCCGGCAACGCCCCCTGCGCCTTCGCCGCTTCGCGCAGCAGCCCCGCCATCGCGGCGCGCAGCGGCGACGGCTCGGCCTCGCTGCGCTGCAGGAGGCCGACCGGCTCCTCGGTGCCGGTGGTGTCGATCGGCAGCCGCACCAGGCGGCCGTCGGCCAGCTCGCTGCGGGCAGCGCCCAACGGCGTGATCCACACCGCATCCGACACCGCCACCAGCGCGCGCGCCACCGCCACGTCGAGCGTCTGCAGGGCATTGCGCGGCAGCGCGAGGCCGCGCGCCGACAAAAAGCTCTCGGTGTTGTGGCGCGGGATCGTGCCCTCGCCGTACACGACCAGCGGATAGTCGAGCACCGCCTGCACCGGCGCCGGCTTGAGCGCGAGCGGATGGCCGGCGCGCACGGCGAACACCAGCGGCTCGGTGTGCAGCAGCTCGAAGCTCAGGCCGCCCATGAGACGCGGATCGCTCATGCGGCCCACCACGAGGTCGAGCTCGCCGGCGCGCAGCTCGTCGAGCAGCGCGGCGTTGGCCGCGCTCTTCACCAGGACCTGCACCGCCGGCCAGCCCTCGCGCAGCCGCGCCAGCGCCACCGGCAGCAGCGCGGGCGCCACGCTGGGCAAGGCGCCGATGCGCAGGCGCTCGATGCGCCCGCCCGCGGCCGGCGCCACGGCCTGGGCGCTGGCGTCGAGCGCTTCGAGCACGCGCAGGGCGTGGGCCAGCAGTTGTTCGCCGGCCGGTGTGAGGCCCTGCACGCCGCGGCGGCCGGCCTGGCTGCGCTCCACCAAGCGGGTGCCGACCACGGCCTCGAGCTCCGACAGCGTCTTGGACACCGCCGGCTGGCTCAGCGCCAGCCGCTCGGCCGCGCGCGCCAGGTGGCGCTCCTGCGCAACCGCGACGAAGGCGCGCAGGTGCCGCAGCTGCACGTTGCGCACGAAATCCTGGCGAAGCTCGGCGGGAGACTTTTTCAATGCCTTCTGGTTATTGAAACTGGAACAATCTTCAATTTACATCATTGATCGCGACTTCTACAGTGCGGGCTTCGGATTCGTCCCACGACAGGAGACAACGTACATGACCAAGACCAGCGGCGCCCAGCCCACCCTCACCCCGCGCGACTGGGACGCCCATCCCAGCTACATCTACCCCGGCTACAAGTCGACCGGCAAGCGCGGCCCGCAGAAGCCGCTCATTCCGCTGAAGGCCTCGCTCGGAGAGCTGCAGCAGCCGGTGTACGGCCACGACAGCATCGGCGAGTTCGACCACGACCTCACGCGCAACGCGCGCGTCAACGGCGAGCCGCTGGGCGAACGCATGATCCTCACGGGCCAGGTGCTCGACGAGCGCCGCCGCCCGGTGGCCAACACGCTGGTCGAGCTGTGGCAGGCCAACGCCTCGGGCCGCTACGTGCACAAGGTCGACCAGCACGACGCCCCGCTGGACCCCAACTTCCTGGGCGCGGGCCGCTGCCTGACCGACAGCGAAGGCCGCTACCGCTTCCTCACCATCAAGCCCGGCGCGTATCCCTGGGGCAACCACCCCAACGCCTGGCGCCCGCAGCACATCCACCTGTCGCTGTTCGGCCAGAGCTTCGCCAGCCGCCTCGTGACGCAGATGTACTTCCCCGGCGACCCGCTGCTGCAGTACGACCCGATGGTCACCGGCACGCCCGAGCGCTACCGCAACCGCCTCATTGCCGACTTCAGCCTCGACATCACCGAGGAAGGCTACGCCCTGGGCTACCAGTTCGACATGGTGCTGCGCGGCGCCGATGAAACGCCGTTCGAGAACCGCTGAAAGGAATTCCCCATGCCATTGATGACCGCACAGGAAGCCGACTTCGGCCAGACCCCCTCGCAGACCGTGGGCCCCTACTTCGCCTACGGCCTCACCGCCACGCAGTACGGCTACAACTTCAACCAGCCCTTCGACGCCGTGCTGGCGCTGGACACCGCCAGCGGCCAGCGCATCCGCCTCGAAGGCCGCGTGATCGACGGCGACGGCAACCCGATCAACGACGCGCTGGTCGAGATCAGCCAGCCCGACGGCGAAGGCCGCTACCCGCAGACGCCCGACGAGGCGCGCGCCCTGGGCTTTCGCGCCTTCGGCCGCGTGGGCACGGGCACCGACGCGCAGAACCGCTTCGTGTTCCACACCGTCAAGCCCGGCACCGAAACGCCCGGCGAAGCCCCGCACATCAACGTGATCGTGCTCATGCGCGGCCTGCTGCTGCACGCCTTCACGCGCGTGTACTTCAGCGACGAGGCCGAGGCCAACGCGAAGGACGCCGTGCTGCAGAGCGTGCCGGCCGAGCGCCGCCACACGCTGATCGCCGAGCGCGTGGAACAAGGCGGCGCGGTGACGTACCGCTTCGACATCCGCATGCAGGGCACGGACGAGACGGCCTTCTTCGACGTCTGACCCCCGGGAAAATCCGGACGAAAAAAAGCCCGCTGATGCGGGCTTTTTCTTTGGAGCACCAGTCTTGCGGACTGGCCTGGCTTACTGAGGCGCGTGATGCAGGCGCGATTCAGGCACGACCTTCAGTTCGCCGGGCAGCGTGCTGATGTAGGTGGCCAGCGTCTTCAGCTCGGCGTTGGTGAACTTCTTGGGCTCGACCTGCGCGGCCATCACGGCGTTGGAGCGGCCCAGGTGGGGGTTGTTCTTCACGCGGTACGACTTCAGCGCCACGAACAGGTAGTCGGCGTGCTGGCCGGCCAGCTTGGGCACGGTGCCGTCGTTCGGCGTGTTGAAGTTGGCGCCGTGGCACTTGGTGCAGCTGTTGTCCTTGTCGCGCGCGATGAGCGCCTGGACGTTCTCGGACGCGGCCTTGGCCGGTGTGGCCGCAGGCGCGTCGCCTTCCTTCACGCCCAGCTGGCTGTAGTAGGCCGAGAGATCGGCGATGTCCTGTTCGGTGAGGCTGTCGGCGATGGCGCGCATCGTCGGATGCTTGCGGTCACCGCCCTTGTATGCGGTGAGCGCGGCCGAGATGTAGGTGGCGCTCTGGCCCGCGATCATCGGGACCTTGTGGATCTCGGGGAAGCTCGCCTGGTAGCCGATGATGCCGTGGCAACCCACGCACATCTGGACCTTCTTGGCTCCGTCCTGGGCCTTGCCAGTGACTTGTTGGGCTTGGGCCGAGACCGTCACGCAAGCGACAGCAAGGGCAAACATCGTGGTCAACAACTTGTTCATTTTGCGCGCACAATCTCGTGGAGATACAGTTTTTCGAATCAACATTCGATTATATGCAAGGGTCCCACGGGAACCTCGCGCGGGCTGCACAAGAGACTGCGCAATGCAGATCGAGTGTGTTCTTTTCTCCACCCTGCCTCCGCTCCACTCATGAAATTCAAGGGCTCAGACAACTACGTCGCCACTCAGGACCTGATGCTGGCAGTCAATGCGGCCATCACACTCCAGCGCCCCCTGCTCGTCAAGGGCGAGCCCGGCACCGGCAAGACCATGCTGGCCGAGGAAGTGGCGCAAGCGCTCGACATGCCGCTGCTGCAGTGGCACATCAAGTCGACCACCAAGGCGCAACAGGGCCTGTATGAATACGACGCCGTGAGCCGCCTGCGCGACTCGCAGCTGTCCGACGTGGACGGCGGCGAGCGCGTGAAGGACATCCAGAACTACATCGTCAAGGGCGTGCTGTGGCAGGCCTTCACGGCCGACAAGCCGGTCGCGCTGCTGATCGACGAGATCGACAAGGCCGACATCGAATTCCCGAACGACCTGCTGCGCGAAATCGACCGCATGGAGTTCTACTGCTACGAGACGCGCGAACTCATCCGCGCCAAGCACCGTCCGCTGGTGTTCATCACCTCGAACAACGAGAAGGAACTGCCCGACGCCTTCCTGCGCCGCTGCTTCTTCCACTACATCAAGTTCCCCGATGCCGAGACGATGAAGCACATCGTCGCGGTGCACTTCCCGGGCCTGAAGCAGGAGCTGCTCACGTCCGCGATGAAGACCTTCTACGACGTGCGCAACCTGCCCGGCCTGAAGAAGAAGCCCTCGACCTCCGAGCTGCTCGACTGGCTCAAGCTGCTCGTGGCCGAAGACATCCCGCTCGAAGCCCTGCAGAGCAAGGACGACAAGGTCGCTGTGCCCCCGCTGGTGGGTGCGCTGCTCAAGAACGAGCAGGACGTGACCCTGTTCGAGAAGCTCGTCTTCATGCAACGCAACAACCGCTAGGCCATGAGCCGGCAACCGCATTCCACCAGACAGCTGATGAAGCTGGGCATCGCCCAGGCGGTGCTGTTCGTGGTGGGCGCGCTGATCGGGCGCGGGATCGGGCTCTTGCTCGGGCTCGACGCCTTCGGCACTGACAGCAAGTACGGCACGCGCGAGATCGTCGGCATTGCGCTGATCGGCCTGGGCGGCGGCGCCGGTGCGCAGGCCGCGCGCGCGTGGTACGTGCACAAGTACGGCGACCCGCGCGGCTGAGCCCCAGATCCATCGAGACCCGCACGGAGACACGGAGAGTTTGCACATGGCGTTCGTCGAACCCGTCACGCTGAAGGCCCGCGGCCTCGCGCTGGTGCCGCTGGCACTCACCCACGAAGACGGCCTGCGCGCCGCGGCCGCCGATGGCGCGCTGTGGAAGCTGCGCGTCACCTCCGTGCCCGAGCCGCAGGACACGCGCGCCTACATCGAGACCGCCCTGAAGACGGCCGACCGCTTCGCCTTCGCCGTCACCGACGAAGCCAGCGGCACCGTGCTGGGCAGCACCAGCTTTCACGACATCCTGCCGGGCGTGAAGCGCGTGGAGATCGGCTACACCTGGTACGCCGAGCGCTGCCAGCGCACCCACGTCAACACCACCTGCAAGCTCTTGATGCTCACGCACGCGTTCGACACGCTGGGCTGCAACGTGGTGGGCTGGCGCACCGACAACTTCAACTTCGCCTCGCAGCGCGCCATCGAGCGCCTGGGCGCGAAGAAAGACGGCGTGATCCGCGGCCACGTGATGCGCCGCGACGGCACCATCCGCGACACCGTCATGTACAGCCTGCGCGCGGGCGAATGGCCCGAGGTGAAGGCCCAGCTGCTGTACCTGCTCGACAAGCCGCGCGGCTGAACGAAACACAAGGAGCGCTCCATGCTCATCGACTTCTTCTACACCCTGCGTTCGGCCAAGCTGCCGGTGTCGGTCAAGGAATACCTCACGCTGCTCGAGGCGCTCAAGTCCGACGTGGTGGGCCCGAACTCCGACGGCGCCTACGGCATCGACGACTTCTACTACCTCTCGCGCACCGCGCTCGTGAAGGACGAGAAGCACTACGACAAGTTCGACCGTGCCTTCGCCGCCTACTTCAAGGGCGTCGAGATGCTCACCGACTTCACCAAGGAAGTGCCGCTCGACTGGCTCAAGAAGACGCTGGAGCGCGAGTTCACGGCCGAAGAAAAAGCCAAGATCGAGAAGATGGGCTGGGACGAGCTCATGGAAACGCTCAAGAAGCGTTTCGAAGAGCAGAAAGAGCGCCACGAAGGCGGCAGCAAGTGGATCGGCACCGGCGGCACCTCGCCCTTCGGCAACGGCGGCTACAACCCGCAGGGCATCCGCATCGGCGGCGCGGGCAAGAACCGCAGTGCCGTGAAGGTGTGGGACCAGCGCGCCTACAAGGACTACGACGACACGCAGGAACTGGGCACGCGCAACATCAAGGTCGCGCTGCGGCGCCTGCGCAAGTTCGCGCGCGAAGGCCACGAGGAAGAGCTCGACCTGGACAACACCATCCACTCGACCGCCGCCAACGCCGGCTACCTCGACATCAAGATGCGGCCCGAGCGCCACAACAACGTCAAGGTGCTGCTGCTGATGGACGTGGGCGGCACGATGGACGAGCACATCCAGCGCGTCGAGGAACTGTTCTCGGCCGTGAAGACCGAGTTCAAGCACCTGGAGTTCTATTACTTCCACAACTGCGTCTACGACTTCATGTGGAAGAACAACAAGCGCCGCTTCTCCGAGAAGTTCGCGACCTGGGACATCCTGCGCAAGTACAACAAGGACTACAAGCTGATCTTCGTGGGTGACGCCACGATGAGTCCTTACGAAATCTTGCAACCTGGCGGCAGCGTCGAATACAACAACGAAGAGGCCGGCGCCGAATGGATCCAGCGCCTCACGCACACCTTCCCCAAGTTCGCCTGGATCAACCCCGAGCCCCAGGGCGTGTGGCAGTACCGCCAGAGCATCGCGGTGATGCAGCAGCTCATGTCCAACCGCATGTACCCGCTCACGTTGCGCGGCCTCGAAGAGGCGATGCGCATGCTGTCCAAGTAACCCGCGGCCCCGCACAAGTGGGGGGCAGCCGCCACACGGGTGCTGTCAGAATGCCCCCATGGTCAGGGTGGCATCCGTTCTTTCGCCGGCGTTGTGGCCGGCTTTGCTTTTTTCCGGCGTCCTGCTTTTGCAAGGCTGCAGCCTGCTGCCTAAAAAAGAGGCGGCGGACACGGGCGCGTCCACCGCGGGCGTGGTGCGCAGCGGCGACAGCAACGGAGACACCGCCAAGGACGACGACAAGGCCAAGGCCGACGGCGGGCGCAACGCCTTCAGCGTCGACGTGCGCGGCCCCGAGACCGAGCGCGACTACCTCGCGCGCCACCTCGAAATCCAGCGCTACCGCGAGCTCGACGACCTGGGCGTGACCGAGGTCTCGCGCCTCATGGTCGCGGCCGAGGCCAATGCGCGCGAGCTGCTGGGCACGCTGGGCTACTTCACGCCCACGCTCACGCTCGAACTCAACGAAACGCCCGACAGCACCGAGGCCCCGCGCGAGGTCGTCATCACCGTGGCGCCCGGCGAGCGCACCAAAGTGTCGACCGTGCAGATCCGCTACGCCGGCCAGATCGCCAACGACCCCAGCGCCGAAGCGCAGCGCGACGCCATCCGCACCGGCTGGGCGCTGCGCGCCGGCGAGCCCTTCACGCAAGGCGCATGGGACGACGCCAAGACCACCGCCTTGCGCAGCCTCACGGCCAAGCGCTTTCCCACCGGCAGCGTGGAAATCAGCCGCGCCGAGATCGACGCCGACCGCCACGAGGCCCGGCTCGGCGTGACCTACCAGTCGGGCCCGGCCTACAAGTTCGGCCCGCTGGTGCTGCGCGGCGTGGAGCGCTACGACGCCGACGCCGCGCGCCGCATCGCGCGCCTGCCCACCGGCACCGACTACGACCAGCAGAAGCTGCTCGACGCCCAGCAGCGCCTGGCCAGCAGCGGCTACTACGACTCCGTGTTCCTCACGCTCGACACCGACAGCAACACGCCGCTGGCCGCGCCCGTGATCGCCCAGCTGCGCGAGGCGCCGCTGCAGAAGGTCGTGATGGGCGTGGGCTTCACCACCGACAACGGCCCGCGCCTGTCGATCGATCACACCCACAACCGCATGCCGCTGCTCGGCTGGCGCGCGGTGTCGCGGCTCTCGCTGGACAACGACATCCAGTCGCTGGGCACCGAGTGGAACGCCGTGCCCGACGACCGCGGTTGGCGCTGGTTCGCCGGCGGCGAACTCAAGAGCGAGCAGTCGGGCAGCTACGTGGTCGATAGCGGCCGGCTGCGCGGCGGACGCAACAAGTCCAGCGACCACATCGACCGCAGCTACTTCCTGCAGTACGACTACGCCCACAACCGCGGCACCGACGCGCCGCCCTCGGCCTCGGCCGTCACCGCCAACTGGGGCTGGACCGGGCGCTACTTCGACGACAACTCGGCGCCCTCGCGCGGCTACGGCCTGGCGCTCGAAATGGCCGCGGGCTACACGCTCACCGGCCAGCAGGTGCCCTTCACGCGCACCTACGCGCGCTGGCTCGGCGTGCTGCCGCTGGGCGCGGCCGACGACAAGAACGCCCGTGCGCGCCGCAGCCGGCTGCAGATGCGCCTGGAGGCCGGCGCCGTCGCGGCCAAGGACAGCGCGCAGATCCCGTCCACGCTGATGTTCCTCACCGGCGGCGACACCACCGTGCGCGGCTACAGCTACAAGCAGATCGGCACCGTGCGCGCCGATGGAAAGACCGTGTCGGGCCGCTACCTGGGCGTGGCCAGCCTCGAATGGCAGCGCCCCTTCGTCTACAAGGACAAGCTCACCGAGTGGGAGAGCGTGGTGTTCGTGGACGCCGGCGCCGTGGCCGACAAGCTCGGCGAGCTCAAGCCCAAGGTCGGCGTGGGCGTCGGCGCGCGCTGGCGCAGCCCGGTCGGCCCGGTGCAGGCCGACCTGGCCTACGGCGTCGACTCGAAGAAATTCCGCCTGCACTTCCGCCTCGGCTTCACCTTCTGACCCGCTTCATGCCGTCCACGCCCACCACAACCACGCCCCGTCCCCGCTCGCGCACCCGCCGCGTGCTGCGCGCGCTGGGCTGGACGCTGGCGGGCCTGTTGCTCGTCGTGCTGCTGCTCGCCGCAGGCACGTGGTGGTGGCTCGGCTCGAACAAATCATTGGCCTTCGCGCTCGCCCAGGCCGCACAGCGCCTGCCCGCGGGCCAGACGCTCGAGAGCCGCGACGTCACCGGCTCGCTGCGCACCGGCGGACGCATCGGCTGGCTCAAGTGGCAAAGCGAGAGCCTCGCGGTCGAGGTGAACGACGCCACGCTCGGCTGGCAACTCGCCCCGCTGTTCCAGCGCAAGGTGCAGCTCGGCGAGATCCACGCGGCGAGCCTGTCCATCGAACGCCGCGGCCCGCCCAGCGACACGCCGACCGAGCCGCTCGCGCAGGTCGCGCTGCCCGTCGAAGTGGCCGAAGTGCCCTTCCGCATCGACGAGGTGCGCTGGGCCGGACCGCCCGCGCTGGAAGCCAAAGGCCTCGCCGGCCGCTACAGCTACCTGGCCGCGCAGCACGCGCTGGACATCGAGGGCGTCGACATCGCCGACGGCCACTACAGCGCCCGCGTGCGGCTGCAAGGCCCGGCACCGATGGCGCTCGACGCGACGCTCGACGGCCGCGTGAAAGCCCCGCTCGCCGAAGACCGCCACATCGAGGTGCAGGCCAAGGCCTCCGTGAAAGGCACGCTGGCCGGCCCCGAGGCGCGCCTGCAGGTCGCCGCCGACCTGCAGCCCACCGAGCCCGACGCCGAAGCGCCCATGGCCGCCCAGCTGCGCGCGCAGATCGCGCCCTGGCTGCCGCAGCCCGTGGTCGACGCCAAGGCCGACCTGCGCAACGTCGACGCCGCCAGCCTCTGGCCCGGCGCGCCCCGGACTCGGCTCACCGGCACCGTCGAACTCGCGCCCGATGCCGCCACCGGCCCCACCGCGTGGAAGGCCTCGGCCGACATCCGCAACGCCGTCGCCGGCCCGTGGGACGAACAGAAGCTGCCGGTCGAGCAGGTCCAGGCCCAGATCGGCTTCGACGGCACGACCTGGACCGTGCCCGAGGCGACCGTGCGCGCGGGCGGCGGCCGCATCGACGCCGAAGGCAGCTGGAGCCCCGCGCCCTCGCCCTGGCAGGTGCGCGCCACCGTGCGCGGCGTGCGGCCCGGCGCGCTGTACAGCGAGCTGTCGGGCGCGCCCGTCGGCGGGCAGATCAGCGCGCGGCAGGCCGAAGATTCCGACACCCTCGTCTTCGACGTGGCCCTCCGCGCCGAAGGCAACGGCGGTGCCGGCAGCAAGGCGCTGCCGGGCTTCGGCCTGGACCGCGCACTGGCGCAGGGCCAGTGGAAAGACCAGGTGCTCGACCTGCGCACGCTGCGCGTCGAAGCGATGCGCGCCAGCATCGACGGCAAGCTGCAGGTGCGCGTGGCCGAGCTTGCCGCCAGCGGCAAGCTCGCCCTCTCGCTGCCGGGCGGCAGCGCGCAGCTCGACGGCCGCATCGCGCCCACCACCGGCGGTGGCGACCTCCAGGCGCGCATCGACGATGCCGAAACGATGCAGCGCTGGGTGCAAGGCCTGCCGGGCCTGTCGGCCGTGTTCGCGAACGCGAGCGCCAAGGGCAGCGCCCGCCTCGACGCCAGCTGGCAAGGCGGCTGGCAGACCGTGCAGCGCCGCATCGAGAACCCCGGCGCCCCCACCGCGCGCGGCAGCGCCGAACCCAGCCTCAAGGCCGCGCTCGCCGTGCCGCGCCTCGACCTGGGCCTGCCCGCCGCCCAGCCCGGCGGCACGGCCACCAATGTGCAACTGCGCGCACTGCAAGCCGACCTCGCCGGCAGCATCGCCCAGGCCACGCTGACGCTCAAGGGGGAAGCCACCACCGGCACGCAGAAGCTGGCGCTCGACACCCGCGCCAGCGGCGGCCTTGCCAGCGCCAACCAGTGGCGCGCCACCCTCGCCAGCCTGCGCCTGCAGGCACAGGACACCGTCACCGCGCGCCCCGGCCAGGGCCCCTGGGTGCTGGAGCTGGGCCGCGAAGTCACGGCCACCGTGCGCGCCACCGACAACCGCCTCGACGTCGAAGCCTCCGCCGCCGACGCCACCCTGCGCGGCCCGTTGCCCGGCACCGTGCGCATCGACTGGCAGCCGCTGCGCTTCAACCAGAGCGGCACCGCGCCCAACCGCGTGTTCCGTCTGCAGTCCAAGGGCCAGATGCAGGGCCTGCCAATGGCCTGGGCCGGCGCGTTCGGCGCCAACGCCACGCTGAGCGAACTCGGCATCAGCGGCGACCTGCTGTTCAACGGCGACTGGGACATCGACGCTGGCGACACCCTGCGCGCCAAGGCCCGGCTCGCACGCCAGAGCGGCGACATCCGCGTGCAGGCCGGCGAGGCCGCGCTCGTCACCCGCATCACCAGCACCGGGACCGGCACCGCGAGCGAACGCACCATGAGCTCAGCCAGCGGCAAGAACGAGATCAACGGCGTCGACGTCACCGCCACCCCGGCCGGCCTGCGCCGCGCCGAACTGCAGCTCGACGCGCAGGGCGACGCCGTGCGCGCCACCCTGGCCTGGGACAGCGAACGCGCCGGCCGCCTCGACGCCGAACTCGGCACCCGCATGCAGCAGCGCAGCGGCGGCTGGCAGTGGGCGCCCGACGCACCGCTCAACGGCACCCTGCGCGCCGCGCTGCCCAACCTGGGCGTGTGGTCCATGCTCGCGCCGCCCGGCTGGCGCATCGCCGGCACGCTCGACGCCAACGCCACCCTGTCGGGCAGCCGCACCGCGCCGCGCTGGAACGGCACGCTCGGCGCCGACCAGCTCGCGCTGCGCGCCCCGGTCGAAGGCCTCGACCTGCGCGACGGCCGCCTGCGCGCCTCGCTCACCGGCGACCGCCTGGAGATCACCGAGTTCACGCTCAAGGGCGGCGCCGGCAGCAACGCGCGCATCGGCGGCCAGAGCGGCAACCGCAGCACCGCCTCCAGCGAAGCGCGCACCGACGGCGGCTCGCTCACCGCACGCGGCGACCTCAGCTGGGGCAGCAACAACAGCACGACCAGCACCGGCATCCGCATGGCCCTGCAGGCCGAGCTGCGCGCCCTGCGCGTGCTGGTACGCACCGACCGCCAGGTGTCGCTGTCGGGCAACCTGCAGGCGCGGCTGGACGACGGCCAGTTCAACGTGCGCGGCAAGCTCAAGACCGACCGCGCCGTCATCATCCTGCCCGACGAGACCGCACCCAGCCTGGGCAGCGACGTCGTCGTGCGCTCGGCCGCCAAGGACAAGGCCGCCGCCGAGGCCGCGCAGCGCGAATCCGCCAAGGCCGACGCCCAGGCGGCCAAGGCCGCCAAGCCCCAGACCGCCAAGCCGCCCGACATCGTCGTCACCTTCGATCTCGGCGACGACTTCGCCGTGCAGGGCCGCGGCATCACCACACGGCTCGAGGGCGAACTGGAAATCCGCAGCACCCGCCTCGATGCCCCGCCACGCATCACCGGCGAAGTGAAGACCGTGAAGGGCCAGTACCGCGCCTACGGCCAGCAGCTCGACGTCGAGACCGGCATCGCGCGCTTCAACGGCCCCTTCGACAACCCCGCGCTCGACATCCTGGCCATCCGCCCGAACATCGCGCAGCGCGCCGGCGTGCAGATTACAGGCTCCGCGCAGTCGCCACGCGTGAAGCTCTATGCCGAGCCCGCGCTGTCCGACGCCGAGACGCTGTCATGGGTCATCCTGGGCCGCGCCTCGGCCACCAGCGGCGGCGAGTCGGCCCTCTTGCAGCAGGCCGCCCTGTCGCTGCTCGGCAAGATCGGCGGCACCACCACCGGCGGCAGCCTGGCCAGCCGCTTCGGTCTGGACGAACTCGGCTTCAAGGGCCCCGGCAACGGCGGCGACCTGCGCGAGTCGGCCGTCACGCTGGGCAAGCGGCTGTCCAAAGACTTCTACATCACCTACGAACGCAGCCTGGGCGGCACCTTCGGCACGATCTTCATCTTCTACGACCTGACCAAGCGCCTCACGCTGCGGGGGCAGGCGGGGCAGACGAGCGGGGTGGACCTGATCTATACGGTGAAGTACGACTGAGAGCCGGGACGCCCCAAGCTGGTAAAGTGCGGGCCGCACCGCAGCAGCGGCGCACACCGTCTTCGTAGTTCAATGGATAGAACGGGGTCCTCCTAAGACTCAGATACAGGTTCGATTCCTGTCGAAGGCACCAGCAAGCCGTTACTCTTCAACCGCTCTCAGGCGGAGCACCACGGCCAGAGCCACACCATCGGTTCACGAGCAGATGCGCGGATCAGGCAGTTCATGCCACCCGGTGAGGCGCCGGGGGCAACTTCATCACGCAACCACCGGACGAGATCCCTCTGGCCTGACGCCCATCTCGCCGCACTCACGTGTACGGATCAGGCGCCAGGGGACGTTGCCGCCCTTCCCGTCAAGTCGGCGACAGAGGAAGCTGGACCGTGACAATCGCCCGGGGACGGGTGTCCAAATTCACGACCGAGCCGACAGATGACAGGACGCCTGTCTTCTGGTTGATGCTGTAAACCGAAATGGAGTCGTCGTTCCAGTTCGCCGTCACAAGGAACCTACCCGATGCGTTGAAGGCAATGTCCAGCGGCGCATTGTCCGTTGCCAGTGGTGCATCCGGGAGCGGGGAGAGTACGCCCGAGCCTGGTGCGACGGCATAGCCCGAGAGAGTGCGCCCCAACCCGTCCGGGATGTAGGCGAACTTGCCAGCAGGATGCACTCGCACCCGGCTCGACGTACCATTCGGAGTCAAGGGCGCCCCGATCTGCGCAAGATCTCCGGTGGCTGAGTCGATGGCGAAAGTCGTGACCTTGGTGCCCGTGACGTACATCGTCTCCCCCGCAGCGTCGAGAGTGACGAACGTTGGCGAAGAACCTGCAGGGACAGACGTCGCCCCGGCAGCGAGCACAGCGCCAGAGACCTGATCGATCGCATACTTGGTGATCGTGTTGTCGATCTGGCTCGCGATATAGACGAACTTGCCACCAGGATGAACAGTGACTCCTACGGGGCTGGTCACCGTAGAAAACGGCGAGCCGGCAATTGCCGTCAGCGCGCCAGAGCCTTGATCAACGGCGAAAACCGAGACGGTGTTGTCCAATGCGTTGGCTGCGTAAACAACGTTGCCGGCCGGATCCACAGCGATCGATTGCGGATAGCGGCCTGTGGGCAAGTCGGTACCTACCTGCGCCAGCGCACCAGTCGTCTGGTTGATCGCATAGATAGAGATGGTGCCGTCTCCCGTGTTCGCCACGTAGAGGAATCTCTTGCTCGGGTGCACCGCGATTGAAAATGGCGAGGCCCCTGCCGCCACGGTCCCGACAGACGAGAACGCACCGGTCGACACGTCGATCTTGTAGATGCCGATGTTGTCGCTGAAGGACTGCGCCACATAGGCAAATTCGGGCGCGCCCGCGCAGGACACCCGCACCGAAGTGACGTTGGCGGAAACGTTGGAGCCTGTGCCATTCGAGACCCTGCAGTTCTGTCCCGAAGGCTGTGCGCCGACCGTCACGGAATAGCTGCTGCCGCCGGCAATGGCCGTCGCGAAAGTGAAAGCGCCATTGCTGCTGACGGACAGTGCATCGCCGTCTGAATTGAGCAGCGTGAGGGACGCGCCTGACTCAAGTCCGGTCACCGTACCTCCCACCGTGTACGTAGCGCCCGGTGGTGGCAGCGGGAATACACCACCACCGCCGCCCCCTCCTCCACCGCCACCGCAGGAAACCAGCCCCAAGAGAACGACCAAAGGCGCGGCGACCCGGCTCCAGAATCTAGACAGTCTCATGGCATCAATTCAATTGAAATATTTGGTCACCGCATCTTATCGGCAGGACCCAACGATCTTTAAAAAAGAAAAACTGGCATCGATGAAATTGATATTTTTGTTTTCAATGCAGGCCTATTGAGCCATCCCGGTCTTCCAAACACGTTTGGCTGTTGAAGATAGGGCGGTTGCACCTCGCTTAATTAACGGCGGCGGCCAATGCGTACGCCCCGCCCCGCGCACGGACGAGATTTCAATCGACGACCCGACGGCGCGCCGGACTACTTTTGGATGCACTGCGTAACGGCATGCTGTCCTTCGTAGCAAGAGACAAGCAACAGGGGGCACACAATGAACAAGACCGAGGCCTTGGCGGCCATGGTGGAAGTGGCACGGATCGGGCGCGGCATGACGCCCGCCGATGCACTCACGCAGCTGGGCGAGCTGATCGCGCAGGAGTCGCCGGACGATCCGGCGCATGACGTGAAGGTCGAGAAGCTGCTGCGCCTCGGCGCCTGCATCTGGTCGCTGCGGCGCGGGGTGTTCCTGCCCGAGCCGCCCGGGCGCAGCGACGAAGCGGAGGCTGCGCCGGTGCCGCGACCCCGCGAGATCGCGCCCATCGGCACGGTGCCCGCGCGCGCATCACACCCCGTCTCCCACCACCCGGTGATCCCGGCCCTGAGCACGTCGGTGCACTACGGGCTCGCGACGGCCTTCACACCACCCGAAACTCCTCCACCACAAAGGCCGTGATCTCCGCCAGGAAGGTCTTGGCGTGCGCCATGGTGCGCTGGCCTTCGGGCGAGGCGAACGCGGCGTTCAGCGTGTCGGTGTTCTCGAACCACAGTTCCACGATGCCGTCGATCGGCAGCTCGGCGTAGCCGCAGGGCGTGCCCTTCTCGAACTCGCGCGCGACGACCACGTTCTGGCGGTAGCCGGCCACGCCGGGCATGCGGCGCACGTGGTCGGCGTGCACCTTCCATTCGCGGCGGAAATCTTCTTCCGACTGCGCGACCGGACGTCGCAGGGTCGAGATGCGCTTGAGCATCGCCGGCCCCGCCGACGATGCGGGCGACGGCGGCGCGATGACCTCGGTCTGCTCGACCGTCACGATGTGCAGCCCACCCAGGAAGTGCCGCTCGTCGGCGCGGATCTCCGTCGCCAGCTCGCCGGTGTTGAAGGCTGCATCGGCCTGCGCTGCCGCATCGAACTGCAGCTGCGAGAAGCCATCGAAGTCCCACGGGCCGCGCGCGAAGTCGATGCCGCGCTGCAGCCGGTCGGTCACGCGGTTCTGGCGGTAGGCGCGCAGCGTGGGCAGTCGCGCGACAAGCGGGCCGTGGCGTTCGCGCCAGTGACGGCTGAAGGCCTCGTCGGTCCAGCCGGGCTGCTTGCGGATCAGGCCCATGCGCAGGGTCGTCGTCGTGGGTTCGGTCATCGGTCGGTCTCCTTGTGGGCTTGCGCGTTCTGCGCCTCGGCGCGCGCACGTGCCAGGCCGGGCGCACGCTTGGCGAGCCACACACCGTGGCGCACGGGCCAGCGCTGGTACTGCGGATCGGCGCCGAGCGCGGCGGCCGCGTGGTGCGGCCAGTAAGGGTCGAACAGGGCTTCGCGGCCGAGCGCGACGAGGTCGGCCTGCCCGGCGGCGAGCACGGCCTCGGCCTGCTGGGCGTCGACGATCATTCCGACGGCCTGTGTGACCACGCCGGCCTCGCGCCGGATGCGTTCAGAGAACGGCACCTGGAAGCCCAGGCCACGCGGCACGGGCAGTGCGCGCGTCTCCTCGGTGAGGCCGCCCGAGGAGCAATCGATCACGTCGACGCCGCAGCGCTTCAGCTCGCGCGCGAGCACCACCGAGTCGTCGAGGCTCCAGCCGTCGAGCGTGCCGTCCACGGCCGAGAGGCGGCAGAACAGCGGCTTGCCGGTGGGCCATGCGGCGCGCACGCGCTGCGCGATTTCCAGCGCGAGCGACATGCGGTTCTCGCGGCTGCCGCCGAGCGCGTCGTCGCGGTGGTTGGCGTTGGGCGACAGGAAGCTCGCCACCAGGTAGCCGTGGCCGAAGTGCAGCTCGACCACGTCGAAACCCGCCTGGTCGGCGCGCACGGTGGCATCGACAAAGCGCTGCACGACCTCGGCCATGCCTGCGGCATCGAGCGCGCGCGGCGCCGACCAGCCGGGGCCGGCCGCGAGCGCGCTGGGGCCCAGGCGCTCCCAGGGCTCGTCGTCGGCCGCCATGCGCGCCGGGTCGATGGCCGCCCCGCCCTCCCACAGCGGCTCGCTGCCGGCCTTGCGGCCCGCGTGCGCCAGCTGCACGCCGATGGCGCTGCCTTGCGCGTGGACGAAATCGACCACGGCCTTCAGCGGTGCGATCTGGCTGTCGTTCCACAGGCCGAGGTCGGCGGTGCCGATGCGCCCGCGCGGATCGACGGCGGTGCTCTCGGTGAGGATCAGGCCCGCGCCGCCGAGCGCGAACTTGCCCAGGTGCACCAGGTGCCACGGCGTGGCATGGCCGCGCTCGGCGGCGTGCTGGCACATGGGCGAGATGACGATGCGGTTGGCCAGCGTGAGCTCGCGCAGTTGCAAGGGCTGGAACAGCAGGGGAAGAGATGAATCAGGCATGTGAAGAAATCAGGAGGCCGGCGCGGCCACGGGCCGCGTGCCGAGCCAGGTGCCGCTCATCACCGCGGCAAAGCCGAACAGGTGCCACCACGTGAGCACCTCGCCCAGCAGCAGCGCCGCGAACAGCACGCCGAACACCGGCACCCAGTAGAGAAAGACAGCCGTGCGCGCCACGCCGATGACGGAGATCGCACGGTTCCAGATGAGGTTGCCCGCGGCGGTGGCCGCGATGCCCGAGAACAGCACGAGCGCCCACGGCCACAGGCCGGGAAAGAGCTGCGCCGTGCCGAGCCGCGACGGCCCGAGCAGGGTGTGCACCACGAGCATGAACGTGCCGATGAGGTAGATGACCCAGCTGATCGACAGCGGATCGACCTGCCGCGCCAGCCGCTGCACGCCCACGCCGCCGACCGCGAAGCTCACCACCGACAGCGCGAGCATCAGGTCGCCGATGCCGGCGCTCGACAGCCCCGCGCCCGGGTGGCTGAGCACCACCGCCGCCACGCCCGCGAAGCCCAGCGCCACGCCCACCATGCGGCGCGCCGTGAAGCGCTCGCCGAAGACCAGCGCGGCCATCAGCGCCGACACCAGCGGGCTCAGCGCCATGATCAGCGCGCCGTTGGTGGCGGTGGAACGCAGCAGCCCCTGCGCGAACAGGATCTGGTTGCCATAGACCATGAGGAAGGCGCAGCCCGCCATCACCGCGAGCTGCCGCGCCGTGAGCTTGGGCACGCCGCCGCGCCGCCACAGCACGATGGCGCTGAGCGCGATGCACGCCACGCCCATGCGCAGCGCCGCCAGCGGCAGCGTCTCGAAGGAGGCGGTGAGCGCCTTCACGGCCGAGACGTTCACGCCCCACACCAGCATCGCAAGCAACATCCAGCCCTGCACGGACGCGGGCGTGACGCCGTGCGAGGGCGCGGCTTGGTTCACCTCAGCTCTCGAGGGCGTTCCACATTTCGATGTCGCGCTCGGCCGTCCAGATGCGCGGGTGCACGTGGCCGGTGGCCTCGTCGTAGGCACGGGTCACGTCGAAGGGCATGCAGTGGTCGAAGATCACCCAGTGGCCGTAGGTCGGGCGCAGCGCGGCCACGGTTTCCTTGTAGATCACGTTGAGCGACTTGCCCTCGGCCACGCCGTTGTTCACCAGCGTGTAGACGTCGGAGATGAAGGCGCGCGTGGAGGCAATCGCCTTGCGCACGTCGGCGGCGTTTTCCAGTGCGGCGCCGCGGCCGGGCACCAGCTTCTCGAAGCCGAAGCCGGCCAGGCGGTCGAGCGTGGTGGGCCAGTCGCGGAAGTAGCAGTCGCCTGCGTAGGCGGTGCTCTGGTATTCGACGAGGTCGCCGGCGAAGCAGATCTTCTGGTCTTCGAGGTAGGCGATGGTGTCGCCCTTGGTGTGGCCGCGGCCGACCTGCGCGATCTTCACCTCGAGCTTCTTGCCGAGCCACACGCTCATCGTGCCGTCGAAGGTCATGGTGGGCCAGGTGAGGCCCGCGGGCACCGACTCGACATTGCGGAACAGGCGCGGGAAGCGGCCGATCTCGCTGGCCTTGTCCTGCTCGCCGCGCTCGACGATCAGGTCGTAGGTGTCGCGGCTGGCCAGGATCTGCTCGGCGCCTTCCTTGAAGTACGCCGACGCGCCCAGCACGCGCACCGCGTGGTAGTGGCTCAGCAGCACGTACTTGATGGGCAGCGGCGTGACTTCGCGGATGCGGCGGATCACGTCCTGCGCCATGGCGGGCGTGGCCTGGGTGTCGACCACCATCACGGCCTCGTCGCCGATGAAGACGCCGGTGTTGGGGTCGCCCTCGGCGGTGTAGGCGTAGGCGTTCTCCGAGAGGCGGGTGAACGAGACCTTCTTTTCTTCGAGGTCGGCCTGGCTGGCGAATTTCTTGGTGGTCATTGGGGTTCCTTTGATGTGAGCAGTAAGAGTCAATGCGTGCCGAGGTACGCGGACTTCACCTTGGGGTTGTCGAGCAGCTCGCGGCCGGAGCCTTCGAGCGTGATGCAGCCGGTTTCGAGCACGTAGGCGCGGTCGGCCACGCCCAGCGCCTGCTTGGCCATCTGTTCCACCAGCAGGATCGTGAGACCCGAGCTGCGCAGCTGGCGGATGGCATCGAAGATGTCCTTGATGATGAGCGGCGCCAGGCCCAGCGAAGGCTCGTCGAGCAGCAGCAGACGCGGCTCGCTCATGAGCGCGCGGGCAATCGCGAGCATCTGCTGCTCGCCGCCCGACAGCGTGCCGGACAGTTGATGCGCGCGTTCTTTCAAGCGTGGGAAGCGCGCGAACTCGCGTTCGATGGCGCGCTCCACGAAGGCCTTGTCGTTGCGGCGCGAGTAGGCGCCCAGCATCAGGTTCTCGCGCACGGTCTGGTCGGGGAACACGCCGCGCCCTTCGGGCGACAGCGCCACGCCCAGGCCCACGCGCTGGTGCGCGGGCACGTGCGTGCAGTCCTTGCCGTCGATGAGCACGCGGCCTTCGGCCACGGGCTCCAGCCCGACGATGCTCTTGAGCAGCGTGCTCTTGCCGGCGCCGTTGGCGCCGATGATGGTGACGACCTCGCCCGCGCGCACTTCCAGGCTCACGCCCTTGACGGCCTCGATGGCGCCGTACGAGACCTTCACCGATTCGATTTTCAACATGATGGTTTCGGTCCTCTGGCTCAGGCGGGCACGGCGGCCATGTCTTCTTCGTCGTCCACGCCCAGGTAGGCCTCGACCACGCGCGGGTTCGACTGCACCTCGGCCGGCTTGCCTTCGGCGATCTTCACGCCGTAGTCGAGCACGATCACGTGGTCGGAGATCGACATCACCAGGTCCATGTGGTGCTCCACCATCAGGATGGACACGCCGCACTTTCCGATGCGCACCAGCAGTTCGCCGAGCTCGGCCGTCTCCTGCGGGTTGAGGCCGGCGGCGGGCTCGTCGAGCAGCAGCAGCTGCGGCTCGGTGGCCAGCGCACGCGCCAGTTCCACGCGGCGCTGCAGGCCGTAGGGCAGGCTGCCGGCGGGCCAGTGCGCCAGGTGGCCCAGGCCCACGAGGTCGAGCAGCTGCAGCGCGCGTTCGCGCGTGGCGCGCTCCTGCTTGCCGGCCGTGGGCCAGGCCACGAGCGACGACAGGAAGCCGTTGCTCATGCGGCTGTGCCGCCCGAGCATCACGTTGTCGAGCACCGAGAGGTCGGCGAACAAACGCAGGTTCTGGAAGGTGCGGCCCATGCCCAGGCAGCAGATGGTGTGCGCCGGCTGGCCCACGATGTTGCGGCCCAGGAAACGGATCACGCCCGCGTCGGGTTCGACCACGCCGGTGAGCATGTTGATCATGGTGCTCTTGCCGGCGCCGTTCGGGCCGATGAGCGCGTGGATGTGGCCGCGCTGCAGGCGGAACGACACGTCCTGCGCCGGCTTCACGCCGCCGTACGACTTGGTCACGCCCTGCACCACCAACAGCTCGCCTTCGCCGCCGGGACCGATCTGGCCCGGCACGCCGCTGCCGCCCGCCCCTTCGCCGCGATGGCGCGACTTCAGGAACCACTTGTTGAACAGGCCCACCACGCCGCCCGGCATCACGTACAGCGCGAACAGCAGCAGAAAGCCGTACAGGAAGTGCTGCGCCGAAGGCCAGCGCGCGAGCAGCGCGTCGGTCGCCGTGAGCAGCACCGCGCCCACGATGGGGCCGTACATCGAGCCCGCGCCGCCGAAGAGCACCAGCAGCAGGATGAAGATCGACAGGTGGAAGGTGATGAAGTCGGAGTTGATGTACTGGTTCTGCTGCGCCACGAGCGCGCCCGCGATGCCGCAGGTGACGGCCGCGACCACGAAGGCCATGACCTTGGCGCGGTACACGCGCACGCCCACCGACGACGAGGCGATCTCGTCCGCCTGCAGCGACAGCAGCGCGCGGCCGAAGCGGCCCTGCAGCAGGTTGCGCAGCAGCAGGTGCAGCGCGGCGCTGAGCACGATGCCAAGAATCACCCATTGCACGCTGCTCAGCGGCTGGCCGTTCCAGGTCAGCGGGCGGATGCCGTAGATGCCCTGCGCGCCGCCGAACACGTCGGTCCATTCGCCCACGAGCTTCTCGACCACGATGCCGAAGGCCAGCGTGACCATCGCGAGGTAGGGGCCCTTCACGCGCAGCGAAGGCAGCGCAATGAGCACGCCGCACACGCCCGAGACGACGGCCGCGATCACCAGCGCGAGCCAGGGGCTCAGCTCGGTGCGCGAGGTGATGAGCGCGACCGCGTAGGCACCGGCCGCGAACAGGCCGGCCTGGCCCAGCGATTTCTGGCCTGCGTAGCCGACCAGCACGTTCATGCCGGCGGCGCACAGGTAGTAGACGCACATCATGAAGGCGATGCGCAGGTAGTAGTCGTTGCCGGACAGCGAGACCAGGCCGCACAGCACGGCCGCCACCAGCACCACGGCGGCGGGATGGACGAGGCGCTTCATACCTTCTCCACCGTCGAGCGGCCGAACAGGCCCGTGGGCCGGAAGGCCAGCACCAGGATCACGAGCGCGAACACCGCCACCTCGCGCCACTGCGCCTGCCAGAGATTCACCATCGACTCGAGCACGCCGAGCAGGAAGCCGCCGATGACGCAGCCGCGCGGGTTGCTCAGCCCACCGATCATGGCGCCCGAGAAGCCCTTGAGCCCCACGGTGAGCCCCATGAACAGCGATGCCTGCGCGATGGGCGCGAGCAGAAAGCCCGACAGCCCCGCCAGCGCCGAACTGACGACGAAGGCGCCGATCATCATGGCGTTGGTGTTGATGCCCATGAGGCTCGCGACGTTGCCGTTCTGCGCGACAGCGCGCATGGCCTTGCCGATCATGGTGCGGTTCATCACGCGGTCGAAGCCGATCATCACGACCACGGCCACGCCCAGCGTGAGCAGTTCCTGCGGGCGCACGCCCACGCCGAACATGCGGATCACGGTGTCGCCCACGGGCGCGGGCACCACCACGGGCTTCGGGCCCCAGATGGCCAGGCCCACGCTCTGCAAAATCACGCCGAAGCCCAGCGTGCTCATGACCCAGGCCATGCCGGGGCGGCCCGCAAACGGGCGCACGCCGAGCACGTAGAGCAGCCAGCCCAACAGGCCCATCACGCCGAGCGCGGCGACCAGCGCAAACAGCTGCGCGCCCGCGCCGGGCACGGCGTCGCCGAAGGTGGTGGAACTGAGCGGCTTGCCCAGCACGAGGAACAGCGCGCTCATGCCGATGAACGCGCCGGCCGAGACGAACTCGCCGTGCGAGAAGTTCAGCGTCTTGGTCGTCGTGAACGTGATGCTGAATCCGAGCGCCACCAGCGCATAGGCACCGCCGACGGCGAGCCCGCTGATGAGCGCCTGCAGGAGCGCTTCAACCATGGTGTGTATCTCCGTTGCGGAACGGGGCGGTGCCCCGTTCCTTTTGTCTCAGACGTTTATTGCTTGAAGTCGGCCGGCTTGAGCGCACCGATCAGCGCGTCGCTGTAGGGCAGCAGCTTGCCGTCCTTCCAGCGGATCCAGACCAGGTCCTTGGCCGTGAGGGCTTCGTGGTTGGTCTTGCTGAAGGGCTTCTCGTAGGTCTTGAGCACGCCCTGCACCGGCGTCTTCAGGTCTTCGAGCGCGGCACGCACGGCGGCGCCGTCGGTGCTGTTGGCCTGCTTCATGGCCTGGGCCAGCAGCAGCACCGAGTCGTAGCCGTGCAGCGCGAACGAGAACGAGCCCGGTGCCTTCAGCTTGCTGCCGATGCGGTCGAACAGTTTCTGCTGCACGGGCGTGCGCGTCTCGCTCACGGTGCGCATGAAGATCGGTTTCTCGGCCAGCGCCTTGCCGGCCGCGTCGTAGAAGGTGATGTTGTCGGCCGCCCACGAGGTGAGCGTCAGCGGGAAGTAGTTGATCTTCTCCATGCTGCGCACCAGCTGCGCGATGGGCGTGCCCTGCGCCCACACCACCACGGTGTCGACGTTGGCGGCCTTCATCTTGCTCAGCTGCGAGGTCATGTCGGTGTCGCCGACGCCGAAGCGCTCGGTGGCCGCGATCTTGATGTCCTGCAGCTTGGCGATTTCTTCCATGTCCTTCAGTCCGCCCTGGCCGTAGCCGGTGGTCTCGGCCATGAGGCCCACGACCTTGGAGCCGGCCGTGTTGCGCTTCACGTAGGCCATGAGCGCGGCGACCTGTTCGCGGTCGACCATCGAGACGCGGAACATGTAGTTGTCGGCGCCGGGGCTCATGGGCTTGGTGATGTCGGTGCCCGAGCCCACGTTGCCCAGCACCGGAATCTTCTTCTGGTTGGCGATGTGCTTCCAGGCCATGGCGTTGCCCGAGTTGGTGGGGCCGAACACGGCGACGACCTTCTCGTTGTCGACCAGGTCGCTCATGTTCTGGATCGACTTCGGCGGTGCCGAGACGTCGTCGCGCGTGACCAGCGTGAACTTCCGTCCGAGCGCGCCGCCGGCGGCGTTCAGGTCGGCAATGGCCGCTTCCATGCCCAGCACCGCGGCCTGGCCGCTCTGCGCCGAGGGCGACGCCGAGAGGTCGCCGTTGTAGCCGAGCTTGATGTCTTGCGCGTAGGCGCCTGCCGAGAACGCAGCGAAGGCGGCGGTCGCGAGCAGGGTCTTGTACAGACGGATCGTTTTCATTCTTTGTCTCCTGAAGGGTTGACGGACGGGGAACGGGAAATCGAAAAGGAAGAGGCGTGGCTCAGACGGCGAGGAAGCCGCCGTCCACCGGCAGCGTGATGCCGGTGACGTAGCGCGACATGTCGCTGGCCAGGAAGATCACCGGGCCCACCAGGTCTTCGGTCTGGCCGACGCGGCCCAGCGGGATGCGCGTCATGAACGATTCGAGGCGCTGCGGGTTCTCGCGCGTGGCGGCGGTCATGGGCGTCTCGATCACGCCGGGCGCCAGTGCGTTGACGCGCACGCCGGCCGGTGCGAGCTCCTGCGCCAGCGACTGCGTGAGCATCTTGATGGCGCCCTTCGAGGGCGAGTAGCCCAGGCTCGCGGCCTGCCCCGCGTAGGCGGCGATGGAGGCGATGTTGATGATCGAGCCCTTCGTCTGCTTGAGCACGGGGATGAAGGCCAGCGTGGTGTTGAAGGTGCCGTGCACGTTCACGTCGATGGTCTTCTTCCAGTTGGCCGCGGCGTTCGGGCTGCTGGTGGTCTCGCGGATGATGATGCCGGCGTTGTTCACCAGCAGGTCGACGTGGCCGACCTCTTGCGCCACGCGCGCCGCCAGTGCCTGGCAGGCCTCGGGCGCGGTGACGTCGAGCACGAACGACCAGGCTTCGCCGCCTTCGTTGCGCACCAGCTGCGCGGTCTCGGCCACGGTGGCTTCGTTCATGTCGGTGACGACGACGCGCGCGCCCGCCTGGGCCAGGCCGAGCGCGAGCGCACGGCCGTTGCCCTGGCCGGCGCCGGTGATCAGCGCGAGGCGGCCTTCGAGCAGGCGCGGTGCGACGTGAGGAGGAAAGGGCATGGTCGGCTCCTTGGGTTGACTATCGGAACGGGGTCAGGCGCCGCGCGGCACGGCCACGGCTTCGCGCTGCTCGACGTGCAGGGGCACGGCGGCCTCGGCCTGCGCGACCTGCAGGCCCGCGACATAGCCGAAGGTGAGCGCCGGGCCGAGCGTGATGCCCGCGCCGGGGTAGTTCCCGCCCATCACGCTGGCCGCGTCGTTGCCGACGGCGTACAGGCCCTTGATCGGCTGACGGTCGGCGTCGAGCACGCGCGTCTTCTCGTCGGTGACGAGGCCGGCGAAGGTGCCGATGTCGCCGATGACCAGCTTGATCGCGTAGTACGGGCCGTTGTCCAGCGGCGCGACGCAGGGGTTGGGCGTGATGTTGGCGTCGCCCTGGTAGCGGTTGTAGGCCTTGCTGCCCTTGCCGAAGGCGGGGTCGTCGCCGGTGCGCGCGCCCTGGTTGAACTCCTGCACGGTGGCTTCGAGCGCGGCAGGGGCGATGCCGATTTCCTTGGCCAGTTCGCCGATGCTCGCGCCGCGCTTGAGGTAGCCGGTCTTCAGGTGGCGGCCGATGGGCAGCGGCGCGGGCGCGACGCAGCCCAGGCCGTAGTCGCGCAGCGCCTTGTGGTCGCACAGCAGCCAGGCCGTGACCTCGGGCTCGCCCTCGCAGGCCTTGACCATCGCCTGTACGAAGTCGTGGTACGAGTTGCCCTCGTTGGCGAAGCGCTTGCCCTTGGGCGTGACCGCGATCACGCCGGGCTTGGCGCGGTCGATGAAGTGCGGCATGACGCCCTTGCTGCCGTCGGGCCGCGTGGTGACCGAGGCCGGCACCCAGGCCGCGGCGTGCGGGATGGTGCCGTCGACGCGGCCGCCCACGGCTTCGGCCAGGCGCAGGCCGTCGCCGGTGTTCGTGGAAGGCGACGGCGAGTAGTGCTCCTTGCCGGTCGGTGCGTGCGGGAACAGCTGCTTGCGGCGTTCCACGTCGTAGGGGAAACCGCCGCAGGCCAGCACCACGCCGCGTTTGGCGGTGATGCGCACCGTCTTGCCTTCGTGCTGCACCACGGCGCCCGAGACGCCGTCGTACTCGACCACGAGCTTCTTCACGGGCGACGAAAGCCACACGGGAATGTCCAGGTCCATCGCGGCCTTGGCCAGCCGGCCGGCCAGCGCGTTGCCGTTGGTCAGCGTCATGCCGCGGCCGTGGCGCACCACGTCCAGGAAGTGCCGGGTCAGGCGCTTGGTGACGTACCAGAACGAGGTCGGCGACTTGAAGGCCCGCATGAAGTGTTTGATCTCGGGGCCCGAGCCCAACATCATCCCGAACACCGTGAGTTCGGGCAGCGGCGGCGCCAGGTGCTTGATGCGCGCGCCGAGCTCGCGGCCGTCGAACGGGCGCGTGACCATCGAACGCCCGCCGGGCTGGCCGCCGGGCGCTTCGGCGTGGTAGTCGGGGAAGACAGCCGGCATGTCGAACTGCACGCAGGTCTGGCGCGTGAAGAAGTCGATGGCCTTGGGGCCCATGTCGAGGAAGGCGCCCACGCGCGCCGCGTCGAAGTGCGTCGTGGTCTCGTGCTTCATGTAGTCGAGCGCCGCGCCGGGCGGCTCATGGATGCCTTGCTCCGTGGCCAGGCGCGTGCCCGGAATCCACAGCCAGCCACCCGAGCGCGCGGTGGTGCCGCCGAAGCGCGGCTCTTTCTCGACCACCAGCACCTTCAAACCCTGCGACGCCGCCGTGACGGCGGTGGCCATGCCCGACGCGCCGCTGCCGACGACGAGGACATCGCATTCCCACGTGTTCTGTTCCATCTCTGCCTCTGTTCGCTCTCGTGTTGTGTGTACGACTTAAGTTGCGGCGGAGTGTAGGCAGCGATGTTGATATGGTCAAGTCGTTTAGTTACTATCAGATGATCAGTCATTGTCGATTGAACACGACAATATCAGTAGAAACCCTGATGGCTATACTCGCTCCCACTCTCAACCCCCACGCCGGGCGCCCCATGGAAAAGCCAAGACGTGGCATTCAATCCGTCGAAATCGGAACGCAATTGCTGGTCGCGCTCGGGCGGCACGTGGCGCCCATGGCGCTGCGCGATCTCGGCAAGGCCGCCGGCGTGCCGGTCGGCAAGGCGCACCCCTACCTGGTGAGTTTTCTGAAGGTCGGCTTCGTGGTGCAGGACGGCACCGGCCGCTACGAGCTGGGCCCGCTGGCCCTGCAACTGGGCCTGGCCAAGCTGCAGCGGCTCGACCCGATCAAGGAAGCCTCGCCCCTCATCGAAGCGCTCGCGTCGGAGACCGAACAGAGCATCGCGGTCGCGGTCTGGGGCAACTTCGGGCCGACCGTGGTGCGGCTGGAAGAGCCGATCCACCCGCTGCACGTGAACCTGCGCACCGGCACCGTGATGTCGCTGGCCTACACGGCCACGGGCCGGCTGTTCGCGGCCTACCTGCCGCCGAAGGTGGTGGAAAAAATGATGCTTGAGGACCTGGCGCGCACGCGCCCGGCCGACGGGCGCGGCGCCAGCGAAGAGCTGTCGAAGTCGCAGATCGAGGCGCTCCTGGTCGAGACGCGGCTGCACGGCGTGTCGCGCACGCTGGGCCAGCCGATCCCGGGCATCGACGCCTTCTGCGCGCCGGTGTTCGACTCGACCAACAACCTCGTGCTGGGCATCACGGCCATGGGCCCCGAGGCCACCTTCGACAGCGACTGGAACGGCCGCGTGGCCGTGCCGCTGAAGGCCTGCGCACTCGAAATCTCGCGCCGCCTGGGCTTCGTGCCCACCGACGAAGCGGGCTGAACCGCCGGCCCGTGCCGTGTAGGCAGGCGCTCACGCGCTTGGTTTGCCTTATCCCGCACGCGCGGGCCGCAGACGCGGCCACCGTAGAGGCCTACCTACCTCACGGAGACCGGTCATGAAAAGCATCATCCTTTGGCTCTGCGGCGTCCCGCTGATCGTGATCATCGGGCTGAAGGTGTTCGGCATTCTCTGACCGGCCACGAGCCACGACGAACGATCCCGCTTCCTCCTCACGGCGCTTCTTGCGCCGTTACAGCGCCCCTCCCGGGGCGCTTTTTTTGCGGATCGATCCGGTCAGTGCCGCTCAGTGGGTATTGCGCCGCAGCTGCTGCACGTCTTCATGCAGCGAATGCGCCCAGCTGCGGCGTTCGCGGCTGTACGAAGGCTGCGGCTCGCCGAAGCGCACGATGGCCAAGAGCGGCGGCGCGCGCAGCGTGTTCCACACCGAGGCCAGCAGGTTGTCGTCGTCGATGTAGCGCGGCGCCTGGCTGGTCTCGCCGGTGGCGGCGTCGGCAAAGCGCAGCGCGGCCGGGATCACCGGCGCGCCCGAGGAAATCGCGGCCTGCAGCAGGTTGGCGTGGAACGGCAGCAGGCCGCGCCCGTCGCTCGTGGTGCCTTCGGGGAACACGCCGATCAGGTCGCCGCCGCGCAGCGCCTCGGTCATGTGGTGCACCACGCGCATGGCGTCGCGCCGGCGTTCGCGCTCGATGTAGAGCGTGCCCGAGCCCGTGGAGAGCGTGCCGATCACCGGCCACTGCTTGACGTCCGACTTCGACACGAAGCGCACATGGCGCGCCGCATGGATGGCGGTGATGTCGAGCCACGACAGGTGGTTGCAGATGAGCAGCGCCGGCCCGTGCGCGGGCGGCTCGCCCTGCACGCGCAGCGTGACGCCCATGATCTGCAGCATGCGCGCCGACCAGGCCTGCACGCGCGCGTTGCGTTCGTCCTGCGGCAGGCGGGGGAAGGTGAAGCGGATCGTCCACCAGCCCGACAGCGCATGCGAGGCCGCATGCAGCAGGCGCCAGCCGGCCTTCAACGAGTGCAGCATCTGGACGCGGGCCCTCTTCTTCTTTTTGACGGCGTGCCGTGTGGCGGGCGGCTGTCGCTCAGCCGTGCACGACGCGACCGGCCACCAGCGTGTGGCGCGCGCGCCCCTGCATCGGGTAGCTGGAGAACGGCGTGTGCTTGCCCTGGCTGCGCAGCGCCTCGGGCACCACCTGCCATTCGAGCGACGGATCGGCGATGCACAGGTCGGCCACGCCGCCCTCGGCGATGCGGCCGATGCCGCTGGCCGCGTCGGCCGCGTTCAGCAGGCGCGCCGGCGCCGAGGTGACCACCTCGATGGCGCGCGACAGGCCCGCGCCGCTGCGCTCGCCCCACTGCAGCGCGAGCGGCAGCAGCAGTTCGAGGCCGGTGGCGCCGGGTTCGGCTTCGGCAAACGGCAGGGTCTTGGCGTCGGCCTCGACCGGCGTGTGGTCGGACACCAGCGCGTCGATGGTGCCGTCGGCCAGCGCGGCCGAGAGCGCGTCGCGGTCGCCCTGCTGGCGCAGCGGCGGGTTCAGGCGCGCGCGGCTGTCGAAGAAGCCGATGTCGGTGTCGGCCAGGTGCAGCGAGTTGATGCTGACGTCGCAGGTGATCGGCAGGCCCTGGGCCTTGGCCTCGCGCACCAGCGCGACGCCGCGAGCGCTGGAGATGCGGCACAGGTGCACGCGCGCGCCGGTGCTCTTCATGAGCTCGATGATGGTGAAGATGGCGATCGTCTCGGCCGCCACCGGCACGCCGCCCAGGCCCAGCCGCGTGGCGAGCGCGCCGCTGGCGGCGACGCCCTTGCCGAGGTCGCGGTCCTGCGGGCGCAGCCACACGGTGTAGCCGAAGGTGCTGGCGTACGACAGCGCGCGCTGCAGCACCTGCGTGTCGGCCAGCGGCACGTCGGCCTGGCCGAAGCCGATGCAGCCGGCCTCGGTGAGCTCGGCCATTTCGGTGAGCACGCCGCCGGCCAGGTTGCGCGTGAGCGCGCCGAGCGGGAACAGGCGCGCGCACTGCAGTTTTTCGGCGCGGAACTTGAGCATCTCGACCAGGCCCGGCTCGTCGAGCACGGGGTCGGTGTCGGGCGGGCACACGAGGCTGGTCACGCCGCCCGCGATGGCCGCGGCCATTTCGCTTTCGAGCATGCCTTCGTGCTCGTAGCCCGGCTCGCGCAGGCGCGCGGCGAGGTCGACGAGACCGGGGGTGACGATGCAGCCCGTGGCGTCGAGGGTGCGCTCGGGCTTGAAGCCGGCCGGTGCGCGCCCGATGCCGGCGATCTTGCCGTCGGCGATGGCGATGTCGGTGGGCTTGTCGGTGCCCGAGGTGGGGTCGATGACGCGGCCGTTGGTGATGAGGATGTTCATGCTTCGTTACCTGCCACGATGCTCATCACGGCCATGCGGACCGCGATGCCGAAGGTGACCTGCGGAAGGATCACGCTCTGCTTGCCGTCGACCACGGCGGAGTCGATTTCGACGCCACGGTTGATCGGGCCCGGGTGCATCACGATGGCGTCGGGCTTGGCCAGCTGCAGCTTTTCCTGCGTGAGGCCAAAGGTCTTGAAGAACTCCTGCGACGAGGGCAGCAGCGCACCGCTCATGCGCTCGTTCTGCAGGCGCAGCATGATGACGACGTCGCAGTCCTTGATGCCTTCTTCGAGCGTGTGGCACACGCGCACGCCCATGCCGGCCATGTCGGCGGGCACCAGCGTCTTGGGGCCGACCACGCGCACTTCGGCGCAGCCGAGCGTGGTGAGCGCATGGATGTCGGAGCGCGCCACGCGCGAGTGCAGCACGTCGCCGACGATCGCGACTGTGAGGTTCGAGAAGTCTTTCTTGTAGTGGCGGATCGTGTACATGTCGAGCAGCCCCTGCGTCGGGTGCGCGTGGCGGCCGTCGCCGGCGTTCACCACGTGCACGTGTGGTGCGACGTGCTGCGCGATCAGGTACGGCGCGCCCGACTCGCTGTGGCGCACCACGAACAGGTCGGCGGCCATGGCGCTGAGGTTGGCGATGGTGTCCAGCAGCGACTCGCCCTTGGTGGCCGAGGAGCGCGCGATGTCCAGGTTGATGACGTCGGCCGACAGGCGCTTGGCCGCGATCTCGAAGGTGGTGCGCGTGCGCGTGCTGTTCTCGAAGAACAGGTTGAACACGCTCTTGCCGCGCAGCAGCGGCACCTTCTTCACCTCGCGGTCGCTCACGCTGGTGAAGTTGGCGGCCGTGTCGAGGATGTGCGTGACGATGTCCTTGGGCAGGCCCTCGATCGACAGCAGGTGGATCAGCTCGCCGTTCTTGTTGAGCTGCGGGTTTCGCTTGTAGAGCATTAGGTGTTGTCCTCCACCTTGAGGCTGAAGGCGCCGTCGTCGGCGCGTGCGAGGGCTAGCAATTGGGTGTCGGGCAGCTTGAGCGTCGTTGCTGCGAAGTCGGCGGCGACGGGCAGTTCGCGGCCACCACGGTCGACCAGCACGGCGAGCCGCACACAGGCGGGGCGGCCGAAGTCGAACAGCTCGTTGAGCACGGCGCGGATGGTGCGACCCGTGTAGAGCACGTCGTCGAGCAGCAGCACGTCGGCGCCGTTCACGTCGAAGGGCAGCGCGGTCTGCGCACTGGCCGAGAGGCCGCGGCGCGCGAAGTCGTCGCGGTGCATGGCCGACGAGATGACGCCGGGGGCACCGGCCAGGCCCAGGTCTTTCTGCAGGCGCTCGACCAGCCAGGCGCCGCCGGAGGTGATGCCCACCAGTTTCGTCTCGGGGCGCATCAGCGCCTTCACGCCGGACAGCAGCGTCGTGTAGAGCGCTTCGGCATCGGGGATTGAACTCACGGGAGACTCCTCAAAAACTGTTCCAGGATGATGCAGGCTGACGCGGCGTCGGCGTCGCGGGCGCCGGACGACAAGGCCTCGGTGGTGCTGTAGCGCTCGTCCACCTCGAACACCTGGAGATTGAAACGGCCACGCAGCTGGCGCGCGAACTTCTGCGCACGGCGGGTGTTCTCGTGCGGGGCGCCGTCGGGGTGGTAGGGCACGCCGACCACCAGCGCGTCGGGCTGCCATTCCTTGATGCGCGCCTCGACCTGGACAAAGCGGGCGTCGGCGCCCTCGGCCTTGATGGTGGCCTGCGGGGTCGCCGTGCGCAGCAGCCGGTTGCCGCTGGCCACGCCGGTGCGCTTGGCGCCGAAGTCGAAAGCCAGGAAGCTCTGGAAATGCGCAGGAACGGCGGCGGGAGCGGGAACGGAAGCAGGGGCGGATGCAGGCGCGTCGGACATGACGTCGCTCATGCGTGGCCCGCGTCGGGAGACAAGGTCCAAGCCTCGAGCCCCAGCAGCATCAACGCCTTGTCGTAGCGCTTTTCCACCGGCGTATCGAAGATCACGGCCGGGTCGGCCAGCACCGTGAGCCAGCTGTTCTCGGCCAGTTCGGACTCCAGCTGGCCCTCGCCCCAGGCCGAATAGCCCAGCGAGACCAGCACCTTGCGCGGGCCGGCGCCGGTGGCCAGGGCCTCCAACACGTCCTTGGAGGTGGTCATTTCGAGCCCGCCGGGGATGGTCATGGTCGAGGCGTAGACCGATTCCTCGGGTTTCTCGGCCTGGGTGAACACCGGCTCGTGCAGCACGAAGCCGCGCTCGGTCTGCACCGGGCCGCCCTGGAAAACGGGGGCGTCGCCCAGCTCGGGGCGGGCCAGGTGCAGCTCGATCTTCTCGAACAGCACCTTGAGGTTGATGTCGCTGGGTTTGTTGATCACCAGCCCGAGCGCACCGCGCTCGCTGTGTTCGCAGAGGTAAACGACGCTGCGGTTGAAAGTTTTGTCTTCCATCCCCGGCATCGCGATCAGAAAGTGATGCGTCAGGTTCATCGGGGCAGAATCGGCAGCCATATGCCCCCGATTTTACTGGCCGTCGACAAGACCTATCCCAAAGGGCTCATGTGGTTTCGCCGGGACCTGCGGGTGGACGACAACGCAGCGCTGTACCGGGCGCTGCGGGCCTGCCGGCAGGTGGTCTGCGTTTTCGTGTTCGACCGGGCGATCCTGGACGCCCTGCCCCGCGCGGACCGGCGGGTCGAATTCATCCGCGAATCGCTGGTGGAGCTCGAAGCCGAGCTGCGCGGCCTGGGCAGCGGGCTCATCGTGCGGCACGCGGTGGCCGCCGAAGAGATCCCGGCGCTGGCCCACACGCTCGACGTGCAGGCGGTGTTCGCCAACCGCGACGACGAGCCCGACGCCCTGGCGCGCGACGCCCGCGTGCTCGGCGCGCTGGCCAACACGGGCATCAGCTTTCACACCTTCAAGGACAGCACCGTCTTCGACCGCGACGAGGTCATGACCAAGGCCGGCCTGCCCTACACGGTGTTCACGCCGTACAAGCGGGCCTGGCTGGCGAAGGTGGATTCGTTCTTCCTGAAGTCGTACCCCGTGCGCAGCCACGCCGACGCGCTGGCCCCGCCGCCCCCGGCCCTGGGCGGGCCCGTGCCCACGCTGGGCGAGATCGGTTTTGAAAGCACCAACCTCCAGACGCTGGAGATTCCCACCGGCACGCGCGGCGCCGGCGCGCTGTTCGAAGATTTCTTCGAGCGCATCGACCGCTACGACGAGGCGCGCAACTTCCCGGCCGTGCGCGGCCCGAGCTACATGGGCGTGCACCTGCGCTTCGGCACGGTGTCGATCCGGCAACTGGCCAGCGTGGCGCACCAGCTGGCGCTGCAGGGCAACACCGGCGCCGCGACCTGGCTCAGCGAGCTGGTCTGGCGCGACTTCTACTTCCAGATCCTGGCGCACTTTCCGCATGTGCATGCGAACGGCGAATCGAAGAGTTTCCGCCCCGAGTACGACAAGATCCAGTGGCACCACGGCAAGCACGCCGACCAGCTCTTCGACGCCTGGTGCGAGGGCCGCACCGGCTACCCGCTGGTCGACGCCGCGATGCTGCAGATCCGCCAGAGCGGCTACATGCACAACCGGCTGCGCATGGTGGTGGCGAGCTTCCTGTGCAAGGACCTGGGGCTGGACTGGCGGCGCGGCGAGCGCTACTTCGCGCTGCACCTGAACGACTACGAGCTGGCCTCGAACAACGGCGGCTGGCAATGGGCCAGCTCGACCGGCTGCGACGCCCAGCCCTACTTCCGCATCTTCAACCCGGTGACGCAGAGCGAACGCTTCGATCCCGAGGGCAAGTTCATCCGCCGCTACCTGCCGCAGCTCGCGGGCCTGTCGAACGTGGCGATCCATGCGCCGTGGCTGGCCTCGCCGGTCGAGCTGGAGGCGGCGGGCGTCAGGCTGGGCGAGAACTACCCGAAGCCCGCGGTGGACCACGCGGAGGCGCGGGAGAAGACAATGCAGCGCTATGCGGCGGCACGCGCCAAGGCCCTGCAAAAGCCGTAACCCAAGAGAAAAGGGCCCCGAAGGGCCCTTTTTCCTTTGCGCGCCGATCGCCGGCGCTGCCGAAGCCGGTCAGGCCACCGCCAGCGCGGCCGGCTCGCTCGTGTACGCACGCACCAGACGCAGCAGTTCCTCTTCCGAGTACGGCTTGCCCAGGTAGTGGTTCACGCCCAGGTCGCGGGCGTACTCGCGGTGCTTCTCGGCGATGCGCGAGGTGATCATGATGATCGGCAGCTCGGCCAAGGCCACGTCGGCGCGGATGTTGCGGGCCAGGTCGAAGCCGTCCATGCGCGGCATCTCGATGTCCGACAGCACCACGGCCGGGCGCTCCTGCTGCAGCCGTTCGAGCGCCTGCAGGCCGTCGGCCGCAAGCGACACGCGATAGCCTTCGCGCTGCAGCAGGCGCTGCGTGACGCGGCGCACGGTGATGGAGTCGTCCACCACCAGCACGAGCGGAATCTGCGGCACCACCGGGGCAAAGGCGGCCGGCGTCTGCGGCGCGCCGGTGTCCACCGAAGCGGCATGCGTCGGCGCGGCCAGCGCGGCGGTCTGGCGCGCACGCGCCTGGTCGCCATGCACCGCGGCCAGCGCCACCGGGTTGTAGATCAGCGCCACCGCGCCCGAAGCCAGCACCGAGATGCCAGCCAGGCCGGGCAGTCGCGCGAGCTGCGGGCCGAGGTTCTTCACCACGACTTCCTGATTGCCCAGCACTTCGTCCACGTGCAGGGCCACGCGCTGCGCCGCGCTTCGCACGATCACCAGCGTGTTGTTCTTGGTGGCGGCGTGCTCGCTGCGAATCGAATGCTGCAGCAGCGCGCCGGCCCAGTAGAACGGCACCTGCTCGCTGCCGAAGGCAAAGCTGTGGTTCAGGTAGGCGGCCTCGAGGTCGGCGCCGCTCACGCGCTGCACGAGTTCCACGAGGTTCGACGGCACGCCGATCGACACCTCGCCCGCGCGCAGCATCACCACGTGCGTCACGGCGGTGGTCAGCGGCAGCACCAGCTTGAAGGTAGTGCCCTGGCCCGGCGTGCTGTGCGTTTCGATGCGGCCGCCGAGCGCGGCGATCTGCGCGCGCACCACGTCCATGCCGATGCCGCGGCCGGCCAGTTCGGACACCTGCCCGGCGGTGGAGAAGCCGGGCTTGAAGATCAGCTCGGTGGCTTCCTCGGGCGACAGGTCCTGGTCGGGGCCGAGCAGACCCAGGGCGCGGGCGCGTTCGGCGATGCGCTTCTGGTCGAGGCCGGCACCGTCGTCACGGAAGCTCACCGACACGTCGTTGCCTTCGTGGTGCAGGTCGATGACGATGAGGCCACTGGCGTCCTTGCCGGCCTTCTCGCGCGCCGCCACATCCTCGATGCCGTGCGCCACGCAGTTGCGCAGCAGGTGTTCGAAGGCGGGCGTCATGCGGTCGAGCACGCCGCGGTCCATTTCGATGGAGCCGCCGACGATGTCCAGGCGCACCTGCTTGCCGGTGTCCTTCGAGGCCTGGCGCACCACACGGTACAGGCGGTCGGAGATGCCTTCGAACTCCACCATGCGCGTGCGCAGCAGGCCGCGCTGCAGTTCGCGCGTCTGGCGTGCCTGCACGCTCAGGTCGTCTTCCGTGGCCTGCACGGTCTTCTGCAGGGTGCGCTGCACGGTGGCCACGTCGTTCACCGACTCGGCCATCATGCGCGTGAGTTCCTGCACGCGGGTGAAGCGGTCGAACTCGAGCGGGTCGAAGCTCTGCTGCGAATCCTTGGCTTGCGCCAAACGAGACTGCATCTGGCTTTCGGCCTGCACCTCGATGTCGCGCAGCTGCTGGCGCAGGCGGTCGAGGTTGCCCGTGAGGTCGGCGAGCGAGCCGCGCAGCTGGCCCAGTTCTGCCTCGAGGCGCGAACGCGTGATGATGACCTCGCCGGTCTGCGCGACCAGGCGGTCGAGCAGCTGGGTGCGGATGCGCACGGCCTGGCCCGACGCTGCACGCAGCGGCGCGAGCAGGGCCGGCGCGGGGCGCGGCAGCAGGGACGACGGTGCTTCCACGGCGGATTCGGCAGAAGCCGCTTCAGCCTGGTCGTCGTTCGCCGACTCGCGCACCTCGGGCGCCGCCTGCACGCGCTGGATGGCGGGTGCGGTCGGGCTGGCGGTGGCGATCAGCTGGGCCACTTCGACCTGGGCGGCGTCGTCGGCCGCGCGCAGGGCATCGAAGGTGTGTTGCAGCGTGTCCAGGCGCGTGAGCAGTTTCTCGATGTCGGCCCGCTCGGCCCCCTGGGAGCCCAGCAGTTCGATCTCGGACTCCATGCGGTGCGCGCGCTCGCCCAGGCGCATGGCGCCGGCCAGCCGTGCGCTGCCCTTGAGCGTGTGCAGCGTGCGCAGCACCGAGGCGCGCGGCGCGGCGTCGTCGGGGTGGTGCGACCACTGGCGCAGCGCCTCGCCCAGCTGGGGCATCAGTTCGGCAGCCTCTTCCTCGAAGATCGGGAACAGGTCGACGTCGACCGCATCGGCCAGGTCGATGGCGTCTTCGTTGTCGTCCAGTACCACGTCGGCAAAGGCGTCGTTGGCGACGACCTGCTTGGGCAGCAGCGTCTCGAAACGGGCCGCGGCAATTTCGGGCGGCATCGGCGCGGCGGCGATTTCGCGCAGCGCCTGCAGCGTGGCTTCGGACGGATCGCGCAGGAAGCCGACGGCGAACTGGTGCAACAGGCGACGCAGCTCGTCGGCCGCGGCGACCAGCACGACGCCCTGCTCGCGCGTGCCGCTGCCCTGCATCTGCAGGTGCTGCAGCGCCGATTCGAGCAGGCGGGCCATGCCCGAGAGGCTGTGGAAGCCGACGGTGGCCGAGCTGCCGGCCAGCGAGTGGGCCAGCGCGATGGTCGAGTCGGGCAGGCGCTCGTGGGTTTCGAGCGCCCATTCGCCGACATCGGTCGCCAGCTGGCGGGACCATTCGTCGGCTTCGTTGAGGTAGACGTTGTACAGCGCGATGCCGATGCGCAGCGGGCCGATCACCTTGACCTGGTCTTCGGCGCTCGGCGCGATGGAAGACTCGGGTTCAGGAATGGCCTCGGCCAGCACGGGCTCGGGCTCCGACACGGGTTCTGGTTCGGCCACGACGGCTGCGGGCAGCTCCTCGACGACAACGGGGGCCTCGGGGGCGGCTTCGATGGCCGCCGACACAGGTTCCGGCTCCGGCTGCAGTGCTTCGACCGGCACTTCCAGCGCCGGCAGTTCTTCGGCCGCTTCGATGACCTCGACAGGTGGCACCGTCTCGGCGACAGGCTCAGCAGCAGCAGCCAGCGGCAGCGGCTCCGGCGCCCATTCGAGATCGGGCAGGCCGGACGCGGTCGGCATCGTCGCTTCGATTTCCGGGGCGGGCTCGGGCTCGGCGTGCGACACGGCGGGCTCGGCCGGTGCATGCGTCTTCGGGGGCGCGAGGAAATCGAAATCGTCGCCGCTGGGCAGCACGTCGAGCGGCGCGGGCGCTGTGCTCTGCTTGCCTTCGAAGTCGAGGAAGTCGGTGGAGGCGAAATCGTCGTCGGGCTCGGGTGTGACAGGCTTGGTCGGTGCGTGTGGCGCTTCTTGCGCCTGCTGCCAGTCGGAGAAGTCCAACGTGGCGTCAGGGGCGGCGACATCTTGCGGCGTCAGCGACAGGTCGGGGAGCTCGGGCAGCTCCGGCAATGCGAGCGGCGCCGGCTCCGCGGCGATGTGGCGTGCGGCCACCGCGAGCGCTTCGGCGTCGGCCACGCGCACCGGTGTGGGCACGGGCTCGCCGGCCAGCAGCGCGTTGGCCACGCGGCTGAACGGTGCCGAGTGCCAGGTGCCCGCATCGCCGGCGGCGATGGCTTCGACCCACTGGCTGAAATCGCGCAGCATGCGCTCGGTGCTCGACAGCAGCTCGGGCGTGGCATCGCGCTGGTCGGCCAGCCAGGTGTTGAGCACCTGCTCGAGCGACCAGGCGGCGTCGCCGAAGTCGGTGAGGCCGACCATGCGCGAACTGCCCTTGAGCGTGTGGAACGCGCGGCGCAGGATGGTGAGTTCTTCGGTGTCGCCGGGACGGTTGCCGAGCGCGGCGATGGCGGCCAGGCCGTTGCCCACCACTTCACGGGCTTCGTCCAGGAAGATGTTCTGCAGGTCGTCTTCTTCGAGCTCGGTGACCTCGGTGTCGGGCAGCGCCGACGGGCCCGTGATCTTGGTGGTCCAGCTCTCGGCCTTGCGGCTGAATTCCTCCAGCGGCGACGGCTTGGTCTTGCGGTTGGGCGTGGCCAACGCGGCGAGCTTGGAAGCGATCTGCGCGTCGACTTCCTCGATGCTGAGCACGGGCTCGGCGGCCGGTGCGGCAGCGCCTTCGGCCGGGGCCGCGGCGTCGATGGCCTGGCGGCCCATCAGCGGCTTGAGTTCGCCCGCTTCGGCGTCGAACACGAACAGGCGCTTGGCCAGTGCGGGCTGGTAGCCCAGCATGTCGATGAGGAAACCGAGCGCGCCCAGGTTGTTGCCGAGCGCGTCGAAGGTGGCCATTTCCTCGACGGGCGAGCGGTTGACCTGCAGCATCTGCTCGACGTCGTCGCGCATGCGTTGCACGGTGTGCGCGGCCTGCTCGAGCCCCAGCACCGAGAACACGCCGCGCATCTGCATGAGCTGCGTGGGCACGGTGCGCAGCAGCGGCTTTTCGGCCGGGCGGCGGAAGTACTGGTCGAGCGACTTCTCGAGTTCGCTCAGGTGGCTGCGCAGCTCGTCGACCACGGTGCCCATGGTCTGGCGGTCGCTGACGCGGCGGTACAGGTCCTCCATCCACGGCTCGAGCGGCTCGGAACGGCCGCCGTCGCGCACGCGCTCGATGCGGCCGGCCAGCTGCAGCGTGCGGGCCGTGAGCTGCGGGTCGCTGGGGTCGAGGTCTTCGAGCGCGGCTTCGAGGTACAGCACCGAGGTGGCGACTTCCATCGCCAGTTCGGTGTCGGGCGGCTGGCCGGAACGCACCGAGGCGTCCACGGCGTGCGTCAGCGCCTGCACCATCGGCTGGCTCGGCGGGTGCAGCTTCAGCAGCGATTCGCCGAGCTGCGCGAAGGTGTCGGCCACCTGCCGCGTGCGCGTGATGTCACCGCCCGAGAGCGCCGACCACATTTCCTTGGCGGTCTCGATGCGCTTGCGCGCCTGCGAGAGCACCAGCGGGTCGAAGCGGCCGAACTGCACCACGGTGTAGTCGACGCGCGGCTCCTGCGTCACGCCCCAGGCGCTGCGCACGGTGCGCAGCGTGGCGGCGTCGTCCTGCGCGCCGGGCACGGCCTGGGCGCAGAAGAAGAGCAGGTCCTGGCCGAGGCGGTCGGACACCACGCTGTCGCCGCGCGCCAGCGTGGCGTACTGCAGCAGCACGCGCGAGGCGGCGCGCTTGACGTAGGTGTCGGCGGGAATCAGGCCCAGCGCGAGGGCTTCGAAGAAGCCCGCGGCCAGCGTCCAGAAGCTCGCGACGCGCGGCAGCAGCGCACCGCGCCCGAGCCCCAGGCACAGCGCATGCAGCCGTCGCGCGGCCTGCGCGTCGCCACTCTTGACCAGCTGCAGCACCTCGCGGTCGAGCCGCGAGCGCACGGCCGGGTCATAAGCGAGCGCGGCTTGCGTGAGGGCAGGCTTGACCTCGACCCAGCGCCAGGCGGTGCTCCACAGGTCCGCCGGATGGACGCGCTCATTGCCGCCCAACTCCAGCACGTCGCGGTACTGCGGAAACAGCGCCACCGACGACACGGCCTTGCCGGCCAGCAGTGCGCTGAGGAAATCGGTGACGGCAAAGCCGGCGCGCTCGATCTTGTGCACGGCACTCTCGGTGCAGCGCTGCGGTTCGGCGATGAAGCCCTGCACCGCGAATTCGATGGTGCCCAGCACCAGCGCAGGCGAGCTGTGGCCCACCATCTGCAGCGCGCCGACGGCCTGGTGCAGTTGCTGGCGGGCCATCTGCAGCGGACCGCTCTCGGGCTCCGTGGCGCTGCCCACGTCGCGCACGAAACGCCGCAGCGACTTGCCGACACCGTCGAGGGACTTCTGGATTTCTCCCAGCACCCAGGCCAGCGGCCCGAGGTCTTCGGTGGCCGGCATGTTGCCGGCAAGGGGGGCCGTGGCAGGGGTTTGAATCGACACGTGGTTGCTCGCCGTTCTTATCTATCTGTTGTCACGCAATCTTGAAACGAGCGACGGAGCGACGCAGTTCTTCGGCCATCTGCGAGAGCTCGCGCACCTGCTGGGCCGTGGTCCGCGTGCCTTCTCCGGTCTGTTCCGTCACCGCAAAAATGTGCTGGATGTTGGCGGCCACCACGTTGGCCGAATCGGCTTCGCGGGAGGCGGACTGCGAAATCTGCTCGATGAGGTCGGCGAGTCGGCGCGACACGCGGTCGATCTCGGACAGCGCGGTACCTGCGTTGTCGGACAGCTTCGCCCCTTCGACCACACCCTGCGTGGAGCGCTCCATGGCGCCCACCGCGTCCTGCGTGTCGGTCTGAATCGCCTTCACCAGCGCCGAGATCTGGCGCGTGGCGTCTGCGGAGCGTTCGGCCAGTCGCTGAACTTCTTCCGCCACCACCGAGAAGCCTCGGCCGGCTTCACCGGCGGATGCCGCTTGAATGGCGGCGTTCAGGGCCAGCACGTTCGTCTGTTCGGTAATGTCCGAGATCAGCTCGGTGATTTCGCCAATCTCCTGCGACGATTCGCCCAGGCGCTTGATCCGCTTGGAGGTTTCCTGGATCTGGTCGCGGATGGAGTTCATACCGCCGATGGCGTTCTGCACGGCCTGCAGGCCCGACGATGCGGCTTGCAGCGACTGGCGCGCCACCGTGGCGGACTCTTGCGCTTGCGAGGACACGCCGTTGATTCGCTCGGCCATGGTCAGCACCGACTGGCCGGTTTCGCGAATTTCGCGCAGCTGCTCGGTCGAGGCGGCGAGCAGTTCGGTCGAGGTGTTTTCCACCTGCGACGTCGTCTGCGCCACGCGGGTTGCCGTGTTCTGCACGTTGCCCACCAGCAAACGCAGTTCTTCCACCGTGTAGTTCACCGAGTCGGCGATGGCGCCGGTGATGTCCTCGGTCACGGTCGCTTCCTGCGTCAGGTCGCCTTCGGCCACTGTCTGCAGTTCGTTCATCAGGCGAAGAATGGCGGCCTGGTTGGCGTTGTTCACGCGGCCGGCTTCTTCCGATGCCTGCTCGGCGGCCAGACGCTCGCGTTCGGCGACGGCGGCACGTTCGCGGCCTTCGCGCACCTGCACGAAACCGATGGCGCCGGCCAGGGCCAGGGCGGCCAGCGAGAGCACGAACAGCAGCACGATGGTGCCGGCGCCCAGGCCGGTGCGGGCCGAGAGCTTCTCTTGCAGTTCGCCCAGCGACTTACGCAGCGGCTCGCTGTCGGTCAGGATGGACGCCTGCGCTTCGCGCGCGGCCACCAGGCCCTGCAGGTTGCCCAGAATGGCCGAGGCCTGCGTGCGCATCTGTTCGTAGGTCTTCAGGATGGCTTCGAGCTGCTGGCGCGTCTGCGGGTCTTTCGAGCCGGGGAAGCGCTGCTGCGCGTTGCCGTCGAGCAGGCCGCGGGTGGTTTCCTGGAAGGTGTTCAGGTCCTTGCCCAGCAGGAACACGGCGTCGGGGTTCACACCCTCGACCGTGAAGAACTCGTTGGTCGACTTGCCGATGCGCTGCGTCAGCATCACGAGCTGGCCGGCGGCCGAGATCTCGGGCAGCGTGGCGTTCTGCTGCATCTTCAGCGACGCGACGGTTTCCGTCATTTCGAGCAGCGTGGACGACTGCTGGTTGATGTCGCGCAGAGCCGCACCCACCTGCGTCAGGATCTGGCGCTGGGCCAGCACGGCCTTGGCGCTCGCGTCGGCGCGGGCGACCAGCGGGTTGATCTTGTTCATCTCCTCGTCGTACTGGTTGCCGACGGCTTCCAGGCGCAAGGCGTCGTCGCCGTTGGTCAGGCCCTGCACGCGGCGCGAGAGGTCGTCGGCGCTGTCCTTCACTTCGACGAACGCCGAGGCGCTGCCGACGAGGGCCTGCGAGATCGACTTGGCCAGGCGCTGCGACTGCATCAGCGACTGGCCGGTGGCCGCCACCTGCTGCGCCAGGCGTTCCGCGCGAAGGATGGCGGAGCCGGCCACCAGCAACAGCGCCAACACCACGATGGCCAGCATGATGGCCAGCACGCGCTGCTGCTTGGCGGGGTTGGCGCCCATGCCGCCGCCCGCGGCGGGGGCCAGCGGAACCGCTTCGAGCGTGGCCGCGTTGGCGGCCTCGACGGACGCCGGATCGCCCAGCGCGTCGATGCCGCCGAAGCCGGTGTCGGCTGTGGCGGCGGATGCCCCCTCGCCCTTCTTGGCGAGGCGGATCGTTTTTTCGTCCGGAACCTGAACCGTGTCGACATCGTCGAGCGATATCGAACCGGAGTCGTCGACGCGGGCCTTGTCGTTCCCGTTGGTCGCGGGGAGTAATTTCTTGAACTTGTCGGCGATCGAGCTCACGGTCGGTCCTTCAGGTGGTTGCCAGTGCCATGTGCCGAAGCACTACGCACCAATACTCAAAAACTGGGGTTGCTGCGAAAGCGCCTGCAGGTTGACTTCCTGCCAGCGCTCCCCTGCTGCGTCGGTGTACAGATGCCCGTGCCAGGCCGGGGCCTCTGCGCCCGGAGCGTCGGCGGCCGTGAAGGCCTCCGCACCCCGCAACCCCGCCAGTCGATCGACCAGCAAAGCGCAGTTGACTTCGAGCAGCTCGTTGAATGCCACGAGCCGCGATTGGATGCGTGCCGCCTCGGTGGCGGCGGGGGCGCCCGGCGCACCGGACGCGAACGCCGACAGCTGCACGACGCCGTACAGGCCGCCGCGCAGGTTGGCGACGCCGAGGAACCAGGGCTCCGTGTAGGGCACGGGCTGGGGCGGCGTCCAGGGAAAGATTTCGCCGGCGTGCGCCAGCGGAAAGAGGTACTTGCCCTCACCCGCCTCGACCGCCAGCCAGCTCGCAGCCACGCCCGTGGTGCGCGCGGCCTGGAGGCGGCTCGCAAGCCGGGACTGGAAGGCGCGCAGCGCGTCGCGATTCGCCATGGAGTGCGCAGGTTCCCGCTCAGGCGAGCGCGCTGATCTTGGACATCAGATCGGCCGCGTTGACCGGCTTCACGATGTAGTCACGTGCGCCCTGGCGCATGCCCCAGACACGATCGGTTTCCTGGTTCTTGCTGGTGCACAGGATGATCGGAATGGCGGCGTACTTCGGGTCGCGGGCGATGGCGCGCGTGAGCTGGAAGCCGTTCTGGCCGGGCATGACCACGTCCATGAGGATCAGGTCGGGGTGGTCTTCCTCGAGGCGGCGCATCGCGTCGTCGGCGTTTTCGGCCGTTTTCACGGAGAAACCGTTCTTCTGGAGGAGGTCGGTCAGGAACACCAGTTCCGTCTTGGAGTCGTCGACGACGAGGATTTTTCGAATGGGCATTACTGCACTTCCTGTTGAACAATGCCAAACTGCTGCACGGCCTGCAGCAGCTGGTCTTTGGTGAATGGCTTGGTGAGATAGTCCTGGGACCCGACCATGCGGCCGCGGGCCTTGTCGAATACGCCATCTTTCGAAGACAGCATGACGACCGGGACATTGGAGAAATGCGCGTTGCGCTTGATGATGGCGCAGGTCTGATAGCCGTCGAGGCGAGGCATCAGGATGTCGCAGAAAATCAGGTGAGGCTTGTGGTCGTTAACCTTGGAGAGCGCGTCGAAGCCGTCTTCCGCGAGAAGAACCTCGTGCCCACCCTGCTTCAGAAAAATCTCGGCACTGCGCCGGATGGTGTTGCTGTCATCGATGACCAGCACCTTGTAACCAGATCCATTCGGGCCCATTGCAAACGCTCCTGCTCATGAGACTTGGATGCCCGCCGCGCCGAACATCGACGCAGATCGCGTAGCCCTATGCCATGCTTGTCAGATCTCAACCATTTCGAAGTCTTCCTTGCGCGCACCGCACTCAGGACAGGTCCAGTTCATCGGCACATCGGCCCAGGCCGTGCCTGCCGCGATGCCGTCTTCCGGTACACCAACCGCTTCGTCATAGATCCACCCACAAATCAGGCACATCCAAGTTTTCGTGTTCATCGGAGCTTAAAGTCCTTGTTCATTAAATGCAACGAGTGTATCTATGCGTATCTCACTGGCAGACCGTAAACGTCGCGCCTATGCCACCATCCAGGGGATTTCGCTAGGCGTATGACCATCTACTTACATCCAGACGAGAACGCCCGCAAACCGGGCAATCTTAACGACCCCTCGCAGGACGACGAGTCGCTGAGCGAACGCGACCTGAATCCCCCCTGCGTGCTGGTGTTCAATGCCAGCGATCCGAGCGGCGCGGGCGGCCTGGGCGCCGACGCCCTGGCCATGGGATCGGTGGGCGCTCACGTCCTGCCAGTGGTGACGGGCGCCTACGCACGCGACACGGCCGAGATCTTCGACCACTTCGCCTTCGAGGAAGAGGCCGTGGCCGAGCAGGCGCGCGCCATCCTCGAAGACGTCGAGGTCCAGCTGATCAAGGTGGGCTTTGCCGGCACCCCCGAGGCGCTGAGCACCATCGCCGAGACCGCCGCCGACTACCCGGACGTGCCCGTGGTGGCCTACATGCCCAACCTGTCGTGGTGGGACGAGAACCTGATCGAGGCCTATCTCGACGCTTTTCGCGACCTCGTGCTGCCCCAGACCACGGTGTTGGTTGGAAACCACAGCACCCTGTGGCGCTGGCTGCTGCCCGACTGGAGCGGCGAGCGCCCGCCCGGCGCGCGCGACATCGCCAAGGCCGCCGGCGAGTTCGGCGTGCTCTACACCCTGGTCACCGGCATGGTGCTGCCCGACCAGTTCATCGACAACGTGCTGGCCTCGCCGCAATCGGTGCTGGCCAGCGAGAAGTACGAACGGCTCGAAGCCGTCTTCGCCGGCGCCGGCGACACGCTCTCGGCCGCGCTCGCGGCCCTGCTGGCCAGCGGCACCGACCTCGTCGCCGCCACGACCGAAGCGCTCGCTTACATGGACCGCTGCCTCGACGCGGGCTTTCGCCCCGGCATGGGCCACGTGCTGCCCGACCGCCTGTTCTGGGCCGAGCCCGAGGACGACGAAGACGATGACGACGCGCCCGACACCCCACCCGATTTCGCTTTACCCCCGCACGACACGCGACACTGATGACTGACCAGAACGACCTTCTTTTCGAGCGCGCCCGCGCCGTGATCCCCGGCGGCGTGAACTCGCCCGTGCGCGCCTTCAAGGCCGTCGGCGGCACGCCCCGTTTCATCCAGCGCGCGCAAGGCGCCTATTTCTGGGACGCCAACGACAAGCGCTACATCGACTACATCGGCTCCTGGGGCCCGATGATCCTGGGCCACGGCCACCCCGCCGTGGTCGAGGCGGTGCAGAAGGCCGTGCTCGAAGGCTTCTCGTACGGCGCGCCGACCGAGCGCGAGATCGAACTCGCCGAAGCCATCCTGGCCCTGGTGCCGTCGATGGAGATGGTGCGTCTCGTGAGCTCGGGCACCGAAGCCGCCATGAGCGCGCTGCGCCTGGCGCGCGGCGCCACCGGCCGCAAGACCATCGTCAAGTTCGAAGGCTGCTACCACGGCCATGCCGACGCGCTGCTGGTGAAGGCCGGCTCGGGCCTCGCCACCTTCGGCAACCCGACCTCGGCCGGCGTGCCGCCCGAGGTGGTGCAGCACACGCTGGTGCTCGAGTACAACAACCTGCAGCAGCTCGAGGAAGCCTTTGCGCTGCACGGCAGTGACATCGCCTGCCTGATGATCGAGGCGATCGCCGGCAACATGAACTTCGTGCGCGCCACGCCCGAATTCGCCAAGCGCTGCCGCGAGCTGTGCACGCAGCACGGCGCGCTGCTGATCTTCGACGAGGTGATGACGGGCTTCCGTGTCGGCCTGCACGGCGCGCAAGGCGTGCTGGGCATCACGCCCGACCTCACGGTGCTCGGCAAGGTCATCGGCGGCGGCATGCCGCTGGCGGCCTTCGGCGGCCCGCGCGCCATCATGGAACAGCTCGCGCCGCTGGGCCCGGTCTACCAGGCCGGCACGCTGTCGGGCAACCCGGTGGCCACCGCCTGCGGCCTGGCCACGCTGAAGGAAATCTCGAAGCCCGGCTTCTACGAAGCGCTGGCCAAGAAGACGCGCACGCTGGTCGACGGCCTCAAGGCCGCCGCGGCCGCCGAGGGCCAGCCCTTCAACGCCGACAGCGAAGGCGGCATGTTCGGCTTCTTCCTGATGAACGAACTGCCGCAGAACTACGCGACGGTGATGACCACCGACAACGCCCAGTTCAATGCGCTGTTCCACGGCCTGCTCGATCGCGGCGTGTACATCGCGCCGGCACTCTACGAAGCAGGCTTCGTGAGCGCCGCGCACAGCGAGGACGACATCGCGGCCACCATCGAGGCGGCGCGCGACATCTTCCGCAAGCGCTGACGCGCGCCCTCCCCGCTCAGGCGGGGTCGATCGCCGCCACCGGCCCGGCCTCGGCTTCGAGCACCTCTGCCGCGGCCAGGCACAGGTCTTCGCGGAAGCGGTCGCTCACGAGCTGCACGCCCGTGGGCAGCCCGTGGCGCAGCCCCATCGGCACCGACAGCCCCGGCAAGCCCAGGATCGCGGTGGACAACAGCGGGCTCTGCGCATCCAGGATCTCCCGCATCGCGGCGCTGCCGCGCTGGTCGGCGTCGACCGGGAACGGATGGCGCCACGACACGGGCATCAGCAGCAGCGGATGTCGTTGAAGGAACAGCGCCCATTCACGCATCAGGCCCGTGCGCGCAGCCAGGGCGCGCATATAGCTTGCTGTGTCGAACTGCGGCGCGTGCGCATCCATGGCGCGGTAGGCCTGGCGGATGGTGTCGTCGCCGTCGCGCATCAGCGCCTCTTCCACCAGCAGCCGGCTGTCGGCCATCGTCAACGACAACCAGAGGTCGGCCGTCTCGCGCAGGCGCGGCGGCTGCGCAGGCTCGACGCGGTAGCCGGCGCGCTCCAGACGGCGTGCGGCGCGCTGCAACGCATCGGCTACTTCGGGGTCGCAGGCGTAGCCGGGCAGCTCGGTGCACAGCGCCACGCTGACGGGGCTGCCCGACGTGGCCGACTCCAGCGGCGCGGGCGCCCACCACGGGTCGCGCACATCGCGCTGCGCCATTGCGGCGAAGGCCAGCCGCAGGTCGCGCACGCTGCGCGCCAGCGGCCCCTGCACCGATGTGAGCTGGACCACCATCGGCCGCTCGCCCGCACCCGAAGGATTGAAGGCCGGCACGCGGCCGAAGCTCGGGCGCAGGCCGTACACGCCGCAGGCGTAGGCCGGGTAGCGGATCGATCCGCCCTGGTCGTTGCCGTGCGCGATGGCGCCGATGCCGACCGCCACCGCCGCCGCCGCGCCGCCGCTTGAACCACCTGGCGTGACATCGGCGTTGTACGGATTCAGCGTGCGTCCGTGTGCTGCGTTGTCGGTGAACCAGCGCATCGAGAACGCGGGCGTGTTGGTGCGGCCGACCACGATCGCGCCGGCGCGCTGCAGGTTCGCGACCACGGGGCTGTCGTCCTTCGCCACGACGCTGCGGTAAGCCTCCACCCCGTTGGTGGTGGCATGCCCGCGCTGGTCGACGTTGACTTTGATGGTGACCGGCACGCCGTGCAGCGGCCCGGTCGCCTCGCCCTTCGCGAGCACGGCATCGGCCTGCGCCGCCGCGCCGAGGGCCTCGTCGGCGCAGCCGTCGACCACGGCGTTCACCCGCGGGTTGACGGCCTCCAGGCGCGCCAGGCTGCTGCGCACCGCCTCGACGCACGAGACCTCGCGCGCCTTGATGCGCTGCGCCAGGTCGGCGGCTTCCAGTTGCCAGAGTTGCATGCGTTGTCTCCTTGAGAAAAATGAAATCGATCGATCGATCGGACGTGCGTCAGTCGCCCTTGACGCCCGCGCGCCGCACGGCGTCGGCCCAGCGCGGCTTCTCGCGCTTCATCAGCGCGCTGAGTTCCTCGGGGCTCGAAGGCAGCGCCTCGATCGACAGCGCGGCGTTGGCGCGCACCACGGCCGGGTCGGCCAGCGCGGCGCGCAGCGCGGTGTTGAGCCGGTCGACCGTCTTGCGCGGCGTGCCCGCCGGCGCCATCAGCGCGCCCCAGGCCACCACCTCGAAACCGGGCACGCCGCTCTCGGCCACCGTCGCCACCTCGGGCAGCACGCCGGCGCGCTTCGCGCTGGTCACGGCGATCGCCTTGACCCGGCCCTGCTGGATGAACGGCAGCACCGCCGAGATGTTCTCGATGGTCACGTCGAGCTGGCCGTTGACCATGTCGCCGACCGCCTGCGTGCCGGTCTTGTAGGGCACCTGCACCATCGTCAGCCCGGTCTCGGCCTTGAGCAGCTCGCCGGTCAGGTGGCCCGCGCTGCCGATGCCGGGCGAGCCGGCCGAGAGCTTGCCGGGGTGCTCGCGCCCGTAGGCGATGAGCTCCTGCAGGTTGCGCACCGGCAGGTCCTTGCGCACGATCAGCACGTAGGCGTTGCTCGAGATCAGGCCGACCGGCACCAGGTCTTTCTCGGGCGCGTAGGGCAGCTTCGAGAAGAAGGCCGGGTTGATGCTCAGCGTGACGAGGTTGCCGTAGCCGACCGTGTAGCCGTCCGGCGCGGAGGTGGCCAGCGCCTGCGTGCCGACGATGCCGCCGGCGCTGGGGCGGTTGTCCACCGCCAGGGCCTGGCCCAGCTCGCGCCCCATGGCGTCGGCCACCGGCCGCACCGCGACGTCCACGCCCGACCCGGCGGCATAGGGCACGATGAATTTCAACGGGCGCTCGGGAAACTGGGCCGAGGCGCCCATCGAGGCGCTCAGAGCGACGGCGGCCAGCCCGGCCAGGACGGTGCGGCGGGTCCACGCGAATGACAGTGCAGGCACGAAGGTATCTCCTGTGAGAGTCCCGCCGCTCACCATGAGACGACCGGTGCGCAAAGTCTAGAAATCGGCCGCGCGCCGGAAAAGACAATCGCTTGTCGCGATGACAACCTGTGTTTGTCTGGGGATCACCCGGTGGCGCCGCCCGGCAGAATGCCCCGCATGAAGGACCACCAGCTCAAGGCCTGGCTGCGGCTGGCCGACACCGGCAGCATCCGCGCCGCCGCGCGCAGCCTGCACCTGAGCCAGGCGGCAGTGACCAAGGCGATCCGCGAACTCGAGGCCGAGGTCGACGCCCAACTGGTGCTGCGCAGCTCGCGCGGCATCGAGTTCACCGAGTGCGGCCGCCAGCTCACCGTGCGCGCGCGGCTGGCGCACCAGCAGCTCGAGCTCGCGCGCCAGGACATCCGCATCCTGCAGGGCAGCCAGCACGGGCGCGTGGCCGTCGCCGTGACGCCGATGGTGTTCCTGGGCGTGCTGCCCGAGGTGGTGCGCGCCTTCCGCAAGGCCATGCCGCATGCGCAGCTCAAGCTCTTCGACGGCCTGATTCCCCAGGTGCTGCCACTGCTGCGCGAAGGCACGATCGACTTCGCGGTGGCGGGCCCGGTCGCCGCGGCGCTCGACGCCGACTTCGCGTTCGAGCGGCTCGACATGATCGAGATGGCGGTGCTCTGCCGGCGCGGCCATCCGCTGAACCGCGCCACCCGATGGGAAGAAGTGGCGGGCGCCGAATGGCTGATGCACCTGGCGCCCGGCAGCCAGCACACCTTCTTGCTCGAACAGTACGCCGCGCAGGGCCTGCCGCTGCCCGAGCACCGCATCGAGGTGGCGTCTTTCGGCGTGAGCTGGGGCCTGCTCACGCGCAGCGATGCGCTGATGGTCGGGCCGGCCGGCATGCTCACGATGCCGCCGTATGCCGATCTGGTGGAGCGCGTGCCGCTCGCGATGCCGGTGCCGCCGCTGGAGCTGGGCATCGTCTCGCCGCGCGGCAAGCCGCTGTCGCTGGCGGCGCTGCGGCTGGCCGAGCTGTTTCGCAAGTACCTGGCGCGGCCCGCCTGAGCGATGTCATCGTTTTCGCGATCGCCGCGTGTATATTGCGCCGGCGTTCGCGGGGCCATTCCCACGCGCGCAGACCCAAGGGAAGCCGTCATCGCAGCCACCATCGAAGCCGCGAGACAGAACAAATTTCAGGATGCCCCGCCCATGACCCCCTTGCGCATGCTGCCGCTGCTGAGTGCCCTTCTTTTGCCGGGCCTCGCGCTGGCGCAGTCCTTCGAGCCGAAGAACATCTGGGTCAACCCCGGCTTCTACTCGGCCCACTTCGACAGCGGCAAGGGCCTGGAAAACGCCAACCCGGGCCTGGGCTTCGAGTACCCGCTGAACGACACCTACCGCGTCACGGCCGGCACCTTCCACAACAGCAACCGGCGCCAGTCGCACTACGTCGGCCTGTACATCCTGCCCTTCGAGTTCTACGGCGTGAAGTTCGGCGCGGTGGTGGGCGGCTTCGACGGCTACCCGGACTATCGCAACGGCAACTGGTTTCCGGCCATCATTCCGACAGCCGCCATCGAGGGCAAGAACTGGGGCCTGAACATCGCCTACGTGCCGACGATCAGGAACCGCCTCTACGGCGCGATCAGCTTCCAGCTCAAGTACCGCTTCGGCACGCACGAGTAACGGCCACAAAAAAGGCCAGGGCCGCGCGAGCGACCCTGGCCTTGTTCGGGCAGGCCCCGCAGGGCCGCAGGCTCAGTGGCGGAAGTGGCGCACGCCCGAGAACACCATCACTACGCCGCGCTCGTCGGCCGCGTCGATCACTTCCTGGTCGCGCATCGAGCCGCCCGGCTGGATCACGCAGCCTGCGCCCGCGTCCACCACCACATCGAGGCCGTCACGGAACGGGAAGAAGGCGTCGCTCGCCACCGCCGTGTCCTTGAGCGACAGGCCCGCGTGCTCGGCCTTGATGCTGGCGATGCGCGCCGAATCGAGGCGGCTCATCTGGCCGGCGCCCACGCCCATGGTCATGCCGTCGGCACAGAACACGATCGCGTTGCTCTTGACGTACTTCGCGACCTTCCAGGCGAACAGCAGGTCTTGCAGCTGCTGCGGCGTGGGCTGCTTCTTGCTGACCACCTTGAGGTCGGCCAAGGCCAGCTCGTGGTTGTCGGCGGTCTGGATCAAGAGGCCCGAGCCGACGCGCTTGACATCCATCGCGTTGCGGCCGTTGTCCCAGTCGGTGGTGCCACCCTGGGGCAGTGCGATCTCGAGCACGCGCACGTTGAGCTTGGCCTTCGTGGCCTGGAACACTTCCAGCGCCTCGGGCGTGTAGCCCGGTGCCATCAGCACTTCGACGAACTGCTTGTTGACGGCCTGCGCGGTGGCGAGGTCGACCGGGCGGTTGAAGGCGATGATGCCGCCGAAGGCCGAGGTCGGGTCGGTCTTGAAGGCCTTGCTGTAGGCCTCGAGCGCATCGGCGCCCACGGCCACGCCGCAGGGGTTGGCGTGCTTGACGATCACGCAGGCCGGCACGTCGAAGCTCTTCACGCATTCCCACGCCGCATCGGCGTCGGCGATGTTGTTGTAGCTGAGCTCCTTGCCCTGCAGCTGCTTGGCCGACACGAGCGAACCGGGCGCCGGGTACAGGTCGCGGTAGAACGCGGCCTGCTGGTGCGGGTTCTCGCCGTAGCGCAGGTCCTGCACCTTCACGAAGCGGCCGTTGCTCTGCGCGGGGAAGAGCGAACGCGTGGGCGCGGGCTGGCCGATGCTGGCGTCGAAGTCGATGGCCGAGAGGTAGTCGCTGATCGCGCCGTCATAGTCGGCGATGCGGTTGAACGCGGCCACCGAGAACGCGAACTTGGTCTTGTCGCTGAGCTTGCCGTCGGCCTTGAGTTCGGCCAGCGCCACGGCGTACTGCGAGGCGTCGGTGAGCACGCCCACGTCCTTCCAGTTCTTGGCCGCGCTGCGCACCATGGCCGGGCCGCCGATGTCGATGTTCTCGATGGCGTCCTCGAGCGTGCAGCCGGGCTTGGCCACGGTGGCTTCGAACGGGTACAAGTTGACCACCAGCAGGTCGATGGTGTCGATGCCGTGTTCCTTGATGGCGGCAACGTGCGCGGGCAGGTCGCGGCGCGCCAGCAGGCCGCCGTGGATCTTCGGGTGCAGCGTCTTCACGCGGCCATCGAGCATTTCGGGAAAGCCGGTGTGGTCGGCGACTTCGGTCACCGGCAGGCCGGCGTCGGCCAGCAGCTTGGCGGTACCGCCGGTGGACAGCAGCTTGACGCCCAGGCCATGCAGGGCCTGCGCGAATTCAAGGATGCCGGTCTTGTCGGAAACGGAAAGGAGTGCGGTCTGAGCCATGGGATATGCCGTGGAGTTATTTCAAAAGTTTGTGCTCGACCAATTTCTTGCGGAGCGTGTTGCGGTTCAGGCCCAGCCATTGGGCGGCCCGGGACTGGTTGCCTTCGGCGCGCGTCATGACGACGTCGAGCAGGGGTTTCTCGACCACGCGCACGAGCATCTCGTACATGCCGTCGGGTTCGGTGCCCCGCAGATCGCGAAAGTAGCTGTCCAGACTGCTGCGAACGCAGTCCTCGATGTGTTTCTTGCTCATTGCTTCTTCTCTTTTTGTCTTCGCTCAATCGACGGCGCAGGCCGTCTCCTCTTCTCCCGCCGGCTCCTCGTCTGCCGTCGGGGCGGGCATGCGGTCCATGCGGTCCGCAAGCCCCTGGAAATAGTCGTCGACCGCGCGCAGCTGGCCGGCGCAGTCTTCGATGGCGTTCATGCGTGCGCGGAACGCCTCGCCCTCGGGCAGCGCGCGCACATACCAGCCGATGTGCTTGCGCGCCGTGCGCACGCCGCTGAACTCGCCGTACAGCGCGTAGTGCTCCACCAGGTGATCGAGCAGCAGCCGGCGCACCTCCGCCACCAGCGGCGGCGCCAGGTGGGTGCCGGTGTCCAGGAAATGCGCGATCTCCCGGAAGATCCACGGCCGGCCCTGCGCGGCGCGGCCGATCATCACGGCGTCGGCGCCCGTGGCCGCGAGCACGTCGCGTGCCTTCTCGGGCGAGCGGATGTCGCCGTTGGCCACCACCGGCACGCGCACCGCGGCCTTCACGGCGGCGATGGTGTCGTACTCGGCGTAGCCCTTGTAGCCCTGCTCACGCGTGCGCCCGTGCACCGTGAGCATCTGCACGCCGGCCGATTCGAAGTCGCGTGCGAGCTTCACCGCGTTGCGGTGGTCTTCGCTCCAGCCGGTGCGCATCTTGAGAGTGACCGGCACGTGGAATGGTTGCGCCGCATCGACCACGGCCTGCACGATTTCGAGGGCCAGCGGCTCGTCGCGCATCAGCGCCGAGCCGGCCCACTTGTTGCAGACCTTCTTGGCCGGGCAGCCCATGTTGATGTCGATGATCTGCGCGCCGCGCTCGATGTTGTAGACCGCGGCCTCGGCCATCATGGCCGCGTCGGTGCCGGCAATCTGCACCGCAATGGGGCCCGGCTCGCCGTCGTGGTTGGCGCGCCGCGACGTCTTCAGCGTGTTCCAGAGTTCCTTGCGCGAGGTGACCATCTCGCTGACCGCATAGCCCGCGCCGAGTTCGCGGCACAGCATGCGGAAGGGCCGGTCCGTCACGCCGGCCATGGGCGCGACGAACAGCCGGTTTTCCAGCGTGTGGGTGCCGATCTGCAAGGTCATGGGAAGGAGTGCTGTGCGGGTCGGCTGCTGAAAAATGAGGCACGATTGTAGCCACGTGGCATTTCAGCGACTGAAACGATTTACGCCTTTTTGCGCTTGCGACACAGGCGTAAACACCAGTATTTCGCGGGGCCTTCTCCCACGCGCTTGCGACGTGAGCGCTGCCTATACTTCGCCGACCTTATGCAAGCCTGGCTCGACGCACTCCTGGCGCTCCTCGCGCTCCCCCAGTACGGACTTTCGACGCTGTTCATCGCGGCCTTCGTGTCGGCCACGCTGCTGCCGGTGGGCTCCGAACCGATCCTGTTCGGCCTGCTGAAACTCAACCCCGAGATGTTCTGGCAGGCCATCGCCGTGGCCACCATCGGCAACACGCTGGGCGGCGCGGTCGACTGGTGGATGGGCTACGGCGCGCACAAGGTGGCCGACAAGTACTCGCACTCGAAACACCACCTGCGCGTGCTCGGCTGGCTCGAGCGGCTGGGCCCGAAGGCCTGCCTGCTGAGCTGGCTGCCGATCGTGGGCGACCCGCTGTGCGCGGTCGCCGGCTGGCTCAAGCTGCCGTTCTGGCCTTGCGTGGGCTACATGGCGATCGGCAAGTTCCTGCGCTACGTCACCATGACCTACGCGCTTCTATACGTCTTCCCGTCATGAAGCGCGCGATCGAAAAAACTCAGTTCAGCAGTTCGTAGGGGCCGCCGCGCTCCAGCGCGCGCTTGTAGGCCGGGCGCGCATGGATGCGCTCCAGGTAGGCCATGAGCTTGGGCCGCCGCGCATCGAGCCCGCCGCGCGCCTGCGAGGCTTCGACCACGAAACTCATCTGGATGTCGGCGCCCGTGAATTCATTGCCCGCGAACCACTCGCTGCGGCCGAGTTCGGCCTCCATGAAATTCAGATGGCCCGTGATGTTCGGATGAATGAAGGCCGACTTCGCCTTCGCCGCGATGGCCTTGGCGATCGGCTTGGCGAAGAAGGGCATCTTGCTCGTCTCGATCCGGTCGAACACCAGCTTGAGCAGCAGCGGCGACATCGCCGTGCCTTCAGCGAAGTGCAGCCAGTAGCGGTAGCGCAAGGCTTCGGGCGAACCCGGCGCAGGCGCGAGCCGGCCCTGGCCGTAGCGCTCGATGAGCGATTCGATGATCGCGCCCGATTCCGCCAGCGTCGCGCCGTCGTCGGTCGTCACCACGGGCGACTTGCCCAGCGGATGCACGGCCTTCAGCGAAGCGGGCGCCAACATGGTCTTCGGGTCGCGCTGGTAGTGGACGATCTCGTAGGGCAGCTCGAGTTCTTCGAGCAGCCAGAGCACACGTTGCGAGCGCGAGTTGTTCAGGTGATGGACAGTGAGCATGGCGAATGAAGGCCTTCCGGCAGAGGATGCAGCGGGCGCGCAGTCTAACCACAACGCACGCGGGTTCCGGGCGCCCGCTGCGACAGCGTGACCGCCTACGGCAAACCGTGGACCGGCTTCCTACACTGACCCGGATGGCCCCTCACTTCACGCGGCGCCGCCGCACCTCGCTGTTCATCACCGGACTCTGGCTCGGCCTTGCGGCCTGCCAGGCTTGGGCACTCACGCCCGAGGAGGTGTTCCGCAAGGTCGCGCCCGCCGTCTGGACCGTGAAAGGCGAACGCGGCAACAACCAGACCGCCATCGGCAGCGCGGTGGCCGTGACCTCGGGCGCGCTGGCCACGGCCTGCCACGTGGTCGACGGCGCCGTCGCCGTCACCGTGGTGCAGGGCCCGACCACACTGCGCATCACCCGCATCGTGCGCGACCCCGACCCGTCGCGCGACCTGTGCGTGCTCACGAGCGAAACGCCGCTGCAGCTGCCCGCCGTGCAGATCGTCCCCGCCGCCGAGTTGCGCGTCGGCCAGCGCGTGTTCGCCGTCGGCAGCCCGCATGGCCTCGAACGCACGCTGAGCGAGGGCCTGATCTCGGCGCTGCGTCCGCGCGCGCCCGGGCAACTGCCGATCGTGCAAACGTCGGCGCCCGTATCTTCAGGCTCCAGCGGCGGCGGGTTGTTCGACACCGAGGGCCGGCTGGTCGGCGTGACCGACAGCGTGGCGCCTGGTGGCGCGAACCTCGGCTTTGCCTATCCGGCGCAATGGGTGATGGAACTGCCGCAGCGCGTGACCACGGAGCTGGCGACATGGCGCGATCTGCTGAAGACCACCGGCGTGGTGTTCGGCCCCAACGGGGAACCCGCGCCGTCCGGCCACGCCGAGCTGGCGGACCTGCAGGCCCTGCCCTCCATCGGCGCCGACCCGACCCCGGTGCGCAATGCGTACCGCCAGTTCCTGCTGCAGGCCCGGCCCCGGATCTTCCTGATCACCGGCGATCAGAAGTTCGGCACTGCCACCAGCTCGGCCGCGCTGACCGAGCATCTGAAAGGCTGCACTGAACGCAAGGTGACGTGCGCCGCCTACGCGGTGGACGACACCGTGGTGTGGGGCAAGCAGAAGACGGAGTGATCGAAGAGGCTCGCCGCAAGGCGGCCCGTTCGTGAAACACCGAGGAACCGGCTTTGCCGGGCCTCAGGTGCTGCCCCCCACAAGGGGCGAGCGAAATCAGGAGCTGAACAAGAAGTTCATCACGTCGCCATCCTTGACAACGTATTCCTTGCCTTCCGAACGCATCTTCCCCGCGTCCTTCGCGCCCTGCTCGCCCTTGAAGGCGATGTAGTCGTCGAACGCGATGGTCTGGGCGCGGATGTAGCCCTTCTCGAAATCGCCGTGGATCACGCCAGCCGCCTGCGGGCCGGTGTCGCCGATGTGGATGGTCCAGGCGCGCACTTCCTTCACGCCAGCGGTGAAGTAGGTCTGCAGGCCCAGAAGCTTGAAGGCGGCGCGGATCAGGCGGTTCAGGCCCGGCTCTTCCTGGCCGATTTCGGCGAGGAACATCTTCTTGTCTTCGTCGTCCATCTCGGCCAGGTCGGCTTCGATCTTGGCGCAGATGGCGACCACGGGCGCGCCCTGCTTGGCGGCGTACTCGCGCAGGCGGTCCAGGTAGGGGTTGTTCTCGAAGCCGTCTTCCGACACGTTGCCCACGAACATGGCGGGCTTGGCGGTGATGAGCGTGAAGCTCTTCACCAGCGGCATCTCTTCCTTGGTGAACTCGAGCGCGCGCACGGGCGTGTTCTCGTTCAGCGCGGCCTGGCAGCGTTCGAGCAGGCCGACGAGCTTCTGCGCGTCCTTGTCGCCCGAGCGGGCCACCTTGGTGTGGCGGTGCAGCGCCTTCTCGACCGTGGCGAGGTCTGCCAGGCACAGCTCGGTCTGGATCACCTCGATGTCGGAGATCGGGTCGACCTTGCCGGCCACGTGGATCACGTTCTCGTCGTCGAAGCAGCGCACCACGTTGACGGTGGCGTCGGTCTCGCGGATGTGCGCCAGGAACTTGTTGCCCAGGCCTTCACCGGTGCTGGCACCGGCCACCAGGCCGGCAATGTCGACGAACTCGACGATGGCGGGCACCACGCGCTCGGGCTTGACGATCTCGCTCAGCTGGTCGAGCCGCGGATCGGGCACTTCCACCACGCCCACGTTGGGCTCGATGGTGCAGAACGGATAGTTTTCCGCTGCGATGCCGGCCTTGGTCAACGCATTGAAAAGGGTGGATTTACCGACGTTGGGCAGGCCGACGATGCCGCATTGCAAACTCATGGGAGGTCCTCTTGGGTAACCCCCGATTTTAGGCTGACCGGGTTCTCCCCCTGGCCAGGCGCCCTTCCCGCCACGCCGGCGCGCCCTTTTCCAAGGCGCTCGACTCCGCCCGAAAGCCCTCTGGCAGCGGCTTCGAGGGCTGAAAGGCTCAGGGTTTGACCCGACTGGCAAACGTTTGCGCAAACGTTTCCCTCGATTAACATCGGGGCCCCCGGCACAGACCGGCGTTCCGCTCTGACCCCTCATTTCAGGAGACATCCACCATGAAGTTCACCCGCCGTACCCTGCAAAGCGCTGCCGCATTGACCTTGCTGGGCGCCATCGCCGGAACGCCCGCCTTCGCACAGGACAAGCCGAAGGTCGCGCTGGTCATGAAGTCGCTGGCCAACGAGTTCTTCCGCACCATGGAAGACGGCGCCAAGGCGCACCAGAAGGCCAACGCCGCGCAGTACACGCTGGTGGCCAACGGCATCAAGGACGAGACCGACACCGCCGCCCAGATCAAGATGGTCGAGCAGATGGTGGCGCAGAAGATCAACGCGCTGGTCATCGCGCCCGCCGATTCGAAGGCGCTGGTGCCGGTGATCAAGGCCGCCATCGACAAGGGCATCCTGGTCGTGAACATCGACAACCGGCTGGACGCCGACGCCCTGAAGGAAAAGGGCATCCAGGTGCCCTTCGTCGGCCCCGACAACCGCGCCGGCGCCAAGCTGGTGGGCGATGCGCTGGCCAAGGAGCTGAAGTCGGGCGACAAGGTCGGCATCATCGAAGGCGTGTCGACCACCTTCAATGCGCAGCAGCGCACGCTGGGCTACCAGGACGCCATGAAGGCCGGCGGCATGACCGTGGTCGGCGTGCAGTCGGGCCAGTGGGAAATCGACAAGGGCAACACCGTGGCCGCCGGCATGATGCGCGAGCACCCCGACCTGAAGGCCCTGCTGGCCGGCAACGACAGCATGGCGCTGGGCGCCGTGGCCGCCGTCAAGGCCGCGGGCAAGACCGGCAAGGTGCTGGTGGTGGGCTACGACAACATCGGCGCCATCAAGCCGATGCTGAAGGACGGCCGCGTGCTCGCCACCGCCGACCAGTTCGCCGCCAAGCAGGCCGTGTTCGGCATCGAGACCGCGCTGAAGGCCATCGCCGACAAGAAGAAGCAATCGGAAATGCCGGCCGAAGTGAAGACCGACGTGGTGCTGGTCACCAAGCCGTCCAAGTAAGCCATTCCGCTCCCCTCTAAAAAGAAGAAGACCTCGTTTTGACCGCCGCACCCGACGCCGCCATGAATCCGCCCTTACCCACCGCCGTGCTCGCCCTGAGCACGGTCGGCAAGGACTACGCGGCGCCGGTGCTCGACGGCGTTTCTCTCGAGCTGCGCGCCGGCGAAGTGCTGGCGCTCACGGGCGAGAACGGCGCGGGCAAGAGCACGCTGTCGAAGATCGTCTGCGGGCTGGTGCAGCCCACGCGCGGCGGCATGCTGCTCGATGGCCAGCCCTTCGCGCCGGCTTCGCGCCGCGACGCCGAGCGCCTGGGCGTGCGCATGGTCATGCAGGAACTCGGCCTCGTCACCACGCTGTCGGTGGCCGAGAACCTGCTGCTCGACCGCCTGCCGCACAAGAGCGGCTGGATCCGCCGCGCCACGCTGCACGAGCTGGCCGAGCGCCAGCTCGCCAAGATCGGCCTGGACGGCATCGACCCGGCCACGCCGGTGGCGCGGCTGGGCATCGGCCAGCAGCAGATGGTGGAAATTGCGCGCAACCTGCAGGACGACACGCGCGTGCTGGTGCTCGACGAGCCCACCGCCATGCTCACGCCGCGCGAAACCGCCCACCTGTTCGAGCAGATCGAGCTGCTGAAGCTGCGCGGCGTGGCGATCGTCTACGTGTCGCACCGCCTCGAAGAACTGCAGCGCATCGCCGACCGCGTGGCAGTGCTGCGCGACGGCAAGCTGGTCGACGTGCGCGCCATGGCCGGCGTGCGCGAATCCGAACTGGTGCAGCGCATGGTCGGGCGCGCGGTGCACGAGCACGAAGGCCGCGCGCGCCGCGTGGCGGGCCCGGTGCTGCTGAGCGCGCGCGGCATCGGCCGGGCGCAGGTGGTGCGCGACGTCGATCTCGAGCTGCGCGCGGGCGAAGTCATGGGCCTGGCCGGCCTGGTCGGCTCGGGTCGCACCGAGCTCGTGCGGCTGCTGTTCGGCGCCGACCGCGCCGACCGCGGCGAGGTCGTGCTGCACGACGGCACGCCCGCCGCGCAGCCCGTGCGGCATGCGCGCAAGGGCTGGCGCTCGCCGATGCAGGCCATTCGCGCGGGCATCGGCCTCGTGACCGAAGACCGCAAGTCGCAGGGCCTGCTGCTCACGCAGCCGATCCGCGTCAACGCCACGCTGAGCGACCTGGGCGCGATCTCGCATGCCGGCTGGCTGCGCCGCACCAAGGAGCGCCAGATTGCCCGCCGGCTGGTCGAGCTGCTGCGCATCCGCTCGCGCAGCATCGAACAGCCCGTGTCCACGCTCAGCGGCGGCAACCAGCAGAAGGTGGTGTTCGCGCGCTGGCTGCACCGCGAATGCAAGGTGCTGCTGCTCGACGAACCCACGCGCGGCGTGGACGTGGGCGCACGCGCCGACCTGTACGCCGAACTCGACCGCATGACCGACGCCGGCAAGGCGCTCCTGATGGTGTCCAGCGACCTGCGCGAGCTGATGGCCATGTGCGACCGCATCGGCGTGATGAGCGCCGGCCGGCTGGTCGCGGTGTTCGAGCGCGGCGAATGGAGCGAACAGTCGCTGCTCGCCGCCGCCTTCAGCGACGCCACGGGCCGCGTGCCCGGTTCCCCGGCGGATTCCACCGCCCCTGCCCCGACTTCTGCCGACGCATGACGACCATGAACGCCGCCTCCCCTTCTTCTTCCGCTGCCACCAGCAAGCCGCCGTCCGCACTCAAGGGCCAGCTCGGCACCTACCTGGGTCTGACCGTCGTGCTGCTGGGCATGATCGCGCTCTTCGGCTCGATGAGCGAATACTTCCTCACGCGCGAAACCTTCATCTCCATCGCCAATGAAATCCCGGCGCTGGCCGTGATGGCGGTGGGCATGACCTTCGTGCTGATCATCGCGGGCATCGACCTGTCGGTGGGCTCGGTGCTCGCGCTGAGCGCGGCCGTCACGGCCGCCGCCATCCTCGAATGGAAGCTCTCGGTGCCGCTGGCCGCGCTGCTGGGCCTGGCCACCGGCCTCATCTGCGGCACGGTGACGGGCGCGGTGTCGGTCGCGTGGCGGCTGCCCAGCTTCATCGTCTCGCTGGGCATGCTCGAAGCCGTGCGCGGCGGCGCTTACCTGGTCACCGACTCGCGCACGCAGTACGTGGGCGACGCCATCTCGGGCCTGGCCGCGCCGTGGATCGGCGGCATCTCGGCCGCCTTCGTGCTCGCGGTGGTGCTGGTGGCCGTGGGGCAGCTGGTGCTCACGCGCTCCGTGTTCGGTCGCCACGTGGTGGGAATCGGCACCAATGAAGAAGCCATGCGCCTGGCGGGCATCGACCCGCGGCCGATCCGCATCATCGTCTTCGCCGTGACCGGCCTCTTGGCCGGGCTCGCGGGCCTCATGCAGTCGGCCCGCCTCGAAGCGGCCGACCCGAACGCGGGCGTGGGCATCGAGCTGCAGGTGATCGCGGCCGTGGTCATCGGCGGCACCAGCCTCATGGGCGGGCGCGGCTCGGTGGTCAACACCTTCTTCGGCGTGCTGATCATCGCGGTGCTCGAGGCCGGCCTGGCGCAGGTGGGCGCGAGCGAGCCGAGCAAGCGCATCATCACGGGCGCGGTGATCGTGGTGGCCGTCATCATCGACACCCTGCGCCAGCGCCGGGCCGATCGTCGACTGGCTTGAGAAGGTGTGAACGAACCCGCCATGCCCGCTCATCCCACCCAGACACGGCCCCTCTGCGTTGCAAATGCTCGCCATAGCCCAAGCTATGGCTGCGCTTTGCGCCTTGAGGGGACGCGCCTGGGCGGGCTGCTCGGCCACGCCGGATTCATTCACACCTTCTGAGCCTCAAGGAACCCACACAACCATGGCCACCATCAAGGACGTCGCCCTCCAGGCGGGCGTTTCCGTCACCACCGTGTCGCACGTCGTCAACGACACGCGCCACGTGAGCGCCAAGGTGCGCGAGCGCGTCGAGCTGGCGATCCGCGAGCTGGGCTACGTGCCCAACGCGATGGCGCGCAGCCTCAAGAGCAACACCACCTCGACGCTGGGCATGCTGATTCCCAACAGCTCGAACCCCTACTTCGCCGAGATCGTGCGCATCGTGGAAGACCGCTGCTTCGGCGCCGGCTACACGCTGGTGCTGTGCAACACCGACGACGAGCCCCGGCGCCAGAGCGTGTACCTGCAGGTGCTGGCCGAGCGCCGCATCGACGGGCTCATCGTGGTGTCGACCGGCGCCGACGAAGACGACTCGCTCGCCACCCAGCTGCGCGGCCTGCGCATTCCCACGGTGCTGGTCGACCGCGAGATCGCCGACCCCGCCTGCGACCTGGTGGAAACCGCCCACATGCAGGGCGGCCTGCTCGCCGTGCGGCACCTGCTGTCGCTGGGCCACAAGCGCATCGCCTGCATCGGCGGGCCGCTGGGCGTGACCTCGAGCGAGCAGCGCATCGAAGGCTGGCGCATGGCGCTGGCGGAGACCGGCTCGACGCCGAACGCCGACGCGCTGCTGTGGCGCGGCGGCTTCACCAGCCAGGGCGGCTACGAGGCGATGCACGCCATCCTGCGCACCGAGCAGAAGCCGTCGGCCGTGTTCGTGTGCAACGACCTGATGGCCATCGGCGCGCTGCGCGCCGCGCATGAAAGCGGCGTGCGCGTGCCCGACGAACTGTCCATCGTGGGCTTCGACGACATCGAACTGTCGGCCTACACCAGCCCACCGCTCACTACCGTGGCCCAGCCCAAGGAGCGCATCGGCGCGCTGGCGGTCGACATGCTGCTGGAACGCATGGGCGGCAAGCGCCGCGACGCGCGCAAGGTCGTGCTGCAGCCCGAGCTGCGCGTGCGCGCCTCGACCGCGCGCCACGCGGGCTTTCGCGAAACCGGCGTGACGCCCGCCGCCTCCCCCACCGCCACATCTTCCAAGTCCCGCACCTCGTGAGCCTTCAGCCTCTTTCTTCCTCCACGCCACCGCGCATCGTGGTGCTCGGCAGCCTGAACATGGACATCGTGCTGCGCGTGCCGCACGCGCCGGCCGCGGGCGAAACCCTGCTGGGCCGTTCGATCGACGCCATCCCCGGCGGCAAGGGCGCCAACCAGGCCGTGAGCTGTGCACGCGAAGGCGCGCAGGTGCAGATGATCGGCTGCGTGGGCGACGACGCGCATGGCGCGGCCCTGCGCGATGCGCTCGCGCGCGACGGCATCGACACCGCCGCGCTGCGCACCGTGGCGGGCGAGCCGACCGGCACGGCGCTGATCCTCGTGGAAGACAGCGGCCAGAACCGCATCGTGATGATTCCCGGCGCCAACGCGCGCGTCGCCATCGACGAGGCCTCGCTGACGCAGCAGGTGCAGGGCGCGGCCTTCCTCGTCGCGCAGTTCGAGACCCCGATGGACCAGGTGGCACGCGCCATCAACGCCGCGCACGACGCGGGCTGCGCGGTGATGCTCAACCCCTCTCCGGTGCAAGCCATCGCCGAGGCGCTCTGGCCCCGCATCGACACGCTGGTGGTCAACGAGATCGAGGCGCAGACCCTGTCGGGCCAGAACGCCGACAGCCCCGAAGAAGCAGCGCAGGCCGGCCAGGCGCTGCGCGCGCGCGGCATCGCCCGCGTGGTCGTGACGCTGGGTTCGCGCGGCGCCGTGGCGGTCGACGCCGACGGCGCGCGCCACCATCCCGCGCCGAAGGTGCAGGCGGTCGACACCACCGCCGCCGGCGACACCTTCCTGGGCGCACTCGCCGTGGCACTGGGCGAAGGCCAATCCTTCGACGAGGCCGTGCGCCTGGGCATCCGCGCCGCCGCGCTGTGCATCCAGCAGCCCGGCGCCCAACCCTCCATCCCACTGCGCGACGCCGTGCTGCGCAGCCCCCTGCCCCCCGACTGGATCACGCTGTGAAACGCTCTCCCCTGCTGCACGCCGAACTCTCCCACGTGATCGCCTCGCTGGGCCACGGCGACATGCTGGTGATCGGCGACGCCGGCCTGCCCATTCCCGACGGCCCGCGCCGCATCGACCTGGCCGTGGCGCGCGGCGTGCCGGGGATCACCGATGTGCTGAAGGCGGTGCTGTCCGAGATGCAGGTGGAAAGCGCGCTGATCGCGCGCGAGGCGCTGGAGCCCTTGCCTGCCGGCACGCTGCCCGCGTGGTGCGAAGGGCAACTGGGCGTGGTGCCGCAGGTCATCTCGCACGAAGAACTGAAGCGCGTGAGCGCGCGCGCCAAGGCCGTGGTGCGCACGGGCGAATGCACGCCCTACGCGAACATCATCCTGGTCGCGGGCGTCGCATTCTGAATGGGCCTCGACGCCTCGGTCCGCTGCAACTGCTGGGAACGTGGCCTGACCCGGCCGACGCCCCTGGCATCGCGCATCGCCATCGACGAAGAGGGCTACCCCGCGCTGAAGGACGAGGACGACCCGGACTTCGGCGTGTTCTGGGAGTGGCTTCAGACATGCTGCGTCCACCCGAGCATGGAACAAGCCTGCGAGCACCTCGCGAACTGGTACGGCTATCGGGAGTTTCAGCACGCATTGCACCAGGCAGGCGGTGCCGAGCACTTTCCGACGCTGTTCGACAACCTGCCAGAGGCGAATGGCGGTCTGGCACCCGCCGCCGTGGCACCGCGCATGCTCGCGGAGCTGTCGGATTTCGAACAGTCCGCGCGCTTCGGCCAACGCTTCGTGCTGTTGGACTCGACCTCGGGCGATGAACTGCGCAGTGCCTCAGCGTCGCACCAGTTTGTGCTGACGTCCGAACTGCGTCTGGGCGTCGATGCCGAGGGCTTCTTCGTCGTGTCGGGAGACGCCGAGGTGCTGTTTCGCAGCAAGCGCTTCACGCAGGCCCTGCTGGCGCCCGAAGGATCGGACCCGGTCAGGTCGGGCCCTGCGCTTTTGACCGATCTGGATTCAGGCAGGCGCTTTCGCTGCGCGCTTGCGATGCCCGGCTCCGCCATTGCCTGGCCAGACGGTCGCATGCAGAACGATGCCGGACAATTTCGCTCCAGCTACCCGACGGCGGTTCATTTCGAGAGGCGCGACCACACGAGTGCCGACTTCAATTACATCGTCGAGCCGCTTCGAGTTTTGTGCAAAGCAGCCATCGAAACGGGAAATCCGATTCGCTGGTCGTAACGACCACGGCGCTTACTCGAACCTGTAGTTCGCGCCCACCACCTGCCCCACCTTGAGCATGTGCTCCACGCCCTGCACCACGATGCAGTTCATGCCGAAGGTGATGCCGCCGTCCACGCGCGCGTCGGCGCGGTAGGTGCGCAGCATGTCGCCCACCTCGGGGCTGCTGAGCGCGGTGGCCGGGTCGATGTCGGGAATGGGGCAGCGCGTGCAGGGCTTGACCGGGCGCAGCTCGGCCTCGCCTTCGCCGGTGGTGACGTGCAGCGCGTCGACCCGGTCTTCGTCGTGCGACTCGATGCCGGCCAGCACGATGTTCGGGCGGAAGCGCTCGATGCCGACCGGGCCGTGGCCCGCCGCCGCCAGGCGCTCGTTGAGTTCGGCGATCGAGCCTTCGCTGGCCACCAGCAGCGGAAAGCCGTCGGCGAACTGGTTCAGCGCCTCGACGCCGTCGGTCCACTTCAGGCTCGACAGGCGCTGGTGCTCGGGGTCGAAGCGCACCAGGCGCAGCGTCTGCGGCTTGCCGGGCTCGGAAAGAAAGTCGCTGAACCACTGGGCGGCGATGTCGCCCATGTCGTAGGCCGCCACCTCGTCCTTCCACACGCGCACGCGCACCGGCTGCTCGACGCGGTCGAAGGCCAGGTGCAGCGCCAGCATGCCGGGCGCGCGCAGCACGACCTCGGTGTGCTTCATCTGCGGCTGGATGAGCGCCATGCGCGGCAGCTGCCGCTGGGTGACGAACTCGCCCTGCGCGTCGACCACCATCCAGGCGCGGTCGAACTCCAGGCCGGTTTCGGTGAGCAGCATCTCGTCGAGCTCGACACCGGCGCACGACTTGACGGGGTACACGAACAGGCGGGCGATGGTGGCCTGGAGATCGAAAGCGGACGGCTGCGACACGGTGGGGGTTCCTTTGAAATCGCTGGGCATTCTCCCGCATGAACGGGTATCGGCGCCCGTGCGCGAGGCAACTCCTACAATCATCCGATGGCCCTTTCCCCCGAAGTTTGTATCCGCGGCGCCGGCATCGTCGGCCGCACGCTGGCGCTGCTGCTGGCGCGCGAACGCGTGCGTGTCGCGCTGGTGGTGCCGCCGGCCCCGCCGGCCAAGGAAGACATCCGGGCGTACGCGCTCAACGTGGCGTCCCGCACCCTGCTCGAATCGCTGCGCGCCTGGCCCGACACGGCCCATGCCACGCCGGTGCACGAGATGCAGGTGCACGGCGACGACGGCGGCCGCGTGCAGTTCAGCGCCGCGCGCCAGAAGGTCGAGGCCCTGGCCTGGATCGTCGACGTGCCCGCGCTCGAGCAGCAACTGGCCGACGCGGTGCGCTTCCAGCCCCTGATCGACGTGGTGACCGAGCCCGTGGCCGCGCCGCTGACGGTGGTGTGCGAAGGCAAGGCCAGCGCCTCGCGCGCCGCGCTGGGCGTGAGCTACGAGGTCACGCGCTACCCACAGCACGCCATTGCCGCGCGGCTCGAGGCCGCGCACACGCACGACGGCATCGCGCGCCAGTGGTTCAACGACCGCGGCGAGGTGTTCGCCCTGCTGCCGCTGGGCGGCGTGCACGGCAAGACGCTGGCGCTGGTGTGGTCGGTCGACCAGCTGCGCGTGCCCGAACTGGTCGCGCAAGGCGCCGAAGAATTCAGCGCCGCCGTGAGCGAAGCCAGCCACGGCGAGCTGGGCTCGCTGCGGCTCACGAGCGAACGCGCCGTGTGGCCGCTGTCGCGCGCCATCGCCGACCGCTGGTCGGGTGCGATGCCCGGCCAGCCCACCCAGTCCTGGGTGCTCGCGGGCGACGCCGCGCACACGGTGCATCCGCTGGCGGGCCAGGGCCTGAACCTCGGCCTGGCCGACGCGGCCGCGCTGGCCGACGTGATCCGCACCCGCGACTACTGGCGCAGCGTGGGCGACGCCCGCCTGCTGCGCCGCTATGAACGCGCCCGCCGCGCCGACGTGCTGCAGATGAGCCTGGCCACCGACGGATTGCAGCAACTTTTCTCGCACAACCTGGGTCCACTGCCTGCGTTGCGCAACTGGGGCATGCGCGGTTTCGACCGCACGCGCTTCGTGAAGCACTGGATCACCGCACAAGCCATGGGCCTGAAGTCCTGACGCCCCGCGCCCACCAGCCCTCCACCTTTTTCCCGAAACCTTCCCGATGACCTTCGTCCGCCACCTTCTCGTCGCCGCCTGCGCGCTGCTCACGCTCTCCACCGCCGGCGCGGGCGAGGCCGAGATCCGCAAGAACCTGCCGACGCACATCCCGCAGCTGCCGCCCATCGAGGAAGTCACCAAGACGCCCGTGCCGGGCCTGTACGAAGTGCGCGTCAACGGCAGCCAGATCCTGTACACCGACGAGCAAGGCGGCTACCTGCTGCAGGGCAGCCTGATCGACGCCAAGACCCGCCGCAACCTCACCGAAGAGCGCGTCGAGAAGCTCACCGCCGTCGCCTTCGACAAGCTGCCGCTGAAAGACGCCATCAAGATCGTGCGCGGCAACGGCAAGCGCAAGGTCGCGGTCTTCGAAGACCCGAATTGTGGCTACTGCAAGCGCTTCGAGAAAGACATGAAGAAGGTCGACAACGTGACCGTCTACATGTTCCTGTACCCCGTGCTCGGCCCCGATTCGACCGCCAAGTCGCGCGACATCTGGTGCAGCAAGGACCCGGGCAAGGCCTGGGCCGACTGGATGGAAGGCAACGTCAAGCCCGCCGCCGCAGCCACCAGCTGCAACGTGACGGCGCTGGAGCGCAACGTGGAGTTCGGCCGCAAGTACAACATCACCGGCACGCCCACGCTGATCTTCACCGACGGCAGCCGCGTCCCGGGCGCGATCCCCGCCGAGCAGGTCGAGAAGCAGCTCGCCGCTGCCAACTGATCCGATGGCGACGACCTCCGCTTCCCGGCGCGCAGCCGCGGCTGCAACCGCCACGCCCGCTGTGCATTGCCGCGTCGAGTGCGCCGACCTGCATGCGCGCCTGTTCGCCGTCACGCTGACCATCGCCGCGCCCGCCGCGCAGCAGCGCGTGGCGCTGCCGGTGTGGATTCCGGGCAGCTACCTCGTGCGCGAGTTCGCCAAGAACCTGCAGGGCCTGCGCGCCACGCAGGGTCGCCGCAAGCCGGTGCTGACGCAGCTGGACAAGTGCAGCTGGCAGATCGACTGCGTGCCGGGCCAGCCGCTGGTGCTGCACTACCAGGTGTGCGCCTACGACAACTCGGTGCGCACCGCCTGGCTCGACGCCACGCGCGGCTTCTTCAACGGCACCAGCGTCTGCCTGCGGGTCGAAGGCCAGACCGAGGCGCCGCACGCGCTGGAGATCGTGCCGCCAGCGCTGCCGGCCGACGCCGCGCGCTGGTCGTGCGCCACCGCGCTCGTGCCGACGAAGGCCGACAAGCACGGCTTCGGTAGCTACCGCGCCGCCGGCTACGACGAACTGGCCGACAGTCCGGTCGAGATGGGCGCCTTCTGGAGCGCCGAGTTCGACGCCTGCGGCGTGCCGCACCGCTTCGTGATCGCGGGCGCCGCGGCCTCGTTCGACGGCGAGCGCCTGATTGCCGACACCAAGGCCATCTGCGAAGCAGAGATCCGATTCTGGCACGGCGACAAGGCGGGCAAGCGCGGCGGCCCCAAGCTGCCGATCGACCGCTACGTGTTCATGCTCAATGCTGTGGACGACGGCTACGGCGGGCTCGAGCACCGCCACTCCACCGCGCTCATCTGCAACCGCCGCGACCTGCCGCTGCGCGGCGAAAAGAAGAAGCAGCCCGAGGGCTACACCACGCTGCTGGGCCTCATCAGCCACGAGTACTTCCACACCTGGAACGTCAAGCGCATGCGCCCGGCAGAGTTCGCCAGCTACGACTACAGCCGCGAGAACTACACGCAGCTGCTGTGGTTCTTCGAAGGCTTCACGAGCTACTACGACGACCTGCTGCTGCGCCGCGCCGGCCGCATCGACGACGCGGCGTACCTGCGCCTGCTCAACAAGACCATCAACCAGGTGCTGCAGACGCCCGGCCGGCTCGTGCAGCCGGTGGCCGACGCGAGCTTCGACGCCTGGGTCAAGTACTACCGCCAGGACGAGCAGACGCCCAACAGCACCGTCAGCTACTACACCAAGGGTGCGCTGGTGGCGCTGTGCTTCGACCTCACGCTGCGCCAGGAAGGCAAGGGCACGCTCGACGACGTGATGCGCCACCTCTGGACGCACAGCAACGGCGGCCCGATCAGCGAGGCCGACATTGCCGCCGCGCTCGAAGCCGTGGGCGGACGCTCGTATGCCCCCGAGCTCGCGCGCTGGGTGCATTCGACCGACGAACTCCCGCTGGCCGACCTGCTGCGCGCGCACGGCGTGGCCACGCTCGACGATCCCTCGCAGCCGGCGCAGGCCCTCGGGCTGCGCGTGGCCGAAACCGGCGGCAGCGTGCAGATCAAGGTGGTGCTGCGCGGCGGCGCCGCCGAAAAGGCCGGCTTCTCGGCCAACGACGAATGGCTCGGCATCGAGCTGCCGGCCGTCGGTGGTCGCGGCAAGGGCACGTCGCAACCCGCGCAGGCCTGGCGCCTCACCAAGCTCGACGACCTGGCGCTGTACCTTGGCGATGCCACCAAATGCACCGCCCTCGTCGCGCGCGACCGCCGGCTGCTGCGCCTGCCGCTCACGCTGCCGACGGGCTCGACCACGTGGCGGCTGTTCTCGCACGACGCGGCCAAGATCACGGCCTGGCTCGCAGCCAAGCCTTGATTTCTTCCGTTCAGGCCGGGTGATCGATGGCTGCCGCCAGCGGCGGCCGCACGAACAGCATCGGCTGCGGCTCGCCCACCAGCACGCAGGGCTTGCCAGTGCGGCGGCAGTGGTCCTGCACGCGCCAGTAGGCGCCGTGGCTCACGCAGCCGGTCTGGCAGATCACGAGGTCGGCGGCGCGCAGGCCCGCCTCGAGCGCCGCGGGGTCGTCGGCCTCGTCGCCGCCGTCGTGGTGCAGGTAATGGCCGCCGGCAATCTCCACGAGCTGGCGCGCCAGCGAAGGCGCCTCGGGCGCCGCCTCCGAACGGCCGACGCACAGCACCGACTTGGCCCGCAGGTCGGCCGGCACCTGCGGCCCCGGCGGCAAGGCATGGTGGCGCCGGCCGCCCGGCGCCAGCAGCGCATGCAGGCGCTGGGGCAAGGCGCTGCCCTTGGCGGCGCGCGCCGCCAGTTCCTCGCGCACGATGGCAATCGCCGAGTCGCGCGCCACCAGTGCGCCGCGCAACCGCACGATCTGCGCCTCGAGCCGCTCGACCCGGGCGGCCTGCTCCATCAGCAGGCGCGAGCAACGCTCCTGCACCCGGGCATAGGCCCGCAGCAACACGGCATGTTCTTGCATCGGGAAGTCCATGGCGGTCATTCTAGATGAGAACAATTCTCAAATGAAACACCCGCGCGTCAGCGGGCCCGAAGCCTGGCTGGGTATAGTGGGACGCGTTTTTTTCCCCACCTCCCCCGGAGACAGCGACACCATGAGCTACGAAAACATCGACGTGCGGACCGAAGCAGGCAAGGTCGGCATCATCACCCTCAACCGCCCCAAGGCCCTCAATGCGCTGAACGATGCGCTGATGACCGAGCTGGGCCAGGCGCTCAAGGCTTTCGACGCCGACGACGCCATCGGCTGCATCATCCTCACGGGCAGCGAGCGCGCCTTCGCGGCCGGTGCCGACATCGCGGCGATGGCCAAGTACAGCTTCATCGACACCTACAAGGGCGACTACATCACGCGCAACTGGGAAACCATCCGCTCGATCCGCAAGCCCGTCATCGCAGCCGTGAGCGGCTTTGCGCTGGGCGGCGGCTGCGAGCTGGCGATGATGTGCGACTTCATCATCGCGGCCGACAACGCCAAGTTCGGCCAGCCCGAGATCAAGATCGGCGTGATCCCCGGTGCCGGCGGCACCCAGCGCCTGCCGCGTGCGGTGGGCAAGAGCAAGGCCATGGACATGGCGCTCACCGCCCGCATGATGGACGCCGCCGAAGCCGAGCGCGCGGGCCTCGTGAGCCGCGTGGTGCCCTATGAGAAGCTGGCCGACGAAGCGCTGGGCGCCGCGCTGATCATTGCGGGCTTCTCGCAGATCGCCGTGATGGCGGCCAAGGAATCGGTCAACCGCGCCTTCGAGAGCGGCCTGAGCGACGGCGTGATGTTCGAACGCCGCCTGTTCCACGCGCTGTTCGCCACGCAGGACCAGAAGGAAGGCATGGACGCCTTCCTGGCCAAGCGCCAGCCGGACTTCAAGAACGCCTGATCAGGCTGATCGTCGCGGGCCCGGCGGCCGCAGCAGCGGTCGCCGTCAGCGGGTTCGCGACAGCGCCGTGCGCAGCGCCTCGAGCGCCTGTGCCGGCGGTGTGCCGATGGATGCGGGGCCGCCCGGCTGCGGCGTCCACCGCACCTGATCGCCCGCGATTTCGAGCACGGCCAGCAACGCGCCGTCGCGCCGCAGTTCGATGCGCGCCTCGACCGGCGCACCCAACTCCCCGCCCGCCACGGTGGCCGCACGCGCCACGGTGTTCACCAGCGCCGCGAGGCCTTCGGTGTCGCCGCGCGCCTGGCGCGTGGTGGCACCGGCGCGCGTGATGTCGAGCGCGGTCCAGCGGTCCAATGCCGTGAAGCCGCCGCTCACCACGGCTTCGGTGGCTGCACGCGGCGCCGCCTTGGCGGCCGCCGACGGAGCCGGCGCGGCTTGCACGGGAGCGGCGCGGCGCTGCATGCCGGCGACATTCGCGCTGGCACCGCCTTGCGCGGCAAGCGATGGCGCCGTGTCTGCGGACTCGCGCTGCATCGGCGCTGGCGCTGCAGGCGCTACGGCCGGCGCCGGCGGTGCGGCTGCGTAGGGCATCGGACTCTGACCGACATCGGCCATGGGCGGCGTGGCCGGCATGGGCGCAGACGCGATGGCCGGTGCGGCGGGTGCAGGCGCAGTCACGGGCGCCGGGGCTTGCACCACTGGGGCCGCGGGCGCCGCCTTTTCCATCGTCCGTGCTTCGTCCTTCTGGACCGACGCTGCCGCAGGGGCTTCGCGCCGCCGCGACGCTTCACGCGTTTCCTGCGTCTCGCGCTGCTTCAGGGTTTCTTTCGCATCGCGCGCCGCTTCGCTGCGCTGCGCAGCGGGCGGTGTCATGTCCGCCGTTGCGGCCGGTTCAGCGGCTGGCGCAGGTGCTGCGGCTACTGCCGGCGCTTCGGCCGATTGAGTAGGCGGTGCCGACGCAGGCGCCCCGGCCACTTGCGCCTCGCCATCGAGCTGCGCGTCGGGCACCGGCTCGCGATGCCACAGCACGGTGACGAAAGTCGCCACGAGCACGGTCGCGAAGGCCGCGTTCCATGGCATGCGCGAGCGGGGACTGCCGCCGCCGAACAGGCGTCGCCACCAGGGCGCGGCCTGCACCGCAGGGCCGGCCGCCGGCGCGGAGGCCGCGGCGAGGTTGTGCGCCATCTTCAGGATCGCCTCGCGCGTGTGGGCCGCGGGCACGGCGTCGCGGTCGGGCGCGTGGTCCAGCGCGCGACGCAGCCGCGCGTCGTGCAGGTCGTCGTTGTCCATGCCGGTGCTCATGCCCGCTGCTCCAGCACCGACAGGTAGCGTTCCATGCAGCCGCGCAGCTTCTGCAGCCCGTAGCGCAGACGGCTGCGCACGGTCTCGAAGCCGATCTCCAGCCGGGCCGCGAGCGCGTCGACGGTGAGGCCGTCTTCATGGTGCAGGAGAAAAGCCGCGCGTTGCTCGGCCGGCAGTTCGTCGAGACAGGTCAGCAGCCGACGGCCGGCGGCACGCCAGAACGCCAGCTCTTCGGCCGACGGGTGCGCCGACAGGTCGGTGGCCCCGTGCACGCCCCGGTCGAGCGCGGGCACCGCGTCGCCGTCGTCGTCGGTCGCGTGGCCATCGAGCGTCACCTCGCGCCCGCTCACGCGCAGGCGGTCCATCGCGAGGTTGTGCGCGATGGTGAAGGCCCAGGTGCGCCAGGTGGCGCCCTGCGGCGAGAAGCTGTCGCGCGCCGAAATGATCCGCACCCAGGTGTCCTGGAACACCTCGTCGGCCTGCGCGGCCAGCCGCGCGCCGAGCAGGCGCTTGACGAAGCGGAACAGGCCGCCTTCGTGGCGCGCATAAAGCACGTCGAAGGCGGCGGCATCGCCGTGGGCGTAGGCCAGCATCAACTGATCGTCGGGCATGGCGTCGCGCTCGGTGGCGGTGCGGGCAGCAGCAGAAGGGGCGCGTGGCAGCGCAGACATCGCAGGATTGTCACCCGAGCTTGTACGGCGCACGGCGGCGATCGGGGTTAAGTCGCGATGCGATCCGACGCATTCGATTGCAGAAAAATCGACCTGAAAACGCCGGGAGTTGAACTGGGCCCAAAGCCTGGGCTATAATTTTGGGCTCGGTGCTGAATTGCACTGACGGCTCTTTAGCTCAGTCGGTTAGAGCGATGGAATCATAATCCACAGGTCCGCGGTTCGAGTCCGTGAAGAGCCACCAACACAGCCTCCCCGCCCCGGCGGAATGGCTCAAAAAGCCCTAAGTTTTCAACGACTTAGGGCTTTTTTCGTTCAGGCGTCCGACGCCGTTTCGCCCACCGGCACCCGGTCCAGCCGGAACGCCTCGGGCTCGCAGTGCACCAGGCGCCAGCCGTGGGCGCCGTGCAGCTGCAGTTCGTCCACCACGTCCGTCAGGGTGCCGATGAGTTCGTTGCCCCAGAACCTGCGCGCGCCGCGCACGGGGTTGAGCATCTGCCGCAACCGCGGAATCGACAGCACGCGTTCGGCGTTGAAGAAGAATTCCAGCGCGAGGTCGAAGGTGACCGGGTCGACGCGCTGCGTGCGGCCCGCGAAGCTCACGCTGCGGTCCATCGGCTGGAAGCTGTAGGCGCCCCACACGAGCGGCGTTGGCATCGCGCACGCCAGGCCGCGCGTTCGGAGCGACAGCAGGATGGTGCGGTAGAAGTCGTCGAACGCCGGTGCCGCTACGGGCGGGCGCCCCCGCAGGTGCCGCGTGGGCGCGGGCGCCTCCTGCGCCAGTGGAACGATCTTCGTCCCCATCAACGACAGCACGTCCGGCGCCTCCTCGCTCGCCGCCTCGGGCACGTCGGCCAGGAACAGCAGGTTCAGGCGGTCGCCCAGCGTCGCCAGTTCGTCGATGCTGGTGAAGACCAGCGGCGCCACGCCCAGCGCGCGCAGCACGCGCCGCGCGTACTCGCGCTCGCGCAGCGCATGGCCGAGCACGCCGATGCGGCGGGCGGGGCGCGCCAGGGGCTCCGAGGGTGCGGCGAAGAAGCGGCTCATGCGGGAGCTCCTTCACAGTCCGCTGCGGCAACAACATGCCCGAGGCAATGCGTTCGGGGGCTCGGGCCGCGGTTCGCGACCCCGGTGATCAGGACCGGCATGGGTGCTCGAAATTCTCAAAAGAATGAATGAAGCCGCGTCCGCTGCGCCCGCGCTTCATGCCGCATGCGATGCAGCACAAGGCAGCGGGCCCACTGAGGCAACCCGGCGCTCACCCATCCTAGGAAGGCCCGCACGGCCCGTACATAGGACTGTTCCGAAAAGCCGCGCCTTTCGCGCCCCTCAGAGCACCTTTGCGCCGCGCAGCCAGTCCAGCAGCATGGCCGAGTCGGCGCGCATGCGCAGGTCGGCGGCCTCGGCGTCGAAGCGCGTCGTCACCTGGGCCGACTGGTTGTTGTAGTGGTCGCTCTCGGCGGTCAACACGTCGAGCAGCGTGCGCTTGCCCAGGTGGTACCACTGCTCGTAGAAGATCTTGCGCACGCGGTCGGTTTCCTGGATCAGCTCGGTGTACTCGCCGGCACGGCTGGCCGCCGCGTCGCGCTGCTCGGCGGACGTGCGAAGCCGGTAGGCCAGGTCGCGCGCCGAGGCCTCGGCCTTTTCCTCGCCGGCCGCCGCGCGCTCGAAGGCCGCGCGTTCCGACGCACGCCCCGAGCCGCCCTGGAACGCGTTCCACTGCAGCGACAGGCCCGTGGACCACGGCTGCTTGTTGCCCGCCAAATCTTCCTGCGTGCTCTTGCCGACCACCCAGTTCAGCTGCGGCAGGCGCCCCGCCTTCACCGACGCCGCATACAAGCCCGCGGCCTTCGCCTCGGCCCGCGCCTGCTGCATGGCCGGATGCTCGGCGCCCGCAATCAGGGCGTCCTGCAGCGCGACCGGGCGGATCTCCCATGCCAGGTCGGCCGGCCACTGCACCTCTTCGCCGACCAGCTTCACGAGGTTGACCTGCACCTCGCGCAGCTTGGCCACGATGGCGTCGCGGCCGGTCACGGCCTGCAGGCGGCGTGCGCGCGCCTGCGTGAGTTCGCTGGCGCGGCCGCGGTCGCTCTGCACGATCTGGCTCAGCATGTCGACCAGCTCCTCCATGCGCTTCACATAGCCCTGGCTGGCCTCGAGCGCCGCCTGGTGGCGCCGCTGTTCGAGCAGCGCCGACACGGTGTCGTACGCGATCTTCTGGCGCACCTGCTGCGCCGCCTGGTAGGCCGCCTTCGAGGTCTCGGTGCGGCTGTCGATGGTGGCGCTCAGGCGCCCCCAGTCGTACACCGGCGTGGTGATCGCGAGGTTGCCCGACGCGCTGCGCGTGCCGCTGTTGTTGCCGCCGCCGCCGAAGGTCGCGGAAGGCGACGACACGCCCACCTGCACCTGCGGCCAACGCTGGCCCTTGGCCTGGTCGATGTCGTACTCGGCCGCCTTCCAGTTGGCCTGCGCCTCGCGCGCCTCGGCGCTGAGCTCGAGCGCCTTGCGCACGTTCTCGTCGAGGTAGGCGCGCAGGCGCTCGCCCGCGTCGGCGCTGAGGCCCATCGAGGAGGCGGAGGCCACCACCTTGCGCATCTGGAACGGCGGCGGCGACGCCGCAACGAACGGCGCAGGCATGGCCACCGGCGCCACCGCAACAGCCACGGCCGGCGCTGCAGCCAACCGCCGCGCCACCTTCAGCGCCGGCGCCTCGTCCTGCGACGCCTGCGCCACCGACGCGCCGGCGCCAAGCAGCATCGACACCGACAGCAGCGCGCACACGCCCGGCTGCATGGATTTGTTCTTCTTCGTTTTCATGATGACTTCGACTCCTGCTCAGCGTTCGCGAAAGGCTTCACGCGCCTTGAGCACCGGCTTCAGCAGGTAGCTCAAAACTGATTTCTCGCCCGTGCGGATCTCGACCGTGGCGGTCATGCCGGGAATGATGGGGAACTCCTTGTCGCCCGCGCTCAAGGAAGCTTTGTCCGTGCGCACCAGCAGCCGGTAGTACGAGGTGTCGCCGCGCGCGCCCTGGCGTGCCTTCTCGTCGTCCTTCAGCGTGTCGGGGCTCAGGTGCTCCACCGTGCCGGTGAGGCCACCGTAGATGCCGTAGTCATAGGCCGAGATCTTCACGGTGGCCGGCAGCGTCGGGCGGATGAAGGCCACGTCCGAGGGCTTGATCTTGGCTTCCACCAGCAGCTGGTCTTCCAGCGGCACGATCTCCATGATGTCCGCGCCCTGCTGGATCACGCCGCCGATGGTGTTCACGCGGATGTTTTTCACGGTGCCCTTCACGGGCGCCTTGATGGTGGTGCGCTTCATCACGTCTTCGCGCGCGCCCATGTTCTCCTTGGCCTGCGCCAGCTCGCCCTCGAAGCGCGTGAGCTCGGCGTTGGCCTCGGCCCGGTACTTGTTCTGGCGCTCGGCGATCTGCAGGCGGAACTCGTTGGCCTGGCGCTTCATGCGCAAGACCTCCACTTCCGACATCAGGCCGCGCGCCGACAGCGGCTCCGACAGCGAAATCTCGCGCTCGGCCAGCTGCAGGCTGCGCTGCAGCGCGCCCACGCTCTCGTTGAGCGTCTGGCGGCGTGCGTTGTAGGCCTGCGTCTCGTCGCGCACGATCGAGTCCACGCCCTGCACGTCCGGCGGAAACGCGAGCGGCTGCGCATAAGCCTCGGCGCGCAGGCGGGCAATGGAGCCCTTCAGCGCCTGCACCTTCGACAGCCCTTCGCGGTACGACGCGCCCGCGCGCGTCGGGTCGATCTCGAGCAGGATCTGCCCGCGCTCGACCACGTCGCCTTCGTGCACGTTCATCTCTTCCAGGATGCCGCCTTCCAGGCTCTGGATGATCTGCTCGCGGCTGGCCGGAATCACGCGGCCTTCGCCCTGCGTGATCTCTTCCACCTTGGCAAAGTGCGCCCACACGCCGCCGACCACGAGGATCGTCGCGATGAGGTACAGCACCGCCAGGCTGCCCGGCGTCTTCTGCACCAGCATCGCTTCGCGCAGGTCTTTCACGAAAGGAGAGTCTTCGTGGCGTGCCTGGCCGCTCGGGCCCGGGCGCTTCGCGGGCAGCTTCGCCACGGGGGCCGGCACCTTCGCCGGCAAGGCCGCGCCGGGCATGGGCCCTGCGGTGGTTTCGTTCGTGTTCATGGCATCGTTTCCTTGCATCGGGTGCGCGCTCACGCGGGCACCGGTTGTTCGTTCGGTTCATTGCCGGCCGCGCCGCGCAGGCGCGCCAGCACGGCGTCTTTCGGTCCGTCGAGAAACACCTTGCCGTCGCCGTCCATCACGACGATGCGATCGACCAGGTCGAGCACCGACAGCCGGTGCGTGGCCACGACCAGGGTCTGGCCCTGCGTGACGTGCGCCATGCGGCGCAGGAATTCGTGCTCGGTCTGCAGGTCCATCGAGCTGGTGGGCTCGTCCATCAGCAGGATGCGCGGGCGCAGCAGCAGGCAGCGCGCCAGCGCCACCAGCTGGCGCTGCCCGCCCGAGAGGCCGTGGCCGCCCTCGCCGATGGGCATGTCGTAGCCGCGCGGATGGCGCGCCGCAATCGTGTCGATGCCGGTGATGCGCGCCACGTGCAAAAACTCTTCCGTGGTGGCCGAGGGGTGGCCGATGGTCACGTTGTCGCGCAGCGTGCCGTGGAACAGGCGCGCGTCCTGGCTCAGCAGGCCCACGGCGGCGCGCACGTCGGCCGGGTCGATCTGGCCCACGTCGACGCCGTCGAGCAGCACCTGGCCGGCACCGGGCTGGTACATCGCGGCCATCACGCGCAGCAGCGTCGACTTGCCGCAGCCGATGTTGCCCAGGATGGCGATGCGTTCGCCCGCCTTGATCGTCAGGCTCACGTCCTGCAGCACCGGCGGTGCCGGTTGCATGGGCGGCGCGGGGTAGGCAAAGTTGATCTTCTTGAGCGTGACGTGGCCGTTGAACACCGGCTTGGCCAGGTAGCGTCGCTCGGCCACGCGGTCGGCCGGCTTGGCCATCACCTGGTTGAGCGAGGTCAGCGCCGTCTTGGCCTGCTGGTAGCGCACCGCCAGGCCCACCACCGCCGCCAGCGGCGAGGTCGAGCGCCCGGCCAGGATGACCGTGCCGAACAGCGCGCCCATCGTGAACTCGCCCGCATGGATGAGGTACACGCCCCACACCACCAGCACCACGGTCTGCACCTGCTGGATCAGCGTGACGAGGTTCACCGCCATGCTCGAGAGCTTGCGCGACTTCATGGAGCTGGTGGCAGCGAGCGCGCTGAAGTTTTCCCACTTCTGCTGCATCACGCCCTCGCCGCGCGCGGCCTTGAGCGACTCGATGCCTTCGATCGATTCGATGAGCAAACCCTGCTTGAGCGAACCCTCGCGCAGGTTCTCCTGCATCACCTTGGCCAGCGGCCACTGGATGGCCACGCTGATCAGGATGATGAGCGGAATGGACAGCAGCGGCACCAGCGCCAGCGGCCCGCCGATCATGAAGATGATGCCCACGAACAGCAGGCAGAACGGCAGGTCCGACAGCGTCGAGATGGTGGCCGAGGTCACGAAGTCGCGCACCGATTCGAACTCGCGCAGCTGGTTGGCCGACGAGCCCGACGACTGCGGCTTGTGCTCCATGCGCGTGGACAGCAGCTTGCGAAACAGCATCGAGCCCAGGATCAGGTCGGCCTTCTTGCCCGCCATGTCCACCAGGTGCGAGCGCACGTGGCGCGCGCTGAACTCGAACACCATCGCAAACACCACGCCGATGGCCAGCGACCACAGCGTGACATACGCCTGGTTGGGCACCACGCGGTCGTACACGTTCATCGTGAAGAAGGTGCTCGCCAGCGTGAGGATGTTGATCAGCAGCGCCGCCAGCGCCGCGCTCGCGTAGTAGCGCCGGTAGCGCCACAGCGTGGAAAACAGCCAGTGCCCTTCCGACTCCTCGGCCTCGGGGCCGGCGCGGTCGTCCAACTGCGCGTGCGGCTTGGCCAGCAGCGCGTGGCCGCCGTACAGCGCAGCCATCTCCTGCACGTTGAGCGTCACGGTGCCCGTGCCGGCTTCCGGCAGGATCACGTCGTAGGTGGCCTTGTCGCCCTGGCCGTTGCGGCCAGTGATGACACACGCGCCGCCTTCCTTGCGCAGCGCCACCACGGGGAACAGGTACGAGAGCAAATCGCCCACCTCGCGCTTGACCCAGCCTGCGCCGATGCCCGCCTGCTCCAGGATGCGCACCGCCAGCGTGGGCGACAGGCGCATCTCGCGCGGCAGGCCCGCCTGCAGCGCGGCCTCGCTCAACGTGCGACCGTGGTGCGCGCACAGCCAGTGCACGGCGCGCAGCAGCGTGTCGCGCTCTTCCGCCACCATCGCCATCGGCGACGCCTCGTTGCCGGGGGCTCCCGGTACGCCGGGTACGGCGTCATGCGCGATCACTGCAGCCATGTGGTTCTCTTTTCTCTTCGCCCGTTGGCAGGCCTGTGGCAGCGCGGCGGGGCCGTGGATGCCGGTGGTGTGAAACATCGGGGCAACACCCGTCCCTGCCCCATGGCATCGGACTTTCATGGCATTGCACTGACAAGGAATTCGCAGGGGCCCCGCATGCGCCTCGGCAGCGGGGGATCTCGACGTGGGAACCGCGCGGCAGGCGCCGTTCCCATGCCAAGGACTTTACAAATGGGCCCGTGAACAATCCATCGGACTCGTCCGAAACTGCGGGCCGCATGCACGCCAAAAGGGGCGTTGTCCCTGCCGCTGCGGGCAAGGGGCAACGCCCCGCGGCGCACGCAGCGCCGGAATGCCCGCCGCGCGGTGCGACTTACTTCACGCCCTGCACCACCACCTCGACACGGCGGTTGGGGGCGTTGCACGCAATGCGGGCGTCGCGCGAGCGGTTGGCCACGCACGACACCACCGTCTCGACGCTGCCCATGCCTTCGGCCGCGATGCGGTCCGCCGGCAGGCCTTCGTCGGCCAGCACGCGGCGCACCGTCTGTGCGCGCTGCTCCGACAGGCGCAGGTTCTCGGGCGCCGAGCCGATCGGATCGGCATGGCCGCGCACGGCGATGCGCGTCACGCCTTCCAGCGAATTCGCGCGGATCTGCGCAGCCACGTCGGCCAGTGCCGTGCGGCCCTTCTGCGTCATCGCGGCGAGGTCGGAGCGGCCGAACGCGAACAGCGTGTCGGTGTTGAGCGTGTAGCGGGCCTTTTCCACCGGCTGCACCGCGGCCACCGACTCCCGGCAGCGCTCGACCGCGCTCGCGCGGCTGATCACGTGGCGCTGCTCGTGTGCGCCCGCCAGCATGCGTTCGGCGTCGGCGCGGCGGTAGGGCACCGGGGAGCCCGAGCCGTCCTGTTCCGACACGGCCACGAACACCGTCTTGCCGCCCTCGAGCTCGGCGCGCGTGCGGGGCTGCGACTTGCCTTCGTAGGTGGGCGCGTCGCCGAGGTAGGCCTCGACCGAGTGGTTGCCCGGGGTCACGCACAGGCGCGTGAAGCTGTTGGGCAGCAGCGCGGCGTGGAACTCGCCGTTCACGTACACGTGCGCCGCACCGGGGCGCTGGCCGGCGGCCGAGGTGCTGACGGGGCGAAAGAAGATCACCTGGGCCTGGTCGGCCGCTGCGGCGGGCACGGCACGGTAGACCGGCCCCTGACGGGCCGCAGCAGCGCCCTGCTTCTGCGGTTGCTGGGCCTGCGCCGCGGTCGCCGCCAGCACGCCCAGTGCCAGGAGTGCGGCGGCGCGGACGCCGCGGTAGGAGAAAAGAAAAGTCGAAGGAAGCAACGAGGACATGAATGGCTCCGGGTGCCCCGCACGGGGCACGCATGAAAAATGAATGAGAAAAAAGTGGGGCCCGACGCCGCGGCCGGGCGACAGGCCCCGTCGGCTTAGAGGATGGTCACGTGGACCTTGTCCTCGACCAGCAGCTCGGCCGTGCCGGCCAGGTTGGTGTAGACGTGGTACGTCACGCCGCCCACCGTGGCATTGCTGCCCTGGGTCCAGCCGTCGTCGCCGTGGGTGCCGCCGAGCAGGTCGACCTCGCCATTGGCGCCGTTGACCAGCATCTGCACCTTGCCGTCGGCCATGACCATGTCGCGCGCGCCACCGGCCAGCACGTCGTGCGTGCTCAGCGCCAGCGTGTTGCCGCCCGCGCCCAGGTCGAACTTCTCGACGCCCTGCACCTTCGGGCCGAGGGCCGACAGGTCGATGTGCATCGCCTTGCCGTCCATCACCAGGGTGTCGACACCCAGGCCGCCGTCGATGCGTGCGAAGTCGCCGCTGTTGACGCGGATGACGTCGTCGCCCGCGCCGCCATGCACCATGTCGCCCGTGCCCACCTTCGTGAAGGTGTCGTTGCCCGCGCCGCCTGCGAGGCGGTCGGCGAAGCCAAGTTTGGCGATGAACGTCTCGTCGCTTTCGGTGTAGACCTGGGCCGGGCTGTCGATGATGTTGTCGTCCGTCATCTCCACAGGTTCGAAGACACCGAAGGTGCCGGCGGGGTAGGCCCAGAAGTGACTGGTCTTGTTGACGGGGACGGAGACAAAAGCCGTCAGGTTGCCCGCCGCATCTTCGAACGCCACCTTGATCGGGATTCCCGCCGGGATGGGGAGGTCCCGCCACACGCTGGTGATCGTTCCATCCCTGTGGCCCTCGGTGACCTGGAGGTAGTAGTCCTTCTCGATGTTGTTTTCGACGTAGCGAATGACGACCCGAGCCGCGTCCTTGACCCCGGGATTCTCAGCGACTGGAATGTCGAGGGCCCACCAGTACCACAAGTGGGCGTACGACAGATAGATGCCGCCCTGGGCAAGAACCGGCGGTGCCGTATCCACCGTGAACTCGAACGCACCCGAGGGCGCACTCGTGTTGCCCGCCGGGTCCGCCCCCGCCACCGTGATGCTGTGCGCGCCCTCGCCCAGCGCCTTGGCCGGCGTGTAGGTCCAGTTGCCCGAGGCGTTGGCCTGCACGCGGTCGATCTCCACGCCCTTGTCGTAGATGATCACGGTGCCGTTCGCATCGGCCTTGCCGCTGAAGGTCGGCTTGGCGTCGTTGGTGGTGGTGCCGCTGGCAATGGCGCCTGTGATGGCCTCCACGTCGTCGATCACCGACACGATGGTCGGCTTGCCCGGCGGCGTGGTGGCCACCGTGAAGCCGAAGGCATCCGACGCCACGCTGGCGTTGCCCGCCTTGTCCACCGCCGTCACCGTGATGGTGTGCACGCCATTGCCCAAGGCCGTTGCCGGTGTCCAGCTCCAGTTGCCCGACGCATCGGCTTGCACCTGCGTGAGCTTCACGCCCTTGTCGTAGATGACCACGGTGCTGTTGGCCTCGGCCTTGCCCGTGAAGTCGGGGCGCGAGTCGTCGGTGGTGCCGTTGAGCGCCACCTTGCCCACCACGCTGCCCACGTCGTCCATCACCGACACGATGGTCGGCTTGGTCGGTGCGGTACGGTCGACCGTCAGATCGAACGCAGCGGTCCTGGCGCTTTCGCTGCCGCCCGCCGGCGTCACGCTGGCACGCAGGCTGTGCAGGCCTTCGCCCAGCGGCGTGTCCGGCGTGTAGCTCCAGTTGCCACTCGCATTGACCACGGCCTGGCCCAGCAAGGTGTTGCCGTCATAGATCTTCACGGTGCCGCCCGCGACGGCTTTGCCCGTCAGCGTCGGGGTGGTGTCGTCGGTGAAGCCGCCGTTTGCAATGGGGCCGGTGACCGCACCCGCATCGTCCATCACCTGGTCGATGCTGATCTGCAGCGTGACCGTCACGCCCTGCTGCACCAGCAGGTCGGCCTTGAAGCCGGAGTGCTGGTACACCTCGTAGACCACGCCACCGAGGGTGACGTTGGTTCCTTGGACCCAGTCGCCCGGGTCGGTGCCGTTGGGCAGCACGTCCATCAGCGAGACCTTGTCGCCGGCATTGCCCTTGACCATCATCTGCACGCGGCCGTTGGTCACGAACTGGTTCATGGTGCCGTTTTCCATCACGTCGGCCAGCGACAGCTTGAGCGTGTTGTTGCCCGTGCCGGTGAGGTCGATGATTTCGACCGAGCTGACCTTGTCCGCGAGGGTGGTCAGGTCGAGCGTCTGGTTGGCGCCGGTCAGCTTGAGCGTGTCGGTACCGCCACCGCCATGGACCTTCGCGTTGGCGCCGTCGAAATAGGAGACCTTGCCCAGATTGAAAGTGTTGGCCAGATTCCCGCCGTCGTAGGCGGAGTTTGATGCTGCATCGATCTCCTGGATTGCAGCGGCCGCGATGAACTGCTGAGCGCCTGTAAGGCCGCCGATCGAGATGTCGTCCAGCCCGATGTAGTCTTCCCCGCCGTCGAGCTCGAATCGGGAGAACGTCTTCCCCGCCGGCATCTTGATGGAGATGACGCCATTGATCAGGTTGGAGCCGCTTTTCCCTGCGGCGTACGGGCGCAGATCTTCGGTATGCACGAGCTGGTTCTTCTCGTCGTAGAAGCGCAATACCTGCCCTGTATACGCATGCTGCACATCGAACAGGGTGGCGGTCAGCCAGCTTGCCTTGACCCCCTTCAGGTCGACGTCGAGGACGCCATTCCATACGACCAGCGACGCCGAATTGAGCGTGGGACTTCCGGTTTCGGAAATACCGCTCTCCACGGACCCACTGGTCGAGGGGCGCCCGCTGACGTTCTTCACGATCATGGTGCCGATGTCGACACTCTGGCCCTTGGCAAGGTCCACCTTGTTGGCGGATTTGAAGGCTTCGGAAACACCGAACTGAACGGGCCGCAGGTAGCTGGAGATATTCCCCGACTGGTCCGCGATGCCCGCCATGAACTTCTCATGGATCGGCGCCGTCAGCGTGATGTCCGCCTTGCCTGCCGCAACGTCGGCAGCCGTCAAGACGTAGTCGAGACGCTGGTCTCCATTGATCAGGCTGATGCGATCTCCGGCCACGACATTTGTCTTGCTGAACGAGACCGTCACGAGAGAACCGCTCACCGAGATCGCCGTCGGCGCCGCAGGCGCCGTGGTGTCCATCGCCACGCCCTGCGATTTCAGTGTGCCCACGTTGCCGGCTTCGTCCACCACGCGTGTCTGGACCGTCCAGTTGCCCGCGTGGCTGCTGTCGTCCTGTGCACTCCACTTGCTACCGGAAACGAACGCGGCCTTCCAGGTGGCCCCGTCGTCGGTCGACACCTGCAGGGTCTCGCCCTTGCCCAGCGCCGCCGACAGGGTGCCCTGCAACAGGCGACCGGCGCCGCCGTCGTTGGTCAGGTAGTCGGCGCCGCTGGCGCCGCTGTCCTTGCCCATGACCGAGACCGTGGCCGTCTGCGTGGGCGCCACCGTGTCTACGGTGAAGCCGAACGCATCCGACGCCACGCTGGTGTTGCCGGCCTTGTCCACGGCCGTCACAGTGATGCTGTGCGTGCCCTGGCCCAGTGCCGTGGTGGGCGTGTAAGTCCAGTCGCCGGAGGCGTTGGCCGTCACCTGGGTGAGTTCAACGCCGTTGTCGTAGATGACCACGGTGCTGTTGGCTTCGGCCTTGCCCGAGAGTGCTGGCCTGGTGTCGTCAGTGACGCTGTTCAGCGCCAGGTTGCCCTGGATGCTGCCCACGTCGTCGACCACCGACACGATGGTCGGCTTGGCCGGTGCCAGCGTGTCCACGGTGAAGCCGAAGGCATCCGACGCCACGCTGTTGTTGCCCGCCTTGTCCAACGCGGTCGCGGTGATGCTGTGCGGACCGTTGCTCAGGTTCGTGAGCGGAACAAAGGTCCACTCGCCCGCGGCGTTGGCCTGCACCCGGCCGATTTCCGTGGCACCGTCGCGAATGATCACGGTGCTGTTGGCTTCGGCCGCGCCCTTGAACCAGGGCTTGAAGTCGTCGGTCGTTCCACCATGGACGAGTGCGCCCTGGATGCTGCCCACGTCATCGACCACTGACACGATCGTCGGCTTGGCCGGCGGCGTCGTGTCCACCACGAAGTTCCAGCTGCCGCTGGCCTCGCTGGTCTGGCCCAGCGGACTGGTGGACGTGGCGGTGATGCCGTGCGCACCCTCGGCCAGATTGGCCAGGGGCGTGAAGCTCCACTGGCCCGAGGCGTCGGCGACGACCTGGCCCAGCAGCGTGCTGCCGTCATAGAACTTGACCGTGTGGTTCGCCTGCGCCGTGCCCGCCAGGGTCGGCCTCGCGTCGTCGGTGGCTTCGCCGGGTTGCAGCATGTGCGGCGTGCCCACATCGTCGAACACGCTCTCGATCACGGGTGCGCTCGGCTTGTCGGTGACGACGTTGACGGTGTAGCGCCCGGTCGGCATGGTCTCGTTGCCGGCAGCATCGCGCTCCACGAGCGTGAAGGTGTTCGGGCCGGCGGCCAGCGGGGTGTCGACCTGGAAAGTCCATTGGCCGTTTTCTCCGATGGTGGCCGGCCCCAGTTCGCGGGTGCCGGCGGCATCCCTGACCATCACGGTGACCGTGTGGCCCGGCACGCCGGTGCTGTAGCCGCTGAGCAGCGGATGCGTGTCGTCGGTGGTGGCGCCGGAGGCCACGTTGCCGGTGACGCCGCCCACGTTGTCGGCGACGCCCGTGATGGCCAGCCGGCTGGCGTCGGGCGGGGTCACGTCGATCTCGAAATTGAACGCGGGCGAAGGCGTGCTCTCGTTGCCACTGCTGTCGCGCGCGACGATGGTGATGGCGTGCTGGCCTTCGACCAGGTCGGTCGATGGCGTGAAGGTCCATGTGCCGTCGTCGGCCACCTCAGTGGTGCCGATCTCGTTACCGTTGTCGCGGATGACGATGGTGTCGCCCGGCGTGCCCTGGCCGTGGAAAGTGGGCTGGCGGTCGTCGGTGACGCCGCCGGGGGCGATGCTGCCCAGGATGTCGCCCGCGTCGTCGCCGGCGCCGCCCACCGAAGGGGGAGGAGGCGCGAAGGTCGATGCGCCTGCGCTCATGACGAGGGAGATGTCCGGGTCGTAGGTGACGTTCGTCTTTTCGAATGTCATGGGAGTCCTATGCTCTGAAATGGGGAAAAGAAGACCGGATCGGCATGCGAAGGGACGCCATGCGATCCGGTGTTTTCTTTGAGGTGGCCTACTCTAGAAAGCGCCGTCGGGCCGGGCCATCGGACGAATCTGAAAGCCGGATACGAAGGCGTAGGTCAGTACCGAAATCGCGCACAAAGTCGTCGACAACGGCACAAGTCCAAAAGAAACGCGGCAGCCGCACCGGCAGCTGCCGCGT